>NZ_CM179511.1:4997500-6826120 GCF_058800485.1 Pseudomonas sp. GW822-FHT05A08
CGTCAACCCCTAATTTGTCTTTTCTATCAATAACCTGCAAAAACGGATGAATCCTTCTCTATATAAGAAGAGCAGAAACATCATGAGCAATATATTGCTCAAGCGTTTTTAGTTGAGCATCATGTCGGCGCACCAAACCCTCCTCTTGACCCGGATGATGCCTTGCCATGAATGACCAGCCCCGCAGCCTAGCCTCGACCCTGTTCCCGGTGGGACTGCTGCTTATTGCCATGGCGTCCATCCAGTCCGGCGCCTCACTGGCCAAAAGCATGTTCCCGATCGTGGGCGCACAGGGCACCACCACACTGCGCCTGATTTTCGCCAGCATCATCATGCTGCTGCTATTGCGCCCATGGCGCGCGAAGCTCACCGCCAAGTCCCTGCGCACCGTCATCGTCTATGGCATGGCGCTGGGTGGAATGAATTTTCTCTTCTATATGTCGCTACGCAGCGTTCCTCTGGGAATCGCCGTGGCCCTGGAATTCACCGGCCCACTGGCCGTGGCCATTTATGCTTCGCGAAAAGCCATCGACTTTCTCTGGATCGCCCTGGCGATTATCGGTCTGCTGCTGTTGATTCCAACCAGCGATACGAGCGCAGGTATCGACCTGATCGGCGCGGGTTATGCCTTGGGAGCCGGGGTGTGCTGGGCGCTCTATATTCTGTTCGGGCAAAAGGCCGGGGCCGACAATGGCATCCAGACTGCAGCGCTGGGCGTGATGATTGCTGCCTTGTTCGTTGCGCCTATCGGCATCGTGCATGCCGGGGCTGCCTTGCTGACGCCCAGCCTGATCCCCATCGCCATCGGCGTGGCCATTCTCTCCACCGCCCTTCCCTACAGCCTGGAGATGGTCGCCCTGACCCGAATGCCGGCGAGAACCTTCGGCACGCTGATGAGTATCGAGCCAGCTTTTGGTGCCTTGTCCGGGCTGCTGTTCCTCCACGAATTCCTGTCGCTCGCGCAGTGGCTGGCTATTGCCTGCATCATCCTGGCGTCAGTGGGTGCGACCCTGACCATGCGCAGCGAATCGAAACCTTTGGTAGCGGCGGATTGATTCCTGGTTGTACATAGCTCTGGTATTTGCCGCTCAATTAGGCCATGTTTAGGCGCTGTAACTCAGCGCCAGTCATGGATTTTTCAGACAAGGACCGCACAGACGCCAAAGTGACAGCTAACGCAGTCGAACCCGGACAACAGATCCGGGATCAGCAATAGGGACAGGAATGAAACGTTTTTTGATTCTGTTAGCCGTACTGGCCATCGCAGGTTGCGCCGCAACTTCGAAAACCGAGGTCAAGCGCGGAAAGAAGGGCCTGCATATCAACTGCTCCGGCCTGTCCTCCTCCTGGGACAAATGCTACGCCAGCGCTGCTACCTCCTGCGGCCCCAAAGGCTACAAGGTGATCGCCAAATCCGGAGATGCAGTGGAGGACCCGGGCGACTATCCCTTCGGCCTGAATCCCGCCGGCTATACCAGCCGCAGCATGATCGTCATCTGCAAGTAGGCAGCACCTGCCTACTGCACATCCTGCATTGGCAATTGACGAACAATTTCGTCATGGCTCGACTTCAGGACCTGGCGCTGAATGTCCGGACTGACCAGCATTCGCGCCACCACCAACGCCCCCACACATTGCGACAGAATCGACCAGGCCAGGCTGTCGCTGCCCAGGGTGCGCGCCCAACTCTGCTGCAAACGGCAAATCCAGTCTTGCGCCTGCTGTCGAACCCCCTCGTCCGCCCGTGAGATTTCCGCGCCCAAGGTTGGCAAGGCGCAGCCCGTTTCAGGGCTCTCGACATGCGCCATGCTCAAGTAGTGCTTGAGACAGCGCTCAAGCCGCATCCGGCTTTGCTCACCATCGCCCCCCAGACGCTCAAGGCTCTGGCTCAGCTCACGTTCGACAATAGAACCGAACAGCTCATCCTTGGATGAAAAGTGGCTGTAGAAGGCCCCACCACTCAGCCCGATCGCTTTCATCAGGCCATCGACCCCCACAGTCGAAAACCCTTCCTTTTTCGCTGACACCGCGCTGCTCTGCAGCAGCCGTTCCCGGGTTTCCTGCTTGTGACTGGCTGAATAACGCATGACGCCCCTCTCCTCTCTTCGCCTTGACGCTCGGCGGATCGTAGCATAACGTTCGTTTAGTTAACGACCGTTTACCAATAGAGCGATCCCACCATGACTACAGCCACAGAGAACAAGAAAGTCGTTTTGGTCGTCGGAGCCGGCGATGCCACAGGCGGTGCAATTGCCAAGCGTTTTGCCCGGGAAGGTTTTGTCGCCTGTGTCACCCGACGCAGCGCGGACAAGTTGCAGCCCCTGGTGGAGGCCATCCAGCAATCGGGAGGCGAAGCCCATGGGTTCGCCTGCGATGCTCGAAAAGAGGAAGAAGTGATTGCCTTGATCGAACAGATTGAGCGCGAGATCGGTCCGATCGAAGCCCTGGTGTTCAATATCGGCGCCAACGTGCCCTGCAGCATCCTTGAAGAAACAGCGCGCAAGTACTTCAAGATCTGGGAGATGGCCTGCTTCTCGGGTTTCCTCAATGCGCGAGAAGTGGCCAAACGCATGGTCACTCGCAAACGCGGGACCATCCTGTTCACCGGCGCCACCGCGGGCTTGCGCGGCGCTGCGGGGTTTGCCGCCTTTGCCGGAGCCAAGCATGGCATTCGCGCACTGGCGCAAAGCATGGCCCGGGAGCTGGGGCCGTTGAATATCCACGTTGCTCATGTGGTGGTCGATGGCGCCATCGACACGGACTTCATCCGCAACAGTTTCCCGGAAAAGTATGCGCTCAAGGATGAGGACGGCATCCTCAACCCCGAACACATCGCCGACAACTACTGGTATCTGCACAGACAGCCCCGGGATGCCTGGACCTTCGAACTGGATCTGCGGCCCTGGAACGAACGCTGGTAAACCCTGCGCCACAACAACAAAAAGGGAGCATCACCGATGAGCAAAACCGTCGAGTTCTTTTTCGACCTGGGCAGTCCGACCTCTTACCTGGCCTACACCCAATTGCCAAAGATCTGTGCCCAGACAGGCAGCCAGCTGATTTATCAACCCATGTTGCTCGGTGGCGTGTTCAAGGTCACGGGCAATGCCTCGCCGATCAGCATCCCCGCCAAAGGACGCTACATGCTTCAGGACCTGGCGCGTTATGCCAAACGTTATGAGGTGCCACTGGCATTCAACCCGCACTTCCCGATCAACACCCTGCTGCTGATGCGCGCGGTGACCGGCATACAACTGCGACACCCGCAGCGTTTTATTGCCTTTATCGACTGCCTGTTTCGCGCACTCTGGGTCGAGAAGCGCAACCTGAACGATCAGGCCACCGTTGCGGCAGTACTCAGTGAGGGGGGATTCGATCCGCAAGAGGTGCTGGCCCTGACCAACGATGAAGAGGTCAAGAACGCCCTCAAGGACAAGACCGAACAAGCCTTGCAGCGCGGCGTGTTTGGCGCGCCGAGCATGTTCGTCGATAACCAGTTGTTCTTCGGCCAGGATCGCCTGGACTTTGTCCTAGAAGCCTTGAGTTAAGCCAAGACGTCAATATGACGAGCAACGCCATTCGCGCTGCCAGCCCAAGGCTGGCAGCGCGATTCACGTTCAGAGAGTTGCGGTACGGGTATTCAGCCATTCCAGCGCCGCGCCCTGCAGCAGCGGACTCAGGCGCCGACGCACTTCAGCGTGGTAGGCGTTGAGCCACTCACGCTCGTCCTGGGTCAGCAGCGAAGGTTCCAGGCAGCGGCTGTCGATCGGGCACAAGGTCAGGGTTTCGAACTTGAGGAACTCGCCGAATTCGGTAGTGCCTGCCTCACGGTTCATCGCCAGGTTTTCGATGCGCACGCCCCAACGGCCCGGACGATAAGTACCCGGCTCGATCGAGGTGATCATCCCTGGCTGCATTGCGGTTTGCGGTGCTGGCGCCGCCTGATAGGCGATCACTTGCGGGCCTTCGTGGACATTGAGGAAATACCCCACGCCATGACCGGTGCCGTGCCCGTAATCCACGCCTTCGGCCCAGATCGGCGCGCGGGCGATGGCGTCCAGCAACGGCGACAGGATGCCCCGCGGGAATTGCGCCCGGGACAAGGTGATCACGCCCTTGAGCACCCGCGTGCAATCGCGCTTCTGCTCGGCGCTCGGGGTACCAACCGGGACCATGCGGGTGATGTCCGTGGTACCGCCCAGGTATTGGCCGCCGGAATCGATCAGCAGCAGGCCATCACCTTCGATCACCGCATGCTCTTCTTCGGTGGCGTGGTAATGCGGCATCGCGCCATTGGCGTTGAACGCGGCGATGGTGTTGAAGCTCAGGGATACGTAACCGGGGCGACGGGTGCGCGCCGCGGTCAGGTGCTCGTCGATGGTCAGCTCGGTAATGCGTTCACGGCCCCAGGCCGATTCCAGCCAGGCGAAGAATTCGCAGAGCGCCGCACCGTCCTGCTCCATGGCCTGGCGGATATGCTCGGCATCAGCCAGGCTTTTACGGGACTTGGCCAAGGTCGTCGGATTCAGGCCTTCCAGCAGCGTCACACCATCCCCAAGGTTATCCAGCAAACCGGCGGTAACCCGCGCCGGATCCACCAGCAGGCTGGCGCCGTCGGAAATCGCACTCAGGGCCGCGGCCACTTCGCTGTAGTCACGCAGGGTGATGCCGTCCTGTTCCAGCACGGCACGCAAGGCATCATCGACTTTGCTCAGCGCCACGAACAGCGTCGCCTGCTGTTGGCTGATCAGGGCGAAAGAGACGAACACCGGGTTGAACGAGACGTCACCGCCGCGCAGGTTGAACAGCCAGGCGATGTCGTCGAGGGTGGCGATGAAATGCCAGTCCGCGCCTCGCTCTTTCAGGGTTTCGCGCAGCTTGCCGAGCTTCTCGACCCGGTCGACCGTGGCCTGGGGCGGCAAATGCTGGTAGATCGGCTGGTCCGGCAGGCTCGGGCGGTCGCTCCAGACTTCGTTCAGCAGATCGATATCGGTGCGCAGGCGAGCACCGCGCTCCTGCAGCTTGTTGCCCAGGGTACGCGCCGAAGCCAGCGCCATCACCGCGCCGTCGACCGCGACCACGCCCCCTTCCGGGATCTGCTCGGCCAGCCAGTCCAACGGGCCGGGCTGGCCCGGCAACAGTTTGACCAACTCGATGCCGCTGCCCTTGAGTTCCTTGGTCGCCTGCTCCCAATAACGGCTATCGGCCCAGACCCCGGCGAAATCCGCCGTCACGATCAGGGTGCCGACCGAACCGTGAAAACCCGACAGCCACTGCCGGCCTTGCCAGTAACCGGGCAGGTACTCCGACAGGTGCGGGTCGGCCGACGGCACCAGCAGGGCATGAATGCCCTCGCGGTTCATCAGCTCGCGGGTGCGCGCCAGGCGCTGGGGGACCACTCCATTGGTCAAGGGCTGCGTACTCATTGTGTCTCCTGCTACCAGGTCAATCATTGTTATTGGATACCGAGGGCATCGACCCTCAGGGTTGGGCAACCGCCCAGAACGCCGGTGCACTGGCGGATGAAGCCTTGATCAGCTGGACGGCCTGATCGATGTCCTGCTCGGTGGTGAAACGCCCCAGGCTCAGGCGGATGGTCCGCCCCGCCGCCCGGGCGTCGAGCCCCAACGCCAGCAACACATGGGACGGCGCATTGCTCGCCGAGTTGCAGGCCGAGGTCGCGGAAAACGCGATGGAGGCACTCAGGGCCGCCGGGTTGAACGCCCCTTCACCGAAGGTGAGGCTCAAGGTGTGGGGAATGCGCTGGGCCGGGCTGCCGTTCAGGCGCAGCCCCGGCACGTCGGCCAATTGTTCGAGCAGACGCTCGCGCAGACGGGCGATGGTCGCCGCTTCTTCGTCGAAATGTTCGGCGGCCAGGGCAAAGGCGGCGCCCATGGCGGCAATCTGATGGGTCGCGAGCGTCCCGGAGCGCAAGCCGCCTTCATGGCCGCCGCCGTGGATCTGCGCCTGCAAGCGCTGCTGCGCGCGCGGGCCGACGTAGAGCGCGCCGATGCCCTTGGGGCCGTAAATCTTGTGGGCGGAAAAGGACATCAGGTCCACCGGCCACTGCGCCAGGTCGATCGCCACCTTGCCCGCGCCCTGGGCCGCGTCGACATGCAGCAGCGCCCCGCGCTCACGGACCACACGGCCAATGCCCGGGATGTCGTTGAGCGTGCCCAGTTCGTTATTGACCAGCATCAGCGACACCAGGAAGGTGTCGTCGCGCAGGGCCTCGCTGACCGCCTCGGGCGTGATCAGCCCGTCGCTGTCCGGCATCAGGTAAGTCACCGCCACGCCGGCAGCCTGCAACTGGCTGGCGGTGTCGAGAATGGCCTTGTGCTCGATCTGGCTGGTGATGATGTGCCCGCCGGAGATGCCCCGGGCCTGGGCCACGCCCTTGAGCGCCAGGTTGTTGGATTCGGTGGCGCCGGAGGTCCAGACGATCTGCTCGGGCGCCGCGCCCACCAGTTGGGCGACCTGCTGGCGCGCCAGCTCGACGCTGCGCCGGGCCTGTTGGCCGAAGGCGTGGGAACTGGACGCCGGATTGCCGAAGTTACCGTTGAACCCCAGACATTCCACCATCACCTGAATGACTCGCTCATCCACCGGCGTGGTGGCGGCGTAGTCGAAATAGAGAGGACGTTTATTCATCGCAAAAATACCCGCAGAGCCTGTTCCAGGATCAAGGTTCGCTCGGTGCCGAACGCTGATACGCGCCCTTTCGGCAACGCAAAAATGGCAGACCGTCAGCAATACCCGATCGGATGCAGTTAAAGAAGGACAACTTCATTTAAAAGTGCGTAGGAACGCTCCCGAGGGGCAGCTTAACAGGCTCCGGGAGCCGGGTTAAGCGAGGTTCGGCCAGGGGGCCGAAGAACAAGGCGCAAGGCGGGGAAAATCATCACAGGGTTTTGCCGATGCTCACCGGCAGTCCGTCAGCCTGCGCAGGCAAGGCCGTGGCAGATCGACAAATCAGCTGGCCCGGCCATGCAGGGTCACGCTGTGCTCGGCGTTCATTTCGCCCTGCCGGTCGAAACCGAAGGTCCGTTGCGGGGCAAGCAGCTCGGCCTTCTTCTGTTGGTATTCGTCAAAGGACAGCCCGCGCCGGTTCAGTGCTTCCAGCGCCAGTTCGCGGGTTTCCTCGGCGGTATAGGGACGCGACTCCGGGCCCGGCTGGCTGGCACAACCGGCCAGCACCGCAGTGGCGACAAGCAAGGAAAAGACAAGCGAACGGTTCATGGCAAAGCTCCTGGATCTGGGCTGCGAGGCAATGGACACAGGCTACCGTCGCCCTTCCCGGGGCAGAAATCATCACGCTCGATAGTGGCTATCGATTCCCCCTATCGCAGCCCATTGCAGCCGTACATATTTCTAAAAGACCTATAAATATGGAAATAAAGTATTTTTTAGGAATATCAGTAAGCCTTTATAACAGGCCCATCGCGCCGCCTGCTGTTGCCTGAGCAACTGTTCGCCAGGCAACAGCCAATCAACAAAACAGTGTCTTCCCAACAACAGCCCGCTCCTGCAACAGCGCCACAAGCCCCGCCACTCAAGGCTTTGCGTCGCTGGTACAGCTCTTGCTCAAGCCCTGGGACTACTCACTGCTCGTTGAGCCCTGTTCAACAAAGGAACTGATCATGTCGCGTCCATTAAAAGTCGTTGCCCTGTCCGGTGGAACCTGGCGCCCCTCGCGCACCCTGGTGCTGACCCAGGCGCTGCTCGCCGAACTGGCGGGGCAATTGCCGATCGAGAGCACACTCATCGAACTGGGCGACATCGCCCGCCCCCTGGGCGCGGCCCTGTCCCGCCAGGAGCTGGCGGCGGAAGTCGAAGCGCAGTTGCAAGCCATCGAAAGCGCCGACCTGCTGATCGTCGCAGCACCCGTGTACCGCGGTTCCTACCCGGGCCTGCTCAAGCACCTGTTCGACCTGATCGACCTCAACGCGCTGATCGACACCCCGGTGCTGCTGGCCGCCACCGGTGGCAGCGAACGTCACGCCCTGGTGCTGGATCACCAGCTGCGGCCGCTGTTCAGTTTCTTCCAGGCCCTGACCCTGCCCATCGGGGTCTATGCCACCGAGGCCGACTTCGCCAACTACCAGATCACCAGCGAGCCCTTGAAAGCCCGCATTCGCCTTGCGGCAGAACGCGCCGCGCCACTGTTCGGCGTGCATCCGAAAAATCTGCTGAAAATCGCTTAAGGACCTGTCATGGATGTTTTCTGGTTTCTTCCGACTCACGGCGACGGCCATTACCTGGGCACCACCCAGGGCGCGCGCCCGGTCACCCTCAACTACCTCAAGCAAGTGGCCCAGGCCGCGGACAGCCTGGGCTATCACGGCGTACTGATCCCCACCGGGCGTTCGTGCGAAGACTCCTGGGTGATCGCCTCGGCGCTGGTGCCCCTGACCGAACGCCTGCGCTACCTGGTGGCGATCCGCCCGGGGATCATCTCGCCGACCGTCTCGGCGCGCATGGCCGCCACCCTCGACCGGCTGTCCAACGGCCGCCTGCTGATCAACGTGGTGACCGGCGGCGACCCCGACGAGAACCGCGGCGACGGCAGCTTCCTCAGCCACAGCGAGCGCTATGAGGTCACCGACGAATTCCTGAGGATCTGGCGCCGGGTGCTGCAAGGCGAAGCCGTGGACTTCGAAGGCAAGCACCTGCATGTGCAGAACGCCAAGGCCCTGTACCCGCCAGTGCAGAAGCCTTACCCGCCGCTGTATTTCGGCGGGTCCTCGGACGCCGCCCATGACCTCGCCGCCGAACAGGTGGACGTGTACCTGACCTGGGGCGAACCACCGGCCGCGGTCGCCGAGAAACTCGCCGATGTGCGTGAGCGGGCCGCCCGCCATGGCCGCACGGTGAAATTCGGCATCCGCCTGCATGTGATCGTTCGCGAAACCGCGGAAGAGGCCTGGAAGGCCGCGGACAAGCTGATCGAACACATCAGCGACGACACCATCGCCGCCGCGCAGCAATCCTTCTCGCGCTTCGATTCCGAGGGCCAGCGGCGCATGGCCGCCTTGCACGACGGGCGGCGCGACAATCTGGAAATTGCCCCCAACCTCTGGGCCGGCGTCGGCCTGGTACGTGGCGGCGCCGGCACCGCGCTGGTGGGCAACCCCGAGCAGGTGGCGGCGCGGATCAAGGAATACGCGGACCTGGGGATCGAGAGCTTCATTTTCTCCGGCTACCCGCACCTGGAAGAAGCCTACCGCTTTGCCGAACTGGTGTTCCCGCTGCTGCCGGAACCCTACGCCAGCCTGGCCGGACGTGGCGTGACCAACCTCACCGGGCCGTTCGGCGAAATGATCGCCAATGACGTGCTGCCGAGCAAAAAAGCGGCTGGAGGCTAACCAGCATGGCGACCCCATGCCATGGGTCGCCTGCCGGAACGCTATCGCGGGCAAGAACTGGGCGCCCCCCCCCTGCTCCTACAGAAACCACCTGCACCCTGTAGGAACAAGCTTGCTCGCGATCGAGCGCCCCGCGCTCGCTTCACAGCCCCACCGATTTCACGGCCCAATAACCGGCCCCGAACGAGGAACACCGCGTGACTGCCAAGCCGCAAAGCGCCTTGTTGTCCCCCTTGCAGACCGCCCGCCAGCTGGCGGCCGAGTTTGCCCTGACCGCCGTCGAACGTGACGAACGCGGCGGTACCCCGAAAGCCCAGCGCGACGCCCTGCGCCAGAGCGGCCTGCTGGCCCTGAGCATTCCCACCCAGTACGGCGGCCTCGGCGCCAGCTGGAGCGAGACCCTGAACATCGTCCGCGAGTTCGCCAAGGTCGACAGCTCCATCGCCCACGTCTTCGGCTTCCACCACCTGATGCTGGCCACCGTGCGCCTGTTCGCCCGCCCGGAACAATGGCAACCCTGGTTCGAACAGACCGCGCGCAAGAACTGGTTCTGGGGCAACGCCCTCAACCCGCTGGACACCCGTACCGTGGTGAAGAACCTCGGCGGCTGGCGCGAGTTCTCCGGCAAGAAGAGCTTCTGCTCCGGCGCCAGCGATTCGGAAATGCTCATCGCCTCGGCGGTCGACGAAAGCAACGGCGGCAAGCTGCTGATTGCCGCCATTCCCAGCGGCCGCAGCGGCATCACCCTGCACAACGACTGGAACAACATGGGCCAGCGCCAGACCGATAGCGGCAGCGCCAGCTTCGAGCGGGTGCGGGTCGAGGAATCGGAACTGCTGCTGGACCCGGGGCCCTTGAGCACGCCCTTCGCCTGCCTGCGCCCACTGATCGCCCAACTGACCTTCACCCACATGTTCCTCGGCATCGCCGAAGGGGCTTTTGAAGAAGCTCGCCAATACACCCTCACCGAAACCCGGCCCTGGCATAAGTCCAGCGCGCAGGAGGCCTATCAGGACCCTTATGTGCTGGGTCATTACGGGGATTTCTGGGTGGCCCTGGAAGGCATGCGCCTGTTGGTGGAGCGCGCCGCGGAGCTGCTGGACAAGGCCTGGGCCAAGGGGCCGAACCTGAGCGCCGAAGAACGCGGCCACCTGGCCACGGCCATCGCCACCGCCAAGGTCGCCACCACGCGCCAGGGCCTGGAGCTGTGCAGCCGCCTGTTCGAGGTCACCGGCGCCCGCTCCACCCACGCCTCCCTGCGCCTGGACCGGCATTGGCGCAACCTGCGCACGCAAACCCTGCACGACCCGGTGGATTACAAACTCCATGAGTTGGGTGACTGGGCCCTGAACCAGTCCCTGCCGACCCCGACTTTCTATTCCTAGCCTTCTGTTCCCGGAGCTTGTCCATGCAGCTTTTGACCCTACCGCCCTCGCCGGCCCTGGCCACCTCGATCCGGGCCACCGCCCAGGTGTTCGAAGACCCGAAATCCCAGGCCTTGCTGGCGCATCTGCAGCAGGTCGCGCCGAGCGAGGCCAGCGTGTTGATCATCGGCGAAACCGGTACCGGCAAGGAGCTGGTGGCGCGCCATATCCACAACCTCAGCGCCCGGCGCAACCGGCCCTTCGTGGCGGTGAACTGTGGCGCGTTCTCCGAGTCACTGGTGGAGGCCGAGCTGTTCGGCCATGAAAAAGGCGCCTTCACCGGGGCCCTGAGCGCCAAGGCCGGCTGGTTCGAAGAGGCCAATGGCGGGACCCTGTTCCTCGACGAAATCGGCGACCTGCCGATGGCGATCCAGGTGAAGTTGCTGCGGGTGCTGCAGGAACGCGAAGTGGTGCGCCTGGGTTCGCGCAAAAGCATTCCCATCGATGTGCGGGTGCTGGCGGCGACCAACGTGCAACTGGAGAAAGCCATCAACGCCGGGCATTTTCGCGAGGACCTGTACTACCGCCTCGACGTCGTCAGCCTGGAACTGAGCCCGTTGCGCGAGCGCCCCGGCGACATCCTGCCGCTGACCCGGCACTTTATCGAAGCCTACAGCCAGCGCCTGGGCTACGGCGCCGTGACCATCAGCAGCGAGGCCGAGCACAAGCTGCGCAGCTACAGCTGGCCGGGCAATATCCGCGAACTGGAAAACGTCATCCACCACACCCTGCTGATCTGCCGCGACGGCGTGATCGAGCGCGACGACCTGCGCCTGTCGAACATGCGCATCGAGCGCCAGGACGACAGCCACCACAGCCATGACGACTCAGCCGAAGCCCTGTTGGAGCGGGCCTTTCACAAACTCTTCGAAGAGCAGGCCGGCGCCCTGCATGAAAAGGTCGAGGACGCGCTGCTGCGCGCGGCCTACCGCTTCAGCCATTACAACCAGGTGCACACCGCCAACCTGCTGGGCCTGAGCCGCAACGTCACCCGCACCCGGCTGATCAAGATCGGCGAACTGGCGGTGAACAAGCGCCGCCCGCCGGAAAAACCCGGCCAGCACGAGCGCACCCTGCAACTGTCGATCTAGCTGGCCAGACGGCAGTGCAACGCGTTGTCCGGGCTGCGCTCGATGCTGCGCACCACCTGGAACGAGCCGAAGGTCACGGTCTTGGCCTGATAGGCACGCAGCAGTTGCCAGAAATCCTGTTCGCCCTTCTCGAAACTCTGGAAGGCCGCCTCGCCGGCTTCCCGGGTTTGCCATTGCAGGTAGTTGAGCACCCGCCGGCCGTCCTCGCTGGCCTGCACGCTGCCACTCAGGAAACCCGGGTAGCCCTGGGCCAGGCGTTCGGTCTGCTCGGACAGCGCCGACACCAGGCCGGATTGTTGATGGGGTTCGGTTTCGAATTCGATCAATTGCGTAAAGCTGCGGTTTTGCGCAAACGCGTGCATGGCAAGTCCCCACTGACGGATAAACGGAATCTTGTGATTCGAAGTTCCGCAGGGTAAAACCTCCAGTTAAGTAAAGGTCAAGCGACTTTTGCTCATTCCCCACCCGCAGGAGCGCTGCATGCCCAGCCCCGAAACCGTGCACAAGGAACTCACCGTCGGCCAAGTGGCCGCCCGCAGTGGCGTAGCGGTCACCGCCCTGCACTTCTATGAAACCAAGGGGCTGATCAAGAGCAACCGCAACGCTGGCAACCAGCGCCGTTATCCTCGGGAAGTGCTGCGCCGGGTGGCGCTGATCAAGGTGGCGCAGCGCCTGGGCATTCCCCTGGCCGAGATCGGCCAGGCCCTGCGCAGCCTACCGGACCACCGCGCACCGACGGCCGCCGACTGGAGGCGGCTGTCCGAGCAGTGGAGCCAGGAGCTGGATGAGCGGATCAAGCAACTGACCCTGCTGCGCGACCGCCTCAACGGCTGCATCGGCTGCGGGTGCCTGTCGATGCAAGACTGCCCGCTGCGCAACCAGGGCGATCAGCTGGGCGAGCGCGGCCCGGGCGCGCGATTGCTGGAAACCGACTGAGCGGGCGGCACCCAGCCCGACCGCAGCCTGTGGCAGCGGCTGCACCTCTTCCTCCTGATCGCTGGCTCACTGTTGCCAGGCGGACACCTCGTCAGTTCAAGCCAGACTGTGGACTGCCCGAGCCTATAGTGAACCGACCGGAAAACCGGCCAGGTTCACTTCGACAAACCCATGACAAGAAAGGAGAACCGAGATGAGCGTCAAACCCATCCCCGAGGGTTACCCCAGTATCACGCCCTACCTGGGGATTACGCAGGCTGCCGAGGCTATCGAGTTCTACAAGAATGCCTTCGGCGCCATCCAGGTCATGCGCCTGGACATGCCCGACGGCAGCGTCGGCCATGCCGAGCTGCGCATCGGCGACTGCCCGATCATGCTGGGAACGCCCTGCGATCAAGGGCCACTGAGCAATCCCGACCAATCACCCGCCGTCGGCCTGCACCTGTACGTCAACGATGTCGACAAACAGTTCGCCCAGGCCATCGCTGCTGGTGGCCAGGTGGTGTCCGAGGTCAAGGACCAGTTCTACGGCGACCGCAGCGGCACCCTCAAAGACCCGTTCGGCCACCTGTGGTTTCTCGCCACCCGCAAGGAAGACCTGAGCGAAGAGCAGATCAAGCAGCGGGCCGTGGAGATGTTTAAACAGCAGGGATAAGTGCTGTGCCTGAAAACCGTTGATCGTGGGCAAGCCTCGCGCCTACAGAAGAAGCGCGCGAGGCTGGCCCGCGATAGCGCCCCCCCCAACGCCCCACAGCGCGGGCCTTGTGCACGCCATTGGTTGCGCGGAAACATTTACTTTCATATCGTCTTTCGGGATTTACGATTCTCATTCGTCTTAATTAGATGCAGCAGGTCGCGTTGGCGAAGGTTACGCCGCGGGTTTCTCTCCGGGCTTACCAGCCGCCCGCGGCTCCACTCCTCGAATCAAGACGCGTGCTCAATGTCGAAGAAGTCCCGCTCGAAAATCTGGTTTCTCGTTCACAGCTGGCTGGCCCTGCCCATCTGGTTCTTTGTGCTGATAGTTTGCGTCACCGGCACCCTGGCCGTGGTCAGCCAGGAAATCGTCTGGCTGGCCAACCCCGACATCCGCGCCAGCAAACCCACAGGCGACGCCCAACCGCTGAGCTACGACCAGATCGTCAAAGCCATCAAGCAGGCCGAACCGCAGACCCTGGTCGAAAGCATCAGCACCCCCGACGAAGCGCATTTCGCCCTGACCGTGGGCGTCAGCTACCCCGATGGCCGTTCCGTCGAGGTCTATGTCAACCCGTACACCGGCGTCATCCAGGGCGTCAGCCCGCAATTCAACTTCCAGGCCTTCACCCGCGCCCTGCACGGCTGGTGGCTGGTGCCTTTCACCAACGGCTACAGCTGGGGCTGGTACCTGGTATCGCTGCTCGGCCTGCCGATGCTGGCCTCGCTGGTCACCGGCCTGGTGGTCTACAAGAAGTTCTGGAAGGGCTTCCTCAAGCCGACCCTGCGCCTGCGCCACGGCGCGCGGATTTTCTGGGGCGACTTCCATCGCCTGAGCGGCATCTGGTCGATCTGGTTCATCGCGGTGATCTCCATCACCGGCACCTGGTTCCTGATCGAGGCGATTCTTGGCGACAACCAGATCACCCTTTCCAGCGAACCCATAGTTCCGGTGATCGCCCGCGAAAGCGTGCCGACCTCCGCCGACGGCAGCCCGGCGCCGATGATCGGCGTCGATGAAGCCATCCGCATCGCCACCCAGCAGATACCGGGCTTCGAGGTCAGCTTCGTCATGCTGCCGAGCAATGCCTACAGCCACCTGTTCATTGGCGGCCGCGGCTGGTACCCGCTGATGTACCAGACCGCCAACCTCAACCCTTACAGCGGCTCGGTGGATACCACACACCTGCTGTCCCATCGCTCGGCCCTGGAGTTCGTCACCGAATCCATGCGTCCGCTGCACACCGGTGATTTCGGCGGCATCTGGATCAAGCTGATCTGGTGCTTCTTCGGCCTGCTGCTGAGCATGATGGTGCTCAGCGGCCTGCTGATCTGGACCAAGCGCACCGCCCTGGCCACCGCCGCGGCCCTCAAGCGCAGCCACAAGACACCGCGCCCCATCCTCGCCCAGCGCCCGGTTGCGGCCCTGCACAGCGACACGCCGGAGGGCAACCTGTGAGCAAGACAGACAACCCAATGCCGGTTTCGCCCCTGCGTCAGTTCTGGCTGAAATGGCGTTTCCACCTGAACATCCTGCTGTTGCTGATCCCCCTCGGCTTCATGCCCAAGTACTTCGCCGACGCGGCGCTGGCCCGTGGCGACAGCGGCCTGGGCGAACGCGAGGTGGGCGAGGTGCAGGTCGGGCCCTGGAGCCTGCGCCTGGCCGAACTGCGCAACCAAGCGCCGCAACTCCAGGGGCCGGCCGGTTATATGAAGGGCTTCAATGCCGCCCTGTGCGACGCCTGCATCGACCAGGTCAAGGCCACCTACCTGCGCATCGGCAAACCCCGCAGCCTGCGCGCCGCCGGGGTGATCTTCTTCGGCACCCCGTACCGCATGGGGGCCAGCCTGCCCATTCCGCAAAAGACCAAGGCCGACGCCGAGCTGTGGATCACCATGGAAGGCTGGGACGGCAGCCTGCACCAGGCAGCCATCCCCCTGGGCCAGGCATCCCCGGCCACCCTCGCCTGGCTGAACCAACAAGGAGGCAAACCATGATTGCTGTACCCACCGCCCGCCTGCGCCTGCTCGGTGCCGGCACACTCCTGCTGGCCAGCGCCCTGTTCAGCGGCGGCGCCCTGGCCCATAACCCAATGTGCGAGTGCAAGCAGATCGACGGCGAGCAGATCCGCTGCACCGGCGGTTTCTCCGACGGCAGCGGCGCCCCGGGGGTGACCCTGGACGTGATCGGCTACGACGAAACCATCCTGGTGCCCGGCAAACTGGGCGCCGACTCCACCCTGACCTTCAAGAAACCCGACGCCGAGTTCTACGTGCTGTTCGACGCCGGCCCCGGCCACGTGGTCGAGATCGACCAAGCCGACATCGAGGCCCCATGAGCACCTCCACCCACCAAGTTGTGCGCCCGGCCGGTGCCGGCCATGAAACCCTCTACGTCCTGCTGCTGTGCCTGTTGATCCTCAGCGTGGCCGGCACCGTGGTGCTCTGGCGCGGCGAAACCAGCGAAATGGCGAGCATCGACAGCCAGCAACTGGACGCCCGCCGCGACCTCACCGCCGGCGAACAGGGCCTGTACGCCGACCTGCGGGTGACCCTCGACGAAATCCGCCTGCTGCGCGAAGAAGCCCAGGCCCTGCCGACGCCCGAACAACTGGCCGAGGAAGGTTTCGCGCCCTTTGCCCAGGACGCCAGTTCGGTGAGCCGTGGCGGGCATGCCTGGCAACTGCGGCAACAGGCCTATGTCGGCCTCAGCCAGAACAATCAAGTGGCCGGCTCCTTCCTGATGCGCATCGCCGCCGACCCGGCCGCCGCCCCGGACATCTGGCTCAACCGCGGCCCATCCCTCGCCGCCCCCAACGACCTCAGCGACGCCGCCCTGACCAGTGCCGGCTGGCAGCAGGTGGTCGCGCAATTCGATGCCGGAGTGACCCGCCAGCATCGCCACTGAACCCACGCATTCACCGAGAGAAGACCGCTAGCCCATGCCTATTTCATCTCAACGCCGCCCGCTCCTGCGGGTGCTGCTGGTCAGCCTGTTCGCCCTGTTGCTCAGCCCTCTCGCCACGGCCGACCAGGCCAAGCGTCTGCGTATCGGCATCACCCTGCACCCCTACTACAGCTACGTGGCCAACATCGTCGGCGACAAGGCCGAGGTCGTGCCGCTGATTCCCGCCGGCTTCAACCCCCACGCCTATGAACCGCGCGCCGAAGACATCAAGCGCATCGGCACCCTGGACGTGATCGTGCTCAATGGCGTCGGCCACGACGACTTCGCCGACCGCATGATCGAGGCCAGCGAACGTCCGGACATTCCGGTGATCGAGGCCAATCAGAACGTGCCGCTGCTGGCCGCCACCGGCATCGCCGCGCGCGGCGCCGGCAAAGTGGTCAACCCGCACACCTTCCTGTCCATCAGCGCCTCCATCGCCCAGGTCAACAACATCGCCCGCGAGCTGGGCAAGATGGACCCGGCCAACGCCAAGACCTACACCCAGAACGCCCGCGCCTACGGCAAACGCCTGCGGCAGATGCGCGCCGACGCCCTGGCCAAGCTGACCAAGGCGCCCAACGCCGACCTGCGGGTGGCCACGGTGCATGCCGCCTACGATTACCTGCTGCGCGAGTTCGGCCTGGAAGTCACCGCCGTGGTCGAGCCGGCCCATGGCATCGAGCCCAGCCCGAGCCAGTTGAAAAAGACCATCGACCAGTTGCGTGAACTGGACGTCAAGGTGATCTTCTCCGAGATGGACTTCCCGTCCACCTACGTCGACACCATCCAGCGCGAGTCCGGGGTCAAGCTGTACCCGCTGTCGCACATTTCCTACGGCGACTACAGCGCCGAGAAATACGAGAAGGAAATGGCCGGCAACCTCGACACCGTGGTCCGGGCGATCCAGGAGGCCGGCGCATGACCGCCCTGCACAGCCTGGCCCGCGGCCCGTCCATCGAATTCGACCAGGTCAGCCTGACCCTGGGTCGCACCACCATCCTCGACAACGTCAGCTTCAAGGTGCAGCCCGGCACCGTGCATGCGCTGGTCGGCCCCAACGGCGGCGGCAAGAGCTCGCTGATCAAGACCCTGCTCGGGCAGATGCCCCACCAGGGCCAGTTGCGCCTGCAATGGCCGGGCGAGCCGGGGGTGATCGGCTATGTGCCGCAAGCCCTGGAATTCGACCGCGGCCTGCCAATGACCGTCGACGACTTCATGGCCGCCATGTGCCAGCGCCGCCCGGCTTTCCTCGGCCTCAGCCGGCATTACGCCGCGGCCATAGGCGAAGCCCTGGAGCGGGTCGGCATGCAGGACAAACGCAAGCGGCGCATGGGCGCCCTGTCCGGCGGCGAACGCCAGCGGGTGCTGCTGGCCCAGGGGCTGATCCCGGCGCCGCAACTGCTGGTGCTGGACGAACCGATGTCGGCCCTCGACGAAGCCGGCATCCAGGTCTTCGAGCGCCTGCTCGGCGACTGGCGCCAGGCCGGGATCACCCTGCTGTGGATCGAGCACGACCTGGAAGCGGTCGGCCGCCTGGCGGACCGGGTCACCGGCCTGCATCGCCGCGTGCTGTTCGACGCCCACCCGCAGCAGGCACTGACCCCGGAACGCCTGCTGACGCTGTTTTCCACCCACCCGCGCAGCGCGGATATCGTCAGCGGGAGTGTTGCCTGATGAGTTACGAAGCCTTTCGTCTGATGATCCAGGGCTGGGCCTCCTCCGGTTACCTGCCAGAAGCCCTGGCCTATGGGTTTGTGGTCAACGCCCTGCTCGCCGGCTTGCTGATCGGCCCGGTGCTGGGCGGGTTAGGCACTTTGGTAGTGGTCAAGCGCTTCGCGTTCTTCTCCGAAGCGGTGGGCCACGCGGCGCTGACCGGCGTGGCCATCGGCATCCTGCTCGGCGAACCCTACACCGGCCCGTACGGCAGCCTGTTCGGCTACTGCCTGCTGTTCGGCATCCTGCTCAACTACCTGCGCAACCGCACCGGCCTGGCGCCGGACACCCTGATCGGCGTGTTCCTGTCGGTGTCCCTGGCCCTGGGCGCCAGCCTGCTGCTGATCCTCGCCGGCAAGATCAACGTGCACATCCTGGAAAACGTGCTGTTCGGTTCGGTGCTCACGGTCAACGGCAACGATCTGCTGGTGCTGCTGATCGTCGGTGCCCTGGTGATGGGCCTGAGCCTGCCGCTGTACAACCGCATCATGCTCGCCAGCTTCAACCCGCAACTGGCGGCGGTGCGCGGTGTCGCGGTGAAAACCCTGGACTACCTGTTCGTGATTCTGGTGACCCTGATCACCGTGGCCGCGGTGAAAGTCATAGGCGCGATCCTGGTGGGCGCCCTGCTGGTGATCCCGGCGGCGGCCGCGCGCCTGTTGAGCCAATCGCTCAAGGGCTTTTTCTGGATCTCGGTGCTGATCGCCACGGTCAGCACCCTGTGCGGCATCCTGCTGCCGATCCTCTTCGACCTGCCCGTCCCCTCCGGCGCCGCGATCATCCTGGTGGCCGGTGTCGCCTTCGCCCTGGCCGCCGTTGCCCGCGGCATTGTCCCCAGCCTCAAAGGGAATATCGGATAAATGCACAGTTCATTACATCACCTGACACGCCCCCTGACTTTGGCCCTGGCCCTCGCTGGGCTGGGCAGCGCGCCGGCCCTGGCCCAGCCGGACCGTTTCGAACCGATGCGCGTCACCGCCAACCAGAGCCTGGGCACCACGGCGCTGCACAGCGCCAGCTCACCCAAGCCGCTCACCGTGCTGGCCTCGCTACCGATCACCTTCGGCCTCGGCCAGTGGCTGCTGCAAGGCACCGATGTGCGACTCGAACGCGCCGCCCCCGACAACCTGCCGGGCTCACGCCAGACTGCCTACTTCACCGGTCGCGGCGCCCCGGCGCTGCATAAGCTGGCCCTCGACGCCGACGCGGTGATCGGCCTGCGCTCGATCTGGCCGGACGACCCGCTGTACCCCAATGCGCGGCGCAGCAACATCCGCATCGTCGAAGTCGATGCCGCGCGCCCGGTGGATGGCGCCCTGCCCGGGGTCGCCCTGCAGCCCGGCAAGAGCGACGGCCTGAACAGCCAGCCGTGGCTGTCGAGCAATAACCTGGGACGCATGGCCGATGTGCTGGCCGCCGACCTGGTGCGCCTGGCCCCCGCCGCCAAGCCGAAGATCGACGCCAACCTGGCCAGCCTCAAGCAACGCCTGCTCAAGCTCAGCGCCGATAGCGAGGGGCAACTGGCCAATGCCGACAACCTCAGTGTGCTCAGCCTCAGCGACCACTTCGGTTACCTGGTCAGCGGGCTCAACCTGGAGCTGCTGGAGGTCGACGCCCGCGCCGACAACGAGTGGACGCCCGAAGCCCTGCAGCAACTGCAAACCCGGCTCAAGGACAACGACGTGGCCATCGTCCTGCATCACCGCCAGCCGTCCGACGCGATCAAGGCCGCCATCAGCGCCGCCGGCAGCCAGCTGCTGGTGCTGCAAACCGACAGCGCCGACCCGCTGGCGGAGTTGGAGAACAGCATCGGCCAGATCACCAGTGCCCTCGCCCCGAAAACCTGACCCGCCACTCCCTCTGTAGGAGCGAGCTTGCTCGCGATGAACGTCAACGATGACGCGTATTGCCTGAGTGGACGCGTTGTTCTTGCATTTATCGCGAGCAAGCTCGCTCCTACAGGGGAAATGGCGCGGCTTACAAATTCCCCCAAGAATCGACCGCCTCGGCGGTGCTAGCCTGCTGCTCCCACCGAACGGACAGGAAGCCCCGCCATGAGTGACTACCTCAAGCTCAACCAGGCCAACTGGGACGAGCGCGCACCGCTGCACGCGGCCTCGCCGGACTACCAGGCGCAGATGTTTGTCGACGACCCGCGGTACCTGTCCGAGGTGGTGCGTTTCGACCTGCCACTGCTGGGCGACATCAGCGGCCTGCGCGGTGTGCATCTGCAATGCCATATCGGCACCGACACCCTGTCGCTGGCCCGCCTCGGCGCGCAGATGACCGGGCTGGACTTCTCCCCCGCGTCCCTGGCCGAAGCCCGCAGCCTGGCGGCGCGCACCGGGAGCGCCATCGAGTTCGTCGAGTCCGACGTCTACAAGGCCTGCGAGGTGCTGCCCAAAGGCGCGTTCGATCTGGTCTACACCGGTATCGGCGCTCTGTGCTGGCTGCCCAGCGTCGACACCTGGGCGCGTAATGTCAGCGAATTGCTCAAGCCCGGCGGCCGGCTGTTTATCCGCGAAGGCCACCCGATGCTCTGGGCCCTGGACGAAAGCCGCGAGGATGCGCTGGTGGTCGACCTGCCCTACTTCGAGCGCAACGAACCGCTGGTGTGGGACGACGACAGCACCTACGTCAGTACCGACCGACCGCTCAAGGCCACGGTGACCCATGCGTGGAACCACGGCCTGGGGGAAATCGTCAGTGCGCTGCTCAAGCACGGCCTGGACATCAGCGGCCTGGTGGAACACCAGAGCATCCCCTGGGAAGCCCTGCCCGGGCAGATGCGCTGTGACGAACAAGGCGAATGGCACCTGCAACACGCCCCTTGGCGCTTGCCATTGAGCTACACCTTGCAGGCCGTCAAACGCCTGGGCTGACGCCCACAAAAAAGCCCGCTGGACCTGCGGGGTTCAACGGGCTTTTGCACCCTGTAGCCGCTGCCGCAGGCTGCGATCGACCGGAACGGTCGTCAGCGATCTTAAGAGCGCCGAAGCCCTGGCGGGCTTATCGCAGCCTGCGGCAGCGGCTACAGGTCAACGTCAGTACGCGGTAATCAGTTGGCCGCCGCCTGGGCGTCCATCTTCTGCCGCAGGCTCAGCGGGCGCATGTCGGTCCACACCTCTTCGATGTAGGCCAGGCACTCCTTCTTCAAGCCGCTCTTGCCCACGGTGCGCCAGCCCTGTGGCACAGCCTTGTAGTCCGGCCAGATCGAATACTGCTCCTCATGGTTGACCACTACCTGGAAGAGGATGTCCTCGCGGTCGAATACTGAAGTCATTACGTGTCTCCATCGCTATAAGGCTCGCCGCGCTGAACGCGCAGCGGTTGTGAATAAGGAACGTTCAAGGCCCGTGGAAAATTAGAGGCTGGCGACCGCCGCCGCCAACGCGCGGCTGAAAATATCCGCCACCTGGTCGATTTGCGCCGCGGTGATCACCAGCGGCGGCAGGAAACGCACCACGCTGCCATGGCGCCCGCCCATTTCCAGGATCAACCCGCGCTTGAGGCATTCACGCTGCACCAGCGGCGCCAGGCGACTGAACTGCGGCGGATGGCCGAGGGCGTCTTTCTCGCCGGCCGGGTCCACCAGTTCGATCCCCAGCATCAGGCCGCGCCCGCGAATGTCGCCCATCTGCGGATAGTCGCGCTGCAGGATCCGCAGGTGCTCGCTCAAACGCTCGCCCATGGCGGCGGCATGCTCGGCCACCTGGTGTTCCTTGAGGTAGCGCATCACCGCGGAACCGGTGGCCATGGCCATCTGATTGCCACGGAAGGTGCCGGCATGGGCGCCCGGCAGCCAGGTGTCGAGCCAGTCGCGGTAGACCACCACCGCCATCGGCAGGCTGCCGCCGATGGCCTTGGACAGCACCACCACATCCGGAATGATCCCGGCGTGCTCGAAGGCGAACATCTTGCCGGTACGACCGAAGCCGCTCTGGATCTCATCGACGATCAAGGCCACCCCGGCTTTTTCGGTGATGCGGCGCACGCCGCGCAGCCAGTCGAGGTCGGCGGGAATCACCCCACCCTCGCCCTGCACCGCTTCGACGATGATCGCCGCCGGCAGTTGCACGCCGGCTTCCGGATCGCTCAGCAGGTTTTCCAGGTAGCTCAGGTTGGCCTTGACCCCCGCTTCGCCACCCAGGCCGAACGGGCAGCGGTAGTCGTAAGGGAACGGCAGGATCTGCACGCCAGTAGTCAGCAGCGCACCCAACGGGCGCTTCGGCCCCAGGCTGCCCATCAGGCTCAAGGCGCCCTGGGTCATGCCGTGGTAGGCGCCCTGGAACGACAGCACGGTGCTGCGGCCGGTCGCGGTACGGGTCAGCTTCAATGCCGCTTCCACGGCGTCAGTGCCGGTGGGGCCGCAGAACTGGATTTTCGCCTCGGCGGCCAGGGCCGGCGGCAACAGGCCGAACAGGTCCTGGACGAACTGGTCCTTGACCGGCGTGGTCAGGTCCAGGGTCAGCAGCGGCAGCTCATCGGCCAGCACCTGCTGGATGGCTTCGATCACCACCGGGTGGTTGTGGCCCAGGGCCAGGGTCCCGGCACCGGCCAGGCAGTCGATGAAACACCGGCCTTCGACGTCCTCGACATGAATCCCGCTCGCCCGCTTGAGCGCCAGCGGGATCCGCCGCGGGTAGCTGCGGGCATTGGATTCCTGCTGGTTCTGCCGGGCCAGCAACGGCGATTCGGTGAACTGGTAAAGCGTCTCGGCAGGCGCGGGACTGGTCCGCGCGGGTTGATCGTCGACAAGGCTGGTAGCAACTGACATCTCTCGAATCCTCACGCTGATGAGTTGAGCGAAACCGCACACCACACAGGTACGCAGCCGGTTCAGCGCGCACTCGCAGGTTTTCCTGTTCTGGAAACGCATCAGCGACGAGAGGATTTACACCCGGGAGAGGTTTATTGCGTATCAACCATAAAGGTTGTGGCGAACATGAGAATGCCATCGCGGGCAAGCCTCGCTCCTACAGATATCACTTCTGTAGGAGCGAGGCTTGCCCGCGATGAGGCCCTCAGGCCGCTTGCAGCGGCATGGTCAGCTCGACCCGCAAGCCATCGGGCCGGCTGTCGAAATGCAGCACGCAACCGCAGCGCTGGACAATCGCCTGGACGATGGCCAGACCCAGGCCGCAACCGGTGCTCTGGCCGTTGCGCCAGAAGCGCTGGGTCAGGTGCTGCAAGTCATCCTCGGGAATGCCGTCACCGTGGTCGCGCACCTGGAAACGCACGCGATTGCCGATGGTTTCCAGGTTCAGCTCCACCGGTGCATCGCTCGGGGTGTGGCGCAGGGCGTTGTCCAGCAGGTTGCGCAGCGCAGCGATGGCCAGCACCGAGGGCATTTCCAGCGGCGCCGCCGACACCCGCTCGTCGATGTGCAACCTGACCCGCTGCCGGGCGCCGCTGGCGGCGTCCTGGATCGCGGTTTTCGCCACCTGTTCGGCACTGCACTGCACGCCGTCCTCGAACGACAGGCTGCCTTCGACCCGCGCCAGCAACAGCAGCTGCTCCAGGGTCCGGTGCAAGCGGTCGGCGCCTTCTTCGGCGCGCGCCAGGGATTGATCGCGGGCCGCGCCGTCGGTCATCCGCGCCACTTGCAGGTGAGTCTTGATCGCCGTCAGCGGGCTGCGCAATTCGTGGGCGGCGTCACCGGTCAGGCGGCGCTCGCGTTCGAGGGTCTTGCCGATGCGCTGGAACAGTTGGTTCTGGGTTTCCAGCAATGGCCGCAGCTCGCTGGGCAGCGGCTGGATCTGCAACGGCTCCAGGGAGTCGGCGCTGCGGCGCATCAGAGCATCGCGCATGCGGTTCAGCGGCGCCAGGCCCTGGCCGATCCCCAGCCACAACAACCACAGGCAACCGAGCAAGGCCACGCCGACCGGCACCGAAGCCGCCAGCAGCACCGACATGTTCAGCGCTTCACGCTCGACCTGGCGATCGGCGGTGGTGATACGCAGGTCGCCCCGGGCCAGGGTGAAACTGCGCCAGCGCACACCGTCGATCATCTGGTCGTGAAAGCCCATGCGCTCGGCTTCGAGCTTTTCGTCGGGATGGTTATGGCTGCGGGCGAGGATCTCGCCGCGCAGGGAGCTGACCTGGCAGGCCATGCCCCCGGGAATGTTCAGCTGTTCGGCGCTGAAATGGGTGCCCTCGCCCTTGCTCGGCAAGGCCGGCAATTGCTCCAGCAGGCCGGCGACCATGCGCGCCGACGCCACCAGGCGCTGGTCGAGGGAAAACATCATCTGGTTGCGCAGGTCACTGAACATCCAGGCCGCGGCCAGCGCCCAGATCAGCACGAAGGCCGCGCCGATGGTCAGACTCAGGCGCAAACGCAGGCTCATCACTTACGACTCCTCCCCGCCATCCGCCGGCCCCAGGCGATAGCCCAGGCCGCGCACGGTCTCGACGATGCCGTTGCCGAGTTTGCGCCGCAGGTGGTGGATATGCACGTTGAGGGCGTTGCTTTCCAGTTCGTCGTTGAAACCGTAGACGCTGTCCTTGAGCTGCTCGCTGGACAGCACCCGGCCGCGGTTGTGCAGCAGCGCCTGGAGCAGCGCCTGCTCGCGTCGCGACAGGTCCACCGGCTGGCCGCCGAGCTGGGTTTCGCGGGTGCTTGGGTCGTAGGTCAGGCGGCCGTGCTCGATCAGGTTGACGCTGCGCCCCGCCACCCGGCGCAACAGGGTATGCAGGCGCGCCGCCAGTTCCCGCAGGTCGAAGGGTTTGAGCAGGTAATCGTCGGCGCCGGCCTGCAGGCCGTCGACCCGGTCGGTGACCGAGTCCCGCGCGGTGAGGATCAGCACGGGGATTTCCAGGCCGTTGTGGCGCAGTTGCTTGAGCAGTTTCAGGCCGTCCTCGTCGGGCAGGCCGAGGTCGAGCACCATCACGTCGAATTCCGCCACGCCGAGCATGGCCCGCGCCGCCGAGGCGGTGGCCACGTGCTCGACCGTCAGGCCCTGGGCCGTGAGGCCGGCCACGATCCCGCTGGCAATCAGCTCATCATCTTCACAGACAAGTACGTGCATGGTGGAACCTGTAGAAAAGGGGTGCATTAAATCGAGCGCCGATTAAGCCGACATTATGCCTGCACCGCTAGTGCCACAAGGCGTGCAGGGTTAATCATCGGTTAATCGCCATCGGCCATTGTGCGGTCACTTGCACCGGTTTAAGGCTTTTCCATGCGTCGTCTGTTCATCCTGTTGTTCATGCTGCTGTCGGGCCTGGCCCAGGCGGGTAACAACCCGTTCGAGGTCAAACCCGACTTTCTCCCGGTCGGCAAAGCCTTCGTCTTCACCTCCGAACGCCTGGCGTCGGGGGAAACCCAGCTGTTCTGGCAGATCGCCGACGGCTATTACCTGTATCAGCAACGGCTGAAATTCGACGGCCTGGCGGAAGCGCACAAACCGGCGCTGCCCGAGGGCGAGGCCCACAGCGACGAATTCTTCGGCGCGCAGCAGGTGTATCGCCAGGGCCTGGAACTGAAAATCCCCGCCGGCGCCACCGGCAAGGTCAAGGTCGGCTGGCAAGGCTGCGCCGACGCCGGCCTGTGCTACCCGCCGCAATCTCTGGAAGTGGACCTGGGTGGCAGTCCGGCCGCCGCCAATGCCACCGAAGCCAGCGACCAGGCCCTGGCCAGCGGCCTGCAACAGCGGGCCCTGGGCTGGAGCCTGCTGGTGTTCTTCGGCCTCGGCCTGCTGCTGGCCTTCGCCCCCTGCTCGCTGCCGATGCTGCCGATCCTCGCCGGCCTGGTGGTGGGCAGCGGCGCCAGCCCGCGGCGCGGCTTCGCCCTGGCCGGCAGCTATGTGGTGTGCATGGCGTTGGTCTATGCCGCGATGGGCGTGCTGGCCGCGCTGCTCGGCGCCAACCTGCAAGCCCTGCTGCAACAGCCCTGGCTGCTGGGCAGCTTTGCCGCGGTGTTCGTGATCCTGGCACTGCCGATGTTCGGCTTCTTCGAGATGCAATTGCCGGCGGCCCTGCGCGATCGCCTGGAAAACGCCAGCCGCTCGCGCAGCGGCGGCAGCCTGGTCGGCGCCGGGGTGCTCGGCGCCCTGTCCGGCCTGCTGGTCGGCCCGTGCATGACCGCGCCGCTGGCCGGCGCCCTGCTGTACATCGCCCAGAGCGGCAATGCCCTGCACGGCGGGCTGATCCTGTTCGTCATGGGCCTGGGCATCGGCCTGCCGCTGTTGTTGCTGGTGACCGTGGGCAACCGCTTCCTGCCCAAGCCCGGCCCGTGGATGAACCTGCTCAAGGGCGTGTTCGGCTTCCTCTTTCTCGGCACCGCCATCGTGCTGCTGCGCCCGGTGCTCGACGAATCGCTGTGGATAGGCTTGTGGGGCGCGCTGGCGCTGGTCCTGGCCTACACCGCCTGGTATCAGATGCGTGCCGCCGGGCGCGCCGGGCACCTGTTCGGCGCCAGCTCGGTGGTGTTCGGCCTGTGGGGCAGCCTGCTGCTGGTGGGCGCCGCCGGTGGCAGCGACGACCTGTGGCGACCGCTGAAGGTCTATAGCGGCGGCAATAGCGTGGCGACCGTCAGCGCCCACGACGCCTTCAGCACCGTCAACGACCCGGCCGCCCTGCAAGGCGCCCTCGACACCGCCAGGGCCCAGGGCCAGTGGGTGCTGCTGGACTACTACGCTGACTGGTGCGTGTCCTGCAAGATCATGGAAAAACAGGTGTTCGGCCAACCCCAGGTCCTCGAGGCCCTGAAAGACGTGCGCCTGCTGCGCCTGGATGTGACGGCCGACAACGCCGCCAGCCGCGAACTGCTCAACCGGTATAAAGTGCCGGGGCCGCCGAGCCTGCTATGGATCGGCCCGGACGGCGAAGAACGCCGCAGCCAGCGGATTACCGGTGAGGTAGACGCGGCTGCCTTCCTGCAACGCTGGACCGCTACCCGAGAAGCCCGTTGATGCTGACCTTTACCATCGGCACCTTTGCCATCGCGCTCAACCACCTGCTGCTGATCAGTGCCCTGGCGCTGGCCACCTTGGTCGGCTGGCGAGTCGCCAAGCGCGGTGGCGAGAACCCGGAATCGGTGCTGTTCGGCCTGTTCCTGCTGGGCATGCTGGCGGCGCGCATCGGCTTCGTGGTCGCCTACTGGAAGCATTATCGCCACGACCTGTGGCAGATCATCGACCTGCGCGACGGCGGTTTCCTCGCCTGGCCGGGGGCCATCGTCCTGCTGCTGACCGCCCTCGCCTGGGGCTGGCGCCGCCCGGCCCTGCGCCAGCCGCTGGGCGCCGGGGTCGGCAGCGGCCTGGCCTTCTGGCTGCTCGCCACCCTGTCCCTGAGCCTTTTCGAACAAGGCACGCGGCTGCCGGAAATCGCCCTGCGCAACCCCGACGGCGCCACCGTGCAACTGACCAGCTACCAGGGCAAACCGCTGGTGATCAATCTCTGGGCCACCTGGTGCCCGCCCTGCCGTCGGGAAATGCCGGTGCTGGAAAGAGCCCAGCAGCAGCGCCCGGACCTGACCTTCCTGTTCGTCAACCAGGCCGAAAGCATGCAGAGCGTCAGCACCTTCCTGGCCACCCAGGAGCTGAACCTGAACAACGTGCTGTTCGACGGCAGCGGCCGCCTGGGCAAGGCCGTGGGCTCCATGGCGCTACCGACTACGCTGTTCTACAGCGCCGACGGGCGCCTGCTCGGCAGCCACCTGGGCGAGCTGTCCGAGGCCAGCCTGGCCCGCGCCCTGGAACATTTCGACTCAGCGCATTCGACCACGGCCACGCAGGCCGCCCCTTCAAGGAAATTGCCATGCCTTTCATCCGCCACCTGCTGAGCCTGTCCCTGGGCGCCGCCCTGCTCCAGGCCCCGCTGCTGCACGCCGAAGAATTGCCCGAGGCGGTCAAGAAGATCGAAGCCAAAGGTGCCAAGATCGTCGGCAGCTTCGATGCCCCGGACGGCCTCAAGGGCTATGCCGCGCAGTACCAGAACCGCGGCATGGCCCTGTACCTGACGCCGGACGGCAAGCATGTGCTGCTGGGCAACCTGTACGACGCCGACGGCAAGGACCTGAGCGCCGAGCCGCTGCAGAAACTGGTGTACGCGCCAATGGCCAAGGCCGTCTGGGCCAAGATGGAAAAGAGCCACTGGATCGCCGATGGCAAGGCCGACGCGCCGCGCGTGGTCTACCTGTTCAGCGACCCCAACTGCCCTTACTGCAACATGTTCTGGGAACAGGCGCGGCCCTGGGTGAACGCCGGCAAGGTCCAGCTGCGGCACATCATGGTCGGCATCATCCGCGAAGACAGCCCGGGCAAATCCGCCGCCCTGCTGGCCGCCAAAGACCCGCAGAAAGCCCTGCAGGACCACGAGAAAGCCGGCAAGGGCAGCAGCCTCAAGCCCCTGGCCAAGATCCCCGCCGAGGTCCAGGCCAAGCTCGACGCCAACATGGCGCTGATGGACGAACTGGAGCTGTCCGCCACCCCGGCGATCTTCTACATGGACGACAAGGGCGAGCTGCAACAGCAACAAGGCGCACCGGCGCCGGACAAGCTGGGCAAGATTTTCGGGCCCAAATGAATGAGAGGCGCCACGACCTGACCACTAATGGCCTTTAGCCTTACCGACAGCGTTACACTACTGCCTTTATTCACGCAGACAGGGATGTGACGTTTTGAAAGCTCAAGGACAAGCCAGGCTTTTAGACATTCTCGATTACTGGCACAAGGTGGAATTCTTTCTACCTTATGCCCTCGGGAAATATGTTGAGGACTTCAAGAAATGGGAGACCCGATGGCTCTCCCAGGAAATTCTCCAGCAGAGCAAGGACAGCCACTGGCGCAACTTTTCCATACCTGAAGACCTTCAAGTCAAAGGCTTCAATCTCTATATCGGGGTCTTTGACGCCTCCGTCATTGCGACTCTTTGCGAACCGTATCTGGCCGCTTTATCGGTAGACGAGAACACCTTCTACGAAGAGCAGGAACGGGTGGAGCTTGAGGGGCTGACGTGCTTTGCCAAGATCAAGCTCAATGCTCAAGCCGTCCCGCAACTGGATGCCGTGTCACTGTCGACGGCTCCCTGGGCCCTGGGGCAAACGGTGAGCAAAGGGCTTGGTGCGCTTGGCCATCAAGCCTTCGAGGACGCCAAGGAGCAGTTGATCAAACTGCTGCACAACTTCCACGGACAGCGTCAGCAAAACGATGACCCAGCCTTGATGGCCGAGGAAGTCATGCATCTGCATCAACTGCTGTGCAACTGGGCCAGTTTCACGCCTGAGCAGAACAGCGGTAGCTCGGTCGCATTGCTTCAAGTGCTGACCCAGCCCAAGGTCGAGAAACCACTCACGCAACCCTCTGCGGCGCAGGCAACGGAAGTCGAGGACGAAGAAGAGCCCGATACCGAGATCGACATCCTCAACAGCTTTTTCATAAAAGACATCGAGCGTGCGATCGCCAGCCTGCAACGCGCAGAACAGCCACTGCCTTTGCTTCAATACCTGGGCGAAGCCGACCCGGGCAAAAGAATCGACCTGTATACCGACAATGGCCGCAAGGCCATTTACCAGGCCCTGCAACCGCAATGCATAAACCCCGGGCATTGGCCGGATGAGCCGGGCCATGCCATGAGCCTGATGCAACAGTTCGCGATCAATACCGCGCTCGGCACCTTGGAAAACAGTGGGGTGTTCTCCGTTAACGGACCACCCGGGACAGGCAAAACGACGTTATTGCGCGACATGTTCGCCGAGAACATCGTGCGTCGGGCGCGGGTATTGGCGGGATACAGCGAGGCGGAAGATGCTTTCGTCGGCGGGAAAAAACCGCAGGTCACCTTCAAGGGCATGCCGAATACCTACACCATCCGCGCGCTCAAACCTGAGTTGACCGGCTATGAAATGGTGGTGGCCTCCTCCAACAATGCCGCCGTGGAAAACATTTCCCGAGACCTGCCCAAACGCAAATCCCTGGGAAAATGCTGGAGCGACGTGCAGTACCTGCAGCCGGTCGCCCATAAGATTGCCGCACAAAAAAGCGATGGCAGCATCAGCGACCTGTCCGACGAGGACAAACCCTGGGGCTTGATCTGCGCCGCCCTCGGTAATAGCAACAACCGAAAGGTCCTGCAGGAGCGCATGTTCTTCGCCCCGGTAGACTCCACCGAGCCCAATCGGCCACTGACGATTCGGCAATGGGTGGATGAATACAAAGGCCCCACCTTCAAGGATGCCAGCGCAGCCTTCAAAAAAGCCGATGAGGAAGTCAGCAAAGCACTGGAGGAACGAGCCCGTTACGCCAGCCTGCTGGAAGAAATGGCGGCTACCGATGAACAGGCCTTCCTGCGCCTTCAGCAACAGTCATTCAATCAGGTCGAACAGACCAGGGCGTCCGCCCAGCAAGCCCTCGACCAACAGCAACAGCAACTTCAAGCAACGGCGCAACATCTGAGCAGCCTTCAGGAACTGGAGCGCCTGATAGATCGCAGCCGTCCGGTCTGGTGGAAGCGCTTGTTCAATACTCAAGCAGCTAAAACCCACCGTGACGAACAACTGGAAAATGCCCGGCTTCAGCGTCTGGCGCATGAAGAGATCAACCGCGCGAAAAGCCTTCTGAACAAAAGCCTCAGACCAGAACTTGAAAGCGCGCAAACCGCATTGCTGTTCTGTAGAAGCGAACTCGATACCCGTCTGGCGCAATGGCAAGACAAGTGCCGATGCCTGGACGATTTCGCCAGCCGCCTGGGCCGTCCGGATTTGCCAAGTCAGCTCAGTGAGCTGGAGAACAGCGAGTTCCAGATCAATGGGCTTTGGCATGATGAAGCACTCAATCGCTTGCGCTCGACCTTGTTCGCCGCGGCTTTGACCCTGCATGAAGCCTGGCTGGCCGAGGTGGCGCCCTCGGGCTCGAACGGCAAGGGCTTCAGCGCCAACCTCGCCGCCATCAGCCTGTTGCTGAGCAACAAGACCCCCGAGGATGAGCGACTGACCCAGGTGCTCTGGCAAAGCCTGTTCATGGTGATCCCGGTGGTCTCGAGCACCTTTGCCTCCTTTGCCAACCAGTTCCGTGGGTTGGGTGCTGGCTCTTTGGGCTGGCTGTACATCGACGAGGCGGGACAGGCCGTGCCCCAGGCCGCCGTCGGTGCCTTGTGGCGGGCGCAAAGAGCCATGGTGGTGGGCGACCCCCTGCAAATCGAGCCGGTCTTCACCCTGCCGCAACGCCTGGTCAAGACCCTGGGCCAGCTATCGGTACACACGGCGAACGATGCCTTCGCCCCCAATCGTGTGTCGGTGCAAAGCCTGGCGGACCACAACAATCTGTATGGCAGCGTGTTCAAGAACGACACCGATCAAGAGCTGTGGATCGGCAGCCCGTTGAGGGTCCACAGACGCTGCATCGAACCCATGTTCAGCCTGTCGAATCAGATCGCCTACGGTAACAAGATGGTCTTTGGCCTGCCCAATGCCCACGCCGAACAGGACGCCCCCGTGTACAGCTCCAGTTGCTGGGTCGATATCCCTGGCAATGTCGAACACAAACAGGTTGTCCCCCAGCAGATCGAGTTCATGGTCGATCTGCTCGGGCAGCTGTACCTGCGCGATGGAGAGCTGCCGCAGCTGTACGTGATCTCGCCGTTCAAGGCCGTGCGCCTGGCCCTGCAAAAAGCCATACGCATGGCGGCCTGGGCCCGGCCCAACCATCGCCCGAAATTACCTGCGGGCGAGTTGAAGCAGTGGTTGAAAGCCTCCATCGGCACCGTGCATACCTTCCAGGGTAAAGAACAAGACACCGTGTTCATGCTGCTGGGGGCAGACACCGAGCATGCGGGAGCGGCGCAGTGGGCCGCCTCCAAACCCAACCTGCTGAACGTTGCCCTCACCCGGGCCAAACGTCGGGTCTATCTGGTGGGGGATTTTGAACTGTGGGGGTCGCTGCGCTACTTCGATGCGGTGAGTCGCGGCAAATTCCCGCTGCAAAGAATGGGGCCCGCTTCATTTCTGGCGAAACTGAATGCGCTGGAAGAACAGACCCCAAGTTGAACACCGTCAGCGCCTGACGCTGACCTGAGCGCTCGCCCCCACGGATACCTGATTGTGAAACGACCATCAGGCCCCCGTGGGGGCGAACCCGCTCACGATGCGCGCTTCAAAAAACAGTATCGGTTCAACGGGCACCGCGCCCATCCAGCAACGCATCCACCACCGCCCTGGCCATTTCCACGGAATGGACCATCGACCAGATCAACCCACGCTCCAGGCCACTGCCGCGTTCGGTGATTTCATCGCTGACTTCTTCGGCGCATTTGAGCAAGAGCGAGACATGCACCAGGGCTTCTTCGGCGCTGATGCCTTCGCGTACACAGAAAAGAGAATCCGGACCTACCGGCCCTGCCGTAGTGGCAGGAAGAGCATCGAATGATTCGGCAGGCGAATTGGCCAGAGATTGGCGCAAGGTCTGATTGGCAGTCTTCAGTTCAGGGTAGCGATACACAGGAATTGGCTTTTTCATGGGTGCAGTCCTCAACACAGTGGATATGAATACCCAGCGATTACTTCTGGGTCTTCGTACGTTCCCGACAGTTTTTCGGACTTGCACTTCCGGCCATCGATTTGGCGACGACCCACGCAGACTAGTAGCTCAGAACAGCCACCTTCAAGCCGCAAACTGCGTCTCGGAAATACCCTACAAAAGAAAGCGAATTGGCCCCCTGTAGCCGCTGCCGAGCCTGCGAGGCTGCGATCGACTGCGCAGCAGGCGCCAAACCTGCCCATGCGGTGTGTCAGGCAAAAAACCGTCGCCTGGTTTACGGCCGCTTCGCGCCCGATCGCAGCCTTCGGCAGCGGCTACAGGAGCGTGTCTGAATTCGGCGCCTGTGCATAAGCCGCTTCGTCGGAATGCCGCGCAGTCGATCGCAGCCTCGCAGGCTCGGCAGCGGCTACAGGAGCGTGTCCGAATTCGGCGTTTGTGCGTAAGGCTCAGGCGAACTCGTCCGGCGCTTCGCGGGCGAGGATATTTTCCAGCTCGCCGGTGTCAGCCCGTTCGTTGAGGATGGCACTGACCTGATCGACCCAGACCTTTTCCGAGGCAATCCCGGCCCACGACTGGCTGCCGAAGCCGTGATACGGACGGTCATCGAAGGTGCTGATCAGCAGTTGGTTGAAGCGCACCGTTTCCAGGTTCTTGCGCTGGATCTGCATCTGCAGCGCCCCCAGCACCTTCTGCTGCTCTTGCGGGTTCGGGCGATAGCTGAAGAGCCGCGGCGAACTGAGCACCAGGAACTCCGGTGGAAGGTTTTCATCGATGGCCGCCTGCAAGCGGTAATGGCCATCGAGAATCAGGTGGCAGCTCAGGCCGCTGACGTACCACAGCAGGATGGGCGGCAAGCTGCCCTCGCGGGCTTTCTTGCGCCACCATTTGAGGCGCCCGGAATGCGGGTCCACTGCATGCAGGCCGACCACCGCGCCGCCACTCTCGCCCAACTCGACCCAGCGCGCCGCGCCGGGTTGCTGGTTGTCGAGGATGTTACGGCCGTAGATCGCCCACTGCGGCATATGGCTCAGGGCGTCTTCGCCGCCCTTGAAGTACCAGGCTTCGGTACCGCTCAACAACGGCCGCATCGGCTTGAGGGATTCCGGGCGCAGGGCTCGTACCAGCCAGTAGCCAGGGTAGAAAAAGTCCGGCTGGTGCTGCATCAACTGCTGGACGAAAAAGCGGCTCCAGGCCTTGAGGCGCAGGGCCGGGTCGAGGCGTAGCTGTTGCTCCACCTGGGGCGAATCGATGGGGCACACCAGGGTTTGCGGCCATTGCTCCAGCAGGTGATTGCGTACCAGCCACACGCCGTAAAGGCAGCGGGACATGGTGCCCCAGAGCAGCGTCTGGTCACCCAGCACCAGTTGCATGCGGCGGTTGTTGCCACTGAGCAGGCGCAAGTTCGGCTTGCCGCTGGCCGGGCGCTTGACCTCCACCCCGAGGCCGTTCCAGTTGCCGGCCAGATCCTCGATATCACGCCAGTAAATGTGTTCCGTCATCGCCCCTGTCCCTGAATGAAAACGCCCGGCGCAGGTGCTTGGACCTGCGCCGGGCGCGACTATAGCAGAGGGTCGTGTGGTGGCCGTGGGATCGCATCGCGGGCAATCGAGCGTCGACCGGCCGCTCCTACAGAAGAATGCGATCCACCAGGAAAAATACGGTTTCTGTAGGAGCGAAGCTTGCTCGCGATAACGTCAGCCCAAACGTCGCCGAGGCATCAGCAGGAATGCCGCTCAGCCAAAAACTTCAACAACGCCTCGGTGACAAACGCCGGGTTCTCCAGGTTGGAGATATGCCCGGCCTCGGGCACCAGCTGATAAGGGCAACCAATCAGCTCGGCCATTTCCCGGGTTTCCGCAGGTGGGCGCGGTTTGTCCTGGTCGCCGCACAGCAGCAAGGTGGTCTTGGGGTCCAGCTGGTCCAGGCGCGATAGCAGGTCTGCGCGGCTGAAGGTGATGCGGCCCATGGGCACCACGCTTTCGCGCAGGCGTTCGCTGGGCAGTGCCGCGAGGACCGCGCGGAAGTCCTGGTACAGCGCCGACTGCGGGTCGATGCCAGGACGGAAGAAAATCGGTACCACGATGTCCAGCAGCGGCGACGGGATGGTCCCCGCCTCTTCGATCTGCTTGAACAACGAGAAGTAGTACTGACGGGTCGGCTCGGGCTCGGCCCCGAGGTAGGTGTCCATCAGCACCAGGCCATTGATGCGTTGCGGCGCCGCCAGGGCCAGGCGCGCGCCCCACATGCCGCCCACGGACAGGCCGACCAGGGTGATGCGTTCGATCTCAAGATGATCCAGCAGCGCCAGCACCTGCCGGGCGATATCGTCCAGCGAGGCAGTGCCTTGCGGCAGCGCGCCGGACTGGCCGTGGCCCCACAGGTCCAGGGCGATCACCCGGTACTGCCGGGACAGCGCCTCGATCTGCGGCGCCCACATGTTCAGGTCCCACAGGTAGCTGCCGGCCAGCAGCACCGCCGGGCCGCTGCCCTGGTCCAGGTAGTGAAGGGCTTGTCCATCAATAGTCGCGAAGGGCATCAACTGTCTCCTGTCAGGTGGGCTGCGAAAAAGCCTCGGTAGACTGTGCCAGTGAAGGGTTGCCGTCAATCGGACAAGTCCGAAGGGCCGTGCAGGCCGTAAGACTTTTTCGCGAGCAAGCTCGCGCCTACAAAGGATGATGAAATCCATATAGGCTGCTGAACGCCTGAACGATGTGTATAACTCCCCTCCAGAAGTGGCAAATAGACTCAAAGTTCATATCAGAGAGTGCAAGTTGATCAGTTCAACGAGACTCACACTTTGAGCTATATCGGGGTTGCCGCAATAATGATCATCTCGTCCTGGGAAAAACTGTTGGTTACGACTTGCGGACAGCGGAAACAGGCATCGGGGCCCTGTTCGTTCCACCAGCGACAGGAGGCTCTTATCGAGCAACGGGGAAGTTTGTCTGTGACCGTTTTTAATTTCTCTACGGTGCGCGATACAAGCTGGCAGCCTCCTTCCTTGTAATGCTGGCATCGCATTTCCGCACAGGGTGCGGAAATGCGAAATACCTCTGCCGGACTGACAGGGACTGTTGATTCAGCCAGCTCTTTCGTCATGGGTATTGCTTGTGAAAGGTAAGCTACTTCAGGAGCTGCCACCGTGCCATTCACCACCCCGAATATTTTCGCTCCTTCCCATTCCGGCTGAGCACTTGGGCACAGAAGCGCCTTATTTCGACCGTTCTCAATCAATCGGCGGGATTTTTCCAACGATTTGGGTGGCATTTTATTCCCTCCACCAGCATTCCTTCTGTCCCTATTGGCTTGACGAAAAAATGCCGAAAAACCTAGACCTTGCCAATATTGGCAACTTCCTTGAGTTCGCCTACCGCGCTTTGGGGGAGCACTTGAATGTTGAAGTCAATCCTTCCACCATAAATAAGGATTTTATCGCGCAACGCTTCTCCACGAGTATCAAGCGCTCTTTGCAAACCGGTAGCGATTGCAGTGCTTATATCGGCAACAGACAGATTCGTTGTTACGCGGTCAAACTTTTCATTGGACATTTTAATTCTCCAAAACATAGCCGTTGAAATAACTGGAGGCGTGCAAGCAGAACATCAATGGCGTTTTGGTGTCTCGGGGGCTTGGTAATGGCTCGCTTCAAACAGCTCCATGTCCATAAAAACTCCAAAATAACGATCTGCCATTATTGCTGGCGCGGCAATGACTTTGATAGTCAACCCACTGTAAGAGCATAGCCACTAAAGTTAGCGTCAAAAGTCAAATTTGGAAGATGGATTAACTCGAATCACTATAAGTGAAAGACTGAATCGCCCTGGTCGCGGAGATACTTCAAAATTTCATTGCGAGCCCCATGAGCAGTTCTGCGAAGGACTCTAATCTCGCACGGTGAGGGATGAATAATTCGACCCGAAGGGCCGAGTTTTTTAGAACAGCGACATCTGCCGCGTCGATGTTGTCGGCGCATTCGAAGCGGGAGCGGTAGCCGGTTTCAAAGATGGGCAGCGGATAGCCGTGGATGTGGCGGTAGCACTCGGGCCAGCCGGGAGTGAGCAGGGCCTCGATGGTAAGGCCCTGCCAGGCTAAGGTTCAGAGTTGGGCGCCATCATGGCGCCCGATTGGGGTGTCCCGGCTTATCAGGCCAGTTCAGCTTGCCCACGATAGGGCCAGCACTGGCAACGCTGATTACAACCCCTCCAGCTCCGCCATCAGGTCGCTCAGGCGATCGACCTTCTCCTCGCTGATTTCACTGCTCGCCAGGCCGTCGATGTACTGCGCCAGCTCCTCCACCGTGCTGCACTCGAACATCGCCCGCAGCGGCACGTTGCGTTGCAGGGTTTTCTGCACCCGCGAGGCGATCTGCGTGGCCAGCAGCGAATGCCCGCCCAGCTCGAAGAAGTTGTCCTGGACCCCGACCCGCTCGACCTTGAGCACCTCGGCCCAGATAGCGGCCAGGGTCTGCTCCAGTTCGCTGCGCGGTGCCAGGTAGTCCTGGCTGTGCAGTTGGCCGATCTCCAGGGCCGGCAGGGCCTTGCGGTCGAGCTTGCCGTTGGCGTTGAGCGGCAGGCGCTCCAGCCACAGCCAGTGCAGCGGCACCATGTATTCCGGCAGTTCGACGCGCAGGCGTTGCTTGATGCGCTCCAGGCGTTCGTTCGGATTCAGGGCCGAATCGCTGGCAACCAGGTAGCCCACCAGATGCTTGCCGTTGACGCCTTCCTGCACGCCGACCGCCGCGTCGCGGACTTCCGGCTGTTCGTGCAGGCGGGCTTCAATTTCCCCCAGCTCGATGCGGTAGCCACGGATCTTCACCTGATGGTCGATCCGCCCGACGTACTCCAGCACGCCATCGGCGCGGCGCCGTGCCAGGTCGCCTGTGCGGTACAGGCGTTCGCCCGGGGCACCGAACGGATGCGGCACGAACACCTGCGCGGTGCGCAGCGGATCGCTGACATAACCACGGCCGACCCCGGTACCGGCGACGCACAGCTCGCCCACCGCGCCCAGCGGCACCAGCGCCAGCGCGCCATCCAACAGGTACAGGCGGTTGTTGTCGGTCGGCGTACCGATCGGCAGGTAGCTGCCACGGGTCGAAACCATGTCGACGCGGTAGAAGGCCACGTCATCCGAGCACTCGGCCGGACCGTAGGCGTTGACCAGGCCGATCTGCGGGTAACGCAGCAACCATTGGTGCGCCAGCTCCGGCGGCATCGCCTCGCCGGTCGGCAGCATCCAGCGCAGGCCATCGAGGTCGATGGACTCCTGGGCGAGCATGCCCTGGATCAGCGACGGCACGCTTTCCAGCACGCTGATGCCCTGCGCCTGCACATGGGCCAGCAAGCCTTGCGGATCATGGGCGATGGCGTTCGGCACGATGTCCACCCGCGCGCCGAACAGCGGCGCGGCGAGGAACTGCCAGACCGAAATGTCGAAGCTCTGCGACGCGGTCTGGGCGATCACATCGGCCTCGCTCAATTGCAGGTATGGCACCTTGCTCAGCTGGTTGTTGAGCATGCCGCGCTGCTCGACCATCACGCCCTTGGGCAGGCCGGTGGAGCCCGAGGTGTAGATCACATAGGCCAGGTTGTCCGGGCCGCTGTAGAGGCCCGGGTTGTCCTGCGAATGATCGGCCGCTTGCACCTCCTCCCACACCAGCAAACGTGGTCGGTTGGCGCAGGCGAATTCGTCGAGCAAGGCTTGCGCCTGTTCCTGGCAGGCCGCGGTGCACACCAGCAACGGCGTGCGGCTCAGCTCGATGATCCGCCCCAGGCGCTGGCCCGGCAGGCCCGGGTCCAGCGGCAGGTAGCCGGCGCCGGCCTTGAAGCTGCCGATGATCATGCCCAGCAGGTCCAGGCTGCGCTCGGCCAGCAGGGCCACCGGCTGGTCCAGGCCCACGCCGTTGGCGATCAGGGCGTGGCCCAGGCGGTTACTGCGCTGGTTCAGTTCGGCATAGCTGTATTGCAAGTCCTGGCAACTGGCGGCGATGCGTTGCGGATGCGCCGCCACCTGGGCCTCGAACAGTTCGACGTAGCTGCGCTGCAGCGGGTACTCATGCTCGCTCTGGTTGCAGCCGGCGAGCAGGAAGTCCTGCTCTGCTGCGCCCAGCAGCGGCAGCTCGGCCATGTCGCCATGGAAGCCCTGCACCAGCGCCAGCAGCAGGCGCTTGAACTCGCCGAGCAGGCGCTCGATGGTCGCTTGCTCGAAGTAGCGCTGGTCGTAGGACAGGTGCAGCCCCAGGTCATCCCCCGGGTAGCACACCGCGGTCAGCGGGAAGTTGGTGTGGGTGCGGCCGGAATCCGAGGTGGCGTTCAGGCTTTGCGCGCGGTCCAGCACCGAGACTTCCACCGGTGCGTTCTCGAACACGAACAGGCTGTCGAACAGCGGCTGGCCCTTGGGCAGTTCGCTGTTTTCCTGGATCGCCACCAGCGGCAGGTATTCGTACTCGCGCAGCTCCATGTTGCGTTCCAGCAGGCTGCTGAGCCATTGACGCACGCTCAGGCGCTGGCCGTCCTCCGGCAGCTGCACCCGCAGCGCGATGCTGTTGATGAACAGGCCGACGGTGCGCTGCATCTCGGGCATTTGCACCGGACGCCCGGCCACGGTGACGCCGAACAGCACGTCTCGATCGCCGCTCAGGCGCCGCAGGACCAGGGCCCAGGCCGCCTGGGCGAAGGTGTTGACGGTCAGCTGATGCTGCTGCGCCAACTCGCGCAATTGCGCGCCGTCGCGGGCATCGAGCCGGGTGTAGCAGTCACCGACGATCATGCCGCCGCTGTCGCCGGCGTGTTCGCGCAGGAACGGCCGATCGCTCGGAATCGGCGTGGTGCGCTCGAAGCCTTGCAGGTTGTTTTTCCACCACTGGCGCGCCTCGGCCAGGCTCTGGCGTTGCAGCCAGCCGATGTAGTCGCGGTAGCGTGGCGGCACGCTCAGCTGGGCTTCGCGACCTTCGCCCAGGGCGGTGTAGATCTCGAAGAAGTCGTTCATCAAGAGCGAACGGCACCAGGCGTCGATCAGGATGTGGTGGTTGCTCATCATGAACCAGTAGCGCGCGGCCCCCACGCGGATCAGCCGCAGGTGGAACGGTGCCTGGCTGAGCAGATCGAAACCGGCCTCGCGCTCGCTTTTCAGCAGCGCCTGCAGCTTCGGTTCCTGCTCGTCCTGCGCGACAGCGCTCCAGTCCAGGAACTCGATCGGCGTGCTGCCCGGCTTGTGGATAACCTGCAGCATGTCTTCGCCGACGTTCCAGCAGAAGGACGCGCGCAAGGCTTCGTGACGGGCCACTACCGCCTGCCAGGCCTGGGCGAAACGCGCCGGGTCCAGCTCGCTGTTAATGCGGTAGCGGTCCTGCATGTAGTACAGGCCGGTGCCCGGCTCCAGCAGGGTGTGCAGCAGCATGCCCTCCTGCATCGGGGTCAGCGGGTAGACGTCCTCGATGGCGCTGGCCGGCACCGGCAGCGCGTCCAGTTGCGCCTGGGTCAGGCGTGCCAGGGGGAAGTCCGACGGCGTCAGGCCGCCGGCATCGTCCTCCAGGCAATGGGCGATCAGGCTGTGCAGTTCGCCGAGGTAGGCCTGGGCCAGCGCGTCGATGCTCTGCACATCGAAACGCTCGCCGCTGAAGGTCCAGCGCAGCACCAGCTCGCCGGCGTAGACCTGGCTGTCAATGCTCAGCTCGTTGGGCAGCGGCGCTTCCGGCGAATGGGCGGCGCCCACCGGCTCGTCCAGCGGACGGAACAGCGCGTCGCTGGCAAAGCTCTGGTCGAACTGGCCCAGGTAGTTGAAGGTGACCGGCGCCTGCGGCAAGGCCGCCATGCCCTGCTGGATCGCCGCGTCGGCCAGGTAGCGCAGCACGCCATAACCCAGGCCTTTATGCGGCACGGCGCGCAGTTGCTCCTTGATCGCCTTGATCGAGGCGCCCTGCCCGGCCGCCGCTTCGATGGCCAGCGGGGTCAGGCGCAGCGGGTAAGCGCTGGTGAACCAGCCGACCGTGCGGGTCAGGTCGATCTCGTCGAACAGGGTTTCGCGGCCGTGGCCTTCCAGTTGGATCAGCGCCGACGCTTCGCCGGTCCAGCGGCACAGCACGCGGGCCAGGGCCGTCAGCAGCAGGTCGTTGACCTGGGTGCGGTAGGCGCTCGGCGCCTGTTGCAGCAGCTGCCGGGTGCGCTCGGCATCCAGTTTCACGCTGACGGTCCGCGCATGTTTGTTCTGCCGCCCGCCATGGGCGTGCTGCACCGGCAGCGTCGCCGCCGGGCCAGCCAATTGGTCCTGCCACCAGCTCAACTCTTCGCGCAGCGACTCGCTGCCGGCATAGGCCTGCAGGCGTGATGCCCAATCGCGCAAGGCGCTGGTTTTCGCCGGCAGGCGCGGCGTCTGCTGAGCTTCAAGCTGACGGTAGAGGTTTTGCAGATCCTCCAGCAGCACCCGCCAGGACACGCCGTCGACCACCAGGTGGTGGATGGCGATAAACAGGCGTTGCTGCGCATCCGGACCGTCCACCAACAACGCGCGCAACAGCGGTCCGTTGGCCAGGTCGAGGCTGCGCTGCGCCTCGGCGAACAGCGCCGGGCATTGCTCCATGGAAGCCACGCGCAGCTGCATCAGCAGTGGTGCCTCGGACAGTGGCTGGTGCTCGGCCCGCCATTGGCCGTCGACCTGGGTGAAGCGCAGGCGCAGGGCGTCATGCTGGGCCAACACCGCGTGCAACGCTTGCTCCAGCAACTGCCCGTCGAGCACCTGGGTCGGCGCCAGCAGCAGCGCCTGGTTCCAGTGCTGACGCTCGGGGATCGCGCTGTCGAAGAACCAGTGCTGGATCGGCGTCAGGCCCGACTCGCCGCTGAGCAGGCCTTGCTCGGCGACGATCCGCTCGCTGCGGCTGGCCACCGCGGCCAGGGTCTGCACGGTCTGATGCTGGAACAGGTCCCGCGGGCTGAAATGAATGCCCAGCTGACGGGCGCGGCTGACCACCTGGATCGACAGGATCGAGTCGCCGCCCAGTTCGAAGAAGTTGTCGTGCAGGCCGACCTGCCGCAGGTTCAGCACGTCGCACCAGACCTGGGCCAGGGTCTGCTCCAGCTCGTTGCTCGGCGCCACGTACTGCTGGCGGTTGAGTTCCAGGTCCGGCGCCGGCAAGGCGCGGCGGTCGAGCTTGCCGTTGGCGGTCAGCGGCATGCTCGCCAGCAGGACCAGGTGGGTGGGCACCATGTAGTCCGGCAGGTGGATTTTCAGCTGGGCCTTGATCGCCTCGCGCAGGGCCGCCTGTTGCTCGTCGCCCTGCTCGGCAACGTCGCTGACTAGATAGCCGGCCAGCTGTTTGCCGCCCGGCATGTCCAGGGCCAGCACCACCGCTTCGCGCACGGCGTCATGTTCCAGCAGGCGGTTTTCGATTTCCCCCAGCTCGATACGGAAGCCGCGAATCTTCACCTGATGGTCGACCCGGCCGATGTATTCCACCTGGCCATCGACGCACTGGCGCACCAGGTCGCCGGTGCGATACAGGCGCCCGCCTTTAGCGCTGAACGGGTCGGCCACGAAACGCTCGGCGCTCATGCCCGGACGCTGGTGGTAACCCTGGGCCAGGCCGGCCCCGCCGACATACAGCTCACCGGTGGCGCCTTGCGGCACCAGGGCCAGATCGGCGTCGAGGATGTAGGCCACGCGCTCCCCCACCACCGTGCCGATCGGCACGCTGCCAGCGCCCTCTTCCAGTTGTTCCGGCGCCAGGCTGGCCAGCGGCATGACCACGGTTTCGGTCGGGCCGTAGGCGTTGAAGAACAGGCTCGGCTTGAACGCCGCGCGAATACGGCTCAGGTGTTCGCCGGTCAGTGCCTCGCCGCCGGTGATGCACGTGCGCACCGGCAGGGTCTGGCCCTGGGTCGCCAGCCACCGCGCCAGCTGGCTGCCGTAGCTCGGGGTGAAGCCGAGGATGTTGATGCGGTGCTCACGGATCAGCTGGCAGATCTCTTGCGCATCCCACTGCCCCTGCGCCCGCAGCACCACCTGGGCGCCGCTGAGCAGCGGCACCAGCAGGCGCTCGGTGGCGGCGTCGAAGTTGATGGAATAGAAGTGCAGCTCGCAGTCGTCCGGCCGCATGCCGAAGCGCTCGATCACCGCGCGGCAGTGCATGGCGATCTCGCCATGGGACACCACCACGCCCTTGGGCTTGCCGGTGGAGCCCGAGGTGTAGATCAGGTACGCCTGATGTTGCGGCAGGCTGATAAAGGGCAGCTCGCCAGCCGGGTAGTTGGCCAGTTGCGCGCCGTCCTCTTCCAGGCACCAGCGCGCCACGCTGGCTGGCAACTCACCCAAAGCCTGGAACATCGCCGCGTCGCTGAGCAGCAGGCCGATACCACTGTCTTCAATCATGTAGTGCAGGCGGTCCAGCGGGTATTCCGGGTCCAGCGGCACATAGGCGCCGCCGGCCTTGAGGATCGCCAACAGGCCGACGACCATTTCCAGCGAGCGCTCCAGGGCCAGGCCGACCCGCACCTGCGGGCCGACGCCACGCTCACGGAGCATCCAGGCCAGGCGGTTGGCGCGGCTGTCGAGCTCGGCGTAGCTCAGGGTCTGCCCGACGAACGTCAGGGCCGGCGCGTCCGGGCGCAGCAGCGCCTGTTCGCTGAACAGGTGGTGGATGCACTGGTCCAGGCGGTGTTCGCCGGGCTCGACGCCCAGGCTGTCCAGCAGTTGCTGTTGTTCGACGCGGTCCAGCAGCGGCAATTCGCTCAGGCGCCGCTCGGGGCTCTCTATCAAGGCCGCGATCAAGGCCTCCAGCAGGTTGCGCCAATGCGCCGCCATGCGCGCGATGCGCGGTTCGTCGAACAGGTCGGTGCTGTAGGTCAGGCAGCAACCCAGGCGATGATCGAGGTCGGTGACTTCCAGGTTGAGGTCGAACTTGGTGGCCCGCGCATCGTTGGCCAGGTACTCGACCGTCATGCCGGCCAGGCTGCGGCTCTGCTGGAACTCCCAGCGCTGGACGTTGCACATCACCTGGAACAGCGGGTTGTAGGCGGCGCTGCGCGGCGGCTGCAAGGCCTCCACCAGGTGGTCGAACGGCAGGTCCTGATGGGACTGGCCTTCGATCACGGTGTGCCGCACCTGCTCGAACAGATCAAAGACGCTCATCTGCCCGTCGAGCTGGCAACGCAGTACCTGGGTGTTGAGGAAGGCGCCGATCAGCCCTTCGCTTTCCGGACGGATGCGGTTGGCCACCGGCGCGCCGATGCGCAGGTCGGTCTGGCCACTGTAGCGATAGAGCAGCACGGCCAGGGTCGCGGTCATGGTCATGAACAGGGTCAGGCCGTGTTCGGCGTTGAAGCGCCGCACCCGTGCCGCCAGTTCGTCGCCGAGGTCGAAGCGGTACAACTCGCCCCGGTGGCTCTGCACCGGCGGCCGCGGCCGGTCGCCCGGCAGTTCCAGCAGCGGATGTTCGTTGCCCAGTTGCGCGGTCCAGTAATCCAGCTGGCGCTGACGCTCGCCGGACTCCAGCCACTGGCGCTGCCAGACGCTGTAATCCAGGTACTGCACCGGCAGCGGTTCCAGCGGCGAGTCGCGGTCGTCGATAAAGGCTTCGTACAACGCGCTCAGCTCACGGGCGAAGATGTCCATCGCCCAGCCTTCGGTGACGATGTGGTGCAGGGTCAGCACGAAGTAGTGCTCCTGCTCCGCCGCCTTGACCAGGCAGGCGCGCAGCAGCGGACCGGTTTCCAGGTCGAACGGCCGGTGCGCCTCGCTGTCGGCCAGCTGTTGCAGGCGTTGCTCGCGGCTCGCTGCATCCAAACTGGAGAAATCCTTCCAGCCCATGCGCACGCCGGTTTCCCCATGCACCCGTTGTTGGGCCACGCCGTCGACGCTGGGGAAAGTGGTGCGCAGGGTTTCGTGACGCAGGATCAGCGCCTGCAGCGCCGCCTCGAAACGCCCGACATCCAGCACGCCCTTGAAACGCGCCATGCCACCGACGTTGTAGGCCGGGCTGTCCGGCTCCATCTGCCAGAGGAACCACATGCGCTGCTGGGAATAGGACAACGGCACAGGCTGGCTGCGATCGACCTTGGCGATCGGCGGCTGCTGGTTGCGCTTGCCGGCTTCCTGGATCAGCCGCACCTGCTCGGCGAAGTCGCCCAGCTCGCTGGCTTCGAACAAGGCCCGCAGCGGCAACTCGACGTCGCAGGCCTGGCGGGTGCGGGAAATGATCTGCGTGGCCAGCAGCGAGTGGCCGCCCAGGGCGAAGAAATCATCGCGCAAGCCAATGCGCTGCTGCCCCAGCACCTCGCGCCAGATCGCCGCGATCTGCTGTTGCAACTCAGTGACGGGTTCGACGTGTTCACGCACCTGCCATTGCGGTTCCGGCAAGGCGCGGCGGTCGAGCTTGCCGCTCGGGCTCAGGGGCATGGCCGAAAGAAGCATCAGTTGCGCCGGCACCATGTACTCCGGCAGCTCATTGGCCAGGGCGGTTTTCAGGCGCGCGGTCTGCGCACCCTCCTCCTCCCCATCCGCGCTGGCGGTGTAATAACCGATCAGCTGCGCACCGGCCGCGGTCTCGCGCACCAGTACCGCCGCCTGGGCCACGCCCTCCTGGGCCAGCAGGCGCGCTTCGATTTCCTGGGGTTCGACGCGAAAGCCGCGCAGCTTGACCTGCTGGTCGAGACGCCCGAGGTATTCCAGCGCGCCATCGGCCGCCCAGCGCACCCGGTCGCCGGTGCGGTACAGGCGCGCGCCGTCGCTGCTCAGCGGATCAACGACAAAACGTTCGGCGCTCAGCCCCGGGCGCCCGAGGTAACCGCGGGCCAGGCCGACCCCGGCAATGCACAGCTCGCCCGGCACGCCGGTCGGTACCGGGTTGAGGTCGGCGTCCAGCACCCGGCAGATCACGTTGCCCAGCGGACGGCCGATGGGCGAACGCTGGCCATCGACACTGCGGCAATGCCAGTGGGTAACGTTGATCGCGGTTTCGGTCGGGCCGTAACGGTTATGCAGTTGAGCGTTCGGCAACTGCTCCAGCACCCGGTCGCGCAATTCGGCCGGCAAGGCTTCGCCACCGGAGAACACCCGGCGCAGGCTGCTGCATCCGGCGCTCAGCGGCTCCTCGACGAACAGCTGCAACAGCGGCGGTACGAAGTGCAGCGTGGTCACGCCGTATTGCTGCACCAACTGGGCGATGCGATGCGGGTCGCGGTGTTCGCCCGGCGCGGCCAGCAGCAGGCGGCAGCCGGTGATCAGCGGCCAGAAGCACTCCCACACCGACACGTCGAAGCTGATCGGCGCCTTTTGCATCAGCACATCGCTGGCGTCCAGGCGGTAGCTGTTCTGCATCCACTGCAAGCGTTCGCTCAGGGCCGCGTGGGTGTTGCCCACGCCCTTGGGCTGGCCGGTGGAGCCGGAGGTGTAGATCACATAGGCCAGGTTGTCGCCGTGCAGGTGCAGGCCCGGCGCATGGCTCGGCCAGCTGTCGAGCTTGAGGCTGTCCATGGCGATGGCGCTGACGCCCTCGGCCTGGGGCAGGCGCTCGAGCAGCTGGGTCTGGGTCAGCAGCAGCTCGACGCCACTGTCGGCCAGCATGTAGGCCAGGCGCTCGGCCGGGTAGTCCGGGTCCAGCGGCACATAGGCGCCGCCGGCCTTGACGATCGCCAGCAGGCCGATCAACAGCTGCGGCGAACGCTCGGCGGCGATGGCCACGCAGACATCCGGGCCGACCCCTTTGTCGCGCAGGTAATGGGCCAGGCGGTTGGCCTGGACATGCAGCTCGGCAAAGCTCAGCTCGCCGCCCTGCCATACCAGTGCGGTGCGTTCCGGGGTCTGCTGCAGTTGTGCCTCGAGCAGCTCGGGCAGCCATTGGCTGGCCGCCGCGCACGGGGCTTCGCTCCACTGTTGCTGCTGCGCCTGCTCGCAGGGGTTGAGCAACGGCAGGTCGGCGATGGCGATTTGCGGACGCGCGCAGGCTTCGCGCAGCAGGCTGACGAAATGCTCGGCCAGGCGCTCGACGGTCGCGGCCTCGAACAGTTCGCTGGCGTAGTCGAACGACAGGCTCAGGCGGCCGTTGCGGTCTTCTTCACTGTGCAGTTGCAGGTCGAACTTGGCCTCGCGGCTGTGCCACGGCAACTCCTCGGCCAGCAGCCCGGGCAGCCGGCGCAGGGCGCTGAGGTCGCGCTGCTGGTGGTTGAACATGACTTGGAACAGACCCTGTTCGCGGGCCTGGGGGAAGGCTTCGAGCAGTTGCTCGAACGGCAGGTCCTGATGGGCCTGGGCCTGCAGCGCGACCTGGCGGGTCTGCGCCAACAGATCAACGAACGGCAGGCGCCCGTCCACCTCGGCGCGCAGCACCAGGGTGTTGATGAAGAAGCCGATCAGGCCCTGGGTTTCCAGGCGCGGACGGTTGGCGTTGGGCACGCCGATACGGATGTCGCGCTGGCCGCTGTAGCGATGCAGCAGGCTCTGGAACGCCGTGAGCAACAGCATGAAAGGTGTGGATTCATGGGCCTGGGCGGTCTGGCGAATGGCTTCGCTCAAGCTCGCGCCCAGGCGCAGGCTGTGCCGCGCGGCGCTGTGTTGCCGTTGCGCCGAACGCGGGTGATCGGTGGCCAGGCTCAGGCTCGGGTGCTCGTCACCCAACTGCTGTTTCCAGTAGGCCAGTTGCCGTTCGCCTTCGCCCTGGGCCAGCCACTGGCGCTGCCAGCTGCCGTAGTCGGCGTACTGCAACGGCAGCGGCGCCAGGCTCGCCGCCTGGCCTTGCACGGCGGCGGCATACAGGCGCGAGAACTCGTCGATCAGCACATTCAGCGACCAGCCGTCGGCGATGATGTGGTGCAGGGTCACCAGCAGTTGGTGTTCCTCGTCGTCGAGGCGCACCAGGGTCACCCGGAGCAGCGGGCCTTGTTCCAGGTCGAACCGGGTACGGGCCTCATCCTCACGGATCTGTTGCGCCCGCGCCTCGCGCTCGGCCGCCGGCAGGTCGCTGAGGTCGATCACCTGCAGGTTGAATTCGCTGGCGGCTTCGACCTGTTGCAGCGCCTGGCCGTCGCGCTCGAAAAAGCGCGTGCGCAGGGATTCGTGGCGTTCGATCAGTTGCTGGAAGCTGGCGCGCAGGGCGTCTTCGTCCAGCTCGCCACGCAGGCGCAGGCCACCGGGAATGTTGTAGGCGCTGCTGTGCGGATCGAGCTGCCAGGTGATCCACAGGCGGTTCTGCGCCAGGGACTGGGGCAGCGCCTCGGTACGCGACAAAGCGTTGATCGCGCCCTGGGCCAGGCCGCCATCCTGTTGCAACTGGGCGACCTGTGCAGCGAACGCGCCGAGGGTCGGCGCCTCGAACAGCAGGCGCAGGTTCAGCTCCAGGCCGAGTGCTTCACGCAGACGCGCGACGACCTGGGTCGCGGCGATGGAGTTGCCGCCCAGCAGGAAGAAGTGATCGTCGCTCGCTACTTGCTCGACTTGCAGCTGTTCGCGCCAGATGCGGCCGATCAGCTCTTGCAGTTCGCTGGTCGCTTCGCCGCTGGCCTCGCCGGCCACAGCTTGGCAACTAGGAAACTGGGCGTAACTGTCGAGGCTGCCATCGGCCAGGCGGTTGCGGCAGGCCGAACGTTGCAGCTTGCCGCTGGACGTCTTGGGCAAGGCGCCGGGATTGAGCAGGACCACCACGCTCGGCGCTTGCTGATAGGCCTCGGCCACGGTCTGGCGAATCAGCTTGATCAGCGCGTCCGGCGTGAGGATCTTCTGCACGCTGCGGCTGATTTCCGCGGCGATGCCGATGCCTTCCTGGCCCTGCTCGGTGACGGCGAACGCCGCGACCCGGCCCTTGCGCACCACCTCGACCTCACGCTCGATGGTCTGCTCGATGTCCTGTGGATAAAGGTTGTGCCCACGCACGATCAGCATGTCTTTCAAGCGGCCGGTAATGAACAGCTCGCCATCGCGCATGAAACCCAGATCGCCGGTGCGCAGCCAGGTCCGGCCGGCATGCTCGACGAAGGTCTTGGCCGTGGCCTCGGGGTTGCGCCAGTAACCATGGGCGATGCTCGGGCCGGCAGCCCAGACTTCACCGACCCGGTTCTCTTCCAGCTCGGCCAGGGTATTGGGCTCGACGATCAGCACCGCGTGCTCGGGCTGGCTGGTGCCGCAGCTCATCATGGCGTTGCCGGTGCCCGGCTCGGCGCGGTTCTGCGCCAGGGCCTGCTCGTCCAGGCGCAGGGCCGGGATGCCCTGGCCACGGGTGCCGCCGGCGACAAACAGGGTGGCTTCGGCCAGGCCATAGGAGGCGAAGAAATGATTCGAGGTGAAACCGCAGGCGGCGAACTTCTCGGCAAAGCGTTCCAGGGTGTCCAGGCGTATCGGCTCGGACCCGGAATAGGCCACGCGCCAGCGGCTGAGGTCCAGGCGTTCCAGGGCCGACTCGCTGACCCGCTCGCTGCACAGGCGGTAGGCGAAGTCCGGGCCACCGCTGATGGTGCCGCCGTATTCGCTGATCGCCTCCAGCCAGCGCAACGGCCGGCCGAGGAAATACGCCGGCGACATCAATACGCAGGGCACGCCGCTGAAGATCGGTTGCAGCAGGCCGCCGATCAGGCCCATGTCGTGGTACAGCGGCAGCCAGCTGACGATCACGTCGTCGGGGTTGAGGTCGATACCGAAGCCGCGGCGGATCAGCAGCTCGTTGGCCACCAGGTTGCCGTGGCTGACTTGCACACCCTTGGGCAAGGCGGTGGAGCCCGAGGTGTACTGCAGGAAGGCGATGTCGTCGCCCCGCAGTTCGGTGGCGCTCCAGCCTTCGGCCAGGCTCGCCACCAGGGTGTCCACGCAGAGCAGTTGCGGCGCGTCGGCACCTTGCAGTTCGTCCATCTGCGACAACGATTCGCGCAGCCCGCTGCTGGTCAGCAGCAGCCGCGGCTCGGCGTCGGCGATGATCGAGATCAGCCGCTCCTGGTGATGGCGTCGGCTCGACTCCGGTGGATAGGCCGGCACCGCGATAACCCCGGCATACAGGCAGGCGAAAAACGCCGCGACATAGTCCGGGCCGCTGGGGAACAGCAGCACCGCGCGATCGCCCAGACCGGCATTGGCCTGCAGCGCGGCGGCGATGGTCCGGGCACGCAGATCCAGGTCGCGATAACTGAGGACCACGCTCTGATCCTGCTCTTCGGCAAGGAAGCGCAAGGCCACTTGATCGGGGGTCTGAGCCGCCCGGCGTTGAAGGGCTTGAGCCAGAGTGCTGGGGAGTTCGAACGCGTCCATCATGGGGTTTCCTGCGCGGATTGTGCTTGCACGTAGAGCCGCGGGAAAAAACCGCGACCGTTACATAAACCTTTGAAAAATAAAGGCCCCTGCCCTCGGAATGGGACATCTGGAGAGCGCTGTGGCGGGATTTTTCACCCGGAACCTTTCTCCAATGAGAACGGATGGCGTCTTGAAATAATTAGTCCGCACTCTGCCCTCGAACCCCTTCACAACGTGCGACAACGAGCCGCAGTTCTCACTCTGCACCAAAGATGCTCATTAATTCTCTTTCTCAATTGACAATCATTATCATTCAACATAATTTGTCGCTCGATGTGTAAGACGAATCTGAAATTTCTGTCGTCCTACTAACCCTTTTGCAGCAAGGTGATTTCCATGACGGAACAAGTATCCACAAGCAGGTGCGATTCACCGCTACTCCAGGCCTTTGTCGACAACCGCCTGATCCTGGTCAAGATCGCGGCGCGCATTACCGGCTGTCGTTCCCGTGCCGAAGACGTGGTGCAAGACGCGTTCTTCCGACTGCAATCGGCGCCGCAGATCACCTCATCGTTCAAGGCGCAGTTGAGCTATCTGTTCCAGATCGTGCGCAACCTGGCGATCGACCACTATCGCAAGCAGGCGCTGGAGCAGAAGTATTCGGGCACTGAAGAAGAGGGTCTGAATGTGGTCGTGCAGGGAGCGTCGCCGGAAACCTCACACATCAATTTCTCGACCCTGGAACACATTGCCGACGCGCTGACGGAGCTGCCCAGCCGCACCCGCTATGCCTTCGAGATGTATCGCCTGCATGGCGTGCCGCAAAAGGACATCGCCAAGGAACTCGGGGTCTCGCCGACACTGGTGAACTTCATGATTCGCGATGCGCTGGTGCATTGCCGCAAAGTCTCGGGCAACCGCGCCGACACCTACGCCCGCCACTGATCCGCGCCGCACGCTACTCCCGCACCTGATCGCGATAGCCACCGTCAGCCACGGCGCTACCGCGAACAGGAACGCTCCCGCCAGATATTCTCGACCGCCTGATGCCGTCCGTCCCCCCGCCCCTGCGCCAGAATCAGCAAGGCGGCGCGCTTGTGGGAAAAATCGAAGGCTCTCCCACAATGCAGACAACGCTCCTGCTGCTCGAGCCTCTGGCCCGCGTCCTCGGCCAGCCATTCGCTCGGCCCGTGGTCGAGGCATAACGAATGCACCAGGGTCGATAACCAGCCGGCCATCCACTCGTCACGCCACCCTTCTTGCCCACGCAAGGCTTGCAGCACCTCGCTGCCCGCTGGCGGCAGTGGCGTGCCAGACCCGCAGCTGGCACCGCTCGTTTCAATACCGGCCAGGCGCAGCGGTTGCAGGCCAGCGGGATCGGCGGCGCAACGGCAGGTATCGGCAACGGCCACAGCGGACAGCGTATCGAGAGAGGACATGGCACGGACTCAGCGTCATCAGTGTTCAACCAAGTGACGTGAGCCGCACAGGGAAATTTAGGCAAGCCGCCTTGCCGGCGGCTTCATTTGGCCGGTGGCATGACCACGATGCGGTAGGGATCGAAGATCTTCAGCAATTCACCGCTGTCGCGCAGGCGCCCCAGCAACTTGGCGAAGTTTTCGCCGCTGATCGGCGCCATGGGGCGAATCAGCGCGTAGTGGTGGTAGACCTGATCGATCCGATCGGAGGCGAACAATTGCTGCGCCGTGTCGGTATTGTGCGAAAGGAAATCACTGAGGTAGGAACGGGTCACCAGCGCAATGTCGGCACGACCGCGCAGCACCATCAGCAGGTTGCTGTCGTGGGAATAGGTCAGGGTCGCGTTGTAGGTGTCGGCCAGGTACTTGGGGTCGGCATTGAAGTTGGCGAACGCGTAGTGGTAACCGCTGAACAGGGCCAGGCGCTTGCCCTTGAGGTCGGCGAAATACTCCTGGCCGCGGCCGGGCTCGCGCTGGGCGGTGAAGATCTCGGCATCTTCCAGGCCCATGTCGACGCTGGTGTGGGGAATGTTCTGCCAGCCCCAGGCCGGATTCTCGAAAATCGCCATGTCGACGCGGCCTTGCTCGAAATCGCGAAAACGCCGGGGAATCGAGGTCGGCACCAGTACGAATTGGTAGTCGCTCTGCAGCGCGTTCAAGGCGTCCACCAGTTGCGGCAGCAGCCCGGTGTCGGCGCCCTGCTCGGGACGCACGGTATAAGGGGGAAAATGCGCCGCCCCCACGCGTACCAACTGCGCAGCGCAGGCCGGAAAAACCGTCAGGGTGGCCAGGCCCCACACCAGCACTCGCAAAGCCGTCCGCATTGGCGAAGACATCAAGGCAACTCACCTCAAGATAAAGAAACAGGGCAATGCCATTAAAACTAGGCGGTTTCCCTGGCTTCAACAACTTTCCACTGAAGAATTAATTACTTGCAGGAGGCCTACGGCTCCTTGAGCACCAGGGTTAGCGCTTCCTCGGCCAGTTGCTCGAGGGTCATGCTGCCCTCGGCGCGAAACCAGGTGGTGGTCCAGGACAGCGCCCCGGTGAGAAAACGCCGGGTAATGAACACATCGCCCTTGATAAAGCCGGCCTCCTTGGCCTCGCCCAGCACCTGCAACCAGATCCGCTCATAAATGTCGCGCAGCGCCAGGACGTCGGCCTGGCCCTGGGCCGACAACGAGCGCCATTCGTAGACCAGCACCGCCATGGCCTCGCCGCTGCCGCCCATGATCGATTGCAGCTCGCAGCGGATCAGCGCCAGCACCCGCTCGCGCACGCTGCCGGCCTCGGCCAGTTCGGCGCGCATCAGGGCGGTGTTGTAGTGGATGGTTTCCTCCATCACCGCGCGCAGGATGTCGTCCTTGCTCTTGAAGTGATGAAAGATGCTGCCGGACTGGATGCCCACCGCGCTGGCCAGGTCGCGCACCGTGGTGCGCTCGTAGCCTTTGTTGCGAAACAGGTGAGCCGCGGTTTGCAGCAGCTTGCCGCGGGCGCTGTCCGGATCGGTCAGTTGCCCGTTGGCGACCAGCTGGCGCATCACCAGCAAGGCTTTTTGCTCGTCCACGGCCTCTCTCCTACATTCGCTCGATCGTTATGCGGCGCAGCCCCCTGAAACAGGGAGCTTGCGCGCGCAATTTAAGCCCGCTTGGACGACCAAGCAAGCGCTTGGGAAGAAGATATTTCCGACGTTTACAAACCAAGCGCTTGCTTGGTAGTCTCGATCCAGTTCTGTCATCGCGTCTTTTATCGAGAGCCCCAGCCATGACCAAGACCCTTCGCATCGGTTGTGCCAGCGCCTTCTGGGGCGACACCTCGAGCGCCGCCGCGCAACTGGTGGAGGGCGGCCACCTGGATTACCTGGTGTTCGACTACCTGGCCGAGATCACTCTGTCGATCATGGCCGGCGCGCGGATGAAGGATCCCACTGCCGGATACGCCACGGATTTTGTCGAGGTCTTGAGCCCGCTGCTGGGCGAGATCGCCCGGCAGGAGATCCGGGTCATCAGCAACGCCGGCGGGATCAACCCGCAGGCCTGTGCCGCGGCCCTGCAAGCGGCCTGCGACCAGGCCGGCGTAGCCCTGAAAATCGCCGTGCTGCTGGGCGACGACCTGCAACCCCGCTTCAAGCAACTGAGCGGCAGCGGCATTCATGAAATGTTCAGCGGCGCCCCCTTGCCACCGATGTGCGTGTCCACCAATGCCTACCTCGGCGCCCCCGGGATAGTCGAAGCCCTGAAACTGGGCGCCGACATCGTCATCACCGGTCGCGGGGTCGACAGTGCGGTGGTCAGCGCCGCGCTGGTGCATGAATTCGGCTGGTCCTGGCACGACTACGACAAACTGGCCCAGGCCGCCCTCGCCGGGCACATCATCGAATGCGGCGCGCAGTGCACCGGCGGCAACTTCACCGACTGGCGCGACGTGCCGGACTACGAACACATCGGCTTTCCCATAGTCGAGGTCAGCGCCGACGGCCAGTTCGTGGTGAGCAAGCCCGAAGGTTCCGGTGGCCTGGTCACACCGCTGACTGTCGGCGAACAACTGCTCTATGAGATCGGCGACCCACGGGCCTATCTGCTGCCGGACGTGGTCTGCGACTTCACCCAGGTCAAACTGCGCCAACAGGGCAAGAATGCGGTCAGCGTGCACGGCGCCAAGGGCCTGCCGCCGACCGGCCAGTACAAGGTCAGCGCCACTTACCCGGACGGTTTCCGCTGCACCGCCAGTTGCCTGATCGCCGGCATCGACGCGGTGGCCAAGGCGCGCCGGGTCAGCCAGGCGATCGTCGACAAGACTGCGCAAATGTTCGACCAACGCGGCTGGGCACCCTACAGCGAAGTCAATATCGAACTGCTCGGCAGCGAAGCCACCTATGGCCCCCATGGTCAGCGCCAGGACAGCCGCGAAGTGGTGATCAAGCTCGCCGTGCGCCATCCGGACAAACGCGCGCTGGTGCTGTTTTCCCGGGAGATCGCCCAGGCCGCCACGGGCATGGCCCCGGGCCTGACCGGCATCGTCGGCGGCCGGCCCACGGTCTATCCGCTGATCCGCCTGTTCTCGTTCCTGATCGACAAAAGCGCTTGCACTCTGGAAGTCGAGATGGCCGGCCAGCGCCACCGGGTCGAGCTGCCCGAGCTCGACAGCCTCGACGCCAGCGCCCTGCCCGCACCCCATGCCGTGGCCAGCCCCGTGGGCCGCGCCGACGCCAGCGTGGCGCTGGTCAAGCTGGCGGTGGCGCGCTCCGGCGACAAGGGCAACCACAGCAATATCGGGGTCATGGCGCGCGCCCCCGAATACCTGCCGTGGATCGCCGAGGCCCTGACACCCGCCGTCGTGGTGGACTGGATGAGCCATGTGCTGGACCCGGTGCATGGCCGGGTCCAGCGCTGGTACCTGCCGGGCACCCACAGCCTGAATTTCCTGCTGGAGAACGCCCTCGGTGGCGGCGGTGTCGCCAGCCTGCGCATCGACCCGCAGGGCAAGGCCTTCGCCCAGCAGTTGCTGGAAATCCAGATCCCGGTGCCGCAGAGCATCGCTGATGCCGTCAACTGAAGGAGGCTTTTCGTGGGCTACGACTCGATTTTCAAACCCGACCTGTTCGCCGGCCAGACCCTAGTCGTCACCGGCGGCGGCAGCGGCATCGGGCGCTGCACCGCCCATGAACTAGCGGCCCTTGGCGCCCGGGTGCTGCTGGTGGGGCGCAAGGCGGACAAGCTGCACAAGGTGGCCGCGGAGATCGCCGAAGACGGCGGCCAGGCCAGCGGGCATGCCTGCGATATCCGCGACGAGGACGCGGTCAAGGCCCTGGTCAGCGAACTGATCCGTGACCACGGGCCGCTGCATGGCCTGGTCAACAACGCCGGCGGGCAGTACCCCTCGCCCCTGGCCTCGATCAATCAGAAAGGGTTTGAAACCGTGCTGCGCACCAACCTGGTGGGCGGCTTTCTCATGGCCCGGGAAGTCTTCAACCAGTCCATGAGCAAGCACGGCGGCAGCATCGTCAACATGCTCGCCGACATGTGGGGCGGCATGCCCGGCATGGGCCATTCCGGCGCCGCGCGTTCGGGGATGGACAATTTCACCAAGACCGCCGCGTTCGAATGGGGCCATGCCGGGGTGCGGGTCAACGCCGTGGCGCCGGGCTGGATCGCCTCCAGCGGCATGGACACCTACGAAGGCGCGTTCAAGGCGGTGATCCCGACCCTGCGCGAACACGTACCGCTCAAGCGCATCGGCACCGAGTCGGAAGTCAGCGCCGCCATCGTCTTCCTGCTCAGCCCGGCGGCGGCCTTCATCAGCGGCAGCACCTTGCGTATCGACGGCGCCGCCAGCCTCGGCAGCCGTGCCTGGCCGCTGCACAAGGCGTCCCACAGCGAGTCCTACAACGGCTTCCACCGCGCCTACCTGCCGGACGTGCTTAAGGACGAGCCACTCAAGGACGGGAAATAAGCCATGCCAGTCATACAGTCCCAGCTCGATCCCCACGGCCCGCAGTTCCAGCAGAACCGCGAGGCGATGCTGGCCGGCATCGCGCAGATCCGCCAGCTGGAACAGAACCTGCTGGCCAAGGCCGCCGAGGCCAAGGCGAAATTCGAAAAGCGCGGGCAACTGCTGCCCCGCGAACGCCTCAATCTGCTGCTCGACCCCGGCGCGCCCTTTCTCGAACTGGCGAGCCTGGCCGGCTACAAGCTGCACGACGACAAGGATGGCAGCCAGGCCGGTGGCGGGTTGATCGCCGGCATCGGCTACGTCAGCGGCGTGCGGGTGCTGGTGGTGGCCAATAACAGTGCGATCAAGGGCGGCACCATCTCCCCCAGCGGCCTGAAAAAATCCCTGCGCCTGCAACAGATCGCCATGGAAAACAAACTGCCGGTGGTGACCCTGGCCGAGAGCGGCGGCGCCAACCTCAATTACGCAGCGGAGATTTTCGTCGAAGGCGCGCGCAGCTTCGCCAACCAGGCGCGCATGTCGGCCATGGGCCTGCCGCAGGTCACCGTGGTCCATGGCTCGGCCACCGCCGGCGGGGCCTACCAGCCGGGGCTGTCGGATTACGTGGTGGTGGTGCGCGGCAAGGCCAAGCTGTTTCTCGCCGGCCCGCCATTGCTCAAGGCCGCCACCGGCGAGGTGGCCACCGATGAAGAACTGGGCGGCGCCGAGATGCATGCGCAGGTGGCCGGCACCGCGGAATACCTGGCGGAAAACGACGGCGACGGCGTGCGCATCGTGCGGGAAATCCTCGCAGCCCTGCCGTGGAATGCCCGGCTGCCGCTGCAGCCACCCCGGCCTTATGCGGAGCCGCTGTACCCGATCGACGAGCTGCTGGGGCTGATTCCCGACGACCCGAAAAAGCCGTACGACGCCCGGGAAATCATCGCGCGCATCGCCGACGGATCGAACTTCCTCGAGTTCAAGGGCGAGTTCGACCAGCAGACCCTCTGCGGCCATTTGCAGATCCAGGGACGCCCTTGCGGTTTTATCGGCAATAACGGGCCGATCACCCCGAAAGGCGCGAGCAAGGCCGCGCAGTTCATTCAGTTGTGCGACCAGAGCGGCACCCCGCTGCTGTTTTTCCACAACACCACCGGTTTCATGGTCGGTACCGAGTCGGAGCAGCAGGGCGTGATCAAGCACGGTTCCAAGCTGATCCAGGCGGTGGCCAATGCCCGGGTGCCGAAGCTGACGATCGTGGTCGGCGGCTCCTACGGCGCCGGCAACTACGCCATGTGCGGCCGCGGCCTGGACCCGCGCTTCATCTTCGCCTGGCCCAACAGCCGCACCGCGGTGATGGGCGGCGCCCAGGCCGGCAAGGTGCTGCGCATCGTCACCGAGGCCAAGCACGCCAAGCAGGGCCAGGCGGCCGATCCGCAGATGCTGGATATGCTGGAACAGGTCACGGCGCAGAAACTCGACAGCCAATCCACGGCCTTGTATGGCAGCGCCAACCTGTGGGACGACGGGCTGATCGACCCACGGGATACCCGCACCCTGCTGGGTTATCTGCTGGATATCTGCCACGAGGCGCAGGTGCGTCAGCTACAACCCAATAGCTTCGGCGTCGCCCGGTTCTGACCTGTAGCCGCTGCCGCAGGCTGCGATAAGGCTCGAAGGGTCTTCGAGGGCCTCCAGAGCACGTCCCCTGCGGGGCCGATCGCAGCCTTCGGCAGCGGCTACAGGGACAGCGAGCAGTTCCGCAACGACGGTGTTTTCGGCCTGCGGCAGCGGCTACAGGGGTAACAAGGTTCAGGGATTGCGTCACTCAATTTGAGGAGAACAATAAAAATGATCTTCACCCAGGAACATGAAGAACTGCGGCGCACGGTGCGCAATTTTGTCGAGCGCGAGATCAACCCGCATGTCGAGGAATGGGAAAAGGCCGGGCGCTTTCCGATCCACGAGATTTTCCGCAAGGCCGGCGAACTGGGCCTGCTGGGCATCTCCAAGCCGGAGAAGTTCGGCGGCATGGGCCTGGACTACAGCTACTCGATCGTCGCCGCCGAAGAGTTCGGCACCATCCATTGCGGCGGCATCCCGATGTCCATCGGCGTGCAGACCGACATGTGCACCCCGGCCCTGGCGCGCTTCGGCTCCGACGAGTTGCGCGAGGAGTTCCTGCGCCCGGCCATCAGCGGGGAAATGGTCGGCTGCATCGGTGTCTCCGAAGTCGGTGCCGGCTCCGACGTGGCCGGGCTCAAGACCACCGCGCGCAAGGACGGCGACGACTATGTGATCAACGGCAGCAAGATGTGGATCACCAACTCCCCCAGCGCCGACTTCATCTGCCTGCTGGCCAACACCTCGGACGACAAACCCCACGTCAACAAGTCGCTGATCATGGTGCCGATGAACAGCCCCGGCATCAGCCTCAGCCCGCACCTGGACAAGCTCGGCATGCGCAGTTCGGAAACCGCCCAGGTGTTTTTCGACAACGTGCGCGTGCCCCAGCGCTATCGCATCGGCCACGAAGGCGCGGGTTTCATGATGCAGATGCTGCAATTCCAGGAAGAGCGGCTGTTCGGCGCGGCCAACATGATCAAGGGCCTGGAGTATTGCGTCGACAGCACCATCGAGTATTGCAAGGAGCGCAAGACCTTCGGCAGCGCGCTGATCGACAACCAGGTGATCCACTTCCGCCTGGCCGAGTTGTCCACCGAAATCGAATGCCTGCGGGCCCTGGTTTACCAGGCCACCGAGCAATACGTGCGCGGTCAGGACGTCACCCGCCTGGCGTCCATGGCCAAGCTAAAGGCCGGGCGCCTGGGCCGAGAAGTCAGCGACAGCTGCCTGCAATACTGGGGCGGCATGGGCTTCATGTGGGACAACCCGGTGGCCCGCGCCTACCGCGACGTGCGCCTGGTTTCGATCGGCGGCGGTGCCGACGAAATCATGCTGGGTATCATCTGCAAACTCATGGGCATCCTGCCGGGGAAAAGAAAATGAGCCGCCTGCCCGCCTGCGAAACCCTGCTGCTGGCGCCCCGTGGCGGCGTCCTGCACATCACCCTCGATCGCCCGGACAGCCGCAACGCCATGAGCCTGCACATGGTCGCCGAACTGCGCGCGGTGCTGGCGGCGGTACGCGATGACCGCGGCATTCGCGCCCTGGTCCTGAGGGGCGCCGGCGGGCACTTCTGCGCCGGCGGCGACCTGAAAGACATGGCCAGTGCCCGTGCCCAGGGCGCCAGTGCCTATCAGGAACTGAACCGGGCGTTCGGCACACTGCTCGAGGAAGCCCAGCACAGCCCGCAGGTGCTGATCGTGCTGCTGCAGGGCGCGGTGTTGGGTGGCGGCTTCGGCCTGGCCTGTGTCAGCGATATCGCCATCGCCGATCATCAGGCGCAATTCGGCATTCCGGAAACCAGCCTCGGCCTGCTGCCGGCGCAGATCGCGCCGTTTGTGGTCAAGCGCATCGGCCTGACCCAGGCCCGTCGGCTGGCCCTGACCGCCGCGCGCTTTGATGGCAACGAAGCCGAACGGCTGGGCCTGGTGCATTTTGTCGAAGACGGCCCGGAGGCCCTGGCCGAGCGCCTCGATGAGGTGCTGGCCCATGTGCTGTGCTGCGCGCCCGAGGCCAACGCCGCGACCAAGGCCCTGTTGCTGGCCAGCGCTGAAGAACCGCTGGCGCCGCTGCTCGATCGCGCGGCGGAACAGTTTGGCGCCGCCGTCACCGGTGCCGAAGGCATCGAAGGAACCATGGCCTTCGTGCAGAAACGCAAACCGGCGTGGGCCTCATGAGCCCCATCGCGAGCAAGCTCGCTCCTACCGGTCCGTGACTGGCCTACGCCTTTGTAGGAGCGAGCTTGCTCGCGAAATGCCCGACCAAACACCACCGATCTCAGGAAACCACCTCATGCCCGCCTTCAGCAAAATCCTGATCGCCAATCGCGGTGAAATCGCCTGCCGCATCCAGCGCACCGCCCAAGCCCTGGGTTATCGCACCGTGGCGGTGTTCAGCGATGCCGACGCCGATGCGCTGCATGTGCGGATGGCCGACGAGGCGGTGCGTATCGGCCCGGCGGCGGTCCAACAGTCCTACCTGAACAGCCAGGCGATCCTTGACGCGGCCCGGCGCACGGGCGCCGACGCGCTGCATCCCGGCTACGGCTTTCTGTCGGAGAACGCCGAGTTCGCCAACGCCTGCGAGGCAGCCGGCATCACCTTTATCGGCCCCAGCGCCGAGGCCATCGAATTGATGGGCAGCAAGCGCCTGTCCAAGCTGGCGATGCTCGCGGCGGGCGTCCCCTGCATCGCCGGTTATCAGGGCGCGGAACAGGACGATGCGACCCTGCAACGCGAAGCCGAACGCATCGGCTACCCGCTGATGATCAAGGCCAGCGCCGGTGGCGGCGGACGCGGCATGCGCCTGGTGCAGCGAGCCGATGAGCTGCTGGCCCAGGTGCGTACCGCGCGCTCCGAGGCGCTGCACGCCTTCGGCAGCGACGAGTTGATTCTGGAGCAGGCGCTGATCGAACCGCGGCATGTGGAAATCCAGGTGTTCGGCGACCGCCACGGCCAATTGATCTACCTCGGCGAGCGCGATTGCTCGATCCAGCGCCGTCATCAGAAAGTCGTCGAGGAAGCGCCCTGTCCGGTGATGACCGCCGAGCTGCGCCAGGACATGGGCGAGGCCGCCCTCAAGGCCGGCCGGGCGGTGAATTATGTCGGTGCCGGCACCGTGGAATTTCTCCTCGATGCACGGGGGCAATTCTACTTTCTGGAAATGAACACCCGCCTGCAGGTCGAACACCCGGTCACCGAAATGATCACCGGCCTGGACCTGGTGGCCCTGCAACTACAGGTGGCGGCCGGTCAACCGTTACCACTGCGCCAGGAACAGGTCGAACTCAAGGGCCATGCCATCGAAGTGCGGCTGTATGCCGAGGACCCGGCGCAGGACTTCCTGCCACAAACCGGCCAGGTACGGCGCTGGGAACCGGCGCTGGGTGCCGATGTGCGTATCGATCACGGCCTGCTGGAAGGCCAGAGCGTCAGCCCGTTCTATGACCCGATGCTGGGCAAACTCATCGCCCACGGCGCCACCCGCGAAGAAGCGCGTCGCAAGCTGTTGCGCGCGGTCGAGGACACGGTGCTGACGGGCGTGGCGAGCAACCAGAAGCTGTTGGCGAACCTGCTTCGCCATCCCGGTTTTGCCAGCGGCGAATTCAGCACCGCCTTTATCGCCGAACATTTCGCCGACGATCCAAGCCTGCACCCCCAGTCGCCAAGAGGTGCCGAGCTGGCCCTGGCCGCGGCACTGCTTTATCAGCACGCGGCCCAGCGTCACGGCACGGCGCTGGCCGGCTGGCGCAACAACGCCAGCGTGCCGCTGCACTATCGCCTGGACTCGGGTGAAGCCGTATGGAACCTTGAACTGAATAACCAGGCCGGAACGCTGCGGATTCAACACGCCGACCAAGGCTTCGAGGTACAGCTGCTGGAGACGGATGGCCGCTGGGCCTGCGCGACCATCGACGGTATCCGCCGCCGCTACGCCTACACCCTGGAAGCCGGGCAGCTCTGGCTGTTCACCCGTCCTGGCAGCCTGCACCTTCAAGACCTGAGCCACGCGCCGATCGCCAGCCAGGCCGGCGCCCACAGCGGCATGCTCAAGGCGCCCATGGACGGCGCCATAGTCGACGTACTGGTCAGCGAGGGCGCGACCGTCAGCAAGGGGCAATTGCTGCTGGTGCTGGAGGCAATGAAAATGGAGCATCCGCTGAAGGCCGGGATCGATGGCGTGATCAAGCGGCTGCAGGTCAATCTCGGCGATCAGGTGAAAAACCGCCAGATTCTGCTGGAGGTGGAATAAGCCGCTAGGCGCAGACGTCGGGTTTGGCTACGCTCAAGCCTCATCGGGATGTTGAAGCTGGAGCCTGTGATGCCCCACTGGTTGGTAATTGATCTGGAAGCCACCACGGACGAAGGAGGCTGGCCGCTGACCGACATGGAAATCATCGAGATCGGCGCCACCCTGGTGAACCGCGAAGGGCGTGAACTGGACCATTTCCAACGCTTCGTGCGCCCGCTGCGGCGGCCGATGCTGACACCGTTCTGCCGTGAACTGACCCACATCACCCAGGCCCAGATCGACGGCGCCCAGCCGTTGAGCGAAGTCTGGCCGCTGTTCGAACGCTGGCTGGGCCAGCATCACACGCGCCTGGAGGGCTGGGCCAGCTGGGGCGACTACGATCGCAAGCAACTGCTGCAGGAGTGGCAACGCTCGCAACTGCACAGCGCCCTCGCCCAACTGCCGCACATGAACCTCAAGCAACGCTTCGCCAAGGCCCGCCGCCTCGAACGACCGCTGGGCCTGAACGGCGCACTGCAACTGGCCGGGCTGCAGTTCACCGGCCAGCAGCATCGCGCCCTGGAAGATGCCCGCAATACGGCGCGTTTATTGCCTCTGATTCTTCCCGGCTGATCCGTCCGCGCAACAGGTGACGCATCTGAAGGCCTTGTGCATACTGGCCGGCCTTTTTGACCCCTTTTTGAGGAATCGCCCATGTTTAAAGTCAACGAGTACTTCGACGGCACCGTCAAGTCGATTGCCTTCGGCACGGCCGAAGGTCCCGCCACCATCGGCGTCATGGCTCCGGGCGAATACGAGTTCGGCACGGCTCAACGGGAAATCATGCACGTGGTTTCCGGCGCCCTGACCGTCAAGCTGCCTGACAGCAACGACTGGGAAACCTTTGCCGCCGGCAGCCAGTTCAACGTACCGGCCAACAGCAAGTTCCAGCTGAAAGTGGCCGTCGACACCGCCTACCTGTGCGAATACCGCGGCTGATCCCTCCGGGAGCTGATCCTCGGCGATAAAAAAATGCCCATATCTGGCGATACGGGCATTTTTCGTTTCAGCGCCACCGACTATTCCAGCACCGTGACCGGCATGCCGACTTCCAGGCGGCCAATGCCATCGTTCACCAGGTTCTGCCCGAACATCGCCCCGCCTTCTTGCGCCCGGTACTGCTGCAGCGTGGCCAGCGGTTCACGGTCGGCGCTGCGCTCGCCGGTCTGCGGATCGATGGTGGTGAGAATGCAACGCGCACAAGGCTTGACCACCCGAAACTCGATATCGCCGATGCGGATGCGTTTCCAGCCATCTTCGGCGAAGGCCGGGCAGCCCTCGATCACCAGGTTCGGGCGAAAGCGCAGCATTTCCAGGGGACGGCCGACACGACTGGACAGGTCTTCCCGGGAGGACTCGCCAATCAGCAACAGCGGAAAACCGTCGGCGAAGGCCACCTGATCGTCATCCTTGCCGTAACCGGCCTGAGTGGTGCGCGCACGCTCCGGGGGGACCTGTACCAGGCGGGTCGGCTTGCCGATGAAATCGCTCAGCCAGGCATGGGCTTCGTCGCCGGCATCCGGTACGCGCAGGGTATCGCGCCAGATGGTCACGCCACGTAACGGGGCATCCGCACCAGGCAGTGGCACATCGAGGGATGGGTAGCCGGGAGCACTGAGGGTCAGCCCTCCCTCGGCGTTCCAGAGCGCCGAAAGCTGGCTCATGTGCGGGACCGCACGCTGGGTCAGGAAGCGTCCGCTGGGCTCATCGACCAGCATCCAGCGTCGATCTCCCTCCAGCCCCAGCCTGTCCAGCGCGACCTGTTGCAGGGACTCGCCCTTGCCGGATTTCAAGGGGTATCGATAAAGCGCGCTGAGACGCATGGCCAGCTCCCGGGTGGCAAAGAAAGCAACCTTATACGAGCCGGCCCGCGAATCAAAGAAGCAGCTGCCGCGCAGGCGTCGCTCCGGCCACGGCTCCCGTCAGGCGGGAACTTCGTCCAGCATCAGGCGCTGGCGCACCACGTCGACCAGTTTGTCCGGCTGGAACTTGGACAGGAAGTTGTCGCAACCGACCTTCTTCACCATCGACTCGTTGAAGCTGCCGGACAGGGAGGTATGCAGCACCACATAAAGGCCGCGCAGACGAGGATCGTTGCGGATTTCGGTGGTCAGGCGATAGCCGTCCATTTCCGGCATTTCGGCGTCGGTGAACACCATCAGCAGCTTGTCGGTCATGTCGACCCCGGTATCGGCCCAGGCCTTGAGCATCTTCAGGGCCTTCAGGCCGTCGCTGGCAATGTGCATCTTCACCCCCAACTGACCCAGGGTGTCGCGCAATTGCGACAGCGCCACGTTGGAGTCGTCCACCAACAGCACTTCACGGCCGCGGGCACGTTCGAGCACCGGATCGTCGAGCTTGTCGCGCGACACCTTGGCGTTGTACGGAACGATTTCGGCCAGGACCTTTTCCACGTCGATGATCTCGACCAGTTGATCGTCGACCTTGCTGATCGCCGTCAGGTAATGCTGGCGCCCGGCACTGGTCGGCGGTGGCAGGATGGCTTCCCAGTTCATGTTGACGATACGGTCGACGCCCCCCACCAGGAAGGCCTGCACCGAGCGGTTGTACTCGGTGACGATGATGGTGCTGTTGGGACCCGGCACCAGCGGTCGCATGCCGATCGCCTGGGACAGATCGATGACCGGCAGCGTCTGCCCCCGCAGGTTGACCACGCCACAGACGAACGGATGGCGCTGGGGCATCAGCGTCAGCTTCGGCAATTGCAGGACTTCCTGCACCTTGAACACGTTGATCGCGAACAACTGTCGCCCGGCCAGACGGAACATGAGGATTTCCAGGCGATTCTCACCCACCAGTTGCGTGCGTTGATCTACCGTGTCGAGAATGCCGGCCATGTAATGACTCCTGGGCTTGTTCTGATGAATTCACTAACGTGGGTTATCGGCGCAATTCGCCGAATCTTGACCCGCATACAAAATGCCATGCAAAGGCATTGATGTCACATTAACATCATGCTTTACTGGCTTCGCGATTTCATCCACACAACTTCCCCGCCGCGACCTCTATTTCAGCGCTTGGTTCCCCTTTATAAGGGAATCCCCTATCGGCAATCAGGACCAACCTGATATTCGCAATATCCAATAGCCATTAATGTGACGCCATTCTCATTGCATGAATGGAGTCAGGCTTTTGTTTGTGATCGCAGGAAGATGGGCTGGTGCCCCTTCGAGCCCCCCCGCCTCCGCTGTCCAAGCGTGGCCGACACACCGTGCTCGGCAGTCTGTCGCCTGCAGACTAAACACCAGCACAGCGTCTTCGTCCATTGAGAACCAATCAGATTCGTCCTATATCCCACGGCATAACCGACGTAATACCTTACAGCCGCTCACAAAACGGACCATTCCATCATCTGACGTGGCGTCGTGGAGACAAGCATGCTGATCGACGATAAAGAGTGGCACCAGTCACCCGACTTTCTGCTTGAGGCAGAAGCACTATTGGCCAAGTCTGTTGAATGCCTGAACCATCTCAACCTGATCAGGAACGATCAGGACGCCATCGATTGCATGTTGTCCACCCTGCTCAAACTGGCCGAGAAAACCGATGCGCTGGCGCTGCGCAGCACCGCCGAATTCTCGCGCCAGGTTCATGCGTTGCTGGATCACTCCCATCCTCATCCGGACATGAACGAGCAGATCCTCGACACCCTCGGGGAATGCTTCAGCCTGATGGCCTGGCAGCTTGAACTCGTCGATCCGGTGACTGGGCAGTTGAACCTCGATGGCAACGAACAGGCCACCCTCATCGAATCCCTCGCCGTGCAAATCGACCCTCTGCCCGCACCCCTGTCCTGCCACCAAAATTCGTTCAAAGTTTTTTCGATCGCCAAGAGAAACGCATAGACCCTGTCGTTAATACCTAACTTCAGTCGTTAGATATGTCGTGACATTGACCAGCATCATGTCGTTATCCAATATTTCATGCCTGTTAACGACAGAACCAACTAACACAACTAAATAAAACCAATCCCGAGACTTCAAGTATTCTGAATCTCGCCTACCCGTTCGCCAAGGCCAGATACAGCCACTGTTTGAGCGGAGCCAGTTAAAACAAGCGAATCGGAACATACGTCCCAAAAGGCAATATTCCTGACCCGCTGGACATATATAGAGGCGCGACCAACGGTAGCTAAGCTGATACTATGCCAGCCACTAAACGATATCCTTAATGGCACTGTGATTTCAGATTGATCTTGTTACACACCTGATCAGTGCAAGGCTTGCTCCCAACGAATAGACCGCGTTAATTGAAGCCGCATACTCAAACAATACCGTTTTCCAAACCGGGGCCCGTCAGTCGACTTGACCGGTCTCCCCGCAGCGAACATTCATTGGCTCCATCCGCTATGTACGCCAGCCTCAAGTCAACTGCCACCAGGCTTCTCTCTCGAATAAACCTGCGCTGGCTCAACCTGTTGCTGTGCTCATGCTCGGCACTTGGAAGTCTGGCCGTCTATTGCCTGTCGACGACCTTTCCCCTCAGCCTGCTGATCCTGAATCTGGCGGCCCTGGCCAGTGTCTGGGCCTATTACGGCGATTCGCGCAATTCGATCAAGTTCCAGCCTCAGGAACTGGCGGATCGCTTGCTGGAAGTCCAGGAAAACGAGCGCCATCGCCTCAGTCGTGAATTGCATGATGATATTGGTCAGTTGTTGACTGCCGCCAAGCTGCAAAGCGAATGGCTCAAGCGCCGCCTGCCCGAAGACCTGCAACAGCATTGCACGACGCTTCAAAGCACATTGGAAGAAACCCTGGCCAAGGTGCGCGATGTATCGGCCATTCTTAATCCCCGGCAATTGGCCAGCCTGGGCCTGGAAGCCAGCCTGCGGGCACACTTGCTGAAGACCCTGGAAAACACTTCCGTGCACTGGAGCCTGGAATGCAAGCAACGCCTGGCAGGCATCCCCGAGGAGATGGCGGTGGCCGCCTTTCGCATCACTCAGGAAGCCGTCACCAACATGCTGCGCCACGCCCAGGCGGATAACCTGCTGGTACGCCTGCAACGCCTGCCCGAGGGCCTTTCGCTGTTTATCAGCGATGATGGCTGTGGCTTTTCCCCAGCGGCCAATCCTGGCGCGCAAGGACAACGCGGCATGGCGGGCATGGCGGAAAGAATCGCGCAACTGGGTGGCACACTGAAGGTTTCCAGCCAGCCCGACCAGGGCACACAAATCGAAGCACTCTTCCCCTGGGCGCCTCGCGCACTCGAACGGGCCAGTACGAATAAGGTTTTACATTGACCTGCAATTTACTTCTGGTGGATGACCACTCGCTCATCAGGGCTGGCGTGCGTGCCCTGGTCATGGACATTCCTGGCTATGCCGTGATCGGCGAAGCCAACGATGGCGCACAAGTACTGGAAATGGTCGAGAGGCTGTCGCCGGACATTATCCTTCTGGATATTTCCATGAAGGATATCGGCGGCCTTGAGGCCCTGAAGAGACTCAAGGTGGTGCACCCGCAGAGCAAAGTACTGATTCTCTCGATGCACACCGATCCGGCGCTGATCATGCAGGCCCTGGAATCCGGTGCTCATGGTTATCTGCTCAAGGACACCACCGCCAACGAGCTCGAGCACGCGCTCGACGCCTTGCGCAACAACGAGCGTTATCTCAGCCCGGCCATTGCACACACGGTGATCAACCAGGCGCTGATCCGCGTGCAGAAGCCCCATCCGGAACCCGTTGAAACCCATAACCTGACCGCACGCCAGCTGGAGATCCTGCGCCTGATCGTTCGCGGCAAATCGACCCGCGAAATCGCTCATGGGCTTGGCCTGAGCATCAAGACCGTGGAAACCCACCGCTCGCAGATCATGAAACGCCTGCAGATCTATGATGTGGCCGGCCTGGTCCTGTTTGCCGTCCGCGAACAGATCATCAGCCTCGACGATTAAGACGCCGAAGCCGCCAACAGCGGGGAGTCTTCCGGCAAATGCACCCGCAATGCCCCTGGGAGCGCGCGAAAACGCAGGTTTTCGCCTTGCAGGGGCTCACCGTCGAGATTGATATCCAGCCCCTCGGACACCTTGATTTCAACCCAGGGCAGGCGCGTGCGCACAAACAGGTTGTCGATCCCCCAGCCGCCGGCCAGCAGGTCCTTCAAGGTGCCCACCAACTCCTGGGGGGCCGGCAGGATACTGACATCCAGCAATCCGTCATCGGCCATCGCCTCAGGGCACAGCAGATGACCACCACCGGCCTGGCGCCCGTTGCCGATCCCCAGGGCCAACAGCTCGCCGCGCCAATGGAAATCCGGCCCCTGCAGTTCACCGTATGCCGCATGCAGTTCGTTGAAACGAGACAAACCAGTGAACAGATAGGCCGCGCCCCCCAGAATCTTTTTCAGGTCCTCGGAGGTATTGGCCGTCACCTGGCTGCCGAACCCGCCCGTGGCCATGTTGAGAAATACCTGGCCACCGACCTCGCCGAGGTCGATCGCCCGTGCCGGCACGTCGAGCAGGTTCAATGCCTCATGGGGCAGCAACGACACACCGGCCGCCCGCGCGAAATCATTGGCCGTCCCCAGCGGCAGCAACACCAGGCTGGCATCGTTGGCCTGCGCCGCCATGGCCTCGGCGATATCACGCAAAGTGCCATCACCGCCCCCCGCGATCAGGCGGGTGTAACCAGTCACGAGGGCTTCATCCACCAGGCGCTGGGCGTCGCCCGCTTCCCAGGTCAGGCGGACCGCCAGCTCCCAACCCTCTTCACGCTTGCGTTCGACAGCGTCGCGGACCTCTTCGTTGAGGGCCTGCTTGCCGTGCAGTATCAGCATCGCCTTGCGTTCGCTCATCGCTCATCACTCCTGTCATTCGAGGGCCATTGAAGGATGTTGACCCTCGGGCCATGAGAAAAAGTCCGATCGGGATGTAATCAATTTGTCGCCGTCAGGCCGTCTGCTGGCTGACCGGTAACTTTTCTGACCGCAGATTGAGAATCACCTGAATTGACCCGAAACAGACAATCGGAGAATGTTCATGGCAGGCGAACGACGCCTCAAACAGGGAAGCGAAACACATGGATGACAAGAAATGCTTTGAACGCTCGAACTCCGCGCTCACTCGGCTGGAAGGGAGCATCCTGCTCAGTACAGGCAAACACCCGGAACTGAGTGTCCATCAAGTACATACCCGTGACCCCGAGCATAAGCCCGACAGCAAGCTTCATGCCTTGCTCAAGAAGCTCGCGTGGGTGTTGGCCTATGCCGGATTTATATCGGCACTGCTGTCCTGGGGACTGAACAGCCGTTTTGGCTTGCTGATCCTTTTACTCCTGCGTTGATAGGCAGGGCCCTGGAGGATGGACCCGGCGCTGCCGACCAGGTCCGCCTCCACTGGAGTCAGCCCAGGACTTCACTCAATGGGATGAAGTTGACCCAATCGCCCTCAACCAGCGTTCGCTCTTCCAGTACCTCGACCAGCCCCTCGGCCCAGGCGGCACTGCGCAAGACCCCGGAACTCTGGTTCCGGTAGATGATTGCTCTGCCCTGCTCCAGACGCCCACGCAGATACTCTCGTCGATTCCCCGGTTTCGACCAGGCAAACCCGGCTGGAACCTGGAACTGCAAGGGCTGCAGCTCCTTCACTCCCTGGCGCCGCAAAATATAGGGGCGAGCCAGCAAGGCAAAGGTCACCAGTGTCGAGGCCGGGTTACCCGGCAGGCCGATCACCGGCACGCCGCGGAAATGCCCGAAGGTCAACGGCTTGCCCGGCTTGATCGCCAGCTTCCAGAGCGCAAGCTCGCCCTCTTCTCTTAAGGCGATGCCCAGGAAATCCGCCTCGCCCACCGATACACCACCAGTGGACAGGATCAGGTCCACATCCGCCAGTTCGGCAAGGCGCCGCCGGGTCGTGGGCAGATCGTCGGGCAGGATCCCGCCGTCGACCACTTCACAGCCCAGCCGCTGCAACCAACTGCACAGCAGGACACGGTTGCTGTTGTAGATCTGCCCTGGACCCAGCGCTTGCCCGGGTTCTACCAGCTCGTCGCCGGTGGAAAGCACGGCGACCCGCACTCGACGCACCACCTCCAACTCCCCGCAACCCAAGGAAGCAACAAGCCCCAGCTCGATCGGCCCCAGCTGCGTTCCGGCCACCAATACACACTCACCGACCGTGGTTTCCTGGCCTTGGGGACGAATGTTCTGCCCGGCGCTGAGCGGCTCGGTAAAGGACACCCGCCCATCGGCCTGAACCTCGGCGTTCTCCTGCATTTCCACGCAGTCGGCTCCCGCCGGGACCGGTGCCCCGGTGAAGATGCGTGCGCAGGTACCGGGCGCCAAAGGCTCGGGCGCCTGGCCGGCGAAAATACGCTGGCTGACCACAAGGGCCTCACCACTCCAATCCGCGGCACGCAAGGCATAGCCGTCCATGGCGCTGTTGGGCCAGGGCGGAAGATCCAGGGTGGAAATCAAATCGTCGGCCAAGACCCGGCCTTGAGCTGCCGCCAGCGGCAGCCGCTCGCGCTCGAGAATGGGAGTAGCCTCGGCCATCTCCAGCAAACGGGCCAATGCGACCTCGACCGGCATCAAGGCACCGGTCTTGCCCGGCTTACCCACGGGATTCACAAGGTGCCGCCTGTTTCAGGTGCGTGACGAAATTGCACGGCCGGTGCCGCGAGTCCAGCTGCTCGGCGAGGATGCCGTCCCAACCGGTACGCACCGCGTTGGTCGAGCCCGGCAGGCAGCACACCAGCGTCCCGTTGGCCAGCCCGGCCAGGGCCCGCGACTGCACGGTGGAAGTGCCGATGTCGGCCACCGAGATCTGACGGAACAACTCGCCAAAACCGTCGACCTGTTTGTCGAGCAGGCAAGACACGGCTTCCGGGGTGCTGTCGCGGCCGGTAAAACCGGTGCCGCCGGTGATCAGCACCACCTGGACCAGGTCGTCGGCGATCCAGGTCGCCACTTGCGCGCGAATCTTGTAGAGATCGTCCTTGAGCAGGACGCGCGCGGCCAGGTTATGGCCAGCAGCGCTCAGACGATCGACGAAGACCTGGCCGGAGGTATCGGTTTCCAGAGTCCGGGTATCACTGACAGTCAGCACGGCGATGTTCAGGGGTGCAAAAGGTACATCAGCCTTGGCTTTCATAGGCTCGATCCAGTTGTAGGAGAAACAGCCCGGTGTTATATCACAGCGCTCTCTTTGCCCGCCCCTGTGGAGACGTGCCATGACCCAGCGCGCAGATTTGCTGCCCTGCTCCATTCTGCTCCTGGCCGGTGGACGCGGCCAACGCATGGGCGGAAGGGACAAGGGGTTGCCCTGCGACGTGCCGCGCATCGATGCGCAACTGATAGACGCCATGCGACAAAGCGCCGCCCTGCATCCGGACAAACCGCTGATGCTGCGCCATGGCGAGCACTGGGAACCCTTGCTGTGTATCATTCCGCGCACGCTGCTCGGCACCTTCGACGGAGCCTGGCAGAACGGTGAGCGCAGCCCCGGACGTATCATGCGCGGGCTGGATGCTCAGGCCCTGCAATGTCCGGCAAACGATCCCCGATTGGCTAATCTGAATACACCAGAGCTGTTAAGCCAGCAGCACGGCGTGTCAGAATGCCCTTAACTCAAGGAACTTGCAGGCGTTGCATACGTCTCAAGCACAGTAACTAAAGTATTCATCTCGGAGACACACAATGATTCAGCGGACTCTCGCCACTCTCATGCTTGCACTGGGCCTTGCCACTCTCGCCGGTTGCGCATCGCCTACTGTGATCACCCTGAATGACGGTCGCGAAATCCAGGCCGTCGATACGCCGAAATACGATGAGGACTCCGGCTTCTACGAGTTCGAACAACTGGACGGCAAACAAACCCGCATCAACAAGGATCAGGTTCGTACGGTAAAAGAGCTGTAATCCATACCGTTACAGCCTCGAACGATAAAGCCCGCTGTCGCGGGCTTTATCGTTTCTGGCAGCAGCAAGCAGTTGCCTGGATTACCACTGCAAGGTGATCCGACTCTCGAACTCGCGCTCCTCCCCTGTCAGCGGGTCGGTAAAACGCAGGCCCTGGGCCAGCAGCTTGAGCGGCTTGGCGTAATCGTCCTCCACATCCTTGAGCGCATCGGGATAAAACGGGTCGTTGCAGATCGCCGCCCCCAGCGCACTCATGTGCACCCGCAACTGGTGCTTTTTGCCGGTCACCGGATACAGCCCATAACGCCAGAGGTCGCTGTTCTTTTCCCGGACCTCCAGTGCCGTTTCCGTATTAGGCGTACCAGGCCCTTCCTGCATGCGGAAAAAGGGCTCGCCATCGACCAGGCGGCTTTTATGCACCCGCGGGAACTCAAGACCGGGCAAGGCCGGTGCGATGGCCTCGTAGCGCTTGTCGATCCTGCGCGTCGGGAACAGCGACTGATAGGCCGAGCGACTTTGCGGATTGGCCGAAAACAACACCAGGCCCGCCGTATGCCGGTCGATGCGATGCAGAGGCACCAGGTGGGGATTGTCCAGGCTGCGGATCAAGCGGCGCAACAAGGTTTGCTCGACATATTCCCCCGCCGGGGTGACCGGCAGGAAATGCGGCTTGTCCGCCACCACCAGGTGCTCATCGACGTAAAGAATCGACTCCTGCACCGGGATGATCTTTTCGTCGGGCACTTCGCGAAAATAATGAATGCGCAGGCCTTCGCGGTACGCCAGGTCGACACCGATCGGTAGTCCCTGTCCATCGAGCACCCGGCCGCGGGCGATCCGGCTCAGCCACTGCTCGCGGCTGATGGTGCTGAAATGGTCACACAGGCAATCCAGTACGGTTGGCCATGAACCGGGGGGCAGGTACAGGGTGCTGGCCTGATGCTGTGCGGCAAAAAAAGGTACGGAAGACATACAAAAGCTCGAACGGACAATGCAGAGCGACATTATCCAACATGGGTCCCGGGGAGCCTAGGAGAGTTTCCCCCTCCGGAACCTGCGACTAAGCCCGGGCCACACCGGCTTGCGCGGCGGCATCGGTGAACTCCTTCAGCCAGCGCAGCACATCGACCGCCTCCCAGCGGGCCGGGTCATACAGCGCATACAACAACCCCTGGTACCCCACCACGTCCAGTTGCCGGTGATAACCCGCACGCTGGAACAGGGCTTCGATTTCGGCAAAGCAGGTATTGAAATGCAGCTTGTTGAACGGTGTCTTGCCTTCCGTGACCAGGCCGTCCAGGCGCAGTTCGAGTACCGCTTCGCGCACCACATCGGCGGACATGCGGTTCACACTGCTCTTCAATTGTTCGACATTGACCATCATCAGTCCTTCTACCCTCTCATTCATCCACTGAGCACACGCCCTGCGCATCGATATCAGCCACGGCCGACATAACTGACCACCCACAACACCACGCCCCAGATTTGCGCCGAGTCCCGATCGTCCAGAGGGATCGGTGCAACCGAAGGTCGCGCCGCCTTGAGCAGCAGCCCACCCTTGGGATCGGGCGCCAGCAGGCGCACGCCATAGGCGTCTTCGCCATCGAGATGGGCCACCACGTACTGATCCACCGCCGGGGCCGCCGAACGATCGACAATCAGCCGGTCGCCGGGATAGATCCCGAAGCCCAGCAGGCTGTCGTCATCCACCAGCACCGCGCGGATCTGCGGCGCTCCGAGCCCCACGGTACGATCCAGGGAAAAACCGCCTTCGAACGTGAGCCCGGCGGCAAACCCGTCGTGCCCTGCATGCTCGGGCGACAGGTGTTGCAAACGCTCGGCGCGGGCGAGGATTGTGAGAGACATGACGAACCATCCCGATAACTGTACGCATATACAGTAACCGAATAATCGGGATCCCGCCAAGGGATTGCAGCGCAGGCGACAAACGGAAAGGGTCGTGCCAGCGACAGGCCGGCTCAGCGCAGGAAGGCCACCACCTGCTCGGCATCGAACGGCCAGCCCAGCTCGGCGCCGTTGTCCGCCCGGCGCAGGACCGGGATACGCAGGCCATACGCCTCGAACAGGGTTTCGTCTTCCGCGATATCCACCAGCTCGACCATCAGCCCGTGCTCCACCAGCGGCATCAACTCCGCCTCGGCGAGTTCGCACAGGTGGCAGCCCAGGGTGCCGAACAGCTGACATTCAGGAGGCATGACATACAGACCGAAAAGAGACAGGCGCTTATTCTAGGCCGGCGGGAAAAAGCCGTCGACCGATGAACGCAGCACCCTGCGGCCAACAATGGCCATCGTCGAGCATTCTGCCAAACAGCTGATGCAGGTCAGCGCCACCAACTTGCGGTTGAGCGACCCTCGCGGCTTTTTTTGCCTCTACGCTCTGTATTCCAACCCGCCGCCCGGAGATGTCTGTGTTCGCCAATCTGTTGATCATCCTCGCTTCATCCCTGGTGGTGATTGCCCTGTTCCGCCGCCTGCGCCTGCCGCCCGTGCTGGGCTACCTGTGCGTGGGCCTGCTGGTGGGGCCGACCGCCTTCGGCTGGGTCAACGACAACGAAAACCTGCCTGACCTGGCGGAGTTGGGGGTGGTGTTTCTGCTGTTTTCCCTGGGACTGGAGTTTTCCGTATCGAAAATGCTGGCCCTGCGCCAGGTGGTATTCGGCCTGGGCAGCCTGCAAGTGCTGTGCAGCGGCGCCATCCTCGGCGGCCTGCTGATCCTCGCCGGTGTGCTGCCGATCCCGGCGCTGCTGCTTGGTGCGGGCCTGGCGCTGTCCTCCACCGCCATTGTCAGCAAGGAGCTGGGCAGCCTCGGGGAAATCTTCAGCAGCCACGGGCAGAATGCGATCGGCGTGTTGCTGTTCCAGGACGTGGTGGCGGTGCTGTTGCTGACCCTGGTGCCGGTATTCGCCGGCAACACCGAACAGGCCTGGTACTGGGCCCTGCCCCTGACGCTGGGCAAGACCGCCCTGCTGTTCATCGGCCTGGCGCTGGCCAGCCGCTGGTTGCTGCCACGGCTATTCCACGAGGTGGCCGCCTCCCATTCCGCCGAGCTGTTCGTGCTGCTGGCCCTGGTCATCGTCCTGCTGACCGCCTGGCTGACCCACCTGCTCGGCCTGTCCCCCGCCCTCGGTGCATTCCTCGCCGGCATGCTGCTGGGGGAGAGCCGTTACCGGCACCAGATCGAGGCCGATATCCGGCCGTTCCGCGACATTCTGCTGGGGCTGTTTTTCGTCAGCATCGGCATGCTGATCGACCTGCAATTGTTCGCCAGCCATGCCCTGTTGATCCTCGGCCTGACCCTGGCCCTGATGCTGATCAAGGGCGCCGTGGTGGCACTGTTGCTCAAGCTGCGCGGCAGCGACGGCGAGACGGCCTGGCGCAGTGGCCTGGCCCTGGCCCAGGGCGGCGAGTTCTGTTTTGCGCTGATGGCGCAGATGCAGCAGAGCCAGTTGATGCCGGCCGATCTGAGCGGCCTGCTGCTGGCCGCGACCTTCTGTTCGATGCTGCTGACGCCCCTGCTGCTGCGCGCCGCCCCGGGCATTGCCGCGCGCCTGCACCGCAAGCCGAACCAGGAGGCCCACCTGGAAGAAATCAGCGCCCTCAACGCCGCATTGCAGGACCATGTGGTGATCTGCGGATATGGCCGCGTCGGCCAGTCGATCGGCCGTTTCCTGCGCCGCGAACAGCAGCGCTTCATTGCCCTGGACGACGACCCGGTGCGGGTCCAGGAAGCCGCGGCCGGCGAAAGCTGCGTGCATTACGGCGACTCCCGCCGCGCCGAGCTGCTGGCGGCGGTCGGCCTCGAACGCGCGCGCCTGCTGGTGATTGCCGTGGACAAGACCGACATCGCCCTCAACGTGCTGAAAAGCGCGCGCCGGATCAACAGCGAAGTGCCGATCCTGGTGCGCACCCGGGACGACAGCCAACTGGCCGAACTGAAAGCCGCCGGTGCCAGCGAAGTGGTGCCGGAGCTACTGGAGTCGAGCCTGATGCTGGCGTCCCATGCGCTGGTGATGCTCGGGCTGCCGGAACACCAGGTACAGATCAAGGTCGATGAGGTTCGCCACAACCGCTATCGCCTGCTGCATGGTTTCTACCATGGGGCGCAGACCGACCTGCTGGACAATCGCGGCCAGCCGCGGGTGCTGATGCATGCGGTCAATCTCGGCAGCGCGGCCCACGCCTGCGACCTGGCCCTCGGCGAGCTGGCGCTGGAGCAATTGGGCGTGGATGTGCAAGGCGTGCAGCGCGATGGCCGCGACCTGGAGCTGGCCGCCGGCACCCTGCTGCGAGCCGGCGATACGGTGTTGATGTCCGGCCCGCTGGCGGCCATCGAAGCGTCGGAGGCGCGCCTGCTCGGCGGCCAATGATCAGCGGCAAGCGACCCTGGCCGGGTACTCCAGCCTGGGCCGCATAGGCTCAGTCCTGGCTGACCGCGCCGATCTTGTGCAGCGACAGGTCGGCGCCGTAGTACTCCTGCTCCTGCGTCAGGCGCAGGCCGCAGAGCGCCTTGATCGCGCCGTACACCATAAAGCCGCCGACCAGCGCCACCAGCACACCCAGGCCGGTACCGATCAACTGGCTGACCAGGCTGACGCCGCCCAGGCCGCCCAAGGCGCTCTGGCCGAAGATCCCGCAGGCGATACCGCCCCACACGCCGCACAGCCCGTGCAGTGGCCAGACACCCAGCACATCGTCGATCTTCCAACGGGTCTGGGTGGCGATAAAGCACCAGACGAACAGCGCGCCGGCAATCGCCCCGGTGATCAGCGCGCCCACCGGATGCATCAGGTCGGAGCCGGCGCAGATCGCCACCAGCCCGGCCAGCGGGCCGTTGTGCAGGAAGCCCGGGTCGTTGCGCCCGACGATCAGCGCCGCCACCGTGCCGCCGACCATGGCCATCAGCGAATTCACCGCCACCAGCCCGCTGACCGCCTGCAAGGTCTGCGCGCTCATCACGTTGAAGCCGAACCAGCCGACAATCAGGATCCACGACCCCAAGGCCAGGAACGGGATGCTCGACGGCGCGAACGCCACCAGCTTGCCGTCGCGATAACGACCGTTGCGCGGCCCGAGCAACAGCACCGCGGCCAGCGCCAGCCAGCCGCCCATGGCATGCACCACCACCGAGCCGGCGAAATCATGGAAGCTCGCGCCGAAGCTCGCCAGCAACCAGGCTTGCAGGCCATAGTTACCGTTCCACACCAGGCCTTCGAAGAAGGGATAGATAAAGGCCACGATCAGCGCCGTGGCGCAGAGCTGCGGGACGAACCGCGCACGCTCGGCGATGCCGCCGGAAATGATCGCCGGGATGGCCGCGGCGAACGTCAGCAGGAAGAAGAACTTCACCAGTCCGTAGCCGTGATCGGCGCTGATCACCGCCGCCGGTTGCAGGAAGCTGACGCCGTAGGAGATCCAATAGCCTATAAAGAAATAGGCCAGGGTCGAGACCGCGAAGTCGCTGAGGATCTTCGACAAGGCGTTGACCTGGTTTTTCTGGCGCACCGTGCCCACCTCGAGAAAGGCGAAGCCGGCATGCATGGCCAGGACCATGACCGCACCGATGAGGATGAACAGGGTATTGGAACCATGGACCAGAGTGTCCACAGCGCTTTGCAGATTTTCCATGGAATGGGCAGACCTGATATTCAGGAAAAAGCCGCGAGCCGCTCGAACGTTTTTTGCACCAACTTGGCACCTAAGGCCCTGTCGACCCAGGTATTACGACCCATTTTGGCGCGACGCTTTTGCGAGAGGGATGTATCGCTCGGGTGTTTCCATAAGTGTTGATTTTTTAGGGTAAGGTTTTAGCTGCCAGGCAGCGCATCCTGCGCGCTTTCGGCGCAACCACCCGTGTTTACGCACCAGGACAAAGCAAAAGCTGTACCAGACAATTGCACTGAACCTTCGCGCAAGGCTCATACTCGAACCCTTCAGAACGCCACTACGGAGATAACCATGGCCAGCAAAACCACCAAGACAGCTCAAGAAACACTGATGGCGGACTTTCAGGCACTGGTCAGTGACACGGAACGTCTGCTGGAACACACCGCCACCCTGGCTGGCGACCAGGCAGACCAATTACGCACGCAGATTCACGACAGCCTGCTGCGCGCCCGCGAGACCCTGCAACTGACCGAACAATCGCTGCGCGAACGCGGCCAGGCGGCGGTCACCGCCACCGAAGACTATGTGCAGAGCAACCCCTGGCAAGCAGTGGGCATCGCGGCGGGCGTGGGCTTCCTGATCGGCCTGCTGGCGACCCGGCGCTGATATGGCTATCGATGAATCCGGCTCCACGGCGGGCCAAGGCTCTTCAACGCGGCGCCTGGGCGCTGCTTTCCTGGGCTTGTTGCACAGCCACGTCGAACTGTTCGGCATCGAGTTGCAGGAACAGAAAGCCAGAACCGTCAGCCTGCTGCTGTTCGCCGGGCTGGCCCTGGTGTTTGCCCTGCTGCTGTTGATAGGCCTGTCGGCGCTGGTGCTGATCCTGTTCTGGGACACCTATCGTCTGAGCGCCATCATCGGGCTGTGCGTCTTCTATACGCTGGCGGCGCTGTTCTGCGCCCTGCGCCTGAAGGCGGCGATTTTCGACGAGTCCTCGCCCTTCCACGCCACCCTTGAAGAGCTGGCCAACGACAGGGAGCGCCTGCTGCCATGAGCCTGCCTGACATCCCGCAAACCAACTCCCGGCGCGAGATGCGCAAGGCGCTGATCCGCCTGCGTATGGAAATGCATCGCCAGGAAATCCGCCACGAATCCCAACAGTTGTTGCAACCCTTGCAGCGGGTCCGTGGCCTTGGCCAGAGCTGGCAACAGGGCTTGGGCATCAAGCACGCGCCGTTGTGGGGCGTGGCTGCCGTGACCCTGTTGGGTTTTCTCACCGGCAAAGGCGCCAAGAGCGGCAGCGTCAGAAGCTTCGCCCGGCTGGTGCGGCTCAGCGCCGGCCTGTTGCCGCTGATCAAGCTGGTCATGCAAGGTTCTTCGAACAAGCACTGAGCCGGCGCCATCTGGCTGCATTCTTGCAATCATTCCCGCAATAGCTGCGCACCCGACCTCTCCCGCGAGAGGTCGGGTCGTGCCTGCCTGTTGCGTCGGCGCAGCGCCAGAATCAACAAGATCAACCAAGGAGGCCCCGTGATCGACGGGCAACCGCTTGCCTGCTTTCAACCCTTCATCGACACCGCCACCGGCCGTATTGCCGGTGTCGAAGCCCTGGGCCGCCTGCGCCAACCGAACGGCCAACTGCTGTCGGTCGGCCCATTGTTCAACGATCCCCGGACCTCCTCGAGCGCCCTGCGGCGGCTCGACCGGCTGATTCGCGCCGACGCCCTGGGCCGCCTGCATGAAGCGCCCGCCGACTGGTTCCTGAGCATCAACATCTCGCCCCGCTGGATCAGCCGCCTGCGCGCCGGCCAGCCCTTGCCGAGCCTCAGGCAATTGCAGCAACAGGGCGTCGATCCGCGGCGCGTGGTCTTCGAAATCACCGAACTGAGCGGCAACAGCCAGCGCCTGAGCGAAGTGGTGGCGCGCTACCGCGAAGCCGGCGTGCGGATCGCCATCGACGACTTCGGTGCCGGTTACTCCCAGCTCGACCGGGTGCTGGCCCTGCAACCGGACATTCTCAAGCTCGACATGCGCCTGTTCCAGGCCGCGGCCCGTGGCGGGCCCAGCAGCGACGTGGTCAAGGCCCTGGCGCAAATGGCCGAGAAAACCGGCTGCTGGATCATCGCCGAGGGGGTCGAGAGCGAAACCGAACTCAACTTCGCCCTGGAATGCGGCTCGCGGTATGTCCAGGGCTTCCTGTTTGCCCGGGCCGAGCAGGCGTTCTTCGCCAGCGATGCTTTCGTCGCGCCTTTTGCCCGGGTGCGCCAGCGCTATGTGCAACAGAAACTGGCCGAGCGCGGACGCCTGATGCAGATGCGTCAGCAACTCACGGAGCTGATGACCCTGCTGCAGGACTGGGCCCAGGCCCGGGCCCCGATCGAACGGTTGCCCCAGCTGGATGCCTTTCCCTGGTTGCTGCGTTTCTATCAGTGCGATCGCCACGGCACCCAGCTGACGCCGAACCTGGAATGGCGCCACGACCGCTGGCAGGCCGACCACAGCTACGTCGGCCACAACTGGTCGTGGCGCCCGTACTTCTATCACCTGCTGGCCGAAGGCTGGGACGAGCGACGGCTGACCCTGTCGAACACCTACCGCGATGCCACCAGCAACCAGTACTGCCTGACCGCCGGGCAGTTCTTCGACAATGGCCAGCGCCTGCTGTTGATCGATATCGATGCCGCGGGGCTTTAGTGGCGTGCGTGGTCGGCCCCGTTATTCAGCGTGTTCCCCTTGCAGGCGCTGGCGTGAACCGGGAAGCTAGCCCATCAGTCATTCGACGGAGAGACCCCGCCTTGGATTGGCATACCCTGCTTACCCGCGAACGCCTCGGAAAGCCGCTGCACAGCCCTGAAGAACTGGGCCGCAGCCCCTTCCACAAGGACCACGACCGCATCATCTTCTCCGGTGCCTTCCGCCGCCTGGGCCGCAAGACCCAGGTGCACCCGGTGTCCAGCAACGACCACATCCACACGCGCCTGACCCACTCCCTGGAAGTCAGCTGTGTCGGTCGCTCCCTGGGCATGCGGGTCGGCGAGACCATTCGCGACGCCCTGCCCGAGTGGTGCGAACCCAGCGACCTGGGGATGGTGGTGCAATCGGCCTGCCTGGCCCACGACATCGGCAACCCGCCGTTCGGCCACTCCGGCGAAGATGCGATCCGCCACTGGTTCCAGCAGGCCGCCGGGCGCGGCTGGCTGGACGCCATGCACGAAAACGAGCGCAACGACTTCCTCAACTTCGAAGGCAATGCCCAGGGGTTCCGGGTGCTGACCCAACTGGAATACCACCAGTTCGACGGCGGCACGCGGCTGACCTACGCCACCCTCGGCACCTACCTGAAGTACCCCTGGACCGCGCGCCACGCCGACTCCCTGGGCTACAAGAAGCACAAGTTCGGCTGCTACCAGAGCGAGTTGCCGTTGCTCGAACAGATCGCCACCAAGCTCGGCCTGCCGCAACTCGAGGAACAACGCTGGGCCCGCCATCCGCTGGTGTACCTGATGGAGGCCGCCGATGACATCTGCTATGCCCTGATCGACCTCGAGGACGGGCTGGAGATGGAGCTGCTCGACTATGCCGAAGTCGAGTCGCTGCTGCTCGGGCTGGTGGGCGACGACCTGCCGGAAACCTATCGCCAACTCGGCCCGCGGGACTCGCGCCGGCGCAAGCTGGCGATCCTGCGCGGCAAGGCCATCGAGCACCTGACCAACGCCGCCGCCCGGGCCTTCGTCGAACAGCAGGACGCCCTGCTCAGCGGCACCCTGCCGGGCGATCTGGTGGAGCATATGCACGGCCCGGCCAAGCGTTGCGTGCTCAATGCCAAGGACATTGCGCGCAAGAAGATCTTCCAGGACAAGCGCAAGACCCTGCACGAGATCGGCGCCTACACCACCCTGGAAATCCTCCTCAATTCGTTCTGCGGCGCCGCGCTGGAACAGCACGGCGGACGCACGCCGTCGTTCAAGAACCGGCGGATTCTCGACCTGCTGGGCAACAACGCGCCGGATCCGAACGGCTCGCTGCATGCCTCCTTCCTGCGCATGATCGACTTCATCGCCGGCATGACCGACAGCTACGCCAGCGAAATGGCCCGGGAAATGACCGGGCGTTCCAGCCCGCAATGACCCGCCGTCGAGCGGCTACCTCGCGTTATCGAGGTGGCCGTTCGAACGGTTTCTCGTGAGTCGACAACTAAGGGATTCCCCTAGTCTGTTGTAAGGCAGTAACCGGACACCGCCGTTACTTCAACTTTGAGATCCCGGCCATTTCACACTGCATTGAGAGTGCCGTTCACTTCCAGCAAGTTCGCCAGACACCATCCAGATCGACAATATTCCACGCAACCGCGCCCAGCTAGAGCACTTGCTCTATAACTAGCGATATTGACCGATACATGCCGCCCGACAAGCAAGCCAACTAGGCTGAATTAAACAGATCGTTAACGCCACAACCAAACATCCTACCTTTACCTTTCGATACATCTGCCTAGCCTTCAGGCAGAAACCCTTGCAGCACAAGGCCCCTACGGATCCACCACGATTACAAATTCCGTACAAATCAACTTTATCGTTTCCGCTAGTCTCGAACCGTAATGGGTTAACCAGGATTAATTTCACTCCGCGACAGATCGTTCCCCTTTCATGACCCTGCCCGAGTGATCGGTGCAAAAAACAAATAGCAAGCGAACTAAGTACCTACACTAAAACTTCGGCTTCACCTGTTAGTTCAGCAGGCATTTGCAAAATAATTTCACCTCTCGCTGTAACAAAGAGCGCGCCCAGGACTCAAGCGTCAAAATGGAAGTGAGTACACGGAATGAATCCGTGTCGATAAGTTGTTCCCGCACTTCCTCATCCGTTTTCCACTATTAAGGATGTCGAGTGCCCTATACGTCCTCAAGTCACCCAAGCTGTCACCCTGGCCTGCGCGGCTGGTTGCTGCTCTCGCTGCTGGCCGGGGCCCTGCCCGTGGTGGCCGCCGATATGCCACAACCGGGTCAGGAAGCCCTGCGCCTGCAGCAACAGCAACAGCGCGACCTGCAACAACTGCAGCTGGAACAGCGCCAGCGCCAGTTGCAGCGCGGCAGCTTCGGTACGCCGGCGGTGGCTCCCGCCGAAACCGCCCAGGGTAGCGAGGATGAACAGTGCTGGGCCCTGAGCGGCACGCGGATCGCCGGTGTCACGCTATTCAAGAAAGACCGGCTGAACCGCCAGCTCGAACCCTATATCGCGCCCTGCATGGGCGTGAACGGGATCAACCGCCTGTTGGCGCAGATCACCCGGATCTATGTCGAGGCCGGTTACATCGCCAGCCGCCCTTACCTGAGCAGCGCCCCCGCCGCCGGCCATTCGCTGGACATCGTGGTCGACGAAGGGTATGTCGAGGCCGTCGAACTGGCCGACCAGAGCCTGCCGGTTTCCCTGGCCGGGGCCTTTCCCGGCATGCTCGGCGAACCGCTGAACCTGCGCGACCTGGAACAGGGCCTGGACCAGCTCAATCGCCTGCGCTCCCTCGACCTGACCGCCGATATCGCCCCCGGCAGCCAGCCCGGCGCCTCGCGGATCATCCTGCGCTCGCGCAGCAGCGGCGCTTCGCGCTGGGCCCTGGGGCTGGGTGTGGATAACCTCGGCAGCGCCAGTACCGGGCGCGATCGCAACTCCGTCAACCTGAGCCTCGACAGCCCACTGCAACTCAACGACGCGCTCAACCTGAACTTCAGCGACACCCTCAATCACGGTCCGCGCTACAGCCGCAGCGCCAGCGTTTTCTACTCGATCCCCTACGGCTATTGGACCTACAGCCTGTTCGCCAGCCATGCCGAGTACCGTGCGCCGTTCAAGCTCAGCAGCGTGACCTTCTACAACAGCGGGCGCACCGACCTGCTCAGCCTGCGCGCCGACCGCGTGCTGTGGCGCGACCAGGGCCACCAGTTGAGCGCCAACCTGCAACTGGCCCACAAGGATGTCGACAGCTACCTGGAGAAGGTCCGCCTGGGCATCCAGAGCCCGACCCTGACCGTGGCCGAAGCCGGGCTCAACCTGTTCTGGCTCGACAGCGCGGTGTGGAACCTCGACATCAATTATGCCCAGGGCCTGACCTGGTTCGGCGCCGACCGCGACTCGCAACAGGTGCAGAAAAACCTGCCGCAGGCGCAGTTCCGCAAGTACCGCGCCAGCCTCAGCCAATGGCGCAATGGCCGCTTCGGCAACCAGCCCTGGCAGTGGCAGAGCCAGCTGTCGCTGCAGTACAGCCCCGACCCGCTGCCGGCCATCGAACAACTGCTGGGCACCGACGACTCCGCCGTGCGCGGCTATCGCGAAAACAGCGCCTCGGGCGCCATCGGCGGGATCTGGCGCAACACCCTGCGCCTGCCGTTGCAGAACGATCTGCCGGTCAAGCTGACCCCGCGCCTGGCCTTCGACCACGGCCGGATCAAGGCGCAAGAGGGCGCCAGCAGCGAGCGCCTGAGCAGCGCCAGCATCGGCCTGAACCTGAGCTGGAAGAACGTGCAAGTCGACGTCGACTACCAGCACAGCCTGGAAACACCCGACCGTTTCCACCATGAATCGCCCACCTGGCTGACCCGCCTGAGTGTGCAGATCTGAGGTTCCGCGAACCGTGCATCAGCCTGAAAAAAACAGCCGAGCCTGAACACCACAGCAGCGTTGCAACGAACAACGCGCACTGCCACTCGGCCCACACATAGAGAGCTTCTTATGCCCGACAACACATCTGTGTTTCACCTGTCCCCCAGGGGCAAACTGCGCCTGGCCATCGCCAGCCTGCTTCTGGTCTCCCATCTGCCGCAGGCGCTGGCCGGCGGCATCACCGTGGCCCCGGGCCCGGGCGGCATCCCGCAGCTGCAGAACCAGAACGGCGTGCCGATCGTCAACATCGTCGCGCCCAATGGCGCCGGGCTCTCCCATAACCAGTTCCTCGACTACAACGTCGATCGCCAGGGCGTGGTGCTGAACAACTCCCTGCAAGCCGGCGCCTCGCAACTGGCCGGGCAGCTGGCTGCCAACCCGCAGTTCCACGGCCAGGACGCCAGCGTGATTCTCAACGAGGTGATCAGCCGCAACGCCTCGGCGCTCAACGGCACCCAGGAGATCTTCGGCCGCGCCGCCGACTATGTGCTGGCCAACCCCAACGGCATCTCGGTCAACGGCGGCAGCTTCATCAATACGCCGAACGCCAGCCTGCTGGTCGGCCGCCCCGAGCTCAACGACGGCAAGCTGCAAGCCCTGAGCACCCGTGACGCCAAGGGCCAGTTGACGGTCGAGGGCCGAGGCCTGAGCAACACCAAGGGCAGCATCAACCTGATCGCCCCACGCATCGACAGCCAGGGCGACCTTACGGCCGGCGACCAGCTCAACCTCACCGTCGGGCGCAACCGCGTGGACCCGGCCAGCGGCAAGGTGCTGAGCACCGACCCGGCCGGCAACACCCAGGAGCAGCGCATCGACGCCAGCCTGTTCGGCGCCATGCAGGCCGGACGCATCAACATTGTCAGCACCGCCGAAGGCGCGGGCGTGCGGGTCGGCGCGGTGCAGGTCAAGGGCCGCGACGGGGTGGATATCGCCTCCGCCGGCGACCTGCACATCAGCGGCCAGGCCAGGCCCGACAGCCTCGACGCCATCCGTGCCGGCGTGCACAGCAGCCAGGGCGACGTGCAGTTGCGCAGCGGCCAGGACCTGACCCTCGCCGCCACCGACGTCAGCGCTCGCGATATCAAGCTCGATGCCGGACGCAACCTCACCCTGAGCGCCATCGAAAGCCGCAAGCTCCAGGAAAAGCGCGAGCAGTGGCACAACAGCACCATCGGCATCACCTGGGAAACCTACGACCGTACCCTGACCGACAGCGACAGCCGTCAGCACGGCAACCAACTGACCGCCCGCCGCGATGCCGAGCTCAAGGCCCGCGCCAACACCGAAATCAAGGCCAGCCAGATCAAGGCCAAAAACAAGCTGACAGTCGACAGCGGTGCCGACCTGCGCCTGACCGCCGCCACCGAAACCCACGAACAACGCGATCAGGGCCGGCACCGCAAGCACCTGTGGAAAGCCGACTGGGACAAGTCCAGCAGCGAGCAACGCAGCATCACCAGCCAACTGGAGGCTGGCGACGACCTGCACCTGACCAGCGGCAAGCAACTGCAACTGCAGGGCGCCGAACTGGCCAGCACCAATATCGAGCTGACCGGGCGCCAGGTGGACATCACCAGCGCCAGCCGCACCCAGAGCAACAGCGACAAGTCCTATTCCGGCGACCTGGTCGGTGGCAGCTTCTTCGGCAAGAACGGCGACGGCGACAAGGGCAAGACCCTGAACAAGGGCAGCAAGGTCAATGCCAAGGGCGACCTGATCGTCAAGGCCGACGAGGTCCGCATCAGCGGCAGCCAGGCCCGCGGCGGCAAGCAGGCCAGCGTGATCAGCGAAAAAGGCTCGCTGACCATCGACGGCGTGCAGGACCGCTCCCACGACAACAGCTACAGCAAGGACAGCAAGTTCTTCGGTATCACCAAGGACGAAAGCCGGCAGAACCGCAAAGACAGCACCACCGTCACCAGCGACCTGCGCTCGGACAGCAACCTCAAGCTCGAAAGTGCCAAGGACATCGCCATCAGCGGCGCGTACGTGGCCGCGACCGGCGAGCTCAAGGCCGAGGCCGACGGCGACATCAAGATCGACTCGGCGCAGGACACTACGCAGAGCGAAAAAACGACCCACACCCGTGGCTTCGACGCCTATGCCAAGGAAAACGCCCCGGGCACCCGGCAATACCGCGCCGGCGTGCGTTACGAAGACCAGCAGAAAACGGTCAAGACCGACGACACCCAGCAACAGGGTTCGAGCCTCAGCGGCGGCAGCCTGGAAGTCGCTGCCAAGGGCAACCTGAGCATCAAGGGCGGCGACCTGAAAGCCACCCACGGCGATGCCAGCCTCAGCGGCCAGCAGGTCGAGCTGCTGGCCGATCACGACCAAAAGAGCAGCAGCACCGACACCCGCACCACCGGCGGCGGCTTCTACTACACCGGCGGCCTGGACCGCGCCGGCAACGGTGTGGAGTTCGCCCACAGCAGTACCCAGGACACCCGCGATACCCGCACCGCCAACACCACCGGCATCAATGCCACCGGCAACCTGACCATCAAGGCCGGCAACGCCCTGGTGACCGAGGGTGCCCAGGTCAAGGCCGGCGACAAGCTGCTGGTGAAGGCCGAGCAGGTCGACAACCGCGCGGCGCACGACAGTGAGTCCACCAGCCACAAGGAAAACACCTGGAGCGCCGATATCGGCGCCAACGTCGAATACAAGGGCCTGACCCGCCCGGTGGAAAAAGCCATCGAAGGCGTGGCCCAGCGCAAGTTCCATCAACCGGGCCTGCTCGATGCCCTGGAACAACCCAATGTTGGCCTGGACGTGGAAGTCGGCCACCAGAACAAACAGCGCACCGAGCAAGGCAGCACCGCCGTGGTCAGCCAGTTCACGGGTGGCCAGGTCGAGGTCAAGGTCGCCGGCCAGCTGCAGGATGAAGGCAGCCGCTACGAGGCGACTCAAGGTGCGCTGAAGATCGACGCCGGCAGCCAGGTGGCCAAGGCCGCCAGCGATACCCACAGCAGCAGCGAGCAGGCACTGGACGCCAAGGCCGGCGTGCGGGTCTACACCACCACTGGCGAGGACGTGAACGTGCGTGGCAGCGGCGCCGGCGGCAGCAGCGACAAGCGCAGCGACAGCAGCAAGGCGGTAGTCGGCAGCTATGTGGGCAAACAGGGTGTGGACATCGTGCTGAACGGCGATGGCCAGTACGAAGGCAGCCGGTTCGATGGCGGCGACGCCGGCGTCAAGCTGCACAGCGGCGGCGAACTGGCGCTGAACCAGGCCAATGACCGGCAGAACAGCAGCGACTCCAGCCTGCGCGGCGATGCCTCGCTCACCGTCGGCAGCGCACCGGGCGCCAACGGCAATAACCTCAACCTCGGCGCCGGCGTACAACTGGACCACAAGCGCCTGGATCAGCAGGACAGCCAGGCGCGGGTGGCAACTATCCAGGGCAAGGGCCCGATCGAGTTGACCAGCGGCGGCGACCTGATCCTCCAGGGCACCACCATCGGCAGCAAGACCGCCAAGACCGGCGACATCAACCTGAACGCCGGCGGCAAGCTCGACCTGCAGGCCGCGGTCGATACCCATAGCAGCCAGGGCAGCAACCTCGGTGGCGGCCTGACGGGCGGCGCCAGCAAGACCAGCAGCGAGCAGAGCAGCGGCAAGAGCGCCAACCTGAGCGCCAACTTCAACATCGGCCGGGTCTCGGAACAGGACCAGAGCCAGACCGGCGGGCAACTGCACAGCAATGGCCAGGTAACACTCGCCAGCGGCTCCGACAGCACTACCGCGCTGCACCTGCAGGGCACCCAGATCGAGGCCAAGGGTGTCACCCTCAGCGCCGACCAGGGCGGGATCTACCAGGAGTCGGCGCAGTCCACCCAGGCCCACAACAACTGGGGCCTGACCCTGGGTGCCGGCGGCAACGGTGGCAAGACCACCCGGGCCGACGCCGGCGAACACGAATCGCCGAAAACCGATCGCGGTATCCATGCCCGGGCCAAGATCGACGTCGAGCAACTGCACAGCACCACCCAGCACAACAGCCTGATCAAGGCCGACCAGGTGACGCTCAATAGCAACGGCGACACCCATCTGGCAGGGGCGCGCATCGACGCCAATCAGGTCGATGGGCGGATCGGTGGCGACCTCAAGGTGGAGAGCCGCAAGGACCAGCTCAGCAGCACCACGGTCAACCTCGACGCCCGCCTGGATGCCGAGAAAAACCAGCCTGGCGTGGTCGACAAGCTGACCAAGCAGACCGGCCCGCTCAAGGACAAGCTGCAGGCCAAGGCCGAAGGCGGTTTCGACAAGCACCGCGAGAAGCTGGAAAACGTCGTCGACAAAGGCACCGAACGCCTGACTGCGGCCAAGGACAACCTGGTGAACAAGGCCGAAATCGCCAAGGAACGCCTGGGCGAGAAATTCACCCGCAGCGGCAGCTATGACGTCAACCCGGAACCCAAGGGCGCCTTCGGTCGCGGCGTAGACAAAGCCAAGAGCTACCTCGCCGACAAGACCGAAGCCTTGGGCGATCGCTTCTCCAGCCTCAAGGAACGGGTCTGGCCGAAAACCAGCGACAGCTACGCCGTCAGCGAGAAAACCGGCGCTGGCAGCAAGCTGACCAACACCGCACAAGGCGTGCTGTTCGGCGACAAGAGCGGCAACACCTCCTACACGCCGACCCTGAACCTGAATGTCAGCCGTCAGAGCAAGGACAGCGTGGCAGAGGCTTCTGGCATCAGTGGCAGCCGCGGGGTCAACCTGCAGGTGTCGGGTGAAACCCAGCTCAGCGGTGCGCGGATCGGCGCCAGCGAAGGCAAGGTCGACCTCGGCGGCTCGACCGTCAAGAGCACCGCACTGGCGGGCACGGATTACCGCGCCGACGTCGGGCTCAACCTGTCGAAGTCGCCGGTCAACCTGGTCCTTGGCGCCAAGGATGAGCTGACCCGCAAGCAGGACGACGCCACCCGCAACGACCAGGCGTTCAACCTGGGGCCGCTGCGCGTCGGTGGCCATAGCGACAGCCAGCTGCTGCAGGCCGGCATCGATCAGAAAGCGCCCTGAGGCAAGCGCTCCGTGAGCGGCTGCCCCCCATGAACGGGGGGCAGCCTTGCCTGGCTCCCTTCTCTTCTCAGCGCCCTTTATTGCCCTGCGAAAAAGTGCACTAAACCTCCAACATCTCCTTACCTTTTACATGGCTGGATACTCATTCCTACTTTCAACTGAAAAACTGCTGTAATCCGAAACCGTCTTTCATGTAAGAACTGCCTTATTGTCCCCAACCCCGCCTTAACCCGCATATATCCACTGTCCTGCCTGCGCTAAGGTCCAGACCTGTATTTATTTCCACGGGTTTGACCATGAGTTCTGTTTTCATCATCGACGACCATCCCGTTATCCGACTGGCCATCCGCATGTTGCTGGAACATGAGGGTTATAAAGTCGTCGGCGAAACCGATAACGGTGTCGATGCCCTGCAAATGGTTCGCGACAGCATGCCGGACCTGATCGTGCTCGATATCAGCATCCCCAAGCTCGACGGGCTGGAACTGCTGCTGCGTTTCGGCGCCCTGGACAAGTCCTTGCGGGTGCTGGTGCTGACGGCGCAATCGCCGGCCCTGTTCGCCGCGCGCTGCATGCAGGCCGGGGCCTGCGGCTATGTGTGCAAGCAGGAAGACCTGAGCGAAGTGCTCAGCGCCATGAAGGCGGTGTTGTGCGGCTACAACTACTTTCCGAGCCATGCCCTGCAAACGCCGCGTCAGGATGAAACGGCAAACAACGAACTGAGCCGCTTGATGTTGCTCAGCGATCGGGAATTGATGGTGTTGCAACTTTTTGCCAAGGGCAGCACCAGCACGCAAATAGCCAACAGCATATTTCTCAGTGGCAAGACCGTCAGTACCTATAAAAAAAGAATCATGCACAAACTTCGCGCGACTTCCATGGCGGAACTTATCGAGTTGGCACAACGTCACGAACTGGTGTGAGAAACAGGATGTTCAAACCCATTCTTTATTATTTAACCCTGACGGCCACGGCAGTTTCGCTGTTCCTGTTGTTTGGCCTGGTCGAGGCCGGGCAACCAGAGTCCGCAATGACATCCCTCCCTCAGTGCCCTGACACGGCGCCTTGTCTTGAATCGGCCACCGCCCCGCCTCTCGATAACGGGCATCGCGGGCTGCTCCTGCTCGCAGGCCTGGTGCTCGGCGTGCCGCTGCTGGCGTCCCTGGGCTGGAATGCCTGGCTGCACCGGCGACTGACCCAGCAGCAACAGGCCACCCATGACTTCAGGCAGCAGCTCGCCTTCATGCAGGCCTGGATCGACGGCGTGCCGCATCCGACTTACGTGCGCGACCGCCAGGGCCTGCTGCAAAGCTGCAATGCCAGCTACCTGGAAAGCTTCGCCGCCCGGCGCGAAGAGGTCATCGGCAAAAGCCTGTTGCAGGGACTTTTGGACGATCCCCAGCAGGCCCGCGAATATCACACCGACTACCAGCGCGTCATGGCGCAAGACAGCCCGTTGCTGCGTGACCGGCCACTACGCCTGAACACAGAGGAGCTGACCGTCCAGCACTGGGTCCTGCCCTACCGGGACGCGAACGGCGAGGTCCAGGGCATCATCGGCGGCTGGGTCGATATCAGCGAACGCCATCGGCTCAGCGACAGCCTCAAGGCCGCCCTACAACAGGCCGAAGCAGCCAGCCTGGCGAAAAGCGCTTTCCTGGCCAGCACCAGCCACGAACTGCGCCGCTCCATGAATGCCCTGATCGGGGCGCTGGAACTGCTGCGGCAGCGCTCCGACAGCCAGTCCCAGGATCGTCCGGTCATTGAAATGGCTTATCGCTCGGCCCGGGCGATGCAGGGCCTGGTCGACGGCACCCTCGATATCGCCCGCATCGAATCGGGGTGCCTGGACCTGGCGCCCGAATGGCTCGAGCCGCGCGCCCTTGTCGAATCCATCGTCAGGGAGTTCGACAGCCAGGCCCGGGAGAAGCACCTCAAGCTGCTACCGACCGTCCACTCCAGCGTCGAGCCAGTCGATGTGCTGCTCGACCCACTGCGTTTCAAGCAGGTTCTGGGCAACCTGCTGCACAACGCGATCAAGTTCACCGAACAGGGTCAGGTCAAAATCCATCTCGACCTGCAAGCGGCCACACAGCCGCAACAGGTGCGGCTGATGCTGCAAGTGACGGACAGCGGCATCGGCATCGACGAGCAGGATCAGCACAGGCTGTTCGAACCCTTCTTCCAGGCCCAGGCTCGCACCCCATCCAGACCTGACGGCGCAGGGCTGGGCCTGACCATTTGCCGTCACCTCTGCGAGCTCATGCAGGGCACGCTGCAACTGACCAGCCAGCCGGGCATAGGCACGGAAGTCCGGGTCCTGTTGCCGCTGGCCTGTCAGCCAGCGCGAAAACCCGCGCCCCTCGTCGAACCACTCATTGCCCCTGCCACCCGGGCCTTGAACGTACTGGTGATCGATGACCATGCGGCGGACCGCCTGCTGCTGAGCGAACAACTGCACTTTCTCGGGCACCGTTGCCGCACCGCCGAAGACGTCGAGCAAGGCTTCGAGCTCTGGTGCAAGGGGTTCTTCGACTTGCTCATCGTCGATTGCAATATGCCGGGTATGCACGGCTACGACCTGGTCCGCGCCATCCGCGAGCATGAACGCCTGGAGTCCCGCGCGGCTTGCCGGGTATTGGGGGTGACCGCCAGCCCCAGGCCGCGAGAGAGGCAGCAGTGCGAACAGGCCGGCATCGATGACTGCCTGTTCAAGCCTGTCGGCCTGGCGACCCTCGGCCATAAACTGGCGGGCCTGCAACCGCGGCCCTGGAATGGCGTGTTCAGCCTGAAGGCGCTGCGCACCCTGTCCCGCGGCAAACCGCAGTTCGCCCTGCGCATCCTTACCGAACTGCTGCATTGCAGCTACCGGGACCGCCAGCAACTGATGGCCCTGCCCTGCGAGCCCCCGCCCCAGGCACTGGCGGAACTCGCCCACAAGATCAAGGGCTCGGCCCTGATGGTGCAGGCAAAAGACCTTGAAACGCAGTGCGAAGCCCTTGAGCAGGCTGTTTTGCAAGACGCGGACAGGCAAACCCTGATGCAGCGCAGAACCGCCCTGGAACAGGCCATGCTCAAGCTCGAACGGGCCCTGCTGTGGCAAATCGATCAACAGCACAGCCCGGCTACGACCTGATCCCCATCACCAGCGCAGCAACTTGTGGTGCGGCTAGTTGCCAGGCAAATATCAAAAAGCCACTATCCTGTCAGTCGACCCCAAAAGCCTCATGGCAATGCAATTCGCAACGCCCCCCGGAGCTGCCTCCCCTGAGCGCAATGCACCTGCCTTAACTATGCTCAAACGTTGAGTTGCGCATCACGCGCCCCCTGGAGAGAGCTGCAATGCCAAGCACGCTGTCATTCGATAAACGCCGATTTCCTCTCCATGTGCATATCAGCGTGATGTTCACCTGCCTGCTTCTGCTGACCGGCGTGGTGCTGGGCTTTTTCAATTACCAGCAGACCACCCGCATCATCCTTTCCAGCAGTGAAAAACTGTTCCAGCGCATCGAACAGGACGTGCAACTGGACCTGAAAGCGACTTACGAACCGATTCGCCATCTGCTCAGCCTGCTGGTGGGCAACCCGGCCATCCAGGCCGGCGACCTCGAGCAACGCCTGGCGCTGCTTGGGCCTTTCAGCCAATCGCTCAAGGACAACCCCGACCTGGCCTCACTCTATGTGGGTTATGCCGATGGGGATTTTTTCATGGTCCGGCCCTTGCGCACCCAGGCTTTGAAACAAGCTCGCCAGGCCCCTGAAGCCGCGGCCTACGAAGTCTGGAGCATCGAGCGAGACCGCCACACCGGGCAACTGCATTCGCAGTCGCTGTTCTACGACGCCAGCCTCGGCCCCGTCAGCCGCCGCGACAACCCCCAGGAATCCTACGACCCGAGCGCCCGCAACTGGTTTGCGGGCGCCAAGGACGACACCGATCAGATCACCACCGAGCCCTACGTCTTTTTCTCGACCCGCAACGTCGGCACCACCCTCGCCCGCCGCAGCGGCAACCAGGCGGTGATCGGGGCCGACCTGACCCTGGAACAACTCTCGGCGACCCTGGCCAAGCATCGGGTCACGCCCAGCACCGAAATCGCTCTGGTGGATGGCAATGGCCATGCCGTGGCCTACCCGGACAGCCGTCGCCTGATCGTCGAAGAACAGAGCGCCCGGCTGATCCGCGCCAACGACCTGAACCCGGCTCTCGACGCGTTGCTGCAAGGCAAGGCCCAGGGCAACCGCCTGCGGCTCGGGGATCGCCAATGGATAGTTGCCAGCCAGCACCTGCAGGAAGGTGGGCCCGGTGGGTTGCAGCTGGCGCTGCTGGTGCCCGAGGACGAGCTGCTGACGGATGCCTATCGCCTGCGCTGGCAAGGCGCGCTCATCACCTTGGGCATTCTGCTGTTGTGCCTGCCGCTCGGCTGGCTGACCTCGCGCGTGCTGGTCAGGCCGCTGCGCGCCCTGGTGCAGGAAGCCGATGCCATCCGCAGCTTCGATTTCGATTACCCGCTGACCCGCCGCTCACCCGTGCTGGAAATCGACCAGTTAAGCGTGTCGATGGCCCGCATGAAGGAAACCCTGGCCAGCTTTTTCGAGATCACCGCCAGCCTTTCCGCGGAAACCCGCTTCGACCCGCTGCTGCAACGGGTGCTGGTTGAAACCATGAAGATCGGCCAGGCCCAGGCCGGGCTGATCTACCTGCGCGAAAACGATGGCATGAACCTCAAGCCCCACGGCCTGATCATCGCCGATGTTGTCCAGGACCTGCAGGCGTTCGATGTACGCAGCCAGGACATCCAGCACGAGGCAAGCCCCGCATGGCTGCGGCAACTGGCGAACGGCGAGAGCCTGGTCACGACCCTGGGGTTCGAGCAGGCGGCCGACCTGCAAGGCGTGCTGCTGGCGATGAACTGCCCCAGCGTGCACCTGATCGGTATCCGCCTGCACAATCGCCACAACGAAACCGTCGGCATCCTTGTGCTGCTGCTGGCCGATAGCGGCCAGGAAGCCGACCTGGAAAAACTCGGCCCGGACCGCGTCGCGTTCCTGCAGGCGGTTTCCGGCGCCGCGGCGGTCAGCATCGACAGCCAGCGCCTGCAGAACCGGCAAAGACAATTGCTCGACGCCTTCATCCAACTGCTGGCCGGGGCCATCGACGCCAAGAGCCCTTACACCGGCGGGCATTGCCAGCGGGTGCCGGTACTGACGCTGATGCTCGCCCAGGCCGCCGCGGCCAGCCAGCAGCCGGCGTTCAGCACCTACCAGCCCAGCGAAGATGAGTGGGAGGCCTTGCATATCGCCGCCTGGTTGCACGATTGCGGCAAGATCACCACCCCCGAGTACGTGGTCGACAAGGCCACCAAGCTGGAAACCCTGAACGACCGTATCCATGAAATCCGCACCCGCGTCGAGGTGCTCAAGCGCGATGCCTGGATCGACTACTGGCAGGCTCGCGCCCAGGGTGGCGATGAGGTTTCCCTGGCCGCGACCCGCGATGCAAGCCTGGTGGAACTGGACGACGACTTTGCCTTTATCGCCCATTGCAACCTGGGCACCGAAGCCATGGGCGAGGCCGATCTGCAACGGCTGGCGAGGATCGCCCAGCGCACCTGGAGCCGGACGCTGGACGACCGCCTGGGCGTGTCATGGGAAGAAAACCACCGCCAGCAACGCACACCGGCGCCGCCCCTGCCGGTCACCGAACAGTTGCTGGCCGACAAGCCCGAGCAACTGATCGAACGCAACCCCGCCGAGCTGATCCCGGCGGACAATCCCTGGGGCTTCAAGCTCGATGTCCCGCCTTACAAATACAACCGTGGCGAGCTGTACAACCTGAGCATTGGCAAAGGCACGCTGACCCGGGAAGAGCGCTACGTGATCAACCATCACATGGTGCAGACCATCCTGATGCTCAACCATCTGCCCTTCCCCAGCCACTTGAGCAGCATTCCCGAGATCGCCGGCGGCCATCACGAGAAAATGGATGGCAGCGGTTATCCCAAGCAGCTGAAACGGGAGCAGATGAGCCTGCCGGCGCGGATGATGGCGATCGCCGATATCTTCGAAGCCCTGACGGCGGCGGACCGTCCCTACAAGAAAGGCAAGACCCTGAGCGAAGCGCTGGGCATCATGGCAACCATGTGCCGCACTGCCCATATCGATCCGGAACTGTTCGAGCTGTTCATCCAGACCGGGATCTACCAGCAGTACGCTGACCGCTTCATGGAACCGCAGCAGATCGACGGGGTAGACCCCGAGGCCGTGCTGGGCAAGGCCGGGCTCAGGGTCTGACGAGGCTCAGCAGTCGGTCAGGCGCAGGAAGATCGCCGCCAGGCGCTCGATGCCGGCCTGGTCCTCGAGGGTGAAACGGGCGATTTTCGGGCTGTCCAGGTCCAGCACGCCGATCAGCCGCCCTTCTTTGACCAGGGGCACCACCAGCTCACTGTTGGAAGCGCTGTCGCAGGCGATATGCCCGGGGAACGCGTGCACATCCTCGACCCGCTGGGTCTGCAGGCTCGCCGCGGCCGCGCCGCACACACCACGACCGAAGGGAATGCGCACACAGGCGATCTGGCCCTGGAACGGGCCGAGCACCAGTTCCTCGTTGCGATTGAGGTAGAACCCGGCCCAGTTCAAGTCGTCCAGCTGGTTGAACAGAAACGCCGAGAATTGCGCGGCGTTGGCGATGAAATCGCGCTCGTCGGCCAGCAACGATTCCAGCTGGGCGCACAGCAAGGCATAGCCGTCCAGGCCTTTGCCGGTGTTTTGCAGATCGATCATGCTTTTTGCTCCAACAACTTCAAACCTACCCAGTAGCGCGCGAACTGATACGCGCAGCGACCATTGCGATTGCCACGGCCGGTGGCCCAGCGCACGGCGAGGATGTCCAGGGCTTCGTCACGCTGCCATTGCAGGCCCGCCTTGCGTCCCAACTCGCCGATCCAGTGCTCGACCACGTTCAGGTAGTGCTCCTGGGTGAAGGGGTAGAACGACAACCACAGGCCAAAACGGTCCGACAAGGCAATCTTGTCTTCCACCGCTTCGCTCGGGTGCAGCTCGCCATCGACGCGCTTCCAGTTCTCGTTGTCGCTTTCCTTCTCCGGAACCAGGTGCCGGCGGTTGGACGTGGCGTACAGCAGCACATTGTCCGGGGCCTGCTCCAGCGAGCCGTCGAGCACGCTCTTGAGGACCCGGTAGTCGCCCTCGCCCGACTCGAACGACAGGTCGTCGCAGAACAGCACGAAACGCTGCGGCAGCTTGACCAGTTGCTCCACCACCCGCGGCAGGTCGGCCAGGTGATCGCGCTCGATCTCGATCAGGCGCAGGCCGTGCTGGGCATGCTCGGCCAGCAGCGCGCGGACCAGCGACGATTTACCGGTGCCGCGCGAGCCCCACAGCAAGGCGTGGTTGGCCGGCAGGCCGTCGAGAAACTGCCGGGTATTGCGCCCCAGCTGGTCGCGCTGGTTATCGACCCCGATCAGGTCGGACAGGCGCATGTCCAGGCTGACGTCCAGCGGCAGCAGGAAACCGCTGCGGCCCTCACGCTGCCAGCGCGCGGCCAGGCATTGGGTCCAGTCGATGGCTTGTCGCGGCGCGGGCAACAGCGGCTCGATACGCGCCAGAACCGCATCGGCGCGCTCAAGAAAAGCATTCAATCGAGATTCCACAACTTCTCCTCGGGCAGGTTCCCAGTAATGATGTGGCACGCAGACGCAACGACCTTGCGCATGCCAGGTCTACCGCAGGCGAACGGCGCCGAGCCCTGCCGGCACACACTGATGATCAGCTATGCTTGCCCAGCGAAGGGAAACGGAAATTGGTTCAACACCCCATGGACATCAAGTTCACCAACCGCCTGTCTTACAAGCAAGCCAGGCTCACTGTGCTGGTCGGTTTTGTCCTGGGGACGGCGCTCAGTCTGCTGCAAATCGGCATCGATTATGCCAGTGAAGATGCCTCCATCAACCGGGAAATCAACGCACTCCTGGAAATCAGCCACAATCCGGCCTCGCGTATCGCCTATAACATCGACGCCGAGCTCGCCCAGGAGCTGACGCTCGGCCTGCTGCGCTCGCCGGCGATCATCCGCGCCCGGCTGATCGACAACAACGACACTTTGCTGGCCAACGTCACCCGGCCGGCCCAGCAAAGCTCCTACCGGATGCTCAGCGACTTCCTATTCGGCGCCAAGCGCGAGTTCCAGGACCGCCTGTACCTCGACCACCTGCCCTCGGAATCCCTCGGCGTCCTGCACCTGGAAGTCGACACCTACTCGTTCGGCAGCCGCTTCCTGCGCCGTGCGGAAATCACCCTGATCAACGGTTTCGTGCGCAGCCTGATCCTCACCGGGCTGCTTCTGGCGCTGTTCTACGTGATGCTGACCAAACCCCTGGTCGGCGTCATTCGCGAACTCAGCGGGCGCGATCCGCGCAGCCCCGACCAGACCCGGCTGGACTTCCCGCCCAGCCACGAACAGGACGAGATCGGCGTGCTGGTCAAGGTCGCCAACCAGCAGTTCGACAACATGGCCACCGAGATCCAGCAACGGCGCAATGCCGAAAACCGCCTGACCGACTATCTCGGGCAGCTGGAAAACATCGTCTCGGCGCGCACCACCGAGCTCAAGGCGATCAACGACCGGCTGAGCCAGTCCAACGAAGAACTGGAAGTCGCCCGTAGCACCGCCCTCGACATGGCCCAGGCGCGTGCCGCCTTCCTGGCCAACATGAGCCATGAAATCCGCACCCCGCTCAACGGCCTGCTGGGCATGATCGCCCTGTCGCTGGACAGCCCGCTGAACGCCGAACAACGCCAGCAACTGTCGATCGCCCACGACTCCGGCAAAGTGCTGGTGGAGCTGCTCAACGATATTCTCGACATGTCCAAGTTCGACGCCGGCCAGCTGGAACTGGAGCGCATCCCCTTCGACCTCGGGGTACTGGTGGAAGACACCGCCAACCTGCTGTCGCAGAACGCCGCGCCAAGCGTCGAGCTGGCCTGCCTGATCGAGCCGGAGTTTCCGGCCCTGGTCCTCGGCGACCCCACGCGCGTGCGGCAGATCGTCAGCAACCTGCTGTCCAACGCCCTCAAGTTCACCCGCTTCGGCCGTGTCGATGTGCGTCTGCGTACGTTCGAGGACGGGGTCAGGATCGAAGTCTGCGACACCGGCATCGGGATCGCCCGCGAGGCCCAGGTGAAGATCTTCCAGCCCTATACCCAGGCCGGTGCCGGGATCACCCGGCAATACGGCGGCACCGGCCTGGGCCTGGCCCTGACCTACAACCTCTGCGAAGCCATGCAGGGGCGCCTGAGCATCAGCTCGGAGGTGGGTTTCGGCAGCCAGTTCTGTGCCGACCTGCCGCTGCCCTGCCACACGTCAGCCAGCCCACCGCCGCCGCTGCACGGCCAGGTACTGGCCATTACCTCCGAAGGCAGCGGCCTGGCCGAACTGTTGAGCGTGCAGTTGCCGTTCTGGGGGCTGGAGTATCGGCGCTGCGATCTCGACGAGTCACTGCTCGGGCAGAAGCCGGACCTGTTGATCACCGACTGCCCGGAATGCCTGTTCGGCCTGCGCCCGAGCATCAGCGCGCCGATTCTGCTGGTCACCGCCTACGGCAGTTTCCTGCCCAGCGAAGAAGCCAGCGCCCTGGCGCCGTTGCAGCAACAGGCGCGGCCATTGGCGCGCAACGCCCTGTATCAGACCCTGCGCCGGGCCCTGCTGGCCGAAACCGCGGTGATCAATGAAACCCAGCTGGAAACCCTGGCGCCCCTGCGCCGCGCCTTTATCCTGCTGGTGGAGGACAACCCGGTGAACCAACTGGTGGCCAAAGGCATGTTGAGCAAGCTCGGCTGCGAGGTGACGGTCGCCTCCCAGGGTGCCGAGGCCCTGGACGTGCTGGAGCACCAGCATTTCGACCTGGTGCTGATGGACTGCAACATGCCGGTGATGGATGGCTACGAGGCCAGTCGGCAGATCCGCCGCAGCGGCCGCTGGCCGGACCTGCCGATCGTCGCCCTGACCGCCAATGCCATGCCCGAAGAGCGCGAGCGCTGCCGGGCCGCGGGCATGAGCGACTACCTGTCCAAGCCCTTCCGTCGTGAAGAGCTGATTGCCCTGCTGGACCTCTGGGTGCCGACTACGACGGCGCTTTGACCTGGGCCAGCAACCGGTCCAGGCCATGGCGCAATTCGCTCAGGCTGTCGAGGTCGACCCCGCTGTCGCATAACAGCGCCGCCTTGAGCGGCGGCACCTGATCGCGCAGCGCCAGGCCGGCCGCGCTCAGGCTCAGGTGCACCTCGCGCTCGTCCCGGGACGATCGCTGGCGCTGCACCAGTTGCAGCTGTTCAAGGCGCTTGAGCAACGGCGTCAGGGTCCCGGAATCCAGCGCCAGGCGCTCCCCCAGCGCCTTGACCGTCGGCAGCTCGGGGGGCGTGGCCTGCCATTCCCAGAGCACCAGCATCACCAGGTACTGCGGGTAGGTCAGCCCCAACTGGTCGAGCATCGGTTTGTAGCCCCGCACCACGGCCCGCGAGGCGGCGTACAGCTTGAAGCACAGCTGGCTGTCGAGTTTCAGCGAGTCGGCGAACAGGTCGGTCATTTGAGCAGGGCTTCGATCTCGCCGGTCAGGTCCTGGGGCTTGGTGGCCGGGGCGAAACGCTTGACCAGCGCGCCGTCCTTGCCGATCAGGAACTTGGTGAAGTTCCACTTGATGCCCTGGGAACCCAGTACCCCCGGCGCGCGTTTTTTCAGTTGCACGAACAGCGGATGCGCCTCGGCGCCATTGACGTCGATCTTCTTGAACAGCGGAAAGCTGACGCCGTAGTTCAGCTCGCAGAACTCGGAAATGGCCCCTTCGTTGCCCGGCTCCTGCTTGCCGAACTGGTTGCAGGGAAAGCCCAGCACCACCAGGCCCCGGTCCTTGTAGGTCTGCCACAGTTCTTCCAGGCCCTTGTACTGCGGGGTGAAACCGCACTTGCTCGCAGTGTTGACCACCAGCACGGCCTTGCCGGCGAAGTCGGCCAGGGTCTTTTGCTCACCCTTGATGGTGGTGCACGGGATGTTCAGCAATGTGTCACTCATGGTGCGGACTCCAGAAATGAAAGGTCCGATAAAAGTAGTACTCAATTAAATTGTGCGCAATTTAATAAATCGAAAAGCGATTCCGAAAAATCGCCTTGGCCGCTCGCTCCGGTCAGCGTGGAACCAGGTCCAGGCACACCGAGTTGATGCAGTAGCGCAGGCCGGTCGGCGGCGGACCGTCCGGGAACACATGCCCCAGGTGCGCATCGCATTTGGCGCAGACCACTTCGGTACGGATCATGCCGTGGCTCAGGTCACGGATCTCGACCATGGCGCTCTCGCCGATTGGCTCGTAGAAGCTCGGCCAGCCGCAACCGGAATCGAATTTGGCCCTGGAGTCGAACAACGGCGCATTGCAGCAGATGCAGTGATACACACCGTCGGTCTTGGTGGCGTTGTACTTGCCCGAGAACGGTCGTTCGGTGCCTTTGAGACGACAGACGTTGTACTGCTCCGGATCGAGCATGGCACGCCATTCTTCAAGGGTTTTTTCCAGCTTTTCCATGGTCCTTCCTCTGCAACTGAAAAAGCCCGATCTGTATCTTTTCCACGGATCGGGCGGCACGTATGATTGCGCCTCGTTAGACGCCAGTCTGGCAGCCGTGTTACACGGGTTCAAACGGATTTTGCCGCCGCGAACCCAGGCTTCAGGCCTGTGTGCAAACGCAGGATTCCCAGTACGGTAGCTCACTCACCGTCTGGATCGTTCATTTTCGGGAACACATCGCCATGCAGGTCAGCAAATCGAACAAGCTCGCCAACGTCTGTTATGACATTCGCGGCCCAGTGCTCAAGCACGCCAAACGCCTGGAAGAGGAAGGCCATCGCATCCTCAAGCTGAACATCGGCAACCCGGCGCCTTTTGGTTTCGAAGCGCCGGACGAAATCCTCCAGGACGTAATCCGCAACCTGCCGACCGCACAGGGCTACAGCGACTCCAAGGGCCTGTTCAGCGCACGCAAGGCCGTCATGCAGTACTACCAGCAAAAGCAGGTGGAAGGCGTCGGCATCGAAGACATCTACCTGGGCAACGGCGTTTCCGAACTGATCGTCATGGCCATGCAGGCCCTGCTCAACAACGGTGACGAAGTGCTGGTCCCGGCCCCGGACTATCCGCTGTGGACCGCGGCCGTGAGCCTGGCCGGCGGCAACCCGGTGCACTACCTGTGCGACGAGCAGGCCAACTGGTGGCCGGACATCGCCGACATCAAGGCCAAGATCACCCCGAACACCAAGGCCCTGGTGATCATCAACCCGAACAACCCGACCGGCGCGGTGTACCCCAAGGCAGTGTTGCTGGACATGCTCGAACTGGCACGCCAGCACAACCTGGTGGTGTTCTCCGACGAGATCTACGACAAGATCCTCTACGATGATGCCGTGCACGTCTGCACCGCCTCCCTGGCGCCGGACCTGCTGTGCCTGACCTTCAACGGCCTGTCCAAGTCCTACCGGGTGGCCGGTTTCCGTTCCGGCTGGGTGGCCATTTCCGGTCCCAAGCACCACGCCCAGAGCTACATCGAAGGCATCGACATGCTGGCCAACATGCGCCTGTGCGCCAACGTGCCGAGCCAGCACGCCATTCAAACGGCGCTGGGCGGCTATCAGAGCATCAACGACCTGGTGCTGCCACCGGGCCGTTTGCTGGAACAGCGCAACCGCACCTGGGAACTGCTCAACGACATCCCCGGCGTCAGTTGCGTCAAGCCTATGGGCGCGCTGTACGCCTTCCCGAAAATCGACCCGAAAGTCTGCCCGATCCACAACGACGAGAAGTTCGTCCTGGACCTGCTGCTCTCGGAGAAACTGCTGGTGGTTCAGGGCACCGCCTTCAACTGGCCATGGCCGGACCACTTCCGCGTCGTGACCCTGCCACGGGTCGATGACCTGGAACAGGCGATCGGCCGTATCGGCAGCTTCCTCAAGTCGTATCGCCAGTAAGCCTTGCGACGCAGTGCGGCCGCCCCGGTCGCACTGCGATTAATTCAGCAACACTTCTGTACTCCCTGCTACGCCTACCCTTCTGTATCTTTGCCTTGCGCCTTGTGCCCAGTGGTTGCATGCCTCTGAAGTGCGGCTCGGCTTCCGGTGGCTGCCCAACTGCGACAGAAAGCTCATGCAAGCGTCTAAAATCAGCCTGCAGGACACAGTTTGAAATAGTCACCCGGTTGAATAGGCCGGTGCCGCACCTTATATACCCCGCAGAACGCTACATCTTTAGCATGAGGAGATTTCTACAACCATGATGCGCATCCTGCTGTTCTTGGCCACTAACCTGGCGGTCGTGCTGATTGCCAGCATCACCCTGAGCCTTTTCGGCTTCAACGGGTTCATGGCGGCCAATGGGGTTGATCTCAACCTCAATCAGCTGCTGGTTTTCTGTGCGGTCTTTGGTTTCGCCGGTTCCCTGTTCTCGCTGTTCATCTCCAAGTGGATGGCGAAAATGAGCACCAGCACCCAGATCATTACCCAGCCTCGTACTCGTCATGAGCAATGGCTGCTGCAAACCGTCGAGCAACTGTCCCGCGAAGCCGGGATCAAGATGCCCGAAGTCGGTATTTTCCCGGCCTACGAGGCCAACGCCTTCGCCACCGGCTGGAACAAGAACGACGCGCTGGTTGCGGTCAGCCAGGGCCTGCTCGAGCGTTTCTCGCCCGATGAAGTGAAAGCCGTGCTGGCCCACGAGATCGGTCACGTGGCCAACGGCGACATGGTCACCCTGGCGCTGATCCAGGGCGTGGTGAACACCTTCGTGATGTTCTTCGCGCGCATCATCGGCAACTTCGTCGACAAGGTGATCTTCAAGAACGAAGAAGGTCAGGGCATCGCCTACTACATCGCGACCATCTTCGCCGAACTGGTCCTGGGCATCCTGGCCAGCGCCATCGTCATGTGGTTCTCGCGCAAGCGCGAATTCCGTGCCGACGAAACCGGCGCGCAACTGGCCGGTACCGCGGCCATGATCGGCGCCCTGCAACGCCTGCGCTCGGAACAGGGCCTGCCGGTGCACATGCCCGACACCTTGAATGCCTTCGGCATCAACGGTGGCCTCAAACAAGGCCTGGCTCGCATGTTCATGAGCCACCCTCCACTGGAAGAGCGTATCGACGCCCTGAGCCGTCGTCGCGGCTGATAACGCTGGCAAACACAAAAAAGGGCGACGCAAGTCGCCCTTTTTCATGGTCTGGAAAAAGGCCGGGGCTCAGCGCGCCAGCAAGCGATAGACCCGTTCTTCGAGGCGGGTCACGCCGCCCTGGAGAAACTTCCAGCTCTCGCCAAGAATGTCCCGCACCTCCTCGACCTGCAGCTGCCAGCGCTTACCGAGCAAGACCTTGACCTCGTCATCGAGCACGGCGAAAGGCGGCCCCGCCATCAGCGCCTGGTCGTAATCCAGAGTGATCAGCAGCCCCTGGCAGCCCTGAGGCAGGACCGACTGCAGATGCGCCGCATACCGCTCACGCATCTGCGGCGGCAAGGCGATCAACGCCGCGCGGTCGTACAACGCCTGGCAGCCGGCGACATCCGTGGCCTGCAGGGCAAAAAAGTCGCCGCACCAGAGCTGGATCGGGCCGTACTCATAGACTTTGAATCCACCTCGAAGCTCAACCTGCGGCTGCACCTGCTGTTCGCTGAAAAAGTCCTGGATGGCCTTCTCCGACAACTCGATACCCAGCACCTGATGGCCCTGGCTGGCCAGCCAGCTCAGGTCCAGGCTCTTGCCGCACAGCGGCACCAGTACCCGCGAACCCGACGCCAGCTCCAACTGGGGCCAGTAGCGTTGCAGGTAAGGATTAACCTCGGACAAATGGAAGCCGATCTGATTCTGTTCCCACCGTTTGTGCCAAAACTCCGGCTGCATAAATCACCCTGAAATTCGATCAAAAACCACAAAAACTTATATTAGATTCAGATCAATGATCTGATTGAAGATGGTGCATCTTAACGCTCAGGACCTTATTCATGCTCCCTAGCCTGTTCATCTCCCACGGATCACCGATGCTCGCCCTGGAACCCGGCGCCAGCGGCCCGGCCCTCGCCCGCCTGGCCGCCGAGCTACCGCGCCCCAAGGCCATAGTGGTGGTGTCGGCCCACTGGGAAAGCCAGGACCTGCGGGTCAGCAGCAACCCGCAACCGCAAACCTGGCATGACTTCGGCGGCTTTCCCGCCGCGCTGTTCGCCGTGCAATACCCCGCCCCCGGCCAGCCTGAACTGGCGGAACAGGTGGCGCAGTTGCTCAGGGCCGATGGCCTGCCGGCGCAGCTCGACGACCAGCGCCCGTTCGACCATGGGGTCTGGGTGCCGCTGTCGCTGATGTACCCACAGGCGGATATTCCGGTGGTCCAGGTGTCTCTGCCCAGTCGCCTTGGACCAGCCCTGCAGACTCAGGTCGGGCTTGCCCTGTCCAGCCTGCGGCAACAGGGGGTGTTGTTGATCGGCTCGGGCAGCATTACCCACAACCTGCGCGAACTGGATTGGCACGCCGGCCCGGAAAGCGTCGAGCCGTGGGCCAAGGCGTTCCGCGACTGGATAATCGAGAAACTCGCCGCCAATGATGAAGCCGCGTTGCACGACTACCGTCGCCAGGCGCCGAATGCCGTACGTAGCCACCCCAGCGATGAACACCTGCTGCCGCTGTACTTCGCCAGAGGCGCCGGTGGCGAATTCAGCATCGCCCATCAAGGCTTCACCATGGGCGCGCTGGGCATGGATATCTATCGCTTCGGTTGATGCCCTTGCCGGGCCTGGCGCATCACAATGCGACAACTGATCCAACCCCCAGGCAAAAAAAATCCCCGCACCAGGCGGGGACTTTTTCGTTCAACCAATCAGCTCAGCACTGATCAGTCTTCGCGATAGCGACGCAGCTTCAACTGCTTGCCGGCCACGCGAGTGTCCTTCAGCTTGGTCAGCAGACGCTCCAGACCTTCCTCCGGCAGCTCGACCAGGCTGAAGCTGTCACGCACCTGGATGCGACCGATGGCTTCGCGGGCCAGGCCGCCTTCGTTGAGGATGGCGCCCAGCAGGTTCTTGGCCGCGATACCGTCACGCGCGCCCAGCGCGGTACGGCAACGGGCACGACCTTCAGCCAGAGGCATCGGTGCGCGACGCTCACGCTCGCCGCGATCAGGACGATCGCCGGAACGCTCAGGACGGTCGCCACGTGGCGCGCTGTTCGGCACCAGTGGGCGTTCCTTCTCGATCGCTGCCAGGTTCAGCGCCTGACCGTTGGTGGCCTTGCGCAGCAGGGCCGCGGCCAGGGCACGCGGGCTGCAACCGATATCGGCGGTCAGGCGATCCAGCAGATCACCGTGGGTCGATTCAGCGTCAGCGACCAGCGGCGACAGGCTGTTGGTCAGCTTCTTGATGCGCGCGTCGAGAACGGCTTGAGCGTCCGGCAGGCGAACTTCGGCAACCTTCTGACCGGTTACACGCTCGATCACTTGCAGCATGCGGCGCTCGCGTGGAGTCACCAGCAGCAGCGCACGACCTTCGCGACCGGCACGGCCGGTACGGCCGATACGGTGCACGTAGGATTCCGGGTCGTACGGCATGTCCACGTTGAATACGTGGGTGATGCGCGGTACGTCCAGGCCACGGGCGGCAACGTCAGTCGCCACAACGATGTCCAGGCGGCCATCCTTGAGGGAGTCGATCACACGCTCACGCTGGTTCTGGGCGATGTCGCCGTTCAGCGCAGCAGCTTTGTAGCCTTTGGCTTCCAGGGCACTGGCCAGGTCCAGGGTCGCTTGCTTGGTGCGCACGAACATGATCAGGGCGTCGAAATCTTCCACTTCCAGCAGGCTGAGAACAGCAGAAGTCTTCTGGTCAGCGTGAACCAACAGGTGAGCCTGTTCGATCGCGGTGACGGTCTGAGTCTTGCTCTGGATCTTGACGTGTTTCGGGTCCTTCAGGTGACGCTCGGCGATCGCACGGATCGACTGCGGCAGGGTGGCCGAGAACAGTACGGTCTGACGGGTTTCCGGCATGGCCTTGAAGATGACTTCCAGGTCATCCATGAAGCCCAGTTTCAGCATTTCGTCGGCTTCGTCGAGAACCAGGTGGTTCACGGTAGCCAGGACTTTTTCGTCGCGACGCAGGTGGTCGCACAGACGGCCCGGAGTGGCGACAACGATCTGTGCGCCATTACGGATTGCTTTCAGTTGTGGGCCCATCGGCGCGCCGCCGTAGACAGCCACAACAGTTACGCCCGGCATTTGCTTGGCGTAGGTTTCGAAAGCGGTTGCAACTTGCAGCGCCAACTCACGGGTTGGGGCCAGGATCAGAGCTTGCGGCTCGCGCTTGGACGGATCAATGCGGTGCAGGATAGGCAGGGCGAACGCGGCGGTCTTACCGGTACCGGTTTGCGCCTGACCAATCATATCGTGACCGGCGAGGATGATCGGGATCGACTGCTGCTGAATGGCCGAAGGCTCTTCATAGCCGGTAGCGACTACTGCAGCGACAATATTGGGATGAAGTTCAAGAGCGGCGAAGCCGCCGATTTCCTGGGTCATGGGTCTGCCTCTAAGTGCATCCGCAAAGACCCATGCTCCAAAGCTGCGCATGCCGTGTAAGACTCAAGAGTCACCCTGGCAGCTTTGTCGGCGGGGATTTGCGAAAACGATTGAAAGAAATGAACGTCAAGGATAGTCCGCGCAGCGGACAAGCAGCCGAAGCTGACTTCGGGGAATTGCATCACCTAAACGAGGCCCGGTTAAAGGCCGGCGCGCACTATACCGGAATTACTCAAAAAAGGGAGTTTTTTTTATCGGAAAAACCCGCTGAATACCTAGTTGTCACAGGCTTTGCGGATAATCCGGCAAAGGTCTATTTTGCACAGGCCCACGCCTGTCGGGGGATGACGCTTAAACGGTTCATCTTGCCGGCCGATACCGTCGGTCCGAGACACTCTTTACCGTCCGAGGAAATGCCCCATGAGCCAGCCCAGTTGCAGTCGCGTCAGCCGTGAACAACGTGGTCATCTCTTCCTCATCGGCCTGGACCGGGTCGCCAAGCGCAATGCCTTCGACCTGCAGCTGCTCGATCAACTCAGCCTGGCCTACGGCGAGTTCGAGGCCAGCAGCGAGGCCCGGGTCGCCGTGGTGTTCGGCCATGGCGAGCACTTCACCGCGGGGCTGGACCTGGCCAACGTCGGGGCGAAACTCGCCGAAGGCTGGCAGGCACCGGCCGGCGGTTGCGATCCCTGGGGTGTCTTCGCCGGGCCACGGGTCAGCAAACCGGTGATAGTCGCGGTGCAGGGCTACTGCCTGACCATAGGCATCGAGCTGATGCTGGCGTCGGATATCAACCTGTGCGCCAGCAATACCCGCTTCGCCCAACTGGAAGTGCAACGCGGCATCTTTCCCTTTGGCGGCGCCACCCTGCGCCTGCATCAGATCGCCGGCTGGGGCAATGCCATGCGCTGGTTGCTCACCGGCGACGAGTTCGACGCCCATGAAGCCCTGCGCCTGGGGCTGGTGCAGGAGGTGATGGCCAGCGAAGACCTGCTGCCCCGCGCCCTGGCCCTCGCCGAACGGATCGCCTGCCAGGCGCCGCTGGGGGTTCAAGCCACCCTGATGTCGGCCCGACAAGCCCGGCTCGAAGGAGAAAGCGCGGCAGCGCAGGGGCTGCCGCCGCTGGTGAAGACGCTGTTGAACAGCGAGGATGCCAAGGAAGGTGTGCGAGCGATGGTCGAGAAGCGCCCGGGGGTGTTCAAGGGGTGTTGAGCGGCCTGAACCCGTGGTGAATGTGAGGTTCTATCGCGGGCAAGCCTCGCTCCTACAGATGCGGACGATCCGCGAAGCGGACAGCCGACTCAGGTCGCCGGACGGATGCACTTGATCAACGACTGCAACGAATAGCCCAGGCGTGGCGCCAGCGCCTCGGCCCGGGCGCTCAGACCGTCCATGTCCAGACCCTGCTCCAGGTCGGACGGCACGATCAGAATCACGTTGCCCTCCTTCACCGGCAGCTCCCAGTAGTGCCGATGGTAAAGCCCGCGCAGCAAGGCCGCACCGAGCGGCTTGCCATCGTCGGTGGCCCACTGGTTGATCACCAGCCAGCCGCCCGGGTTGAGGCGCTTCTGGCAGTTTTCCAGGAAACCCCAGGCCAGGTGTCCGACGCCCGGTCCGACGTCGGTGTACAGGTCGACGAAAATCAGGTCCGCCGACTCGGCGCTGTCCAGCAGTTCGAGCGCATCGCCCACCCGGATATACAGACGCGGATCGTCATCCAGCCCCAGGTACTCGATAGCCAGGCGCGGCACGTCGGGGCGCAGCTCGATGGCCTCGACATCGTCCAGCGGCAGGAACTTGAGGCAGGCCTGGGTCAGGGTGCCAGCGCCCAGGCCGAGAAACAGCGCACTCTCGGGCTGCTCATGGCACAGCGCGCCGATCAGCATGGCGCGGGTGTAGTCGTACTCCAGCCAGCTCGGGTCGGCGGTAAACACGCAGCTCTGCTCGATGGCATCGCCAAATTCGAGGAAGCGGTAATCCGCCACTTCCAGTACCCGAATCATGCCGAACTCATCGTGCACTTCGGCGAGCAGGCGCTCGACGCGCTCCTCAGTCATCTCTTCTCCTAGCCGCGACGGGGCTCAACCTCGCCGTCGCGATAAACCGGCCGCTCGGCGCCGAGCGGGAAAGGCGCGATTGTCCGCGAACCGGCGGGAACAGGTCACGCACTAATTGCTGATAACATGCCTGTCCGACCTTAAAAACACCCGAGTCCGTGATGAGCCAACCCTGGAGCCCTGACAGCTGGCGCGCCCTGCCGATCCAGCAACAACCCGTCTACCCCGACGCCGCACACCTGTTGCAGGTCGAGCAGACCCTGGCCAGCTACCCGCCGCTGGTGTTTGCCGGCGAAGCCCGGGAGTTGCGCCGCCAGTTTGCCGAAGTGACCCAGGGTCGTGCCTTTCTGCTGCAGGGTGGCGATTGCGCCGAGAGCTTCGCCGAGTTCTCGGCGGCGAAGATCCGCGACACCTTCAAGGTCCTGCTGCAGATGGCGATCGTCATGACCTTCGCCGCCGGTTGCCCGGTGGTCAAGGTCGGGCGCATGGCCGGCCAGTTCGCCAAGCCGCGCTCGGCCAACGACGAAACCATCAATGGCGTGACCCTGCCGGCCTACCGCGGCGATATCGTCAACGGCATAGGTTTCGATGCGAAAAGCCGGGTGCCGGACCCGGACCGCCTGCTGCAGTCCTATCACCAGGCCACCGCCACCCTGAACCTGCTGCGCGCCTTTGCCCAGGGCGGTTTTGCCGACCTGCACCAGGTGCACAAATGGAACCTGGATTTCATCGCCAACTCCGCCCTGGCCGAGAAATACAGCCAGCTGGCCGACCGCATCGACGAAACCCTGGCCTTCATGCGCGCCTGCGGCATGGACAGCTCGCCGCAGCTGCGCGAGACCAGCTTCTTCACCGCCCACGAGGCGCTGCTGCTGAACTATGAGGAAGCCTTCGTCCGTCGCGACAGCCTGACCAACGACTATTACGACTGCTCGGCGCACATGCTGTGGATCGGCGATCGCACCCGCCAGCTCGACGGCGCCCACGTCGAATTCCTGCGCGGGGTGAATAACCCGATCGGGGTCAAGGTGGGCCCGAGCATGAACACCGAGGAGCTGATCCGCCTGATCGACATCCTCAACCCGGACAACGATCCAGGCCGCCTGAACCTGATCGTGCGCATGGGCGTGAACAAGGTCGGCGACCACCTGCCGCAGCTGATCCGCGCGGTGGAAGGCGAAGGCAAGAAGGTGCTGTGGAGTTCCGACCCGATGCATGGCAATACCATCAAGGCCAGCAGCGGTTACAAGACCCGCGATTTCGCGCAGATCCTCAATGAGGTGAAGCAGTTCTTCCAGGTCCACGAAGCCGAGGGCAGCTATGCCGGCGGTATCCACATCGAGATGACCGGGCAGAACGTCACCGAGTGCATCGGTGGCGCGCGGCCGATTACCGAAGATGCTTTGTCGGATCGCTACCACACCCATTGCGACCCGCGGATGAACGCCGATCAGTCGCTGGAGCTGGCGTTCCTGATTGCCGAGACCTTGAAACAGGTCAAGCGTTGAACCCGTAGTGTTCGATCATCCAGGGGAAGCTGGATGATCGATGCTGGTCAAAGAAACGCACGCAAGCGCTGGGCGCTGACCCTTGGGCAATTGAGCTGGACGTCGGCCAGCCCCAGCCAGTCGGCCATGCTCCGCAAGCTGCTCGCCAGCGCCTGCATCCCCTGCTCGTCCAACCCCAGATCCTCCTCATGCACGGCATGCACCGCCAGGCGCCCCTGCGCCCTTTCTGCCCGCAGGTCGACCCGCGCGGCGATCCGTTCGTGGTGCAGAAACGGCAACACGTAATAGCCGTACACCCGCTTGTGCTGCGGGGTGTAGATCTCCAGGCGATAGCAGAAATCGAACAGGCGCTCGGTGCGACTGCGTTCCCAGATCAGCGAATCGAAGGGAGAAAGCAAGGCGCTGGCCGGCACGCTGCGCGGCACCTTGGCCTCTGGCAGGCAATACGCCGCTTGCTTCCAGCCCGCCACCTCGCAGGCCAGCAGTTCGCCGCCCTCCAGCAATTCCGCCAGGCGCGCCCGGCTGTCTGCCAGCTCCAGGCGAAAGTAGTCGCGCAGATCCTTCTCGGTGGCCACGCCCAGGGCGCTGGCGGCATGCAGTAGCAAACCGCGCTGGGCATCGGCCTCGCTGAGCGGCGAATGCTGCAGGATGCTCGAAGGAATCACCCGCTCCGGCAAGTCGTACAAGCGCTCGAATCCACGCCGACCAGCGACCGTCACCTCACCGGCGGCAAACAGCCATTCCAGCGCATGCTTCTCCGCACTCCAGTCCCACCAAGGGCCGGCGCGTTCCTCACGGGTCGACAGGCTGCCCGCCCCGAGGGCGCCCTGTTCCTCGACCGCGGCCAGCACCCGGCGAATAGTCGCCTGCTGCTCCTGGCCGAAACGCGCCAACTGCTGGTAGATCCCCTGCCCCTGGCTGGCCCGCTGCATGCGCCAACGCATCAGCGGGTACAGCGACAGCGGCAGCAACGAGGCTTCGTGGCCCCAGTATTCGAACAGCGTGCGTTGCCGGCCCTGGCTCCAGGCAGCCTGGTCCAGCAGTTGCGCAGGATAGTCGCCAAGGCGGGAAAACAGCGGCAGGTAGTGCGAACGCACCAGGGCATTGACCGAATCGATCTGCAGGATACCCAGGCGCGCGATCAGGCGATTGAGCTGTGCGGGCCTGATCGTCGCAGGCAGTGGCCGCCCGGAAAAACCCTGGGCGGCCAGCGCCAGACGCCGAGCCTGCTTGAGGGAAAAGGACAGTTCTGCGGGCATGGCAATCTCCTTGTCTGCCCGCAAACTACCTCAGTGAGAAGTGGCTTGTGTAGCGTTTTGACATTCACTTGTGCATCGGATCGTCCCAGAACGGCCGCACGGTCTCCCGCTCCACATCCGCGCGACTGAGGCCGATATCCTTCAGCGCCTCATCACTCATGCCGGCCAGCATGTTGCGTTCACGGTGCAGCTGATGCCAGCGGACAATCCTCTGCAGCAGGTGCCGCAAGGAAGTGCCATGCCATGCAAACCGGTGAGCCAGTACAAAACCTTTTTGACCTTTCATCGTCTTGCCCTCCAGTGGGGATGGCTCAAGTCTCCACCCAGGGCTAAGATCAATCCAACGAATGTTTCTTATGCAATACATCTCGGAGTTTGATGAATTGTCCAGCTACCCAAGCATTGATACCGAGGTCCTGCGCACCTTCGTCGCCATCGCCGACCAGGGCGGTTTCACCAAGGCCGGGGAGCAGGTCAATCGCACCCAGTCCGCGGTGAGCATGCAGATGAAGCGGCTCGAGGAAGATGTGCTGCAACGCCAATTGTTCCAGCGTGAGGGCCGGCAGGTACGCCTGACCGCCGAAGGCCAAGTGCTGCTGGGTTACGCACGGCGCATCCTGAAACTGCACAGCGAGGTGTTCAACACCCTGCGCGAGCCGCACATGGTCGGCACCGTGCGCATCGGTACGCCGGACGATTATGTGATGCGCTTTCTACCGGGGATCCTGTCGCGTTTTGCCCAGGCCTATCCCTTGATCCAGATCGAAGTGCATTGCGAGTCCTCCAAGCAACTGCTGCTGCGCCAGGATCTGGACCTGTCTATCGTCACCCGCGAGCCAGGCAGCGAAATCGGCCAGTTGCTGCGCAAGGAGCGTTTCGTCTGGGCCGAGGCCCAGGGGTTCTGCCCCCACGAACAGACGCCACTGCCCCTGGCGATGTTCAACAGCGATTGCTTCTGCAGGCAATGGGCCTGCAATGCGCTGGACGCCGCCGGGCGCGACTATCGCATCGCCTATAACAGCTCCAGCCTGTCGGCACTGATGGCCGTGGTCAGCGCCGGCCTGGCGATCACCGCTCAGCTGGAAAGCCTGATCACCCCGGACATGCGCATCCTGGGCGCCGCCGAGGATCTGCCCCTGCTGCCCGAGGCCAGCATCATGCTGGTGCGCAACCTCAACACGCCTTCGCCCATCACCGAATGCCTGGCCGAGCACATAGTCGAAGGCTTCAAACTTTAAAGGCGAGCATCACCGCGCAGACCACCAGGAAGCCGCAGAACAGCCCGCGCAGCATTCGCTCGGGCAGCGCATGGGCGATTTTCACCCCCCAACTGATGCTCAACAGCCCACCCGCCGCCAGCGGCAGGCCGATCATCCAGTCCACTTCCTGATGCACCCCGTAGGTCACCAGGGTCACCCCGGTGCTGGGCAGGGCCAGGGCCAGCGACAGCCCCTGGGCGACCACCTGGGTGGTGCCGAACACGCTGGTCAGCACCGGGGTGGCAACCACCGCGCCGCCGACGCCGAACAGCCCGCCCATGGCCCCGGAAGCCGCACCCAGCACACCAAGCCACGGCCAGGGATAGCGCATCTGCGCCGAAGCCGGGGCATTGGCCAGGAACATGCGCAACAGGTTGTAGGCCGACAAGGCCACCAGGAACGCGACGAAGCCGATCCGCATGACTTGGGCATCAATGCCCACCGCCCAGATCGAACCGAGCCAGGCAAAACTGAAGCCCATCAGGGCCAACGGCAACGCATGGCGCGCCTCGATCCGGTTGCGCTGGTGATAACGCCACAGCGCGAGCATCACGTTCGGCACCACCATCACCAACGCCGTGCCCTGGGCGATCTGCTGGTCCAGCCCGAACAGCACGCCCAGCACCGGAATCGCAATCAGCCCTCCACCGATCCCGAACAAGCCGCCCACCGTGCCCAGCGCCGCGCCCAATACCACATACATCGCTAAATCGATCACCGCCGCTCTCCTCACTCAGGCCTTGCATGCTACGCAGTCGGCTCTGGTGCGGAAACGCACAGCAACGCACAATGGCTTTGCCAACTTCGCACAAGCAAATGTCCGCCATGAACCCCAACGCCCTCACCGATCAGCTCGGTCTATTCCTCGATGTGCTGGAAGCCGGGAGTTTTTCCGCTGCCGCCCGCCGGCATCCCTTGACCCCTTCGGCGGTGGCCCGGCGTATCGACAGCCTGGAAAACGCCGTCGGCAGCAAGCTGTTCATGCGCACCACCCACGCGGTGGTGGCGACGGCGGCTGGCCAGGCCTTTGCCGAACGCGCCCGGCGCATCGTCGCCGAACTACAACTGGCGCGGGCGGAAGCCGTGTCCTTGAGCCACGCGCCGGAAGGCCTGATCCGCATCGACGCTCCCGCGGCGTTCGGCCGGCGACACCTGGCGCCGGCGATCGCCGATTTCCTGATGCTCTATCCGGGGCTGGATGTGCAGTTGCACCTGATCGACAGCTTCGTCGACATGCAGGGTTCGCACCTGGGCAAGGTCGATCTGGTGCTGCGCGCCGGGCAAAGGGTCGATACCCGGATGGTGGCGACATCATTGGCGAGCATCGTGCGCATCGCCTGCGCCAGCCCGGCCTACCTCAAGCTGCGCGGCACCCCGGTGCATCCCGCCGAACTGAGCCAGCACGACGGCCTGGATTGGGACGGCCTGGCCCCACTGTTCGCCTGGCGCTTCGAACTGGACGGGCAGTTGCAGACTCATCGCCCACAACGCATCCGCATGAGCGCCAACAATGCCGAGGCCCTGCTATCCGGAGCCCTGGCCGGGCTGGGCATCGCCCACCTGCCGACCTGGCTGGCCAGCGAATACCTGCTGCGTGGGGAACTGCTGCCGCTGTTCTGCGAAACCGGCCTGCCCAAACCGGAAAGCGCCGGTATCTACGCCTTGCGCCTGGAACAGCACACCAACGCTCGCAGCCGCCTGTTGCTGGAATACCTGAAGACTCGCTTCAGTCCGATTCCGCCCTGGGATCTGGCCCTGCAGAGCGCCATGGGCTGAGCGCTCGTGAGAATTATCTGGCGCATTAAAGATTCGCCCGCTAGATTCAGGGCGAATATCGATCAAGGCCCGACCATGAACACCAAAGGCTCCACCCCGGAAAAATGCGACGACCTGCTGCTGGATAACCAGCTGTGTTTCGCCCTTCACTCGACTTCGTTGCTGATGACCAAAGTCTATAAACCACTGCTGCAGGAGCTGGGCCTGACGTATCCCCAGTACCTGGCAATGATGGTGCTCTGGGAGCAGGACGGCCTGACCGTCGGCGAGATCAGCAGTCGCCTGCTGACCGATCCCGGTTCATTGACGCCCTTGCTCAAGCGCCTGGAAGCCGAGGGATTGCTGAGCCGGACCCGCAGCCGCGAAGACGAACGGGTGGTGATCATCGAGCTGACCGAGCAAGGGCAGGCCCTGTATGACCGGGCGCGCGGCGTTCCCCAATGCATCCTCGGCGCCAGCGGCCTGACCCTGGAGCAACTGCGCAAACTGCAGGCCGACCTGCTGAACCTGCGTGGCCATCTGCAAGACAGCCTTTAACGGCGCTCTCGCGAGCACACCCCGCCCCTCTCCAGGAGCGCTTGCTCGCGATTCTCTCTGTTTCGATGCCGCTAATAGCGTATCGACGAAAAAAATTCTCGATAAAAATATTATTTAAATCATTCGCTTAGCCGAAAAACATGGACTGCAGGCAAGCATTTTCGAGTTTTTTTCAAAATTTATCTTGCGCACTAAATATTTGAGAGATACATTTGTTTCGCACTTACTTAGCGCGCAAATATTTAGCGCAAAACCTAAAAACCCAAGAGGCTCACACCATGCAAACTCTCTATACCGCAGTCGCAACCGCAACCGGTGGCCGTGATGGTCGCGCCGTCTCCAGCGACAACATCCTCGACGTCAAACTCTCCACCCCAAAAGAACTCGGTGGTGCCGGCGGCCAGGCGACCAACCCTGAGCAACTCTTCGCCGCCGGCTACTCCGCCTGCTTTATCGGCGCCCTGAAATTCGTCGCCAGCCAAAGCAAGCGCAAGATCCCGGACAACGCGTCGATCACTGCGCACGTCGGCATCGGCCAGATTCCTGGCGGCTTCGGCCTGGACATCGACCTGCATATCAGCCTGCCAGGTCTTGAACAGAGCGACGCGCAGTCCCTGGTCGAAGCGGCTCACCAGGTCTGCCCTTACTCCAACGCCACCCGCGGCAACGTCGACGTACGTCTGCACGTGACTGTCTAACCCAGCTGCGCGCCAGCGCCCGCACCGCCCAGGAGACGAACATGAACACTTTCAGCAAGGTCTTGACCGGTAGCCTTCTCGCCCTGTCCATCAACACCGCGTTCGCCGAAGGCGGGGTCGAACACAACACCCAGGCGTTCCTCGACGCCTTGAACGCCGGCAGCGGCAAGCCGATGGAACAGATGACACCCAAAGAGGCCCGAGCCGTGCTGGTCGGCGCCCAGGCCGGGGTCAAGCTGACGCTGCCCAAGGCGGATGTCAGCCAGAAGACCATCGACGTCGACGGCCAGGCCATCAGCCTGACCATCGTCAGGCCGGCCGGAGTGAAAGGCACCTTGCCGGTGTTCATGTTCTTCCACGGCGGCGGCTGGGTGCTGGGAGACTTCCCGACCCACGAGCGCTTGGTGCGGGACCTGGTGGTGGGCTCCGGGGCGGCGGCGGTATTCGTCAATTACACGCCGTCCCCGGAAGCTCATTACCCGGTGGCGATCAATCAGGCTTACGCGGCCACCCAATGGGTGGCCGAGCATGGCCGGGAAATCAACGTCGACGGCAGGCGCCTGGCGGTTGCCGGCAACAGCGTCGGCGGCAACATGGCCGCCGTGGTCAGCCTGATGGCCAAGGACAAGGGCACGCCGGCGATCCGCTTCCAATTGTTGCTATGGCCGGTGACCGACGCGAATTTCGAAACGGCGTCGTATAACCAATATGCCGAGGGGCACTTTCTCAGCAAAAACATGATGAAGTGGTTCTGGGACAACTACACCACCGATGCCCAGCAGCGTAACGAGATCTACGCTTCACCGCTGCGCGCCACCAGCGCCCAGCTCAAGGGCCTGCCACCCGCGCTGATCCAGACGGCCGGCGCCGACGTACTGCGCGACGAAGGCGAAGCCTATGCCCGCAAGCTGGACGAAGCCGGCGTGACCGTGACCTCGGTGCTCTACAACGGGATGATCCATGACTACGGTCTGCTCAACGTGGTCAGCCAGGTACCCGCGGTGCGTTCGGCCCTGCTGCAGGCATCCGATGAGCTCAAGCAACATCTGAAGTAAGTTTGCCACCCAGGCCTTCGGCCACAAAAAAGCCCGACTCGATGGTCGGGCTTTTTCGTGGCTAAGGATTCAAGCAGGGGCTTAAACCTTGGCGCGGCCTTTGTAGGAACCGCCTTCGCGAGTATCGATCTCGATCATGTCGCCGATTTCGATGAAGTCCGCAACCGACAGCTCGGTACCGTTCTTCAGTTTGGCAGGCTTCATCACCTTGCCCGAAGTGTCGCCGCGAGCGGAACCTTCGGTGTAGTCAACCTGGCGCACGATGGTGGTCGGCAGGTCAACGGAAACCAGACGGTCTTCGAAGAACACAGCTTCGCAAACGTCGGTCATGCCTTCTTCGATGAACGGCAGAACGGCTTCGATGTCTTCAGCGTTCAGCTCGTACATGGTGTAATCGGTGGTGTCCATGAACGTGTAGGTGTCGCCGCTGATGAACGACAGGGTCGCTTCTTTGCGATCCAGGATCACGTCGTCCAGTTTGTCGTCCGCACCGTAAACGGTTTCGGTCTTGTAACCGGTCAGCAGGTTCTTCAGCTTGGTCTTCATGATCGCGCTGTTACGACCGGACTTGGTGAATTCAGCTTTCTGAACCAGCCAAGGATCGTTGTCGATACGGATCACGGTACCGGGTTTGAGTTCTTTACCAGTTTTCATTGCGAATATCCGAATTTGGATGGGATTTACAAAAATCTAGGCCGCGTATCATATCCAATTTAGGTAAAACTGCACCAGCGCCGCAGCAAGATCGGGCTGCGAGCCCTGTTCCAGACACCACTTTTCGGCGTGAGCAGCCACTTCCGGCCAGTGTTCGAGCAGCTTTTTCCAGCCTTGCGCCATCTCGCCTCCGGCATTCCAGGCCCGCCACAGGTCGATCAGCGCCGCCTTGACCTCTGGCGACAGCCCCTGCGTATAAAGCTCGAGAAAGGCGTCGAGCTTGTCCAGGTGAATGTCTTCGTCCTGTTGATAAATGTGCCAGAGCATCGGCCGGCCGGCCCATTGCGCACGCACGAACGAGTCCTCACCGCGTACCGCGTTGAAATCGCAGGACCACAGGAGCTGGTCGTATTCCTCCTGTCGGACGAACGGCAGCACCTGTACCGTCAAGGCCCCACGGACCTGCACCGCACCCGCCGCCAGCGCCTCGACACCCAGCCAGTGTTGCACGTCACCGAGGATCCGCCCTTCGGGAACCAGCAGATGGGTAGCTCGCGAGTCGGCAGCCAGCGCTTGCAGCCAACTGGCCAGGCCGGCGTTCTCATAGGCGAACAGCGACATCAATCGCGCGCCAGGTGCTGCAAATACGCCGAGCCCTTCCAGGAAGCGTTGCCGGGCCAGGGAGTCCTGCTGAAACGCCCTGCGCCGCTCCAGCAATCCAGCCTCGCGTAGCAGCCCACCGGTGCCGGCTTGAAACCCGGGGAAAAAGAAGTACTTCTGCACGCCCTTGAACTTCACCGAGGGCAGGCCGTGGCAGCCGGTCACCCAGGTCTCGGCGCTGAGGTAATCGAGGTTCAACCACAAAGGGGTATGTTCACGCTCGGCCATCGCCTCCATATAAGCCGCTGGCAACTGGCAGGCAAAGGCCGCGATCACCACATCGGCAGCCGCCACCGGCGACCACTCGGTTGGCCAGTGACGCACATCGACACCTTCCTGCCATTGCTGAGGCAAGGCGATATCGATGGGCGGGCACAAACGCTCGAAGGCCCGCAGGTCATCCACCCACAGCCGCACCGCGCACTGATGTTCGGCCACCAATTGCCGGGCCAGCCGCCAGGTCACGCCGATATCGCCGTAGTTGTCGACGACGCTGCAGAAAATATCCCAGGAGGCTTTCATTCCGGGCTCCATTTGGCAAAGGCGCCGATTGTCCGCATAAATGGCTACTGACAGAAGAGCCAACGCCGATAATCTTCGTGCGACAATCGCAGCTTGCCGACACCGCCTGCCAGGAGGCTGCCATGCCCTATCGCCCGACATCCCGTCGATCATTACGTATCAGCGTAAACGCACTTCAACTCAGCGGCAGTATTGCCCTGGGATTGTGGCTGGGTTTTCTGGCGATCGCCCTGACCTGCTGGCTGGCCTGGCGTTTTCTGTTCGACCAGCAATTGGCGCCCGTCGCCCAGGCCGTGCAACAGCTGGCAAAACCGCCCAGCGCGGAATCGGCGGCGTCCAATCGCATGTTCGAGCAGTACCAGGAAAACCTGCGTAAAAACGAACAACAGCAGGCCCTGGATAATGCGCGCAGCAACCTGCGCAACCAGTCCAACCCGAAATGCCAGTTCTGGTTGCAACAGGACCAGACGGCGCCGAGCGAAAAGAGCCGGGCCAACGTCCTGCAATTCTGCGATTGATCATGAACAAACCTACGGTCCACCAACTGATTCTCGACAAACTCCGTGGCGATCTGGAGATCGCTCAGCGTGCGGCGCAGACCGCCTATGAGACGGCGACCCACGAAGAGAACATTGCCGAAAACAAATACGACACCCTGGGGCTCGAGGCCTCCTATCTCGCCGCCGGCCAGGCCAGGCGCGTCGAGGAAATCCGGCAGGCGCTGGCGCTCTGCCAGAACCTGACCCTGCGCCCGTACGACGAGCAAGTTGGTATCCAGGTCGGCGCGCTGCTGGGCCTCGAAGACGAAAACGGCCACGAACAATGGCTGTTCCTAGCGCCGGATGGGGCGGGACTGAAGGTAGAGGTGGTGGGGCAACCGGTGACCGTCATCACCCCTCGTTCACCGTTGGGCAAAGGCCTGCTGGGCAAGTTCGAGGGGGATGAACTGGAGATCGTCGTCGCGGGCGCTCGGCAACAGTTCGCTGTCACCGAGGTCAAGTAAGCCCGGCTTAGTGGACAGGCAGTTCGACGCCGTCGAATAGCTCTTCGAGTTCCTGCTTGTTGTGGCACTGAATGGCCTTGGCCATCACTTCGCGCGTCAGGTGCGGCGCGAACTTCTCGATGAAGTCGCACATGAAGCCACGCAGGAAAGTGCCGCGACGGAACCCGATCTTGGTGATGCTCGACTCGAACAGTTCGCTGGCATCCAGTACCACCAGGTCACTGTCGAGCTTGGTATCGACCGCCATCTTGGCAACGATGCCCACACCCAGGCCCAGGCGTACGTAAGTCTTGATCACGTCGGCGTCGGCGGCGGTGAACACCACCTTCGGCGTCAGGCCGCGATGGCTGAAGGCTTCGTCGAGCTTGGAGCGGCCGGTAAAACCGAACACGTAAGTCACGATCGGGTATTCGGCGAGGGTTTCCAGGGTCAGCTTCGGCAGCTTGGTCAGCGGGTGGCCCTGCGGTACCACTACGCAACGGTTCCAGCGGTAGCACGGCATCATCACCAGATCGCCGAACAGCTCCAGCGCTTCGGTGGCGATGGCGAAGTCGACGGTGCCATCGGCAGCCATTTCGGCGATCTGCATCGGCGAGCCCTGATGCATGTGCAACGCCACATCCGGGTACTGCTTGATAAAGCTGCTGATCACCGGCGGCAAGGCATAACGGGCCTGGGTATGGGTGGTGGCGATCGACAGGGTGCCCTTCTTCTCGTTGGAGAATTCCTGGGCGATCTGCTTGATGCTTTCGACCTTGCGCAGGATCTCGCCAGCGGTGGTGATGATGCGTTCGCCAGCCGGGGTGACGCGAGTCAGGTGCTTGCCGCTACGAGCGAATACCTCGACCCCCAGCTCGTCCTCGAGCAGGCGGATCTGCTTGCTGATACCCGGTTGCGAGGTATAAAGGCTTTGGGCTGTAGCAGAGACGTTGAGGTCGTGGTGCGCCACTTCCCAGATGTAGCGCAATTGTTGAAGCTTCATATGAATCCCTCAAAGCAGGTAGACGCCACGGGCATCAGCGACGGTATATAACTATATTAATGGTTCGAAGAATAAATCTAGAACTTTTCTTCAGAAAATTCCAACAAGCGCGTCAGATATCTCCGAGCCGCCGACGCTGTACCAAGGGCACCAGGTAAACCGGAACCTTGGCCAGTTGCAGTACCCTGGCTGCCGTCCTGCCCAATGGAGTCTCACCGCCCGCCCCATGGCTGTGACTTCCTACGATCAACAAATCCACAGAGAGTTTCGACGCCTGCTCGAGAATGACGTGCGAGGGGTCCCCCTGAAAGACCCTGACCGACTGAATCAGCGCGAGATCCTGCATGCCCTCCCCCAACTCTTCGCGAAAGCTGTCGAGTACCCGTTGCTCGATATTCGCCATCACCGTGCTCAGACCCTGACTGTGAAACTCATTCAGGGCCTGTTCGTCGAGATAACTCTGCAACACCGACTCGGCAAACAGTCCCATGGGCTCCACCGCATGAACCACGTGCAATTCGGCATTGAATGTTCGAGCCAGCTCCAGGGCATGTTGCATCACGTAGGGCGCATACAGACCGAGGTCAGTGGCATACAGCATCGAACGAATCATATGACCTCCTCGACTGCCAATATGGCGGAGATTGATTCAGCTTAGCAGTGCCAAGGCGACTACGACGTCCCGCGCAAGCCCGTGAACATTGAGCTAAACCTTGGTTTCGTTGCTGATACCGTGGGGTACGTGACCGGTGGCGACCACTTCGCGGGCCAGCTCGCAATGACCCGCCTGATCGTCGAAGAACACATCGGCGGCGAAGGCTTCGAGAAAGGCGGCCTTCTCCAGGCCGCCCAGGAACAACGATTCGTCCAGGCGGATATCCCATTCGCGCAGGGTGCGGATCACCCGCTCATGGGCGGGGGCCGAACGCGCTGTCACCAGGGCGGTGCGGATCGGACAACCATCGTCGGGGAATTCGCGCTGCAACAGATTGAGCGCGGCGAGGAAGCCTTTGAACGGCCCCCCACGCAACGGCTCGCGGGCGGACTCGCGCTCCTTGGCCTGAAAGGCTTCCAGGCCTCCGAGCTGATAGACCCGTTCCGACTCATCGGAAAACAGCACGGCGTCACCGTCGAAGGCGATCCGCAGTTCGGCGCTGGCGGCGCGTCGGGCGCCACCGGAAAGAATGGTCGCCGCGGCGAACCCGGCGTCCAGTGCGCTGCGCACATCTTCGGCGTGGGTGGAAAGAAACAGGTCGCAACCAAAGGCCGCAAGGTAGGGATAAGGGCTGCGCCCACCAACAAACGCGGCCCGGGAAATATCCAGGCCGTAATGCTGAATCGAGTTGAAGACCCGCAGGCCCGTGTCGGCACTGTTACGCGACACCAGTACCACCTCGACCCGAGCCCGGCCGAGGCTGGCATTGAGGCTCAAGAGCTTTTTCACCAGGGGAAAAGCATCGCCCGGTTCGAGGGATTCCTCCTCGTGATCGATCTGATACTTGCGGTAGGCCTCGACCCCCTCGGCCAGATAGACCTTATGGCTCTCGCTGAGATCGAACAGGGCCCGCGATGAAATCGCCACCACCAGTTTACCGCCCAAGCCCTTTGCCATATCCCTTCCCCCCGATGCTGCGATCAACCGTTATGCCGGTCGATAAAACTCAACGCCTGATACAAGGCTTCCATTTTCGGCAGCTCGCATCCCGCCGCCTTGGCCGCGGCCAATGGCGCGGCATAGATGGCCGACAACTCCAGCGCACGTTTGTGCTGGTAGTCGTGGTACATGCTCGGCCAATAGTCCGGCATGCCTTCGGTCACCTTGAACAAGTGCTCAGCATAGCCGTCCGGCATGCTGTGACCACAGGCCAGGGCGCCCTGCACCACTTCACGCATCAAGGCCTGAATCAGCTCGCGGCTGTCGGCATCGGCCATCAGCGGCGTGGTGCTGGCGTTGAGCAACACTGACAAACCGTTATAGGGCACGTTCCACACTAGTTTCTGCCAGCGCGCCTGCTGCAGGTTGGCCATGGCCTGGGAGCCGATACCGGCCTTGCGGAACAGCGCCGCCCCCTCTTCCACTATTGCCTGGCGCTGCGACTCGTCCTGCGCTGCCGGGCCACTGTGATACCCCAGGTTCACCGCGCCCAGCGCCTGATGCTCGATCACCCCTGGTCCGGCACGGTGCACGCAGATAAAACACAGGCCGCCCAACAGATGCAGCGAGTCGGGAAGCAGGTCGCGCAGGCCATCTTCCACATCCAGGCCATTCTGCAACAACAGCACCTTGGCGCCGGGAGCCGCCGCGCGAAGAATCGCCGGAGCCAGCTCGGCGTTGCTGGTGGTCTTGGCCCCCACCAGCAGCCAATCGCAGGGCGGCATATCTTCGGCACTGGCATAGGCCTGGACCGGGTTCAGGGTCAGCTCACCATGCACCGCGCTATGCAGTTGCAACCCCCGCTCGGTGACCGCGGCGAATTCGCTGCGCAGCAGGAAATGCACATCCAGGCCGGCTTGCGCCAGCAGCATCCCATAGAAACCACCGATCGCTCCGGTACCGATAATGCCGATTCGCGGCGTGTGGACTGCTTCCATCAAGGCAACTCCTCTGGAATTCGGTTCAGCGTCTGCGCCAGGCGCTCGCGGAGCTCGCCGGGTGCCAGGCGCGACTGCAAGGCCCCATAAAACTCACCGTCGCGCACCACGAACAGTGCCGGCAAGTGAAACACCTGATAACGCTCGACCGCGCCGCCATTGTTCCCCGCGTCGATCCAGCACAACCGCTCGATCGGCAGATCGAAGCCGGGCAACTGCTGCCGGGCCCAACGACAACTGGCGCAGCCGACGCTGGTGAATATCACCAGCGAAACACCGCTCATCGCCAACAACCGCTGATCGATATCGAAATCGGTCAGCTCCAATTCGACCACTATACTGGGGGAAACAATGTCACATAGCCGACACTCGGAGTCTGCGTTCATGGGACGTTTCATTCCTCATCCTGACGATGTTCCGGTTGAGATGACCTTACGCGAACACGCATGTATTTCGCGTCAACGGTTGCACACTATCAGCCTCGGCGGCATGGCTTGCAATTATCACCGCGCCTGGCGCCGCGGCACCGCACTGGAAATCTGCATCCCCACTCTGGGTGAAAACGCCCGCTACAACGGCTATGTGGCCTGGTGCCTGCGACGCAAGCATGGCTATCTGGTGGGGATCGCCTTCATCGACGAACAGACCCTGTTCCATGCCCGGATGAGTGAGCAGGTGTGCCAGATCACCCACTACTGCCACCTGCATGAGCCCCAGGCTGAGCAGCGACAGATCGAAGCCCTGGCCCAGCAATGGGTCGAACAGCATGCCGCCGAGTTCTCCCATGACCGGGTTCACCAGGCTTTTATGCAGCCAGCGCTGGATTAAACCCGCCTCTGCCCATTGTCGAGCCCCGGTGTAACGCGCTAAGGTTCGGCTCCCCGACGCGCTTAAATCCGCTGTGCACCGCCGCGCGGGGATCGCTGGCGGCCGGCACCCGTGACCTGACGAGTAACACGATGGCTGATTTACCGATCAACGACCTTAACGTCGCCTCCAACGAAACCCTGATCACTCCCGACCAGCTCAAGCGTGACATCCCGCTGAGCGACGCCGCCCTGCGCACCGTGACCAAGGGTCGCGAAGTGATCCGCAATATTCTCGACGGCACCGACCACCGCCTGTTCGTCGTCATCGGCCCGTGCTCGATCCACGACATCAAGGCGGCTCACGAATATGCCGAGCGCCTGAAAGTCCTGGCCGCCGAAGTCTGCGACACCCTTTATCTGGTGATGCGCGTGTACTTCGAGAAACCACGGACCACCGTTGGCTGGAAAGGCTTGATCAACGACCCGTACCTGGACGACTCGTTCAAGATCCAGGACGGCCTGCACATCGGTCGCCAGTTGCTGCTGGACCTGGCCGAGATGGGCCTGCCGACCGCCACCGAAGCGCTGGACCCGATCTCCCCGCAATACCTGCAGGACCTGATCAGTTGGTCGGCGATCGGTGCACGTACCACCGAATCCCAGACTCACCGCGAGATGGCTTCCGGCCTGTCCTCGGCGGTAGGTTTCAAGAACGGCACCGACGGCGGCCTGACCGTTGCCATCAACGCCCTGCAATCGGTTTCCAGCCCTCACCGCTTCCTCGGCATCAACCAGGAAGGCGGCGTCTCCATCGTCACCACCAAGGGCAATGCCTACGGTCACGTAGTTCTGCGTGGTGGCAATGGCAAGCCGAACTATGATTCGGTCAGCGTCGCCCTCTGCGAGCAGGCGCTGAACAAGGCGAAGATCAAGCCGAACATCATGGTCGACTGCAGTCACGCCAACTCCAACAAGGACCCGGCCTTGCAGCCGCTGGTGATGGAGAACGTGGCCAACCAGATTCTCGAAGGCAACCAGTCGATCATCGGCCTGATGGTCGAAAGCCACCTGAACTGGGGCTGCCAGGCAATTCCCAAGGATCTGGCCGAACTGCAATACGGCGTGTCGATCACCGATGCCTGCATCGATTGGGAAAGCACTGAGAAAACCTTGCGCAGCATGCACGCCAAGCTCAAGGACGTCCTGCCAAAACGGGTTCGTACCTGACCCCGTATCGCAGACACAAAAACGCCGGGCCAAGCCCGGCGTTTTTTTGGCGTCCCCGCTCAGAGTTTCGCGGCGTGGCGCTGATGGCGCTCCATATAGCGCTCCACATATGAGCACGACGGAATCACCGTGTAACCCATGCGGTCAGCATATTCCAACGCCTGCTCGGTCAGTGCCGCGGCAATACCACGACCACGCAGCGCGTTAGGCACGAACGTCCGATAAATATCCAGGGTCTGCTTACCCAGGTCCATATAGGTCAGGTAGGCACGATGACCGTCCACATTGGTCTCGAATTGATGACCAGCCTGGTCATGGTGGATGGACAACGCCTCGCTCATCACTACTCCTCGCGGGTCTTGGATTCTGACCCCTACCTTACCGATGTTTTTCCGGCGAAGGAACAACTACGCCACCCCGTGCCTGTTTGGACACCGAGGAGAGCTTGCCGCTCTCGCATGACCGAGCACGTTTCAAATAGTAGGCACCATTGGCACCAATGCTCAAGGGACGCTTGCGTTCAAGATACTGGCATCAGGCCAGTTTTCTGTCGATACTTCCCCGGACCTGTTCCCAGCTACATACAAAACGCTCGATCAAACCGCCTGAGGATCAACAACCTGAACATCACCGGATGTTGAGATTTAAGACGAGCCCACCCATTTAAAGTCACCTCAACATGGACAAAGATGCGTGAGGCGCCCCACAGATTCTGAACAAAAGTGTAGACGAGTCGATATAGATAGACTTTAGCCTACACTCCGCAAGCGCCGTGCAAAGGGGCTCTACGGCAGATACGGTCAACAAGCGCAACCTCCCAACAGGGTGACAAGGTTGCGTATTTTTTATACAGATCAATAAAAAGTTGCTCGAAAAAGATTCAACGCCTAGAATTTTTTTTGCTTCTTGCGCTACGTCAGTTTACTTACTACAAGTAATGGGTAGTATGTACGCCGGCCATTTCATCACTCGGATGAGATAGCTACTTAATAGAAAGTCCTTGAAGGGGAACACGATGAACAACGTTCTGAAATTCTCTGCTCTGGCTCTGGCCGCAGTTCTGGCTACCGGTTGCAGCAGCGTATCCAAAGAAACCGAAGCTCGTCTGACTGCAACTGAAGACGCAGCAGCTCGTGCCCAGGCTCGTGCAGACGAAGCCTACCGTAAAGCTGATGAAGCTCTGGCTGCTGCTCAAAAAGCACAACAGACTGCTGACGAAGCTAACGAGCGCGCTCTGCGTATGCTGGAAAAAGCTAGCCGCAAGTAATAATCCCTCGGGATTGTTATCGAGCCGACCCATTTATTGGGTCGGCTTTTTTATTGCCCGGATTTTCTTGCGGCAATAAAAAACCCGTCGACGCCCGGAGGCATCGACGGGTTGCTGTTCCAGCCGTTACTGCTGCATATCGATAGGCAGCGCCGAGACTACGGGCGCAGTGCTCGGTACGGCGATCTCTACCGGTAAACCATCTTCGGCCGCCACCACGTCGCGCACCACATCCCAGTTCATCCGCAAGTTATTGGCCAGGTCTTCACGCTTGAGCAAGGCGTTGATCACCGCGGTGTGCTTGTCCACGACCGACGGATTGCCCTTGTCATCCAGCGGCGTGTGAGCTTCCAGATAGACTTTGCCAGCGCTGATACCAAACTTGTACGGATCGTTGAGAATGCGCACCGATGTCCCCACTGGCACCATGCTCGCCATTTCCAGGACGTTGTTGTTGAACATCCGGAAGCAGCCGTGGCTGGTGCGCATGCCGATCCCGAACTTCTTGTTCGAACCGTGGATCAGGTAGCCCGGCGTGCCCAGGGTGAACTTGAATGGCCCCAACGGATTGTCCGGACCCGCCGGCACCACGTTTGGCAGCGGGTCACCGTCGGCGGCGTGCTCGGCCTTGATCGAGGCTGGCGGAGTCCAGGTCGGATTCGGCGTCTTCGCGACAATGCTGGTATGGGCGATCGGCGACCCCCAACCTTCCCGGCCGATACCCAGGGGGAAGGTGTACACCACGTTCCGCCCTTTCGGGTAGTAGTACAGGCGATATTCAGCCAGGTTGATCACGATGCCTTCACGAGGTCCCGGCGGCAGGATGAAACGCGTCGGCAACACCACTTCGGTGCCCGCGCCCGGCAACCAGGGATCCACTCCCGGGTTGGCCGCGACCATCTCGTAATAGCCCAGATCGTAGGTCGTGCCCAGGTCGGCAAAGGTGTCTTCGTACTTGGCCTTGATCACCTGTACCTGACCGACGATATCTTCGCCCGGTGGAGGTAGAGGCAGTTCCAATGCGGCAACGGGGCCGGCCACACAGAAGGCGGCAAGCGTCAGGCAACGGGTGACGACAGGAAAGCGCGGCAACATCCGGAAAATCCTTCGCATGATCAACGAGTAAAAAAGTGATTGTACACCCGCCCCCGTGACTGCGGGAGCGACAGCTGCATCAGCGCAAGAAGGGAGCCGGGCGAGAACTTGCTGCCTTACAGCTCGAAACGCAACTCTGGCCAGATCGGTGGCGTGCCGCGCTTTTGCGATTCGAGGATCGCCCGGCACAACGGACACAGGCGCTGGTCCTGGAAAATGGTCCGGTCGACACTCGACCAGCGCGGTTGCGCGGGCAGCAAGGTGCCGCACAACGTGCGATCGGCAGAGCCGCCCAGCTCCAGCTGACGCGTCACCAGGTGCACCCGGACTTCCTGGCAGGCGAACAGGTCGAGCTGTTCGTCAGGCTCGATCAGTTGGTAGGCAAACAGGGACCAGGCGGGACGCGGCATCGGGGGCTCCAAATCGGGGGCGCCACATTAGCCGAAACACTGCCGGTAGAAAAGCGTCAAAGCAGCGGTTTTAGCGTCGGCCAGACATTTTCCAGCAACTTGCCCTGAGCGGTGACCGCAGGGTGGATGCCATCGGCCTGCATCAGCTCGGGATTGCCGCCGACCCCTTCCAGAAAAAATGGCACCAGCGCTACGTTTTTTTCATTCGCGAGCTTGCTGTACACCTCGGCAAACGCCTGGGTATAACGCACGCCGTAATTGGGTGGCAGCTGCATGCCAAGCAACAGCACCTTGGCACCACTGGCCTTGGAGCTGTCGATCATCGAAGCAAGATTTTGTTGCAATTGCGTGGGCTGTTGCCCACGCAGGCCATCGTTGCCGCCCAACTCGAGAATCACCAGCTCCGGCTTGTGCTCTGCAAGCAGCGCCGGCAGCCGCGCCTGGCCACCTGCGCTGGTGTCTCCACTGATGGAAGCATTGACCACCTTATCGTTGAAACCTTCGCTCTTGAGCCGTTGCTCGAGCAGTGCCACCCACCCCTGCCGGGTATCCAGGCCGAAAGCCGCGCTGATACTATCGCCAACGATCAGGACTGTACCCGCCGCTGCGTTCTGGGCCATGCACATCAAGGCCAGGCCAGCACTCAAAAACCACACACGCATCGGATTCTCCATGGGCGCAAGCATTCTCACTGCGCGGAACCTTAGCAAAGTGGTTCCCAGCGCGGAAGGTGAACTGACCATCCTGCACGAACTCAGCCTGGAACTGAACAAAGGCGACAGCCTGGCCATCGTCGGCAGTTCCGGCTCCGGAAAATCCACCCTGCTCGGCCTGCTGGCCGGGCTCGACCTGCCCAGCAGCGGCGAGGTCACCCTGGCCGGTCGCAGCCTCGGCACATTGGACGAAGACCAGCGCGCCCGAATCAGGGCCGAGCATGTGGGCTTTGTCTTCCAGTCGTTCCAACTGCTCGACAGCCTCAATGCCCTGGAGAACGTCATGTTACCCATGGAGCTGGACGGCCGTCGGGATGCCCGCGAGCGTGCGACCGAACTGCTCCAGCGCGTCGGGCTCGGGCAACGCCTGAGTCACTCGCCTCGCCAGCTCTCCGGCGGCGAACAACAGCGGGTGGCCATCGCCCGCGCCTTTGCCGCCGAACCTGACGTGCTGTTCGCCGATGAGCCGACCGGCAACCTCGACAGCCACACCGGCGAGCGCATCAGCGACCTGCTGTTCGATCTGAACAAGGAAAGCGGCACGACGCTGGTCCTGGTCACTCACGATGAACGCCTGGCCCATCGTTGCCGGCGCCTGATCCGCCTTGAAGCCGGCCTGCTGGTCGCCCCCCTGGAGCCTTGATGGCACGCCTGCCGCTGTTGCGCCTGTTCAGCCTTGCCGTTCGCCAACTTCTGCGCGACGCCCGCGCCGGAGAACTGCGGGTATTGTTCTTCGCCCTGGTGGTGGCTGTAGCCGCCAGCACCGCCATCGGCTATTTCGGTGCACGCCTCAACGGCGCGATGCTGTTGCGCGCCACGGAGTTTCTCGGCGCGGACCTGCTGCTTGAAAGCAGCTCTCCAGCAAGGCCAGAACAGATACAAAGCGGCCGGGAACTGGGCCTGCAACATGCGCAGGTGGTGGAGTTCTCCAGTGTGATCGCCACCGACAATGGCATCCAGCTTTCCAGTATCAAGGCCGCGGACGATGCCTACCCGCTGCGCGGCGAACTGAAAAGCGCCCCAGCCCCTTACGCGACGGAAGAAACCGGCGGTGGTCCGCAACCGGGTGAAGCCTGGGTCGAAGCCCGACTATTGACCGCGCTGGACCTGAAAATCGGCGACAGCATCGACGTCGGGATGAAAACCCTGCGCCTGAGCCGGGTACTGACTTACGAACCGGATCGCGCCGGCAACTTCTATAGCCTGACCCCCAGGGTCCTGATCAACCTGAGCGACCTGAACGCCACCGGCGTGGTGCAACCGGGCAGCCGGGTCAGTTACAAGGAGCTCTGGCGCGGTCCGGGAAGCGCCCTGGAAACCTATCGCCAATTGATCAAGCCAGGCCTGGCGGCCAATCAGCGCCTGCAGGATGCCCGAGATGGCAACCGCCAGATCGGCGGAGCCCTGGGCAAGGCCGAACGCTACTTGAACATGGCCAGCCTGGTGGCGGTGCTGCTGGCAGGCGTGGCGGTTGCCCTGTCCGCTGCGCGCTTCGCTTCCCGCCGTTTCGATGCCTGCGCGCTGCTGCGCTGCCTGGGCCTGTCCCGCCGGGAAACCATGCTGCTGTTCACCCTGCAACTGGCCCTGCTCGGCATCCTGGCCAGCATCGTCGGCGCACTGCTTGGCTGGCTCGCCCAGCTTGGGCTGTTTTACCTGCTGCATGACCTGCTACCAACCGACGTGCCTCCTGGCGGGCTGCTGCCCGCTGTCGCCGGTATCGGCACCGGCCTGGTGGCACTTGGCGGTTTCGCCTTGCCGCCACTGGCGGCGCTGGGGCGTGTCCCACCCTTGCGGGTGTTGCGCCGTGACCTGCTGCCGATCCCCCCAAGCACCTGGATGGTGTATGGCGCCGCCTTGCTGGCCCTGGGCTTGATCATGTGGCGCCTGAGCCTGGATCTGCTGTTGACCTTTGCCTTGCTCGGCGGCGGCGTCATTGCGGCCCTGGTTCTGGGCGGATTACTGCTGCTGGCCCTGCAGAGTCTGCGTCGCTTGCTGACCAAGGCGTCGCTGCCATGGCGCCTGGGGCTGGGCCAGCTGCTGCGGCATCCTTTGGCCGCTGCGGGGCAATCCCTGGCCTTCGGCTTGATTCTGCTGTCGATGGCCTTGATTGCGCTGTTACGTGGAGAGTTGCTCGACACCTGGCAAAACCAGTTGCCCAAGAACGCACCGAACTATTTCGCGCTGAATATCCTGCCCGCGGACAAACAAGCTTTCACCGACAAGCTGGTGGCGCTTTCCGCCCCTTCCGCACCGCTGTATCCGGTAGTGCCAGGGCGGCTGATCAGCATCAATGGCGAACCGGTCCGGGAAATCGTCAGCAAGGATTCCAGTGGCGACCGCGCCGTGCAGCGCGATTTGAGCCTGACCTGGGCCGCGGATCTGCCAGCGGACAATAAGATCACCAGCGGCTCGTGGTGGGCACAACAGCCCGAAGGGGATTTACCTGGCGTCTCGGTCGAGGCCCTGGTGGCCGAAAGCTTGAAACTCAAACTCGGCGACCAGATGACATTCAGCGTCGGAGGGGTCAATCGCGAGGCCAGGGTGACCAGCCTGCGGGAAATCAACTGGGACAACTTCCAGCCCAACTTCTTCATGATCTTTCAGCCGGGCACGCTGCGGGATCTGCCCGCCACTTACCTGACCAGCTTCTATCTGGCTGCGGGTCATGACCAGCAGGTGGTCGAGTTGTCCAGGGCGTTTCCGGCAGTGACCATCCTGCAAGTGGAGGCTCTGCTCGAACAACTGCGCAGCATCCTGGCCCAGGTCACCCTGGCCGTGGAATACGTGCTGCTGTTTGTGCTCGCCGCCGGCATGGCCGTGCTGTTTTCCGGACTGCAGGCCACCCTGGACGAGCGTATTCGTCAGGGCGCCCTGCTACGGGCGCTGGGTGCAGAACGACAATTACTGGTCAAGGCCCGGCGTATCGAGTTCGGGCTGCTGGGAGCCGTCAGCGGGCTACTGGCGGCATTGGGATCGGAACTGGTGAGCCTGGTGCTGTATCGGTTTGCCTTCGACCTGCCCTGGCATCCACATCCTTGGCTGTTGCTCCTGCCTGTTATCGGTGCCCTGCTGATCGGCGGTGCCGGTGTCTACGGGACACGCCGGGCATTGAATGCCAGTCCACTGACAGTACTGCGCGAGGGGTAAGCCCCTCGCAGGCAGTTCATTTCACGTATTCGATCTGATTGATCCACCAGCACATTTCTCCACCAGGCGTCTGCACTATCGCCTCGTCGCCGACTTCTTTCTTCAAGAGCGCCCGGGCCATGGGTGAATCGATAGAGATGTAATCCTTCTGCCCGTATATCTCGTCATAACCGACGATACGGAAACGCTTGGTTTCACCCTCTTCATTCTCGATATCGACCCAGGCGCCGAAGAAAACCCGACCCTCCTGTTCCGGCGAATAAGACACGACCTTCATGTCTTCGAGTCGCTTGCGCAAGTAGCGAACCCGGCGATCAATTTCCCTCAGGAGTTTCTTGTTGTATTGATAATCGGCGTTTTCACTTCTGTCCCCCAGGGAGGCCGCCCAAGTGACTTTCTGCGTCACATCCGGACGCTTCTCCCGCCACAGGTAATCCAGCTCGCTTTTCAGAGCCTCGAAACCTTCCTGCGTAATGAGCTTGGTACTCAATTGGTTAAATTCCCCATGCAGAGCCTTATGAGCCGTTCAGCATTATGGGTCAACCGGAGCACTGAGAACCAATATTGAGCAAAATAAACCTTCCAGTAAGACGCATGCCATCGGAACATCCACCATCTAGAATGAATCGATCTCTAGGCTCTGTATGAAAAGCGACTGCCTTGGTCATGCGAGGTAAAAACAAGCTCATGTGCAAGTCCGATCAGAACGCTCATCAAAGAACATGCATGCCCCCCATTTCTCCCGTCTCCTGCCCAACCATTACTAGCCGACTATTTCATACAGATCACATATTGCCTTACATGAAAAAACACCCAGGGACTAAAATAGACACTTGCGATTTCAACTGAGGTGCCTTACTCGTCGTCGTTGAATAAGGTACTAGATATGCTATGCAGACTATTATTGAAGGTCACTGTCTCATTGAAGCCTTTTACAATATTGCTCAGTTTTTTACGGGTACTGGATAGCTGCGCTAATCTTTCCACAAGCTCGGCATTTTTTTGCTGGATCCCGATGTCCCGTTTTTCAAGCTCGGATGCACGAACACTTTGTTTTACAGAAATTCCTTCAAGACGTTGTTGCTCCAACTGCAATAGCTCAGAGCGCCGCGCAACACTTCGCTCTCGGGACTCCACACTTTCAGCCAACTGCTGTAGCGCAACGCTGCGTTCGGCAATCACCCTGGAGTTGTGCTCTGCGGATTTATCGATAGTGATCCTCTCTTGTTGAAGCTGGCTTTGTAACTGGCGCAAGTATTCATCCTTTTCCTGAAGCTTGCGTTCTCGCTCCTGCAATTGCTCCTTTAAAAGCTCCAAGGCCTCCTGCTGCTTCACTGCAATCAATTTTTGTTGTGCCAGTTCCTGCGCCATATGTGCAAGATTCGACAACGTGTTCTCTACATCAAAAAGCAGATGATCGGTATCCGCCCCCTGAGATACAACTTCGGTATCGGGAGCCGTATCCATCAGGAACTGATCCTTATCCAGCGAATGCTCTAGTGAGGCTTCACAACCGTCCGACTCATCCGGCATTGCATCCACAGCATTTTCACCGGACTGATCGATATCAGGGATGGTTTGAAGCTGCCTGTCTACCAAAGTCGGAACTCTGTCAGACATCGACAGGTCGTACTCATTTCCCTGGGTTAATTCCACATCATCCTCCGAAGTCAAATCGCGAACCACCTCCGCCAAGTCAGCCAGTGTGTTCTGTATACCTTGATGCAGACGTACGGCATCGACCTCCGGGTCAGCAGACTGGTCAGCATCTACTCTATGTGTTGTAACACCTGACAGGAGAGCATCATTCCTGGATGAGTCGACATGACTTTCGACATTGGTGATAGCTAAGCCAGCAATACCCTGTTGAAGATCCTCGGCCAATAACGAGGTCTCAGTAGAGCCCTCCCCTACATAAGCCTCGGTTTCAGCGTCCTTTTGGCATAATTCATATGGCTCTCCAATCGGCTCAGATCTGGATGGGGCATCATCAGGCAGGTCCCCTTCAAGGTCCTCAACAGTTTCTGGCGAACCATACTCGTTCGAGTCAGGAACCTCGTCCACACACTCTGTGGCATCTTTTGCAGCAGGGGGATTTTGAGAGGTCGTCTCAATAGAAACATCAAGGGCTGGAACGCTGAGTTCGGTGTCATCAATTGCAGGCAGACAAACTGTCGAAGCTTCTGATGATATGAGTTTCACCACCAAATTTTTCTTGATGGTGAGTGAACGATGCTCGGAAAGGTTCCCCGTCGGTATCACACAGCCTTTAAGGTCAATCAGATGGTAGGGAGTGCCAACACTGCCAGCAGCACCTTGTTGTCGAATCTCAAGCCGCGTTGCATGAGTAACTATCTCTTTGAAGACCTGAATAACCAGACGCCAATCGCGTTCGCTTTCAATCGAACTCAGCGCATACTCTTCCCCCTTTTTATGCAACATCGCAATATAAACTCGCGACTCTCCGACTTCAGCGCCCTCATTTAAGCTATAGGCAAGAAAATTACGCCTCAGCATAGGAATTGCAAAACTGCAGAGCACCGCACCATTCAGCACTTCTTGCTCTGCGTTTTCGATGGAAATAGTTCGTAGCAGCATCGCTGACTTAGGCTCCGTCATATATCTAAAAACATATCACACGGAGTAAAAAATACCTCCTAACAACACATGCCAGCAACCGGACAATTCCCATTCTTCAGGTAGAACTATCCGACAACTCACTACCAGAAAAGTCAACGCTTTCGATTTACCATGTTATGGCTGACAGCCTTGACAACTCCGATCTCATTTAAGAGGAATATTCAAGCCCTTCTGTGGACTGAGCTTGAACAGCCACCAATCATAATTCGACCATAGCATGACTAACCCTCCCGCCAGCAGTAGCAGTACTAGCCCGGCCCCTCCTGTCAATATCAGTCGTTGCTGCCAGCTAAAAAAACACAGCGCGACACCAGCCACCCCCATCAACATCGCTAGAGAAGGAGCAAACCAGTAGATAAAACGATCAAGACGCAAAAGAGTGTTGAATAACCAAGAGCCTTTCAGATGAGAGATCGGTCTAAAGATAATAATATGCATAGCGAGCGTGGCTTGGCCAGATAAAAACGGAGCTCAACCATAACTTAGCCACACAATGACAACTATCAGATTCGTCTGATTTAGTTTTCAGAGTGCTCGGATAACATACGCAGGGCACCCTCCCCCTAAATATCGAGATGCCTTGCATGGGAAGTATCATCATCGTCGACGACCATCCGTTGATTCGACTCGCCATAAGAACCGTTCTGGAACCTCACGAACACAACATCGTCGCGGAGGCGGACAACGGGGCCGACGCCGTCCAGCTGGTACGCAAGCATCTTCCAGACCTGCTCATCCTGGACTTGAACATACCCAACCTCGACGGTTTTTCCGTTATCTCCCATATAAAGTCCGCTGGACTGCCAATAAAGACACTGGTGCTGACTTCCAGCAACTCCAAGAACTTCGCCTTGCGCTGTTTGCAGGCCGGTGCGGCCGGGTTTCTGTGCAAGAACGATAATCTGAACGAACTGGCTAATGCGGTAAAAGCCATATTGTCGGGGTATAGCTATTTCCCCGAGGATACAATCAGCACCTTGCAACAGAATACAAACGCCGCCTGCCAAGAGAGTGTCTTGATTGCCCAACTGACCGACCGGGAAATCACCGTCCTGAAACTGCTGGCAAGCGGTCTGAATAATCAGAAAATCGCGGATGCGTTGCTGATCAGCCACAAGACGGTGAGCACCTATAAGGTCAGGCTGCTAAAACGGTTCAATGTTTCCAATCTGGTAGCGCTGGCGGAGCTGGCCAAACGCAACTCCGTAGTTTGAACCCCCGATATCGATGCAGCCTTTAGCTGGGATTCAGAAACATCGCCCCACCTCGACAGCCAGGTTGATCACCTACGGTACTTACCTGCGGGTGATCAGCCCCTGTCGAGCCACACGGGTCAGATGCCGGATGACTTCCGCAGCATTTTCCGAGCTGGGCGCCTGTATCACCGCAAGGTCAAAACTGTCGTTGGCAAAACGAGCCAAGGGCTCGCCGTCTTCGATGAACTGGATGAGAAAGGCCGAAGGGCCTGTGCTACGACGTGGCCAGCCATCGAGATAACGCAGCAATGTCGGCTGGTGTGTGCCGCCAAGAAGAATTTTTGGATTGCGCTGAACAAGATTCGCCGTGATTGGCGCAAGACGTACAGGAGGGTGGAGTGCATTCATCGTGTCGTGTCTCTGCCTCAATTTTCTGCCGGGCAGGTGAGAGGCAACACCGAACCAGCGCTTTAGCGGTATTTCGAAGCCGGTAGAGCTTCTGTCGGTGATATTCCGAATCACCTGGCGCCCCGCAAGTAGCTGTTTAAATCGGCGCATGGGCAACAATCCTAGAGAAGCCGACGGGGTAGTGTCAAGAATCCCCAATAACGAAATCAGCAACGAAAAAGGCCCGCTACAAGCGGGCCTTGGGTGTTTTCCGGAAGTTACTTGGCAATCGCCGCATCGAGTGACAATTTGCCTGCGCCTTCGATCAGAACCGCAATGGTGCCACCGAGCAGAGCCAGGGCGAACTCATAGCCATTGTTCGCCATGAACAGGCCATTGCTGATGTGCACGGAGAAAATCGCCACCAGCAAGGTGAAGCTCAACCCCAACGCGGCAGGACGTGCCAACAGACCGATAATCAGCGCCAGACCGCCGAAGAACTCGGTACCGCCCGCTAACAGCGCCATCAGGTGTCCTGGTGCCAGGCCGATGCTCTCCATCCACTGTGCCGTACCTGCCAATCCATAACCGCCAAACAGGCCGAAAAGCTTTTGCGCGCCGTGAGCGGCGAAAATGATGCCGACAAAAACTCGCAGGACGGTCAGGCCGTAGCCTGCACGGGTGTTCAGTACGGTTTTGATCAGTGTGCTCATGCTGTGTAGTCCTTTGTAGTGTTGGGTAATGGGTCGCTATATTAATCACAAAATCTCATGTTAAAAGTGCAAAAATAGCAAGATAACAATCAACTTTATCGATTATTTCCTTGAGACGACCTTACGCGCTTGCGGCTCCAACGATTCGCGTTCCCGGTCAAAGGCCAAATAGTATTTGTTGACGCTATTAACATAGCTGACGGCGCCCATTCCGACCTGTTCCATGGCAATGCGCTCGACCTGGAAAAACCACTGATTGGGGTTCAACCCGCGTCGCCGGGCTTCGGTCCGCATACCCTGTACTCGCTCCGGCCCCATGTTGTAGGCCGCCAGGACAAATGCCATACGCTCGCGCTCGTTGAGCTTGGGACTGGAAAAGAACTTGCGCCGGATCAACGCCAGGTACTTGGCTCCGGCCAGCACATTGTTATCGAGGGTCTGGATGTTATTGACCCCTACCCGCTGGGCGGCTGACGGGGTGATCTGCATCAGGCCGGTCGGGCCGCTGCCGCTCCTGGCAGAGGGCTGCAACGACGACTCCTTGAAGGCCAGCGCCGCCAGGTTCAACCAGTCCATGTTCTGGGCATCGGCATGCTTCTGTAATACCGGGCGCAATTTTTCCAGGCGCTGGCGATCGGCCCGGGTCAAAGGGTTATGCACCTGATACAGGCGTCGATAGATGCGCAAGAACGCAACGTCCTGATCCGCCGGAGCCTTATAGACCTTCAGGAAACGATCGATGCTCGCCCGCAGCATCGAGGCATCCCGCCGCACGAACCAGTGCTCCTCGCCAGGCTCGCTGATGACCAGTTGCCGATCAAAACGCAGCTTTGGCAGGACTTTGCCCCAGCGCTCGGCAATGGGCTTCTCGACGATGGTCAGGTGAAAGATCCCGCCCTGGACCATTTCCAGGACATCTTCGACTGCCAGGCTCGGATCGACCCACTCGACCTTGACCGGCGCCAGCTTATGCAGCGCCAGTTTCTGATTGATCTGGCTCACCGCATCCCCGGCAGCGCTGCCTGTGGTCAGCGCCAGGGTCTTGCCGGAGAGTTGTTCAGGTCGGGTGTAGCGCCGCTCGCCCTTGATTCCCACCAGCAGCAACGGCACGTTGCTGGCGACCGGTTCGCTGGGGCTTACCGCTTGCCCCGGTAGCGCCTCCAACAACTCTCCCGGAGCGACCAGATCCCCCTCGCCACGCTGCAGCGCACCGAGCAATTGATCCTTGGCTTTGGGAATGATCTTGAGACTGATTTCCTGACCGTCGCGAGCGTGACCATTGAGGTACTGCTCAAAGGCACGCAGACGGTGATATTCGACACCGATGGCCTGGCCCTGGACTTCACCGGAGCTATTGCGACTCTGGTTGACCAGCACGCGCAAGACCCGGCTGCTGCGAATGTCCGCCAGGTCGCGAACCTTGCCCGCTACGGCCGCTTCCGGAGGGCCAGCCAAGCGTGCTACCGCCGGCAGGGGCAGCAGCAACGACAAGCACAACGCTAGCAAAACCGAGGGTCGCGTCATCCGCTCTCCGGGAAGAATACTGTCCGGGTTTTCGAGCAATGGCGAAAACGCGGGCGACAGAAACAGAGCGCCTAGAGCGCTGACAAGATGCGAAAGACTGGCACAACCACGGCTGGCAAACCAACCGCAGCCTTTCTTCCGGCATCAAGAGACAGCTTCAACTCGTTGTAGTTCTTGGCTTTTCTTATAAATCTACAGCTCTGATATGCTTTCCGGCCGCAGGCGGAGATAGCACCATGCAACTCATCGATATCGGCGTCAACCTGACCAATCCAAGTTTCGCCGAAAAACATCGCGCAGTACTGGACCGTGCCTATGCCGCCGGCGTCTGCCAACTGGTGCTCACTGGCACCAGTGTCGAGGGCAGCGAACAGGCACTCGAGCTGTCGCGGCAACTGGATGAAAGTGGCCGCCAACTGTTCTCTACCGCCGGGATTCATCCGCATTGCGCCAGCGACTGGAATGCCGACAGCGCACAGCGCTTGCGCAGTCTGCTCAAGGAAAGCAGCGTCAAGGCCGTGGGCGAATGCGGCCTGGACTTCAATCGGGACTTCTCCCCCCGAGGGCAACAGGAAAAAGTGCTGGAGGAACACCTGGCCCTGGCCGTTGAACTGCAACTGCCGGTCTTCCTCCACGAACGCGACGCCAGCCAGCGCCTGCTGGAAATAGTCCGCGACTTTCGTGACCGATTACCGGCCGCGGTGGTGCATTGCTTCACCGGCGAACAGCGCGCGCTGTTCAACTATCTGGACCTTGACCTGCACATTGGCATCACCGGGTGGATCTGCGACGAGCGCCGTGGCACTCACTTGCACCCGCTGGTACGAGAGATTCCCCGCGGTCGCCTGATGCTCGAAAGCGACGCCCCCTATCTGTTGCCACGCAGCCTGCGCCCCAAGCCGAAGAACGGTCGCAACGAACCGGCCTACCTGACCGAAGTGTTGCGCGAGGTGGCCCTGCACCGCGGCGAGAGCCAGGAAGAGCTGGCGGCCCACAGTACCGCCAGCGCCCGAGCCTTCTTCGCCTTGCCCGAGATTGCTTGACGCATATCAAGATTCGACTCTCTGCATAGCGGCACAATAATGGCACCTTGCCAATACTGTTCCGCTTAATCAGAGAAGACCTTCCATGGGTGCCTGGCTCAGCAATATCTCATTGAAATACAAGTTCTGGGCGGTCAATGCGGTCGCCTTCGTGACCACCCTGCTACTGGTCCTGTACGCCGTCCAGCTGGAGCAGCAAGCGCGTAGCCAGGCCTCACAAAACAACGCCAGGGCCCAGGCGAGCCTGCTCGACGCATGGCCCTCCGGGCAAGCGCTGCCCAATGCCGAGAATCTGCTGAGCTTCGCGGCCGGCCAGATCCCCAGCCTCGATCAGCGCTCCCTGCCGCAGTTGAGCAATGCCAATGGATGGGTGGCCTTCGATGAAATGCCGCTGTTCGGCGAAAACCCTCTGATCGGCGCGCAAGTGCTGCCCCGGGCCGATGGCCAACGGATTGCGGTGCTTGCCCATGGGCCAAGCCTGCGTCAGGTGTTCAGCGAACGCTTCAGCCAGTACGCGGTGGCCGTGTTCATTCTGATGCTGGCGATGCTCGGTGCTTCGCAACTGTTGATCCGTTTCCTGCTCAGCCAACTGAACACCCTCAAGGATGTGATGCTGCATGTGGAGAAGACCGGCGACCTGTCGGCCCGCGTGCCCCTGTCGTGCACGGACGAGGTCGGCCAGATGGCCAGCGCCTTCAATGCGATGCAGGCGGGTTATCAGCGGGTGGTCAACACCGTCGCCAATACCGCCCGGCAACTGGATATCGGCGCCGCGCGCCTGGCATCGAGCATGAACGATGTGCGTCACGGCATGCTGGGCCAGCAAAGCGAAACCGATCAGGCCGCGACAGCGATCAACGAAATGTCCGCCACCGTCTATCACATCGCCCAGCACGCCGGCGCCACCCGGGATCGCTCCCAGGCCGCCGATGTCCTCGCCGGCAGCGGCCAGGAAGTGGTCAGCCGCGTGCAGAAGTCCATTTCCGGGCTCTCCAGCGGCGTGCAACAGACCGCCGAAATGATCCAGCGCCTGGCCGAGGACAGTCAGAAGATCAATGGCGTGGTCAACGTAATCCACAGCATTGCCGAGCAAACCAACCTGCTGGCGCTCAATGCCGCGATCGAAGCGGCGCGCGCCGGTGAAATGGGCCGGGGGTTCGCGGTGGTCGCCGATGAAGTCCGCAACCTCGCCAAGCGGGTGCAGACCTCCACCGACGAAATCACCCGGATGGTCTCCGCCCTGCAGGCCGGTACCCGCGACGCAGTGGACTTCATGCAGGAAAGCTCGTTCAAGGCGGACGATTGCGTACAGCAGGCCCAGGAAGCCGGAGCGGCGCTGGCGGAAATCACCGCGGCCGTGGCGCAGATGCGTGAGAGCAATACCCAGATTGCGGTGGCGGCCGAGCAGCAAAGCCAGGTGGCGGAAGAAATGAATCGCGCCGTGGTGAGTATTCGCGACGTCACCGAAAACACGGTGCAACAGACCGTCGACTCGGCGACCACCAGCAACGAACTGGCGACCCTGGCTGGGGAACTGAGCAAGGCCATCGGTCAATTGAAGCTTTAAAAACACGAGTTTCGTTGCAGCAGGATCAGCCTCCCTGCCGCGGCGAAACCCTTGCCAAGCTATCGCCCCCATAGCCAGCCTTGATTCGCCGCCCCCTCGCATGAGGCCTATCCTTTGATACATAGGCTTCTACGAATCAAGGATCACTGTCATGGGTAAACGTCACCCCAACCTCCCCGCCTGGCAATGGCGCTCCTACCCGCATAACCACCGCAACCCGACCAACCTGGTGTTGCACCTGATTGCAGTGCCGCTGTTCATCGTCGGCTTTCTGTTGCTGGTTTCAGGAGTATTCGGCTTGAGCTTCACCAACGTCGCCATCGGCGTGGTAGGCCTGATCGCCGCTTTGGGCCTGCAGCGTCACGGCCATAGCCTGGAGGCCCAAGCCGCCGAGCCGTTCAGTGACCGTAAAGATGCAGTCCAGCGCCTGCTGGTAGAACAATTCGTGACCTTTCCACGCTTCGTCCTCAGCGGCGCCTGGTGGCGTGCATGGCGCAAGCGCCACCGACATTGAGAGGGGTTCAACCGAAGATGGTGACCGTCTGCCGGCTGAGCGCAATCAACCGGCCTTCGGCACTCCAGAGTGCCGCGGCCGCATGCCCGTAACCGTCACGGGCATGTTCGATATTCACCCGGTACTTGCACCAGTCCAGGGTGCTCAACGCCAGCAGCGGCTGCACGAATTCAATGGTCCAGGTCAGGGTACTGCCGGGTGCCGGGCTGGTCAGTTGTGGTAACAAGGCCGGCGGCCAGGCGTCCACCAGTGCGAGGATATGCGCCTCAGTCATGGGCTCTTCCTTGACGTCGCCCCGCAGGCGCACCCAACCGCCCATGTCCCGCGACTTGTTGCCGGTGAACGGCATGCCACCGATGCTCCAGCGCATTGCCAGATGGCGCATGAACTCCGGCGTCACGCCCTTGACGTAAGGCAGTTCCGGGCACTCGTCCCAATGTTTCATGCTGGGCGCTTCCTCGGCGACAACCGTCACCTCGGACGGCCGAGAGGCACCAAAACTGCCCTGTACCAGGGTCACTACCTGACCGTTCTGCACCGCACGCCCCAGCACCTGGCTGACGGCCTTGCCTTCGCGCAGCACCTCGACTTCAAAGCTGACCGGCACATCGGGGGTGACCGGACCGACAAAGGTGATCGCCAGTGAACGCACCGGACGTTCGGCGGGGACTTTTGCGCGCATGGCTTCATACTGCAAAGCCGCCACCAATCCGCCGAAACTGGCCCGCCCCTGCGCCCACTCGGTTGGAATCGACAGTTCCAACGGATGGTGGCGGACGGCATCGAGCAAATCGCAAAAGCGCATGAGCACCTCTGATCAAGAAAAGGGTTCGAGGATCTTAACCAGCAGCGCACACGCGTAAAGCACTTGTTCCCGCCAAAAAGACTGACAGATAAGCCGCCAGCCGGGAGTCAGCTACGGAAACAGGTAGCGCTCAGCTTGCCGAGCACCCGATCGGCACGCCCCTCGGCCTTGTGCATGGTGGCGTGCCAGACCGGAACACAAGGCAACAGGTCCGCCTGCCGTTCGGCCTGGGCCAGCCATTGCCAGCAATCATGCCAGTCGCCCAGCGCGCCCTGAGCAGCCTTCAAGCGAGAGACCGCCTTGGGCGACAGTTCGGCCAGTTCGGGATAAGCCTCGGCGGCGTAGCGCACACGCTTGATCAGCAGGCGCAAACGGTGCCGATCGTGAGCCGGATCGTGCAGGGCCTCGTCCAGTGCCTTCCATTGCTTGGACAGGCGCTTTTTGATGCGTTTGCGCAAGCCGCGCAACAGCTCCTGACGTTGCGCCGCCCGCAGGAAACGCGGGAAGGCATCCAGCACCAGCAGCAGCTGCTGGAGTTCGGAGCCCGTCGCCACTGTCCGGTATTCATCCGCCAACCCCGCAGTACGGCGTTCTGCGGCCTGATGGTAGTCATGCTGATGCAGGTACGCAGCCAGGACCTCACGATCGCGTAACGGCGTCGTCAGTTGCCCGACCGCCGAAGCCGCCGCTTCCAGTTGCTCGACACCAGGCAAGCCGCGCAACGCTCGCAACAGGCTGCGCAAGCGGCGCACCGTGGTACGCAGGTCGTGCAGCGCCTCGGGGTCGGTCACCGCCTGCAAACGCGCCTGGCACGCCAGCAAGCGCACCTCCAGCCCCAACACCTGTGCCACCAACCGATCAACCAAGGCAGACATCATTGACTCCCGAAACGAATGACCCGGCTCGCAGCACAAAGACTGCGGCCGGGCCCTGGCATGACTGGCAGGCGCGCTCACGACGCCTGCGAGACGGAAACTGAAGAGCGCTCTTCAGTCTAGCGGCAAACGCCAGCCTTGCGATCAGCGGCCGGCGCGCGACTCACGAATATAGAAACGAGCTTTCTCGGCTTTTTTGGTGCAGCCCTCGAAGGCTTCGAATTGCTGCTGGGTCTTGGCCCCGGTCAGCAGCGACAGGGCCTTGGAATAGCTGACTGTGCCAGCGAAACCTTCGGCCTTGGCCAGGTCCAGTTCATGCCAGGCCGCATCCAGTTGCGTACCGCAGCTGTCGCGATAGGCGGTCTTGCCAGCACAACCACCGAGTACCAATGCAATCAACGGTAGACAGATCCAGGCTTTCATCAATGACACCTCAAGGTAGGGGGGGAAACAGTCGTGAACGATAAGAAGCAATTGCGAACAATAAAAACAATCGTGAACGTAAGACGATCGCCGCCACTAAAAGTGCCTTGGCTCGTCAGGGAAAATATAGCCGCGCGAGCATAACCCCATGCGGCAAAACACTGGAAAAAATCCCTCTATCCAGGGCCCGCAGAGGCCGTCAGTGATTGAACCGAGACCCTCGATGGGTGCATTGTGGAAACCTGTCTGGCGAAGGATCGAGTCATGAAGAAGCGTGTCGCACTGGTCCTGGGCTCTGGTGGTGCCCGGGGTTACGCCCACATCGGGGTGATTGAGGAAATCGAAAGACGTGGTTACGACATTGCCTGTGTCGCGGGCTGTTCCATGGGAGCGGTGGTCGGTGGTATCTACGCCGCCGGCAAACTGGACGACTACCGCAGCTGGATCGAAAGCCTGGACTATCTGGATGTGCTGCGGCTGGTGGATGTCAGCTTTCGCCTGGGGGCGATACGCGGGGAGAAAGTATTCGGCCAGATCCGCAAGATCGTCGGCGAAATCAACATCGAAGACCTGCGCATCCCTTACACCGCCGTGGCCACCGACCTGACCAACCAGCAGGAAATCTGGTTCCAGGAAGGCTGCCTGCACCAGGCCATGCGGGCTTCGGCGGCGATCCCCAGCCTGTTCACCCCGGTCATGCAAGGCAATCGCATGCTGGTGGACGGCGGCTTGCTCAACCCGCTGCCCATCGTGCCGGTGGTCTCCAGCCACTGCGACCTGATCATCGCCGTCAACCTCAACTCGACTAACCAGCGTCGTTACCAGTTGCCGGTGATCCAGCGCCCCGCCGCCTTCAAGAGCCGCTTCGACAGCCTGATCAACTCCCTGGGCTCGCACCTGCCCTTTCGCCGCAAGCAAGCTGAACAACTGCTGCTGCTCGAACAGGAAGCGCTGCGCAGCGAGGCAGCCGACATCGGCAACCCCTGGATCGAATCCGCCGAGCCCGAGGCCCAGCAACCGGCCGCGGCTCCGGAAACCGATGGCGCCCCAAAATCGGCCACCGGCTCGTTCATTATCGATAACGTCGGCCCCGCTTCCCTGCTGGACCTGATCAACCAGAGCTTCGAGGTCATGCAGACCTCGCTGGCCCAGTACAAGATCGCCGGCTACCCGCCGGACATCCTGATCAACGTACCCAAGCGGGTGTGCCGCTTCTTCGAGTTCTACAAGGCTCCGGAACTGATCGCACTGGGACGGGAAATTGCCAGCGACACCCTGGACCGCTACGAGAACGAACTGAACTGAAAGAGGGCCGCGAGCCCGCTCACTCCTGCGTCCCCAGCAACCGGTACCCCACCCCGGCCTCGGTCACGATAAAGCGTGGCCGGGTCGGATCGTCCGCCAGTTTTTGCCGCAGATGCCCGACCACGATACGCAGGTAATGACTGTCCTCGGTGTGTGTCGGCCCCCAGATATCCTTGAGCAGTTGCTGCTGGGTGATCACCCGCCCCGGGTGCCGCGCCAGTTGCGCCAGCACGGCGTATTCCTTGCGCGTCAACGCCACTTCGGCACCGTCGAGCAGTACCCGGCGATACGCCAGGTCCACGGTCAGCGGGCCGAAATCCAGGGCTGCTTCCTGCGCTTCGCCGACGGGCGCCTGGCGCAACAGCGCTCGAATACGCGCCAGGAACTCCTGGATGCCAAAGGGCTTGGTCACGTAGTCGTTGGCGCCACCGTCCAGCGCTTCGACCTTCTGCCCCTCGCTGGCCCGCACCGACAACACCAGCACCGGTACACCCGACCACTCGCGAAACTCACGCAGCACCTGTTGGCCGTCCATATCCGGCAGGCCGAGGTCGAGCACCAGCAAGTCCGGCTTGTTCAGCGCCGCCTGGGCCAGGCCTTCGTTGCCGGTGCCGGCTTCAAGCACTTTGTAGCCCTGGGACACCAGGCTGATGCGCAGGAATTTACGGATCTGCGGCTCGTCATCGATGACCAGGATGGTCGCGGTCTGGCTCATGGTTTCGCTTCAAGACAAATAAGTGGCGCAAGAGTAGCGCAGGCGAGGCTGTGGATCGTAAAGAACATATGCGGCCCTCCTGGCCTCGTTGGGTTGACGCTTTTTACCGGCACTCAGGCCTCTCCTTCAAGCTCGGGTTGCGCCTGCAGCGGCAGGCACAAGGTGATGCAGGTACCACGCCCATCGATCCCCTCGCCCACCGTGATGCGCCCGCCATGGGCACCGACCATGCCCTGACAGATCGCCAGCCCCAGGCCGGTGCCCTGCCCGCCGCGATCGCCCCGTGCCGCGGTGTAGAACATGTCGAAAATCCGCGGCCGATCTTCCACTGGAATTCCCGGCCCCTCGTCGCTCACGGCAAACAGCAACTCGGTATCGCGGGTCCCGACACTCAGTTGCAAACGGCCGTTGGCCGGTGAAAAGCGCGCGGCGTTTTCCAGGACATTGATCAGCGCCTGTTCGATCAGCGCCGCATGCACGAACAGCAACGGCAGTTCGGCCGGCAATTCGGTGCTGACCCGCAGCGGCGCCAGCACCACTCGCAGGCGATTCAGCGCGCTGCCAACGATATCGGCCGGCGCCACCCAGTCTCGCGCCAGCTTCAACGAGCCATGGCCAAGACGAGTCATGTCCAGCAGATTCTGAATGTAGCGATCCAGGCGCTCGGCCTCATCCCGCGTGCCTTCGAGCAGTTCGCGACGGTCTTCCAGGGGGATCGCCTCCCCCAGCGCCAACAGGCTGTCGATGCTGCCGCGCATCGAGGTCAAGGGGGTACGCAGGTCATGGGACACCGAGGCCAGCAGCGCACTGCGCAATTGCTCGGTTTCGCCGTGCAGACGCGCCGCTTCCAGATCCTCGGCCAACTGTGCCCGGGCCAAAGCCTGGGCCAGGGGCTGGCTCAAGGCACTCAACAGGCGACGACGCTGAGCGTTGAGCTCCTCGCCTTCTTTCGGACAGACTCCAAGCAAGCCCAGCGGGCCCTCGTCGACGGATAACGGCCACCACCACCAGCGCCCGAAAGGCAGGGTTCCGGTGCCCATCCCGGCCGGTTGATCGTGTTGCCAGGCCCAGTCGGCGGCGGCCCGTTCGGACTCGGAAAACTGCAAGGGCCCACCCGTCTCGACCTTCCAGCCACCCTGCCCGTCACGATTGAGCAGGCACAGTTGCAGTTCCTTCCAGCCATTGAGGTGCTGCGCCGCGGCACTGATCACCGCCTGCCGGTCGGTGGCGGCGGTGAGCTTGCGCGACAGGTCCAACAGCTCGCTGGTTTCTTCCTGGGTGTCGCGCAATGCCTGCAACTGCCGACGCTGGCGCGCCGCCAGGTTGCCGGTCAGGGCCGCCATCAACAGGAAGAACAGCAGCGTCAGCACGTCTTCCTCGCGCTGGATGGCGAAGGAGAACGTCGGCGGAATGAACAGGAAATCGTAGGTCAGGAACGACAACGCCGCGCACACCAGTGCCGGCCCGAGACTGCTGCGCACCGCCACCAGCAGCACCGCGGCGAGGAACACCAGGGAGATGTTCGGCAACGCCAGCACGCTCGCCACCGCCCACGACAGCCCCGAAGCCAGGACCGTCGCCAGGACCGCCAGGGCGTAGTCGAACCAGACCAGCGAACGCTCCACCCGCAGGCGCGGCTGGCCGGGTTCGTCCTCGCTGTCGAGCACGTTGATTTCCAGGCCCTGGGCGTTGCGCAGCAGGCGCGCCGCCAGGCCGCCGCCGAACAAACGACGGCGCAGGCGTTTGCGTGACTGCCCCACCAGCACCAGGCTGGCGCGCCGCTCCGCGGCATGCTGGATCAGGGTCTTGGCCACCTCGCCGGCCCGCAGCAGGACCACCTCGCCGCCCAGGCGCTCGGCCAGTTGCTGGGCACTTTGCAGGCGCTGGCGAGCTTGCTCGTCAGGCACCCGGCCGTCATCCACATGCACCAGGCTCCAGGGCAGATGCCGCCGCCGGGCGACATGGCTGGCATGACGCACCAGGCGCTCGGCCTGGGCATCGCCATCGACCCCTACCAGCAAGCGTCCGCGCACCGCCGGCGCGGCCTGCCCGAGCTTGCGATACCCCTGGGCCAGATCGTCGTCGACCTGCGCCGCCGCGGCCTGCATCGCCAGCTCGCGCAGCGCGGTGAGGTTGGTCTGGGTGAAGAACGCATCGATCGCCGCCCGGGCCTGCTCCGGCACATACACCTTGCCTTCGCGCAGGCGCTCCAGCAGTTCTCGCGGCGGCAGGTCCACCAGCAGCAACTCGTAGGCTTCCTGCAGCACCCAGTCGGGCAGGGTCTCGCGGACCTGCACCCCGGTAATGCCGCGGACCTGATCGTTGAGGCTTTCCAGATGCTGCACGTTGACCGTAGTGAAGACGTCGATACCGGCCGCCAGCAGTTCCTGAACATCTTGCCAGCGCTTGGCGTGCCGGCTGCCGGGGGCGTTGGTATGGGCCAGTTCATCCACCAATACCAGCTTGGGCTTGGCCTTGAGCAGGCCGTCGAGGTCCATCTCTTCGAGCATGACCCCGCGGTATTCGGAACGCACCAGCGGCTGTTGCGGCAAACCGCCGAGCAAGGCTTCGGTTTCCGCCCGGCCATGGGTTTCCACCACCCCGGCCAGGACCGTCACCCCCTGGCGCAATTGCGTGTGCGCCGCCTGCAACATGGCGTAGGTCTTGCCGACGCCCGGGGCGGCGCCAAGGAAGACCTTGAGGCGGCCGCGGCCGTCATGGGACAGATCGGCTAACAGGGCGTCGGCGCGGCCGGAATCACTCATGCATTGTTCTCTCTGGACTCAAATCATCGACATACAAACTTGTAGCAGCTGGCTACAGGGCGAGCTTTTCCAACGCCCTGTTCAAGGCCAGCACATTCACCACCGGCGGGCCGATCAGAGGCTGCTCGACATGGGCATCCACCAGTTGCTGCAACGTGGCGACCGGCAGGTTGCGCGCCGCCGCGACCCGCGCCAGTTGATAGTTAATCGCTGCCGGTGGCAAGTGCGGATCCAGGCCGCTGCCCGAAGTCGTCAGCAGTGCCAGCGGTACCGGCCCCTGCCCTGGCACCGCCAGCTTGTTGGCGTCGTCGATCACACGGCTGGCCAGGGCCGGGTTGCTCGGCGCCAGGTTGCTCGCGCTGCTGGATACCGTGGCAAAGCCCCCCGCCGATGGACGCGGGTGGAACCAGCTGTCGCCGCTGAAATCCTGGGCGATCAGGGCCGAACCACGGACCTGGCCCACGCCATCGAGCACCAGGCTGCCATTGGCCTGTTTCGGGAACGCCACCTGGGCTACACCGGTGACCACCAGCGGATAGGCCACGCCAGTGATCAGGGTCATCAACACAATCAGGCTCAAGGCCGGACGCAATACTGTGGACATCATCAAATCCTCGATTCGGTTAACAAACTCACCCCAAACGCTGTAGGAGCCAGCCTGTCGGCAGTGCTTCAGTGACAGCACCTCGCGAGCAGGCCCGCTCCTCCAGGGATGCGGTTACACCAGATGCAAAGCCGTCAGCAGCATGTCGATCAGCTTGATGCCCAGGAACGGCACCAGGATCCCGCCCAGGCCATAGATCAGCAGGTTGCGGCGCAGCAGATGGGCCGCGCTGGCCGCCTGCACCCGCACCCCGCGCAGGGCCAGCGGAATCAGCACGACGATGATCAGGGCGTTGAACACGATCGCCGAAAGGATCGCGCTCTGCGGGCTGCTCAGTTGCATGACATTGAGCACGCCGAGCTGTGGATAAATCGCCGCGAACAGCGCCGGCAGGATCGCGAAGTACTTGGCGATGTCGTTGGCAATGGAAAAGGTGGTCAGGGCGCCGCGGGTCACCAGCAGCTCCTTGCCGATCTGCACCACGTCCAGCAGCTTGGTCGGATCGCTGTCGAGGTCGACCATGTTCGCCGCTTCGCGCGCCGCCTGGGTGCCATCGTTCATTGCCATGCCGACGTCGGCCTGGGCCAGTGCCGGGGCGTCGTTGGCGCCGTCGCCGCACATGGCGACCAGGCGACCGTCATTCTGCTCGTGGCGAATGCGCGCCAGCTTTTTCTCCGGCGTGGCTTCGGCCAGCACGTCATCCACCCCGGCCTCCGCGGCAATGGCGGCGGCGGTCAGCGGGTTGTCGCCGGTCACCATCACGGTACGGATCCCCAGCTTGCGCAACTCGGCGAAACGCTCGCGGATATCGGGCTTGACCACGTCCTTGAGGTGGATTGCCCCCAGCAGTTTGCCCTCGGCGCACACCAGCAGCGGCGTGCCGCCACTCTGGGCAATCTTGTCGATCTCCCGGGACAGCGCCGGGGCCAGGTCGCCACGTTGCAGGCCAACGAAGGCCAGCACCGAATCCACTGCACCCTTGCGATAGACCCGCCCCTGATAGTCGACCCCGGACAGCCGGGTCTCGGCACTGAACGGCACGGCGGTCAGCATTTCGGCGCCCGGCTCGGGCTGTGGATAAAGCCCGCGCAGGTATTCAACGATGGATTTGCCTTCCGCCGTGTCGTCCGCCAGCGAGGCCAGCAAGGTGGCCTCGGCCATTTCCTGGTGATTGACCCCAGGCGCTGCGTGGATGGCCGCGCAACGACGGTTACCGAAGGTGATGGTGCCGGTCTTGTCCAGCAGCAGGACATGCACGTCACCCGCCGCTTCCACGGCACGACCGGATTTGGCGATCACGTTCAGCCGCACCAGACGGTCCATCCCGGCGATCCCGATGGCCGACAGCAGGCCACCGATGGTGGTCGGAATCAGGGTCACCAACAATGCCACCAGGAACACCAGCGGCAGGCTGCCATTGGCAAAGTGGGCGAACGGCTGCAGGGTCACGACCACGATCAGGAAGATCAGGGTCAGGCCGATCAGCAGGATATCCAGGGCCACTTCGTTCGGGGTCTTCTGGCGCTTGGCGCCTTCCACCAGGGCGATCATGCGATCGAGGGTCGATTCGCCCGGATTGCTGGTAATACGCACCAGCAACCAGTCGGATACCAGCCGGGTATTGCCGGTCACCGCCGAGCGATCGCCGCCGGACTCGCGGATGACCGGTGCCGACTCGCCGGTGATCGCCGCTTCGTTGACCGCGGCAATACCTTCGATGACTTCACCGTCACCGGGGATCATCTCGCCGGCCTCGACCCGCACCACGTCGCCTTTGCGCAGATTGGCGGCAGGGATCACCTGGAAATTGCCATTGGCCTTTTTCAGGCGTGCACTCAGGCCCTCGCTGCCGGCCTTGAGACTGTCGGCGCGGGCCTTGCCACGGCCTTCGGCCAGGGCTTCGGCGAAGTTGGCGAACAGCACGGTGAACCACAGCCAGAGGGCGATCTGCGCGGCGACGAAGGTCGGCACCGCGGTATCCGGCACCAGGCACAGTACCGTGGTCAGGATCGCGGTCAGCTCGACTACCAGCATCACCGGCGAACGTTGCAACTGGCGTGGGTCGAGTTTGACGAAGGCCTGTACCAGCGCCGGACGCCACAGGGCTGCGATCGAGGTTTTCTGTTGTTCGGCAGCAGTGTGTTTCGAGGCCGCGGTTTTAGCGCCGGGCATTTCGGTTACAGCCTTCTTGGAGGCAGGAACATGCATATTCATCATTAAGTCCTCAGCCCTTCATTCCAAAGGCAGCCAAGCTCAAGTGGTCGGCAATCGGGCCCAGCGCCAGGGTCGGCAAAAAGGTCAACCCGCCCACCAGCAAAATGGTCATGGTCAGCAGCGTGACGAACAGCGGACCATGGGTCGGGAAGCTGTTCTGGCCGACCGGCGCGGTCTTTTTCAGCGCCAGGCTGCCAGCCAGGGCCAGCACCGGCAGGATGTAGCCGAAGCGGCCGATCAACATGCCCAGGCCCAGCATCAGGTTGTGGAACGGGGTGTTGGCGCCCAGGCCGGCGAAGGCCGAACCGTTGTTGGCGCTGGCCGAGGTGTAGGCGTACAGCAACTGGCTGAAACCGTGGGCGCCAGGGTTGCTCACCGCCGCCACCGGCCCCGGCAGGCTCGCGGCGATGGCGCTCAGTACCAGCACGCCGACCGGCATCACCATCAGCGTCACCACCAGCAACTGCACTTCCTTGGCCTGCAGCTTCTTGCCCAGGTATTCCGGGGTGCGCCCGATCATCAGGCCGGCGAGGAAGACCGCGATCAGCACGTTCAGCAACATGCCGTAGAGGCCCGCGCCGACGCCGCCGAAGATCACCTCGCCGACCATCATGTTGATCAGCGCGACCATGCCGCTCAGCGGACTGAGGCTGTCATGCATGCCGTTGACCGAACCGTTGGAGGCCGCGGTGGTGGTCACCGACCAGAGCACGGTGGCGGTGGTCCCGAAACGCACTTCCTTGCCCTCGAGCGGTGCGGTCTGCTCGACCGCGACGTTGTTCAGGGTCGGGTTGGGCTGGTACTCGGCCCACAGCGAGGTCGCGCCACCGATCAGGAACAGCGCCAGCATGCAGGCGATGATCGCCCGGCTCTGGCGCAGATCCTTGACGTAGTGGCCGAAAGTGAACACCAGGGCCACCGGGATCAGGATGATCGAGGCCACCTCGAACAGATTGCTCCAGGCCGTCGGGTTCTCGAACGGATGCGCCGAGTTGACGCCAAAGAAGCCCCCGCCGTTGGTGCCCAGTTGCTTGATGGCGATCTGGCTGGCGGCCGGGCCCAATGGAATCACCTGATCGACACCTTGCAGGGTCACAGCGTGGACATACTGGGCGAAGGTTTGCGGGACGCCCTGCCAGACCAGGAACAATGCCAGCAGCAGGCACAGCGGCAGCAGGCCGTAGAGGGTGGCACGGGTCATGTCGACCCAGAAGTTGCCCAGGGTCTTGGTCGACTTGCGGCCGATGCCACGACACAGTGCAACCAGCACCGCCAAACCGGTGGCGGCGCTGACGAAGTTCTGCACAGTCAGGCCGATCATCTGGCTCAGGTAGCTCAGGGAGGCTTCACCGCTGTAGGACTGCCAGTTGGTGTTGGTCATGAAACTGACCGCAGTGTTGAATGCCAGCGTCCACTCCTGCCCCGGCAGGTTCTGCGGGTTGAGCGGCAGATGGTCCTGGAACAACAGAATCGTGAACAGCAACAAGAAGCCGGCCAGGTTGAACGCAAGCAGGGCCAGGGTGTATTTCTGCCAGCTCTGTTCGCTTTGCGCATCGACGCCCGAAAGCCGGTAACAAGCGCGTTCGACCGGCCCCAACAGCGGCGTCAGCCAGGTGCGCTGGCCCTCCATTACCTTGTAGTAGAACCGCCCCAGGAAAGGCGCGGGCAGCAGCACCAAGGCAAAGAAGCCGAGGATCAGCCAATAGTCATAACTGTGCATAGCCGCTCCTAGTTCCGATCCGCGCGCAACAGCGCAACCAGTAGATAGATGAACAGCCCCACTGCCAGCAGCAGGGACACCCCGTCCAGAACGCTCATGGAATCTCTCCGTCGTACGGCAATCGCCGCGTGTGGGGCATTGTCCGCAGGGAGGCTGTAAAGGAACGAGATCGAGGGCGTGGGCGACGCATAAAGAAAGCGTAAAGAAAGGCTTTACGCGGGATTTACACCGGCCATCGGCGTGGCCAGGGGGAGGGATCGCCAGCCGGTTTGCTGCTGCACCGGAAAAGCACGATGCACGTAGAAACGAGCCTGCTCGCGATCGCGCGCCTCCAGGCTCCGCCGCCCTCCTCTGTTGCACGGCTGTGCACCAACCCAGGCGCCTTCGCCCCCGAAACAACTGGAAACATCCTCGATACGACAGCTTTTTACGCTTTACGACGGCCGTTTTCGCTCTGGCATGAGCGGTGCAGTGAGCAGTCCCGAGCATTTCATTCCGTTCCGGGAGCCACGCATGAACACACAACTCAAACCAACGCTGGGCACGCTGCATTTATGGGGGATCGCGGTCGGGCTGGTGATCTCCGGGGAATACTTCGGCTGGAGTTATGGCTGGGGCGTCGCCGGCACCCTGGGCTTTCTACTGACCTCGCTCATGGTCGCGGCCATGTACACCTGTTTCATCTTCAGCTTCACCGAACTGACCACCGCCATTCCCCATGCAGGTGGCCCTTTTGCCTACAGCCGCCGGGCCTTCGGTGAAAAAGGCGGGCTGATCGCCGGGCTGGCGACCCTGATCGAATTCGTCTTCGCGCCACCGGCCATCGCTCTGGCGATCGGTGCCTACCTGAATGTGCAGTTCCCGGCCCTGGACCCGAAGCATGCGGCGGTCGGCGCCTATATCGTGTTCATGGGGCTGAACATCCTCGGGGTCAAACTCGCCGCCACCTTCGAATTGGTGGTCTGCGTACTGGCGGTGGCGGAACTGCTGGTGTTCATGGGTGTGGTCGCGCCGGCCTTCAGCTTCAGCCACTTCGCCCTCAACGGCTGGGCGGGCTCGGACACCTTCGGCGCGCCGGCGATTGCCGGGATGTTCGCGGCGATTCCGTTCGCCATCTGGTTCTTCCTCGCCATCGAAGGCGCGGCCATGGCTGCCGAAGAAGCCAAGGACCCGAAACGCACCATCCCCAAGGCCTACATCAGCGGCATTCTGACCCTGGTGCTGCTGGCCATGGGCGTGATGTTCTTCGCCGGTGGCGTGGGCGACTGGCGCACCCTGTCGAACATCAACGACCCGCTGCCCCAGGCGATGAAAGCCGTGGTCGGGGACAACTCCGGCTGGCTGCACATGCTGGTGTGGATCGGCCTGTTCGGTCTGGTGGCGAGCTTCCACGGCATCATTCTTGGCTACTCGCGGCAGTTCTTCGCCCTCGCCCGCGCCGGCTATCTGCCGTCGTCGCTGGCCAAGCTGTCACGCTTCCAGACGCCGCACCGCGCCATCATCGCCGGCGGCCTGATCGGCATCGCCGCCATCTACAGCGATGGCCTGATCAACCTGGGAGGCATGACCCTGACTGCGGCGATGATCACCATGGCCGTATTCGGCGCCATCGTGATGTACATCATGAGCATGCTCAGCCTGTTCAAGTTGCGTAAGGCCGAGCCTCACCTGGAACGCACCTTCCGCGCACCGGGCTACCCGCTGGTCCCCGCCATTGCCCTGACACTGGCCGTGGTCTGCCTGGTGGCGATGGCCTGGTTCAACAGCCTGATCGGTCTGATTTTCCTCGGTTTCATGGTGGCCGGTTTCATCTATTTCCAACTGACCGCGCAACTGCGCGCCGATGCGCCGGCGGATGCAATGCTGACCGGGCTCCGAGGGGATGGCATCTCTCTGTAGTTGGCTTGCATGGCCGAATGCGACCTTCGAGAAGATTGATGCAAGAGAGGTTGCCGGGGCAGATCAGGCCTACAATGGAACCACTGCGGAACGCTGTAACTCGAAGTGGTATGGCAACTTGACGGGCGAAACTCCTCGCCCGCCGGTATGCCCTCAAGGAGAGCCCTATGCCCTGGTATGCCTGGTTGATTCTGGTCGTTGCAATCGGCTCGATCGTTGGCGGTCTGATGATGTTGCGCGACACCGCCAACAAGGTGGAACTGACCGATGAGCAACGCAAGCGCGTTGCTGAACGCAACGCGGAAGCGGACGCCAAGGACGCGCAGGACCGCTGACTGGATAACCCGATCGAACAGCCCCGCCCTTCTCGAAATGGCGGGGCTTTTTTATCCGCCCCTGCGGCCGGCAGCGCTATTTCTCCCAGGCAGCCTTGGCGATGTGCAGGCCATGCAAACCTTTGTAGGCCGCCCGCTCAGGCTGGCTCCAGCCTTCGAGCAATGCCTCGTCGAGCCGGTAGATCTCCACACCCAACGGCCGACAGACGCTGAGTGGGTCCTGAGCCTCCGGGCCCCACATGGGCAGCGACAGATCGCCACCCGGGCAGGTCGACAACGCGCACAACAGATCGATTTCGGCAAAGAACTCCAGGTAATCGCCCTTCTGCGCGGGGCAGGCCTTCATGAAGTACATGTCGTCATGATTGAGCCCGGTGCACTGGAAGATGTTCAGCACGTCATGCACATCGAACTCGGTCAGGCCGTGGGGCAGGACCGCGCGCGTCAGGTTGGAATGGCAATGGTGATGGAAGTCCTCCCCGGTGAGCATGCGGTTCACGTAAGGATCGCAGCGCGTGCCGAGCAGGTCGTGCAAGCGCCCGCCATGCTCGTCGATCCCGTAACCGGCCAGGCTGTCATCGGTGATGGTCACCAGTGGCCGCAAAAACGGCAGGTTCGACCACAACCGGTCATGGGTACTGACATGCGCGCCCTGCAACTGCCGGGTGCGCGCCGCCCACAGACGCTCCCGCGGATCGTTGGCATTCCAGACGTTGAAGTCCCCGACCTGCGGGCCGGCCGGCGTGGTCACCCGGAACACATGCCCGGCCGGCACATGCCAGGCGCGCCCGGTACGGATCGGCACTTCGAATTGCTCGATCAAGGTGCGCTGGTCCTTGCTGTCACGGACCCGCTCATAAAAGGCCGTGTCCACCTGCAGGGCCGAACCTTTGCTGACCTGATAAGCCGCGGGATAGTCTTTGTACATGGTTGAAACCCTCGATCAGTGGCGGGAAGAGTGGCTGAGGATGTCGAGCAGCAGCCGTTCGGAATCGTCCAGGTAAACCGCCAGGGTTTCGCTGGCGGCCTGCTTGTCGCCAGCGGCGAGCAAGTCATGGATCTGCCGGTCGCGGGCCAGCCAGGGCGATTGAAAATGCTGCTCGTCAGGGGCGGCACAGAACACCAGGCGCATCTGCGCCACGACGTTGGTGAAGAACTCATCGAACAAGGGGCTGCGCATCAGACCAACGATGTGTTGATGAAAGGCCAGGCTGTGGGTGCCCACCGAGCGCCAGTCCTCGCGCTCGCGGGCGAGTTCGCTGGCCTCGATAGCCTCGAGCATCCGGTCGGACTGGTAGTCGCGCAGCGGTTTGCTGGAGGCAATGGCCTGCAACTCCAGGGTACGGCGCACCTGGAACAGATCTCGCACTTCATCGATGCCCAGCCTGCGCACCGTGACGCCTTTATTGCGTGTGTAGCGGGTCAGGCCTTCCTGCCCCAGGCGATGCAAGGCCTCGCGAATGGTGTTGCGCGAGGCGTTATAGGCGCAGACCAGATCGTTTTCCACCAGGGCCATGCCCGGCAGCAAGCGACCGCCGATGATATCGGCACGTAATTCGAGGGTTATCTGATCGGCCAGGGACAGTACGTTGCTCATGAATATCGCCTTGCGATTGTTGAACAATCTATGGATATCCAATAATCACTATTCATGCCAACTGATACTTGGCTCACTGACGAACCATGTCTTTCTAGCCATTCAGTAGGAAAAAATGAGGTTTCCGGGGTTAATAGTGCAATCCCCCTTCCATCAACCTTGGGTAAGATGACTCCCTAGCTGTGGAGACTTCCCCGATGCGTTACTCGCACGACCATAAAGCCCAAACCCATCAACGCATCATCAAGGAGGCCGCCGAGCGCTTTCGGCGCGACGGTATCGGGGCGACAGGCCTGCAACCATTGATGAAAGCCCTGGGCCTGACCCATGGCGGTTTTTACTCGCATTTCAAATCCAAGGACGAACTGGTCGAAAAAGCCCTGCAGGCCGCGGCGGAAGAACTCGATGCGCACTGCGCCACGCTATTTGCCCAGGAACAACCCCTGCCGGCCTTTATCGACAGCTACCTGTCCGAGTGGCACCAGACCTCCCCCGGTGAAGGCTGCCCGCTGCCCACCATGTCATCGGAGCTGGGCCTGCGCGGGCAAGCCAGCCCCACCACTGATGCGGTGCTCAATGCACGACTTGCACAGGTAGAGGCCAGTCTCGAAGGAGAAAATGCCGCCGACCAGAGCCTGGTGATCATGTCGACCCTGGTCGGGGCCCTGGTGCTGTCGCGCAGTGTCGAGAACCCCGACCTGGCCAAACGGATACTGGAGGTAACACGCGAGCATCTGAAAAAACAGGATGGTCAGGCGGAGTGATCTCCACCAACCTCCCGCCTCGACACCGTTATTTGTAGCGAGCAGCCGCACTGCTTTTCGACAGGTTCGGCCCCAGGGCAAAACGCGCAGCTACAAAGGCCTCCCAGTCAGCCGAGTCAGGTAGCGAGGGAATGGTGATCAACTCACCCTGGTCAAAACCGGCCAGAGCCGCATCCACCATCTCGGTGGCTTCCATGATCATCTCGGCTGGAATCCCTTGGGCGTCGATGCCCGAGCGCTCCCAGATCTCAGTGCGGGTCACCCCAGGTAATACCGCCTGGACCTGCACACCCTTACCGTCCAATTCCGCAGCAAGCGATTGAGTCAGGCTCAGGACATAGGCCTTGGTCGCGCTGTAGGTCGCATTAAAACGCTCGGGAATCAGCGCCACCACCGAAGCGATATTGATGATCGCTCCTCTTCCCGCCGCCGAAAAGCTGCCGGCGGCCGCAGCAGCCAGACGAGTGACCGCAACCACATTCAACTGGATCATTGCCTCCAACTGATCGGTGTCGGCAACGGCCAGGCTTCCGTCAGCCGCGATACCGGCATTGTTCAGCAACAGACTGATGCTCGAGTCGGAGCGCAAGCGCTGCTCGACCTTCAGCATATCGACCTGGAGCGTCAGATCGGCCTTCAACACTTCAACCTGCACCTTGTGTTCGGCCCGTAACCGGGTCGCGGCGGCTTGCAGGCGCTGCTCATCGCGTGCAACCAGCAACAGATCGTAACCACGAGCGGCCAGCCGCTCGGCATAAACCGCACCGATGCCAGATGAAGCACCGGTGACAAGTGCCAGCCCCCTGGGGGAAATCGAATTCATGACGGCTCTCCAGAAAAGTGCTTGAGAAGGGAAAGACAAGGAATTGATACGCTGCTTGGGAAGCGGTTTGATTATAGTCATAATTTAATAAAATATTACGATCATAATTCTATCGATACGATAGATAACATTGAATGGCACAACCTTGCTTATGGTGGGCCCGAAAAACGCAAGGCCGATCAGTGATCGGCCTTGCGCATGAATTGAAGCGTCAGTTGACCTTCAATTTGTCCCGGTTGCTTTCCAGAATCGCCTTGCCGATTCCCTTGACCTCGAGCAGTTCGTCCACTGACGAGAAAGCTCCATTAGTTTCACGATATGCAACAATTGCCTTGGCTTTTACCTCACCGACTCCCAACAACTCACGCTGCAACGTAGCCGCATCAGCCTTGTTGATATCGACCGTGGCAGTTTGTGGGGCAACAGCCGCAGTCACGACTGGCGCCGTGCTTGCTGCCTCCTGTTTCGACGCGGGAGCAGCAATTACACTGATAGAGGCGCTAGTCAGCAGGGCAAAAAGCAAGGAATAGAAATAATTTGCACGCATAAGTGACACTCCATGACACCGTTGATAGAGATGCAGCTTTTCCGAAGCTGCCCCTCAAACTTAGGTCATGGTGATGCACTGTCAAAAAGGGATTAATTACAGCTTATGTAATAGTAAAGCCTCATCCATCTGCTCGGTGTTCCGACTCACCGGCCCGATACTTCACCGCCAGGATGAGCAAAGGTACATAGGCCATGATTACCCCCAGTCCTCCGTCAAGCTTCTGCATGGCGACGCACAGACCGATGGGTAACAGCCAGAGAAGGTTGATCAATGCAACGCCCAAGGTCACCGGGAAATGACTTCCCAGTTGGCGTGAAGCGAATTGATAACCATGGCTGCGATGAGCTTCATAGATACGCTCTCCACGTAAAAAACGCCGGATCAAGGTAAAGGTCGCATCAACGATGAACACCCCGAGCAAAATGCACCATACCCACAGGAAATCGGCGTTTCTCCAGGCGGCCTGCAGTGAAAGAATACCCAGCACAATCCCCAGGAAACCGCTGCCGATATCACCCATGAAGATTTTCGCCGGCGGGAAATTCCAGTACAGGAAACCCAGAGCGGAGGTGGCAAGCAGCAACGGCGGCCAGATCAGCTCGTCATATCCCGACAACCAATAGATCAGACAAATGCTCAGGCAGGATGTCACGGCTTCGACACTGGCAATCCCATCGATGCCATCCATGAAGTTGTAGAGGTTCAACATCCAGACCAGATACACCACCGCCAGCCCATGCCCGATCCAGCCAAGCTCCAGCGTCATGCCGAACACCTCGAGCGCCGGCAATCCTCCCAGCCAGAACAACGCCCAGAGACTACCCGCAAAATGTCCGAGCAAACGCCAGCGGGCTGCAATAGGCCGGTGATCGTCCATAAACCCGAGCAAAGCAATGCCAGCACCAGCGCCTGACAGGCTCCAGACCAGATTCTGGCTGATAGCGCCAAGCATTCCGGCCAAGGGCAAGGCAATAAGGAAGGTCAGGACAATGCCTACTCCGCCACTACGCGGTGTAGGAATGGAATGGGAGCTGCGTGCGTTCGGAATCTCCATCAGCCTTTGAGTAAGCGCATAACGAAGAAAAACACCGGTCACCGCCAGCGAGAGGATCGCCATGATCGGTAGCGACCACAAAAGTCCAATCCAAGGAAACCATAGGTCAGACGATGCTTGAAAGTTCAAGGTGTCGACTCCAACGGCATGTCGTGGCAGCGAAGTCTGGAACCAGACTGCGGTCCCGGCTGACCACTTCAATATGTTTTTTATTTTTGTAGTTGCAGAGCAGAACGTTTTTTCAGACGGGTCAGGATGGTGGCCATCCCGGCGGCGCTCGCTCCGTGTAAGTACAACAAGAATACGGGTAATGCCGGTTGGTGTAACTGCCCCTCAGCGCCAGACAGAAAGCTTTCTGGCGGGCGAGGGGCTTTATCGGTGCAACTAAGGCTCGAGACGACGCTGTTGATAAATCCAGTCGACAATCTCGCTATCCGGAGTGTAGCCACTGACCGTGTCACGCAACAGTTGCCGGACTCTTGAGTAATCATCCTGGTCGACTGCCAACAGCAATTCACCCAGCCTGGCCTTCAATACATCCCAAGGCAGATAGTCTTCGTTGGCGCTCATGATCATTGGATGCTGTGTCGCCACGACGTTGTCGCCGATCAACAGTTCTTCGTAAAGCTTTTCGCCCGGCCGCAGTCCAGTGAACTCGACGGCTATGTCGCCGTGGGGATTCTTTTCGGAACGCAGACTCAACCCGGACAGATGAACCATCTTCTCGGCCAGTTCGACAATCCTGACCGGCTCGCCCATATCCAGCACAAACACATCCCCCCCCTGCCCCATGGAGCCCGCCTGGATCACCAACTGGGCAGCTTCCGGGATAGTCATGAAATAACGCGTGATACGGGGATGCGTGACGGTCAGCGGTCCACCGGACTTGATCTGCTTGTGAAACAACGGAATGACCGAGCCGGAAGAACCCAGCACATTGCCAAAACGCACCATGGTAAAGCGGGTTTTATTCACCCGGGAAACATTGGCGTGCTCTCCGAACAATACTGGAGCTACCTCACGACTCAGAGCCTGCAGCGTCATTTCGGCCAGACGTTTGGTACTGCCCATGACATTCGTCGGGCGTACCGCTTTATCCGTAGAAATCAGCACGAAGTTCGCGACATTCGCACGAAGAGCGGCCTGCGCCGTGCTCAATGTGCCCATCACATTATTCAACAGGCCTTCAGCAATATTGTGCTCGACCATGGGGACATGCTTGTAGGCTGCGGCGTGATACACCGTATCCACATGCCAGGTTTGCATGATGTCGAGCAACTTTTCCTGATTACGCACAGACCCCAGGATGGGCAGCAACTTCACGGACAGCGACTCGCGCACGATACGCTGTTCGAGCTCTTGCAAGATGCTATAAAGATTGAACTCACTGTGCTCGTAGAGCAGCATCGTGGTCGGGCGCAACGCAAGAATCTGACGGCACAGTTCCGAACCGATCGAGCCACCGGCCCCCGTGATCAGTACCGACTGCTCCTTGATGCAATGCTCGAGCAACTCTTCCTGGGGGGGGACCGAGTCGCGCCCCAACAGGTCGGCAATATCGACTTCTTGAATATCATCGACCTTGACCCGTCCGCTCGCCAGATCCATAAAGCCCGGCACACTCTGCACGTGCAGGCCGAACCCCTCTAGAAAACTCAGGATCTCTCGGCGGCGCGTACGATTTGCAGAAGGGATCGCCAACAGGATCTGCTGAGCACCGGTCACATCGATCATTTGCTGAATATGTTTGGGCTTATAGACGTGCAGCCCGGAAATCACTCGCTCGGCAATATTGCTGTCATCGTCGATGAATGCCACCGGGCGCATCAGGCGGCCCATCCGCAAAGCGGCGACCAACTGGTTACCCGCTGCACCGGCGCCGTAAATGGCCACCTTCGGCAAACCGTCATCCCGGCTAGTAAAGGGAACATGCTGCGCGGCCGTGAACCAGTCGCCCAGGAAGTACTGGCGCATCGCGAGACGCAACCCGCCGATCATCACTAGGCTTAGCCACCAATAGTTGAAGATTATCGATCTGGGTACCAGCGGTTGACGGCTGCTGCTCCAATACACGATCAGGGCGAGAATGAGCGCCGACAGGCTGACAGCCTTGATAATGGTAATCAGCGCATCGTTGCCGAAATAACGCATGACGGCGCGGTACATGCCGAAGCGTATGAACAATGGGATGGCGACAACAGTGGCACTCAAAAATAACCAGAGGTAATCAGCAAAGGGATTGACCAGCTCATCGACGCCTAAACGAACGACAAAAGCCATCCAGAGGGCGAACCAGACGAGGACAACGTCAGTCACCACCTGAAAGGCACGCTTTTGCCGGCGCGTTAATCCCAGTAAAAAGGCTCTCAACTTATCCATAACACCTTGAACACCTCTATTACTCCTGAAATATATCTGGTGCCACACTGGGTGATCCCAAGAAGTTCCATTTTATGACAACAGGCAAACCCGCTTTACAGCCCAGCAGCCGAATTCTTTTTGTGCAGGGAGCAGAAACCGCCCCACCGCACACCGTTGGCTGATAGTTACCGCGCGGCCAGTTGCATGACCTCTTTGAGCACCGAGCACGTTTTCTCGATTTCAGATGCCTTCAGCGTAGGGTGTACCAGGAACATGAGGCTGGTTTCACCCAGCTCTCGAGCAATCGGCAAACGAGTCGTGGGGCGCCAGTCAGTATTGTCGAAGGCTTTTTCCAGATAGACCTCGGAGCAGGAGCCGGAGAATACCGGGACCTCCCGCGCTGTAATCTCCGCGAGAATACGGTCCCTGTCCCACCCGTCCTTGAGCTGTTGCGGTTCCACGAACACATAGCACTTGTAGGCCGCATGAACGCTGCCTTCGGGTATGGCTGGAGTACGCAGACCATTCAATTGGCGAGCACAATCCCAAATCTGCTGTGCATTCTGCAGACGGCTTGCCTGCCAATCGGTCATGCGCTTGAGTTGAATCCGGCCAATCACGGCCTGGACTTCCAGCATCCTCCAGTTAGTGCCAAAGCTTTCGTGCACCCAGCGGAAACCTGGTGGATGCTCGCGCTCATAGACAGCCTCCCAGCTCTTGCCATGGTCCTTGAAGGCCCACATGTCTGCCCACAACTGGCGATCGTTGGTGGTGACCATGCCGCCCTCGCCACCCGTGGTCATGATCTTGTCCTGACAGAAAGACCAGGCACCGACATGACCGATCGAACCGACGGGACGCCCTTTGTACAGGGCCCCATGGGCCTGCGCGCAGTCCTCGATCACCTTGAGATCGAACTCCTGCGCCAGGGCCATGATCGGGTCCATGTCACAAGGCCAGCCAGCCAGGTGCACACAGATGACCGCGCAGGTACGAGGAGTCATTACGGCACGAATACTCTGCGCGGTGAAGTTTTGCGAATCGCGATCCACATCGGCGAAAACTGGAGTCGCTCCGGCATTGACGATGCTGGACACCGATGCCAGGAACGTACGCGAGGTAACGATCACTTCGTCACCGGCGCCAATCCCCAGAGCCTTAAGGGCCAGGTCCAGGGCAACCGTGCCGTTAGCGAGCGCAATGGCGTATTGAGTATCCGTCCATGCCGCGAATTCCTTTTCGAACTCACGTCCTTGCGTGCCGGTCCAGTAATTGACTTTGTTGGACAGGATCACATCACGTACAGCATTGGCCTCTTCGTCGGAAAAGGAAGGCCAGGGAGAAAAAGGTGTATTCAACACAACCAATACCCGTCAGTTTTCATTCGAAAATATGGAGAGCTCTTCATGAGCTCCTGCTGTCTACAAAAAGCGGGGGGGTGCTTTAAACACCGGGCCCCATTATCCGGGCAGGCACGCCTGCGACGATAACGTTGTCCGGCACGTCTTTGATCACTGCCGCGCCGGCACCAATCATGACTTGCGCCCCAATGTTCACAAGCTGCCGCACACTGGCACCAATACCTACCCAGCTCAGATCCTGCACCGATACGCCACCGGCAAGCCGGGCACCAGGGCTGATATGTACACAGTCGCCCAGGCGGCAATCATGATCGACGCTACAACCTGTATTTAGAATGGCCCCCGCGCCAACGATCGCATCAGCATTCACCACAGCCGCGGCAAACACAACCGACCCTTCACCGAGGCTGGCATACCGGCTGAACGTACAGCCAGGATGCAACAGGCTTATCAGCCTGGCACCCACCGCCTTGAGCTGAGCAAGCTTGGCCTGACGAATACGATTATTGCCGATCGCGACAATCACACCGTCATAGTGATCCAGATTGGCCAGAAGCGCCGCGGTATCACCCACGACATCCCAGGCACCATTGCGTCGCCGCTCGGGCCAGGCATCGTCAAAAAACTCGACAATTTTCCAGCCACAGCACTCAGCCGTATCAGCAACGACCTTGCCATGCCCGCTGGCTCCCAGCACTGCCAGCCGGTTCATCGCTTGGTCCCGGTAAACTTGGCGGCGGTGACTTCGCCTTCCGCGCTAATACCATCACGGATAACGACCTTCTTGATCGTCAGGAAGATGACCTTCAGATCCAGCCATAACGACTGGTTATCCACATACCAGACATCCAGATTGAATTTTTCTTCCCACTCCAAGGCGTTCCGTCCATTGATCTGGGCCCAGCCGGTCACACCCGGACGCACCTCATGGCGACGATACTGTTCGCTATTATAGAGCGGCAGATACTCCATCAGCAGAGGTCGAGGCCCTACCAGGCTCATATCGCCCTTCAACACATTCCACAGTTCAGGCAGCTCATCCAGGCTGCTCGAACGCAGGAAGCTGCCGAACGGCGTCATGCGCTCCGAATCCGGCAGTGGATTGCCCTTCGCGTCATGAGCATCGCGCATCGTACGGAACTTGACCATCTCGAAGGGCTTGCCCTCCTTGCCCGGCCGGACCTGGCGGAACAACACGGGCGAACCAAGTTTCTTGCGGATCTGCCAGGCGACTATCGCCATGACCGGTGCCAGCAGCAACAGGCCCAGTATCGAAGCAAGCAGATCGAACCCACGCTTGATCATCAGGCCACACCCTCCAGCCAATCGACAAATCGATCCGCCAGCTTACGACGATCGAACTCTCTGACCGCCAGCTCACGACCTCTCAGGCCTTTGGCCTTGAGTTCTTCACGGACATCGGCGGCCTGTATCAGGGCATCGGCGAACAGCGATGGGTTTTCCGGCGGCACGACAAAACCGCAATCTTCCTTGCTGATCATTTCGGCCAGCCAGCCTGGATAGTTATTCAGAACAGGCAATGCCGAAGCAATGTAGTCGAAAAACTTGTTGGGTGAGGTGCCGTAATAGAAAGCAGGAACATTGGCGAGCAACTGCAAGCCAAGATCTGCGCTGGCCATCAGACCGGACAACTTCGCTTTGTTCACCGGATCGTGAAAGATCACATTATCCAGCCCTTCCCTGGCCGCTCGCTGCTGCAGCGCCGGCTTCAGCTTGCCCTGCCCGATCAGCACCAGGCGGATATCGTCACGCTGGCGAAGTTTCAGTTCCTTCGCCGCATCCAGTACCGAATCCAGTTTGTTGGCAACGCCGTGGGTACCGGCAAAGACCGCCATCAGTTGATCTTTTTCCACACCGGCAGGCCGCCATGGCTCGGCGGGCGCATTAAAAATGTCAAGGTCACAGCCATTGGGGATCATGGTGATCCGATCGCGTGCAACACCGCGATGGGCGATACCGTCGACAATACCCGGGGAAAGCCCGATGACTCGGTGAGCGGAACGATAGCTTGCCCATTCAAGCAGCGACATGGCAGACAGAATCAGAGGGTTGCGAATGACGCCCATTGCCTTGGGGAGTTCGGGCCAGAGATCGCGGACTTCGAATACAAACGGCTTGTTGCGCAACCAGCGGGCAAAGATACCGGGGATCCCTGCCGTCAATGGTGTTGTCGTGGCAAAAACCAGATCGTAACGCTCGGTCAGCGCCAAGCCGATACTGCGAAATGCAAATTTCAGGAAACTGAGTGTACGGGTGAACAGACCATCACTGTTGGAGTACGCCAGATCGAACTCGATGATTTCGATTCCGTCGACGGTGCCCTTGCGTTTCCCTCCGACAAAAGGCCCTTCCAACCCTGTCTGCCCACCGCCGTAGCTACCGCATACCATGGAAACCTGATGCCCTCGAGCAATCAGACGACGGGCCATTTCGTAGGAACGAATACCAGTCGCTCCTTTCGGAGTGGAAAAATGCTGATGAAAATAAAGAATTTTCATGTTTACCAGTGATACTCCGTAATCAAAACACCCGCCGAATCCACTTCTATTTCAAGCACCGGCACTTCAGTCTTCTGCAAGTAGTAACGAGACTCCCAGCCCTGAACCAGCTCCTGCCGGACAATCGACATGCTGCCCGTTACCGATATCCGGTGCGAACCGTTGCTCAATACGCCATCCGACATCTGCCAATCGCCAGGCTGCAAACGCCAGCGCAGAACCGCGCCGGCTTTGAACCCTTTGATCTCATCCCGAACCTGTAACCCGGTATCGCTCAGACGCACCTGCCGTGTGTGAGAGGCACCAGCGTTGTCGCTATAGCTGGCACCGCAGGTAGTGGCCTCCGGTGTATCGCCCAGACCATCGACCTTGCGCGTACGCAACCAGTCGCCAAACAGGAAACGACTGAGTCTTGGCATCTGGTCACGCCCGTCGAATTGCACGGTGTTATGGCTGACGGTACCTGGGAAATAGCTCAGCCATTGAGCCGAGGTGTTATAGCTATAGGTTCCTGCGTCGCGCAGCAGATTGAGGCCCGAGCGCCAGAGATCCACGTGCAAGGCATCGGCCTGGCTGGGTCGAAAACGAAAGCGCGGATAACGCAGCACGGCAAGGGTGTCTACGCGTCGCAACAGTGCATATCCACCCTGGTCGAACAGCTGGCTAGCCGGGCGCTCGACAACAGCCGACGGCGCGGACAGTTGCAGCCACTGCAAAGGCAAATCCCACGCCCCTGGAGCCGCATAGGCTCTTTTTCCGCAGAACAGCGCCATGGCCAACTGAACCGCCGGCCTGAAATCGCGGTAGTCAGTGTCCGTCAGCGGCAACAGCCGCGCGCCATCATTGGCCCCTATGTTCGGCGCATCCCCGGAACTCTCGTCAACCAGCGAAAATAGCCAATTCGTAGCGGCCCGCATCCTGGATTGAAAGGTTGCGGAGAAGGCCTCGAGTCCGGCCTTGACTCGCCAGACCTCGACCATGGAAAAGGTATCGAGCATGACCCGGTGATAATTGACCGAGTACTGGCTGAAACTACCGTCCAGCTCAATCAATCGAGCAGCACGGTTCTCCAGCCACCTACGCCCCAATCGCTGCCAACGCAGCCCTTCGGGATGATCGCACAGTGCCAGCCAGCTACCACCGACAAACAAGGCCGCAGCTTCAGAGGTGCCGTGATTGTTGTCCTGGGCCATCGCATAACTCAGCGTTGGCTCGATACGCTTGAGATGCAGTCGAACAAGCTCCATCAACCCAGGCAACGGCGTCGACGACTGCTCGAGAATGATCGCCGTCATCGCCAGGTGCAAAACACGAATGGAAGCCTCCTGACCGCACTTCCAGTTCGGACCGCAATAAGGAGGGTTATTCTTGCACCAGTGCGTCAACCACTGGTTCAGCCGCTCCATCTGCGAGGCATCGTCTGAGCAGGCTCGCTGAGCGAATGCCAGCGTCCAGTCTAGACGCGACGCTTCCCAGATATTCTTGATGTCGCCAACAGCTGCATCAAAGTCAGGGATGCGCCACCACTCCCTTTCGGGATCCGGAACCCGAATCCCACTGAGCGGGTTCAGGTGCCAGTCAGGCGCATTGTCTGAAACAGGAATGGCCCAACACCCGTAATAGCGGGCCTGGGTATCCCATTGGGTATTGACGGGCAATGAGTTGGCGCGTCTGGCACTGGGCACAAAAAAAGGCCCCTGAGGCATATCAGCGCAAAGACGTCTGACAGGGTTCAACCCGGTCTTGACCCCAAGCCGATACGTCAATGCGCGAACCAGATTGCCGCCCCCTAGCGCGGCGGCAGTTCTGGCTTTAGTAATAAAAAGGCTCATTGCTCACGCAGGATCCGCGAAATCTCGATACTCACTCGCGCCACTTCGAAGATTTCATCGGAGGAGATCGGCGTCGCCTTGCCAGACCCCACGGCAGCAAGGAATGCAGCCGCACACTCGCTTTGCCCCTTGTTCTGTTTCCACAGGTTGAGCTTGTTAAAGCCCGGCCAGCCGAAACCTTTCAATTTACGGAAGTTATCCAGTTGCAGGACACGGCCCGCGGCAAAGACTTCCACGCGCTCTTTTGGAAAGCTCGATGCGCCATTGGCCAGGTAATGAATGGTACCGAAAGAACCATCTTCAAAACCCAGAATGATCGCAGCTTTATCTTCGGTGATTTCCAAGGCGTCCGTATCGCCCATTCTACGGGCCTGGATCGAAACGATTTTGCTACCGGCCAGGAAACGCATCAGATCGATGAAGTGGCAGGCCTCGCCGATAATACGTCCGCCGCCAACCGCAGGGTCCTGTGTCCAGTGATTCGCGGGAATAGCGCCGGCATTCATCGTCATGACAAAGGATTTCGGCTCTTTTACCGCTGCAAGCAAAGCTTTCATCTTCTGCACTTGCGGCGAAAAACGTCGATTGAAGCCCACCATCAGATGAGGTTTGAGGCCCTTCTCGACAGCACTCTGATAGGCCTGCTCAACCATCGCCAACTCTTGGGTTTCTATGGCCAATGGTTTTTCGACAAATACGTGTTTGCCGGCCTCGAGCGCCTGAGCGACAAAACGAGCATGGCTATCGTGACGGGTGACAATCGCCACGGTATTGATCAGGTCGTTGCCCAGCATCGCCCCAATATCTGTCGATGCTTCCGCAAATCCGGCCTTGCTGCCGTGGATGACTCCGTTGATCCCACCTGCGGTCACGATCGTATGGAATTGCGCGCCTGCCGCCTTGAAAGCAGGAATCAGCATTCTTGAGGCGTAGTTTCCAGCACCGATGAAACCCACCACGGGTTTGACCGGGTTGAAGCTCGCGACCGCTTCCGGTGCCAACACCACTTTCTTGATGTTGCGCTCAGCCGCACTTGAAGAATATTGCAGGATGATGCCCAGCGCGGAATTATCCGCCGTGAGCGTCTGATAAGCATCTGCCGCGTCTTCAAAGGCAAAACGATGGGAAATCAGCGAATCGACTTCCAGTTGGCCACTGGCAAGCATGTCCAGCACAGCCTCGAAGTTACGTTGCTCAGTCCAGCGAACGAAACCGATCGGGAAGTCATTGCCCTGATCTTCATATGTAGGGTCATAGCGCCCTGGGCCGTAGGAGCATGAAACCTGGAATGTCAGTTCTTTTTCATAGAAATCGGCCCGATTCAGCTCCAGGCCGGTGACACCTACAAGCACAATGCGCCCGCGCTTGCGACACATATGCGCGGCTTGGGTGACCGGATCAGTCGACTTGGTGGAGGCGGTAATGATAACGCCGTCAACACCTCTGGAACGGCTGAACATCATACCGGCGGCAACAGCATCCTCGCCCTTGCCCGGATTGCAGGTTTCGGCACCGTAGCTACGCGCCAGGGCCAGTTTCTGGTCATCAAAATCTATGGCAAGCACACGGCAGCCCTGGGCACGCAAAAGCTGGACAGTCATCAGACCGATCAGACCAACGCCGGTGACGACAAAGGCCTCTCCCAGCGTCGGCTGAGCCAGCCGGATACCTTGCAGGCCGATGCTGGCCAGGACGGTAAACGACGCTGCTTCGTCACTGACCGAATCCGGAATGACGGCACAGAGGTTTTTCGGAACGATCACCACATCGGCATGAGGACCATTGGAAACGACTCTGTCACCTTGTTTGAAACCGGAAACATGATTGCCTACTGCCGCGACAACACCGACGTTGCAATATCCCAGCGGCAAAGGTTGCGCCAGCTTCGAGCGAACGGCTTCTACAGTGGTTGCCAAACCGTCGGTCTGGACCTTCTGCAGAACCATACGGACCTTATCGGGTTGCTGACGGGCCTTTTCCAGCCAGTTAGCCCGGCCAAAGCCCACAAGCATGCGCTCCGTGCCAGCAGAAATCAGCGTATTGGTCGTGTTGATCTGTAAAGCGCCACTACGAACAGTCGGGGCAGGCGCATTAACCAATGACGTCTCACCGCTAGCCATATTCTGAACAACCTGCTTCATGCATTCGTACCAATAAAGTTAAAAATTTCACTCATCACTGAGAATCTTGTGTCTAGCCGCCTAGATTAACATCGGTTCATACAATCCGTATTTACACAGAACCCCTGATTCCCGCGCAACCTTGGTTGCGCGGGGCCTCGCTGCTCTCAGCGATCAAGGGCGAAGTTGCCATCAAGGTACTGTTTGCACCACAACTCCATACAAACGATGCCAAACAAGGTGTAGGCCGCATCAATGCGCCCTGAACGATCAGCCTCGATCAGGCGCGCCACCGCTTGCGGATCAAAAATTCCTCGCTGAAGCAACGAGGCTGGAGACAGCACTTCATCGACCAGCGGCTTCAATCGCCCCTGCAACCAGTTGCGCAACGGCACACCGAAGCCGGTTTTAGGCCGGTAAATGATGTCGTGCGGCAGATAAGGTTCCATCGCTTTTTTGAAGATCCATTTTCCTTCACGGCCTTTCTGCTTGATGTCGGAAGGCAACGAACCCGCCAAGCGCACCAGATCCAGGTCGAGCAATGGCACACGCACTTCAACGCCCGCGGCCATCCCCATCTTGTCGGTGTAATTGAGGTTGTGATCCGTGAGGAAGTGCTTGCATTCCAGGGTGAGCATCTTGTCCAGCGGAGTCACGTCGGAAGGCAAACGCGAAAGTGTCTCACGCATCGGCGCAAACAGATCGTCCGCCGCCAACTGGCGACGCAGATCCGGTGCCAACAGGCCGTAAGCCTGCTCGGGCTCCAACCAAAGGAAATAACTGATCAGGCGATCGTCGGTTGGAAGATCCGCATAACGAAAAGCCTTCCCGAGACGCCGGGACAGTGGCGACGACGCAGGGAGCAAATTGGAGGCATTGGCAAGCACCGACCGAAGCGGTTTAGGCAAGCCGCCCCACCACCGCTCCTGGGCCAAGGCGAAATGCCGACGATAACCGGTGAAGATATCGTCTCCGCCCGCACCGGACAGCAGCACCTTGATACCGTTCTGGCTCGCCAATTCAGAGATAAACAAGGCATTCAGGGCAGCCGGGTCCGGAGTTGGTTCATCCAGCAGATAAACCATCTCAGGCAGTCGGTCCATCATTTCATCGCCAACGCCGACCACATGCAGATCCACATCCAGGTGCTTGGCAACTTTCTGCGCATAAGGAAGATCGTCAGCAAACCCTTCATTTGACGTGGCGCCATTATCGATACGGATACTGAAACACTGCAGTCGTCCCTTGTTCTGCATCTCCTGTGCAGCAAAGGCGACTATCGCACTGGAGTCCAACCCTCCGGACAGAAAAGAACCCAGCGGGACGTCCGAAACCAGCTGTCGCTTGACTGCGGTTCTAACCGCGTCAGCCACCTCGATAGCAACATCATCGACTTTCTTCGCCAGTTTCTTTTCCGCAATAGGCAACTCGTAGTAAAACCAGCTCTTTTCAATACGTCCATTACGAACGCACAGTGCCTGCCCTGGAAGAACCTTCTTGATATCCCGGACGATTGTTTTCTCTCCCGGCGACCATAAGAAGCCGAGATGAGCCAGCACAGCCCGCGGATCGATTTCGGTGGTACCAAAACCACTGCGAATGAGCCCTTTCATTTCACTAGAAAAAGCAAAGCAGCCATCACCGGAATGGATATAAAGAGGTTTTACACCAAGTTGATCGCGCGCCACCCAGAGCGTATTCGTGTCCCGTTCCCAGAACACAACGGCAAAAATACCGTTCAGCCGATTCAAGCACTCAATGCCATAACGACAAAACAATGCAAGCAACACCTCGGAGTCGGACTGGCTGGAGAAAACATCTCCCGCCGCCTCCAGATGGGCTCTCAGCTCGCGGAAGTTATAGATTTCACCGTTGAAGACCATGACCACACGGCCGTCTGCCGAAACCATGGGTTGGTGTCCGGCAGACGTGGTATCGAGGATAGACAGGCGGACCTGTCCCAACCATACGCCCACATCAGTGTCAGCCCAGATCCCCTTGTCATCCGGACCACGACGTCGAATGAAAGAAAGTGCCGAAGAGAAATCAATGGACTCTCGCGTCCCGTTATGTATGTAGCCCAGAATTCCGCACATAAGAGTCTCTAGATCGAATTATTAACAGGTTCTTGGCGCTTTGAGCTTAATAATAAAAAGGGGATCAGAATAGAGGCAACGAGAAGAGCCACCGAAGCCAATTCCCCTCTGAACAAATGAAGCATGGAAGCAACGGTCAGCGCATATACACCCAATGCCCGGTCGCTTTTAGGGTTGTTGATGGTAGCACCGTAGAGCCATCCCCATAGGACCCCAAGCAGCAAGCCTCCTAGTAGAACACCAAGAGTTCCAAAGTTCATGTAAAGCTCACCAAATATTCCAGGTGGCAATGTCGTACCTTCCCTCAACCACATGTTCGGCCAGAAAGCGCCTGTAAACACTCCAGCAGCAGTCATAGGCTTGTTAGGAAAGATTCCGGATGGAATTAAAATCAAAACGATCATTAACAGTGTCGTACCGTTTTGCCAGTCAAGAAGCCGCGGCATGGCATCAACCAGTACACTCATGGTCTGCAACTGCATGAGATTCCCTGTAAACTGTATGGCCAAGAAGTTAACAAAGGATAAAAATACACCTTGCTCATCATTGATAAACGAAAACTTCCCCGACACCAAAAACTCTTGTTTGAATAGGTGGTAAGCCATCAAGGAAACAAACATCACAAAACCAAGCACAGCCCCTTTTATCAGACTAACGCGCTGAACCCGGTAATGCCTGACGATAATCAATGAAAGCACGATAATAAAAATAGTCGATTTCTGCCCCTGCAACCCGCAAACAAAAATCCCAACCAAAAAATACAACCAAAAGAGAACCCGTTCGGAGAGCCCCTTCTTTTCCCCGCGTGTTAAGCGAATAAACCACGCCAACGAAACAGAAAGAAGCAAGTTCTGCAAAAGAAAGAAACCATTCAAACCAGCAAACGCCCTGATTCGATCACTAGCACCTTGAATCAGCCCTGACAGCCCACCTAGCGCAATCAGAATTATGACAAGCGCCAACAGAGCAACTGCCGTAAATACAAAAGACCGAAAAAAGAATATTTTCGTACTCACAATACAACGAACCGCCGCAGGCATATTCAGCTGAAGCCTACGCCCCAAATAACAGCCGAGAAGCACAAAAAAGAGCGCCGCTGTATATAAAATCAGAGCGCTCCGGATAGCTAAACTTTTATTAGAAAAGTTAAAATTCCAAATCTGACTGAAACCGTCAAAACTCATAATAAACGGATACAGCGGAACGATAACCCCTGCAAACCAAATCACAAAAAAGAAAAAACCCACGCTAAAACAATCAAAACTTTCCTTTCTTGCTGAAGGCATAAACCAGCTTTTCCTCGACATGACCAGCCTCTCTCTGATAATTATAAAACAGCTAAGCGGATTTTTACCGCAGAGAGTAGGAGCACTGCTGATAGCACTGCGCCAGCCGAATAAGCCATAACCCCAGCCCATCCTTCCAGAATCGGAATTCCCACATAGAGAAGAATCAGTACAAGTAAACCTTCCAAGATATTGACCTTGAGGCTCAATCCAAATACACGAAGCGCCACCAACATTGTGCCGCACGCGAGAGCAATTGCTTTCAACGGCAACGTTAACGCCAAGACCATCACATAGAGAGCAGTGGTTTTATAGGCTCCACCGATAAAAAGCCACCAGGCTGATGATATGAGAATCAGCAGCAACGCCACAGCAGAAGATACTTTCAACATGCTTTTCAAAGCAGAAGAGTACTTTTTGCGGAGCTCATCAGGATGGCCGAGCGCCTCGACCAGATCGGGTAACGCTCGCTGGGCAATGATAGCCAAAGGTAACAATCCGAGAACTAAGCTTAGTATCGCGATTCCAAAAAAACCAATCTCTTCGGTTCTGACATGAAGGGCAGTCAGCATCAGAACCGGCAAGCTATCAACCAATAGACGAACAAACAAACTGGCATTAATAGTTACACCGGACTTGGCAGTAATCATCAATTGCTTCTTATCTACTGCGGCAAAATTCAGGGCCGGTAGAATATAAGCTCTGAGCCTCCACCACACAGCTATCAGACAGAAAAGCTCCCCCAGATAACGAGCCGCCATCCATCCCCGCACCCCGTAAAGTTTGGTGAGTATGACGTGCAGCACAACGCCCGCGGCGGTGACTAGCATTAGTACAAGATAAATCTCCCTTATCGCCTTCGCGCCCTGGGCAAAACCTGTACTGACACGAAGAAAATTAGTCAACACGACTAAACCACAAGTTGTAAAGACATAGGAGCTTATTGCAGAAGTCAGCACAAATTCATGAACGATATATATGCCAAAAATAACGACGCCAGACGCTAACGAGACAAGTAAAAAAACCTGCCGAAGCACCGCGCTTTGACAGGATGCATCGCTATAGGCCGCTGTATCGCGGATAGCGATACTTTGCATCCCCAAACTACCAGCCAATACAACGAGCGCTATGACTGTCTCCAGAGAACGGACAACCCCTACAACTGAAGGGTCGACCCAAGGCGTAATCAAAAACTGGCTGATGATAACGCCACCTTGAATACAAGCGGTGATAACAAATAGCTGTAATAGCCTCGAACTCTCGAAAATACTGATCAGACGGGCTAGCACGCAGTACCACCATTAGTATTATTAATTATTATCAATGAAGTTACCCTTTCTTTTCTGGCGATAGTGAATCCAGAACACTTTTCAATGCAGCCCGGCGAGATGCGATCGAATAGTTAGAGGAAATCCATTGATGCCTAGCCTGCGCTTCTCCCTCCGCAATAGGTGTAGCCACTACCATTTCCATGGCTGCGGTAATCTCTTTCTGGCTGTCCGGCTGGACCCAGTAAGCAAACTCCCCAGCGACCTCAGGTACCGCACCTCTTGGCGAGGTGATTACTCGCGCCCCACAGGCCAAAGCCTCGCCTATTGCATGGCCAAACCCCTCGTAAAGGGTAGGCTGAACATAAGCAAGACATTTACGGTAATGTTCAAGCTTCTCTTCGTCGGAAATCATCCCAACAAACTCGACCTTGTCTGCAACACCCAATCTATGCGCAAGGCTTTTCAGCTCATCCAGATAGTCACCATGCTTACCAGCTACTACCAACCGAAGCTTGCTCGCTTTTTTCGCAACTTCTGCAAATGCCTCAATAGTCGGAATGAGACCTTTACGAATAGCATTAGTCCGGCTTGTCCAAGTAACGGTAAAAAAGTAATCTGACTCAGCAGACGGAGATTCGCCCGGTGAATAGAACTCTGTATCAATTGCCAATGTGGCATAGACAGGATTTTTTACTGAAAGGTTGGAAGTAACCTCTTCACACTCGGACTTCGAGATAAACAGGTTTCTATCGGCCAATAACAAAGAGCTACGTAGCACAAGCTTCTGCCACCATGGCCGATCCAGATAACAGAGACCTGGAATTTCTTTTCGGCAGGTGGAGTAGTCAAAAGCTCCAGTTACCACAACCGGTCGGCGGCGAAGTTTTCCCGCGAGCAAAGGAAAAGGTGAGTGCCCCCACCACCAGCAAAAATAAAGATCAGCCTTCCAATCCAGAGTCCCTGGCGTCCCGGATAGCACAACCTCATGCCCGAGCTCTTTAAGAATCCGAATATCGACCCTATAAAACTCAACTTTATCAAACAACTCACGCCAATTGGCGTGAGCTGACATATTCGCAAAAAAACATATACGCACAGTTCACCAACCCGCTATAGCCATTAACCTTGGACGCTTATCTTTTGCTGATACATGGAGAGAAGTGTCTCATGCAAACCAGGCACCTCTAACACTCCCACAGTATCGAAAAGTTTGGCTGAACTTCCATAAAGTTCTTTTACTTCATCGCTCCGGACGAAAGCCGGGTCCACTACTATATTAGGCCGATACCCAGCAATCTGTACCATTTCGTCAATCACGCTGAGCAAGGAAATACTCCGCCCCGAACAGATATTGACAAACTCACTATGCTTTTCGCATGTCAAAAGGCGCGCATAGGCCTCAACCACGTATCTCACATCGGAAAGATCGCGAGAAACGTCCAGATTCCCCAACCTGATTTCCTTTTCACCTCTGGCAAAAGCACCGACGATCTTGGAAAACACAAAGGACTCCGATTGGCCTGGCCCCGTGTAGTTAAAAGGCCGCGTCACCAATATAGGCAAGCGAACAAACCACTTACGGAGCAACGCCTCCATGGCGAACTTGCTCAGAGCATAATGGTTCATCGGCTGTGGCTGGGCAGACTCCACGATAGGTGACGAAAGCGCGTTGCCGTAAATATTGGCGCTACTGGCAATTACCACCTTTTCGATGTCTATTTTCGACTCGATGATAGCGGTAAGCAGACTTTCCGTACCCAGTACATTGACTCGGTAGTAGGACAGCGCATCACTGCCCGTCACATGTGCCAAGGCAGCCAAGTGGATGACATGAGTCGGTTGAACCTGCTTGATCCAATCGCACAACCGATCAGTCTCATTAAGGTCAGCTTCCAAGTGATCAAACTCACAAGGTAGTCGCTGCCCTCCCAGGCCGGCAACCTGCCAGCCAGCCTGGGTCAAAGTCTCGGCCAGGTGCCTCCCGGTAAAACCGGAGAGGCCCGTGATCAAGACCCTGCGGTCATTAGTGTGAGACGCCATTACGAGCCCTTCTCAAGTCCGCCTCTACCATCAATTGGCAAAGTTGCTCCAGCGTCGTTTCAGGCTTCCAGCCCAGGCGCTCCTTGGCGAAGGAGGGATCACCGATCAACAATTCCACTTCTGCAGGTCGGTAGAAACGCGGGTTAACTTTGACTCGAGTCACACCTGTCCTACGGTCGACACCAAACTCGTTCTCCCCACTTTCACGCCAGTCGATATCAACACCGACAGCCTTGAAACTCATGGAGACAAAGTCACGAACGGTTTCAGTGCGATTTGTAGCCAGTACAAAAGTTTCCGGAGTATCGATCTGCAACATGCGGTGCATGCCATCTACGTACTCTTTGGCAAAACCCCAATCACGCTTGGCATCCATATTGCCGAGTTCCAGAACTTGCTGAGTACCTATTTCAATATTAGCTACCGCGTCGGTAATTTTTCGAGTAACGAACTCTTTACCTCTCAGCGGGGATTCATGATTAAACAAAATACCGCTGGTAGCGAAGATACCATAAGACTCACGATAGTTTATCGTGGTCCAATGAGCGAACAACTTCGCCACCCCATAAGGGCTCCGAGGATAAAACGGGGTACTTTCGGATTGGGGAACAGCTTGAACCAATCCAAACATCTCAGAAGTCGATGCCTGATAATAACGTATCTTGGGGTTCACGATCCGAATTGCTTCAAGCAGATTAAGCGCACCAACACCCGTAATCTGAGCCGTAGTGATAGGCTGATCAAAAGAAACACCAACAAAACTTTGGGCTGCGAGGTTATACACCTCATCTGGCTTGCAGTTTTCAATCAAGCGAATAGTCCCAGCCAGATCGGTCAAGTCAAACTCGACAAGATGCAGCCGATCATGATTCAGGACACCTAACTCTTCCATCCGCCAGAAGTTTACAGAACTTGTACGCCGATATGCTCCGTATACCTCATAACCTTTTGACAATAACAACTCAACAAGGTAAGCCCCATCCTGACCAGTAACCCCGGTGACCAGCGCATTCTTCCGCATTTGTACAGCCCCTATTTAAATCTTATACACGACCGTAAGTATCATCAAATCGAACAATATCATCCTCACCCAAGTAACTTCCGGACTGAACCTCGATGATTTCAAGAGGTATCGTGCCCGGATTGGAAAGACGATGAACATGTCCAACAGGAATATAAGTACTCTGGTTTTCGTTCAGCTGAAAAACCCGATCCTCACAGGTAACTTCTGCTGTACCAGAAACCACAATCCAGTGCTCTGCACGATGATAATGTTTCTGCAAGCTCAGCGTTGCCTTTGGCTTGACCAATATCCGCTTCACTTGAAAACGTGAGCCGGAATCAATGCTGTCGTACCAACCCCAAGGCCGGTGAACGCGACGATGCAGTTTGGTCTCACTCCGCGAGCAGACATTCAATGCTTCGACAATCGCCTTCACGCCCTGACTGCGCTCCTTGTTGGCAACCAAAACAGCATCAGGCGTCTCGACGATCACGATATTGTCGAGCCCAACAGCGGTCACCAGACGGTGAGAAGCATAAACCAGCGTATTGGCGCTGGATTCGACAATCACGTCACCATGAGTTGCATTGTGGCTGTCATCCTTCTCGCTTGAGCGCCAAACGGCATCCCATGCCCCAAGATCAGACCAGCCTGCATCCATCGCCAGCATCTTGAGTTGCAACTCAGGATGCTTCGCGCAATGCTCAATCACCGCGTAGTCTATTGATTCCGACGGGATAAGAGAGAAGGCATCGGCCTGAGGCCGAATAAATCCACTATCCTGAGCTCTCTCGGCCCAGGCTTTCTCAGTGGCCAGGTAAATATCTTCCCTGAAAATTTTTAGCGCCTTCAACCATACGGATGCTCGCAGAACGAAAATACCACTGTTCCAGAAATAACTACCTTCATCCAGATACTTCTGTGCAGTTTGCAGTCCGGGTTTTTCAACAAAGGCGTCGACTCGCTTAACTTCAGCGGCATCTGTTGAATGAATATAGCCATAGCCTGTTTCAGGGCGATCAGGCTTTATACCCAATATGACAATATCGCCGTCCGCTGCAACTTCAACAGCCTTGCTGATTGACTGGGTGAACATCTGCACATCGAGAATCATTTGATCAGCAGGCGCCACAACCAGAATTGGATCGACCTGTGACAGCTCATCCCGCGCATAGAGAGCAGCCAGTGTGAGTGCGGGCGCCGTATTACGCCCTATAGGCTCGAGAATGATGGAGCTCTTGCTCAGTTTCATCTCCCGAATCTGGTCCAGACACAGGAAACGGTGCTCATCATTGGCGACGATACAAGGTGGCAGCAAATCCGAGCCTGGCGCAGCTATCCCTATCAACCTACCGATGGCTTGCTGAAACAAGGTTTCACGACCTGATATAGCTAGAAACTGCTTAGGGTAGAGCGTTCTGCTAAGGGGCCACAGGCGCGTCCCGGCGCCTCCGGACATGATTACCGGAAGAATCTTCATACAAACCAGATCCCGCGAGTATCAACTACCTGACGCCCCTCTAAAGCCGACGACGGGACAGCCTTGAACTGCTTGTGATCCACCAGAAGCAAAAGAACATCCGCCCGACTGAAGGCCTCTTCTATCGCACACAGTTCCACACCAGGCAATACCAGGGCTGCCGGCAAAGACTCGATATTGGGTTCGACTGCCAGGACTTTGCCAGAGTGAGAGCCCGCAATGTGCTTGGTAATTTCCAACGATGGACTCTCTCGCAAGTCATCGATATCAGGCTTGAATGCCAGACCAAAACAGGCAATAACAACATCTTTCTCGGACTTTTCAGGATTGTGCGAAAGATGCTCAGCCACCGCGGCATCAACTTTTTCAACAACCCAAGATGGTTTGGAATCATTGACCTCACGAGCAGTTTTGATCAGTTTCGCCTGCCCTTCGGCCTGACTGACGATGAACCAGGGGTCGACGGCAATACAATGCCCCCCCACACCGGGACCAGGCTGCAGGATATTGACTCGAGGATGTCGGTTAGCCAGCTTGATGAGTTCCCACACATCTACACCGAACTTATCGCAGATCATAGAAAGCTCATTGGCAAACGCGATATTGACATCACGAAAGCTATTCTCGGTCAACTTGCACATTTCCGCTGTGCGCGCGTTGGTAAGAATGCACTCACCTTCTACAAACAGCTTGTAAAGACGGGTAGCGGCCTCAGAACACTTAGGTGTCATGCCACCAATAACCCGGTCATTTTGCACCAACTCACGCAGCACATGGCCAGGCAATACGCGTTCCGGGCAATGAGCAACTCGAATATCCGATGCCTCGCCATGAGTCTGAGGGAAGGTCAGGTCCGGACGCACCTCGGCCAGCCACTGCGCCATCTGCTCGGTTGCCCCTACAGGCGAAGTGGATTCGAGAATAACCAGGTCACCCTTTTTCAGAACAGGCGCAATCGACTTGCTTGCAGACTCGATATAAGAAAGATCTGGAGCATGATCACCCTTGAAGGGAGTAGGTACCGCAATCAAAAAAGCATCTGCAGGTTCTGCACGAGTGCTGGCACGCAAATACCCTTCGGTTACGGCAGCATGAACTACGATATCAAGATCAGGCTCTACGATATGGATCTGCCCACAGTTGATGGTATCTACGGCTTTCTGGTTAACATCAACACCAACAACTTTTATCTTTCGCGAAGCAAACACTGCAGCAGTGGGTAAGCCGATATACCCTAGGCCAATCACGGAAATAGTGGAAAAGCTCATAACGAAACCTTACTTTTTAAAAGTGGCAAGAGTATTAATAATCCGGGCACAGGCATTACCATCACCATAAGGATTATGAGCAAAGCTCATTTCCTGATAAGCATCGCTATCAAGCAAAAGCTCGCGCAGATTGCTGGTAATCTTTTCCTTCTCAGTTCCGACCAACCTGACGGTACCGGCTTCGATGGCCTCCGGGCGCTCAGTAGTATCACGCATAACTAGCACTGGCTTACCCAGGGACGGAGCTTCCTCCTGCACACCGCCGGAGTCCGTCAGAATCAAGTAGGAACGGTTCATCAAATAGACGAAAGGAAGATAATCCAATGGTTCGATGAGATGAATATTATCGATACCAGACAGCAAACGATTAACAGGTTCGCGCACATTAGGGTTCAAGTGCACAGGATAAACAATTTCAACATCATCAAATTCACGAGCAATAGAAGCCAGTGACATACAGATTCTTTCAAATCCATCACCAAAGCTTTCGCGGCGATGTCCCGTCACAAGAATCAAGCGGCGTTCTGTTGAAAGAAACTTGAACTGCTCCGAAAACTGCTGATTCAGCCTAGTGTTAGATCCGAGCTTTTCAACAACATTGAGCAAGGCATCAATAACAGTATTGCCAGTTACATAAACCGACTCCGGAGGCACCCCTTCCTGCAACAGATTCTGTTCGGATTTTTGGGTAGGCGCGAAGTGAAGGCGCGCCAAAGCCCCTGTCAACTTCCGATTAGCCTCTTCCGGCCACGGCGAATAAAGATTGCCTGTACGCAGCCCTGCCTCGATATGCGCTACAGGGATCTGATGATAATAAGCTGCGAGGGTTGTTGCGAAAGTAGTTGCTGTATCACCATGCACCAGAATGATATCCGGCTTATAAGTGGCAAATACACCCTTCATTCCCTGTAGAATACATGTGGTTACATCGGTAAGGTCTTGGCCTGGCTTCATGATATTTAGATCGAAGTCCGGCTCAAGCTCGAATAACTCCAGCACTTGATCGAGCATTTCGCGATGCTGACCCGTGACACAGATTTTTGCGTCAAAACGCTCATCCGCACGCAATGCCAAAGCCAGTGGTGCCATTTTTATGGCTTCCGGCCGCGTCCCGAAAACACTCAAGATCTTTAAAGTCATTAGATTACCAATGATTCCATATCATTATTTATTCAGCAGTTCAGCCTGAAGCTTTATTACCGCCACACCATTGCCTGACCTATCGAACCACATAAGATCGGACGATTCCGCACCAATCGCAGACATATCACTGGGCATAATACATTATTCGGATACGCCCAGTGAACGATGCCTCACAAGCAGAGCTTTTCGCAGATACCAACAGAAAGCGCCCAGCAGCCACTATTTAGCCACTACCGATTGCCTAATAGAGCCACAAATGCATTCAACACGGAATTTGAAGCGAGTAACCTTCAGCCACGCCATCCTCCAGCATCATAATGACCATTATGCCTGAACTGACTGAGCAATTCTGGGCGCCAAGCCAAGTTTTTTATGGTGCTAGAAGCGCCAAAGTGAGGCCTCGAACCGGGAAAATCACTACTGACCTGCCCGTAAAAGAAGAAAAACACCTGAGCCGATAGCCACTGGAAGCCTTTCCGCAAGGCAGCATCGATGCATGAGCTGAGCTCACGCCAAAGAAATGTCAAGCCCGTCAAGCAAAAAAACCTGAGGCAACCTCAGTAGCTTCTGAACGCGAGCGTCACAGTCCAACCTGAAAACATAGCCAACTCAGTGCCCACACACGCCAAAGCTGAAACAATCTTTCTCAGGAGGACACAGCAGACCGACCTCTAGCTATCAAATAAACAATAAGCACCAGCCCGCTACTCCCGACCAAGCCGATCAGCAACCCCAATGCAAGAATCATGGATTTCACCGGCTTTACCGGCGTGTCATATCGAGCAATACCGCCATCCATTCGATAGACAGACACATCACCAACTTTGACCTCAATCCCTTTATAAAAGTCATACTTACCTTGCAACTCACGCAAACGACCAATAAAGGGGTCATCGGATTTGCGCAACTCCATATTTTCAATCTCAGCCTTCAAAGCCTTGGCCCCGCGCATATAAGCAGGTTGGCCCGCTATATTGCCAGCAACCTCGATGGCCGAGTTTCCTGTTATGATCAACGGCTTTTCAAGCCCCAATGCTTCCGCAACTTGTAATGCCTCCTGAAGCCTAACAATAGAGTCCTCCCGCTCTTTCTGGCTAACATCACGCAATGCTGCAATCTGCTGCTCGACGTTTCGCGCCCCCACCTCAGCCTCACGCCTTACGTTGGCCAATAGCTCCTGCTTTGCCAGATCACTGGCACGAGCTACATATTGGTGAACCCACTCTACAGATTGAGCAGGACTGTCACTGCGCGCAGTAATGGAATAACGATCAGCAAAATCCTTGCCTGGCAGAGTGATGCTCAACCTTTTGGAAAAGCCTGAGTACAATCCATCTTGCGCCCCTTGGCGCTCCTCCTCACTCAAAGAAGGCAGATAGACGTTGTTAAAAAAATCTTGCCGGAGCGACTCAGCCTGAAAATAGGAAATAAATACACCATATACATCTTTAATAGTATAAGGGGTTAACTGAGAATCCTTAGTTCGACCATAGTTAAAGTTTTCTATATCTTTCTGAGTTGGAGGCACCACATATCCTTTGGCTTCATACTCAGGTTTACTCAAAAAGGCAAAGACGGCGGCAAATAGCACCGACAGTAACGTAAAAATCAGTATCCAAGCCTTTTTATCCCAAAGAACCCGAACAAGCTCCTGCAGATCCACCTCTTCATCTTTCTTGCTCACCATCAAGTCGCCCTGCATGCAAATCAACCTTTTAATTAAACACCCTGACTCAAAAATGCGCCAACAACCCCATACCAGACATCCAAGAAAATCTCCTCATGCTAGCCAGTCTTTGACACCATAGCCACACTACAGGCAACCACTATTTTTTTTGCCCACCCTTGAGCACAGCCCTTAACAATGGACCAAAAATCATACCAATCAACAATGAAAATATAATGTAGATAGAAACAGGAAATGCAGAAATAGAGCGACCCAGAAAGCTCAATACAACAGCCTCCCGGTTCTCCAACACAAAAATGAGAATCGACAAGGCAAAAGCAAAAAAAACAATCGCGAGCAGCACACGCCTCAAAGTACGCATATAATCCCTCCCGCAAAAAACATCACACCTCCTCCTCTTCCTCATTCACACGATCCCGAAGCTCTTTGCCCGGCTTGAAATGTGGAACGAACTTGCCATCCAAACTGACAGACTGACCTGTCTTCGGATTGCGACCTACGCGCGGTGCACGATAGTGCAGGGAGAAGCTACCAAAGCCCCGAATCTCGATGCGATCTCCGGTTGCGAGGCATTGGGACATTTGCTCAAGCATGGTCTTGATGGCCAACTCCACATCCTTGGATGAGAGTAGCCCTTGATGGGTGACAATTCGTTCGATCAACTCCGACTTCGTCATATTTTTCCCTTCTTTTTCAAGCAGCTAGATAAGCGCTTCAAAGGTTTTAGCACGACCGGGAGATTTTGAACAGCCCAAGCATTGACTTATCTCCCACCTTGCGAAAACACCACAAACGAGGGCATTCAACAGCGCCTAAAATGAAAACTCCGCAGCAATTTGACCTCCCACCACGCCATCCTACTAGCGGCATATGACAAGCATGGTCCGAGTGAGGTAACCCGCAGGATTCCAGCCAAAGGGATAGTCACCCTCCTCGTCCTTGGCATCACTAGACCTGGTAATGACCTTATAGCCATCCCCCTTGCATTCACGCTCAGCGCGTTTGTAGCACTTGCCCCAGCCAGCCCCAAGACCGGAGCAATCGATCTCGATACCACTGACACCACGGACCGCATGGACCTTGGCATTGGTCGTACAGCCCACCAAGACTAGAACCGCGAAAATCACGATGAGATTTTTCATCTACTTCCTTATACCAGGCAATCGCCCCACCATCATTCAGCTCAAACACGCATAGCCCTGAATAGGTTATTGATCCTCTTAAGAAAATAGACACCCAAATGACTCTATTGGTTTCCCCCCTCGACAGACGCAAGCCAGAACCCAAATCGCAGACACAAAAAAGGGCGACCGAAGTCGCCCTTTTTCTATGGTCTGACAGAACTTAGTTCTGCTTTTCCATCTGTGCACGCAGCAGGTCGCCCAGAGTGGTAGGACCAGCAGCGATATCCGAAGCAGCTGGCTTGTCGCGCAGGCTCTGGATAGCTTCTTTCTCGTCTTCAACGTCTTTCGACTTGATCGAGAGCTGGATTACACGGCTCTTACGGTCAACGCTGATGATCTTGGCTTCAACTTCTTCGCCTTCTTTCAGGACGTTACGAGCATCTTCGATGCGATCACGGCTGATTTCGGAGGCTTTCAGAGTCGCTTCGATATCGTTGGCCAGGGTAATGATGGCGCCTTTGGCGTCAACTTCTTTTACAACACCCTTAACGATTGCACCCTTGTCGTTCTCTTGAACGTACTCGGAGAACGGATCGCTTTCCAGCTGCTTGATACCCAGGGAGATGCGCTCACGCTCTGGGTCAACCGACAGGATAACGGTGTCCAGCTCGTCGCCCTTCTTGAAGCGGCGTACGGCTTCTTCGCCCACTTCGTTCCAAGAGATGTCGGACAGGTGAACCAGACCGTCGATGCCACCGTCCAGACCAATGAAGATACCAAAATCGGTGATCGACTTGATGGTGCCGGAGATTTTGTCGCCCTTGTTGAACTGGCCAGAGAAATCTTCCCATGGGTTAGATTTGCACTGCTTGATGCCCAGAGAGATACGACGACGCTCTTCGTCGATGTCCAGAACCATAACTTCCACTTCGTCGCCGACTTGTACGACTTTCGAAGGATGGATGTTCTTGTTGGTCCAGTCCATTTCCGAAACGTGCACCAGACCTTCAACACCTTCTTCCAGCTCGGCGAAGCAGCCGTAGTCGGTCAGGTTGGTTACACGAGCGGTAACGCGAGTGCTTTCTGGGTAACGGGCTTTGATAGCAACCCATGGATCTTCGCCCAGCTGCTTCAGGCCCAGGGAAACACGATTGCGCTCGCGATCGTATTTCAGAACCTTGACATCGATCTCGTCGCCAACGTTGACGATTTCGGAAGGATGCTTGATGCGCTTCCAAGCCATGTCGGTAATGTGCAGCAGGCCATCGACGCCACCCAGATCGACGAATGCGCCGTAATCGGTGAGGTTTTTGACGATACCTTTGACTTGCTGACCTTCCTGCAGGGATTCCAGCAGAGCTTCACGCTCAGCGGAGTTCTCGGCTTCGAGGACGCTACGGCGGGAAACGACAACGTTGTTGCGCTTCTGGTCGAGTTTGATGACTTTAAACTCGAGCTCTTTGCCTTCCAGGTGCGTAGTGTCGCGCACTGGACGGACGTCAACCAGAGAACCTGGCAGGAACGCACGGATGCCGTTAACGTCGACAGTGAAGCCGCCTTTAACCTTACCGTTGATAACGCCCTTGACCACTTCTTCGGCTGCGAAGGCTGCTTCCAGAACGATCCAGCATTCAGCGCGCTTGGCTTTTTCACGGGACAGCTTGGTTTCACCAAAGCCGTCTTCAACCGAATCCAGAGCAACGTGAACTTCATCACCAACATTGATGGACAGTTCGCCAGCATCGTTGTAGAACTGCTCAAGCGGGATCAGCGCTTCAGACTTCAGACCAGCGTGAACGGTTACCCAACGCGCTTGGTAGTCGATGTCGACGATAACACCGGTGATGATGGAGCCTGCCTGAAGGTTCAGGGTTTTTAGGCTTTCTTCAAAGAGTTCCGCAAAGCTTTCGCTCATTTTAATTCCTGTTGATAAGGGCGAAGAATACGCCCATCTGCCACATCCCAGACAATGTGGGTTACGTTCATATAAAAGAAGGACCGCAGGACTATGACTGGTCCCCTGCGCTCCTCCTTGGTCACCCGGCGATATCGCGAATGGCGATTTCGCTCAAGATGCGTTCCAGCACCTGCTCGATGGACAACTCCGTGGAGTCCAGCTGTATAGCGTCAACCGCCGGTTTGAGCGGGGCGACTGCTCGCTGGGTGTCGCGCTCATCGCGCGCACGAATCTCATCTAGCAGACTCGACAGACTAACACCATCGACTTTTCCCTTCAACTGCAAGTAGCGACGGCGCGCGCGCTCCTCGGCACTTGCGGTGAGGAATATCTTCAGGGGCGCATCGGGAAATACCACTGTCCCCATGTCGCGCCCATCGGCCACCAGCCCCGGCGGTTCCTGAAAAGCTCGCTGACGCTGCAACAGCGCGTCGCGCACGGCCGGCAGCGCCGCAACCTGGGAGGCCCAGGCGCCGACCTGCTCGTTGCGCAAGTCGTCGGTGACGTCATCACCTTCCAGAATGATGCGTTGCGGATGACCTTCGGTCGCTCCGACGAATTGCACATCCAGATGAGCCGCCAGCAGTTTCAGCGACTCCTCATTGGTCAGGTCGACACCATGATTGCGCGCGGCAAAAGCCAGCAACCGGTACAAGGCACCGGAATCCAGCAGGCACCAGCCTAGGCGCTTCGCCAGAATCCCGGCAACGGTGCCCTTGCCCGAGCCGCTTGGCCCATCGATGGTGATGACTGGCGCCTTGATGTTCACGACTGGGCCTCTTGCGCAACACGAATGCCGACCTGAGCGCACAACGCAAGGAAGTTCGGGAAGGACGTGGCAACGTTGGCGCAGTCATGGATGCGGATTGGCGCATTGGCACGCAATGAAGCCACGCTGAAAGCCATGGCGATACGGTGATCACCATGCCCGTGCACTTCGCCGCCGCCAATCTGGCTGCCATCGATGATGATACCGTCCGGCGTCGGCTCGCACTTGACACCCAGGGCCAGCAAACCATCGGCCATCACCTGGATGCGGTCGGACTCCTTGACCCGCAACTCTTCGGCGCCACGCAGCACGGTACGCCCTTCGGCGCAGGCTGCGGCAACGAACAGCACCGGGAATTCGTCGATCGCCAGCGGGACCAGCTCTTCCGGAATCTCGATCCCCTTGAGCTTCGCCGCACGAACCCGCAGGTCCGCCACAGGCTCGCCGCCGACCTCACGCTGGTTTTCCAGGCTGATATCAGCCCCCATCAGGCGCAGGATATCGATTACCCCGGTACGAGTCGGGTTGATGCCAACATGCTCGAGCACCAGTTCGGAACCTTCGGCGATGGACGCAGCCACCAGGAAGAAGGCCGCCGAGGAGATATCCGCAGGCACTTCGATATGGGTCGCCTGCAGCTTGCCGCCGGACTCGACCGAAGCCGTGGCGCCGTCGACCGCTACCGGGTAACCGAAGCCGCGCAGCATGCGCTCGGTATGATCGCGGGTTGGCGCAGGCTCGGTCACAGTGGTCTTGCCTTCGGCGTACAGGCCAGCCAACAGCAGGCATGACTTAACCTGGGCACTGGCCATTGGCATGGTGTAAGTCAGGCCCTTGAGTTTGTGACCACCACGGATGGTCATCGGCGGACGCCCTTCCGCTGCGGTTTCAATGACTGCCCCCATCTCGCGCAGCGGATTGGCTACGCGATTCATCGGACGCTTGGACAGCGATGCATCGCCCGTCAGCACGCTATCGAAACTCTGCGCGGCCAGCAGGCCGGACAGCAGGCGCATCGAGGTGCCGGAGTTGCCCAGGTAGATCGGCCCCGGAGCCGGCTTCAAGCCATGCAGGCCGACGCCATGAATGGTCACGCGACCATGGTGCGGACCTTCGATCACCACTCCCATGTCACGGAAAGCCTGCAGCGTCGCCAGGGCGTCTTCGCCCTCGAGGAAGCCTTCGACTTCAGTAGTACCGTCAGCCAGGGAGCCGAGCATGATCGAACGGTGAGAAATCGACTTGTCGCCTGGTACACGAATCCGCCCAGTCAGGCGGCCACCAGGATTTGCCAGGAAAATCAGGTTATTGGAGTTCATAGCGTCCACATAGGCCCGACGGGCCAGGATTTTACTGAAATGCTCGCGAGCAACCCGGGCGCGAGTGAATACGCCCAACAACTGGTGCCCATCCCCTGCATCGACCGCGTCGCGCAAGGCGTCGAGGTCGTTGCGAAATGTATCGAGTGTGCGCAGGACAGCTTCGCGATTGGCGAGGAAGATGTCGTGCCACATGACCGGGTCACTACCGGCGATTCTCGTGAAATCACGGAAACCGCCCGCAGCGTAGCGGAAGATGTCCAGATTTTCACTGCGCTTGGCCAACGAATCGACCAGACCGAACGCCAGCAAGTGCGGCAGATGACTGGTCGCCGCCAGCACTTCATCGTGGCGCTCGACCTGCATATGCTCGACATCCGCCCCCAGCTCCCGCCAGAGTTTGTCGACCACCGCCAGCGCTGCCGGATCGGTCTGCTCCAGCGGCGTCAGGATCACTTTGTGGCGACGGAACAACTGGCCATTGGCGGCTTCCACCCCACTCTGTTCGGAACCGGCGATCGGATGCCCCGGGACGAAGCGCGGCGGCATGCCGCCAAAAGCCTCGGTCGCTGCTCGCACCACATTGCCCTTGGCGCTGCCGACATCGGTCAGGATCGCCTGCCCCAGATCCATGCCTGCCAGAATCGCCAGCAACTTTTCCATGGCCAGAATCGGCACCGCCAGCTGGATCACATCAGCGCCCCGGCACGCCAGCGCCAGGTCTTCTTCACAGCGATCCACCACACCCAACTCAACGGCCAGCTTGCGCGATTGCGGATCGAGATCGACACCGACCACTTCACGACATACGCCACTTTCACGCAGGCCCTTGGCAAAGGAACCGCCGATCAGTCCCAGACCGACCACCACCAGGCGACCGATCATAGGCACCGCAGGTTGCACTGGAATGACATCAACCACGAGCCAGAACCTTGGCCAAAGCCTCGAGGAAACGGGTGTTTTCAGCCGGCAGGCCAATGGTCACGCGCAGGTGATTCGGCATGCCGTAGTTGGCCACCGGACGCACGATCACCCCTTCACGCAACAAGCCCTGGAACACCGGTGCGGCAATCCGCCCGACATCCACCGCAATGAAGTTGCCCCTGGAAGCGATCCAGCTCAGGCCCAGTTCCCGGAAGCCGGATTCCAGCTGCTGCATGCCCGCCTCGTTCAAGCGACGGCTCTCGGCCAGGTAATCGGTATCCTCCAGCGCCGCACACGCCGCCGCCAGGGCCAGGCTGTTGACGTTGAAGGGCTGGCGGACGCGATTGAGCACATCGGCAACGGTCGGAGCCGACAAGCCATAACCCACGCGCAACGCAGCCAGGCCGTAGGCCTTGGAGAAGGTTCGCGAAACCAGCAGGTTCGGATAGGCCGCCAGAAAATCCAGGCCATCCGGCAGGTCGCTGCCTTCGGCGTATTCGATGTAAGCCTCGTCCAGCACCACCAGTACATGAGCCGGTACGTCCTGGAGGAAATCGTCCAGCGCCTCGGCGCTGAACCAGGTGCCGGTCGGATTGTTCGGGTTGGCGATAAAGACCACCCGGGTATCGGCATCGACGGCCTGCAGCATGGCCGGCAGGTCATGTCCCCAGTCTTTAGCCGGAACCACACGGGCTTCGGCCCCCACGGCCTGGGTAACGATCGGATAGACCGCAAAGGCGTGTTCGCTGAACACCGCATTCAGGCCAGGCGCCAGATAAGCGCGGGCGACCAGCTCCAGGATGTCGTTGGAACCATTGCCCAGGGTGACCTGCGCCAGCTCGACGCCACAGCGCTCGGCCAGCAGGGTCTTGAGCGCAAAGCCATTGCCATCCGGGTAACGGGTCAGCTCGGCCAGCTCTTCGCGTATCGCCGCCAGCGCCTTGGGGCTGGCGCCCAGCGGGTTTTCATTGCTCGCCAGCTTGACGATTTTCGCCGGATCGATATCCAGCTCGCGTGCCAGTTCGTCCACGGGCTTGCCCGGAACGTAAGGCGAAAGTTGTTGCACGCCCGGCTGTGCCAGAGCGAGGAAGTCGCCACTCATTGTTAAAGCCTCAGAGAACCGCTTTCGGGTAGGAACCCAGCACCTTGAGTGCCACTGCTTCCTGACTGATCTTTTCCAGCACACCCTTGATCAATGGATCGCGGTGGTGGCCGACGAAGTCGATGAAGAACACATAGGTCCACTTGCCGCTGCGCGAAGGCCGGGTTTCGATACGCGTCAGATCGATACCGTTGTCATGGAAAGGCACCAGCAGCTCATGCAGAGCGCCGGGCTTGTTGCTCATGGAAACGATGATCGAGGTCTTGTCGTCGCCGGTCGGCGGCACTTCCTGGTTGCCGATCATCAGGAAGCGCGTGGAGTTGTCCGGGCGATCCTCGATTTTCTCGGCTAGACGGGTCAAGCCATACAGGCTCGCCGCCATATCGCCGGCGATGGCCGCCGAGTTCCACTCACCCTTGACCCGCTTGGCCGCCTCGGCGTTGCTGGAAACCGCCACCCGCTCGACATTCGGATAATGGGCATCCAGCCACTTGCGGCACTGCGCCAGGGACTGGGCATGGGAGTAGATGCGGCTGATGCTGTCGGTCTTGGTGTTTTCACCAACCAGCAGATGATGGTGGATACGCAGCTCGACCTCGCCGCAGATCACCATGTCGTGCTCCAGGAAACTGTCGAGGGTGTGGTTGACCGCACCCTCGGTGGAGTTTTCCACAGGCACCACGCCAAAGTTCACCGCTCCCGCCGCCACCTCACGGAACACTTCGTCGATCGCCGCCATTGGCTTGCTGATCACCGCGTGACCGAAGTGCTTCATGGCCGCGGCCTGGGTGAAGGTACCTTCCGGACCGAGGTAAGCCACTTTCAGCGGCTGCTCGAGCGCCAGGCAGGACGACATGATTTCACGGAACAGCCGCGCCATCTCTTCGTTGCCCAACGGCCCCTGGTTGCGCTCCATCACCCGCTTGAGCACCTGAGCTTCACGCTCAGGACGATAGAACACCGGCACTTCGCCTTCGGCCAGCGAGGCCATCTTTACTCGCGCGACTTCCTGGGCGCAGCGCGCGCGCTCACTGATCAGCTCCAGGACTTTCTCGTCCAGAGCGTCGATGCGCAGGCGAAGTGCCTTGAGTTCTTGCTCAGACATTAGCCGTGTTCCTTCTCGAACTCTGCCATGTAGGCCACCAGCGCGTTGACCGCATTGATGTCGACAGCGTTGTAAATGGAGGCGCGCATGCCGCCTACCGAACGGTGCCCCTTGAGGTTCAGCAGGCCGCGCGCGTCGGCGCCGGCCAGGAACGGCTTGTCCAGACGGTCATCGGCCAGGCGGAACGGCACGTTCATCCACGAGCGGTCCGACTTGTTGATCGGGTTGCTGTACAGGCCGCTGGCGTCGATGAAGTCGTACAGGGTGCGCTGTTTGACGTCATTGAGCTTGGCGATGGCTTCCACCCCACCCTGCTCCTTGAGCCACTCGAACACCAGACCGGACAGGTACCAGGCCAGAGTCGGCGGAGTGTTGTACATCGAGCCGTTGTCCGCCGCGACCTTGTAGTCGAGCATGGTCGGGCACAGCGCGCGCGCGCGACCCAGCAGGTCCTCGCGAACGATATTGACCAGGATGCCGCTCGGGCCGATGTTTTTCTGCGCGCCGGCATAGATCATGCCGAAACGGGAGATATCCACAGGGCGCGAGAGGATGTCGGAAGACATGTCGGCCACCAGCGGAACGTCGCCGGTTTCCGGGATCCACTGGAATTCCAGGCCGCCGATGGTTTCGTTCGGCGCGTAGTGCACGTAGGCCGCGTCTTTCGACAGCTGCCATTCGTTCTGGCCAGGGATGGCGAAGTAATCGTAAGGCTTGGCGGTGGCAGCCACATTGACATGGCCGTAGCGCGAGGCTTCTTCAATGGCTTTCTGCGACCAGATACCGGTGTCGATATAGTCGGCCGTGCCATTTTCCGGCAACAGGTTCAGAGGGATCTGAGCAAATTGCTGGCTGGCGCCGCCTTGCAGAAACAGCACTTTATAGTTCGAGGGGATATTCAGCAGATCACGCAGATCCTGCTCGGCCTTGGTGGCGATGGAGACGAACTCATCGCTGCGATGGCTCATCTCCATGACCGACAGGCCCTTGCCATGCCAATCCAGCAATTCGGCCTGGGCACGCAACAGGACAGCTTCAGGTAGCGCAGCGGGACCTGCGCAGAAGTTATAGGCTCGTTTGCTCACATCCACTCTCGCTATGCATTCACGGTAGCGGACAGAGCAAACACTCTGCCCTGCTACGATTTATTTAGTCTTGCGACTCTTCTTCGCCCGCGGCGTCAGCCTGCTGGCCTTCGACGGCATCATCCGCGTCGGTCGCCGCATCCAGCACGGCGCCCTCGAGCACCTCGCCATCCTCGTCTTCCAATTCGTCGCCTTCGACTTCCGACGGCTCCTGAACCCGCTCCAGGCCTACCAGCGTTTCGTCGCTGGCCAGCTTGATCAAGGTCACACCCTGGGTGTTACGGCCCAGGCTGGACACTTCATCGACCCGGGTGCGCACCAGGGTGCCCTGGTCGGAAATCAGCATGATTTCCTCGCCGTCGAGCACCTGGACCGCTCCGACCAGGCGGCCGTTACGTTCGTTGCTGACCATGGCAATAACGCCTTGACCGCCACGCTTGTACTCAGGGAACTCGGTGATCGCCGTGCGCTTGCCATAACCACGCGCCGAAGCGGTGAGGATCTGGCTGCCTTCTTCCGGAATCAGCATGGAGATCAGCTTCTGCCCTTCCGGCAGACGCATGCCACGCACACCACGGGCGGTACGGCCCATGGCACGAACGTCGGACTCCTTGAAGCGAGTCACCTTGCCACCATCGGAGAACAACATGACTTCGCGCTCGCCATCGGTGATCGCGGCGGAAATCAGCACATCGCCCTCGTCCAGTTCCAGCGCGATCAGACCAACGCTGCGCTGACGGCTGAAGGATTCCAGCGGGGTCTTCTTCACGGTGCCGTTGGCGGTCGCCATGAAGATGTAGTGACCCTCGGTGTATTCCTCGACCGGCAGCATGGTGGTGATGTATTCACCGTCATCCAGCGGCAGCAGGTTAACCAGCGGACGACCACGGGCGGCACGGGAAGCCTCGGGGATTTCGTAGGTTTTCAGCCAGTAGACCTTGCCCTTGCTGGAGAACAGCAACAGCGTGGTGTGACTGTTGGCCACCAGCAGGTGAGCGATGTAGTCCTCATCCTTGACGCCGGTTGCCGACTTGCCTTTGCCGCCACGACGCTGGGCCTGGTACGCGGCCAGCGGCTGGGTCTTGGCATAGCCGCCGTGGGAAATGGTCACGACGCGCTCTTCTTCCGGGATCATGTCGCCCAGGGTCAGGTCGAGACGGGCATCGAGGATCTCGGTGCGACGCACATCGCCGTATTCGGCGCGAATCACTTCCAGCTCTTCGCGGATCACTTCCATCAGGCGCGTGGCGCTGTTGAGGATGCGGATCAGCTCGCCGATCTGGTTGAGGATCTCCTGGTACTCGGCCAGCAGTTTTTCATGCTCGAGGCCGGTCAGGCGGTGCAGACGCAATTCCAGAATGGCTTGCGCCTGCTCTGGCGACAGGAAGTACTTGCCGTCGCGCAGACCGTATTGCGGATCGAGGTTCTCCGGACGGCAGGAATCCGCGCCGGCACGCTCGACCATGGTCATCACCGCGCTGGATTCCCAAGGCGTGCTGATCAGCGCTTCCTTGGCTTCCGACGGGGTCGGCGAGGCCTTGATCAGGGCGATGACCGGGTCGATGTTCGACAGGGCAACGGCCTGGCCTTCGAGAATGTGACCACGCTCACGAGCCTTGCGCAGTTCGAACACGGTGCGGCGGGTCACCACTTCACGACGGTGACGCACGAAGGCTTCCAGCAGGTCCTTCAGATTGAGGATCCGCGGACGACCGTCGATCAGCGCAACGATGTTGATACCGAACACGCTCTGCAGCTGGGTCTGGGCGTAGAGATTGTTGAGGATCACCTCCGGCACTTCGCCACGACGCAGCTCGATCACTACGCGCATACCGTCCTTGTCGGACTCGTCGCGCAGCTCGGTGATGCCTTCGAGCTTCTTCTCCTTGACCAGCTCGGCGATCTTCTCGATCAGACGCGCCTTGTTCAGTTGGTAAGGCAGCTCGGTGATGACGATCTGCTGGCGGCCACCGACCTTGTCGATGTCCTCGATGATCGAGCGGGCACGCATGTAAATACGCCCGCGACCGGTACGGTAGGCTTCGATGATGCCTTCGCGACCATTGATGATCGCCGCCGTCGGGAAGTCCGGGCCCGGGATGTGCTGCATCAGCTCATCGACGGTCAGCTCCGGGTTGTCGATCAGGGCCAGGCAACCGTCGATGACTTCGCCGAGGTTGTGCGGCGGAATGTTGGTCGCCATGCCCACGGCAATACCGCTGGAACCGTTGACCAGCAGGTTGGGGATCTTGGTCGGCATGACCGCGGGGATCAGCTCGGTGCCGTCGTAGTTCGGCACCCAGTCCACGGTTTCCTTGTGCAGGTCGGCCAGCAGCTCGTGCGCCAGCTTGGTCATGCGCACTTCGGTGTATCGCATGGCCGCCGCGTTGTCGCCGTCGACCGAACCGAAGTTACCCTGGCCGTCTACCAGCAGGTAGCGCAGGGAGAATGGCTGGGCCATACGAACGATGGTGTCGTACACCGCGGTATCACCGTGCGGGTGATACTTACCGATCACGTCACCGACAACACGGGCAGATTTCTTGTACGGCTTGTTCCAGTCGTTACCGAGCTCGCTCATCGCGTACAGCACACGCCGGTGCACGGGCTTCAAGCCATCGCGCGCATCAGGCAGTGCCCGCCCGACGATTACGCTCATCGCGTAGTCGAGATAGGACTGTTTCAGCTCGTCTTCGATATTGACCGGGAGGATTTCTTTGGCCAGTTCGCCCATGAGAAGCCTGATTCCTTTTTCTGGTGAAACTTCGTCACATCCATATGGGACGAACGAAGCTCGCCGCTGCAGGCCTAGTGCCATGCACCGACTTACGACAAATCAACAAGTTATGCCATGGATTTGCGCAGTGAAGGCGGTCACTTCGGACCACCTTGGAAACCGCCGGATGTTATCACAATCGCCGCCACGCACCTATCCCCCTGATGCGCATGGAGCATAGTTAGTTGACCGGTGACAGGCTGATAAGAGACGAGAGAAGCTCAGAGGCTGATTTCGCGCGTAAATGCGGTTTTTTTCCCGGACTGACGACCACCCCACGGCAGCCGTCAGCGAAACCTTTTGCAAAACGATCTCAGTGCAAGCGCTTGCGGCACATCAATTGGGCCATTTTCGCGGTATCGGGACGCTCGACTATGCCTTTCTCGGTGACGATGGCGTCGATCAGGTCCGCCGGGGTGACGTCGAATACCGGGTTATAGGCCTCCACATCCGCCCCTACCCGCTTGCCGCCGACCTCGAGCAACTCCTTGCCATCACGCTCCTCGATCGGAATGTCTTCGCCACTGGCCAGGGCCATGTCGATGGTCGAACTCGGCGCGACCACCATGAAACGCACGCCGTGGTGCATTGCATTGACCGCCAGCTGATAGGTGCCGATCTTGTTCGCCACATCGCCATTGGCGGTAATGCGGTCGGCGCCAACGATCACCCAGGTCACGCCCTTGGTTTTCATGATGTGCGCGGCAGCGGAGTCGGCATTCAAGGTCACCGGGATGCCCTCGTTGGCCAGCTCCCAGGCAGTCAGCCGCGAGCCTTGCAGCCAAGGACGGGTTTCATTGGCATACACCCGCTCGACCATACCTTCGATAAAGGCCCCGCGAATCACCCCCAGGGCCGTTCCGAAGCCGCCGGTCGCCAGGGCGCCGGTGTTGCAGTGGGTCAGGATGGCCTGGGCATTGCCCTGATGCCGGCGAATCAGGTCGACACCCAACTGGGCCATGGTCAGGTTGGCTTCGCGGTCGCTTTCATGAATGGCCAGGGCTTCCGCCTCCAGCACCGCCAGCGGGTCGGCGTGGCCCTTGAGGCGCTCCAGGCGTTCACGCATGCGGTTCAGCGCCCAGAACAGGTTGACCGCGGTCGGACGCGAGTCGGCGAGCAGTGCGAAGTCTTCTTCCATCGCCGCCTGCCAGTCACCACCGACGGCAAAACGCGCGCGCGCCGCCAGGACCACGCCATAGGCTGCGCTGATACCGATCGCCGGCGCGCCACGCACCACCATTTCGCGAATGGCCTGCGCGACGGCAGCCGCGCTGGTGTAGGCAATCCAGCTTTCCTCGAAGGGCAAAATACGCTGATCGAGCAGATACAGGGCGTCATCCCGCCAATCGATGGCCTTCACCTTCTCCGCTGCCAACAGTCGATCGCGCATCCCTCACCCCGCACTCATGAACAAAAGCCGCCGATTATAGCGATCCCCCGGCGAAGACGCTCGGGTATACTTCGCCATCCTCCACAAACGCCCTGGAACCGATCTTCGATGCCGAACCCTGTCGTTGCGCTCGACCTACTCCTGTTGCCGACCTGGCTGGTGCCTGTTGAACCGGCCGGCGTGGTGCTCAAGGAGCACGGCCTGGGTATCCGCGACGGCCGCATCGTGTTCATCGGCCCGCGCGCCGCGGCCTTGAAGCTGCAGGCTGCCGAGGTCCGCGAGTTGCCGGGCATGCTGCTCAGCCCTGGTCTGATCAACGCCCACGGCCATGCGGCGATGACCCTGTTCCGCGGCCTGGCCGACGATCTGCCATTGATGACCTGGCTGGAGAACCACATCTGGCCCGCCGAAGCCAAATGGGTCGATGAAGCCTTCGTCCGCGACGGTACCGACCTGGCCATCGCCGAACAGCTCAAAGGCGGCATCAGCTGCTTTTCCGACATGTACTTCTTTCCGAAGGTTGCCAGCGAGCGCGTGCACAACAGCGGCATTCGGGCGCAGATTGCCATTCCAGTCCTCGACTTTCCGATTCCGGGCGCCCACAGCGCCGACGAGGCCATCCGCCAGGGCGTCGAGCTATTCAGCGACCTCAAGCATCATCCGCGCATCAAGATCACCTTCGGTCCCCACGCGCCCTACACGGTCGGCGACGAAAACCTGGAGAAGATCCGGATCATTGCCGAAGAGCTCGATGCCTCCATTCATATGCACGTCCATGAAACCGCCTTCGAGGTGGAACAGGCCGTCGCCCGGCACGGCGAGCGGCCCCTGGCCCGCCTGGCGCGACTGGGACTGCTCGGGCCGCGCTTCCAGGCCGTACACATGACCCAAATCAGCGATGACGACCTGGCTTTGCTGGTAGAAACCAATAGCAATGTCATTCATTGCCCGGAGTCGAACCTGAAACTGGCCAGCGGCTTCTGCCCGGTGGAACGGCTGTGGCAGGCTGGCGTCAATGTTGCAGTAGGCACCGACGGGGCCGCCAGCAACAACGACCTGGACCTGCTCGGCGAAATCCGCACCGCCGCACTGCTGGCCAAGGCCGTGGCAGGCTCGGCCACCGCCCTGAATGCCCACCAGGCGCTGCGCATGGCCACCCTCAACGGCGCGCGGGCCCTGGGCCTGGAGAGCGAGATCGGCTCGCTGGAACTCGGCAAGGCCGCGGACCTGGTGGCATTCGACCTGTCCGGCCTGGCACAGCAACCGATCTATGACCCGGTTTCGCAGCTTATATATGCCACCGGCCGCGATTGCGTGAAACACCTTTGGGTCGCCGGCAAGCAATTGCTCGACGACCGGCGCCTGACGCGCCTGGACGAACAACAGCTGCACGCCACGGCGACAGCCTGGGGCCGGCGTATCAGCGGCCATACCGAATAGCAGGAACCCTCGAGCCCGGCTCGAGACCGACAGCCAGAATTTTCCAGATTCAGAGGATTACCCATGAGTAACGTCGACCACGCCGAAATCGCCAAATTCGAAGCCCTCGCCCATCGCTGGTGGGACCGCGAGAGCGAATTCAAACCGCTGCACGATATCAACCCGCTGCGGGTCAACTGGATTGACGAGCGCGTCAACCTGGCCGGCAAGAAAGTCCTCGACGTCGGTTGCGGCGGCGGTATCCTCAGCGAAGCCATGGCCCAGCGCGGCGCCACGGTAACCGGCATCGACATGGGCGAGGCCCCGCTGGCGGTGGCACAACTGCATCAACTGGAGTCCGGGGTGAACGTCGAGTATCGGCAGATCACCGCCGAAGCCCTGGCCGAGGAAATGCCCGAACAGTTCGACGTCGTCACCTGCCTGGAGATGCTCGAGCACGTACCGGACCCCTCCTCGGTGATCCGCGCGTGCTTTCGCATGGTCAAGCCCGGCGGCCAGGTGTTCTTCTCCACCATCAACCGCAATCCAAAGGCCTACCTGTTCGCCATCATCGGCGCCGAATACATCATGAAGCTGCTGCCGCGCGGCACCCATGACTTCAAGAAATTCATCCGGCCTTCCGAGCTGGGCGCCTGGAGCCGTGACGCCGGCCTGACCGTCAAGGACATCATCGGCCTGACCTACAACCCGCTGACCAAGCACTACAAGCTGGCCGCCGACGTCGACGTCAACTACATGATCCAGACCCTGCGGGAGGAATAAGCCCATGCGTATCAGAGCAGTTCTTTTCGACATGGACGGCACCCTGCTCGACACCGCGCCGGACTTCATCGCCATCTGCCAGGCCATGCGCGCCGACCGCGGCCTGGCGCCGATCGCGGACAAACATATCCGTGACGAAATCTCCGGTGGCGCCCGGGCGATGGTCGCCGTGACCTTCTCGACGGACCCGGAATCCCCGGGTTTCGAGGAGCTGCGCCTGGAGTTTCTGGAGCGTTACCTCAAGCATTGCGCGGTGCACAGCAAACTGTTCGACGGCATGGCCGAGCTGCTGGCCGATATCGAGAAAGCCAATCTGCTCTGGGGCGTGGTCACCAACAAGCCGGTGCGCTTTGCCGAGCCGATCATGCAGCAGCTGGGCCTGGCGGAACGTTCCGCCCTGCTGATCTGCCCGGATCACGTAAAGAACAGCAAGCCCGATCCGGAGCCGTTGATCCTGGCGTGCAAGATGCTCGACCTCGACCCGGCCAGCGTACTGTTCGTCGGCGACGACCTGCGTGACATCGAATCGGGCCGCGACGCAGGCACCAGGACCGCCGCCGTGACCTACGGTTACATCCATCCGGACGACAATCCCAAGCATTGGGGCGCCGACGTGGTGGTCGACCATCCGCTGGAACTGCGCCAGGTCCTGGACCAGGCGCTGTGCAGCTGCTGATCGGCCCAGGCTTTCGCTTCTGATTTCCCGAGGTTTTTATGTTTGATTACTCCGCCCGCCCCGAACTGCTCAAGGATCGGGTCATCCTGGTCACCGGTGCCGGTCGCGGCATCGGCGCCGCTGCCGCCAAGACCTTCGCCGCCCACGGCGCTACCGTATTGCTGCTGGGCAAGACCGAAGCCAACCTGATCCAGATTTATGACGAGATCGAAGCCGCCGGCCACCCTCAGCCGGTGGTGATTCCGTTCAACCTGGAAACCGCCCTGCCGCACCAGTACGACGAGCTGGCCGCCATGGTCGAAGCCGAGTTCGGTCACCTCGATGGCCTGCTGCACAATGCCTCGATCATTGGTCCGCGCACGCCGTTGGAACAGCTGTCGGGCGAGAACTTCATGCGGGTGATGCAAGTCAACGTCAATGCCATGTTCATGCTGACCAGTACCCTGCTGCCGCTGCTCAAGCTGTCCCAGGACGCCTCGGTGGTGTTCACCTCCAGCAGCGTTGGCCGCAAGGGCCGTGCCTACTGGGGCGCCTATGGCGTTTCGAAGTTCGCCACCGAAGGCCTGATGCAAACCCTGGCCGACGAAGTCGACGGTGTCGCACCGGTGCGCGCCAACAGTGTCAATCCGGGCGCTACCCGCACCAGCATGCGCGCCCAGGCCTATCCAGGGGAAAACCCGAGCAACAACCCGGCCCCCGAGGAGATCATGCCGGTCTACCTGTACCTCATGGGTCCGGACAGTACCGGGATCAACGGCCAGGCATTCGACGCCCAGTAATCCGTTCTTTGGCCGCGGCGGAATATCGTCGCGGCACTCCTTTCCTGGCAGCCTTCCACCCCGTCATCGCCAGACAAATGCCACCCCGGGCCACGCCAAGCCTCGGCACGGTCAGCCAACCCGCTGAATTCAAAAGCATTTTACTCGGATGAAGCGAATGGCATGACTTTCGCTCTCATCTCCCTCAAATAGGCAGTGTATTGGCGAAACTCAGCGACGATCGAGTCGGGGCTTATAACGGCCCGTAAAGCGGATTAGACTGTGATCGCTTGTCCTACGGGACTGATGGAACAGTATGACGTGCAGCCATGAGCCGCTCTCACCCAGCCAGTAAGACTGCATTACGTGCCCAGGGGCTCACGCCATATGAAAATACCGACCCAGACCAACGCAATTGACTTCGATAGCGCCAAATTGCAACGCCTGGGCTTTGGCCAGCAGTCACCACTCCTGCAACGCCCGGTCAGCCTTGCCCAGTTGCGCCAGCAGCTGAGCCTGCAATTACAGACCAGCCTGGAGCCGCAACGCATTCTCGGCCTGTTCTTCCGCGAAACCCAACGCCTTGTGCCCCTGGATGCCCTGGTTTACCAGCACAAACCCAGCGACCTGCGCCTGGAGTTCGGCCAGCGCGGCCACCACTCCATCAGCTACAGCCTGAGCCATGAAGGCGAGACCATGGGCGAGCTGGTATTTCGGCGCAATCAGCGTTTCAGCGACCAGGAACAGGGCCATCTGGAATCCCTGCTGTCCACCCTGCTTTATCCGATGCGCAACGCTCTGCTCTATCGGGCCGCGACCCGTAGCGCCCTGCGCGACCCCTTGACCGATACCGGCAACCGGATCGCCATGGACCAGACGCTGCAACGGGAAATCGAAATGGCCCGCCGCCACCTGCACCCACTGTCGCTGCTGATGCTGGATATCGATCACTTCAAGAGAATCAACGACAGCCACGGCCACAGCGCCGGCGATGAAGTGCTCAAGGCTGTTGCCGCGGCCATCAAGGCGCAGTTGCGCAACGTCGACATGGTGTTTCGTTTTGGTGGCGAGGAGTTCCTGATCCTGCTGTCCAATACCGGACGCGATGCCGCCGCCATGGTGGGAGAACGGCTGCGCCAGGCGGCCCAGGCCAAGGATTACTGGGCGGATGGCAAGTTGATCGAGCTGACGGTCAGCCTGGGTTGCTCGACCCTGCTGCCAGGGGAATCAGCCGAGAGCCTGCTGCGCCGTGCGGACAGCGCGCTGTATGTGGCCAAGCGCGAAGGCCGCAACCGCCTGGCGATGGCCGGCTGAGAGAATGGCTGGGGCCGCCTCCATCGGAGGCCGCCATTCAACCTTCGACCAGCGCCATCCGCTCACGGGCCGCCGGGGTCTTTTCCTGTTGCATACAACGCTCCAGGAACAGGTACATGTAGTCATAACTCTTGCAGATCGCCTGGCGCAGCTCGCCCTGCAAGGCTTTGCTCGGCTTCATGCCGGCCAGGGTACAGATGATTTCCAGCGCCTCCCAAGGATGCGCATCGTCGTACTGGGCATGCATTTTCAGCCACTTCATCGCCCGCTTGCGCTCTTCTTCGGGAAAGGCCGCCGCATACACGCCGGAGGAGCAGACCAGCGCCGACCACTCACCCGTGGCGCCCTCGATTGCGTAGTTGGTCGCAGCGATCGCCACGATCAATGAGTCGGCGGAGCTGGTATGCCAGCACCAATGACTCAAAGCGTGCAGCTCCGGTGGAACCTGTTGCGCCTGCAGATCTTCCAGGCTCACGCCATGGGCGCGGCTCCAGTTCACCCAGTAATCGGCATGATTGAGCTCGACCCGGATATTGCGCATCAGCCAGCGCCGCGCCATGTCCTCACCGGGGTGACGGGCGAAGCGGGTCTTGGTCAGGTTCTGCGCCATGTACAGGGCGAACTGCTCGACAACCGGCCAGCCGCCGATCAGGTACTGGCGCATGGTCTTGTTGCTGAGCTTGTTGTCGCGCATGCGCTGGTACAGTTCGTGGTCGACCACGCGGCGCTTGCTCTCGCTGCAATCCTGGATCAGCTGCTGGGCCCAGGCCGGATAGCTTGCAGCGTCCATGAGCGGACCGGTTCTGTTGAATGCGTCGATCACTGTCGGGGCTCCTTTTGATGGTGATGGTACGGATCAGCGAGAGATTCAACGGAACGTGCCAGGAGCCTTGAACAACAGAGGCTGTGGTCGCGAAGGCCGGCACTGCAGACTGTCGCAGGTGAAGAGTTGCGGGCGCTCGATCAGGTAGCCCTGAGCGTAATCCACGCCAATCTCCAACAATGCCTGCTCAATCTGCGGTGTTTCGACAAACTCGGCAATCGTGCGTTTGCCCATCACATGACCGATATGGTTGATCACCTCGACCATCGCGCGATTGATCGGGTCGTCCAGCATATCTTTTACGAAACTTCCATCGATCTTGAGGAAGTCTACAGGCAAATGTTTGAGATAAGCGAATGACGACATTCCCGCACAAAAGTCATCCAACGAAAAGTGACAGCCCAAGCCCTTGAGCTCGTTGATAAATCGAATCGCACTGCCGAGATTGGAGATAGCGCTGGTCTCGGTGATTTCAAAACAAATCAGGTCCGGTGGCACACCGTGGACGATGAACTGCTCGCGCAGGAAGTCCAGGAAAGCCTCGTCACCGATGGTCGCGCCCGACAGATTGATCGCACACATCGCCAAGGGCCCTTCGCGCTCCTCGCGGATGCATTCGGCGATGATCTTGAACACATTCTCCACCACCCAACGGTCAAGGGAGGTCATCAGGCCGTAACGCTCGGCGGCCGGAATGAAGCTGTCGGGCAGGATCATCCGCCCGGCCTCGTCGTGCAGGCGCAGCAGAATCTCGATATGCCCGCCGAGCCGGTCCACATGACCCAGAGCGGCTATTTCCTGGGCATAAAGACAGAAGCGGTTTTCCTCCAGGGCCATATGCAGACGCTGTACCCAGGCCATTTCACCGAACCGCAGGGACAGCTCCGAGTCGTCCGCGTGATAGACCTGGACCCGGTTGCGCCCTTTCTCCTTGGCCATGTAGCACGCCATGTCCGCTGCCCGCAGTGATGCTTCGAGGGTGGTCGGGGTTTGCGCCACATGCACCAGGCCAATGCTGACCGTGGTGACGAAGGGCCGGCCCTTCCAGACAAAATGCAGGTTCTGCACCGTCTGGCGCAGGCCTTCGGCGATCTTTTCCGCCGCTTCCGGCGAGCAGTTCTCCAGCAGGATGCCGAACTCATCGCCCCCCAGGCGCGCCAGGGTATCGCCCTCGCGCAGGCCCGACTGGAGCAAGGCGCAGATATGCCGGAGCAACTCGTCCCCTGCCGCATGGCCGCAGGTATCGTTGACCAGCTTGAACTGGTCCAGGTCGAGGAACATCAGGGCGTGCCGCCCCGGTTGCCGGCTCAAGCTGTGCAATGCCTGCTCCAGGCGGTATTCGAACTCGCGACGGTTCGCCAGGCCAGTCAAGGCGTCGTGGGTCGCCTGCCAGGACAGATTGGCGATGTACTGGCGCTCCTGGGTCATGTCGTGCAGCACCAGCACCGTACCGCTGACCTTGCCGGCGTTCTGGATAGGCGCGCCGACCAGGGTCACCGACACCGTGCTGCCATCCAGGCGCTGGATCAGCTTCGAGTGCTCACTGCCGCCACTGAGCTGGCCGCTGAGGATGTGTTCGATCAGGGTGAAGCCATCGGTCTGGGCATTTTCATCGAGCAGATTGAACAAGGCCGCCAGCGGCAGCCCCATGGCCTGCTCGGCCTTCCAGTGGGTCATTTCCTCGGCGGCCGGGTTCATGTAGGCGATGGCGCCGTCCACGTCGGTGGTGATGACGCCGTCGCCAATGGATTGCAGGGTGATCTGCGCCCGTTCCTTTTCCAACTGCAGGGCGCTGGCAAATTCATGACGCTGGGCCAGCAGCTTATGGGTGCGCAGCAAGGCCAGGACAATCAGCCCCAGCGCGGTGGCCAGGTTGGTGATCAGCAACAGCCGCAGGATGACCCGCGAGCCCTCGCCTAAAGCATCGCTAAAGGCCTTGGCAGCGGGCGTCACGCCATCGTTGATGGCGAAAATCTGGTTCTTCCAGCGCTGGATATCGGCTTCGGAGGCCTGGTTGCTGGTAATGCTGCGGTGCATTTCATGGGCCACGCTGTCGAGCTGCACCAGATAACTGTCGCCCACGGTCCACAGGTCGATGGCTTTTTCCAGGTAGCTGAAATGGCGGAAGTTCAGGTACAGCCAGATCACGCTGTCGCTGTCGTCAGGGTGGTTGCCACCCTTGAGAATCCCCGCCCGCGCGGCATTCAGGTCGGGCGGTTGCTGATCCAGCGCGACCCGCAGCTCATGCCCGCCCTGAGGCACGGCAATAGCATTCTGGTACTTCAGAAAGATCGATTCGTCGCGGCTGTCGGCGTAGAGATTGAGGTAGTAGATGGCGTCCTTCTGGCCCTTGGACCAAAGGCTCTCCCCGGCAACGTAACCACGTACCGCCGAAAGGACATATAAGCTGAGGCCACCCAACAGCGCTTGAAACAACACCACCGCAATAAATGGCCAGACGATGCCCAATAACCGTGGCGTTCCGAGAGTCCGCTTTTGCTTCATGAGGTCCCTTGCATAAGCACTGCCAGATGAACACCCGAGGAAATACCGCTCCTGACAGCACAGACTAGGCTAATTTCCGCCGCTTCGAGCGCACAGGCCGTGACGTTCGAGCACGCTGCCAGTCGAGACACGACAGGGCCGCGCCCCAGGAGGGTCATTTCCACCAGAGAATTCAAGCACTAAGCACAGAAAACCGGATAAAACTCAAGGTCGCTGGACTTGCTGCAAATGCCCGTAAAGCTTGGCGTAAAGGCCGCCATCGGCAATTAGCTGCTGATGGTCGCCATCTTCGGCAATCTGTCCGCCATCGAACACCAGAACCCGATCCGCCTGTTTTACCGCGGACAGGCGGTGGGCAATGATCAGCGTGGTCCGGCCGTGGAGGAAACGCGTCAGCGCCTGGTGCAGGTTGTACTCGGTGGCGGCGTCCAGCGCGGAGGTGGCTTCGTCGAGGATCACCACCTTGGGTTCGGCCAGGACCATCCGCGCGATGGCCAGGCGCTGGCGCTGGCCGCCAGACAGACGCACGCCGGAACGGCCGACCACACTGTCCAGGCCGTTGGCCAGGGCGCGGACCGTCGAGTCCAACTGGGCAATTTCCAATGCCCGCCAACAGGCTTCGTCACTGCGCTCGCGGCCCATGGTCAGGTTGGCGCGGATGCTGTCGTTGAACAGCGCCGGATGCTGCAACACCACCGCCACGTTTTCCCGCAGGGTTTCCAGGCCGATTTCCTGCTGGGTCTTGCCGCCAAAACGAATGATGCCCGCCTGCGGTGTGTAGAGCCCCAGCAACAGCTGCACCAGGGTACTTTTGCCGCCGCCGCTAGCGCCGACGATCGCCACCTTCTCCCCCGGCTCGATCGACAGGTTCATTTGGTCCAGCACCAGCTCGTCGCCGTAGCCGAAACTCAGGCCGCTGACTTCGATACCCACGGTCTCGCGCCCCTGGAACGGGTCGACACCACCGGCATACTGCGGCTCGTCGGCCCGCGACAGCAGCTCATTGATGCGCGACAACGCGCCACCGGCGGCATAGTAGGCGTACTGCAGGTTCAGCAGTTGTTCCACCGGGCCGATCATGAACCACAGGTAGCTGAATACGGCCAGCATCTGGCCGATGGACAGATCGGAAAACAGCACGGTGAGCATGGCTGCCGCACGAAAGATATCGATACCGAACTGGAACAGCAGCCCACTGGCACGATTGGAGGCGTCGCTCTTCCATTGCGAGGCCACCGCGTAGTCCCGCACATCCTGGGCACGCCGGCCGAGACGGCCGAGGAAAAAGCCCTGGCGATTGCCGGCGCGGACTTCCTGGATCGCATCCAGGGTTTCGGTCAGGGCCTGGGTGAAACGCGAGGTGCTGTCGTTCTCGAGCTTTTTCAGGTGTTTGACCCGCTTGCCCAACTGCACCGTGGCGTAGATCACCAAGGGATTGAACAACAGGATCAGCAGCGCCAGCTGCCAATGCATCCACATCAGGATGCCCGCGGTGCCCACCAGCGTGAGCATGGCCACCAGAAAACGGCTGAGGGTTTCGCCGACAAACTTGTCGAGGGTGTCGAGGTCGGTGACCAGGTGAGTCGTCACCGTACCGCTGCCCAGGCTTTCATACTCGCCCAGGGAAATGCGCTTGAGGCGCTCGATCAACCGCAGGCGGATGCGATAGACAATGTCCTTGGCCAACCCGGCAAACAACCGCGCCTGCAGCACGTTGAACAGCAGCGCCGAGCAACGCAGCATCAGGGTGATCAACAACATCAGGCCGATGTAGCCGGCGGCGCTCTGCCAGCCCGCGGGCAAGGCGTGGTTCATCACCTTCAGCGCAGCATCGCCATGCCCCAGCAGTACTTCGTCCACCAACAGCGGCAGCAGCAACGGGATAGGCACGCTGCACAGCGTCGCCAGGACGGCCACGCCATTGGCGATCCACAGGGCTTTTTTATGCTGCAGTGCCAGCCGGCGGACTTGCGCCCAGCTCAGGCGATCGACGGGTTCCGGCGCTTGTGGATCACGCACAGGCGGCACGCTCCAGCCAGCGGCCGAGCAGTGGAGACAGCTCACTCAGGGGCTGGTAGCCATTGGTCAACAAGGCCAGCTGGCCATTGCGCTCGGCCAGCATCGTCGGGAAGCCGGCAATCCCCAGGTCCTGGACCCAGGTGAAATCGGCGGCGGTCGCGGCATGCTGCTCGGCGCGATCGAACGCCTCGGCGAACTCGATGCGCGGCACGCCCGCTTCCTCGGCCAGTTCCACCAGAACGCTGGCGCGAGTGACATCCCGGCCTTCGACGTAAAAAGCCCGCTGGATCAGGCGCAAGAGTTTCCAGGCGCAATCCGGCGCCAGGCTGCGCGCCGTGACGATGGCGCGGCACGCAGGCTCGGTGTCATAGACAAAACCGTCGGGCAAGGCGCCCTCGAACTTGAACGGCTGGCCGGTGGCCTCGGTGACCGCCTGCCAGTGTTCGAGGATATAGCGGCGGGTGGTCGGCTCCAGGGCCGAGCCACTGCCGGTCCGCAGGCCGCCCACCACCAGATGCAACTCGACGCCCGCGGCCCGCGCCTGCTCGACCAGGGCCTCGGCCACTGGAGCGAAGCCCCAGCACCACGAACACATCGGGTCCATCACATAGAGCAGGCGGGCAGACATGGCTCAGGCCTCGGAAGAAGATTGCTTGTAGTTGTAACCGATCGGGTGCGGCATGTTGCGAGCCTTGGCCAGTTCAATCTGCTTCTGCCGGTCGATGGCGCTGCGGCGGGTTTTCTCGCTCAGCGTGTCCCAGCAGTGCGGGCAACTGATACCCGGCACATAGTGCTCGCTGGCGCGATCCTCGACGCTTACCGGCGTGCGGCAGGCATGACATTGATCGTAGTCGCCTTCGCTGAGGTCGTGACGCACGGTCACCCGATTATCGAAGACGAAACAGTCGCCCTGCCATTTACTCTCTTGCTGCGGCACCTCTTCGAGGTACTTGAGGATACCGCCCTTGAGGTGGAAGACCTCGCCGAAGCCTTCGCTGAGCATGTAGCTCGAAGCTTTCTCGCAACGAATGCCGCCGGTGCAGAACATCGCGACTTTCTTGTGCTTGCTCGGGTCGAAGTTGGCTTTGATGTAGTCGGGGAATTCGCGAAAACTGGTGGTCTTCGGGTCGATGGCGCCTTCGAAGGTGCCGATCGAGACTTCATAGTCGTTGCGGGTGTCGATCAGCAGCACTTGCGGGTCGCTGATCAGCGCGTTCCAGTCCTGCGGTTCGACATAGGTGCCGACCTTCTTGTTCGGGTCGACGCCGGGTACGCCCAGGGTCACGATCTCTTTCTTGAGCTTGACCTTGGTGCGGTAGAACGGCTGCTCGTCGCAGTACGATTCCTTGTGATCGATGTCGACCATGCGCGGGTCGTTCTTGAGCCAGGCCAGCAGCCCGTCGATGCCTTCGCGGCTACCGGAAACGGTGCCGTTGATGCCTTCTTCGGCGATCAGCAGGGTGCCCTTGATGCCGTTGTCGAGCATCGCCTTGAGCAGCGGTTCGCGCAGGGCAACGTAATCTTCGAGGGTGACGAACTTATACAGTGCCGCCACGACAATCTGTTGTGTCATGGGTAATTCTCCAGGTGGCTACCCTCGCAAAGGGTGAACCGGATGCAAAAAAAACGCGCCGACTGAGCGGCGCGTTGCGGATTCTAGCAAAAAACCTGTGGTTAATGCTTGCTGCCGCCAGCGCAGGTCGGCGAGGCCGGGGCCACGCCGATCTTCGCCCATTCCTCTGGCGTGTAGGTATGCAGCGCCAACGCATGAAACTGGCCCATCAGCTCGCCCAGGGTCGCGTAGACCTTCTGGTGACGCTTGACGCTGTTGAGCCCGGCAAACTGCTCGCTGACCAGCACGGCCTTGAAATGGGTCTCCAGGCCGCGGCTGTGCATGTGGCTTTCATCCAGCACCTGCAAATGCTCTGGCTGCAATGCGCCCAGTGCCGATTCGATACGTTGTTGCATGGTCATTCCTGGCTCCGCTTACTTCTTCTTCGCCGGTGCGGCCTTAGGCTCGAGTTCGGCGGTCATGTCGGCCAGCAGCTTGTTGACTACCGGTACCGCGCTTTCCAGCTTGGCCTGGGTCATCTGGGCCGATTGCTGGGTCAGCTGCGGCATTTTTTCCAGGACTTTCTTGCCCAGCGGTGACTGGTAGAACGCCACCAGGTCCTTGAGCTCGGATTCGCTGAAGTTGCTGGTGTAGAGCTTGACCATGTCCGGCTTCAGCTTGTTCCAGCCGATGGCCTGGTCCAGGGCGGCGTTGGCCTTGGCCTGGTAGGTTTCCAGCACGGCTTTTTTCGACTCTGGGGCTTTGGTCTGTTCAAAACGCTGGGCGAACATTTGCTGCACTTGCATGTACACCGGAGTGCCCAGCTTGTCAGCGTGCGCCAGGGTCAGGAAAGCTTCGGCACTGGCGTTGTGGCTGGCGGTATCGGCAAGCACCTGGCCGCTGGCACAAACCAGAACAACCGCGGTACAGATGGCACGAAGACGAGTCATCGAGTTTCCTTTTCTAGCAGGCGAGGTATAACCCCAAGGGCGACCATTCTGCGCCTAAAAAACTCTGTCGCTCAACCCCAAGCCTTGTGGTGCCTGCATTTGCTCGACCAAATGACACAAAAGGCGCTTTATGGAACCCAGGCTGTGGATCACGGCCTAAACTGCGCAATCAGACCTACAGGAGTGAGCACGATGAGTCGAATCGAAACCGACAGCCTTGGCCAGGTTGAAGTCCCGGACGACGCCTATTGGGGCGCCCAGACCCAGCGCTCGCTGATCAACTTCGCCATCGGCAACGAGCGTATGCCGCTGTCGGTCCTGCATGCCCTGGCGTTGATCAAGAAGGCCGCGGCCCGGGTCAACGACCGCAACGGCGATCTGCCGGCCGACATTGCCCGCCTGATCGAACAAGCCGCCGACGAGGTGCTGGACGGCCAGCATGACGACCAGTTCCCACTGGTGGTCTGGCAGACCGGCAGCGGCACCCAGAGCAACATGAACGTCAACGAGGTGATCGCCGGTCGCGCCAACGAACTGGCCGGCAACCCGCGCGGCGGCAAGACCCCGGTGCACCCCAACGACCATGTGAATCGCTCGCAAAGCTCCAACGACTGCTTCCCCACGGCAATGCACATTGCCGCGGCCCAGGCGGTGCAGCAGCATCTGTTGCCCTCGATCGCCGAACTGTCCGGCGGCCTGGCCGAACTCGCGGCACGGCACATGAAGCTGGTGAAAACCGGGCGCACCCACATGATGGATGCCACCCCAATCACTTTCGGCCAGGAGCTGTCGGCCTTCATCGCGCAACTGGACTACGCCGAGCGCGCCATTCGCGCGGCCCTGCCAGCGGTCTGCGAGCTGGCCCAGGGCGGTACCGCCGTCGGCACCGGGCTGAACTCGCCCCATGGTTTCGGCGAGGCGATCGCCGCCGAGCTGGCGGCCTTGTCCGGCCTGCCGTTTGTCACCGCGCCGAACAAGTTCGCCGCCCTCGCCGGCCACGAACCCCTGACCACCCTCTCCGGCGCCCTGAAGACCCTGGCGGTATGCCTGATGAAAATCGCCAACGACCTGCGCCTGCTGGGCTCCGGACCACGGGCCGGGCTGGCCGAGGTCAGGCTGCCGGCCAACGAACCGGGCAGCTCGATCATGCCGGGCAAGGTCAACCCGACCCAGTGCGAAGCCCTGTCGATGCTGGCGTGCCAGGTGATGGGCAACGACGTGGCCATCGGCTTCGCCGCCAGCCAGGGCCACCTGCAACTGAACGTGTTCAAGCCGGTGATCATCCACAACCTGCTGCAATCGGTGCGCCTGCTCGCCGACGGCTGCAGCAACTTCCAGCAGCACTGCATCGCCGGCCTGGAGCCCGACCCGGTGCAGATGGCCGACCACCTGGAACGCGGGCTGATGCTGGTCACCGCGCTCAACACCCATATCGGCTACGACAAGTCCGCCGAGATCGCCAAGAAGGCCTATGCCGAGAACCGCACCTTGCGTGAAGCGGCCCTGGAACTGGGTTACCTGACGGACGAAGAGTTCGATGCCTGGGTGCGTCCGGAAAACATGTTGGAGGCTGGCAAGCAGGGCTGATCGCCAACTGCAAATCAGCCTCGCTCCTGCTTCCGTAGGAGCGAGGCTTGCCCGCGATCGACGATAACGCGCCCTAACTCTACGGCATTTCCATGCGCACCCGCCGCGCCTTGAGCCCGGCCATCAGCGAAGGCCCCAGGGCCGTCAAGGCCGACCCCAGCACCACCAGCACCGCCCCGCCATAGCCCAGGCCGTTGATCTGTTCGGCATGCACATATTCGGGCCACAACCAGGCCGCCACCGCCACTGCGGCGAAGGTCACCAAGGGCGTGATCGCCAGCGTGGCGCTGACCCGCGACGCTTCCCAATGGGCCAGCGCTTCGGCAAACGCACCGTAGGCGATCAGGGTATTCAGGCAGCAGGCCAGCAACAGCCAGCCTTGCAGCGGGCTCAATTCAAGCGCTTCGAGAGGATGGGCCCACGGGGTGAGCAACAGCGCGCAGAACAGGTAGATCACCATCATCACCTGCAAGGAATTCCACACCGTCAGCAACTGCTTCTGGCCCAGGGCGTAGAAGGTCCAGACCGCCGAGGCGGCGAGCACCGTCAGCACACCGGCGGTGTAGGTGCTCAAGGACGTCAGCAGCTCGGTCAGGCGCTGATTGAAAAACAGCCCGAAACCGATCAGCAGCACCGCCAGGCCAATCCCCTGCCCCAGGCTGAAACGCTCCTTGAACACAAACAGGCTGGCGATCAGCAGCAGGATCGGCCCCATCTGCACCACCAGTTGCGCGGTGCCGGGGCTCAGCAGGTTCAGCCCCATCAGGTACAGCACGTAGTTGCCCACCAGCCCGCAAACCGCCATCAGTACCAGCCAGCCGCCGCGCGGCCCGAGCACGCGCCAGCTCGGCAAACGCTTGACCGCCGCCAGGTAGATCAGCAGGAAACCACCGGACACCAACAGGCGAAACCAGGTCACGGTCACCGGGTCCATCACCAGCAACACTTGCTTGAGCTTGATCGGCAGGATGCCCCACAGCAGCGCCGTCAGCAGTGCGAGGAACAAGCCGTAGACCCAGCGACCGGACGAGATATGCATGCGACCCCCAAAAGCCTGATGGAGAGAGCCCGCATTCTAGGCTCGGGACCGTGACTTACACAGAGACAGTTGGAGGGGGAACGTAAACAGGATGGTGCAGGTCGCAAAAAGCATCGCGGGCAAGCCTCGCTCCTACAGAAGCACCACCGTTCTGTAGGAGCGAGGCTTGCCCGCGATAGGTTCCACCCCGTCTGACGGCTTAGCGCACCGCTTCGAACAACCCGGTCGCGCCCATGCCGCCGCCGACGCACATGGTGACGATACCGTAGCGCAGGTTGCGCCGTTGCAGTTCCCGCACCAGGTGCCCGACCTGGCGCGAACCGGTCATGCCGAACGGGTGGCCGATGGAGATCGAGCCGCCGTTGACGTTGTACCTGGCGTTGTCGATCTGCAGCCGGTTGCGGCTGTACAGGCATTGCGAGGCGAAGGCCTCGTTCAACTCCCAGAGGTCGATGTCGTCAACTTGCAGGCCCTTGGCCTTGAGCAGCTTGGGCACCGAGAACACCGGGCCGATGCCCATTTCGTCCGGCTCGCAACCGGCCACGGTGAAGCCGCGGAAGAACGCCTTGGGCTTGAGCCCCAGCGCCTGGGCCCGCTCCAGGCTCATGACCAGGGTCATGGACGCGCCATCGGACAATTGCGAGGAGTTGCCGGCGGTCACCGAACCGTCTTCGGCGAACACCGGTTTCAAACCGGCCAGGCTTTCCAGGGTAGTGTCCGGGCGGTTGCAGTCGTCGCGATCGACCACGCCATCGAGAATCTGCACCTGGCCGCTGTTCTTGTCCTCGACCTTGTACTTCACCGCCATCGCCACGATCTCGTCGTCGAACAGCCCGGCCGCCTGGGCCGCCGCGGTGCGCTGCTGGCTTTGCAGGGCATACAGGTCCTGCTCCTCGCGGCTCACGTTATAACGCCGGGCGACCACCTCGGCGGTCTGGCCCATGGGGAAATAGATGCCCGGCACCTGCTCCTTGAGCAGCGGGTTGATCAGGTTGTCGGTGTTGACGCTTTTCATCGTCAGGCTGATTGACTCGACCCCGCCGGCGACAATGATGTCACTGCAACCGGACGCGATCTGGTTGGCCGCGATGGCGATCGCCTGCAGGCCGGACGAACAGAAACGGTTGAGGGTCATGCCCGCGGTACCGGTGCCCAGGTGCGACAGCACCGCGACGTTGCGCCCGATGTTGTAGCCCTGGGCGCCTTCGTTGGAACCGGCGCCGACGATGCAGTCCTCGACGCTGGCCGGGTCGATACCGTTGCGGCTCAGCAGCGCATTGACGCAATGGGCGGCCATGTCGTCCGGACGGGTCTGGTTGAACTTGCCGCGAAAGGACTTGGCCAGGCCGGTCCGCACGCTATCGACGATCACCACTTCACGCATGGCATACCTCATTGTTGTTGTCGGTTGTGAGTGGCTCGAGCATAGATCCAGCCCTTGCCCGGCCGCGACGATCATTCATCCGGCGTATGCAAAACCATCGCGGTGCTGGGTTTATCCAGTGACCCGCTCACAACCCGCGGCGGTTATTTCTTGTCCTTCTTGCCTTTCCTGTCCTTTTTCTCGGACTTGTCGAATGCCTCTTCCAGTGCGCGGTTGAGGGTGCGCAATACCTTGACCCGGGCCCAGCGCTTGTCGTTGGCCTCCACCAGGGTCCAGGCCGCGACCTCGGTGCTGGTGCGGTCGACCATGTCGCCGACGGCGGCGCGGTAGGCATCCCATTTGTCGCGGTTGCGCCAGTCGTCCTCGGTGATCTTGAAACGCTTGAACGGAATCTCTTCACGGGCCTGGAAACGCTCCAGCTGGGTCTGCTTGTCGATCGCCAGCCAGAACTTGACCACGATCACCCCGGCGTCCTCGAGCTGCTCCTCGAAGTCGTTGATCTCGCCATAGGCGCGCAACCAGTCCGCCGGGCTGCAAAAGCCCTCGACCCGTTCCACCAGCACCCGGCCGTACCAGGAACGGTCGAACACGGTGAACTTGCCCCGCGCCGGAATATGCCGCCAGAAGCGCCACAGATACGGCTGGGCCCGCTCGTCCTCGGTCGGCGCGGCAATCGGCACGATGCTGTACTGGCGCGGGTCCAGCGCCGCCGCTACCCGGCGAATCGCCCCGCCCTTGCCGGCCGCGTCATTGCCCTCGAAAACCGCCACCAACGCGTGCTTGCGCATGCGCTTGTCGCGCAGCAGGCCGGCCAGGCGCGCCTGCTCGGTAATCAGTTGCTCCTCGTAGTCGTCCTTGTCCAGTTGCTGGCTCATGTCCAGGCTGTCGAGCAGGGTCAACTTGTCGACGGCCTCGCCCAGCGGCGCCACATGGGACTCGACTTCGAGCGTCGGCCGGTTGAGCGCGCTCTGCAGGCCCTCGAGGAGAATCTTGCCCACCGCCAGGCTGCGGTAATGCGGATCCACGCCTTCGATCACATGCCAGGGCGCGTAGTCGCGGCTGGTGCGGCGTAACACCCGCTCGCCGTATTTGACGAACTTGTCGTAGGTCTCCGACTGCTGCCAGTCCAGCGGGCTGATGCGCCAGCTGTGCAGCGGGTCGTCCTGCAAGGACTTGAGGCGGGCCTTCATCTGTTTCTTGGACAGGTGGAACCAGAACTTGAAGATCAGCGCGCCTTCGTCGCAGAGCATCTTTTCCAGGCGCTCGGCGCCGGCGATGGCCTGGTCGAAACGGCCGTCCTTGAACAGTTCGTGCACCCGCCCCTGGAGCATCTGGCTGTACCAGTTGCCGAAAAACACCCCCATGCGGCCCTTGGCCGGGAGCATCCGCCAGTAGCGCCAGGCCGGTGGCCTCGCCAGTTCTTCGTCGGTCTGCTGGTCGAAGGTACGGACCTCGATCAGGCGTGGGTCCATCCACTCGTTGAGCAGTTTCACCGTCTCGCCCTTGCCGGCGCCTTCGATGCCGTTGATCAGCACGATCACCGGAAAACGGGCTTTCTGCTTCAGCTCGAACTGGGCCTCCAGCAGGGCTTCGCGCAGGGCCGGGACTTCGGCGTCAAAAGTTTTTTTGTCAATGGCGTGACCGATTTCGGCAGATTCGAACATGAGCGACTCCCTGGCAAGATGGAGCAAGACTAGCGGATCGACCTAGGTTTTGTCGGCCCCGAACATACCGCTTATTGCCGTGGATCATTACCCGGTGTGTCGATCGGCTAGAATGGCCGCCTTGCCGCTACCGAGCCGAACATGAGCGCCGAATTGCCCCCTCCCCAGCCCCACGCCCAGCTCGACTGGGACGACCAGGGTCGCCCGCGTTCGCGGGTCTTCGACGATGTGTATTTCTCCACCGAGTCGGGCCTGGACGAAACCCGCCATGTGTTTCTCGAACAGAACCGCCTGCGCGAGCGTTTTGCCGCGTTGCCGCCCAGTGGCTGCTTCGTCATCGGCGAAACCGGCTTCGGCACCGGCCTGAACTTTCTCTGCGCCTGGCAGTTGTTCGAACAACAGGCTGACCCCAGCGCACGCCTGCATTTCGTCAGCGTGGAAAAGTACCCGCTGACGCCAGCCGACCTGCAGCGCGCCCTGGCCCTGTGGCCGGAACTGGGGCCGCTGGCCGAGCGCCTGTTGCGCGCCTATGTCGCGGTGCACCAGGGCTTTCAGCGCCTGGTGCTGGACGAGGGCCGGGTCACCCTGACCCTGCTGGTCGGCGATGCCCTGGAGCAATTGCCGCAACTCGACGGGCAGGTCGACGCCTGGTTCCTCGACGGCTTCGCCCCGGCGAAAAACCCCGAGATGTGGACCGCCGAGCTGTTCGCCGAACTGGCGCGCCTGGCCGCGCCGGGTTCGAGCATCAGCACCTTCACCAGCACCGGCTGGGTGCGCCGCCTGCTGAATGCCGCGGGCTTCAAGATGAAGCGCACCCCGGGCATCGGCCACAAGTGGGAAGTGCTGCGCGGCGAGTTTCTCGGCTGGCCCGAAGACACGCCGCTGCCTGCCGCCAGCAAGCCCTGGTTCGCTCGCCCCACGCAACAAATCCAGGACAAACACGCCCTGGTGATCGGCGCCGGCCTGGCCGGTTGCGCCAGCGCCGCCAGCCTCGCCGCGCGGGGCTGGCGGGTCAGCCTGCTGGAGCGCCACGGGCAACTGGCCCAGGAGGCCTCGGGCAATCCCCAGGGCGTGCTGTACCTGAAACTCTCGGCCCACGGCACCGCCCTGTCGCAGATGATCCTCAGCGGTTTCGGCTACACCCGGCGCCTGCTCGAACAGCTGCAACGGGGCGTCGACTGGGACAGCTGCGGCGTGCTGCAACTGGCCTTCAACGCCAAGGAAGCCGAGCGCCAGGCGCAGTTGGCGGCGGCCTTCCCGGCGGACCTGCTGCATCAGTTGGACCAACCCCAGGCCCAGGCCCTGGCCGGCGTCGGCCTGGCCCACGGTGGGCTGTTCTACCCAGAAGGTGGCTGGGTGCATCCGCCGGCCCTGTGCCAGTGGCAAGCCGCGCACCCGCGGATTCGCCTGCTGCCCCACCACGATGTAGTGGAACTGCGCCGGGGCGATGGCCAGTGGCAGGCCTGGGACGGCGAGCGGCTGCTGGCCAGTGCCGAGGTGGTGATCCTCGCCGGCGCCGCCGAGATCAAGCGCTTTCCCGCCAGCGCCGAGCTGCCGCTCAAACGCATCCGCGGGCAGATCACCCGCCTGCTGCAGACCGCGCGCAGCCAGAGCCTGGCCACCGTGGTGTGCGCCGAGGGTTATGTCGCCCCCGCGCGACTGGGCGAACACACCCTGGGTGCCAGTTTCGATTTCAAGAGCCAAGACCTGACACCCACCGCCGCCGAGCATGCGGGCAACCTGCTGATGCTCGAAGAGATCTCCCAGGACCTGGTGGAACGCCTGGAAGCCGACCGGCTGCAAGCGCAAACCCTCGAAGGACGGGCCGCCTTCCGTTGCACCAGCCCGGACTATCTGCCGATCGTCGGTCCCCTGGCGGACCAGGCGGCATTCGCCGAGGTCTACGCGGTGCTGGGCAAGGACGCGCGCCAGGTTCCGGACCTGCCCTGCCCCTGGCTGGACGGCCTGTATATCAACAGCGGCCACGGCTCGCGCGGCTTGATCACCGCGCCGCTGTCGGGCGAGTTGCTGGCCGCCTGGCTGGACAACGAACCGCTGCCCCTGCCGCGCAGCGTGGCCGAAGCCTGTCACCCCAATCGCTTTGCCTTGCGTCGGTTGATTCGCGGCAAGCCATGAAATAAAGCAGCGATGCCAGCCGCCCTGGCATCGCTTGGCCATCTTCCGCAAACGCCCACGGGCCCTGCCCGCACGGCAAAACTCCAGGCAGATCAAGGCCTTTGCCCCAGCCCGCAACGCACTTGCGCCCCGCCGCTTATAACCCATCGGTCTAAAACTCCAGGGGATCACCTGGGTCAGTTTCCGGGTACCTGCCATTTCTGGCCGGTCGCGATTCACCCCTCCCCAACGGAAAAACCGGTAAGGACTTATGTGCGGATTAGCTGGAGAACTACGTTTTGATCATCAACCCGCCGACCTGGCAGCGGTTGAACGAATTACCCACCACCTCGCCCCTCGCGGCCCCGACGCCTGGGGTTTCCATAGCCAGGGCCCGATAGCCCTGGGCCATCGACGCCTGAAAATCATGGACCTGTCGGACGGCTCGGCCCAGCCGATGATCGACAACCAACTGGGCCTGTCCCTGGCCTTCAACGGCGCGATCTACAACTTCCCCGAACTGCGCGCCGAACTGGAGAGCCTGGGCTACGCCTTTTATTCCGGCGGCGACACCGAAGTGCTGCTCAAGGGCTATCACGCCTGGGGCGCCGAGCTGCTGCCGCGGCTCAACGGCATGTTCGCCTTCGCCATCTGGGAGCGGGACGCCAAGCGCCTGTTCATCGCCCGCGACCGCCTAGGCGTCAAGCCGCTGTACCTGTCGCGCACCGGCCAGCGCCTGCGTTTCGCCTCGGCCTTGCCGGCGCTGCTCAAGGGCGGCGACATCAACCCGCTGCTCGACCCGGTGGCGCTCAATCATTACCTGAACTTCCATGCCGTGGTGCCGGCGCCGCGCACCCTGCTGGCGGGCATCGAGAAACTGCCGCCGGCCACCTGGATGCGCATCGAAGCCGACGGCCGCACCGAGCAGCGAACCTGGTGGACCCTGCCCTACGGCCCGCGCGCCGATGAAACCGGGCTGACCCTGGAGGACTGGCGCGACCGGGTACTCGACAGCACCCGCGAAGCCGTGGCGATCCGCCAACGGGCGGCAGTGGATGTCGGCGTGCTGCTGTCCGGCGGCGTCGATTCGAGCCTGCTGGTCGGCCTGCTGCGGGAAGTCGGGGTGGATAACCTGTCGACCTTCTCCATCGGCTTCCAGGATGCCGGCGGCGAACGCGGCGACGAGTTCCAGTATTCGGACCTGATCGCCCAACACTACGGCACCGATCACCATCAGTTGCGCATCGACGAGCGCGAGATCATCGAACAGCTGCCGGCGGCCTTCCGCGCCATGAGCGAACCCATGGTCAGCCACGACTGCATCGCCTTCTACCTGCTGTCGCGGGAAGTCGCCAGGCACTGCAAGGTGGTGCAGAGCGGCCAGGGCGCCGACGAACTGTTCGCCGGTTACCACTGGTACCCGCAGGTGGACGGCGCCAGCGATCCCTACGCGGCCTACCGCGAGGCGTTCTTCGACCGCAGCTACGACGACTATGCGGCCACCGTGCAACCGCAGTGGCTGACCGCCAACGACGCCGCCGGCGATTTCGTGCGCGAGCATTTCGCCCAGCCCGGCGCCACCGAACCTGTGGATAAAGCCCTGCGCCTGGACAGCACGGTGATGCTGGTCGACGACCCGGTCAAGCGTGTGGATAACATGACCATGGCCTGGGGCCTGGAGGCGCGCACGCCGTTCCTCGACTACCGGCTGGTGGAGCTGTCGGCACGAGTACCGGGCAAATTCAAACTGCCCGATGGCGGCAAGCAGGTACTCAAGGAGGCCGCGCGACTGGTGATCCCCAGCGCGGTGATCGACCGCAAGAAAGGCTATTTCCCGGTGCCCGGCCTCAAGCACCTGCAGGGCGCCACCCTGGACTGGGTACGTGAACTGCTGCTCGACCCGAGCCAGGACCGCGGCCTGTTCAACCCGGCGATGCTCGACCGCCTGCTGACCGATCCACAAGGCCAGCTGACACCGTTGCGCGGCTCCAAGCTGTGGCAACTGGCGGCGCTGAACCTGTGGCTCAGCGAACAAGGAATCTGACCATGAAACCCCATGCCACGGCTTACAGCCAACGCTTGCTGCGCGGTCAGGCGCCCTCCTACGAGCGTCTGCAGGCGCGTTTCGCCGAAGACCGCAGCGCCCTCGGCACCGACCCGATTGCCGTGCATTGCGGCTGGGGCCGGCTGCTGATCGGCCATACCTTTCCCGACCCGACGAGCCTGGCCGAGGAGCTGCTCAACGAACACCCCGGCGAACGCGACATCGCCCTGTATGTCGCCGCACCCCAGCAGATCCTCGGCCTGGAACCGACCCAGTTGTTCCTCGACCCGTCGGACACCCTGCGCCTGTGGTTCAGCGACTACCGCCAGGCCACCCGGGTGTTTCGCGGCTTCCGCATCCGCCGGGCGCAGAGCGCGGCGGACTGGCAGGCCATCAACCAGCTGTACCTGGCCCGCAACATGCTGCCGGTCGACCCGAGCCTGCTGACCCCGCGCCATGCCGGCGGGCCGGTGTACTGGCTGGCCGAAGACGAAGACAGCGGCGCGGTGATCGGCAGCGTCATGGGCCTGGACCACCAGAAGGCCTTCCACGATCCGGAGCACGGCAGCAGCCTGTGGTGCCTGGCGGTGGACCCGCATTGCACCCGTCCGGGGGTCGGCGAAGTGCTGGTCCGGCACCTGATCGAACACTTCATGAGCCGTGGCCTGAGCTACCTCGACCTGTCGGTGCTGCACGACAATCGCCAGGCCAAGTGCCTGTACGCCAAGCTGGGTTTCCGCACGCTGTCGACCTTCGCCATCAAGCGCAAGAACGGCATCAACCAGCCGCTGTTCCTCGGCCCCGGGCCCGAGGCGCAGTTCAACCCTTACGCGCGGATCATCGTCGAGGAAGCCCATCGCCGCGGCATCGACGTGCAGGTCGACGACGCCGAAGCCGGGATGTTCACCCTCTGCCATGGCGGTCGCCGGGTGCGTTGCCGCGAATCCCTCAGCGACCTGACCAGCGCCATCAGCATGAGCCTGTGCCAGGACAAGAGCCTGACTCACAAGGTACTGAAACAGGCCGGGCTGAACCTGCCGGCGCAACAACTCGCGGGCAACGCCGACGACAACCTGGCGTTTCTCGACGAGCATGAACGGGTGGTGGTCAAGCCACTCGACGGGGAACAAGGCCAAGGTGTGGCCGTGGATCTGCGCACCATCGAAGAAGTGCAACAGGCGATCGACAACGCCCGGCGGTTCGACAGCCGGGTGTTGCTCGAGAGCTTCCACGAGGGCCTGGACCTGCGCGTCCTGGTGATCGGCTTCGAGGTGGTCGCCGCCGCCATTCGCCGGCCGGCCGAGGTGATCGGCGACGGCCAGCACTCCATCAGGCAACTGATCGAAGCGCAAAGCCGACGCCGCCAGGCCGCCACCGGCGGCGAAAGCAAGATCCCCCTGGACCACGAAACCCAGCGCACCCTGCACGCCGCCGGGCACGGCTACGACAGCATCCTGGCGGCCGGCGAACGGCTGTTCGTGCGGCGCACCGCCAACCTGCATACCGGCGGCACCCTGGAGGATGTCACCGCGATTCTGCATCCGGAACTGGTAGACGCAGCGATCCGCGCGGCGCGGGCGCTGGATATCCCGATGGTCGGCCTCGACCTGATGGTGTCGGCGGCGGACCAGCCGCAGTACGTGTTCATCGAGGCCAACGAGCGCGCCGGCCTGGCCAACCATGAACCGCAGCCGACGGCCGAGCGCTTTGTCGACCTGTTGTTTCCCCACAGCCAGCCGGCGGTTTGAAAGCCTTGTGCTGACCGTCGCGGCCTCATCGCGGGCAAGCCTCGCTCCTACAGGGATCGCCGCCTTGCTCGCGATACCTTTTCATCATCAGGAGTTTCCATGACCCGATCGATTCCCGAACCGGACCTCAACTACCTGCAGAAAGTCCTCCTGGAAATGCTCGCCATTCCCAGCCCCACCGGCTTCACCGACACCATCGTGCGTTACGTGGCCGAGCGCCTGGAAGAACTGGGCATCCCCTTCGAGCTGACCCGCCGCGGGACCATTCGCGCCACCCTCAAGGGCCAGAAGAACAGCCCGGACCGTGCGGTCTCGGCGCATCTGGACACCATCGGCGCCAGCGTGCGCGCGGTGAAAGACAACGGCCGCCTGACCCTGGCCCCGGTCGGTTGCTGGTCCAGCCGTTTCGCCGAGGGCAGCCGGGTCAGCCTGTTCACCGACAACGGCGTAGTGCGTGGCAGCGTGTTGCCGCTGATGGCCTCCGGGCACGCCTTTAACACCGCGGTGGACGAAATGCCCATCAGTTGGGACCACATCGAATTGCGCCTGGACGCCTACTGCACCACCCGCGCCGACTGCGAGTCGCTGGGCATCGGCGTCGGCGATTTCGTCGCGTTCGATCCCTTGCCGGAGTTCACCGAAAGCGGCCATATCAGCGCCCGCCACCTCGACGACAAGGCTGGGGTCGCGGCGCTGCTGGCCGCGCTCAAGGCCATCGTCGACAGCGGCGAGCCACTGATGATCGACTGCCATCCGCTGTTCACCATCACCGAAGAAACCGGCAGCGGCGCGGCGGCGGCCCTGCCCTGGGACGTCAGCGAATTCGTCGGCATCGACATCGCCCCGGTCGCCCCCGGCCAGCACTCCAGCGAGCACGCGGTGAGCGTGGCCATGCAGGACTCCGGCGGGCCTTACGACTATCACCTGTCGCGCCACCTGCTGCGCCTGGCCACGGAACACGAACTGCCGGTGCGCCGCGACCTGTTCCGCTACTACTTCAGCGATGCCCATTCGGCGGTCACCGCCGGCCACGATATCCGTACCGCCCTGCTGGCCTTCGGTTGCGACGCCACCCACGGCTACGAACGCACCCATATCGACAGCTTGGCGGCCCTCAGCCGCCTGCTGGGCGCCTACATCCTCAGCCCGCCGGTGTTCGCCAGCGACGCACAGCCGGCCCAGGGCTCCCTGGACCGTTTCAGCCATCAGCTGGAACACGACACACAGATGGAAAGCGACACCCGGGTGCCGTCGGTGGACAGCCTGGTGGGGCAAAAGTCCTGAGGTGAAAAGCCCTGAAGGGAAAAGCCCGGCCCCGCGCGAGGTTTGCCTAGCCGCGCGGGGCCCGGCGCAGTAGGATCCGGGATTGTTTGCCGGAGGCCCGTATGCTGATTCCCCATGACCAACTAGAAGTCGACACCCTGACCCGCCTGATCGAAGACTTCGTCACCCGCGACGGCACCGACAATGGCGACGACACCCCGCTGGAAACCCGCGTCCTGCGCGTGCGCCAGGCGCTGACCAAGGGCCAGGCGGTGATCGTCTTCGACCCGGACAGCGAGCAGTGCCAGTTGATGCTCAAGCACGACGTGCCCAAGGAATTGTTCGACTGATTCCCGGCCGGGACCGGGCGCCATCGCGGCGCCCGCAACCCGGCCAGTTCCTAACCGTTGGTAAAGCGCGGCCCGAACAGAATGATGCTCGCGCCGATCACGCACAGCGCCACCCCCAGCCAGTCCGAACTCAGCGGCCGCACCCGCTCCACCATACCCAGCCAGCCGATCGAGGCGATGATGTAGATCCCGCCGTACGCCGCATAGGCGCGGCCGGCGTAGCTCGCTTCGATCTTGGTCAGCAACAGGGCGAAGAGCATCAGGCTCGCCAGCGCCGGGACCATCCACCAGGCGCTTTTGCCCTGGCGCAGCCACATCCAGAAGGCGTAGCAGCCGGCGATCTCGAACAGCGCGGCGAGGAAGAACCACAGGTAATTGAGCATGCAAGGTCTCGTCAGGGATGCCAGATGCTGGCAACCCTAACGACGCGCCGGGGCAGGAGCAAGCTCAGCTGGCGTTTTGCTTGGTCTTGGCGCGCATCTTGTCGGCCATGAGGGTCATTTCGTCGTACAGCAGCTGCGGGTTCTTCTGTTTCAGGGCCCAGGCCATGCGCCCCTGTTCGTGGGGCAGGATCATGAATTCGCCGGCGGCGACCCGGGTGTAGATGTAGTCGGCGATGTCCGCCGCGCTGATCGGCGAGCTTTCCAGCAGCTTGCCGACCTGGGCCTTCATCGCCGGGGTCGGGCCACGGAACGAATCCAGCAGGTTGGTCTGGAAGAACGACGGGCATACCACGTGCACGCCGATTTCCTGCTGGGCCAGCTCGATCAGCAGGCTTTCGGACAGGGCCACCACGCCGGCCTTGGCCACGTTGTAGTTGCTCATCGCCGGGCCCTGCATCAAGGCCGCCATCGAGGCGATGTTGATGATCCGGCCCTTGCTCTTTTCCAGCAGCGGCAGGAACGCCTTGCAGCCCTTGACCACGCCCATCAGGTTGATCGCGATCTGCCAGTCCCAGTCCTCCAGGGACAATTCGCTGAAGAAGCCGCCGGAGGCCACGCCGGCGTTATTGACGATCACATCGATGCCGCCGAGCTTGACTTCACAGGCCTGGGCGAAGGCGGTCAACTGGCTGTAGTCACGCACGTCGCAACGTTGCACGAAGCCATCGCCGCCGGCTTGGCGTACCAGCCTGAGGGTTTCCTGCAGGCCGGGTTCGCTGACATCCGACAACGCCAACTGCCAGCCTTCGCGCGCCCAGCGCAGAGCGATTTCGCGACCCAGGCCGGATCCGGCGCCAGTGATCATCATGCGATTTTGCATAGGAGTTGCCTTGTTGTTCCGGGGAAGATGAGGCGAGTGTAGCGAAGGATTTTGTGCCGCCCACGCACCATCAGATTGCTGAATGCCCCAGGCAAACCGGGGCCTCGGTGCGACTTCCCGCGGTGTTGCACGTTCAACTCGATGGCCACCGGCAGCAGGTACGAAAAGAAATAGGCCTGCGTGCAAAAAGCATTAAAAAAACTTGGAATCATCCTTCAAGGCACAGAGTCCGAATGATTAAGCGGTACGGATTAATTGCCTTCGAGTCCAGCCGCGCCTTCGATCCTCCAATAAGGAAAACGACATGGGCACAATCCTGATCATTATTCTGATTCTTCTGCTGATCGGTGGTCTTCCAGTGTTCCCGCACTCCAGAAGCTGGGGTTATGGCCCGTCCGGCATCATCGGTGTGGTGCTGGTGGTGTTGCTGGTTCTCCTGTTACTGGGCCGGATATAGCTTTCGCCAGTTCATGTCCGGCACTTGAATAACCGTCAAAAAAAAGAGGCCCGAGGGCCTCTTTTTCATTAGCGCAATGAATCAGTCCGGCGTGCCGTGCACCACGCCTGCGGTGTTATCCAACAGGCTCTTGGTAGCGGTTTGCAGGAAAGCTTCCAGCTTGTGCTTCAACTCGGCGGTACGCGGTGCGTCCGGCACCACTTCGGCATGCGGATTGGCGCCCAGTTCGTACTGGTAGATCTTCGGCGCCATTTCCTTCTCGCGCGGCAGTACCAGGATCTGGTCGGCGGTGACGATAGCCGTGGTCTGCTCGCTGCCCGACGGCTTGATCACGCCAAAGCCGGTGTCGCCTTCCGGCAGGTTGAGCAGGTCGCGGCCCCAGCACTGGTGACGCACTTCGCCACCGAGGCGGCCCATGATGGTCGGCACGATATCGACCTGGGTGCCCACGGTGTGGTTGCGCTGGCCGAATTTTTCCTGGATGCCCGGAGCGATCATCAGCATCGGCACGTTGAAGCGGCCCAGGTCCATTTCGGTGATCTGGCGCTCGTTACCGAAACCATGGTCACCCACGATCACGAACAGCGTCTCCTTGAAGTACGGCTCCTTGCGCGCCTTCTCGAAGAACTGGCCCAGGGCCCAGTCGGAATAGCGCATGGCGGTCAGGTGTTCGTTCAGGCTGCCACGGTCGGTCACCTTCGCCACCGGCAATGGCGTCGGCAAGGCGTACGGGGTGTGGTTGGACAGGGTCTGCAGCAGGGCATAGAACGGCTTGCCGTTTTCCCGCGCCTTCAATTCTTCCAGGCCACGGTTGAACATGTCCTGGTCGGACACGCCCCAGGTCGGATCGGAGAACACCGGATCGACGAAGTCGTTGCGACCGACGAAGTTGGTCATGCCCTGGTTGCTGAAGAAGCCCGACTGGTTGTCCCAGGCGAAATCGCCGTTGTAGACATACACGTCGTCATACTTGCGGGCGCTCAACACCTGCGGCAGGCCGGACAGCTTGTGGCTGCCTTCCGGGGTCTGCATCAGGTATTCGAAACCCGGCAGGTTGGGGAAGCAGGCCATGGTGGCGAACATGCCCTGGTGGGTATGGGTGCCGTTGGAGAAGAAGCGGTCGAACAGCAGGCCTTCCTTGGACAGTTGGTCCAGGTACGGGGTGATATTGCCTGGAGCGCCCAGGGCACCCACCGAGTGACCGGCCATGCTTTCCATCAGGATCACGACCACGTTCTTGATCGGCAGGGTCTTGGCGGCCGGTGGCGTGTAGTCGCGGCGCACGGCGGCGATATCGGCGTCCACCAGCTTGTCGTCCGGCATCACCAGCAGGTCGCGCACCACTTGCTGCGCCTCGGGCTGCGGCAGGGTGGCTTTCCAGATATTGCTGCGGTCCTCGCCCATCCGGCTCTTGGCCGCCTCGACCAGAGACAGCGTGCCGTTGAGGCCCAGCTGGTTGGCGAAGTTCGATTCGGTGGTGTAGACGTCACCCCAGCGCAGTGGCGGGCCCTGGCGCAGGGTGCCGCGGGCGGCGACCACGCAGACCAGCAGGCAGACCACGAATACGCCGATACGGGCGTACCACGGGGCGACCTGCCGGGTGCCGATGCTGCCGCCGCTGAACGGGCCGCGCGGCCGGGTCGCGCGGTCGGCGCCCTTGAACGCCAGGCTCAGCAGCCAGGTGCCGACCGCCCAGGCCAGCAGGTAGCGCACCACCGGGAAGCCGTACCAGAGCATGCTCATCACGGTTTTCGGGTCTTCCTTCACATACTGGAAGACCAGGCCGTTGAGACGCTGGTGGAACTCGCGGTAGAAGTCCATCTCCATCAGGCCGAGGAACAGCGCGATGCTCGAAACGATGGTCAGCCAGAAGCGGAAGAAACCGCGAGCCGCCATGGCCCGGGCACTGAACAGCGCCAGCAGCAGCGGGATGCTGAGGTAGACCACCAGGCGCACATCGAAGCGCAGGCCGTTGGCGAAGGCTTCAAGGAAGGTCGAGGCCGGTGTGTCGAGGATCATCTCGCGGTTGTAGACCAGCAGCGCCACGCGCAGCAAAGACAGCATGACCATCATGGCCAGCGCGCAGAGCAGCGTATAAGCCAGATGCGATTTGACGGTCGGTTGCAGCAGGCGACTCGAGGCTCGCTGCTGACTCAGGACGTCCGGGTTTGCCATATCGTTTTAGGACCCAATGGAAGTTGAAGTTGCGAAAAGAATGCAGCTGCGCTTTGCCCTCTTGTAGCCATTCAGGGCTGGGGGGATGGCGCGGTGCGCAAATGTTGCACGATCAGCAGCGGCATTGCCATTGATTACTGGCAGGCGCCCTCCCCTGGCCGGCAATGGCCCAGAGCCAGGGATCGCAATCGGAGATCGCACGGGAGCAGCGGAAAAACAGTGCTGGCGAATTGTCATGGAGACTTTGTGAAAATTTCGTGCAGCGCATATTTGGTCACATAAAAAAGGGCCTGGCGGCCCCTTTTGAACCCCACGCCAGCCTTCAGAGCCGTACGTTGCCGCGCGGCCCGGCAATCGCCCAGATGATCAGGCCCAGCACCGGCAACAGGATGATCAGCAACACCCAGAGGATTTTCATCCCGGTTTCGGCACTGCTTTTAAGCACATTGATGATCGCCCAGATGTCCAGCGCGAGGATGATCAGTCCAACCAGCGTATTGAAAGTGGAACCCATGGTGTCGCTCCTAAATGAGGGCTTGCCCACTTAGGATAGTCGGCCGGCAGCGGGGTTCCTTTTTATTGCCTGCGCGGTCGGCCTGTGGCCCGCAGCTCAGATGTGAACCGCGACCTTGAGCGCTTCCAGGGACGACGCGGCGGCAATGCCGGCTTCGGCGCACAGCTGCAGCACCCGCGGCACGTCATTGCCGTAGACCAGCACCACTTGCAGCTCGTCGTCCAGCAACTGGCTGAAGTTCATCAGCACGTAACCGCCGTTTTCAGGGTTCATGCTGCCCATCTGGATCTGGATGCGGTTGAGCGCGGTCAGGGCCTCGGTCTTGGCCAGTTGCTTGGGCTTGATATTGAACGCCACGCCCGGGCCGAAAGACGCGACGATCTGCGCGAACAGGTCCATGTAGGTGTCGGCCTGGAACAGCACGGTGTCCGGCAGGCTGCCGACCACCACCCATTCGCCCAGCGGGATCGGGAAGCTGTCGTCGTAGTTGATGTCCGGATTGGCGGCCAGGAAGGCCTGGGGATCGGCGTAGGCCTGGGCGGCCTCGTCGGCGATCCGCAGGATTTCTTCTTCGCCCATGCAGCCGGAGCTGATTTTAGTGATGAGTTCGGCGAGGACGGTTTTCATGGGGCGAATCCTGTTACGGGTCAATGGCGGGCGCGCAGGATAGCCTAAACCCGGCCCGCGAACCTACCGCCGCAACCCAGGCATGGCCTTGGCCCGACGGTATGCGCCGTTCAGCTCAGCCCAGCAACTTCTGCAATTGCGCGGTGGTGTCGACGGCGCCCATGGTCTTCGCCGCGTCCAGTGCGCTCACGCCGTTGGCGTCGGTGGCCCGCGGGTTGGCGCCCTTGCCGATGAGGTAGTCGACGATTTCCGTGCGGTTGAACATCGCCGCCATCATCAGCGCGGTACGCCCGTCGAAGGACGAGCCTTCCACCTCGGCACCGCCTTCCACCAGCGCCTTGACCACCGCCAGGTCGCCCTTGAAGGCTGCGCCGGCGATCGGGCTCTGGCCGTTGTCGTTACGGATCTCGGGGTCGGCCTTGTGCTTGAGCAGCACCTGTACCGCGTCCACATGCCCGTAGTAGCTGGCCAGCATCAGCAGGGTGTCGCCCTTGTGATTGCGCAGGTTGACCGGCAGACCGCTGCTCGCCAGCTTGTCGAGCATCTGGGCGTCGCCTTGACGTGCGACGTTGAAGACCTGCTCGGTGAACTCGGCGGCTTCTTCTGCGGTCATCTGGCGGCTTTTGTCTGACATCGGGAACTCCACTTTCGGCCAATCGGAAAGCCGCTAGTGTCCCCAAGCGGCTCCCGCCCTGTCATCCCTTTTTTCTCAAGAGCGGCCATAGCCAGAATCAATAACGGTGTCGACCGGCACAAATATCCGCCAGGACCGCCTCCGTTACCCGGACATAGGTCGCCGAACCCGGCAACCAGGCGTACACCGGATCGCCGCCGGTTTTCGACGGGTCGAAGGCTTCTTCCTTGAGCCGGGTCTTCTGGTACTTGAAGGTGCCGGTGGTCTCCATCTTCACCTTGACCCGCAGGAACAGCGGCACCGCGTAGCCCGGCAGATGCTCGCGGGCGAACTGCAACAGCTCGGTGAAATCCAGGGTCGCCAGGGATTCGGCCGGGGTGATCGCCGCCATCCCGGCACGGCCGTTGGTGTTGTGCACCTCCACGCCATAGGCCACCGCCTCGGCGACCTGCGGATGTTGCAGGAGGATGTTCTCCACCTCGGTGGTGGAGACGTTTTCGCCCTTCCAGCGATAGGTATCGCCCAGGCGATCGATGAACTGCGCATGGCCAAAACCGATATCGCGCAGCAGGTCGCCGGTATTGAAGTAACGGTCGCCCTTCTCGAACACGTCGGTGAGGATCACCTTCAGGTTCTTTTCCGGCTCGGTATAGCCGTCCAGCGGTGCCTTGTCGTCGATCTTCGCCAGCAGCAGGCCTTGCCCGCCCCTGGCGACCTTCTGCATGAAGCCGGAACCGTTGCGGATCGGCGCACAGGTGTCGTGGGCATACTCCACCAGCGCCCAGGGCGCCAGGGAAAAACCCACGGTATTGTCGAAGTTGAGCACGTTGGTAAAGCCGATATTGCCGTCGCTGGCGGCATACAGCTCACAGATATGCTCGACGCCGAAACGCTGCTTGAACGGCCCCCACACGCCGGGGCGCAGGCCGTTGCCGACCATCTTCACCACGCTGTTGTCACGGTCGTGCTCGCAGGCAGGCTGGTCAACCAGGTAACGGCACAGCTCGCCCACATAACCAATGGTGGTGGCCTTGAACCGGCGGACGTCTTCCCAGAAACGGCTGGCGCTGAACTTGCGGCGAATGGCGAAGCCCGAGGCGCCGCTGATGGCCGAGCCCCAGCACACGCACAACCCGGTGGCGTGATACAGCGGCAAGGTGCAGTACAGGATATCGGCCGGCTGCATGTCGAGGGCGATCATGCCGAAGCTGGCCGAGCTGCGCATCCAGCGACCGTGCTTGAAAATACCGGCCTTGGGCAGCCCGGTGGTGCCGGAGGTGTAGATATAGAAGCACGGATCGTCGAGGTAGATCCGCGCGGTACTTGGTGGGTTGGACGATTCGCTGGCGGCGCTGGCGGTCATCAGGTCGATGCAACCGGCAGGCGTTGGCCCGGGCGCCACATCCGGATCGGCGACGAACCAGGTGCGCGCCTCGTCGATGGCGACCTGATCGCGAATCGCCGAGTAGGCATCCAGCAGTTCGCCGCCGACGATCATCGCCACCGGCTTCACCAGGTTCACGCTGTGCACCAGCACACTGCCGGTCTGCGCGGTATTGAGCATGGCGCAGATGCCGCCGAGCTTGGCCACCGCCAGCACGCTCACCAGCAACTCGGGACGGTTCTCGACGAAGATCGCCACCACGTCGCCCTTGCCGATGCCCTGGCTCGCCAGGTAATGGGCGATCCGGTTGGCCCACTGGTTGGCCTGTGCATAACTCAACACCCGGTCGCCATACAGCAGCGCCGGGCCGTCGGGGTTGCGTTGGGTGGCCTGCTCGAAGGTCCAGCCCAGCCCGCAGGGCTGATCGGCGCGCTTGACGTTGGCTATCTGCATGCCCTTGATGACCCGCGGCAACGCCCGGGCGATGGAGGGCAACTTCCGTAGCATCATGCCCCAGGTGATCATGTCGTGCTGATGAGTGCTCATGACGGCTCCTGTTCGACGCAAAAGGATCCTGCACGGGGCCAGGCCGGGCAGGCGGACAAGGGTCGATGGGGCTATTCAGCTGGGGCCCGAGGGCGGGCCGCGACGGCAAACAGGAGAAACAGGGGGCGTGCTATTGGCAGTAACGCAGAGCATGGCGTTCATGGATGACGTCCTATTTTCTTATTATCAGGCGCCCATGATCCAAGGGGACCATGGCGCATGACTGTCCATGTCGGTGAAACGTCTGATTGACCTGTACAGCCCGGAACATCAGGGCTTGGGCTTGTGCAAAGAGTCTGCGCCAAGCTTGTCGCTGGCAAAAAAATACGTCAGCGCTTCCTGGCCTGTACATGGAGTTTTTGCAAAGTTTTGTATCTCCTCCGCGCCGCCAGGTGCCTCGCGCTTGAGGGCCGGGCTTGCCGGCTGAATCTTTTGCGTGAACCGGCAGTCACAGCGTTACTCCCCTGCCCTTGCCCAGGCCCGCGATCTCGCAAAATGCAGGATGCACGATGGCCATTCATGCAAATTGCACGAGCCCGAAAACGGCGATTTTTTATAACAATCTGATTTATAACGATTTTTATAAAAAATTGAGGCTGGCACAATCGCTGCACCTATCACTCCAGGTTTGCCATTCAAGAACCAATGGAGCTGATAGACATGAGCCTGATCCAAGAAAAATTCGCTTCCCTGTTCTCCAACTACGAAGTGACCACTCAGCCACGGCCCGATGGCGGCATCCTGCTGACGCTGCGTAACAGCGAAGGTAAACAGCTCAAGCGCTCGATCTCTTATGCGCAGTTGCATGCGGGCGATCAGTTGTCGTGGGTGATCAGCGCGTTGCGTCGCGACCTGGCCGAACAGGCCAGCGAATTGCCACAGATTTCCCTGCTGCAAAGCCAGAACCGTTTTGCCCTGCCGTCGTATCACTCGCTTTAAATCCGCACCGCTGCGGATTCGCGATGATCACCGGCAACTGGATAACAGATAACCCCAATCAGGCCGTGCCAGCCTTGCGCTGACACGGCCTGATTGCTTTCAGAAACCCTGCGGATCGATATCGGCGAAGCTCGCTACATTCGCATGCCCCGCCAATACCCCGCCTTCGCGCACCAGGCCGCAGGTGGCCAGGCCGGCGGACCGGGCCGCATCCAGCTCCTGGACGATATCGGACAGAAAGAGAATCTGCCCGGGTGCACAGCCGATGGCCTGGGTAATGCGCTGGTAAGACTGCACTTCCCGTTTCGCTCCCGAGGTGGTGTCGAAGAAACCGCTGAACAGCGGCGACAGGTCCCCGGCAGCTGAGCAACCGAAAATCAGCTTCTGCGCCTGGATCGAGCCCGACGAATAGACGTACAGCCGATAGCCGGCCTGGTGCCAGCGCTGCAACGCCGCCGCCGCATCCGGGTAGACATGGCCCTTGAGCTGTCCGGCCCGGTACCCCTGCTCCCAGACCATGCCTTGCAGCGCCTTGAGTGGCGTGGACTTGCGATCTTCCGCGATCCAGCCCAGCAGAATCCCGATCACCCGCTCGACGTCCGCCGCCGGCTCGCCGCTGGCCTCGCGCACCGCCTGCAACTGCTCGGCAACGTCGGCCTGGCAGGCGTGCTTGCGCACGAAGTCCGGCAGGTGCCGCACCGCGTAGGGGAACAGCACCTCGAAGACAAAGCTCACCGCGCTGGTGGTGCCTTCGATGTCGGTGAGAATGGCCTTGATCGGCATCCGCTCAATCCTCCAGAAGCGGGAACTGGCTGGCGATATCGGAACCGGTGAAGTTGGCGACCCAGCCTTGCGGGTTGTTGAACATGCGGATCGCCACCAGGTATGGGTTCTCGCCCATGTCGAACCAGTGCGCGGTACCGGCCGGCACCGAAATCAGGTCGTTCTTCTCGCAGAGCACGGCGTACACGTAGTCGCCGATATGCAGGCTGAACAGGCCGCGGCCGGCGACGAAAAAGCGCACCTCGTCCTCGGCATGCCGGTGTTCGTCGAGGAACTTGGCGCGCAGCTCGGCCTTCTGCGGGTGATCGCCATTGAGGCTGATCACATCGACGGTGATGTAGCCGCGCTCGGTCATCAGGCGGTCGATCTGTTCCTGGTAGGCGCCTATCACTTCCTCCTGGCTGGCGCCCGGCTGGATCCTGGTGGCGGCTTGCCAGCGATCGAAACGCACGCCCTGCTCGGCCAGGGTCGCGGCGATATCGTCGAAATGGGTCAGCACCTTGTTCGGCAGGTCCGGGCTGGATTCGTGGTAAACGGACAGGCTGCTCATCTTGGCAATTCCTCGTTATCGGCAGTGCCTTCCGGCTTTTTCCAGGCCGGTCAGGCAGTGCATATCATCAGGCGCTGGCTACTTCAGTCGAAGCAAGCCTTAACGGTTTAACAGGGCGCGAGTCTGCAACTCGCACTCGAACAGAAACTCGAAGGCCTCGATCTGGCGCTGCGCGTCACTCATGCGCGCGCCCCAGGTGTAGAGGCCATGACCGCGAATCAGGTAGCCGACGCAATCGGCATGGGCGTCGAGCCAGGGCTGGATCTTGGTCGCCAGCCGGGCGATGTTCTGGTCGTTGTCGAAAATCGGCACGCGCACCCGCGACTCGTGGCTGGCAATGCCGGTAAAAGCCTTTTGCAGCTCGTAACCCTCGAACTCGATGAAGCCCTCGGCGGTCAGGCGTGACAGCACCGTGGCATTCACCGAGTGGGTATGCAACACGGCGCCGATCTGCGGGTTCCAGCGGTACAGCTGGGTGTGCAACAGGGTTTCGGCCGAGGGCTTTTTGCCCGGCTCCAGGCTGTTGCCCGACAAGTCGGTGGCCAGCACATCATCCAGGCCCAACTGGCCTTTGTGCTTGCCCGAAACCGTGAGCAATAGCGCGCTCGGCGACAGGCGAGTGGAATAGTTGCTGCTGGTGGCCGGGGACCAGCCGCGGGCATACAGAAAGCGTCCGACCTCGATGATGTCCTGTGCCAGCTGTTCGCGGGTAAGGCTCATGGCCTCTCCTCTTGCATACGTGTGGCAATGATAACGGCTGCCGCCAGCGCTGCGAGGCTTGCAATACTAAAGGTCAATGTCGCGCCCAGGGCGTTCCAGCTGTAGCCGGAATACAACGCACCCAATGCGCCGCCGGTGCCGGCCAGGGCCGCGTACAGGGCCTGGCCCTGGCCTTGCTGGCGGTCGCCGAAGCTGCGTTGCACGAAATGAATGGCCGCGGCATGAAAGCTGCCGAAGGTCGCGGCATGCAGCACCTGGGCAAACAACAGCACCCACAGATGCTCGGCAAAGGCGCCCAGCAGCAACCAGCGCAGGGCCGCCAGCAGGAAACTCGCCAGCAGCACCCGGCGTACCGAAAACCGCGAGAGAATCCAGCTCATCGCCAGGAACATCAAGACTTCGGCGACCACCCCCAGCGCCCACAACAGGCCGATCAAGCCGCGGCTATAGCCCAGGTGTTCCAGGTGCAGGGTCAGGAAGGTGTAGTAAGGACCGTGGCTCATTTGCATCAGCGCCACGCAGGCATAGAAGGCCAGGACGCCGGGGCTGCGCAGCTGGCCAAGAAAGCCCCCGGCGGCCAAGCGGCTGCCCTGGGCCGCTGGCTGGGCGTTGGGCACCCAGGCGCTGCTGAGCACGATGCCGGCCATGATCAGCACCAGCGCCGCCGGGTAGATGTCCAGGCTCAACCACTCGAACAGCCGCCCCAGCGCCACCACCGTGAGGATGAAACCGATCGAGCCCCACAGGCGGATCTGGCTGTAGCGAGCGGTCTGGCCTTGCAGGTGCGCCAGGGTGATCGCTTCGAATTGCGGCAATACCGCGTGCCAGAAGAACGCATGCAGGGCCATGACCATCGCCAGCCAGGCGTAGCTCTTGCTGACGAAAATCAGCGAAAAACTCAGCAGCGTGCAGATCGCGCCAAAACGCACGATGGCCAGGCGCCGGCCGGTGTAGTCGCCCAGCCAGCCCCAGAGGTTCGGCGCCACGCAGCGCATCAGCATGGGAATCGCCACCAGCTCGCCAATACGCGCGCTGGAAAACCCCAGGTGATCGAAATACAGCGCCAGAAACGGCGCGGTCGAACCCAGCAAGGCGAAATAGAACAGGTAGAAACTGGAGAGCCGCCAGTACGGGAGCGCCGCCACGGCCGTCAGACCGTGGCGACTGGCAGAGACGCCATTACAACTGGCCCAGCACCGGCGTGCTGACGCGCACGTCGGCATTCTGGCCACGATGACGCAGCAGGTGATCCATCAGCACGATGGCCATCATGGCTTCGGCGATCGGCGTGGCGCGGATGCCCACGCACGGGTCGTGACGGCCCTTGGTGATGACGTCCACCGGGTTGCCATCGATGTCGATCGAGCGGCCCGGGGTGGTGATGCTGGAGGTCGGCTTGAGCGCCAGGTGCGCGACGATCGGCTGGCCGGAGGAAATCCCGCCCAGGATGCCGCCGGCGTTGTTGCTGAGGAAGCCTTGCGGGGTCAGCTCGTCGCGATGCTCGGTGCCACGCTGGGCGACGCTGGCGAAACCGGCGCCGATTTCCACGCCCTTGACCGCGTTGATGCTCATCAGCGCATGGGCCAGCTCGGCGTCCAGGCGGTCGAAGATCGGCTCGCCCAGACCCGGCATCACGCCCTCGGCGACCACGGTGATCTTGGCGCCCACCGAGTCCTGATCGCGACGCAGTTGGTCCATGTAGGCTTCCAGCTCCGGCACCTTGTCCGGGTCGGGACTGAAGAAGGCGTTGTCTTCCACCGAGTCCCAGGTCTTGAACGGGATTTCGATCGGGCCCAGCTGGCTCATGTAGCCACGCACCACGATGCCCTGGCTGGCCAGGTACTTCTTGGCGATCGCCCCGGCCGCCACGCGCATGGCGGTTTCCCGCGCCGAGCTGCGACCGCCGCCGCGGTAGTCGCGGATGCCGTATTTGTGGTGGTAGGTGTAATCGGCGTGGGCCGGGCGGAACAGATCCTTGATCGCCGAGTAGTCCTTGGACTTCTGGTCGGTGTTGCGGATCAGCAGGCCGATGGAGCAGCCGGTGGTCTTGCCCTCGAACACGCCGGAGAGGATTTCGACTTCATCGGCTTCCTGGCGCTGGGTAGTGTGGCGGCTGGTGCCGGGCTTGCGCCGGTCCAGATCGCGCTGCAGATCGTCCAGCGACAGCTCAAGACCCGGTGGGCAGCCGTCGACAATGGCGACCAACGCCGGACCATGGCTTTCGCCCGCGGTGGTGACAGTGAACAGCTTGCCGTAGGTATTGCCGGACATGCAGGACGCTCCATGAAATCAGCCGAAATAACTCAATCTGGATTACTGAGCCGGGAAGTATACGCAGGCTCCCCAACTAGTTCATCCTCGAACCTTATCCGTGTCCGGAAGTCCAACCGGCACCTTCTCCATGATGGCGTGATGATGCTGCGAGTTCTTCTCTTGAGCCTTACCCTGTTCACCGGCCTGGTCCAGGCGGCCGTACTGCAACGTCCCATCAGCCTCGACACCGGCACTGGCGAGTTATACGGCTCGCTGCTGCTGCCCAAGTCCGACGCCCCGGTGCCGGTGGTCCTGGTCGTCTCCGGCTCCGGCCCCACCGACCGCAACGGCAACAATCCCGACGGTGGGCGCAACGACAGCCTCAAGCGCCTGGCCTGGGTGCTGGCCAAGCACAACATCGCCAGCGTGCGCTACGACAAGCGCGGGGTGGCCGCCAGCCTCGCCGCCACCCCGGACGAGCGCAACCTGACCCTCGACGCCTATGTCGCCGACGCCGTGGCCTGGGGCAAGAAGCTCAAGAGCGACCCGCGCCTGGGCCCGTTGATCATGCTCGGCCACAGCGAAGGCGCGCTGATCGCCACCCTGGCGGCGCCCCAGGTCGATGCGGCGGCGGTGATCTCCATCTCCGGCACCGCCCGCCCGGTGGACCAGGTGCTGCGCCAGCAACTGAGCTATCGCCTGCCGGCGCCGCTGATGCTGCGCAGCAACGAACTGCTCGACAGCCTCAAGGCCGGCCGGGTCGACACCGACGTGCCGCCGCAGTTGGAAGTGATCTTTCGCCCCAGCGTGCAGCCGTACCTGATCACCCTGTTCAGGCAAGACCCGGCCGCCGCGTTCGCCCGCCTGAAGATGCCGGCGCTGATCGTCCAGGGCAGTAATGACATCCAGGTCGGTGTCGGCGATGCGCAGATGCTCAAGGCCGCCAAGCCGGACGCCCAACTGGCGCTGATCGAAGGCATGAACCATGTCCTGCGTATCGTGCCCAACGACGTCAAGCGGCAACTGGCCTCCTACAAGGATCCGCAGCTGCCCCTGGCCTCGGAACTCGGCACCCGCATCATCAGCTTTATTGACGGACTTCACGCCCGTTGACGCGTTTTCCCCTCCAGTCCTGAAAAAAACGGCCGATAAGCCTTTGCCGGCCGTTCACTTGCCGTCGGCAAGTAGCGCTTGGACAGGATCTCGCCGTTATGACCGATACCCAGAACCCTCCCGAAACCGAGGTTGAAAACCCCGCTCCCGAAGCCGTGGCGTTGCCGTGGGCGGACGTCCATGCCGAGCATCACCGGATGCTTCGCCTGGCCCCCCTGCAAACCGATCGCGCCACGGGCGGACGGCCCCTGCGCTTTATCGAGTTCGGTTATGCCGAGCGCAGCAACAAAGAACACAGCCTGTTGCGCATGACCCTCCAACTGCCGGGCCAACGGGTGCGCAAGGAACAGAATCACCTGGATGTCTGGGTCGACCACGCGACTCGTCGGGTGCGCTTCGAGCCGGAAAACCTGCAGATCGAGCCGGCGAACCGCGGCATCGGCCGCTTTCTGCTGGCGCAGGGGGCAAGCTGGGCCCAGAAGAAATGGCCGCACTACCGCGTGGACGGTTTCGAACTGGCGAACAAGGATGCGCTGAACGAGGCCACGCGCCTGCGGCGCGATCATTTCCTGCGGGTCCAGGGTTTCGATGTGGTTTACGCCGATGCCCAGCATCTCAAGGGCAGCGTCAAGCACGTGCAGGTCGGTGAACTGCTGCCCAACTGGAACACCGAAAAGCTGCAATTCGTCGAGATCCTCGAAGCCGCGCAAATGCTGCAGCAGGCCGAGCAGAACCTCGAAGAACAGGAAGTGAAGCTGCGCAAGCACGAAGAAAAGGTCGCCAAGTACAAGCGCGAAGACACCGGGCTGCGCTTTACCATCACCTGCCTGGTAGCGTTTGCGGTGTTCCAGGCCGGGTTGCTGATCTGGATCGCGACCCACCGCTGACCCCTGGCTGCCTCTACGGACTATTGTAGGAGCGAAGCTTGCTCGCGATAGCGTCCGTCCAGGCACACCCCGGTGCCTGGATCGCGGGCAAGTCGGATCGCCGCCCGCTCGCTCCTACAGAAACGCCGATCAGACCCGGGAGTTGAACAGTGCCTGGTGCTGTCGGCACTGCTCGGCGGTGAGCATGAACACGCCATGACCGCCGCGCGCGAAGTCCAGCCAGGCGAAATCGACTTCCGGGTACAGCGCTTCGACATGAACCTGGCTGTTGCCGACCTCGACGATCAACAGGCCCTTCTCGGTCAGATGATCCGCCGCCTCGGCCAGCATGCGCCGCACCAGGTTCAAGCCATCGTCGCCACAGGCCAGGCCCAGCTCCGGTTCATGCTGGTATTCCTCGGGCATGTCGGCGAAGTCCTCGGCATCCACATACGGCGGGTTCGACACGATCAGGTCGAAACGCTGGCCCGGCAAACCCTCGAAGCCGTCACCCTGCACCGTGAACACCCGCTCATCGACGCCATGGCGCTCGATGTTCTGGTTCGCCACCTCGAGGGCTTCGAACGACAAGTCGGCCAGCACCACTTCCGCATGACGGAATTCGTAGGCGCAGGCAATGCCGATGCAGCCGGAACCGGTGCACAGATCGAGAATGCGCGTAGGCTCGGCGCCCAACCAGGGCTCGAAACGTTTTTCGATCAGCTCGCCGATCGGCGAACGCGGGATCAGCACCCGCTCGTCGACAATGAACGACAGGCCGCAGAACCAGGCCTCGCCCAGCAGGTAGGCGGTCGGTACGCGCTCTTCGATGCGCCGCTTGAGCAGACGCTGCAGGTTGACCAGTTCGTCGTCTTCCAGGGCGCAGTCCAGATAGCTGTCAGCGATTTCCCACGGCAGGTGCAAGGCACCCAGTACCAATTGGCGGGCTTCGTCCCAGGCGTTGTCGGTCCCATGGCCGAAAAACAGATCCTCCCCATGAAAGCGGCTGACAGCCCAACGGATGTGGTCGCGCAGGGTGCGCAGGCGGGAAGTGATCACGGGACAGACTCCTGAAAAAACGACTGGCGATTCTAACAGCCAAAACGTCTGAGGACGACGCATGAAAAATCTGAGTCTGCGGGGCGTTCAGGCGGTTTTCTCCACATTCGGCCCGATTCTGCATAGCCCTTGACACGGCTGTAGGCCAGCAACCACGCACCTTACGTTAGTAGCGATTCACAGAAGCGCTCCGCCAGAGGACAATGTCGCAAAAGCCCCACTCACAGGAGCCCCAGAATGTCCGTTCCAAAGACGATGTTTCAACTCAGCGGTCGTGGTTATGCAGCGGCTAATTTGAGCCACGCGACCCTTGTGATCATCGACGCCCAGAAAGAGTACCTCAGCGGCCCCCTGGCCCTGTCCGGCATGGACGCTGCGGTCGCCAACATCAAGCAACTGGTCGCTGCCGCCCGCTCCGCCGGCCGCCCGGTTGTGCATGTGCGCCACCTCGGCACCGTCGGCGGCCTGTTCGACCCCCAGGGCGAACGCGGTGAATTCATCCCCGGCCTCGAACCCCAGGGCGACGAGACCATCATCGGCAAGCTGCTGCCGAGCGCCTTCCATGGCACCGAACTGGAAAAGCGCCTGCAGGACCTGGGCTCCCTGGACCTGATCGTCTGCGGTTTCATGAGCCATTCCAGTGTCAGCACCACCGTGCGCGCGGCGAAGAACCTGGGTTTTCGCTGCACCCTGGTGGAAGACGCCTGCGCCACCCGCGACCTGCCCTACAAGGGCGGCATCCTCAGCGCCGAGCACGTGCAGCAGACCGAAATGGCCATCATGGCGGACAACTTCGCCACCCTCGCCGCCACCAAAGATCTGATCTGATCGACCTGCAATGAGCGGCGCGCCTTCAGGGGCAAGGCCGCTCATCCGTAAAAGCCTCTCATTTGCCGTAATTGCCTTAGCCTCAGGAACCACCCGGTCATCTTTCGGTCGAAGGGCCGATACCCATTGAGGAAGGTCGGAATGAAGATATCCGATGGTTTTGACGCACGTCGTCTGCGGCCCAAAGGCCCGCGGAACTGGCGTTTGCGCCTGGGCGCGGGATTCTCCGCGTTGCTGGCGACCTTCGGTGTGCTGCTGGCGATGGCCGGGGCCGCCAGCCTGTTGGGGCGCCCTCCGGCGCTGGGCGAATTGAATGCAAGTCCGGCGGGTTCCGCGGTGATTCTAGCGGTCGGTCTGTTACTGCTGTATGTCGGCGTCTGGCTGTGGCGTCGCTGCCGGCGGCGCATGCGCCAGCCGCAGACCCTGAACATGGCTCCCCACCTGATGAAGAAGCATGACTGAATCGACGGCAACACGTTTTGTCCCGCCCCTCTCCCGTCGAGTTGGGTAAACTGCTCGGTCTTCGCGGAGGCTGACATGCAAGACGACGATTTTTCCCTGTTCAAAAGCGCGATCCAAGGCGTCAAGCCGATCAAGCACGATCGCGCCGAAACCGGCAAACCCAAGGCTGACCGGGCGCAGATCGCCAAGCTGCGCCAGGCAGCCAGCGTGCGCACCGAAACCACGACCGTCGACGGGCTGTCCGATCAGTTCGTGATCGATGTCGGCCCGGAAGACGAGCTGATGTGGGCCCGCGACGGGGTTCAGGAAAGCCAGATGCGCAAGCTCAAGGTCGGCCAGATCCCTTTCGAGGGCAGCCTCGACCTGCACGGCATGAACGTGGAAAAGGCCCGGGAAACCCTCTGGGCATTCCTCGCCGAAGCCACCAAGTTCGAAATCCGCTGCGTGCGCGTCACCCACGGCAAGGCCGTGCGCCTGGACGGCAAGCGGCCGATGATCAAGAGCCACGTCAACACCTGGCTGCGCCAGCATCCCCAGGTGCTCGGCTTCACCTCGTGCCAGGCCAAACATGGCGGTGCCGGGGCGGTCTACGTGATGCTCAAACGCACCATGATGGAAGGCCGCGACGAGTAAAGCCGCTTCGTCGCGCTTGCAGCGCCCGGTCCGCCACCGTACCCTTGCCCTTTGCGTAAAATCCCACAGGTAGTTTCATGTCCCTGGAACAGAATTACACGGCGATCCTCGGCCAATTGGGCGAAGACGTCTCCCGCGAGGGCCTGCTCGACACGCCAAAACGTGCCGCCAAAGCCATGCAGTACCTCTGCCGCGGTTATGAGCAAACGCTGGAAGAAGTCACCAACGGTGCCTTGTTCAGCTCCGATAACAGCGAGATGGTGCTGGTCAAGGACATCGAGCTCTACTCGCTGTGCGAGCACCATCTGCTGCCTTTCATCGGCAAGGCTCACGTCGCCTACATTCCGAGTGGCAAGGTGCTGGGCCTGTCGAAAGTCGCGCGCATCGTCGACATGTACGCGCGCCGCCTGCAGATCCAGGAAAACCTCAGCCGCCAGATCGCCGACGCGGTCCAGCAAGTGACCGGCGCCCTGGGCGTCGCGGTGGTGATCGAGGCCAAGCACATGTGCATGATGATGCGCGGTGTGGAGAAGCAGAACTCGTCGATGATCACCTCGGTGATGCTGGGCGAGTTCCGCGAAAACGCGGCAACCCGCAGCGAGTTTCTCAGCCTGATCAAGTAAACGGCTGCCCGAAAGAACCGGCGTTCATCGCCGGTTTTTTTTCGCCTGGCAAAAATCAGGTAAGCTGCCGCCCCTTCTTTCATGGGCAAGAGGCAATATCGTGATCGTCAAAGCGCTTCGAGTCGGCCTGGGCCAGCTCATCATCTTCATCGACTTCATCACCCGCCCACGCAAGCAGCAGCGCCCCGCCGCCGCTCAAGCCCAGGTCGAACAGGCCGCCAAGGGCCTGACCCTGTACCAGTTCCACGCCTGCCCGTTCTGCGTGAAAACCCGCCGCACCCTGCACCGCCTTAACGTTCCGGTGGCCCTGCGTGACGCGAAAAACAACGAACAGGATCGCCACGCCCTGCTGGAGCAAGGCGGCAAGATCAAGGTGCCGTGCCTGCGTATCGAAGAAAACGGCCAGACCACCTGGATATACGAGTCCAAGGTGATCATCGATTATCTGGACAAGCGCTTTGCAACAGCTTGAATGGTTGGTGGCGTTCTGAAGGACGTCATCGCGCCAGAACAGCCCCCACAAGATCCAGACCATAAAAAAACCGACCCAAGGGTCGGTTTTTTGTTTCCCGCAGAGACTCAGTCGAGCATCCCGATATGCCGCGGGTGGCTTTCCACCCGCTGCATCCACGCCTGGATGCCCGGGTAGCGCGCCAGGTCGAAGCCACCTTCATGGGCGACATGGGTGTAGGCATAGAGCGCGATATCGGCAATCGAGTACTGCTCGCCCACCAGATACGGCGTGCGCGCCAACTGGTGTTCCATCACATCCAGGGCCTTGTAACCGCGTTTTTGCAGCTTCTCGTATTCGTGCTGGCGTTCTTGCGGCAACCCCAGATAGAGCTGGATGAAACGTGCCACGGCAATGTACGGCTCATGGCTGTATTGCTCGAAAAACTGCCATTGCAGCACTTGCGTGCGTAAACGCGGCTCGCTCGGCAGGAACTCGCTGCCATCGGCGAGAAAGTTGAGAATCGCGTTCGACTCCCACAGGCAGGTGCCGTCTTCCAGCTCCAGCACCGGGATCTTGCCGTTGGGGTTCTTCGCCAGAAACGCCTCGGTCTGCGTATCCCCGTTCAAGATGTCCACGGCGTGCCACTCGTAAGGCTGACCGAGCAGATTGAGCATCAGCTTGACCTTGTAGCAGTTGCCGGACCGGTAATCCCCATAAACCTTGTACATGGCCCTCTCCCCTTAGGCTGCCTGTGCAGCCTGTGCTTGACGTACCACGGTGGCCAGCCGCTTGAGACCTTCGTCCAGACGCGCCGGATCGATATGACTGAAATTCAACCGCAGGTGACCTGGATTGCGGTCCGGCTCGGAGAAGAAGGGTTCGCCCGGCATGAATGCCACGTCCTGCTCCAGCGCCGCTTTCAGCAAAGTGCGGGTGTCCAGCGGCTGTTTCAAGGTCAACCAGAAAAACAGCCCGCCCTGGGGCACCTGCCAATCGGCCAGATCGCCGAAATGACGTTGCAGGGCGGCCTGAAAACCATCGCGGCGCACCCGGTAGAAATCGCGCAATTCGCCCAGGTGCTGCTGGTACTGCTCGGTACCTATCCATTGCAGCGCCTGCCATTGGCCGACGCGGTTGGTGTGCAGGTCTGCCGATTGCTTCAACCGCAGCAGATGGGGAAACAGGTCCGGGCTGGCGATCAGGTAACCGACCCGCAACCCTGGCAGCAGGGTCTTCGACACCGTGCCGGTGTAGATCCAACTGGCCTTGCGCAGGCGCCCGACAATAGGCGTGGCGTTGCCGCCATCGAACGTCAGTTCGCGGTAAGGCTCGTCTTCGATCAGGGTCACTCCGAACTCGTCGAGCAGCGCCGCCACGGCATCGCGCTTGGCCTCGCTGTAGCGCACCGCCGAAGGATTCTGGAAGGTCGGGATCAGGTAGATGAACGCGGGACGATGCTGCTCCAGGCAGGCGCGCAATTGCGCCAGATCCGGCCCATCGGCCTGAAGCGGCACGGTCAGGCAATCGGCGCCGAACAGCTGGAAGATCTGCAGTGCCGCCAGATAAGTCGGCGCTTCCAGCATGATCTCGGTGCCCTTGTCGATGTACAGCTTGGCCGCCAGATCGAGGGTCTGCTGGGAGCCGCTGACCACCAGTACCTGGCTGGCCTCGCACGGCACGCCCAGCCCCCGGGCCTGCGCCGCCAGGGCCTCGCGCAGCTGTGGCTCGCCTTCACTCATGCCGTATTGGCCCATGGACACCGGCATCGCCTGCCAATCGACCTTCGGCAGCATCGCCTCGGCGGGCAGGCCTCCGGCGAACGACATCACTTCCGGACGCTGCGCGGCGGCAAGGATTTCACGGATCAGTGAGCTTTTAAGACGCGAAACACGTTCGGAGAAGGCCATGAGGTCACCGGTAGCAAAGGCGGAGGAAAATACGTCAAACTGCTTGACCGAAATTACGCCGACTTTCGCAGATACGTCAATATGCTTGACCTTAAAAACCAGACCACCCAACAAGCCGCCATGGAAGCCTTCTTCTTTGGTTACCAGGCGTTCACCGCCAAGGCCGACGAAATGCTCGAGCGTCGCGGCCTGAGTCGCGTGCATCAGCGCATCGTGTTTTTCATCGCCCGCTATCCAGGGCTGAGCGTGAAAGAACTGCTCACGGCACTGGGCGTGAGCAAGCAGGCGCTGAATATCCCGCTGCGCCAATTGATGGAGATGCACCTGGTCAACAGCGTTGCCTCGCAGAGTGACAAGCGCAAACGCCTGCTGGAGCTGACGGAAGACGGCGCGCGCTTTGAGCAATCGCTGCGGCGCGAGCAGGTCAAGCTGCTGCAACGGGTATTCGCCGAGGCCGGCGAGGCGGCAGTGGATGGCTGGCTGGCGGTGAACAAGGCTCTGGGCGACAACCGCTGACACCACAGCCTGCGAGCGCACAGCGGTCGTCAACCTGCATATCCGATGCTTCTGCAAGACCCGCGTCAGCCCCATTACGACCGCTGCGCGCTCGATCGCAGGCTGCGCCAGCGGCTACAGGGCATATAGCCTTTCTGGCGAACTTTTCGCACACAACCTAAAAAACATTATTTGCTTTCTTTGTATACAAAAGCATAATTCGCCACGTGCGAGTTCCTGACCTAAAGGTCAATAAAAGCCCGCAAGCCTTACATACCTCAAAGAGCCGCTGCCCACCCTCACGTGCCCGGCTCTGGAAAAAATAATAAAACTCTTGAGGAGTACTCGCTGTGGAAAGCCGCAAATCCGAAGCCCCTACGCTGGAACTCTCGCCGCCGCTGAACAGTGGCTGGCTGGAGCGCATCTTCAAACTCAGGTTGCATGGCACCACGGTGAAGACCGAGTTGATCGCCGGTCTGACGACCTTCATCACCATGGCCTACATCATCTTCGTCAACCCCAACATCATGGCCGACGCCGGCATCGACCACGGCGCGGCCTTCGTCGCCACCTGCATCGCCGCGGCCCTGGGTTGCCTGTTGATGGGGCTGTACGCCAACTGGCCGGTAGGCCTGGCGCCCGGCATGGGGCTGAACGCCTTTTTCACCTACACCGTGGTCGGAACCATGGGTTACAACTGGGAAACCGCCCTCGGTGCGGTGTTCGTCTCCGGCGTGCTGTTCATGTTCCTGACCTTCTCGCGGATCCGCGAGTGGCTGCTCAACAGCATTCCGGCCAGCCTGCGCTTCGCCATGGGCGCCGGCGTGGGTTTGTTCCTGGGGCTGATCGGCTTGAAGACCGCGGGCATCGTGGTCGATAGCCCGGCCACCCTGATCAAGCTCGGCTCCCTGCGCGAACCCGGCCCGCTGCTGGCGGCGATCTGCTTCCTGATGATTGCCGTGCTCAGTTATCACCGGGTATTCGGCGCGATCCTCATCAGCATCATCACCGTGACCCTGGCTGGCTGGGGCCTGGGCCTGGTGCACTACGAGGGCATCATGTCGGTCCCGCCGAGCCTGGCACCGACCTGGATGGCCATGGATGTGGCCGGGGTGTTCAACGTCAGCATGATCAGCGTGGTGCTGGCGTTCCTTTTCGTGCACATGTTCGATACCGCCGGCACCCTGATGGGCGTGGCCCAGCGCGCCGGCCTGGTCAACCCCGACGGCAAGATCGAGAACCTCTCCCGTGCCCTGAAGGCGGACAGCGCCTCCAGCGTATTCGGTGCGGTGGTCGGCGTTCCGCCCGTGACCAGCTACGTGGAAAGTGCCGCGGGCGTCGCCGCAGGTGGTCGGACTGGTCTTACCGCAGTGACCGTAGGTGTGCTATTTATCGCAGCCATGTTTTTCGCACCGCTAGCTGGCATGATCCCCGCTTATGCCACCGCCGGCGCGCTGATTTATGTGGCGATGCTGATGATGGGCGGCATGGCCCACATCGATTGGGAAGAGGCCACCGACAGCATCCCGGCGATCGTGACCGCGATCATGATGCCGCTGACCTTCTCGGTCGCCGACGGTATCGCCCTGGGCTTCATCACCTACGTGGCCTTGAAGGCCGGGACGGGCAAGTACAAGGAAATCTCCATCAGCCTGTGGGTGCTGTGCGCGATCTTTATCGCCAAGTTCATTTTCTTGTAGGTACATCGGTTTCAAACGGCCTCACCCCGTCGGGTGAGGCTTTTGCGCATAAGGAGAAAGGCAATGAGCGTGGAAACCTGGCTGCTGTTCAGCGGCGCGGCACTGGTGGTGATCCTGATTCCGGGCCCGCTGTCCCTGCTGATGATCAGCAACAGTCTGAATTACGGTTTGCGCCGGTCCTACCCGGCGTTTCTCGGCGGTGTGTTTGCCTCGATCTGCCTGCTGAGCGCCTCGGCCCTGGGCCTGGGCGCCCTGCTGCTGGCCTCGGAACAGCTGTTCAGCGCCCTGAAAATCGTCGGCGCGCTGTACCTGTTCTATCTCGCCTGGCAAAGCTGGCAGCAATCGCGGCAGCCATCCCATGGCGCCGAAGTGCCCGAGGCCGCACCGAAACCACGCTTTCGCGCCCTGTTCGGGCGCGCTTTTGTGCTGGGTGCCAGCAACCCGAAAGACATTCTGTTCTTCGCCGCGTTTCTGCCGCAGTTCCTCAGTGCCGAACAACCCTTCCTGCCCCAGTTGCTGATCATGATCGCCACCTGGACCGTGCTCGACCTGCTGTGCAAGCTGGCTTACGGCCTGGGCGCCCACGGTGCGGCGCGCTACCTGCGCAGCGGCAAGGGCCAGAGCTGGTTCAACCGGGTCAGCGCCGGGCTGTTCAGCGGCGCCGGTGCCGCGTCGCTGTTGAGCCGCTGAAAGCATCGCGGGCAAGCCTCGCTCCTACAGAGAGCTGCTGCAACCTGTAGGAGCGAGCTTGCTCGCGATGCCCCCATTTTCGACGGGCGAAAAAAAGCCCGCAGTGTGAGCGGGCGAAAGACCAAAGAAGCTATTTGCGCAGGCTTCGTGGGGGGAAAGTCCTAGCTTCCTCTGTAGGTCGAATAGCTGTAAGGCGAGATCAGCAGCGGTACGTGGTAATGCTCCTGCTCGGCCGAGATGCCAAAGCGCAGCACCACCACATCGAGAAACGCAGGTTCGGGCAGTTGTACGCCGCGGGCACGGTAGTAATCACCGGCATGGAATTGCAGCTGGTAAACCCCGGTGCGGTAGTCATCGCCTTGCAGCAGCGGCGCATCGCAACGGCCGTCGCTGTTGGTCAGGGCACTGGCGACCAGTTCCAGTTGCGTACCTTCGACCCGGTACAACTCGACCTTGATGGCGCTGCCTGGGCAACCATGCGCGGCATCCAACACGTGTGTAGTCAAACGTCCCATTGATTCTGCGTGTCTGTGCGCGCTCACACGTCCAGACCTCGCGCCTCCTGAAGTCAGTTGATAAGGAGACCGCACCGTTTCGGAGCACGAAAGGATGCGGCGAGGAATTTATTAAGACACTTTTCAAAAAAATTGTACACAATAAAAATCACCCATTTCCGGGTACTTCGAACAAGCCCCCGTATTCCCTTGATCAGCGGCTACACCATGAGGACAGAAGACTTTTCATCCATTAGCTGACCAACCAGGCAGGTTTCTTGCAATACCCAGGCACGAACACAATCGATGAAAAATGCAAAAAATCGGGCTTACAAACCGAATGAAAAGTTGTATACAATCAGTCCATCGCTGTGACGCCAGCCTGTCCTTCTCCCCAGGCCCCGCCACGCCACCGTTATCACGATAAGAAGGAAGACTGCAGTGAGCGCTGACTACCCACGCGACCTGATCGGTTACGGCTCCAACCCTCCTCACCCTCACTGGCCGGGCAATGCCCGCATCGCCCTGTCGTTCGTGCTCAATTACGAAGAAGGCGGCGAGCGCAATATCCTGCACGGCGACAAGGAGTCGGAAGCCTTCCTTTCGGAAATGGTCGCCGCCCAGCCCCTGCAGGGCGAACGCAACATGAGCATGGAATCGCTGTACGAGTATGGCAGCCGTGCCGGCGTCTGGCGGATCCTCAAGCTGTTCAAGGAATTCGACATTCCGCTGACCATCTTCGCCGTCGCCATGGCCGCCCAGCGCCATCCGGACGTGATCCGCGCCATGGTCGAGGCCGGCCACGAGATCTGCAGCCACGGCTACCGCTGGATCGACTACCAGTACATGGACGAAGCCCAGGAACGCGAGCATATGCTCGAGGCGATCCGCATCCTCACCGAAATCACCGGTGAGCGCCCGCTGGGCTGGTATACCGGCCGCACCGGCCCGAACACCCGGCGCCTGGTGATGGAGGAAGGCGGTTTCCTCTACGACTGCGACACCTACGACGATGACCTGCCCTACTGGGAAACCAACAACCCGACCGGCAAGGCGCACCTGGTGATCCCCTACACCCTGGACACCAACGACATGCGCTTCACCCAGGTCCAGGGCTTCAACAAGGGCGACGACTTCTACCAGTACCTCAAGGATGCCTTCGACGTGCTGTACGCCGAAGGCGCCGAGGCACCGAAGATGCTGTCCATCGGCCTGCACTGCCGCCTGATCGGCCGCCCGGCACGCCTGGCCGCCCTGAAGCGTTTTATCGAGTACGTCAAAGGTCACGATCAGGTCTGGTTCACCCGCCGAGTGGACATCGCCCGCCACTGGCAGCAAACCCATCCGTTCCCGGGGGCGGCGAAATGAGCACCTTCCAAACCCTGAAACCCTCGACCCTGAGCCGCGACGCCTTCGTCAATGCCTTCGCCGATATCTATGAACATTCGCCATGGGTCGCCGAAAAGGCCTTCGACCTGGGCCAGGATGCCTCGATCGACCGGATCGACACCCTGCACCAGCGCATGAGCGACATCCTGTTGAGCGCCGACCACCAGAGCCAGTTGGCCCTGATCAACGCTCACCCGGACCTGGCCGGCAAAGCCGCCGTCCAGGGGCAACTGACCGCGGCCAGCACTGAAGAACAGTCTGGCGCGGGTATTCACCAATGCACGGCCGAAGAGTTCCAGCGCTTCACCGAGCTGAACGACGCCTACAAGGCCAAGTTCAAGTTTCCCTTCATCATGGCGGTAAAAGGCAGCAACCGGCATCAGATCCTCGCGGCGTTCGAAGCCCGCATCCACAACTCGGTGGACACCGAATTCAGGTGCGCGCTGGCGGAGATCAACAAGATCGCCCTGTTCCGATTACTGACTCTCTAGCAAGCCTGGCCCGAGTACGAAACGTACCCAGGGCCCTGCAAGCATCCCAAGCCACTCTATAAAGGCAGACAAGAAGAATGAAAGCTTACGCCGTACCTTTCGAGAAGTTCGTCAACCTGGCCGACGCCCGCCTGGGCACCAAGATCATTTCGGTGACCGATGACTGGTTCGCTGACGCCAACCGTCTGTTCCAGCCGACCCCGGCCGTATGGAAGGAGGGCGTTTTCGATGACAACGGCAAGTGGATGGACGGCTGGGAGTCGCGCCGCAAGCGCTTCGAAGGCTACGACAGCGCGGTGATCCGCCTGGGCGTGCCTGGCCAGATCAAAGGCGTGGACATCGACACCTCATTCTTCACCGGCAACTTCCCGCCATCGGCCTCCCTGGAAGCCTGCTTCCTGGCCGAAGGCGAACCGAATGAAAACACCCAGTGGGTGGAAGTGCTGTCGGCCGTCGAGCTGCAAGGCAACAGCCACCACTACCACGAGATCAGCAACGACCAGGCGTTCAGCCACCTGCGCTTCAACATCTACCCGGATGGCGGCGTGGCCCGCCTGCGCGTGTATGGCATTCCGTTCCGCGACTGGTCGGCGGTCGGCGACAACGAGCAGATCGACCTGGCAGCCGCCCTCAACGGCGGCCGCGCCCTGGCCTGCTCCGACGAACACTTCGGCCGCATGAGCAACATCCTCAACCCGGGCCGCGGCATCAACATGGGCGATGGCTGGGAAACCGCACGCCGCCGCACGCCAGGCAATGACTGGGTGATCGTCGCCCTGGGCCATCCGGGCGAGATCGAGAAAATCATCGTCGACACCCTGCACTTCAAGGGCAACTACCCGGACAGCTGCTCGATCCAGGGCGCCTTCGTCAAGGGCGGTACCGACAGCCAGATCGAAACCCAGTCGCTGTTCTGGCGTGAACTGCTGCCGAGCCAGAAGCTGGAAATGCACGCCGAACACACCTTCGCCGAGCAGATCAAGGCCCTGGGCCCGATCACCCATATCCGCCTGAACGTGTTCCCGGACGGTGGTGTCAGCCGCTTGCGGATCCTCGGCAAGGTCGCGAAGTAATGCCGAACCTGTAGGTGTAGGAGCGAGCTTGCTCGCGATGGCGTCAGACCGGGCGATAGATGAACACCGGACAACCGCATCGCGAACAAGCTCGCTCCTACAGGACAGCACAAGACGACAACAACGAACTCACAGATTAAGAAGAACAGCATGCGCACATTGATGATCGAACCGCTGAGCAAAGAAGCCTTCGCCCCCTTCGGTGACGTGATCGAAACCGACGGCAGCGATCACTTCATGATCAACAACGGTTCGACCATGCGCTTCCATCGTCTGGCTACCGTGGAAACCGCCACGCCGGACGACAAGGCGATCATCAGCATCTTCCGCGCCGACGCGCTGGACATGCCCTTGACCGTCCGCATGCTGGAGCGCCATCCGCTGGGCAGCCAGGCTTTCATTCCGCTGCTCGGCAATCCCTTTCTGATCGTGGTCGCGCCACTTGGCGATGCACCTGTATCGGGCTTGGTCCGCGCCTTTGTCAGCAACGGCAGGCAGGGCATTAATTACCATCGCGGCGTCTGGCACCACCCGGTGCTGACGATCGAAAAGCGGGATGACTTCCTGGTGGTTGATCGCAGTGGCACAGGCAACAACTGCGATGAGCATTTCTTTGAAGAGGATGAGTGTTTGATCCTCGCCCCCCACCAATAAGAGAAGGTCTGATCACCCGAAAACAAGGGTGACAGGCGAGAGGTAAAGACTGTGGAAGCACATCTGTTGGAATGGCTCAACCTGAGCGTGCGTTGGGTTCACATGATCACTGGCGTGGCCTGGATCGGCGCGTCGTTCTACTTCGTCTGGCTGGAAAACAACCTCAATCGCGTCAACCCCAAGGACGGCCTGTCGGGCGACCTCTGGGCAATCCACGGTGGCGGCATCTATCACCTGGAAAAATACAAACTGGCCCCACCGTCCATGCCGGAAAACCTGCACTGGTTCAAGTGGGAAGCCTACTTCACCTGGATGTCGGGGATCGCCCTGCTGTGCCTGGTGTTCTACTACAACCCGATGCTCTACCTGGTAGCGCCCGGCAGCGGCCTGACCGGCCCTGAAGGCGTGGCCATCGGCATCGGTTCGCTGATCGCCGGCTGGTTTGTCTACGACTTCCTCTGCGATTCGCCCCTGGGCAAGAAACCTGCCCTGCTCGGCTTCATCCTGTTCGTACTGTTGATCGCCGCGGCCTATGGCTTCAGCAAGGTGTTCAGCGGTCGCGGCGCCTACCTGCACGTCGGCGCCATCATCGGCACCATCATGGTCGGCAACGTGTTCCGCATCATCATGCCGGCCCAGCGCGCGCTGGTGGCCGCCATCGCGGAAAACCGCACGCCGGACCCGACCCTGCCGGCCAAGGGCCTGCTGCGTTCGCGCCACAACAACTACTTCACCCTGCCCGTGCTGTTCATCATGATCAGCAACCACTTTCCGAGCACCTACGGCAGCCAGTACAACTGGTTGATCCTGGCCGGGATCGCAGTGCTGGCGGTGCTGGTGCGTCACTACTTCAACACCCGCCACGACAGCCACAAGTTCGCCTGGACCCTGCCGGTCGCCGCCCTGGGCATGATCTGCCTGGCCTACGTCACCGGCCCCGCGCAAATGGCCAACAGCCCGGAAGTGGCCAAGGCTCCAGCGAAGATCGAGTACCAGCCACTGCCGGAAACCGCCATCGGCGGCGGCGCCAAGCCTGAAACCGCAGCAACTCCAGCAGCTTCGGCGACTCCCGAAGTGGCTCCGGCACAAGCGTCCACGGCGGCCCAGGGCCCGACCTTCGACAAGGTGCATAACGTGATCCAGGAACGTTGCACCGTCTGCCACTCGGCCAAGCCCACCAGCCCGCTGTTCAGTGCCGCGCCGGCCGGCGTGATGTTCGACACCCCCGAGCAGATCAAGCTCCAGGCCCCACGCATCCAGGCCCAGGCAGTCGCCAGCCAGATCATGCCGCTGGGCAATATCACCCAGATGACCCAGCAGGAACGTGACCTGATCGGTGCCTGGATCAACCAGGGGGCACGCACCAACTAGTACCGCGATGCCCGACGACCGCTATCGCGGGCAAGCCTCGCGCCTACAGCATGTGTATTGCTTTTGTAGGAGCGAAGCTTGCTCGCGATCGACCGCCACGCGGTTGGCCTGCTGCAAAAAAGCTGTTCGCAACCACACAGCTTTCTAATCACAAGAATAAGAAGATCCGAGGTGTTGCATGTCCGCGTTAAACGAACCGCGCATCCCCGACGCACCCGCCATTGCGCGACTGCCCCTTTTGCAACTGATCCTGGTCGGGTTGCAGCATGTCCTGCTGATGTACGGAGGCGCCATCGCGGTGCCGCTGATCATCGGACAGGCCGCGGGTCTGAGTCGTGAAGAAATCGCCTTCCTGATCAATGCCGACCTGCTGGTCGCCGGCATCGCCACCCTCGTGCAATCCCTCGGCATCGGCCCCATGGGCATCCGCATGCCGGTGATGATGGGCGCCAGCTTCGCCGCGGTGGGCAGCATGGTGGCCATGGCCGGCATGCCGGGCATCGGCCTGCAGGGGATCTTTGGCGCAACCATCGCCGCCGGTTTCTTCGGCATGCTGATCGCGCCCTTCATGTCCAAGGTGGTGCGCTTCTTTCCGCCCCTGGTCACCGGCACCGTCATCACCTCCATCGGCCTGTCGCTGTTCCCGGTCGCGGTGAACTGGGCGGGCGGCGGCAGCCACAATGCCGAGTTCGGCTCCCCCATCTACCTGGCCATCGCCGCGCTGGTGCTGGGCACAATCCTGCTGGTGCACCGTTTCATGCGCGGTTTCTGGGTGAACATTTCCGTACTGATCGGCATGGGCCTGGGCTACGTGCTCTGCGGCCTGATCGGCATGGTCGACCTCAGCGGCATGGCCCAGGCACCCTGGGTGCAGGTAGTCACTCCGCTGCATTTCGGCATGCCACAGTTCCATCTGGCGCCGATTCTTTCGATGTGCCTGGTGGTGGTGATCATCTTCGTCGAGTCCACCGGGATGTTCCTCGCCCTGGGGAAAATCACCGGCCAGGAAGTCACCCCGCGCATGCTCCGCCGCGGCCTGCTGTGTGATGCCGGCGCCTCGTTTTTCGCCGGTTTCCTCAACACCTTCACCCACTCTTCGTTCGCCCAGAACATCGGCCTGGTGCAGATGACCGGCGTGCGTTGCCGCTCGGTGACCATAGTCGCCGGCGGCCTGCTGATCGTGCTGAGCCTGCTGCCCAAGGCGGCTTTCCTGGTGGCCTCGATTCCCCCGGCGGTACTGGGTGGCGCGGCTATCGCCATGTTCGGCATGGTGGCGGCGACCGGGATCAAGATCCTCCAGGAAACCGATATCGCCGACCGGCGCAATCAACTGCTGGTGGCGGTGAGCATCGGCATGGGCCTGATTCCGGTGATCCGTCCGGAATTCTTCGCCCACCTGCCCCTGTGGATGAGCCCGATCACCCACAGCGGAATCGCCATGGCCACCCTCAGTGCGCTGGCCCTGAACCTGCTGTTCAACATCCTGGGCGGCACCGAACGGGCCGCCAGCAACGCCCGACACGCCCACCAGCATTGAAGCCTGGACGGGGCGGCCCGACAGCCGCCCCTGCTTGACCGTCGATACCCGAAATACACGCACGACAGGCAGACCCGGCACCGCGCCCGGTCGCAGTCGGCGGCTGCCTGCGCCTTGACAATAAAAACAAACAGGGAGCAACACGATGAGACTTGCACACGCACGCCTGCTGCTCGGCGGCGCACTGCTGGCCACGACCCAGGTCATGGCCGGCGACCTGCTGCTGTGGCAGACCAACAGCCTGACGTACCTGTACGGCAAGAACTTCGCGATCAACCCGTCGATCCAGCAGACGGTGACCTTCGAACACGCCGATCGTTGGAAGTACGGCGACACCTTCCTGTTCGTCGACAAGATTTTCTACAACGGCGAGGAAGACCGTAACAAAGGCCCCCACGCCTTTTACGGCGAGTTCAGCCCCAGGCTGTCGTTCGGCAAGATCCTCGACCGCTCATTCGCCTTCGGCCCGGTCAAGGATGTGTTGCTGGCCATGACCTACGAATATGGCGAAGGCGACAGCGAGGCCTATCTGATCGGCCCCGGTTTCGACCTGGCCGTTGCGGGCTTCAACTATTTCACCCTGAACTTCTACCGCCGCCAGACCGAAGGCCCGCGCCCCGGCGACGGTGTCTGGCAGATCACCCCTTCCTGGTCCTACAGCATCCCGCTGGGCCGTTCGAACCTGTTGATCGACGGCTACCTGGACTGGGTGGTGGACAACGACCGGAACGACCGCGGTACCTACCACGCCAACCTGCACATCAATCCGCAGATCAAATACGACCTGGGCAAGGCCCTGCGCCTGGGCGAAAAGCAGCTGTATGTCGGTCTCGAATACAGCTACTGGAAAGACAAATACGGCATTCAGAACAGCGCCAACCTGGACACCAATCAGAACACCGCCAGCCTGCTGGTGAAGGTGCATTTCTAGAATGACCGGCAAACGTGCCCCAAAGTTGTTTCAAGTGCGCTATTGCAGAGCACTTGAGCAAGGCCGTGGGAGTCAGTATTCTCCGCGGCCGCCTGAATCCGGTGAAAAAAAAAGCCCGGATTTAAAACCTGACCGGAAAGCCAACTTATCCCGGCCTCCGGAAAGTACCAAGGCGTACCGAGTTAAAACCGAATTCACTCTCGATCGACTGTATTCGTACAGGCGCGCGGGAGTTTTTGCGCTTTTTTTTCGCCTTGGCTCAGCTCTTGCTATCAGCAACAAAGCTGACCGATCGGATGATTTTTCAGCCACTAAAAGGTGCCACACCAGAGCACCGGCTTTTAAAGAAAAACGTGGAACCACTTACTTTTTGGGAGCAACCGAATGAACCGCATCTGTAAAGGCCTGATGCTTGCCGGATCCTTGCTGGCAGGGGCCCAGGCCACCGCCGGCGACCTGCTGCAATGGCAGAACAACAGCCTGACCTACCTCTACGGCAAAGACTTCACGATCAACCCGCAGATCCAGCAAACCGTGACTTTCGAACATGCCGATGCCTGGAAGTACGGCGACAACTTCCTGTTTATCGACAAGATCTTCTACAACGGTAAAAAGGACGGCAACGTCGGCCCGAACACTTATTACGGCGAGTTCAGCCCGCGTCTTTCGTTCGGCAAGATCTTCGACCGGAAGTTGGAGTTCGGCCCGATCAAGGATGTATTGCTGGCCATGACTTACGAGTTCGGCGAAGGCGATAACGAGTCCTACCTGATCGGTCCGGGCTTCGACCTGGCAATCCCCGGGTTCGATTACTTCCAGTTGAACTTCTACAACCGCCAGACCGAAGGCAGCCGTGCCGGTGACAATGTCTGGCAGATCACCCCGGTCTGGTCCTACACCATTCCCGTGGGCCGTTCGGACATCCTGATCGACGGTTTCATCGACTGGGTGGTGGACAACGACAAAAACTCCAAAGGCGAGTATCACGCCAACCTGCACATCAACCCGCAGATCAAGTACGACCTGGGCAAGGCGCTGAAACTGGGCGACAAACAGCTGTATGTGGGTATCGAGTACGACTACTGGAAGAACAAGTACGGGGTCAAGGACACCCCCTACTTCGACACCGACCAGAACACCGCCAGCCTGCTGCTCAAGTACCACTTCTGATGCAGTGAGCGCCGTTCCCGTGCGGGTCGCGGGAACGGACTACATCGAATAAATCGATAGCAACGCGCCGATATTCGCAACCATCGATCAGTTGAGCTGGCATAGCATGTCGCTCATCCCAACCTGATCAGGAGTTGCATCGATGACTCAATTTCGCACAGTACTCAGCGTCCATACCGGCCAGCCCGCTTCGGACGGCGCCGGCGTCAGACTGACCCGGGTCTTCGGTGGCCAGGGTGTCGAGCGCTTCGACCCGTTCCTGATGCTCGATGAATTCGGCTCGGAAAACCCCGACGACTACATCGCAGGTTTCCCGCCCCATCCCCATCGCGGCTTCGAAACCGTCACCTACATGCTCGAAGGCCGCATGCGTCACGAGGATCACCTGGGCAACGTCGGCCTGCTGGAAGGCGGTGGCGTGCAATGGATGACCGCCGCCAAGGGCATCATCCACAGCGAGATGCCGGAACAGGAAGAAGGTGTGATGCGCGGCTTCCAGCTCTGGCTGAACCTGCCGGGCAAGCACAAGCTGGACAAGGCCGGCTACCGGGACATTCAACCCCAGGACATCCCCCGCCTGACCACCGCCAATGGCGTGGAAGTGGTGGTGATCGCCGGCCGCTTCGATGACGGCCAGGCGCAGCAGACCGGCGCCGTCGAACGGCCGGACACCGAGCCCCACTACTTCGACCTGCGCCTGCCTGCGGGCGCCAGTATCAGCCCGCGGCTGCCTGCAGGGCATCGGGCCCTGCTGTACGTTTATGAAGGTCAGATCGACCTGCCCGGGCATCCGCAACCGGTCGCCAGCAGCAAGCTGGTGCGCCTGTCCGACCAGGGCGAGATTCAGTTGAGCAGTGCCGTCGGCGCCCGTGTGCTGTTGATTGCTGGCAAGCCGCTGGGCGAGCCGATCGTGCAGTACGGACCATTCGTGATGAACACCCGGGAAGAGATCGAGCAGGCATTGCGGGATTTTCGCGATGACAAGCTGACGGCCTGAGCATTGCCCTCAGAAACGCTATCGCGAGCAAGCTCGCTCCTACAGAGATAATGAATTCCCTGTAGGCGAGCCTGCTCGCGATGTTCTTTCAGGCCGTCGCGACCTCTGCCGCCAACCCCAGAAACCGCCGCAGCTCGTCGCGCTTGGCCAAGGCATCGCTGCGCCCCAGCTCGATCAATTCGCTGCAATACCCCGCCTCGAACAGCAGGTAACTCAAGACCCCGGCACCGCTGGTCTTGGTCGCCCCCGGCCCGCGCAGGAACAGGCGCAATGCCGCCGGCAGCTCATGCCGGTGACGCGCGGCGATCTCGTCGATCGGCTGGCTGGGGGCGATCACCAGCACCTCCACCGGCGCCACGCCCAGGGTACGGACGGGCGTGCCCGACGGCAGCAGATGACTGAACTGGTTGAGTCGCTGCAAGAGCTCGATGTCGCTCTCCAGGCTATCAATGAACGTACTGTTGAGCATGTGGCCACCGATCTGCGCCAGCGTCGGCTGCTGCCCGGTGTAGCTGCGTTGCTGGGGCGCCTGCGGATCGATGCCACGGGGGTTGCCGCTGACCCCGACCACCAGCACCCGGCTGGCCCCCAGGTGCAAGGCCGGACTGATGGGCGCCGATTGCCGCACCGCGCCGTCGCCGAAAAACTCCTGGTCGATTTTCACCGGCGCGAACAGCAGTGGAATCGCCGAGCTGGCCAGCAAGTGTTCGACCGTGAGCTCGGTGGGCAGGCCGATACGCCGATGGCGCAGCCAGGCATCGATGGTGCCGCCGCCCTGGTAGAAGGTCACCGCCTGGCCCGATTCATAACCGAAGGCCGTGACCGCCACCGCCTGCAGATGCTTTTGCGCAATGGCCTGGCGAATACCGGACAGCTGCAATTTATCGTTCAACAACTGCCGCAGCGGCGAGCTGTTGAGCAACGCCACCGGCACTTGCGCGCCCAGGCCGAGCAGGCTGTGGCCAACGAACCGGGTGGCCTGGCGGATCACCCCGGGCCAGTCGCTGCGAATCACCTGATGGCTGCGAAAGCCCTGCCAGAACGCCGTGAGACGCTCGATGGCCGCGGTGAAATCCAGCGCGCCGCTGGCCAGGCTGACCGCATTGATCGCCCCGGCCGAGGTCCCGACTATCACCGGGAAGGGATTGCTCGCCCCCGCCGGCAGCAATTCGGCAATCGCCGCCAGCACCCCCACCTGATATGCCGCACGAGCCCCGCCGCCGGAAAGAATCAATCCTGTGACCGGTTCCGCTGGGCTCATCGCTACACTCCATGGCGCTGATAAAGGGCTTTCAATCTAGGCTCTGTACGAAAAGTGGCTACACTCGGCCATGCTGCGTTAAAAACAGGCTCGTGCGCGAGTCCGATCGGAATGCTCATTTAGGCCCCTAAAGTCGAACGCGACCCCGGCCGTTCCTCGCCTGTTTTTGCCTTGCCTGACCTTCGCTCGCCGACTTTTCGTCCTAGAGCCTAACGCGATAAATTCAACCGCGCTTCTTATACAGCTTCGGCTCGCCTGGCGGACGGCTCTTGAAGCGCCGATGAGCCCACAGATACTGCTCCGGACACTCGCGCAGCACACCTTCGATCCACTGGTTGATGCGCAGGCAATCGGCCTCTTCGGTCTCACCCGGGAAATCCTGCAACGGCGGGTGAATCACCAGCCGATAACCACTGCCATCGGCCAGCCGCTGCTGAGTGAAAGGCACCACCAGGGCCTTGCCCAGCCGGGCGAACTTACTGGTGGCGGTGACCGTCGCCGCCTGGATGCCGAACAGCGGCACGAACACGCTCTGCTTGGCGCCGTAATCCTGGTCCGGTGCGTACCAGATGGCCCGCCCGGCGCGCAGCAGCTTGAGCATGCCGCGCACGTCTTCACGCTCCACCGCCAGGGAATCCAGATTGTGCCGCTCGCGGCCACGACGCTGGATGAAATCGAACAGCGGGTTCTTGTGCTCGCGGTACATGCCGTCGATGGTGTGCTGCTGGCCCAGCAAGGCGGCGCCGATCTCCAGGGTGGTGAAGTGCAGGGCCATGAGGATCACGCCCTTGCCTTCCAGCTGCGCCTGCTTGAGATGCTCCAGGCCTTCGACATGGGCGAGGCGCGCCAGGCGCGGCTTGGACCACCACCAGCTCATGGCCATTTCGAAAAAGGCGATGCCGGTGGAGGCGAAGTTTTCCTTGAGCAGGCGCTTGCGCTCGGCGGCGGACTTTTCGGGGAAACACAGTTCCAGGTTGCGCTTGGCGATCCGCCGACGCTCACCGGCCACCCGGTACATCAGCGCGCCCAGGGCACGACCGATCCACAGCAGCAACGGATAAGGCAGTTGAACCACCAGCCATAGCAGACCCAGGCCCAGCCACAGCGGCCAAAAACGGGGATAAAGAAATGCAGCTCGAAAACGCGGGCGATCCATTACAGATTCCGGACAGACAACAAGGTCGCGCATTCTACATCGGTTCGACCCGGCTTGCGGCCCGCGGGCGTTCTCGTTATAAGTCTCGGCACTTTTAGTGACAAGCCGCTTTATGCCGACCATGAGCCAAACCGAATCGCAAGACCTGGATCCTGTGTTCCAGTTGAAGGGCAGCATGCTGGCCATCACCGTGCTGGAACTGGCCCGCAACGACCTCGAGGGCCTCGATCGCCAACTGGCGGCGAAGGTCGCGCAAGCCCCGAATTTCTTCAGCAACGCCCCGCTGGTGCTGGCGCTGGACAAACTGCCGGCCAGCGAAGGCGCGGTCGATCTGCCCGGCCTGATGCGCGTCTGCCGTCACCATGGTCTGCGCACCCTGGCGATCCGCGCCAGCCGCATCGAAGACATCGCCGCGGCGATCGCCGTCGACCTGCCCGTGCTGCCGCCTTCCGGCGCCCGGGAACGACCGCTGGAACCGCAGGAAAACGAAGCCCGGAAAAAGCCTGAAAAGCCGCCTGAGCCGACCATCAAGCCCACCCGAATCATCACTTCGCCAGTACGCGGCGGGCAGCAGATCTATGCCCAGGGTGGCGATCTGGTCGTGACCTCCTCGGTCAGCCCGGGTGCGGAACTTCTGGCCGATGGCAACATCCATGTATACGGCCCGATGCGCGGTCGAGCGCTGGCCGGGGTCAAGGGAGATACCAAGGCACGGATTTTCTGTCAGCAATTGAGCGCTGAACTGGTGTCCATCGCCGGCCAGTACAAGGTTTCCGAGGACCTGCGGCGCGATCCGTTGTGGGGTGCCGGGGTCCAGGTCAGCCTGTCGGGTGACGTGTTGAACATCACACGCCTTTAACGGATACTGCCGCATTTTCCAAGCATCTCTAAAACGTAGCGAATACGGCTCAAACGAAGTAGGAGCAGGTGTTAACCGACCTCCAGCCAAGGCTGTCCGACTGCAGTAGTTTTCAAGAGATGTTTTTCAGGGGCTAAAAGTCCTTTTTCCTTAGGGGTGAAACACCTTGGCCAAGATTCTCGTGGTTACATCCGGCAAGGGTGGTGTGGGTAAGACCACCACCAGCGCCGCTATCGGTACCGGCCTCGCTCTGCGCGGCCACAAAACTGTCATCGTCGACTTCGACGTCGGCTTGCGTAACCTCGACCTGATCATGGGTTGCGAACGTCGCGTGGTGTATGACTTCGTCAACGTGGTCAACGGCGAAGCCAACCTGCAGCAAGCCCTGATCAAAGACAAGCGCCTGGAAAACCTCTACGTACTGGCCGCCAGTCAGACCCGCGACAAAGACGCGCTGACCCAGGAAGGCGTGGAAAAAGTGCTGATGGAGCTCAAGGAAACCTTCGAATTCGTGGTCTGCGACTCCCCGGCCGGTATCGAGAAAGGTGCTCACCTGGCCATGTACTTCGCCGACGAAGCGATTGTCGTGACCAACCCGGAAGTTTCCTCGGTACGTGACTCCGACCGCATGCTGGGCCTGCTGGCCAGCAAGTCCAAGCGCGCGGAGAACGGCGAAGACCCGATCAAGGAACACCTGCTGCTGACCCGCTACAACCCTTCGCGCGTCAGCAACGGCGAAATGCTTGGCGTCGAAGACGTCAAAGAGATTCTCGCAGTAACGCTGCTGGGCGTGATTCCAGAATCCCAGGCAGTACTCAAGGCTTCCAACCAAGGCGTTCCGGTGATTCTCGATGACCAGAGCGACGCCGGCCAGGCGTACAGCGATGCTGTCGACCGTCTGCTGGGTAAAACCGTGGAACACCGGTTCCTTGATGTTGAGAAGAAGGGATTCTTCGAGCGCCTGTTTGGAGGTAGGTAATGAATCTTTTTGACTTCTTTCGTGCCAGCAAAAAAGTAAGCACCGCGTCGGTAGCGAAAGAGCGTCTACAGATCATCGTGGCGCATGAACGCGGCCAGCGCACTACCCCTGATTACTTGCCTGCCTTGCAGAAGGAACTGGTGGAAGTCATCCGCAAGTACGTCAATATCGGGTCCGATGACGTGCATGTCGCCCTGGAAAACCAGGGCAGCTGCTCGATCCTGGAACTCAATATCACCCTGCCTGATCGCTGATCGATTCGGCTGGAGCCACGGCGGCTCGGTCCCTCGGTTTTTCTACAGGAGCACAGGTGCTCCTGTAGACGCCGGGTCGATCGAGCCGCCGTTGGCGTTTGTTACGAGGCTGTTTTAATGCCGCTGTCGAATATCCGCATCATTCACCAGGACGCCGCCGTCCTGGTGGTGGACAAGCCCACCCTGCTGCTCTCCGTGCCCGGCCGGGCCGATGACAACAAGGATTGCCTGATCACCCGCCTGCAGGAAAACGGCTACCCGGAAGCCCGCATCGTCCATCGCCTGGACTGGGAAACCTCCGGCATCATCCTGCTGGCCCGCGACCCCGATACCCATCGCGAACTGTCCCGGCAATTTCACGACCGCGAGACCGAAAAAGCCTACACCGCCCTGTGCTGGGGCCAGCCGGAACTGGACAGCGGCAGCATCGACCTGCCACTGCGCTACGACCCGCCGACCAAACCGCGGCACGTGGTGGACCACGAATTCGGCAAGAACGCCCTGACCTTCTGGCGAGTGCTGGAACGCTGCGGTGACTGGTGCCGCGTCGAGCTGACCCCGATCACCGGGCGCTCGCACCAGTTGCGGGTGCATATGCTGTCCATTGGCCACCCGCTGCTGGGCGACGGCCTGTACGCGCATCCGCAAGCGCTGGCCGCCTGGCCACGCCTGTGCCTGCACGCCAGCATGCTCAGCTTCACCCATCCGCAGAGTGGCGAACGCCTGCGCTTCGAGTGCCCGGCACCGTTCTGATCGAGAGCGACCACCGTAGCGGGACGCCCCTCGATTGAGGGGCATACGGACACGGAAAAATCTGATCAGAAATGAAGATTAATCTGAACAATTTGTTATGAATTTGTGAAAATAATATTAAAATAGTGGCTATTCGACATTAAGGCAGGAAGCCCTCGTGCTCAGCAGTCAGCCATTTCAACGCGATTACCCTTTCACCTTCTGCTTTCTGAATACCACCCTGCACCTTCGCGAAAAACCTTCGGCAGACGCCTGCACAGCCCTCGAACAACTCATCCGCCAACGTCACGCCCACAAACAGACCCGCGCCAGCACCCCCTTGGCGACCGGCGAGACACCGCTGTTCGCCAAGGTGCAGCCTCTGGATACGCTCAAGGCGAAAGTTCGCGTCACCCTGGGCAAGCCCCAGCGCAACGGCCGCTTCGACTGGCCGCTGGAAGAGCTGATCAACACCGTCGAAGCCCAGCGACGCGGCGTACAGATGTCCGACCTTGAAGGATTCGGCTATACCCGGGATCGCCTGGGGCTGGTACAGGAGTACTTCATCATTACCCGCCTGCTGGATGATTACGTCGACGGCGTACAGTGGTTGCGTAACAACCCGGACAAGATCGAGCCTTTTATCCGCGATGCATTCGGCCTGCTGCACTCCCTCGCGCAAAAGAACATCACCCACATGGATTTCTGGGCCGGCAACATCATGATCAGCCCCCAGGCTCCGCTCAAGGCCATCGACTTCGAGAACTGCTTCGCGACCATCACGCCCCATGCCAGCGAAACCCTGGGTTTTCAGTTGGGTTTCTTCTATCGCCGCGAAGTCTACAAACTGATCACCGAAGCGCAGTACGACGTGCTGGTGGAGGAGTACCTCGATCAACTGCCGGGCATTTGCGCAGAGAAATTCAATGAGGTTTACCAGGCCAGCAAGCATGAATATGTGGGTCGCAAGCAACGCCGCGAAGTGTTCCTCAAAGGCAACCTGATCACTGGTTGAGCCGTTTTCCCTGCCGCGATGAATGTTGTCTCCCTCAACGGCATTGCGCCTGCAATGCCGCGAGCCGATACGGTAAACTCGCGCCACTGCTGTCTGGAGTTACTTATGCGCGAAGAGTTGAACCAGGGCCTGATCGACTTCCTCAAGGCCTCCCCTACCCCTTTCCATGCAACCGCCAGCCTCGTACAACGCCTGGAGGCCGCGGGCTACCAGCGTCTCGACGAGCGCGAGCCGTGGACCACCGAAGCCAACGGTCGCTACTACGTCACCCGCAATGACTCCTCCATCGTGGCCGTCAAGCTGGGGCGGCATTCGCCTCTGCAAGGCGGGATCCGCATGGTCGGCGCGCACACCGACAGCCCGTGCCTGCGGGTCAAGCCGCAACCTGAGCTGCAACGCCAGGGCTTCTGGCAACTGGGCGTGGAAGTCTATGGCGGCGCCCTGCTGGCGCCCTGGTTCGACCGCGACCTGTCGTTGGCCGGCCGCGTCACCTTCCGTCGCGACGGCAAGGTTGAAAGCCAGCTGATCGACTTCAAGGCGCCCATCGCGATCATCCCCAACCTGGCGATTCACCTCAATCGCGAAGCCAACCAGGGCTGGGCCATCAATGCCCAGACCGAGTTGCCGCCGATCCTCGCGCAATTCGCCGGCGACGAGCGGGTCGACTTCCGCGCGGTGCTGACCGACCAGCTGGCCCGCGAACACGGCCTCAACGCCGATGTGGTGCTCGATTACGAGCTGAGCTTCTACGACACCCAAAGCGCGGCGGTGATCGGCCTGCACGGCGACTTCATCGCCGGCGCGCGCCTGGACAACCTGCTGTCCTGCTACGCCGGCCTGCAAGCCTTGCTCAACGCCGACACCGAGGAAACCTGCGTGCTGGTCTGCAACGACCACGAAGAAGTCGGCTCCTGCTCGGCCTGCGGCGCCGACGGCCCGATGCTCGAACAGACCCTGCGCCGCCTGCTGCCCGAAGGCGACGAATTCGTGCGTACCATCCAGAAGTCGCTGCTGGTCTCGGCCGACAACGCCCACGGCGTGCACCCCAACTACGCCGACAAGCACGATGCCAACCACGGCCCGAAACTCAACGCCGGCCCGGTGATCAAGGTCAACAGCAACCAGCGCTACGCCACCAACAGCGAAACCGCCGGTTTCTTCCGCCACCTGTGCATGGCCGAGGAAGTGCCGGTGCAAAGCTTCGTGGTGCGCAGCGACATGGGTTGTGGCTCGACCATCGGCCCGATCACCGCCAGCCACCTGGGCGTGCGCACCGTGGATATCGGCCTGCCGACTTTCGCCATGCACTCGATCCGCGAACTGTGCGGCAGCCACGACCTGGCCCACCTGGTGAAGGTCTTGAGCGCGTTCTACGCCAGCCGCGATCTGCCGTAAGCCCCATGTAGCCGCCGCCGCAGGCTGCGACAAGCCCGAAGGGCTTCAGCGATCCCAAGATCCTGCGCCTGTTTTTACAGGTGATCGCAGCCAGCGGCAGCGGCTACAGGGTGCCGCAGCATTTCTGATGCACATCAACCCGAACCTAGCCAAAGCCACCTAGACTTAGGACTATCCCCTTCCGACAAGGCTGTCGCCATGATCTCGATGTCTTCGTTCCACGCCATGCTCATTCCCATTCTCTCGGGAATGATCCTGTTGGCCATCGGCTACAACTTCCGCGACAAGAACGCCGGCATCTTCAGTATGTGGGCCGGTATGCTGCTGATCCTCGGCACCGTGATCTACAAGATCCTCGCCAAACTCGCCGAATAAATCCGCCGTCCAGGCTCGCATTGGTATTGGCTGCCTCGTACACTCGGTCGATCCGCTTTTTCTGAGGTTGACCGCCCAGTGTTTGCTCGTCTTTCCGTTCTGCCCTACTGCCTGTTTCTCTGTCTCCTGACACTGTTGCCGCTGTCATCGGCCCAGGCAGTGGGCTTGCCGGGCCTGCTCAACAGCGGCAAAACCCAGCCACAAGCCGAGCAGCCCCTGGGGCAGTCGCTGGATGAAGTGATCAAGTCCCTGGAAAACGACCAGCAACGCACCCAGTTGCTGACCGACCTGAAAAAACTCCGCGACGCCACGAAGAAGGCCCAGACGCCCGCCGAAGAAGGCGTGCTCGGCCTTATCGGCGGCACCCTGTCCAGCTTCGAAAAACAGTTCTCCGGCGCCGACAGCCCGATCACTCGCTGGTCGAACGAATTCGATCAGGCCCAGGATGAACTGGCGGCCCTGATGCTGCCGGCCAGCGAATGGCTGCCGATCATCTTCGCCTTCGCCCTGATCCTGATGGTCTGGAGCCTTCTCGCCGCGGCGCTGATCTGGCTCAGCCACCGCCTGCGCGAGCGTTTCGGCCTCACCGAAGAACTACCGCAACACCCCAAGACCTGGGACCTGCTGCGCTTCGCCCTGCGCAAACTGGGGCCCTGGCTGATCGCGTTGATCATGACCGTGTACATGACCTACAAACTGCCCTCGTCCCTGGGCAAGGACCTGGCCATGGTCCTGGCTTATGCGCTGGTGGTCGGCACCTGCTTCTCGGCGATCTGCGTGATCGCCTTTTCCGTGCTGGACGGTCCGAACCGTCACCGCGCGCTGTACATCCTGCGTCGCCAGGCGTTCCGGCCGTTGTGGCTGATCGGCAGTTTCGCCGCCTTCGGCGAGGCCTTGAACGACCCACGGTTGATCGCCAGCCTGGGCAGCCACCTGGCGCACACCGCGGCCACCTTCGCCAATGTGATGGCGGCCTTGTCCACCGGGGTGTTCATCCTGCGTTTCCGCCGGCCGATCGCTCACCTGATCCGCAACCAGCCGCTGTCCCGCCGCCTGACCCGCCGCGCCCTGAGCGACACCATCGAGATCATCGGCACCTTCTGGTACCTGCCAGCGCTGGTGCTGGTGGCCATTTCCCTGTTCGCCACCTTCATTTCCGCCGGCGATACCAGCACGGCCCTGCGCCAGTCGCTGATCTGCACCGTGCTGCTGGTGCTGTGCATGGTGATCAACGGCCTGGTGCGCCGCCATTCCCTCAAGCCCCAGCGCGGGCACAAACGCCACGCCCTGTATTCCGAGCGCCTCAAAGGCTTCTTCTACACCCTCGCCCACCTGCTGGTGTGGCTGGTGTTCATCGAACTCGGCCTGCGGGTCTGGGGCATGTCGCTGATCCGCTTCACCGAAGGCGACGGCCACGAAATCAGCGTCAAGCTGTTCAGCCTCGGCGGCACCCTGCTGTTCGCCTGGCTGATCTGGATCCTCAGCGACACCGCGGTGCACCACGCCCTGACCCGCTCGCGCAAAGGCCTGGCCAATGCCCGGGCGCAGACCATGATGCCGCTGATCCGCAACGTGCTGTTCGTGGCGATCTTCATCATTGCCCTGATCGTCGCCCTGGCGAACATGGGCATGAACGTCACGCCGCTGCTGGCCGGTGCCGGTGTGATCGGCCTGGCCATCGGTTTTGGCGCCCAGTCGCTGGTGGCCGACCTGATCACCGGCCTGTTCATCATCATCGAGGACTCCCTGGCCATCGACGACTACGTGGATGTCGGCGGCCATCTGGGTACCGTCGAAGGCTTGACCATCCGCACCGTGCGCCTGCGGGACATCGACGGCATCGTGCACACCATCCCGTTCAGCGAAATCAAGAGCATCAAGAACTACTCCCGGGAGTTCGGCTACGCGATCTTCCGGGTGGCCATTCCGTACAACATGGACATAGACGAAGCCATCAAACTGATGCGCGATGTCGGCCAGAAGATGCGCACCGACCCGCTGCAACGGCGCAACATCTGGTCGCCGCTGGAGTTCCAGGGGGTGGAAAGCTTCGAGTCCGGCAACGCGATTCTGCGCGCCCGCTTCAAGACCGCGCCGATCAAGCAATGGGAGGTGTCACGGGCCTTCAACCTGTCCCTCAAGCGCCACCTCGACGAAGCCGGAATGGACCTGGCCACGCCACGCATGAGCGTGCAGGTGATCACCGCCGGCGGCGGGCCCCAGCAAGAGGAGTAAGGCGTCCGGCCGCGTCTCGGCAAGGGCGCGGCCGCACTCTCCAGGGTTGGGGCGGTCACAGGTTCTGGCACCTGAGCAGCACAACACTAATCATGGAGAGAGTCCCCTATGCAGCTATCCGCTATCGCCCAAGCCTGCCTGATCGGCGTCCTGGCCTTGTCCGGCCAGGCCGCCAACGCTGTCGACGACAGCGCCATGGAACAGGCCCGCCAGCACATCGCCGAACAGGCCAAGGCCCTGGAGCCAGTGCTGCTGGAAACCCGTCGCGATATCCACGCCCACCCGGAACTCGGCAACACCGAACAGCGCACCGCACAACTGGTAACCACGCAATTGCGCGCCCTGGGCCTGGAGGTCAAGACCGGCGTCGCCCGCACCGGCGTGGTGGCGGTGCTCAAGGGTGCCCTGCCCGGCCCCACCGTGGCCTTGCGCGCCGATATGGACGCACTGCCGGTCAAGGAAGTCGCGGACCTGCCATTCGCCTCCAAGGCCAAGGGGCGCTACCTGGACAAGGAAGTGGACGTCATGCACGCCTGCGGCCACGACGCCCACACCGCCATCCTGCTGAGCACGGCGAAAATCCTCAGCGACATGCGCGAGCGCCTGCCCGGCACCGTGGTGTTCTATTTCCAGCCCGCCGAAGAAGGCCCGAGCGATTTCATCCCCGACGGCAAGAACACCTGGGGCGCGAAGATGATGGTGCAGGAAGGCGTGATGAAATCGCCCAAGCCGGACGCAGTGTTCGGCCTACATGTCTGGGCCGGGATTCCGGCCGGACGCATCGCCTACCGCCCAGGCCCGACCCTGGCCAGCTCCGACGACCTGCGCATCAGGATTCTCGGCAAGCAGACCCACGCCGGCCGCCCCTGGGACGGCATCGATCCGATCACGGTCGGTGCCCAGGCCATAGTCGGGCTGCAGACCGTGGTCAGCCGCCGCACCGACATCTCGTCGTTTCCCTCGGTGGTCAGCATCGGCACCATCAACGGTGGCACGCGCTACAACATCATTCCCGAGTCGCTGGACATGAGCGGCACCATCCGCTCGTACGACTACGGCATTCGCCAGAAGCTGCACAGCGATGTGCGCCAGACCGTGGAAAAGATCGCCGAAAGCGGCGGCGCCAAGGCCGAGGTGACCATCATCGAGAAGTACGACCCGACCATCAACGACCCGGCCCTGACCGAAAAGATGCTGCCGAGCCTGCGCTGGGCGGCCAAGGACGATGTGGTGCAGGGCCCGCTGGTGGGGGGCGCGGAAGACTTTTCCTTCTATGCCAAGGAGGTACCGGGGCTGTTCGTGTTTCTCGGCGTGACACCGCGGGACCAGGACATGGCCAAGGCCGCGCCGAACCACAACCCGGGGTTCTTTGTCGATGAATCGGCGCTGGTGGTGGGCGTGCGTACCCTGGCGTCATTGACCACGGATTATCTGTTTGCCGGGGCCAAACCTTAAGGACTGGCCCCTGGCGTCATCGCGAACAAGCTCGCTCCCGCACCGGGAGCGGGCTCAGACCACATCGACGCCGACATGGATCGCGTCGTGGCGCCAGAACTCCAGGTCGCAGTCGATCAGGCGCTGGTGCTGGTCGTAATTGACCCGGGCAATCCGCAACCCGGGGCTGCCGGCCGAAACCTTCAACGCCGCGGCCGCCTCCACCGGCAAGGAGGTCGGCACGATCTCGAAGCGCACCCGCCCGTAATGCAGGTCGTAGTGCCGGGCATACAGCTCGGTGATCGACTGGTTCAGGTCGAACTCGAGAATGCCCGGAAAGTACTGCGGATTGAGGTAGTGCTCGACATACAGCACCAGACGCTCGTCGATGCGCCGTACTCGACGGATCTGGATCACGCTGGACAGCGCCGGCAGTTGCAGCCAGGCACAGACCGCCGCTGAAGCCGGTTGCAGGCGCGCCGAAATCATCTCGGTCGACGGCACGCGCCCCTGGGCGCTGACCATCGCGTGAAAATGGCTGCGCTGCATCAGGTTGTAGGCCAGCCGTGGCGGCGAGACGAACCAGCCGCGCCGCTCCTCGCGGTAGATCTGGCCCTGGGCCTCCAACTGCAACAAAGCTTCGCGCACGGTAATCCGCGTAGTGCCGAACAACTCGCTGAGCTTGCGCTCGGCCGGCAGCTTGCTACCGGGTGCCAACAACCCGTGATCGATCTGTTCCTGCAGGACCTGCCCAATGGCTGTCACCGCCTTGACTGCCTCTTCGCGCATCAACGTTACCTATCTGGACTAGACCAGCACTGTTTCAGGGCAAAACGTGCCGGGAAAAAAGGCACTCAGCCTTCACCGAGAGCCTAGGCACTGCATATGACTGACAGATGACAACGCCGCCAAATCGCTGTGCCAGACACCTGCAATTGGCTGGCCAAGTCCTTTCATATCAGCTGCTTAGCCCTGGGCTACGCTTATCTCGCAGACCCGTGCCTGACACTCGCAAACGCCTTGCAGGACTGATGCCGACATCAAAGTGTCATCCAGCCGGCTTAAATTGGCTCAGGTATTGCTGACCTAGACCAACAACGTTAGACAAACACAGCGTTGAACACGCCCAAAGGAGCTTCGGATGAAACAGCTTTTCCTGGCATCACTGTTAGGCTCGACCATCGCCCTGTGCACCGCCGCCATGGCCGCCGATACCGACTTGAAGACCCTGGAAGCCGCGGCGAAAGCCGAAGGCGCCGTCAACAGCGTCGGCATGCCCGACGACTGGGCCAACTGGAAAGGGACCTGGGAAGACCTGGCCAAGCACTACGGCCTCAAGCACATCGACACCGACATGAGCTCGGCCCAGGAGATCGCCAAGTTCGCCGCCGAGAAAGACAACGCCAGCGCCGACATCGGCGACGTCGGCGCGGCCTTCGGCCCGATCGCGGTCAAGCAGGGCGTGGTCCAGCCTTACAAGCCAAGCACCTGGGACCAGGTCCCGGACTGGGCCAAGGACAAGGACGGTAACTGGGCGCTGGCCTACACCGGCACCATTGCTTTCATCATCAACAAGAAGCTGCTGCACGGCTCCGAAGCCCCCAAAAGCTGGGCCGACCTGGAGAAAGGCAAATACAAGGTCTCCATCGGCGACGTGAGCACCGCCGCCCAGGCCGCCAACGGCGTGCTGGCCGCGGCCATCGCCAAGGGCGGCGATGAAAAGAACATCCAGCCGGCGCTGCTGATGTTCGCCGAGATCGCCAAGCAGGGGCGCCTGTCCCTGGCCAACCCAACCATCGCCACCATGGAAAAGGGTGAAGTGGAAGTCGGCGTGGTCTGGGACTTCAACGGCCTGAGCTACCGCAACAAGATGGTCAACAAGGACGACTACATCGTGCTGATCCCGTCGGACGGTTCGGTGATCTCCGGCTACACCACCATCATCAACAAATACGCCAAGCACCCGAACGCGGCCAAGCTGACCCGTGAATACATCTTCAGCGATGCCGGCCAGATCAACCTGGCGCGCGGCAATGCCCGTCCGATCCGCGCCGAGCACCTGACCCTGCCCGCCGAAGTCCAGGCCAACCTGCTGCCCAACGAGCAGTACAAGAAAGTCACGCCGATCAAGGACGCCGACGCCTGGGAGAAAACCTCCAAGGGCCTGCCACAGAAATGGCAGGAAGAAGTGATCATCAACATGCAGTAATGCTGCATCCGTAGGAGCGAGGCTTGCCCGCGATACAGGCACTGCGGTCTGTCTTAAACCGCAGTGAAGCCATCGCGGGCAAGCTCCGCTCCTACAGGGCTGTTCTGTCTTGCGGAGTCCTCCCCCATGTCACACAACGTCATCCTTGTCGTGCTCGACGGCCTCAACCATGAGGTCGCCCGCCATGCCATGGGACACCTTCAGGCCTACGTCGGCGCGGGGCGCGCGGCGCTGTACAAGCTGGAATGCGAACTGCCGGCCCTGTCCCGACCGCTCTACGAATGCATCCTGACCGGGGTGCCACCGCTGGACAGCGGCATCGTGCACAACAACGTCTCGCGCCTGTCCAACCAGCGCAGCATTTTCCACTATGCCAGCGCCGCCGGGCTCGGCACCGCCGCCGCGGCCTATCACTGGATCAGTGAGTTGTACAACCGCTCGCCGTTCAACCCGGCCCGGGACCGGCATACCGACAACAAGAAGCTGCCGATCCAGCACGGGCACTTCTACTGGAACGACCACTACCCCGATTCCCACCTGTTCGCCGACGCCGAACACCTGCGGCTGCGCCATGCGCCGAACTTTCTGCTGGTGCACCCGATGAACATCGACGACGCCGGCCACAAGCACGGCCTCGACAGCCCGCAGTACCGCAACAGCGCACGCGCGGCCGACATCATCCTCGCCGACTACCTGCAAGGCTGGCTCGACGCCGGCTACCAGGTGCTGGTGACGGCCGACCACGGCATGAACAACGACCGTTCCCACAACGGCCTGCTGCCCGAGGAGCGGGAAGTGCCGCTGTTCGTCCTCGGCGATGCGTTCAGTTTCAGCCCCGTCGCCACGCCGGATCAGACCGAGCTGTGCGGCACCATCTGCGAATTGCTCGGCGCGCCCCACGACAAACCTGTATGCCGGGAGTTGCTGAAGTGAATGCATTCACCCGCGGCAAATGGCTGGCGATCCTGTGCCTGCTGCCCTTTGCCCTGTTCTTCATCGTGTTCCAGATCGCCCCGCTGCTCTGGGTGCTGGTCAACAGCCTGCAATCGGAAGAGTTCGGCTGGGGCCTGGCCAATTTCAACAAGATCTTCAGTTCCAGGTTCTACCTGCAAGCCATCCAGTACAGCCTGGAGATCAGCTTCTGGTCGAGCGTGTTCGGCATCGTCATCGCGATTCTCGGCAGCTACTCGCTGCGCCGGGTCGACTCGAAGCTGCGCAACTTCGTCAACGCCTTCGCCAACATGACCAGCAACTTCGCCGGCGTGCCCCTGGCGTTCGCCTTCATCATCCTGCTGGGCTTCAACGGCAGCATCACCATCATGCTCAAGCAGGCGGGGATCATTCAGGACTTCAACCTGTACTCCAAGACCGGCCTGATCATCCTCTACACCTACTTCCAGATCCCCCTGGGCGTGCTGCTGCTCTACCCGGCCTTCGATGCCTTGCGTGAAGACTGGCGCGAGTCCGCGGCACTGCTTGGCGCCAGTGGCTGGCAGTTCTGGCGCCACATCGGCCTGCCGGTGCTGACCCCGGCGCTGCTGGGGACCTTCGTCATCCTGCTGGCCAACGCCCTGGGCGCCTATGCCACGGTCTATGCACTGACCACCGGCAACTTCAACGTGCTGCCGATCCGCATCGCCGCCATGGTTTCCGGCGACATCTCCCTCGACCCGAACATGGCCAGCGCCCTGGCCGTGGTCCTGGTGGCGCTGATGACCCTGGTGACCATCGTCCATCAGCTGCTGTTGAAGAGGAGCTACCATGTCTCGCGCTGAACCCGGCTCCGCCGCCCTCTATCACCGGGTCGTGGTGTACCTGCTGTTCGCCATCCTCCTGCTGCCGCTGGCCGGGACCCTGATCTACTCCATCGCCAGCAACTGGTCGGCGACCATCCTGCCCAGCGGCTTTACCTTCAAGTGGTACATCCAGCTGTGGAGCGACCCGCGCTTCCTGCACGCCTTCGGCCAGTCGCTGCTGGTCTGCGTCGGCGCCCTGATCCTGTCGGTGGTGCTGATCCTGCCCCTGCTGTTCGTGGTGCACTACCACTTCCCAAAGCTCGATGCGCTGATGAACATCCTGATCCTGCTGCCGTTCGCGGTGCCGCCGGTGGTGTCCTCGGTGGGCCTGCTGCAACTCTACGGTTCGGGACCGTTCGCCATGGTCGGCACACCGTGGATCCTCGTCGGCTGCTACTTCACCGTGGCCCTGCCGTTCATGTACCGGGCGATCACCAATAACCTGCAGGCGATCAACCTGCGCGACCTGATGGACGCCGCCCAGCTGCTGGGCGCCAGTACCTGGCAGGCGGCTTTCCTGGTGGTGCTGCCGAACCTGCGCAAGGGCCTGATGGTGGCCCTGCTGCTGTCGTTCTCGTTCCTGTTCGGCGAATTCGTGTTCGCCAACATCCTGGTGGGCACCCGCTACGAAACCCTGCAGGTCTACCTGAACAATATGCGCAACAGCAGCGGCCACTTCACCAGCGCGCTGGTGATTTCCTACTTCTTCTTTGTGCTGGTTCTGACCTGGGCCGCCAACATCTTGAACAAGGACAAAAGCCAATGAGCTTCGTCAGCGTCCAACACCTGCAGAAAAATTACAGTGGCACCCCGGTGTTCAGCGACATCAACTGCGAAATCCACAAGGGCGAATTCGTCACCCTGCTCGGCCCGTCCGGCTGCGGCAAGTCCACCCTGCTGCGCTGCATCGCCGGCCTGACCCCGGTGGACGCCGGCAAGATCCTCCTCGACGGCCACGACATCGTGCCCCTGAGCCCGCAAAAACGCGGGATCGGCATGGTGTTCCAGAGCTATGCGCTGTTCCCCAACATGACCGTGGAGCAGAACGTGGCGTTCGGCCTGCGCATGCAGAAGGTCAACGCCGACGAGAGCCACAAGCGCGTGCTCGAAGTCCTGCGCCTGGTGGAACTGCACGACTTCGCCAGCCGTTATCCCCATCAACTGTCCGGGGGCCAGTGCCAGCGCGTGGCCCTGGCCCGCTCGCTGGTGACCCGTCCGCGCCTGTTGCTGCTGGACGAGCCGCTGTCGGCGCTGGACGCGCGGATCCGCAAGCACCTGCGCGAACAGATCCGGCAGATCCAGCGCGAACTGGGACTGACCACGATTTTCGTGACTCACGATCAGGAAGAAGCCCTGACCATGTCCGACCGCATTTTCCTGATGAACCAGGGCAAGATCGTCCAGAGCGGCGACGCCGAGACGCTCTACACCGCACCTGTGGATGTGTTCGCCGCCGGCTTCATCGGCAACTACAACCTGCTGGATGCCGAGAGTGCCAGCAGGCTGCTGCAGCGGCCGATCAACAGGCGTATCGCGATTCGTCCCGAAGCCATCGAGCTGCGCAAGGATGGCGAACCCGACGCGCTGATCCGCAGCCACAGCCTGCTGGGCAACGTGATCCGCTACCGGGTCGAAGCCCGTGGCGTGGAACTGGTGGTGGATGTGTTGAACCGCTCGCCGGACGATCTGCACCCCGACGGCCAACGCCTGGCACTTTCCATCGATCCCACGGCCCTCTGTGAAGTAGCGTGACGGCAGCGACAAGCTGCAAGCTTCAAGTTATAGATAGACTGCTAAGCACCTAAATCCAATTCTTGCAGCTTGAAGCTTATAGCTTGAAGCTGTTCTCGGAGAGAACTGCACTAATGGCCCTGGCAATTTTTGATCTGGACGAGACCCTGATCCACGGCGACTGCGCCACCCTCTGGAGCGAACAGATGGGGCGCCTGGGCTGGGTCGACAGCGAGTCTTTCATGCGCCGCAACAACGAGCTGATGGACGCCTACAGCCACGGCAAGCTGGCCATGGAGGAGTTCATGGCCTTCAGCCTGGAGCCGATGGCCGGACGCACCCCGGAAGAGGTCGGGCACCTGGTCGGCCCCTGGGTCGAGGACGTGATCGAACCGATCATTTTCAGCGATGCCTGCAAGGCCATCGCCGCACACCGCAAGGCCGGCGACCGGATCCTGGTGATCTCGGCCTCGGGCACTCACCTGGTCCAGCCCATCGCCGAACGCCTGGGCATCGATGAAGTCCTGGGGATCGAGCTGGAGGTGCTGCACGGGGTCTACAGCGGCAATACCCTGGGCACCCTGACCTACCGCGAAGGCAAGGTCACCCGCCTGCTGGAATGGCTGGATGCCGAAGAAGAAAACCTCGAAGGCGCGAGCTTCTATTCCGACTCGCGCAACGACCTGCCATTGCTGCTGAAGGTCGACTACCCGCATGTGGTCAACCCGGACCCGGTACTGCGCGAACACGCGGAAAAGGCCGGCTGGCCGATTCATCAGTGGAAGTAGGTGCCTCTGTAGCCGCTGCCGCAGGCTGCGATCGCCCACAACGTGGGCGCAAGATCTGAAGATCGCTAAAAAGCCCTTCGGGCTTATCGCAGCCTTCGGCAGCGGCTACAGGATCAGGCCAAGGTCTCGTCGATCAGCAGCACCAGCTTGCCCGACACCTGGTTGGTCGCCAGCTCGGCAAAGGCTGCTTCGGCGTCCTTGATCGGGAAGGTCATGGCCAGCTGCGGGCTCAGGCGCCCTTCGGCGAACAGTGGCCAGATATGCTGGCTGAGGTCGCTGAACAGATCGGCCTTGAACTGCTCGTCGCGGCTGCGCAAGGTCGAACCCAGCAACTGGATGCGCTTGCCGAGGATCTGTGCCAGGTCCAACTGGGCCTCGCGCCCGCCCATCAAGCCGATCAGCACCCAGCGCCCGTCCAGGGCCAGCAGCTTGACGTTATGCGCGGCATAGTTGGCGCCGACCGGATCCAGGATCACATCGAACGGCCCGAAATCCCGCAGGCCTTCCAGGCCGTCGGTGCGCACCACGCCGCCCTGGGCCCCCAGCGCTTCACAGTAGGCCAGGCGGTCGGCGGAACCGACGCTGACCCAGCACGGGTTGCCGAATGCCTTGCACAACTGGATCGCGGCCGAACCGACACCACTGGCGCCGGCGTGCAGCAGGACCTTTTCCCCCGGCTTGAGGGCCGCCAGCTGGAACAGGTTCAGCCAGGCAGTGCTGTACACCTCGGGCAGCGCCGCCGCTTGCGCCAGGGACAGCCCTTCCGGCACCGGCAGGACATGACGGGCATCGACCACCACTTCCTCGGCCATGCCGCCCCCGGCCAGCAGTGCGCAGACCCGATCGCCGACCTGCCACGCAGAACCCGGGCCGACCTCGCTGATCACCCCCGAGCACTCAAGGCCCAGCACCTTGCTGGCGCCCGGTGGCGGCGGATAGAGCCCGGCCCGTTGCAACAGGTCGGCCCGGTTCAGTCCCGCGGCCGCCACACGGATTCGCACTTGTCCTACGTCGCACGTCGGACTGGGCTCTTCAACCCACTCCACATGACCTTCAACGCCTTGCAATGCTTTCACAGTGCCTCCATAGTGAGTCTGGACTGAGCCCGGAGCTGTAGCACCGGGCTTTTTGCATTATGCGACCGGTCCTTGTGGAACCGGCGACTTCAAAGACGGCCTAATATGCGTTATCAATTGCCCCCGCGTCGAATCAGCATGAAGCATTTGTTCCCCAGCACCGCCCTCGCTCTTTTCATTGGTCTCGGTCTGCTGCCGATGTCGACCAATACGTTCGCAGCCAATAGCTGGGACAAACTTCAGCCGGATCGCGACGAGGTAATTGCCAGCCTCAATGTCGTCGAGCTGCTCAAGCGTCATCACTACAGCAAGCCACCGCTGGACGACGCGCGCTCGGCGATCATCTATGACAGCTACCTGAAGCTGCTGGACCCGTCGCGCAGCTACTTCATGGCCAGCGACATCGCGGAATTCGACAAGTGGAAAACCCAGTTCGACGACTTCCTGAAAAGCGGTGACCTGAACGCCGGCTTCATCATTTACAAACGCTACCTGGACCGCGTCAAGGCGCGCCTGGACTTTGCCCTGGCCGAGCTGGGCAAAGGCGTCGACAAATTCGACTTCACCACCAAGGAGTCCTTGCTGATCGATCGCAAGGACGCGCCGTGGCTCAAGACCACCGCGGAACTCGACGACCTGTGGCGCAAGCGCGTCAAGGACGAAGTCCTGCGCATGAAGATCGCCGGCAAGGAACCCAAGCAGATTCAGGAAACGCTGACCAAGCGCTACAAGAATCAGCTCGCCCGCCTGGACCAGACCCGCGCCGAAGATATCTTCCAGGCGTACATCAACACCTTCGCCATGTCCTACGACCCGCACACCAACTATCTGTCGCCGGATAACGCGGAGAACTTCGACATCAACATGAGCCTGTCGCTGGAAGGCATCGGCGCCGTGTTGCAGAGCGACAACGACCAGGTCAAGGTCGTGCGCCTGGTGCCGGCCGGCCCGGCCGACAAGACCAAGCAGGTGGCCCCGGCGGACAAGATCATCGGCGTGGCCCAGGGCGACAAGGAAATGGTCGACGTGGTCGGCTGGCGCCTGGACGAAGTGGTCAAGCTGATCCGTGGTCCGAAAGGCTCGGTGGTGCGCCTGGAAATCATCCCGGCGAGCAACGCGCCGAACGACCAGACCAGCAAGATCGTCTCCATCACCCGCGAAGCGGTGAAGCTGGAAGAGCAGGCGGCGAAGAAGTCGATCCTCAACCTCAAGCAGGACGGCAAGGACTACAAGCTCGGGGTGATCGAGATCCCGGCCTTCTACCTGGACTTCAAGGCCTTCCGTGCCGGCGATCCAGACTACAAGAGCACCACCCGTGACGTGAAGAAACTGCTGACCGAGTTGCAGAAAGACAAGGTCGACGGCGTGGTTATCGACCTGCGCAACAACGGCGGCGGTTCCCTGCAGGAAGCCACCGAGCTGACCAGCCTGTTCATCGACAAGGGCCCTACCGTGCTGGTGCGTAACGCCGACGGCCGGGTCGACGTGCTCGAAGATGAAAACCCTGGCGCCTTCTACAAAGGGCCGATGGCGCTGCTGGTCAACCGTCTCTCGGCCTCGGCCTCGGAGATTTTCGCCGGTGCGATGCAGGACTATCACCGTGCCCTGATCATCGGTGGCCAGACCTTCGGCAAAGGCACCGTGCAGACCATCCAGCCGCTCAACCACGGCGAGCTGAAACTGACCCTGGCCAAGTTCTACCGGGTTTCCGGGCAGAGCACCCAGCATCAGGGCGTGCTGCCGGACATCGATTACCCGTCGATCATCGACACCAAGGAAATCGGCGAAAGCGCCCTGCCCGAAGCCATGCCATGGGACACCATTCGCCCGGCCATCAAGCCGGCGGTGGATCCGTTCAAGCCGTTCCTCGCGCAGCTGAAATCCGAGCATGACGTGCGCTCGGCCAAGGACGCCGAGTTCGTCTTCATCCGCGACAAGCTGGCCCTGGCCAAGAAGCTGATGGCGGAAAAAACCGTCAGCCTCAACGAAGCCGAACGTCGGGCGCAGCACGCCGACATCGAGGCCAAGCAGCTGGCGCTGGAAAACATCCGCCGCAAGGCCAAGGGTGAAGAGCCGCTCAAGGAGCTGAAGAAAGAAGACGAGGACGCCATTGCGGCCGCCGATCCGGACAAGACCAAGCCGGAAGACGACGCTTACCTCAGCGAAACCGGGCGAATCCTCCTCGATTACCTGAAGCTCAACACCGCGGTCGCCAAGCACTGAGATGATGGCAATTTAATGCTGACGCTCCTCGGAGCGTCATCAAACAGTCATCATTCTGTCGTGAAATAAAGGACCGGGCGCTGCTCTTGAATCAAGGGCGCGCCCGGTCCTTTTTTATCGACAGAGATCGCCATGACCACGACCGAACAGCTGAGTGCCTTGAGTTCAATCCTGGCTCAAAGCGGTTTGCACAGTCTGTTCCAGCCGATCATCTGCCTCTCCGAACGACGCATTCTCGGCTATGAAGCCTTGACCCGTGGTCCGTCCAACAGCCCGCTGCACTCCCCTGTCGCCCTGTTTGCCGTGGCCCGCCAGGCCGGACGCCTCAACGAGCTGGAAATCGCTTGCCGCCAGAGCGCCTGCAAGGGGTTCAGCGAGCAGCAGTTGCCCGGCAAGCTGTTCCTCAACGTCTCTCCGGAATCGCTGCTGGAGGCTGCCCACCAGCCCGGGCGCACCCTGCAATTGCTGCAAGACTTCGGTATTCCGCCGAGCCAGGTGGTGATCGAACTCACCGAGCAGACGCCAATCGATGACTTCCAGCTGCTGCACAATGCGCTGCATCATTATCGGGACATGGGTTTCTCGATCGCCCTGGACGACCTCGGCGCCGGTTACTCGAGCCTGCGCCTGTGGTCCGAGCTGCGCCCGGACTACGTGAAGATCGACCGGCACTTTATCGATGGCATTCATCAGGATGCCCTCAAGCGCGAGTTCGTCGGTTCGATCCTGCAAATCGCCAAGGCCTCCCGGGCCCAGGTGATCGCCGAGGGCATCGAAGTGGCGGAAGAGCTGGAGGTGCTCACGGAAATGGGCGTGGACCTGCTACAGGGTTACCTGCTCTGCCGCCCCCAGGAACATCCGCCCCGCGATGGCCGCAACCTGCTGCCCAAGCGCGAAAGCACTCCCGCGACGCTCAACGACGAAGGCAGCGACCTCAGTGCCCTGCTCAACGAACAACCGGCGGTAGCACGCGACATACCGACGGCCACAGTGCTGGAAGCCTTCCGTCGCCAAGCCAACCTCAACTCGCTGGCGGTGCTCGACGAACAGGGCCAGCCCTGCGGCATCGTGCACCGCCATTCATTGTCCGATGCCCTGCTCAAGCCCTTCGCCACCGACCTGTTTGCCCGCAAGCCCATCAGCCGCCTGATGAACGATGACTTCCTCGCGGTAGAGATCAGCCAGTCGCTGCAACAAGTCAGCCGCCTGATCACCAGTCGTGCCCGGCAACGGATCGAAGAGGATTTCATCATCACCCTCAACGGTAGCTACCTGGGCCTGGGGCGGGTGATCGATGTGCTCAAGCTGATTACCGAGCTGAAGATCCAGCAGGCGCGTTATGCCAACCCATTGACCCTGCTGCCTGGTAACGTGCCGATCCAGTAGTGCCTGACCCACCTGCTGCAACAAGGACGGGAATCGCTGATCTGTTACGTGGACATCGACAGCTTCAAACCCTTCAACGATATCTATGGCTACGGCCGTGGCGATGAAGTGCTGTTGTGCCTGGCGCAGTGCCTGAATGACCGGGTGGACCCCAGCCGCGATTTCGTCGGCCATATCGGCGGCGACGACTTTCTCCTGGTATTGGGCCCCGAGGACTGGCAAAAACGCCTGAACCAGCTGCTGGACGACTTCCATAGCCAGTGCCGGCGTTTTTATCGCAGCGAACACCTGGAAGCCGGCTGCTTCATCGCCCCCAACCGCCAGGGCATTCGCCAGGAGTTCGCCTTGCTGTCACTGTCCATTGGCGTGGTGCACCTGTATCCACAGGCCTGTGGACAACTCGATGCCAGCCAGTTGGCCGAGCTGGCCTCGCAAGCCAAGCACCACGCCAAGAACGTGCCGGGCTACAGCATCCATGTGATCGACAGCCGCCAGATGGCAGATGGCTTTACGGCTGACGCGGACCGGCTTGCGGGTCTGGCGTACTCGACTGATTCAGCTGCGCCAGCTTGACCTCGGCCAGGGGATGCCCGGCTTTCGCCGCCAGGGCCCACCAACGGGCAGCTTGCGCCGCATCCGCGGCCTTGCTGGGCGAACCGGCCAGGCTGATGACGCCCATCTGATAGGCCGCCTTGGCGTCCCCGGCCAAGCCGGCAAGACGTAACAGGCGTATGCCTTCTTCGCGAGCCCCCAGCCCCTGGCCACGAAAGGTCAGGATATGGCCATAAAAGCTCTGTGCGTCGACGTCCCCCAGGTTCGCCATGCGCGCCAATTGCCCCTCCAACCAGTGCCAGCCCCGAGGTTGACGCACAAACCAGGGCCAATGAAACAACCGGCGAGCCAGCCAGTAGCCGGCTCGCGCCTTGAGGCGCCAGAACACTCAGGCCTCCACCGACTCGGGGTATTCGTACTCGAACACACGAACCACTTCCGAGGCGTGCCACGACGCGGCCGCGACCCCATCGGAAGGCCCGGAAAAACGCCCGAGGCGCTCCGCACACTCGAAAAAACCGGTGCGCGGCAATCGACTCGCCCCCTGGCTGATCACCAGCGAACTGCGCAACGGCTGCTCCGCACGCGCATCCAGCGCGGCCAGATGTTCAAGGGCCGCCGTCAGGGTCTGCATGGCGGGGCTGGGTAGCTGCAAGCGCTCAAGCAGAGCGCGATAGGTCAAAAGATGGCGTTGCCGACGGGCCTGGTCGAGTTCCCCCAACAGGCCATCCCAATGTTGACGACTGATCCTTACGCTCACGATTCATCCCTCCAACCCGGAACCGTCAATTCCCAGGCCAGGCTACGGCGTATAGCGGCGTCGGGTTGACGCTCACCGCTTTCAATCATGGCCAGATATGACGGACTGATACCTACCGTACGGGCAAGCGCCTCAATGGCGATGCCCTTGGCTTCACGCAAACTGCGAAGTTGATCCAGACCTGGAAGCGGCTGGTCGGCTGTGGTCGCGATACCCCCCCTGGCTTCTCGCGGAGATTGTTCGGTGATACCTGCGGCTTTTAGCAAAGCCTGATACTGAGCCCATGGCAGAACCGCATATTCGGGCTCGCCATCGCGTGCAATTATCTGAATATCCATTACTACCCCGTAGGACGACACATAACGAGTCGGACTTTTCCTTATGAAGTGTAATCCTAACAGTCACTAAGGTCGCGGGGGCATCGTTGTATGGATCCGAATTCACCTCAGTTTTTCTTCGGACCTTCCAATTGCAGTTGTTCCGGGGTGTCGGGCAAACGTTCCACTACCGCCAGCTTCTCCGGTTGCTGGCGATTGCGCCAGGCGCGAAAGGCGCTGAGTTCGCCGTCCAGGGTTTTCATGATCCAGGCCAGAACGGCGATATCGTCGAGCATGCCGAACATCGGCAGGAAGTCCGGGATGGCATCCAGCGGGCTGAGGAAGTACATCAGGCCCGCGACCACCGACAGCAGCGCCTTGGGGCTGATGGCGCGGTACTCGCCACGCCAGTAAGCCAGGCACAGGGCCTGCAGCAGACGCAGATCGTCCTTGAGCTTGCCAAGACGGCCGCCTTGCAAGGCGCCTTTGCTGGCCACGGCGAACAACAGGGTCGGCAGTCGGCCACGGCTGAGCAAGCGGCCGGCCAGGGGCAGGAAGCGGGCAAAATTCCAGGGTGCTTTCATCGTCACTCCCACTGAAATGTTATCCACACAAATTGTGGATAACCTTGTGAACAGAGCCGCTTTTCACAGCTGAAAGCCCCGTTTTACAAGGGCTCGGCTCAGATCGGGCGTTTTTTACTCACATAAAAAAACCCATAATTTCATTGACTTGGCAGCCTCATGCGGCTAGCCGCAACACATGCTGTTAAGACTATGCCTTATGCCGTGGGTTCGCATTTTTTCCCGGACCAACGACCAGATACGACAACGCCCCGTAAGGACGGGGCGTTGTCATTGAACCAGACGAAGATTACTTGGCGTCGTCTTGTTTCGCTGGATCCTTGATACCCAGCAGTTCCAGCTCGAACACCAGAACCGAGTTGGCCGGAATGGCCGGGCTCGGGCTCTGTGCGCCGTAGGCCAGATCGCTCGGGATGTACAGTTTGTACTTTTCGCCGACGTGCATCAGTTGCAGGCCTTCGACCCAACCCGGAATCACGCCGCTGACCGGCAGATCGATCGGGCTGCCGCGCTCGACCGAGCTGTCGAACACAGTGCCGTTGGTCAGGGTGCCGGTGTAGTGAACGGTCACCACGTCGGTCGGCTTAGGCTGGGCGCCATCGGCTTTTTTCAGCACTTCGTACTGCAGGCCGGAGGCGGTAGTGGTCACACCAGCCTTCTTGCCGTTTTCTTCGAGGAATTTCTTGCCGGCTGCTGCCGACTCTTCGCTGATCTTGGCCATGCGCTCTTCAGCACGCTTTTGCAGCGCGGCGAAGGCTTCGACCAGTTCGTCGTCTTTCAGCTTCTGTTCTTTCTTGCCGATGGCATCTTCGATGCCCTGGGCTACCGCTTTGGAATCCAGGTCATCCATACCTTCCTGGGCAAGGCTTTTGCCCATGTTCAGGCCGATACCATAGGAAGCTTTCTGCGCCGGGGTTTTCAGCTCCACGCTGGTCTGCGAGTCACAACCCGCAAGTACCAGGCTAACCAGGGCTACCGCCGCCGCTAACCGATGCTGTTTCATGCTATTTCCTTGTTCATGCGCCTAAAGGGCAATCGAGTAAAGCCGCGAGCTTATCAGGCGGCCACGACCAATGGCTACCGGCATGAGAGCCGGATTAGCCCGATAAGTTCACGTGTTTAAAAGCATTTCGCCAGCCATTACAACGAGCGCGGGAAAGAACACCTCGACCGCAAAGTAATGACAGCGGACGTAATGGCCACTTGCCCGGCAGTTTGCCCTTGAGGCATAAGAGAGCCACAACTCGACAAGGATGTTTATCTTGCGCCTCTTATCCCGTGTTTTGCTCTTGATCCTCGCCCTGATCGGCGTCGCCCTGGCCGTGGTCCTGTATTACGTGGCCAATCCGAAATTGCCCGACTATATGCCCGCCCGGCAGGTGCACTATCAGGATCAATGGAGCGCCGCCGACCGCCAGACCTATTACTTCACCCCCCAGGGCACTCAGGTGAAGGGCCTGCGTTATGAGTGGTTCGCCGCCCTGGAACTGCCCTTCTCCACGCAACGCTTCGCCGCGCCGCAGTACCTGGCCCGCTTCGGCTTCCTGGTGGATCCAGCGCAGCAGGCCAGCGCCGATAACCCGGCGAACCTGCCGGTCGGTTTCACTCGCCATCAGAACCCTGGCAGCCCGCAGCAGTACCTGGACATCACCTGTGCCGCCTGCCACACCGGCGAGCTGCGCTACAACCAGCAGGCCCTGCGGGTCGACGGCGGTTCGGCGCAACATGTATTGCCCTCCAGCGTGCCCACCCTGCGCGGCGGCAGCTTCGGCCAGGCGCTGGTCGCCAGCCTGGCGTCGACCTATTACAACCCGTGGAAATTCGAGCGCTTCGCCCGCAACGTGCTGGGCCAGGACTACGACGCCGAGCATGAACAACTGCGCAAGGACTTCAAGGCGTCGCTGGACACCCTCCTGCACGTCGCCTGGAACGACACTCACCGCGGCCTCTATCCCACTGAGGAAGGCCCCGGACGTACCGATGCCTTTGGCCGGATCGCCAATGCCAGCTTCGGCGACGCCATTTCCCCCGACAACTATCGGGTAGCCAACGCACCGGTGGACTATCCGCAGCTATGGGACATCTGGACCTTCGACTGGGTGCAGTGGAACGGCTCGGCCCAGCAACCCATGGCCCGCAATATCGGCGAGGCGCTGGGTGTAGGCGCCACCCTGAACTTCTTCGATGCCCAGGGCCAGCCGCTCAAGGGCGACGCCCGCTACCCGTCGAGCGTTCGGGTGCGCGACCTCAATCGCATCGAAGAAACCCTGCAACGACTGAAACCGCCGACCTGGCCAGAAGAACTGTTCGGCGACATCGACAAGCCCCTGGCGGCCAAGGGGCGAGCGCTGTTCGCGGAAAACTGTGCAGGTTGCCATGTCCCGCCGGTCACCGAGGTCAACGGGCGCCCGGTACAACAACTGAAGATGCTGCCGGTTGCAGTGATCGGTACCGACCCGAATACGGCTAACAATATTGCCGATCAGCGTTACGACCTGAGCGCGCTGCAATGGGACGCCGCCGAACTGGCGCAATCGAATGTCCAGTTGCACCCCACACCCACTGAGCCGCTGGACATGCGCCAGCTGTCAGCGGCCAAGGGCCTGGCCTATGTCACTGCCTTCGTTGAGGAGCGCGCCTACCGGGACGCCCAGGTGACTCCGGAGGAACACCCGCGACTCGACGGCTATGGCTTGCCGATCGGCGTCCGCGAACTGCGCGCCTACAAGGCCCGGCCGCTGGCCGGGGTATGGGCTACCCCGCCCTTCCTGCATAACGGCTCGGTGCCCAGCCTGTACCAGTTGCTTTCGCCTCAGGACGAACGCGCCAGCACCTTCTATAAAGGCACCTTCGAATACGATCCGAAGCATCTGGGCTATCGTACCGAGCCGTTCAAGAACGGCTTTCTGTTCGATACCAGGATCAGCGGCAATCACAACAGCGGCCATGAATTCCGTTCGGGCAAGCGTGGCGACGGGGTGATCGGCCGCCTGCTGCAACCCGAGGAACGCTGGGCCCTGCTGGAGTACCTGAAAGTGCTGGGCGGGCCGCTGGAGGCGCAACTGCCATGACCCTCGCCCTCATCGAAAGGACGGTTTCATGCTGATCACCTTATGGCTGCGCATCGGTGCGCTGCTGCTCAAGACACTTCTGCTGCTGGTGCTGATCGCCCTGCTCGGCTGGGCGCTGAACAGCGCCTGGTCGATCTGGCGCTACCAGGGGCCGGTCTCGACCGAAGAACAGGTTCCGCCCGGCGAAGCCGCCATGACCCAGGACATCATCCAGACCGCCGTGCGCATCGTCGATCAGCACCGGGATAACACCCGTTACCTGCGCGACGCCCATGCCAAGGCCCACGGCTGCGTAAAGGCCGAGGTCCAGGTGCTCGAGCAACTGGCGCCGCCGTTGCGCCAGGGCGTATTCGCCGAACCCGGCAAGACCTGGCAAGCCATGGTGCGGCTGTCCAACGGCAATGCTTATCCACAGTTCGACAGCATTCGTGACGCGCGCGGGATGGCGATCAAGTTGTTGAATGTGCCCGGCACCCAGCTATTGAAGGAACAGCAGGGCCGTGGCGAGCAGGATTTCGTGATGTTCAACCATCCGAACTTCTTCGTCAGCGATGTCGCCGAGTACCGGCAGAATGTCGCCGCGCAGGCGGACGGAAAAAAGGTCGGGGCCTTTTTCCCCGGCTGGAACCCACGCACCTGGCAGGTCCGCCACCTGTTCATTGCCTTGGCCACCCTGTCACCGCCCCCGGCCAGCCCGACGCAAACCCGCTATTTTTCGGTTTCGCCCTACAAGTTCGGCAGCGCCAACGCCAAGTTCCGTGTCGCGCCGGATCCCGACAGCTGCCCGGTATACAACCTGCCCCCACAAAACCAGACCCTGCCCAACTTTCTACGCAACGCCCTGAACCAGCAGCTGTCGACCGACCGCGTGCCGGCCTGCTTCGTATTGCAGGTGCAGCACCAGGACCCAAGCCACTACATGCCCATCGAAGACACCAGCATCGAATGGCGAGAAAGCGATGCGCCCTTCGAAACCGTGGCGCGGATCAAAATTCCTGCCCAGGACTTCGATACCCCGCGGCAGAACCTGCAATGCGACAACCTGTCCTTCAACCCCTGGTTCGGGCTGGAAGCGCACCGCCCCATCGGCGGCATCAACCGCCTGCGCAAGGCGGTGTACGAAGCGGTCAGTGACTACCGGCACAGCCGCAATGCCGAGCAGTGATCCAGAAACGAAAAAAGCGGCCCGCGGGCCGCTTTTTTGGGGAACATTTACATACTCCAGACAGCAAAAAGCCCGCGTGAGCGGGCTTTCTGTGATGAGCTGGCGTTCAGTGTTCCAGCTCATCGAATATGGCGCAGCGGACGGGACTCGAACCCGCGACCCCCGGCGTGACAGGCCGGTATTCTAACCGACTGAACTACCGCTGCGCGTAGCGTTGAAAGCAAGTGGTGGGTGATGACGGGATCGAACCGCCGACCCTCTGCTTGTAAGGCAGATGCTCTCCCAGCTGAGCTAATCACCCTTTACCTTCGTTGCGGGGCGCATTATTACACAGAAATTCATAACGTGCTGATTTAAATAACAAAATTATTAAAAAAGCTGAATTACGATGTATCGGGCGCCTCGCGCGGAACACAGGCACAAAAAAGCCCGCGTTAGCGGGCTTTCTGTGATGACCTGGCGTTCAGTGTTCCAGATCATCGAATATGGCGCAGCGGACGGGACTCGAACCCGCGACCCCCGGCGTGACAGGCCGGTATTCTAACCGACTGAACTACCGCTGCGCGTAACACTGAAAGCGAATGGTGGGTGATGACGGGATCGAACCGCCGACCCTCTGCTTGTAAGGCAGATGCTCTCCCGGCTGAGCTAATCACCCTTCACGTTCGGTGTGGCGCGCATTCTACGGAGCGCCCCCTACTCTGGCAAGCACTTTTTAAAATAATTTTTTCAGGCCTTCCAAAGGCTTAGCGGAGGGTTGGCCTATGGAGCTGCGCGGAGAATAATGCCCCCCTTTGTATAAAGGAGAGATTCACCCCATGTGGTTCAAGAACCTGCTTATCTATCGCCTGACCCAAGATCTGCCCTTTGATGCTGAGGCGCTGGAAACCGCACTGGCCACCAAACTGGCGCGTCCATGTGCAAGCCAGGAGTTGACCACTTACGGTTTCGTCGCGCCATTCGGCAAAGGCGAAGATGCGCCGCTGGTGCACGTCAGCCAGGACTTCCTGCTGGTCGCCGCGCGCAAGGAAGAACGTATTCTGCCTGGCAGCGTGGTGCGCGACGCGGTCAAGGAAAAGGTCGAAGAGATCGAAGCCGAGCAAATGCGCAAGGTCTATAAAAAGGAACGCGATCAGATCAAGGATGAAATCATCCAGGCCTTCCTGCCCCGCGCCTTTATCCGCCGCTCCTCGACTTTCGCCGCCATCGCGCCGAAACAGGGCCTGATCCTGGTCAACTCGGCCAGCCCGAAACGCGCCGAAGACCTGCTTTCCACCCTGCGCGAAGTGCTCGGCACCCTGCCGGTGCGTCCGCTGACCGTGAAGACCGCGCCGACCGCGATCATGACCGACTGGGTGAAAACCCAACAAGCCGCCGACGACTTCTTCGTGCTCGACGAGTGCGAGCTGCGCGACACCCATGAAGACGGCGGTATCGTCCGTTGCAAGCGCCAGGACCTGACCAGCGAAGAAATCCAGCTGCACCTGAGCACCGGCAAGGTGGTCACCCAATTGTCCCTGGCCTGGCAGGACAAACTGTCCTTCATGCTCGACGACAAGATGACGGTCAAGCGCCTGAAGTTCGAGGACCTGCTGCAGGATCAGGCGGAGCAGGACGGCGGCGACGAAGCCCTCGGCCAGCTGGATGCCAGCTTCACCCTGATGATGCTGACCTTCGGCGATTTCCTCCCGGCGCTGTTCGAAGCCCTGGGTGGCGAAGAGATTCCACAAGGCATCTGATCTTGTAGCAGCCTGCTTGCCGGCGGCGGGCCGCATCCGGCCTAATCGCCAACTCGCTCGCTCCTGCGGGAGCACCACAGACGCCACCGCTTTCGGTGGCGTTTTCATATAAGAAGGAACAGGCCATGCGTGCACTGGCAGCATTAAGTCGTTTTGTCGGCAATACCTTTGCCTACTGGGTTCTGATTTTCGCGGTGGTGGCGTTCTTGCAGCCGGACTGGTTCATCGGCCTCAAGGGCGCCATCGTGCCGCTGCTGGGCCTGGTGATGTTCGGCATGGGCCTGACCCTGAAGCTCGAAGACTTCGCCGAAGTCGCCCGCCATCCGTGGCGCGTGGCCCTGGGCGTGGTCGCGCACTTCGTGATCATGCCGGGCGTGGCCTGGTTGCTGTGCCAGGTATTCCACCTGCCGCCGGAAATCGCCGTCGGCGTGATCCTGGTCGGCTGCTGCCCGAGCGGTACGTCATCCAACGTCATGACCTGGCTGGCCCGCGGCGATCTGGCGCTGTCAGTGGCGATCGCCGCCGTCACCACCCTGCTGGCGCCACTGCTGACCCCGGCCCTGATCTGGCTGCTGGCCTCGGCCTGGCTGCCGGTCTCGTTCATGGAGTTGTTCTGGTCGATCCTGCAGGTGGTGCTGCTGCCGATCGTGCTCGGGGTGATTGCCCAGCGTGTGCTCGGCGACCGGGTGCGGCATGCGGTGGAAGTGTTGCCGCTGGTATCGGTGGTCAGCATCGTGATCATCGTCACCGCGGTGGTGGCCGCCAGCCAGGCGAAAATCGCCGAGTCCGGCCTGCTGATCATGGCCGTGGTGATGCTGCATAACAGCTTCGGTTACCTGCTGGGTTACTTCACCGGCCGCCTGTTCAAACTGCCGTTGGCGCAACGCAAATCCCTGGCCCTGGAAGTCGGCATGCAGAACTCCGGCCTCGGCGCCGCCCTGGCCAGCGCGCACTTCTCGCCGCTGGCGGCGGTGCCCAGCGCCCTGTTCAGCGTCTGGCACAACATTTCCGGGGCGCTGCTTTCCACCTGGTTCCGCCGCATGAGCGAAAAGGACGACCACGCACTGGCTGTCCAGCAGGCGAGCGACTGAGGAGAAACCTTGATCCCCGGATTAATGATGGGCACTATACTGCGCAACGCGGGGACGACCCCGCGGCTCGATCGAGTCATTAATCTGGGGACGACCCCGTCAATCGATGGAGGTCATCATGTCCTGGATCATTCTGTTTTTCGCCGGCCTGTTTGAAGTGGGCTGGGCCGTCGGCCTCAAGTACACCGACGGTTTCAGTCGCCCTCTCCCCACCGCCCTGACCATCGCCGCCATGGCGGTCAGCCTCGGCCTGCTGGGGCTGGCCATGAAAGAGCTGCCGCTGGGCACTGCCTATGCTATCTGGACCGGGGTCGGCGCGGTCGGCACGGTGATCGCCGGGATCATTCTGTTCGGTGAGTCCATGGCGCTGTTCCGCCTGGCCAGCGTGGCGCTGATCATTACCGGGCTGATCGGCTTGAAGGTCAGCGCGGCCTGATACAAGCAAACGCCCCAACAAAAACGCCCACAACTCTGTGGGCGTTTTTATAGGCGCTGGAAACCTAGCGCACGCTACCGCGCAGCTCGCCCACCAGGGTTTGCAAACGGGCCGGTTCGGCACTGTCGGCGGTCACGGCCGAACCCGCCACCAGGGTCACTCGCGACCACAGGCGGCGGAACAGTCCCTTGCTTGGATCGCGGCTGAAAAAGCTGCCCCACAGCCCCCGCAACGCCAGCGGAATCACCGGCACCGGCGTCTCTTCGAGAATCCGCGTCAGCCCGCCCTTGAACTCATTGATCTCGCCATCGGTGGTCAGCTTGCCTTCCGGGAAGATGCACACCAGCTCGCCATCCTTGAGGTAGCGGGCAATCTGGGTGAACGCCCTTTCGTAGATCTGGATGTCCTCGTTGCGCCCGGCAATCGGAATGGTCCCGGCGGTACGGAAGATGAAGTTGAGCACCGGCAGGTTGTAGATCTTGTAATACATCACGAAACGAATCGGCCGCCGCACCGCGCCGCCGATTAGCAAGGCATCGACGAAGGACACGTGATTGCACACCAGCAACGCCGCGCCTTCGTCCGGGATCGCCTCCAGGTTGCGGTGCTCGACCCGGTACATGGAATGGCTGAGCAGCCAGATCATGAAACGCATGCTGAACTCGGGGACGATCTTGAAGATGTAGGCGTTGACCGCGATGTTCAGCAGCGACACCACCAGGAACAGCTGCGGGATCGACAGTTTGGCCAGGCTCAGCAAGACGATCGAGACAATCGCCGACACCACCATGAACAGCGCGTTGAGAATGTTGTTCGCGGCAATCACCCGCGCCCGCTCGTTCTCCGGGGTCCGCGACTGAATCAGTGCATACAGCGGCACGATATAGAAACCACCGAAGATGCCCAGGCCGAGAATATCGATCAGCACCCACCAGGAGTGGCCAAAACCGAGGACCTCGAGCCAGCTGTACCCCGCCTCGCTTGGCGCAATCCCGCCGGAATGCCACCACAGCAGCAGGCCGAACACCGTCAGGCCGAACGAGCCAAAAGGCACCAGGCCGATCTCGACCTTACGCCCCGAGAGTTTCTCGCACAGCATGGAGCCGGCGGCGATGCCCACCGAGAACACCGTGAGGATCAGCGTGACCACTGTCTCGTCGCCGTGCATCCACTCCTTGGCATAGGCCGGAATCTGCGTCAGGTAGATCGCCCCGACAAACCAGAACCACGAGTTGCCGACGATCGAGCGCGACACGGCCGGCGTCTGCCCCAGGCCCAGGCGCAGGGTGGCCCAGGACTGGCTGAAGATGTTCCAGTTCAGACGCATGTCCGGGGTGGCCGCCGCAGCCCGGGGGATGCCCCGGCTGGCGAGGTAACCGAGCACGGCGACGGCAATGATCGCCGTCGAGACAATCGGTGCGTAATGGGCGGAGGACATCATGATCCCGGCGCCTATGGTCCCGGCAAGAATCGCCAGGAAAGTGCCCATTTCCACCAGGCCGTTGCCCCCCACCAGCTCTTCCTCCCGTAGCGCCTGGGGCAGGATCGAATATTTCACCGGGCCGAACAGCGCCGAGTGGGTGCCCATGGCGAACAGCGCCAGCAGCATCAGCGACAGGTGATCGAAGACAAACCCCACCGCCCCCACGGCCATGATCACGATCTCGCCGAGCTTGATCAGGCGGATCAACGCATCCTTGGCGAACTTCTCGCCGAATTGCCCGGCCAGCGCCGAGAACAGGAAGAACGGCAGGATAAACAGCAAGGCGCAGAGGTTGACCCAGATCGAGCGGTCTCCCTCGATGGCCAGCTTGTAGAGAATGGCGAGGATCAGCGACTGCTTGAAGATGTTGTCGTTGAACGCGCCGAGGGACTGGGTAATGAAGAACGGCAGGAAACGCCGCGTACGAAGCAAGGTGAACTGTGAGGGGTGACTCATCTTCCATGTCCCTGAGTGGCTTGGATGCTGTTATTGGATTATCGATCTTCGATCCAGGCCACAACCTTACCTAAAGTTCGCGGATTATTTCGCTAATCCTGCGATGCAAGGCGAAACGAACAACTCACCCCGATAAGCGCCCAGCAGCGTGCGCTTGCCCACCAGCAGCCACATCAGTGCCAGCGCCAGGACCAACAGGCTGCCGAACACCGCGAAAAACGTCAGGTTCAGGGTAGCGGCCAGTTTCAGGGTGGTCAGGGCATAGACCCCCAGCGGGAAGGTGAACCCCCACCAGCCGAGGTTGAACGGAATGCCGTCGCGCAGGTAACGCAGGGTGATCAGCAGCGCCGTCAGCATCCACCACAGGCCGAAACCCCACAGGGTGATACCGGCCACCAGGCCCAGGCCCTCGGCGATTTCGCCCATTGCGGCCATGCCGTTGGCGGCGAAGATCGCTGGAGCGTCCGCGCCCAGCAGCAACATGCCCAGGGCTCCCGTGCCGATCGGCCCCAGGGCCAGCCAGCTCGAGGCAGCCATGCTTTCGTGAGGCAGCTTATGCAAGGCCATGCGCAGCAGGAGAATGGTCAGGATGCTGAAAGCCACCGGCAGCGAGAAGGCCCAGAGCACATAGCTGGTCACCAGCATCACCAGTTGCGAATGCGCGTCCACCAGATGCGGCGCCAGCAGCCCGCCACTGGCGGCGGCGACTTCGGCCGCGACCACCGGCAACAGCCAGACCGCGGTCATCTGGTCGATACGGTGCTCCTGGCGGGTGAACATCATGTAGGGAATCAGCACCCCACAAGCCAGCGACAGCGCCACATCCAGCCACCACAGCAGCTCGGCCAGCTGCACCACACCGTCGCCCCAGCGCGGTACGCCGAACAGCAGAAAACCGTTGATGATGGTGGCCAGGCCCATGGGGATGGTGCCGAAGAACATCGAGACCGTGGAATGCCCGAAAATCCGCCGGGCCTCGTCGAAGAACATTATCCAGCGTGCCGCATAAGCAACGCTGAACACTACGAACAGCCCGATGGTGAACAGCCACAGCCCCTCGGCCAACAGGTGCAGGCCCGGGATCCGCAGCGGCAACTGGGCCAGCGCCAGGGCCAGCACGCCGGTGCCCATGGTGGCGGCGAACCAGTTGGGGGTGAAATGGCGGATGGCTTCGCGAGGATGCTGCAGCTGGCTCAAGGGCCGTCCGGTTCTGAGGGTATTGGGGCATGTCATGGTGTGATCTCCTGTCCTCCGATGAGGTGGAGCCCATGGTAGAACCGGATCGAATATCTATATAACGGGTAATTTCTCTATCTGTTATCTATTTTGTAAATATAAGAGCTAGACACTGCCTGCGTTTCAACCACCGGCATCCGCGCCGCGCTCAACTCTCTTGCGCGACGCAGGCCTTGGCGGTTCGCTGACGCAGCAACCCCAGCAAAGCGCCCAGGGACAACAGGATCAACACTGCGCCATAACCGTCGGTGGTAGCGATCAGGCCGAAACTGCGCGTCAGGTTTCCCGCCAGCAGGGACGGCAGACAAAACGCCAGATAACTCAGGACATAAAACGCCGACATCAACCCCGCCCGCTCATGGGGCAAGGCCAGCGGCATCACACTGCGCAGAGCACCGAGGAACCCGGAGCCAAAACCTCCGCCCGTGACCAGGGTGCCGAGGAAGAACAGCGGCAGGCTGGCGGTGTGCACGGCGATGAGGATCAGGCTGATGCCGACGGCCAACAGGCTCGCGCCCAACCGCAGAACCTTGTCGGCCGGACGATGACGCAGGGAAACAATCATCAGGGCACCGCTCAGGGTCAGCACCGCCACCAGGCCGCCGCCGATCAGGTTCGAGGTAGAGCCTGTCGCGGTGCGCACCAGCGATGGCGCCAATGACAGAAAGAACCCGCCCACGGCCCACACCGCCACATCCACCGGTAACGCCAACCACAGCGCCCGCCGCGCCTGGGGCGGTACATGCAGCGAGGGCCGCAGGGAAGCCCAGACACCGGCCTGGGCAGTGACCGTCTCCGGCAGGCGCCAGACGTACAGCGCCTGGGCGACAAACAGCACCAGCAGCAACCAGTAGGCCAGTTGCAGCGGCAACGGCGCATATTCCACCAGCAAGCCGCTGCCCATCGCCCCGCACGCCATGCCCAGCAAGGGCGCCACGCTGTTGACCAACGGCCCCTGCTGGCGGTCGGTATCCAGCAGCGCCGCCCCCAGCACACTGGTGGCCATGCCGGTGGCGAAGCCCTGCATCACCCGGGCAGCAATCAGCCAGGCCACGCTGTCGGCCTGGATGAACAGCAGCATCGCCAGTATGTCCAGCAGCAACGCCACGAAGATCACCGGCTTGCGTCCCAGATAATCCGAAAGCGAGCCGACGGTCAGCAGCGCCGCCAGCAGGCTCAAGGCGTAGACGCCGAAGATCAGGGTCAAGGTCGCCGACGAGAATTGCAGCGCCTCCTGATACAGGTGATACATCGGCGTCGGCACACTGGAAGCGGCGAGAAAACTGAGTAAGGTGATCGCCAGAAACAACAGTCTGGAACGGTTTGACCGTGAAGAGTCGACACTACTGGACATGGGCACGCTCCATTAAAGCTAATTTTTTGCTTTTGCGGAGTGTGCTACCGCCTCGCTCTTAAAGCAAATTCTTTGTGTTAAGGTTCGATCCATGGCTATTAAAGAAGGTTTACGCCCGGGCGGGCGCAGTGCCCGGGTGCAGGAATCCATCCACTCGGCAGTCAGGGAACTCCTCGAAGAACAGGAGCGCTCGACCCTGACCGTGCCGCAAATCGCTACCCGCGCCGGCGTTACGCCCTCGACCATCTACCGGCGCTGGGGCGACCTGTCGGCACTGCTGGCGGATGTCGCCCTGGAACGCATGCGCCCGGACAGCGAACCGGCCGCCACCGGCAGCCTGCGCGGCGACCTGCGGGCCTGGGCCGAACAGTACCTCGACGAAATGAGCTCCGAACCCGGGCGCAACATGATGCGCGACGTGCAATGCAGCAGCACACCCGGCTATTGCGTGAGCATTCTCAGCGGGCAATTGCAGATCATCCTCGACCGTCACCGGCACAACGAGGCGGCCCTGCCCAGCATCGACCGGCTGTTGAACATGCTGGTGGCGCCAACGGTGTTCCGCATCCTGTTCGCCGCGCAACCGCTTGAAGTGCAGGAACTGCATGAACTGATCGACATCGCGCTGCAGCCTTGAGGCCGCTCTCGCGCCGACCGGTTCCGAGCCACCTTCCATAGGCGCGTGCCTTCCGCGATAAAACCTGACAGGCAGCCCTCTTCCCCCTGCGACACCTGGCCGCGCCAATACCTTGGTCGACACTGACGAACCCCGAACATCGTGCGAGACTGTCTGACCGGGTTGAAGCGCCCGGCGCGCCTTTATGTTCGGAGTTTCCATGTCGCTGTCCAGCGGGCTGATCGCCATCGTCGCCCTGGCCTATATGGCCATCATGTTCGCCATCGCCTTTTACGGTGACCGTCGCAGCGCGCCCTTGCCGCCGCGGGTGCGTGCCTGGGTGTACAGCCTGTCGCTGGCGGTGTATTGCACCAGCTGGACCTTCTTCGGCGCCGTCGGCCAGGCCGCCGAGCAACTCTGGTCGTTCTTGCCAATCTACCTGGGGCCGATCCTGCTGCTGGTACTCGCGCCCTGGGTCCTGCAAAAGATGGTGATGATCAGCAAGCAGGAAAACATCACCTCCATCGCCGACTTCATCGCCGCGCGCTACGGCAAGTCCCAGACCCTGGCGGTGGTGGTGGCGCTGATCTGCCTGGTCGGCGTGCTTCCTTATATTGCCCTGCAGCTCAAGGGCATCGTGCTTGGCGTGGACCTGCTGATCGGCGCGGGTGCCGATACCATGGGCACCCGCGCCCAGGACACGGCGCTGATCGTGTCGCTGATTCTGGCGCTGTTCACCATCGTCTTCGGTACCCGCAACCTCGACGCCACCGAGCACCACCGAGGCATGGTGCTGGCGATTGCCTTCGAATCCCTGGTCAAGCTGCTGGCCTTTCTCGCGGTCGGCGCCTTTGTCACCTATGGCCTGTACGACGGTTTCGACGACCTGTTCAGCCAGGCCATGCTCGCCCCGCGCCTGGAGCAGTACTGGGAAGAAACCATCAACTGGCCGTCGATGGTAGTGCAGACCGGCGTCGCCATGATGGCGATCATCTGCCTGCCGCGGCAGTTCCACGTCACCGTGGTGGAGAACATCGAACCCCAGGACCTGCGCCTGGCCAAGTGGGTGTTTCCCGCCTACCTGGCCCTGGCCGCGCTGTTCGTGGTGCCAATCGCCCTGGCCGGGCAGATGCTGCTGCCCAGCTCGGTGCTGCCGGATTCGTTCGTCATCAGCCTGCCCCTGGCCCAGGCCCATCCGGCCCTGGCCGTGCTGGCCTTCATCGGCGGCGCGTCGGCCGCCACCGGCATGGTGATCGTCGCCAGCGTGGCCCTGTCGACCATGGTCTCCAACGACATGTTGCTGCCCTGGCTGCTGCGTCGGCAGAGTGCCGAACGGCCCTTCGAAGTGTTCCGCCACTGGATGCTCTCGGTGCGCCGGGTCAGCATCGTGGTCATCCTGCTGCTGGCTTATGTCAGCTACCGCCTGCTGGGCTCCACCGCGAGCCTGGCGACCATCGGCCAGATCGCCTTTGCCGCGGTGACCCAACTGGCCCCGGCCATGCTCGGCGCGCTGTACTGGAAGCAGGCCAACCGCCGCGGCGTGTTCGCCGGATTGGCGGCCGGCACTTTCCTGTGGTTCTACACCCTGGTCCTGCCGATCGCCGCCCACAGCCTGGGCTGGTCGCTGAGCAGCTTCCCGGGCCTGGCCTGGCTGCACGGCAACCCGCTGAACCTGCCGATCACCCCCTTGACCCAAGGTGTGGTGCTGTCGCTGGCCGGCAATTTCACCCTGTTCGCCTGGGTCTCGGTACTGTCGCGTACCCGGGTTTCGGAGCACTGGCAGGCCGGGCGCTTCATCGGCCAGGAAATCAGCGGTCGCCCCAGCGCCCGCTCGATGCTCTCGGTGCAGATCGACGACCTGCTCAAGCTCGCCGCGCGTTTTGTCGGGGAAGAACGGGCCCGCCAGAGCTTCATCCGCTTTGCCTACCGCCAGGGCAAAGGCTTCAACCCCAACCAGAACGCCGACGGCGAATGGATCGCCCACACCGAACGCCTGCTGGCCGGCGTGCTCGGTGCATCGTCCACCCGCGCGGTGGTCAAGGCCGCCATCGAAGGGCGGGAGATGCAGCTCGAAGACGTGGTGCGCATCGCCGACGAAGCCTCGGAAGTGCTGCAATTCAACCGGGCCTTGCTGCAAGGCGCGATCGAGAACATCAGCCAGGGCATCAGCGTGGTCGACCAGTCCCTCAGGCTGGTGGCCTGGAACCGTCGCTACCTGGAACTCTTCAACTACCCGGATGGGCTGATCAGCGTCGGCCGGCCGATCGCCGACATCATCCGCCACAACGCCGAACGAGGCCTGTGCGGGCCGGGCGAGGCCGAAGTGCATGTCGCCCGCCGCCTGCACTGGATGCGTCAGGGCCGCGCCCACACCTCCGAACGGCTGTTCCCCAATGGCCGGGTGATCGAGTTGATCGGCAACCCGATGCCCGGCGGCGGCTTTGTCATGAGCTTCACCGACATCACCCCGTTCCGCGAGGCCGAACAGGCCCTCACCGAAGCCAACGAAGGCTTGGAACAACGGGTCGCCGAGCGAACCCAAGAACTGTCGCAACTGAACGCCGCGCTGACCGAGGCCAAGGGCACCGCCGAGGCCGCCAACCAGTCCAAGACTCGTTTCCTGGCGGCGGTCAGTCACGACCTGATGCAACCGCTGAATGCCGCCCGGCTGTTCTCCGCCGCCCTCTCCCACCAGGACGACGGTTTGTCCGCCGAAGCCCAGCAATTGGTCCAGCACCTGGACAGCTCCCTGCGCTCCGCCGAAGACCTGATCAGCGACCTGCTGGACATCTCCCGCCTGGAAAACGGCAAGATCAATCCGGAGCGCAAGCCGTTCGTGCTCAACGAACTGTTCGATACCCTGGGGGCCGAATTCAAGGTGCTGGCCCAGGAGCAAGGCCTGCAATTCCGCCTGCGCGGCAGCCGTCTCAGGGTCGACAGCGACATCAAGCTACTGCGCCGGGTTCTGCAGAATTTCCTGACCAATGCCTTCCGTTACGCCAAGGGGCCTGTGCTGCTGGGCGTGCGCCGCCGCGGCAACCAGCTGTGCCTGGAAGTCTGGGACCGTGGACCGGGGATTCCACTGGATAAGCAGCAAGTGATCTTCGAAGAATTCAAACGCCTCGACAGCCACCAGACCCGCGCCGAAAAAGGCCTGGGCCTCGGGTTGGCGATCGCCGACGGGCTGTGTCGCGTGCTCGGTCACGGCCTGCAAGTACGCTCCTGGCCGGGTAAGGGCAGCGTCTTCAGTGTCAGCGTGCCTTTGGCCAAGGCGGCCGTCAGTGCACCGAGGCAGGTGGCCGAACTCAACGGCCATCTGCTGTCCGGCGCCCAGGTACTGTGTGTCGACAACGAAGACAGCATCCTGATCGGCATGAACAGCCTGCTCAGCCGCTGGGGCTGCCAGGTCTGGACCGCGCGTAACCGCGAAGAATGCGCGGCGCTGCTCAATGATGGCGTGCGCCCGCAACTGGCATTGGTGGACTATCACTTGGACGATGGCGAAACCGGCACCGAGGTCATGGCCTGGCTGCGTACCCAGTTGGGTGACCCGGTGCCAGGCGTGGTGATCAGCGCCGACGGGCGCCCCGAGATGGTCGCCGAGGTGCACGCCGCTGGGCTGGACTACCTGGCCAAGCCGGTGAAGCCCGCGGCGTTGCGGGCGCTGCTGAGCCGGCATCTGCCGCTCTGACCTTCCGCCCCCGGGTCAATCCGGCAGTTCGAGCAACGCGCCGTCGGCATCGGTCATCGCCCGCTCCAGCAGGTCCGCCGGCAGGCTCTTGCTGGCACGCGCCCCGAGCAACCGCAGTTGCTCGCTGCGGCTGACCAGGTTGCCACGCCCCTCGGTCAGCTTGTTGCGCGCGGCGCTGTAGGCCTTGTCCAGTTGCTGCAGACGATTGCCGACTTCATCCAGATCCTGAATGAACAACACGAACTTGTCGTACAGCCAACCGGCGCGCTCGGCGATTTCCCGGGCGTTCTGGCTCTGCCGCTCCTGCTTCCACAGGCTGTCGATCACTCGCAGGGTAGCCAGCAAGGTGGTCGGGCTGACGATCACGATATTGCGGTCGAAGGCTTCCTGGAACAGGTTGGGCTCGGCTTGCAAGGCGGCGGAAAAAGCCGCCTCGATGGGTACGAAGAGCAACACGAAATCCAGGCTGTGCAAGCCTTCCAGACGCTTGTAATCCTTACCGGCCAGGCCTTTGACGTGATTGCGCAAGGACAGTACGTGCTGCTTCAGCGCCGCCTGGCCGATCACTTCATCGTCCGCCGCGACAAACTGCTGGTAGGCGGTCAGGCTGACCTTGGAGTCCACCACCACCTGCTTGTCACCGGGCAGCATGATCAGCACGTCGGGCTGGAAACGCTCGCCGTCGGGCCCTTTGAGGCTGACCTGGGTCTGGTACTCACGACCCTTCTCCAGGCCGGCATGCTCCAGTACCCGCTCGAGAATCAGCTCGCCCCAGTTGCCCTGGGTTTTCTGGCCCTTGAGCGCACGGGTCAGGTTGGTCGCCTCGTCGCTCAAGCGCAGGTTCAGCTGTTGCAGGCGCTCGAGCTCCTTGCCGAGGGAAAAACGCTCGCGCGCTTCGGCCTGATAACTCTCTTCGACCCGCTTCTCGAAGGACTGGATGCGCTCCTTGAGCGGGTCGAGCAATTGTCCGAGACGCTGCTGGCTGTTCTCGGCAAAACGCTGCTCACGCTCGTCGAAGATCTTGCCCGCCAGCTCGGCGAACTGCGCCCGCAGCTCGTCCCGCGAGCCTTGCAGGTCGCTCAGGCGTTGCTGGTGGCTTTCCTGCTGCTCGCGCAACTCGGCATTCAATGACGCGGCCTGGGCATCCAGGCGCCGCAGCTCGGCTTCCTTGCTAGCCCGTTCAAGGTTCCAGGCGTGGGCGGCATCACGGGCGTTGTCGCGTTCGATCTGCAACAACTCGACTTCCCGGCGCACCGCCGCCAGATCGGCCTGCTTCACGGCATTGGCCTGGCCCAGGTCGCTGATCTCGTCGCGACAGGCATCCAGTTGGGCGTTCAAGCCATCCTGCGCCAGCAACGCCGTGGCCAGGCGTTCCTCCAGCAGGGACAGTTCGGTTTGGCGGGAGCTCAGACGGCGTTGCAGTTGCCAGGCAAGCGCCACCAAGGGCAATGCCGCGCCTGCCAGACCGAGCAGTACGCTGGTCAAGTCCATAGCCATAGCCACTCCAGACAGTGAAATAAAGCTTGAAGGTTAACCAAGGGACCGAGGCTTGGACAGCTCAGTCTTCGATCTGGCCAAGCTCCAGCTGGGCGCGGCGATCGCCAGCCCGTGCCGCCTGGCGCAGCAGGTCATGACCGATCCGCCGATCGCGGGCGTTGCCGCATTCGCGGCACATCAGTTGGCCGAGACGGCTCTGCGCCGCCACTACCCCTTCCCGGGCAGGTTGCTTGAGCAAACGCCCGGCAAAGTGCTTGACGTTCCGGTTATCACCCAGGCGCGGGCTGTCGAGCAGCCACATGGCCACACGTAACGAAAAACGCTTGGGCTCGGTAACACTGGAAGAGGCAGAGGTAACAGAAGGTGACACTGAGCGAAACTTCATAAAGCACTGTAGGGCAGATCGGAAGGCGCGCCACTCTACTCCTTTTTTCACACGCGTAAAGTCGAAAAAACTCGGCACGCCCGTGCTAGAGCAAGCGCTTGGGACAATCCACAGAAGCTGTGGATAACTCAGTGGACAACCGCCCTACAAGTCTCCGAAAGCCGCATGGGACGGGGCCCGCAGTCAAACTGACGATTTTTTCACCAGTAAAAAAAACCGATGTTTTTCATTGACTTAAATTTTCATCGCAGGCATTGGAGGGCCCGACAGGTGAGGTGACAGGCCGGTGACAGTCCGCGCAACTATTGTGCACAAGTACCCTTGATCCGGTTATATCGGTGCACCTTTTTCGCCCGTTCACGGGAGAACGGCAGCGAAGACCAAAGCTCCAGTAACAACTTTCTGCTCAACTACGGTGGAAAGGCCGGCCTGCCTCGTTCACGACCTCGCCCCTGTGACGCTCATAACCATTTTGCCTAACACACTTGCACCAGCTACATCAATCCGTTATCATCCACAGCGTTAGTACCAAGCTGAAAGTCAATTCTGGTCGAACAAGTCCCCCGGTTCAGCTTCCCTGAAGAGAAGTTTCTACCGACTACACGGGATCGACCACCTCGCTGGTTTCCAGGTAAAGCTTTCGCCGACACTGCCTTTGAACACATTGCAAAGGATGTCGCGAAACCCTTTTTACTCTGACCGAACCAACCTGCAAATTGATCAGGATCTTCACCTGGGGCCCAGAACCTTAACCCCTGCTGTGATTGCCTGCCCTCCTAAGTACCTACCTGCCAGCCCTAGCGCGCACTTGATAAAGCGCTTCCAACTGGCTGCTTTGTTCCAGTCGGGTTCTTCGTTCGACCAATGGTGGTCGGCGTTACTGGAACGTTTTAACGTTGCACGGTTCTTAACCGTGTCATTTGTAGGAACACCCAATAACTATGTCTACTCAAATCCAGACTCAGGATGCCATTCGCACCCTTACCAATGCTTTTGCTCCAATGAACTGCCTGATCATGGCCGCTCGCAAAGGCTGCTTCAGCTTCACCCTGGTCAACGAACACGGTATCGCTCGTCACAGCGAACGCCTGTACCCCGATCAGTATTCCAGCGCCGAGCCGCTGCAAGCGGTGATCGAGCGCACCCGTCAGGCCCTGACCGCCTGAGACGCCAGAGCGCTGAAAACCCGAAGCCCCGCCTGAATAGCGGGGCTTTTTATTACCTGTTATTTCGATTTTCCCGCCTTCGGCTAAAGCACCATCCGGTATAACGGTTATAACAGGAAGCCGGAAATATTTTAAAAACAGGCCTTTACAGCAACGATATGACACTACACTTCAACTCAAGCGGCATGATCCGCTTCCGGCGAGCCTGACCGATCCATCGCTGCCAAGCTCCCCCATCAGGCCTCGCCGGCCACTTCACGCTTCGAGGGCTTTATGGGTATTGCCGCCAGCGAACTGTGCCGCTACGTGATCCGCCCGACCCTGATCTATCTGGGCAATCACAGTCGCACCGCAGAATCATTGCTGCTAGGCATCGCCGCCAGTCAATCCGCCCTCGGCTCCGCCCTGCACGACCGCAGAGGCCACGGCCTCTACCGCATCGCCGAACCCCGCCACCAGGCACTCTGGGACCACTACCTGGCCCTGGACCCGGAACGCGCCAGCCTGGTTCGCGGCCTGGCCAGCCAGCATGCATTCCTCAGCGGGCCGCATCTGGAACTGACCGTCAACCTGCGTTACGCCACCGCCATCGCCTGGCTGCTGGTAGAAGAGCAGAACACCCCGCTCCCCGAAGCCAATGACCTGGTCGGCATGGCTCGTATCTGGAAGCAGATCTTCCAGCCACAAGGACGTCTGCGGGACTTCGCCGATGCCTGGCAGACCTGTGTTGCGCCACTGAATCAGGTCGCCTGCTGACCGGACTTTTTGCAAGATCGCGCAAACAACCGCAATTTTGGTCGGATTGTCCTACAAAACCGCTCTATCTCAAGCCATACAGCCTATAGCGTTGAGGAGGAAATGTTGGTAATTTTCGCTCCGGTGATCACCAGGAGTTCTAATAATGAAAAAAGTAATACTCAAAACCAGTCTTAGCCTTGCCGTTGCCATGGCATCCACCCAACTTTTCGCAAGCGGCTTTGCCCTGAACGAACAAAGCATCAGCGGCATGGGTACTGGTTTCGCCGGTCGATCCTCTGCTGCCGACGATGCAAGCACAGTTTTTGGTAACCCTGCCGGTATGTCGCGCCTGAAACGCCAGCAAGTCACTGGCGGCCTCGCGGCCATCGACGCGTCCACCGATATCAACGACGCCAGCGGTAGCCAGAGAGGGACCAACAAAGGCGATATGGTGCCGTTCACCGCCGTCCCAATGGCCTACTACGTCAAGCCTATCGATGACCAGTGGGCCTTCGGCCTGGGTGTCTACGCCCCGTTCGGCCTGATCACCGACTATGAAAGCGGCTTCCAGGGCCGTAACTTCGGCAGCAAAAGCGAAGTTAAAGTCGTCACCTTCCAGCCAACCGTCAGCTATGCCTTCAACGACAAGGTGTCGATCGGTTTCGGCCCGACCATCAACCGCATCTCCGGCACCCTGGAATCCGCGCTGACCACGCCACTGTCGCCTAACGATGGCAATGTCCAGATCAAGGGTGACGATATCGGCTACGGCTACAACATCGGTGTGCTGGTCCAGGCGACCGACACCACTCGCGTGGGCCTGACTTATCACTCGAAGGTCAAGTACAAGCTGGAAGGCCACACCGAAGTCAGCCCAGGCGCCGGTACTCCGGGCGCCCTGCTGCGCGGTGCTCGCTACGACGCCTCGCTGGACATCACCACCCCTGAGTCGGCCGACCTGTCGGTGACCCAGGACCTCAACGATGCCTGGAAACTCTACGCCGGTGCGACCTGGACCCGCTGGAGCCGCCTGAAAGACATCACCGTACAAAACGAAGGCGTAACCGCCGGCGCCGGTGGTCTTCTGGCCCCGGGCGCCCTCAGCTCCATCAAGGAAGAACAGAACTGGCACGACACCTGGGCCTATGCCATCGGTACTTCCTACCAGTTGAACAAGCAGTGGGTATTGCGTACCGGCCTGAGCTTCGACCAGTCGCCGGCCAACAACACCAACCGCTCGCCACGCATCCCTACCGGCGACCGGACCATCTTCAGCCTCGGCGCCGGCTGGAGCCCAACTGAAGACCTGACCATCGACGTGGCTTACTCCTACCTCAAGGAAGAGAAGGTCAAGGTCAACAACCACAATACGCTCGGCCAGTCTTACAGCGCCGAGTACGAGAACAGCGCAAACGGCTTCGGCGTGGGTGCAACCTACCGCTTCTAAAGCCTGACGGCCTGAACGAAAAAGCCCCCGCATCCAAGGATGCCGGGGCTTTTTTATTGGCCGTGGATAAATCTCAAGGCTTGGACGCCAGCGCCTGTTCCACGGCCTCGATCAGCTCAGGACTGTCCGGCTTGGCTGGAGAAATTGGCGATCACCTTGCCCTGGCGATCGACCACATACTTGTAGAAATTCCACTTCGGCGCACTGCTCTGCTCGGCCAGAACCTTGAACAGGTGCACCGCGTCCGGGCCTCGGACCTGCTGCGGCTCGGTCATGGTGAAGGTGACGCCGTAGTTCGCATAACAGACCTTGGCCGTCTCCGCGCCATCCTTGGACTCCTGCTTGAAGTCATTGGACGGCACGCCTACCAGCTCCAGCCCCTGATCCTTGTAACGCTGGTACAACGCCTCGAGCCCCTTGAACTGCGGGGCGAAGCCGCAAAAGCTCGCGGTATTGACCACCACCAGCGGCTTGCCGGCAAAGCGTTGGCACAGGTCGATGGACTCCTTGGCGCGCAGCTTGGGCAGCGAGCCCTGCAACAGCGACGGGCATTCGCCCGCCCAGGTCGAACCGGCAAACACCATGAGTACAGCTGGAACAGCAAGCCAGCGCGCCAACATATTCAACTCCTTGAAAGTACCGTCAAAGGGTCAAACTACTCGCCCGGCGGACGCCCTAGCAAGCGCTTCCTGGCAGACGCCCATGCCCAACTGCATCAGCGCCAGCCCACCCTGGTGCCAGCCCCACCAGGCCACCGCCAACAGCGCGACAACAGCCACCAGACTGACCCAGCGCAAGCCTGTCCGGCTCATGCCGCGCTCGCCTGCAGACGGGCAACCGGACGCTCGCGCACCGGCCAGTTCAGGGCCGCGGCCAGCAAACTGAGGAGAATCGCCACCTGCCAGATCAAGTCATAACTCCCGGTTCGATCGTAGACCACCCCGCCGAGCCAGCCGCCGAGGAACGAGCCCAACTGGTGAAACAGAAACACGATGCCGCCCAGCATGGACAGGTTGCGCACCCCGAACAAGGTGGCCACCGTGCCATTGGTCAGCGGCACCGTCGACAGCCACAGGAAGCCCATGGCCATGCCGAACAGATACGCGCTGAGTTGCGTCACCGGCAGCCAGAGAAACAGGCCGATGACCACCGCGCGTAACAGGTACAAACCGGTCAGCAAGCGCGGTTTGGACATGCGCCCACCCAGCCAGCCGGCGGTATAGGTACCGAAGATATTGAACAGGCCGATCAGCGCCAACACCGTGGTGCCCACCGTGGCCGGCAAGTGCTGGTCCACCAGGTAGGCCGGCAAATGCACGCCGATGAATACCACCTGGAAACCGCAGACGAAAAAGCCGAACGCCAGCAGCCAGAACCCGGAATGGGAACAGGCCTCACGCAACGCCTCAGAGAGGCTCTGCTCATGGCCCAGGCTGGGCAGCGGCTTGTCCTTGAGCATGCTCACCAGCGGCACGATCAATGCCACCAGCAACCCCAGCACCAACAGTGCCGAGGACCAGCCGAGCCAGCCGATCAAACCCAGGGTGCCCGGCAGCATGGCGAACTGACCAAACGAACCGGCCGCACTGGCGACCCCCATGCCCATGCTGCGTTTCTCCGCCGGCAGCGCGCGCCCCACCACGCCGAGAATCACTGAAAACGAGGTCCCCGAAAGCCCGATACCGATCAGCAACCCGGCACTCAGCGACAGTGACAGTGGCGAATCGGCCAACCCCATGAACAACAGACCCACGGCGTACAACACGCCGCCGACCAGCACCACCTTGGCCGCACCGAAGCGGTCGGCCAGGGCTCCAGTGAAGGGCTGGGCCAGGCCCCAGATGAGGTTCTGCAGGGCAATGGCAAAGGCAAACACCTCGCGCCCCCAGCCGAATTCCGCGCTCATGGGCGGCAGAAACAGCCCGAAGCCATGTCTTACCCCCAGGGACAAGGCCAGGATCAGCGCACTCCCGAGAAGAACCCAACCGCTGGTACGCCACATCGAAGTCATTTTATTCTCCATTTACGGGTATATACCCGCTTATCATCGAACGAAAGGCCTTCACGCCAGTTCGTTCAGCAAGGCCAGCAAGGTTTCGCGTTTTTCTGCACCCAGACGATCGATCAAGCGCTGTTGCGCCGCTTCCCAGGCCGGCAAGGCCGCCAGCAGTCGCTGCTGACCCTCATCAGTCAGCTGGACGATGCGATTGCGTTGATCCTCGCCTTCGGACAGCCGGACCAGGCCCTCGCCTTCCAGCACCCGCAGGTTACGGCCCAGGGTACTGCGGTCAAGGCCCATGGCCTCGGCCAGGCTGGAAATGCTCGGTTGGTCCAGGCGCTGCAGGTTGCTCAGCAAGGAATACTGGGCAACGTTGATCCCGAAGCCGTCGAGAGCGCCGTCGTAGAACCTGCTGACGCCACGGGCGGCGCGCCGCAGGTTGGTGCACAGACATTGAGAAGGAAGCATGTTGCGTGTATATACCCGCGATTAAGGGAATGCAAGAAATTTGCATAGTTCAGGGCGCGAATAAAACCCGCGCTCCGCCTTTCTAGAACAGCGCCAACCCCACCAGGACCGCCACTTCCAACAATTCCAGCAGAGCGCCCGCCGTGTCCCCGGTGGTGCCGCCCAGACGGCGCAGCATCAGCTGACGCAAACCGGCAAACACCAGGCCCGCCAGCAGCAACGCCAACACCACGCTATAGCCACCGAGCACTACGCACACCAACACAGCAAGCGCCAGCACCCACTTGCCGGCCAGATGTGGCAGATGATTCGCCAACGCCTGCCCAAGGCCTCCAGGGCGCACATAAGGCGTGCAGAGGAACAATCCCAGCAAGGCGCCGCGACCGATCAGCGGCGCCAGCAGCAAGGCAACGCCGGCCTGCTGCTCGATCAGCGCCACCAGCGCGGCGAACTTGAGCAGCAACACCAGCCCCAGGGTGACCACGGCAATCGGCCCGCTGCGCGGGTCCTTCATGATCGTCAGCGTGCGCTCGCGATCGCCGAAGCCGCCCAGCCAGGCATCCGCGCTGTCGGCCAGCCCATCCAGATGCAAGGCACCGCTGAGCAGCACCCAGACCGTCAGCAACAACGCCCCATGCAGCAACGGCGGCGCGCCCATCAACAACTGGTTCAGCCCCCAGAGCAGCAGCCCGAACAGCAGGCCGATCAACGGGTAGAACAACAACGACCGGCCCATTTCCTCGGGCGACGGCATGCCCGGCAAACGCACCGGAAAACTGCTGAGAAATTGCAGGGCGATCCAGAATGGCAGCACGCTCAGACTCCTTCGCTCAATACCAGGCCAGCCTCGACAGTCAGGGCGAACAAGGCACCGTGAGCAACCTCGACATTCAGTAACTGCTCGCGCGGCAAACCTCGGGCCCGGGCCAGCAACAAGCGCATCACCCCGCCATGACTGACCAGCAGCACCCGCTCGCCGGCATAACGCTGATGCAGACGTTCGACCGCCCCCAGCACCCGCGCGGAAAACGCCAGCACCGGCTCGCCCTGCGGCGGGGTAAAGGCATAGGGATCGGCCCAGAACCGCCCCAGCGCCTCGGCGTCGGTCGCCATCAGCGCCGCCGCGCTCTGCCCTTCCCAGGCACCGAAATGCAGCTCCTGCAGATCCGGGTCCAGGGTCACCGGCAGCGCCAGGCGCGCCCCCTGTTCCTCGGCAAAACGCGCGCAGCGTTGCAAGGGCGAACTCACCAGCCGATCCCAGGGCCCCCGGCCTGCGACAGCAGCACGCATCTGCTGCCATCCGGCATCGGTCAGGGCATCGTCGAGGCTGCCGCGCAGGCCACCACCGAGCTCGGTTTCGCCGTGGCGCAGCAGGTCCAGGCGCAAGGTCATGCCGGACGATCCGCCACGGCCGCTTCGGCAAAAGTCGCCATCTGCCCGTGCAGGTCGCAGGCCAGGCGCAGCAACGGCACCGCCAGCGCCGCGCCACTGCCCTCACCCAGGCGCAGGCCGAGGTCCAGCAAAGGCTCGGCCTCGAGGGTTTGCAGGATATGCCGATGCCCCGGCTCGGCCCCACGGTGGCCGAACAGCAGCCACGGGCGGCACTCGGGGTTCAGCCGCACCGCCACCAGCGCCGCCACGCTGCAAATGAAACCATCGACCAGCACCGCGACGCCTTCCTGGGCACAGGCCAGGTAGGCCCCAACGAGCGCGGCGATCTCGAAACCGCCAAGGTTGAACAAAGTCTGCAAGGCATCGCCACGCTGGGCGGCATGCCGGCTCAAGGCCCGCTCGATCACCTGCGCCTTGTGGCTGACACCCGCCGCATCCAGGCCGGTGCCCGGCCCCGCGAGGTGCGCCACCGGAATATCCAGCAAGGCGCAGGCCACGGCGCTGGCCGCGGTGGTGTTGCCGATACCCATCTCGCCGCCGATAAACAGTTCGCTGCCCTGCTCGACGGCCCGCAGCACACTGTCACGTCCGGCCTGCAGAGCCTGCTCGCCCTGGGCCTGGGTCATGGCCGGCCCCTCGACGAAGTTCCGGGTGCCCGCCCCCAGGTTCAAATGCCGCACGCCGGGCAGGTTCAAGCCGGGCGTCACCGTGCCGAGATCGACCACTTCCAGGCGTGCCCGCAGCTGCCGCGCCAACACGCTGATGGCAGCGCCGCCGCTGACGAAGTTGTGCAGCATCTGCCCGGTGACTGCCTGCGGATAAGCCGAAACGCCCTCGGCCACCACCCCGTGGTCGCCGGCGAAAATCGCAATCCACAGCTGCTCCAGGCCAGGCTTGACCCGCCCCTGCAAGCTGGCCAGCTGTACCGCGACCCGCTCCAGCTGCCCCAGCGAACCCGCGGGCTTGGTCAATTGCTGCTGGCGCGACTGCGCCGCCTCCAGGGCTTGAGTGTCGAGCGCCTTGCACGGCCGCAGCCACCAGAAGTCATTCATAACGCAGCTCCTTTCAGAGTCAGGGGCAGGCCGGCCACCGTCAGCACTACCCGCTGACAACGCTCGGCCAGGGCTTGATGCAGCCAACCGGCTTCATCGACATAACGGCGAGTCAATTCGCCCAGCGGCACGACACCCATTCCGGTCTCGTTGCTGACAAAAATGATTTCGCCCGGCAGCGACGCCAGGCACTCCAGCAGCGCTTCGCGCTCACTGGCGAGCCGCTGGGCATCCTCCAGCAGCAACAGGTTGGTCAGCCACAAGGTCAGGCAATCCACCAGCAGGCAGCGCTCGGCGCTCGCGCTTTCGCGCAGCACCCGCGCCAATTCCAACGGCTCCTCGATCAATGCCCATTGGGCCGGACGCCGTTCGCGGTGATGCGCGATGCGCTGACTCATTTCGCCGTCCAGCGCCTGGCTGGTGGCGATATAGGTCACGGCCAGGCCGCTCTTGCCGGCGAGCTTTTCCGCCAGGCGACTCTTGCCGGAACGGGCACCGCCGAGGATCAGTTGCAACATGCTTGGAAACCCTTGAATTGAGGTACAGCCACAGCGGCGCGGCAATGCCGGCGCCGACGCTCTAAAGCCCGCAAAGCTGGCGCAGGTGCTCGGTGTCCAGGTGCCGCTCCACCAGATCGGCCAGGCGCTCGATATCGCGCTCGCGCAAGGCGTGGTAGTCGACCGCCTGCACCTCGCGCAAACCCGCCCAGCGCAGCAACGCACTGCAGGCCGCCGGCGCCTCGAACAGACCGTGCAGGTAGGTGCCGAGAATCTGCCCGTCGTCGCTGCGCGCGCCGTCGCAGCGACCGTCGTCCAGGGTCACGGCGGCCAGTTCCAGCGCTGGCCCCGTCGTGACGCCGGCATGGATCTCATAACCGCTGACCTCGGCCTCCTCCAGCGCCAGACGTCCACGCACATTGCGCAGCTGCTTCTCTTGTTCCAGCACCGTTTCGAACGCCAGCAGCCCCAACCCCGCGCTGGAGCCTGGCGCGCCTTCCAACCCCAAAGGGTCGTGCAGCTGCTCGCCGAGCATCTGCAAACCGCCGCAGATGCCCAGCAGCTTGCCGCCGTAGCGCAGGTGCCGGGCGATGGCCGTGTCCCAGCCCTGGGCGCGCAGGTACGCCAGGTCGCTGCGCACGCTTTTCGAGCCGGGCAGGATGATCAGGTCGGCCGGCGCAATCGCCTGGCCGGGACCGATGAATTGCAGGTCCACCTGAGGGTGCAGTCGCAGCGGATCGAAGTCGGTGTGATTGCTGATGCGCGGCAATACCGGCACCAGTACTTTCAGCACCTGCTCGGCCTTGTCGGCCTGACGCTGGTCAATGCCGTCCTCGGCTTCCAGATGCAGGTCCAGCACATAGGGCAACACGCCGATCACCGGCTTGCCGGTACGCGCTTCGAGCCAGTCGAGGCCCGGTTGCAACAGGGCGATATCGCCGCGAAAACGGTTGATGATGAAACCCTTGACCCGCGCCTGCTCGCTTAGCGACAACAGCTCCAGGGTGCCCACCAGATGGGCGAAAACCCCGCCACGGTTGATGTCGGCGATCAGCACCACCGGGCAGTCCACCGCTTCGGCAAAGCCCATATTGGCGATGTCGCCGGCCCGCAGATTAATCTCCGCCGGCGAGCCCGCGCCTTCCACCATCACCACCGGATAGGCCGCGCTCAGGCGTTGATGAGAGGCCAGCACCGCCTGCATGGCGATAGCCTTGTAGTCGTGATAGGCCACGGCATTCATGGTGGTCACCGCGCGACCGTGAATGATCACCTGGGCCCCGGTGTCACTGTTGGGCTTGAGCAGCACCGGGTTCATGTCAGTGTGCGGCTCCAGGTGCGCGGCCTGGGCCTGTACTGCCTGGGCCCGGCCGATCTCGCCACCGTCGGCGGTCACCGCGCTGTTGAGGGCCATGTTCTGCGGTTTGAAGGGCACGACGCTGACGCCCTGGCGCGTCAGCCAGCGGCAGAGCGCCGTCACCAGGGTGCTTTTACCGGCGTCGGAAGTGGTGCCCTGCACCATCAGGGTGGTCATGGATGTTCCTTGGCGTAGGCGACGAAGGCCTGTTCGAGACGCGACCAGTCGGCTTCGTCGGCCGGCAGGCCGAAGCGCAGGCTGCTGTTGTGGGTGAACAGCCGCAGCAGGATGCCCCGGCGCGCCATGAACTCATGCAACAGCTCGGCGCGATCGGTGATCAGCCACTGGAACAGCGCACAGCCACCCTGGGGTTTCAGGCCGTGGCGCTCGAGCAGTTGCGCCAGGCGCAGGCTCGCCGCTTCGCTGCGCACTCGTTGCCGCTCATGGCCTTGGCTGTCACGCAGGCACACCTGGCCCAGCACCCGGGTCGGCCCACTGACGGCCCAGGGGCCGACCTGCTCGGCCAGCAGCTTGAGCAGCTTGCGCTCGGCCAGCACGAAGCCCAGGCGCACCCCGGCCAGGCCGAAAAACTTGCCGAAGGAACGCAGGACGATCAACCCCACCTGATCGGCCTGGGCCGCCAGGCTCAGCTGGGGAGTGTTGTCCATGAAGGCTTCGTCGACCACCAGCCAGCCACCGCGCTGCGCCAGGCGCGCGTGCCAGTCCAGCAGACGCTCCGGAGTCAGGCTCAGGCCCGTGGGGTTGTTCGGGTTGACCACCACCAGCACGTCCAGGCTGTCGAGGAAAAAGTCCACTTCCTGCTCCAGCACTTCCCGCACGATGTAGCCGCTGCGGCGCCAGGCTTCGGCGTGTTCGGCATAACAGGGCGACAGCACGCCAACCTTGCCGGCGCGGCGCAAACGCGGGAGCAGCTGGATCGCCGCCTGGGAACCGGGCACCGGCAACACATGGGCCGCGCCGTAGTAGTCGCGGGCGGCCTGCTCCAGGCCATCGTCGGTTTCCGGCAGGCGCGCCCAAGCCCGCATCCCGATCTCGGGAATCGGCCACGGCCAGGGTGCCAGGCCGCTGGACAGGTCCAGCCAGTCGGCCTCGGCGATGCCGTATTGCTCGGCCGCCTTGCGCAGGCGACCACCGTGCTCAAGCATAGAACTCAGCTCCCACGCAGAGAATCAGCAGCCATAACCAGACCCCGCGCTGCACCAGTTGCCAGCCGCGATCGATGGACGAGGCATCGGCCGCCACGCCTTCGCCCAATTGCGGGCGCTGGTGCAGTTCGCCGTGATAGATCGCCGCGCCGCCCAGCTCGACGCCCAGGGCACCGGCCCCGGCCGCCATCACCGGCCCGGCATTCGGGCTGTCCCAGGTCGGCCCCTGGCGGCGCCAGCATTTCAGCGCCAGGCGGGTCTTGCCCAGCAACGCATAAGTCAGGGCTACCAGGCGGGCTGGAATGTAGTTGAGCAGGTCGTCGATCTTCGCCGCCGCCCAGCCGAAACGCTCGAAACGTTCATTACGATAGCCCCACATCGCATCCAGGGTATTGCTCAGGCGATAGAGCACCACGCCCGGCGCGCCGGCCACGGCAAACCAGAACAAGGCGGCGAACACCGCGTCGCTGCCGTTTTCCAGCACCGACTCGGTAGCTGCGCGGGCGACTTCGGTGGCATCCAGCTCGCTGGTCTGCCGGCTCACCAGATAGCCGACCCGCTGCCGCGCCTGGTCCAGGTCGTCGCTGCGCAAGGCCTGGGCCACCGGCTCGACATGCTCGCCGAGGCTGCGCAGGCCGAGGGCGCAATACAGCGCCAGGATCTCGAACAACCAGCCGATGTAGGGCAGCCAGGAAAACAGGGTTGCCAGCAGGGTCAGCGGCAGCACCGCGATGACCCAGGCGGTGACGCCATGACTGCGCCAGCCGCGGCCACCGGAGTTGAAGCGTTGCTCGATGCGATCGGCAAAACGACCGAACGCCACCAGCGGATGCCAGCGCTTGGGTTCGCCCAGCAACGCATCCAGCGCCACCCCGGCGACACTCAGCAACGCCACACTCATTGACTCACTCCCCAATAATTTTCATACAGCAACTCACTCAGCGGACGCTCCCGCGCCCAGCCCTCGAGCACCAGCATCGGCGCCGGGTAAAACTCGCCGACCGGGCCCAGGCACAGCACCGCCAGCGGCTTGGCCCCGGCCGGCAGGCCCAGCAACTGGGCCAAGCCAGCGGGCTCGAACAGCGACACCCAGCCCATGCCCAGCCCTTCGGCCCGGGCCGCCAGCCACAGGTTCTGAATCGCGCAGGAGAGCGAGGCCAAGTCCATTTCCGGCAGGGTGCGGCGGCCGAAAATATGCCGCTCACGGTCGTCCATCAGCGCCGCCACCAGGACCTCGGCGCAGTCGTTGATGCCTTCGACCTTGAGCTTCATGAACTCATCGGAACGCTCGCCCAGGGCCTCGGCGGTGCGTACCCGCTCCTCTTCCACCAGTTGCTGGATTTGCCCGCGCAACGACCGGTCACTGATACGGATGAACCGCCAGGGCTGCATCAGGCCGACGCTGGGCGCCTGGTGCGCCGCCTCCAGCAGGCGACGCAAGACCTGCGGCTCGACCGTGCCACCGACGAAGTGACGCATGTCACGACGCTCGGCGATCGCGCGATAGACCGCGTCGCGCTCGGCCGCGGAAAAGGCGTTGTCGCTCATGGGCGCCGCGCGAGCACGCTCGCTCCTGCCGGCGCCAGCAGGGACGCCACCGCTTCGGGGTTGGACGGAAAATAGAAATGCACATAAGAGGCGGTCATCCGCCCTTCGCGGTAAACCGCTTCCGCGCCGCGCCCGCCATTCGGGCTCAGGCCGCGAGCGATCGGCGCAAGCTCGGTGCTGGTCAACGAATGATGATAGGTATGCCCGCGCAACGAACCTTCCGGCAACTCCACCGCCTGCAAGGCCAGGGCCGCCAGGCGCTTTTGCATCACCGCATCGCCGGGCAACAGGCCCAGCAGTTCGGCGCGCTCGCCGTCGACGTCGGTCAGGGAATCCAGCAGATACAACATGCCGCCACACTCGGCGAGCAAGGGTTTGCCTGCGGCGTGATGCGCGCGGATCGCGCTGAGCATCGAGCCGTTCGCCGCCAGCGCCCGGTGATGCAGTTCCGGGTAACCGCCCGGCAGGTACAGGCTGTCTGCCTCAGGCAGTACCGCGTCATGGATCGGCGAGAAAAAGACCAGCTCGGCGCCCATGGCCCGCAGCAGATCCAGGCTCGCGCCATAGGTAAAGGCAAAGGCTTCGTCGCGGGCCACGGCAATGCGCACGCCGGCCAACAACGGCTCAACGGCAACCACCTGGGGAGCGGCGAATGCCACGGCGGGCGGCAAGGCCACTTCGCAGCTGTCAGCCAAGGCGGCCGCGGCGGCGTCGAGACGCAGATCCAGATCGTTGAGTTCGCTGGCCTGCACCAACCCCAGATGGCGGCTGGGCAGTTCGATGCCGGTCTCCCGGGACAGCGCGCCGTACCAGCGCAAGCCCTCGGTCAGGCTGCCTTCGAGCAACTGCGCATGCCGCAGGGTGCCGACGCGGTTGGCCAGCACGCCGGCGAACGGCAAGTCCGGCTGATAACGCGCCAGCCCCAGCGCCAGGGCGCCGAAGGTCTGGGCCATGGCGGTGCCATCAATCACCGCGAGCACTGGCACCCCGAAATGCCGCGCCAGGTCGGCGCTGGACGGCGTGCCGTCGAACAGCCCCATCACGCCTTCGATCAGGATCAGGTCCGCCTCGCCGGCGGCCTCCCATAACAGGCGGCGGCTTTCCTGCTCGCCGACCATCCACATGTCCAGTTGATACACCGGCGCACCGCTGGCGCGCTCGAGGATCATCGGGTCGAGAAAGTCCGGGCCGCACTTGAACACGCGCACCTTGCGCCCCTGATTGCGATGCAGGCGGGCGAGCGCGGCGGTCACGGTGGTCTTGCCCTGACCGGAAGCCGGCGCGGCAATCAATACCGCCGGGCAATGACGGGCATCACTCACAGTTCGACGCCTTTTTGCGCTTTGATCCCGGCCTGGAAGGCATGCTTGACCATGCCCATTTCGGTGACGGTGTCGGCCAGCTCGATCATCTCTGGCTTGGCGCCACGTCCGGTGACCACCACATGCTGCATCGGCGGTCGCGCCTGCAGGTCGCTGAGCACCTGATCCAGGTCCAGATAGCCGTGCTTGAGGGCGATGTTCAGTTCATCGAGCAGCACCAGGCCGATCGTCGGATCGCTCAGCAGTTCGCGGGAAACCGCCCAGGCCGCTTCGGCCGCGGCAATGTCGCGCTGGCGGTCCTGGGTTTCCCAGGTGAAGCCTTCGCCCATGACATGGAAACGCACCTGCTCCGGGAAGCGCCGGAAGAACAATTCCTCGCCAGTGCTGTTGCGGCCCTTGATGAACTGCACCACGCCGCATTGCATGCCGTGGCCCATGGCCCGCGCGAGCATGCCGAAGGCCGAGCTGCTTTTGCCTTTGCCGTTGCCGGTCAGCACCAGCAGCAAACCGCACTCGTTCGGCGAGTTGGCGATGCGTTCATCGATCACGGCTTTTTTGCGCAACATGCGCGCCAGATGGCGTTCGTCACGATCGGGGGATTCAGTCATGGGGCAGCTCTCCGTTGGGGCTGGATAACGGGGGGCAGGAATAGGAATAGACGGCGCAAGCCTGGCATCGCCCACCGTGATGCCGCTGGATGGATCAGGCCGGTCTCCGGGCTTGTGAGTGGCTGGGATGCCCAACTGCGCGCCTTCCCATGTCGACAGTCGACACAGTGGCATCAGGCGCAGTCTTGACTCACTTACCGTTGCGGGGGCAGCGCCGGAATCGTCGTGCGTGCGCCTTCGGCACGCGTACTCACCGGCTTCCCTGTTTCACTCTGTCGACCCAAGGCCACAGAGCACCTGAAACAAGTCGCGAAGGTTAGAGGGTTGGGGGTGGAGCGTCAATTAAAGCCCCGCAGATCGGCGAATGCTGCATATCGGAAAAATGACGCCAATCTTGTGCCACACTCAGTGCAGTGATATCAAATAGCCATAATCTCGTTAAAAAACTCCAATATCTGAACAATAATAGGAAAAGTCCGATGCAAGGCATGATCATCAGCAATCCGAAACTGGAATTCCTGCGCCCTGCCCTGGAACGCTGGTTCGATTGCATCGACCGCTACAACACCGTGCGCGGCGATAACGAAAGCCCGTACTGGTTCGACGAAAAAGCCAACCTGGGAATGCTCTCGGCGGCAGCCTGGATGGCGGAGATGGTCACCCTGGAACACGCACCGAGCAAAAAACAGCTCGAGGACGGCGACCGCAGCGGCCGCACCGACCTGTACATCGCCACGCAGGAGGAACGCGTCTATATCCAGACCACCCAGCGTTGGCCCCGGGTCAACAGCCTGCACCTGACCCAACCGTTGCTGGATGCCGCCAGCGACGCGAAAAAAGCCAGCTACCCCAGCGACCTGAAACTCGGCTGCCTGTTCGTCACGCCACAGAAAACCCAGCACAGTGCCACTCCGGAAGAATTGCAGGACATGGTCGACGACCTGCAAAAGGAACACTGCTGCGCCGTGGCCTGGTACTTCCCCTATGCGTACCGCAAATTGCGCAACGAAGCCGGCAACTATCACCCCGGCGTTGCCGTGCTGTTCAAGGAAGCACGCTGAGCAGGTGGAACCATCGTCCATCTGTGCTTCTCTATGACTACACCGACTTCGTGCACTCATAGGGAAATCAGCATGCTCAAGCTTCGATACGCAATCCTTGCCGCCGTCGCCGCAGGCCTCGCCGCCTGTGGCGAGACCTCCACCCTCCAGGTCTCCGACGGCACCGGCCCCTCGCCGAAACTGCCCGAACCGAACAAGACCCTGTTCCCGACCGTGAACATCGCGCCCGCAATCGGCTGGCCGCAAGGCGCCAAACCGGTGGCCGCCGCCGGCACCCAGGTCGCCGCATTCGCCGAAGGCCTGGACCATCCGCGCTGGTTGTACGTGCTGCCCAACGGCGACGTACTGGTGGCGGAGACCAACGCCCCGCCCTCCCCCGATGACAGCAAAGGTATTCGTGGCTGGATCGCCAGCAAGATCATGAGCCGCGCCGGGGCCGGCGTGCCCAGCCCGAACCGCATTACCCTGCTGCGGGACAAGGATCACGATGGCGTGGCGGAAACCCGCACGGCATTCCTGGAAAACCTCAACTCGCCGTTCGGCATGGCCCTGGTGGGCAATGATCTGTACGTCGCCGACACCGATCGCCTGCTGCGCTTCCCCTACAAGGACGGCGACACCAAGATCAGCGCCCAGCCGACCAAGGTGGTGGACCTGCCTGGCGGCAAGCTGAACCACCACTGGACCAAAAATGTGATTGCCAGCAAAGACGGCAGCAAGCTGTATGTCACGGTCGGTTCCAACAGCAACGTCGGCGAAAACGGCATGGATCAGGAGGAAGGTCGCGCCGCCATCTGGGAAGTCGATCGCGCCAGCGGCAAGCAACGGATTTTTGCCTCAGGCCTGCGCAACCCCAACGGCATGGCCTGGGAGCCGCAAAGCGGCCAGTTGTGGACCGCGGTCAACGAGCGCGACGAGATCGGCAGCGACCTGGTGCCGGACTACATCACCTCGGTCAAGGACGGCGCCTTCTATGGCTGGCCATTCAGCTATTACGGCCAGCATGTGGACGTGCGAGTCACTCCGCAGAACCCGGACCTGGTGGCCAAGGCCATCGCCCCGGATTATGCCGTCGGCCCGCATACCGCCTCCCTCGGCCTGGCATTCGCCGAAGGCAGCAAGCTGCCGGCGCCGTTCACCCAAGGCGTGTTCATCGGCCAGCATGGCTCGTGGAACCGCAAGCCCCACAGCGGCTACAAAGTGATCTTCGTACCCTTCGCCAATGGCAAGCCGGTAGGCCAACCGGTGGACGTGCTGACCGGCTTCCTCAACGCCGACGAGAAAGCCATGGGCCGCCCGGTCGGCGTAGTGATCGACAAGCAAGGGGATCTGCTGGTAGCCGATGATGTCGGCAACAAGGTCTGGCGCGTGTCAGCAGCCAAGGCGCAATAGGTTCAGCGCTTGCGGCACAGGGTCAAGCCGTCCCCCAGGGGCAGCAGCGACAGGTCGACACGCGGGTCATCCTTCAAGGCGCGATTGAGTGCCTGGATGGCCCGGGTGTCTTCACTCTGGGGATTTTCCTCCAGCACCCGACCGCTCCACAGCGTGTTATCGAACACCGCCAGCCCGCCAACGCGTAGCAGGCGCAGGGCACTTTCCAGGTAAGCCGGGTAATTGGCCTTGTCGGCGTCGATGAAGACCAGATCGAAACCACCCTCACCCTCCTCCTGCTCGATCCTGGCCAAGGTCTCCAAGGCCGGTGCCAGGCGCAACTCGATCCGTCCGGCGACACCTGCTTCCTGCCAATAGCGGCGCGCGGTGGCGTTGTAGTCACCCGGGATGTCACAACAGATCAGTTGACCATCCTCCGGCAAGGCCGCGGCCATGGACAAGGCGCTGTAGCCGGTGAAGGTCCCCACCTCCAGCACACGCCGGGCACCGATCAGCTTGATCAGCAACGCCAGGAACTGACCCTGCTCGGGCGCCACCTGCCAGCGCGCCATGGGCAGCGCCTGGGTTTCGTCACGCAGACGGCGCAACAGCGGCGTTTCGCGCAGGGAAACGTCGAGCAGGTAGTGATAGAGGGCGTCGTCGAGGTTGAGGGTACGAGCGGTCATGGCAACCTCGACGCAGAGACAGGACTAGGGGTTGTGCGCCAGATGCTCTGGCTGCAGCACGCGCTTGGCGCTCAGGTAGGCTTTTTGCCAATAGGCCTTGGACAGACTGTCCAGCTTCACCGTGCCGCCGGTGGCCGGCGCATGGACGAAGCGACCTTCGCCGACATAGATGCCCGCATGGCTGACCTGGGAACCGCCATTGGTGGCAAAAAATATCAGGTCGCCGGTCTGCAAGGCATTCTTACCGACATTCGGTGCCCGCATGCCGATCATTTCGCGGGTCGAGCGCGGCAGCGAGATACCGGCTGCGTCGCGATAGACGTAGCCGATCAGACCACTGCAATCGAAACCGGAGTCCGGTGTGTTGCCGCCCCAGCGATAAGGTGTGCCCACCAGGCCCAACGCACGAAACAGCACGTCTTCGGCAGCCGGCGAGAAGGTCTGGGGAGTGTTGAATACGGGAGCACGTACCACGGGCGCGGGTGGCGGGGTACGACTGGCGCACGCGCTGAGCAGCGCGGCGAGAACGATCAATGCAAGGCGGGCCGACGTCGACATATGCAGAACAATCCTGATCTGGATGCGGCTTTCTCTGCCGTGAGGCCGAAAACAAAACCGCGTAAGCAGGGCTTACGCGGTTAGTTTTCAACAATAGATCAGGATTCTAGCGTCTACGCGCCAAACTTCAAGTAAGACTTTAACTTCACCTTACAAAAAGTCCGCTTACTTGCGTGCGGTGACCACGGTCGGGGCCATGGCGAGGGCGCGCTTGGCTTCGATGAAGGTCTTGCTCCAGTAGCTGTCACCCAGGCTGTCCACCCGCACGCCACCGCTGCGGCGGCTGCTGGAGTGGATGAACTGGTCATCGCCCAGGTAGATGCCAGCGTGGCTTACGCGACCGCGGCGGCCATTGGTGGCGAAGAACAGCAGATCGCCCGGCTGCAGCTTGTTACGCGCAACCAGCGGAGCATCAACGTTGATCATTTCACGGGTGGAGCGCGGCAGATTCATGCCGGCTTCTTCACGGAACAGATAGCCGATGAAACCGCTGCAATCGAAACCGGCTTCAGAGGTACCGCCGAAACGGTAACGGGTACCGATCAGGGACATGCCACGTTCGAGAATACTGTCAGCCAGCACTGGCAGCTGGTAAGGCTTGCTGTCAGCGAACTCGGCGAGTTCTTTTTCGGTTGCCAGCTCTTCCTGGAAAATAGCGGAAGACTGGGCTTTTGAAGAGTTTTGAACCTGTTGTTGCTGCTCTTGTTGGCTCACCGGAGAGTGGGTGGCGCAACCAAACAACAGGGTAACGAGTGCAAGAGGCACGAGGGGTGCGAAGCGCTTCAGCATGGGCACGACCGTGGCTTAAAGTTATAAAGAAGCCGCGACTATGCCTTCTATCGCTCTAATTTGCAAATTCAATCGATTGAAATGTGACTTATCGGTTTCTATTCAACATCTAAGGCCTTAAGCCCATTTTAAACGCACGCGCCTCTGGAACCGCTTCCGGATGCGGGTTTCTGGCGTCTGGAATATGCCAAAAAGCCACTACCGCCCGCGGTTTTACCAGCCCAGGGTTTCTTTGAGAAAGGGAATGGTCAGCTTGCGCTGAGCCTGCAAGGACGCCTGATCGAGGCGCTCCAACAGCTCGAACAAGGCACTCATGCTGCGGGTACCGCGCGTCAGGATAAAGTGCCCGACTTCGTCGGTCAGGTGCAGCCCGCGACGCGAGGCGCGCAATTGCAATGCACGCAGCTTGTCTTCATCGGAGAGCGGGCGCATCTGGAAGATCAGCGCCAGAGTCAGGCGGGATTTGAGGTCCGCCAGCTTCACCGGCAGCTCTCGTGGAGAGGTCGAAGCCGCGATCAACAGGCGCCGGCCGCTGTCACGCAAGCGGTTGAACAGATGAAACAACGCCTCTTCCCAGTCAGCCTTGCCCGCCACCGCTTGCAAGTCGTCCAGGCAGACCAGTTCGTACTGTTCCAGGTTGTCGAGGATTTCGATGCCGCGGTCCAGCAATTCCGCCAGGGGCAAATAGACCGCTGGCTCCCCCAACTGCTCGAACCGCAGGCAGGCCGCCTGCAGCAAGTGCGTACGCCCTACCCCATCCTTGCCCCAGAGGTAGATCAGGCTTTCGGTCCAGCCGGCGTCGGCTTCGCAAAGCCGCTCGACATAGCCGAGTGCAGCGGCATTGGCGCCTGGGTAGTAGTTGATGAAGGTGGCGTCATCACGCAGACGCACACCTAGGGGCAGCTGAATCGGTTTCATGCTGACTGAACAGTTCCAAACGAACCGTTAGTGGCCTCTGTGTAAAGTTTGCAAAGTTTATACCCGTGACGCCGGGCGCACAATGTAGCAGACCACAAGCAAAATCAAAGGTTTGCGTTAGCCTGATGAAATCACGGGGGTTTCTTTGACGGTGGATGTGACAGCTGTAAACACTCTCGATGGCACCCGCCTGAAACGCAGGCGCCCCGAAAGCGTTAACCGTGGACGTTACAACTCGGACTCCTCTACACCGCTATAGATGTCCGAATCCTTGTACAAGTCGTGCACATGGCGCACCAGCACCATGATCACCGCCGCCACCGGCAAGGCCAGCAGGATGCCGGTGAAACCGAACAGCTCGCCACCGGCGAGAATCGCGAAGATCACCGCCACCGGGTGCAGGCCGATCCGGTCTCCCACCAGCAAGGGGGTCAGCACCATGCCCTCCAGGGCCTGGCCGACCATGAACACGGCCACGATGCCGATCATCGGGTACAGGTCGCCGCCGAACTGGAACAACCCGGCAATCAGCGCCGCGCCGATGCCGATGACAAACCCCATGTACGGCACGATGGCCGCCAGGCCGGCAATCAGACCGATCAACAGCCCCAGTTCCAGCCCGACCAGCATCAGGCCGGCCGCATAGATCATCCCCAGGGCCACCATCACCAGCAGCTGGCCACGGACGAACGCCCCCAGCACTTCATGGCATTCCCCCGCCAGCGCCACCACACGCTCCTCGCGATCACGGGGCAACAGGCTGCGGATCTTCGCCATCATCAGGTCCCAGTCGCGCAGCAGGTAAAAGCTGACCACCGGAATCAGCACCAGATTGGCCAGCCAGCCAATCAGCGCCAGGCTGGAGGCCGTTGCCTGGCTCAGGACCACGCCGACGATATCGGTGGTCTGCCCCATGTGCTCGCTGATCGCCGCCTTGACCTTGTCGAACTTCCAGAAACCATCGGACAAGCCCAGCTTGGACTGCGCCCAGGGCATTGCCGTGTGCTGCAGCCAATCGAGCATCTGCGGCGCCAGTTCGTACAGGCGCAGCAGCTGCTTGGCGAGCATAGGCACCAGCACCAGCAACAACGCCATGACGATCAGGGTGAACAGGGCAAATACCGCCACCACGCCCCAGGTGCGCGACAACCCGAGCTTTTCCAGGCGGTCCACTAGCGGATCGAACAGATAAGCCAACAGCAAGGCCACCAGGAACGGCGTCAGGATCGGATGCAACAGGTACACAAATCCACAGAGCAGGACCAACCCACCCAACCAGACCCATCGACGCGTATCAGCCATGAACCACTCCATTGCTTCTATATAAAGAAAGAAAACCTACCAGCGAAACCGCAGCTGCGCGGCCGGCGAAGGCGCAGGTGTCGCGCCTTCGACAGTCGGGCGAACAGGCACAGCGCCCGCCGGGACTTCCTGCAACCGTGCCAGGCTCAGTTGCGCACGCAACTGCTCGGCGCTGCCGCTGACCCGGTACACCGAACGATCACCATCGACGCTCTGCAAACGCCCACCGAAGGGCTCGAGCAAACGGCCCAACGCCGCATAGCGCTCCAGGTTCATGCCCTGCACTTCCAGCAACTGCTCGCTGGATGCGCCCGGCTTGACCGCGAAACGCGGGGCCAGGCGCTGGCTGACCGCCAACAGCACGGCATCGGCCAAGGCCGGCACATCAGCTCCCTGGACGCTGCCCTGTTCCTTCTGGTCACCCAGCCACAGGCGCCATTTGGCCTGCCACTGACCGCCCTCTTCACTGGCATGCACCGCCAGCAGGGCGTCCGCGCCGTAACGCTCCGACGCGGCGCGCAATGGCGCCGGATCGGAACCTTCGAGATTCGGCGCCGTAGCGACAATCTGCTCATTCAGGTCACCCAGCGGCAAACGCAGCGGCAGGCCGCGATGCAGGGCAGCGCGGCGCAACGGCGTGGCGCTGGCCTGGCCATCGCCCACCAGGCTGGAACCTTCACTGGAGTCGGTCAGCCACCAGCCGAGAATCGACGGGCGATTACTGCCCCACAGCGACAGGCCAGCCTGGCGCAACGCCCGGTCGGTGCTGGCCGGGTCGAAGTCGACCTGCAGGCTTTCGGGAGGACCGGCGTCGTAGCCGTACTGGCTGATGATCTGCTGCGGGTCCTTGCGGATCGCCGCCAGTCCCGGGTTCTGCAGGGCCTTGCTATCGCCGGTCAGGCGCAATACCAGGGTTTCCAGGGCCCGCTGGGTGGCCTGATCGCGCTCGCCAGGGGCCTGGCTGCTGACCGGTTCGCGGACCTGATACAGGTTATTGAGGGTTTCGGCATGACTCGCCAGGCTGACCAATGACAAACAGCCCACAAAAAGAAATTTACACAAACGCATGGAGGATTCCCGACGACAAAAGGCGGCTGGAACAGACCGCATGAACAGGATTGACCCAGGCTGTGACCACAAAGTCTGGGCAAACATTCACCCGGTCGATGGAAGTTTTCGTGCTGTCATAACGATAGCGGGTACAAGGCTATACCTTATACAGCCCCGAGCGGCGCGATCGACACGCGCAATTGCGGTTTTTTTTAAGCGGATATGCCCTGCCCGTCGGCCCGAGGATGGCCGCTACACCTCAAGCCTGATAAAATCGCGCGCCTTCGCAGACCGGCAACAGCCGGGGTCGCTGAAATGATTGCGCGGCATTGCCGCCGCGACTGTTTCAATGGCCTCCCTGGACTCGGTCGATACCCCCTGAATCCCCCCTAAAGGCCTGGATCATGAGCAAGCAACCCTCCCTGAGCTACAAAGACGCCGGTGTAGACATCGACGCCGGTGAAGCATTGGTCGAACGCATCAAGAGCGTCGCCAAGCGCACTGCGCGCCCGGAAGTCATGGGCGGCCTGGGCGGTTTCGGCGCCCTCTGCGAAATCCCGGCCGGCTACAAGCAGCCAGTACTGGTCTCCGGTACCGACGGCGTGGGCACCAAGCTGCGCCTGGCACTGAACCTGAACAAACACGACAGCATCGGCCAGGACCTGGTCGCCATGTGCGTCAACGACCTGGTGGTCTGCGGTGCCGAGCCGCTGTTCTTCCTCGACTACTACGCCACCGGCAAACTGAACGTCGACGTTGCCGCCACCGTGGTTACCGGTATCGGTGCCGGCTGCGAACTGGCTGGCTGCTCCCTGGTCGGCGGTGAAACTGCTGAAATGCCCGGCATGTACGAAGGCGAAGACTACGACCTGGCCGGCTTCTGCGTCGGCGTGGTGGAAAAAGCCGAAATCATCGACGGTTCCAAGGTTGCCACCGGCGACGCCCTGCTCGCCCTGCCATCGTCCGGCCCGCACTCCAACGGCTACTCGCTGATCCGCAAGATCATCGAAGTCTCCGGTGCCGATATCGAAACCGTCCAGCTCGACGGCAAGCCGCTGACCGAACTGCTGATGGCCCCGACCCGCATCTACGTCAAGCCACTGCTCAAGCTGATCAAGGACACTGGCGCGGTCAAGGCCATGGCCCATATCACCGGCGGCGGCCTGCTGGACAACATCCCGCGTGTCCTGCCAAAAGGCGCCCAGGCCGTGGTCGACGTGGCCAGCTGGCAGCGCCCGGCGGTATTCGACTGGCTGCAAGAGAAAGGCAACGTCGACGAACACGAAATGCACCGCGTGCTGAACTGCGGTGTGGGCATGGTGATCTGCGTGGCTCAGGAGCATGTTGAAAGCGCCCTGAACGTCCTGCGCGAAGCCGGCGAACAACCTTGGGTCATTGGTCAGATCGCTAGCGCCGCCGAAGGCGCTGCCCAGGTCGAGCTGAAAAACCTCAAGGCACATTGATGCAAGAGCCGATGCCAGCCACCTGTGATGTAGTGGTGCTGTTGTCCGGTACCGGCAGCAACTTGCAGGCCCTGATCGACAGTACCCAGGGCGACGACAGCCCGGCACGCATCCGCGCGGTGATATCCAACCGCGCCGACGCCTACGGCCTGCAACGCGCCCAGGATGCGGGTATCGATACCCGCGCCCTCGATCACAAGGCATTCGAAGGCCGCGAGGCCTTCGATGCCGCACTGATCGAACTGATCGACGCCTTCCAGCCCAAGCTCGTGGTGCTTGCCGGATTCATGCGCATTCTCAGCGCGGACTTCGTGCGGCACTATCAGGGTCGCCTGCTCAATATCCATCCTTCGCTGCTACCCAAATACAAAGGGTTACACACTCATCAGCGAGCGCTGGAGGCCGGAGACACCGAGCACGGCTGCAGCGTGCACTTTGTGACAGAGGAACTCGATGGCGGACCACTGGTCGTACAGGCAGTGATCCCGGTAGAGTTGCACGACTCGCCGCAAAGCCTGGCGCAGCGGGTCCACGTCCAGGAACACCGGATTTACCCGATGGCCGTACGCTGGTTTGCCGAAGGTCGACTCACACTCGGCGAACAGGGTGCTTTACTGGATGGTCAGTTACTGGCCGCCAGTGGCCACTTGATTCGTAATTAGGAGATTTTATGCGTCGCGCCCTGCTCTTCGCTTGTGCTCTGCTCGCCCTGCCCTTCGCGCAGGCTGCGGACCTTCAACCCTTCTCCGCCAGCTATACCGCCGACTGGAAACAGCTGCCGATGAGCGGTACCGCCGAACGCAGCCTGGAAAAGAAAGGCGATGGCACCTGGAAGCTGAGCTTCAAGGCTTCGATGATGATCGCCAGCCTGACTGAAGAAAGCACCCTGACGCTCGACAAGGACACCCTGCTGCCGCAGTCCTATCACTTCGAGCGCGGCGGCCTCGGCAAAGCCAAGAAGGCCGACCTGGACTTCGACTGGAACGCCAAGATGGTCACCGGCACCGATCGCGGCGATGCGGTCAAGATCCCGCTCAATCGCGGCATGGTCGACAAATCCACCTACCAGCTCGCTCTGCAGCACGATGTAGCCGCCGGCAAGAAAAGCATGAGCTACCAGGTCGTCGATGATGGCGAAGTCGATACCTACGACTTCCGCGTCCTGGGCTCGGAAAAAGTCGACACCAAGGCCGGCCAGATCGATGCGATCAAGGTCGAGCGCGTGCGCGACCCGACACAAAGCAAACGCATCACCGTCATGTGGTTCGCCAAGGACTGGGATTACCTGCTGGTTCGCCTGCAACAGGTCGAAACCGACGGCAAGGAGTACAACATCATGCTCCTGAACGGCACCGTCAACGGCAAGACCGTCAAAGGCAGCTAAGCCGCACGACAATGAAAAAGCCCCGCCGATGCGGGGCTTTTTTTCGCCTGGTGTTTCCATTTAGCCGCTCAAGCACAGCCCTCCTGGCGACCCGGCAGGCTCTCTCGCCGGGCCAAAACACCCAGTACGACAGCCGCCCAACATGAAACTTTTGTCATAAAACTCCGGCCCCTGCGACCGAATGCCACAGTTTCCGCGGCCTGCGGGACTGTTTCGAAATCTGCAAAAGATTGTTGCATTTGAATGCAATTTACTTAGCCAGCTAACAAAATATATAACAGAGTCCTGCACACGCCTTGCTGCAGATCAATAGAGATTGGAGCTAGCAGATGACTGTAAAAGTAACTGAACGCGACGATTCACACATGTCCCATGAAGGCGTAGCCGCAGGTGTACGGATCTGGGACGTGCATCAACAAGACTTGCTGGTGGGAATGTTTCATTCCGAGAGCGATGCCCATAATTACAAGGCCGAACTGGAGAAGCTGGAGCAGAACCGCGCACCGCAAAGCTCCTGACCTCACAACGACTGCCGCGCCTGCCGCCACGCATCGGCAGGCGCTTCAGAAACAACAAACCCCGCTCATGGCGGGGTTTGTTGTTTCTGCGGGTTTACCACATCAGATCGTCAGGGATCTGGTAGGCCGCGTACGGATCGTCCTCGTCCGGCGCCTCGGTCGGCGTGTTGAGCTGAACGATGCGCCGTGGATCGCGCTCCTGGATCTTCAGCGCGGCTTCACGCGGGATGACCTCATAACCGCCGGCATGGTGCACGATGGCCAGCGAGCCGCTGCTCAGCTTGTTGCGCATCAGGGTGTTCACCGATAGGCGCTTGACCTTCTTGTCATCGACGAAGTTGTAGTAGTCCTCGGTGGTCAGCTTCGGCAGGCGCGACACTTCGATCAGTTGCTTGATCTGCGCGGCACGGGCCTTCTGCTCGGCCTTCTCCTGCTGCTGGCGGTTGAGTTCCTGGTCGCGCTTGACCTTCTCGGCCTGCGCCTCCTGGGCCAGGCGCGCCTGGGTATCGTCCGCCTCGACCTGGCCTTTATGGACCAGGCGTTGCTGCTTCTGTTTCTCTTTGCTGACCTGTTTGGCCTGCTTTTGGTTGACCAGCCCTGCTTTGAGCAACTGGTCGCGAAGGGAAAGGCTCATTGGTGCTCACTCACTTAGGCAACAGCCTCAGCCACAGCTGGGCAAATTCTTTTCCTGACGTTTGGCTTCGCCCCACAAGGCGTCCAACTCTTCGAGGGTGCAATCTTCCATGGGTCGGCGGGTATCGCGCAATGCCTGCTCGATAAATCGGAACCGTCGCTCGAACTTGGCATTGGCGCCACGCAGGGTGGTTTCCGGATCGACCTTCAGATGTCGGGCCAGGTTGACCACGGCGAACAGCAAGTCGCCCACCTCGTCGGCGATCGCCTGCGGGTCATTCTCGGACATGGCTTCGAGCACTTCATCGAGCTCTTCGCGGATCTTGTCCACCACCGGCAAGGCGTCCGGCCAGTCAAAACCGACCTGGGCCGCGCGTTTTTGCAGCTTGGCCGAACGGGACAGGGCCGGCAGCGCCGCGGGCACATCGTCGAGCAAGGACAACTGCAAAGGCTGCGCCGACTTCTCGGCACGCTCCTCGGCCTTGATCTCTTCCCAGCGCTGCTTGACCTGTTCTTCATCCAGCCGCGGAATATCCAGCGGCGCGTACAGGTCCCCGGTAGGGAATACATGGGGATGGCGACGGATCAGCTTGCGGGTGATGCTGTCGACCACGCCATCGAACTCGAAACGCCCCTCCTCCCGCGCCAGCTGGCTGTAATACACCACCTGGAACAGCAGATCGCCCAGCTCACCCTGCAAGTGCTCGAAATCGCCTCGTTCGATGGCATCGGCCACTTCGTAGGCTTCTTCCAGGGTGTGGGGGACGATGGTGGCGTAGCTCTGCTTGATATCCCAAGGGCAGCCGTACTGCGGGTCCCGCAGCCGCGCCATCAGGTGCAACAGGTCTTCAAGGCTGTACATCGCTCACTCTCATTGCCAAACCATGTTTTCTGTAGAAGCGAGGCTTGCCCGCGATAGCGGTATGTCAGACAAATCGCCATCGCGGGCAAGCCTCGCTCCTACGCTCCGACTTTCAAGGGGTACGGTTACGGCGGGTCTCGATGATGTTCGGCAACTGGGAAATACGCCCCAGCAACCGCCCCAACGCGTCCAGCCCCGGAATCTCGATGGTCAGGGACATCAGCGCGGTGTTGTCCTCCTTGTTCGAGCGGGTGTTGACCGCCAGCACGTTGATCCGCTCGTTGAGCAGCACCTGGGACACGTCACGCAGCAGGCCGGAGCGGTCGTAGGCGCGAATGATGATGTCCACCGGATAGGTTTGCACCGGCACCGGGCCCCAGCTGACCTGGATGATCCGCTCCGGCTCGCGGCCGGCCAGTTGCAGCACCGAGGCACAGTCCTGGCGGTGAATGCTCACCCCACGGCCCTGGGTGATGTAACCGACGATCGCATCCCCCGGCAGCGGCTGGCAGCAGCCGGCCATCTGGGTCAGCAGGTTGCCGACGCCCTGGATCTGGATGTCGCCGCGCTTGCCCGGCTTGTAGCCGGTGGCCTTGCGCGGGATCAGTTCCAGCTGTTCGTTGCCGCGTTCCGGCTCCACCAGTTGCTGAGCCAGGTTGACCAGTTGCGCCAGACGCAGGTCGCCCGCGCCCAGGGCGGCAAACATGTCCTCGGCGGTTTTCATGTTGGCCTTGTCGGCCAGCTTGTCGAAATCCACCTGCGGCAGGTCGAGGCGATTGAGTTCGCGTTCGAGCAGGGTCTTGCCCGCCGCCACGTTCTGATCGCGCGCCTGCAGCTTGAACCAGTGGACGATCTTCGCCCGCGCCCGCGAGGTGGTGACATACCCCAGGTTCGGGTTCAGCCAGTCGCGGCTCGGCGTGCCGTGCTTGCTGGTGATGATCTCGACCTGCTCGCCGGTCTGCAGGCTGTAGTTGAGCGGTACGATGCGCCCGTTGATCTTCGCGCCCCGGCAGTTGTGACCGATCTCGGTGTGCACACGGTAGGCGAAGTCCAGCGGGGTCGCGCCTTTCGGCAAGTCGATGGCGTGGCCGTCGGGGGTGAAGATATAGACCCGGTCCGGCTCGATATCCACCCGCAGTTGCTCGGCCAGGCCGCCGATATCCCCCAGTTCCTCATGCCACTCGAGCACCTGACGCAGCCAGGAGATTTTCTCTTCGTAGTGGTTGGAACCGGATTTGACGTCGGTGCCCTTGTAGCGCCAGTGGGCGCAGACCCCCAGCTCGGCCTCTTCGTGCATCGCGTGGGTACGGATCTGCACTTCCAGGACCTTGCCCTCAGGGCCGATGACCGCCGTGTGCAGCGAGCGGTAACCGTTCTCCTTGGGGTTGGCGATGTAGTCGTCGAACTCTTTCGGAATGTGCCGCCACAGGGTGTGGACGATCCCCAGCGCGGTGTAGCAGTCGCGCATTTCCGGGACCAGCACGCGCACCGCGCGCACATCGTAGATCTGGCTGAACTCAAGGCCCTTGCGCTGCATTTTGCGCCAGATCGAATAGATGTGTTTGGCCCGGCCGCTGATGTCGGCGTCGACGCCGGTGGCCCGCAGTTCGTTCTGCAGCTGGTTCATCACGTCGGAGATGAAACGCTCGCGATCAAGGCGCCGCTCGTGCAGCAACTTGGCGATCTGCTTGTACTGCTCAGGCTCCAGGTAGCGGAAGGACAGGTCCTCCAGCTCCCATTTGATATGGCCGATACCGAGGCGATGCGCCAGCGGTGCATAGATGTCGAAGACTTCCCGGGCGACCCGGTTGCGCTTCTCGTCGTCGGCGTTTTTCACCGCCCTGATCGCGCAGGTCCGCTCGGCCAGCTTGATCAGCGCCACGCGCACGTCATCGACCATCGCCACCAGCATCTTGCGCAGGTTTTCCACCTGGGCCTGGGTGCCGAGCACGAGGGATTGGCGGGGGCTGAGGCTGGCGCTGATCGCCGCCATGCGCAGCACGCCGTCGATCAGTTTGGCCACCACCGGGCCGAAGCGCTGGCTGACGGCCGGCAGCGGGATCTGGCCTTCCCGGACGCCACGGTAAAGCACCGCGGCCACCAGCGAATCCTGATCCAGCTTGAGGTCGGCGAGGATCTCCGCGATCTCCAGGCCAGTGCTGAAACTCGACATGTCCTCGCCGCTGAGATTCTTCGCCGCGATGTGTTGTTGCTCTGCCTCACGAGCGAACTCGCAGGCTTCTTTCAAGGCTTCACGGTCCAGCGCCATGTCGACGCTGACCGCATGATCGAGCCACGCCTCGAGATTGATACTGCCGTCGGTGTTGATCGGCTGGTGCGCTCTCACCTGTACCATCTTGCTTTACCTTCCCTACGACGCACATTCAATGCGTCAAATCGCTGACCTTCACTGCCAGTATTTCCTCGCTGGGCCGGCGAGTGCTGCCTGACGGGCCAACGGATTAGACGAGCCATCCTAGCTCGCTTCAAATAACGCCATGGCCTCGACATGTGCCGTCTGAGGAAACATATCGAGGATCCCGGCACGTTTTAACCGGTAGCCCTGTCTGACCAGTTCGACTGTGTCACGCGCCAGAGTGGCAGGGTTGCATGACACATAAACCAGGCGCTTGGCGCCCAGGCTCGCAAGCTTGCGTACCACCTCGAAAGCACCGTCCCGAGGTGGGTCCAAGAGTACCGCAGAAAAGCCTTCGCGGGCCCACTCGGCATCGCTCAGGGGCTGCGATAAATCGGCCTGAAAAAACCGGGTGTTATGCAAATTGTTGCTAGCGGCATTCTGCGCAGCACGCGCGACCATGGTCGCCACCCCTTCGACCGCCACCACTTCCCGAACGTTCTGCGCCAGCGGCAAGGCAAAGTTGCCCAAGCCGCAAAACAGGTCCAGCACGCGTTCGTCGGCCTGTGGCGCCAGCCACTCCAGGGCCTGGGCCACCATCGCCTCGTTGACCCCGGCGTTGACCTGGACAAAGTCTCCCGGCCGATAAGCCAGCTGCAGATTCCAGGGCTCCAGGCGATAGCCCAGGGCCTGGTCCGGGTCCACCGGTTGCGGCTCGCCTTCGCCATGCAGCCACAACTGGGCCTCATGGAATGCGCAGAACGCCTGGAGAATCTCCAGGTCGGCCGCGGACAACGGCGCCATATGGCGCAGCAGCACGGCAATCGCCGAACCGCTGAACAATTCCACATGCCCCAGTGCCTGCGGTTTGCTCAGGCGCTGCAGCATGGCCGGCAAGCGGCTCATGATCGGTTGCAAGGGCTGTACCAGCACCGGGCATTCGTCGATGGCGACGATGTCCTGGCTGCCGGCGGCGCGAAAACCCACTTCGAGCTTTTTCGCCTTGGCGTCCCAGCGCACCGCGACCCGAGCCCGGCGCCGGTAGCCGAACTCCGGACCGCTCAAGGGCGCCGCCCACACCTCTGGCTCGACACCGGCGACCCGCGATAGCTGCTCGGCGAGCATGCGCTGTTTCAGGGCAAGCTGTTCGTCATGGGGCAGATGCTGCACGCTGCAGCCACCGCAACGGCCGGCATGGGCACATGGCGCCGGGCGCCGCAACTCGCTGGCGCTGAACACCCGCTCGGTACGGGCCTCCACCACTTTGCCGTGGGCGCCCAACACGCGCGCCTCGACCTCTTCGCCCGCCAATGCGCCAGCGACGAACCAGGTACGTCCTTCAAGGAAGGCAATGCCGCGACCATCGTTGGCCAGACGCTCGATGGTCAGGCGCTGTTTTTTCCCGACGGGTATCTGCGCAGCGCGGCTGCCGCCCGAAGGCTGGAAGCGCAGGCCTCTGACTGGCTTAGCCATCAGTTGGGCGCATCGAAGATGCCGGTCGACAGGTAACGGTCGCCACGGTCACAGATGATCGCGACAATCACCGCGTTTTCGACTTCGCGGGACAGGCGCAACATCGCCGCCACCGCACCGCCCGAGGACACGCCGCAGAAGATGCCTTCTTCGCGGGCCAGGCGCCGGGTCACCTCTTCGGCTTCGCTTTGCGCCATGTCGACGATGCGATCGACGCGACTGGCCTGGTAGATCTTCGGCAGGTATTCCTGCGGCCAGCGGCGAATGCCGGGAATGGCCGAGCCTTCCATCGGTTGCAGGCCGATGATCTGCACGTTCGGGTTCTGTTCCTTCAGATAACGCGAGGTGCCCATGATGGTGCCAGTGGTACCCATGGAGCTGACGAAATGGGTGATGGTGCCCTCGGTCTGCCGCCAGATTTCCGGGCCGGTGCCGGTGTAGTGCGCCTCCGGGTTGTCACCGTTGGCGAACTGGTCGAGCACCTTGCCACGACCTTCGGCCTGCATCTTTTCGGCCAGGTCGCGCGCGCCTTCCATGCCCTCTTCCTGGCTGACCAGGATCAGTTCGGCGCCATAGGCGGTCATCGCCGCCTTGCGCTCGGCACTGGAGTTGTCGGGCATGATCAGGATCATCTTGTAGCCCTTGATCGCCGCGGCCATGGCCAGGGCAATCCCGGTGTTGCCCGAGGTCGCTTCGATCAGCGTATCGCCGGGGTGAATCTGCCCACGCAGCTCGGCGCGAGTGATCATCGACAGCGCCGGGCGGTCCTTGACCGAACCCGCCGGGTTATTGCCCTCGAGCTTGAGCAGCAGGGTGTTGCTGGTGACGCCAGGCAGGCGCTGCAAACGGACCAGCGGGGTGTTGCCGACGCAATCGGCGATGGTGGGGTACTGCAAGGTCATGGCGTATTCGCAATCCGGACTGCGGGGGCGACTATCATACCGGCAAACGTTCGCAGGCCATATCACGCAAAGTGAGGGTCTTATGGCTTAACGATATAAGGCAGCGAATCAGCCTCGGGCGAAGGCGCGTCCATCACAACCGTAGCCCGCAGGCGCATGTTCAAACGCAGCCCACGCCCGGTATTTTCCGCCCACAGCTGGCCGCCCTGACGCTGCACGGCGTTGCGCGCAATACTCAACCCCAGGCCAAAACCGCCATGGCCCGGGCGCGAGCCGTCGAGGCGGATAAAGGGATCGAAGATCCGCTGCAGATCGGCGTCGGCCACGCCAGGCCCTTCATCCTCCAGCCACAGCAACCAATGCTCGCCCTGGCGCTGGCCGTCCAGCAGCACACGACCGCCCGCGGGCGAATGACGAATGGCATTGCGCAGAATGTTTTCCAAGGCCTGGGCCAAGGTATTCAGATTGCCCCGGACCCAGCACGAGGCGTCCAGCGCGCAATGCAGTTGCGTGGCGGACCAGGCGCTTTCGAAGCAGGCGTTTTCCGTGAGCATTTCCCACAGGGCCTGGATCTGGATGTCTTCCTCGGCCAGCGGTGCCCGCTCGGTGTCGAGCCAGGCCAGTTGCAAGGTGTCGTCCACCAGCCGCTGCATGCCATCGACTTCCCGCGCCAGCCGCTCGCGCAGTGCTGGCAGGCTCTGCTCGCCGTCACAGGCGACCCGCAGGCGACTCAGGGGCGTGCGCAATTCATGGGAAAGATCGCGCAGCAATTGTTGCTGCAAGGCCACGGTGCCCTGCAGGCGCTCGGACATCTGGTCGAACGCCCGGCCCAGTTCACCCAACTCGTCCTGGCGACTGGTGGTCTGGCTCGACAGCCGCGCATTCAGTTGATCGGCGCGCCAGGCGTTGGCCTGTTCGCGCAGCTGATTCAGCGGCACCACCAGCAGTCGATACAGCCCGACACACAGCAGCAGGGTGAACAGGCCAGGAATCACGCCATTGGTCAGCACCCGCCAGAACACCCGGTAGCGCCCGGGCATGAAGCGCTGGGGCAGTTCGATCACCAGGCTGCCGGCGGACGGGTCGTTGGGAAACGCAATCTTCAGCCAGGGCAAGCCACGGGTATGCCGGCTGACCGGCCAATCCAGGCCGCGCAGGAACGTCAGGTGCTGGCTCTCGGCTTCGCTCAGCGGATAACTGCTCAGCGATTGCAGGTCGCGGCCGATGACCCCGACCCAATGGCGCTCGCGCTCGGCCATACCCTGCAGCCAGGCATCGACCCCGGCGCTCTGCCCCTGGTTCCAGGCCCGTTCGGCTTCGGCGGCGTAGCCGGTCAGCGTGCCGCGGGCCTCGTCGGAAAGGAACAGGTTCTTCTGTTCCATGTAGCGGCCCCAGGACCAGCTCAGCCAGATCATCAGCAGGCAGAACGCGACCAACAGGCAGGCCAGCTTCCAGAACAGCGAATGCCTGCCGGGCAGCTCAGGCCATTTCATCGACGGCACTCAGCACATAGCCCTTGCCCCAGACCGTGCGCACTTCCCGCGCGACATAACCGATGGCCTTGAGTTTGCGGCGGATCTGGCTGATGTGCATGTCCAGGCTGCGATCATGGGGCGCATAGCCGCGCTGCAGCACATGCTGATAAAGGAAGGGTTTGCTCAGGACCTCGTCGCCGTTGCGGTTGAGCGTCTCCAGCAGGCGGTATTCGCTGCGGGTCAGCCCGGCCCACTGTTGCCCGTAATGCACGTCGCACAGCTCGTCGTCGAAACGCAGGCCCTGGGCTTCCTGCCTGAGCGGCGCCGGGGCCGGCCGGCGATCCAGGGCCACGCGCCGCAGGATGGCTTCGATCCGTACCCGCAGCTCGGCCATGCTGAAGGGCTTGGGCAGATAATCGTCGGCCCCCAGGCGAAAACCGCTGATGCGATCGGCCTCGGCCCCCAGCGCCGACATCAGCAGCACCGGCGTGGAATGGCTCTGGCGAAAATGGGTGAGCACCGTCAGCCCGTCCATCCCCGGCAGCAGGATGTCCATCAGCACCACATCGAAAGGTTGCTGGCGAGCCATCGTCAGGCCTTCCTGGCCGTTCTGGCACCAGGTGACATCAAACCCACAACGGCCCAATTGCTCATGCACATAGGCACCGAGCACCAGGTCGTCTTCGATACTCAGGATCCGGGGATGGCCGACAGATACGGGATTCATTAGCTTCTGCAAGTAATTCTCAGTTGGGCGATTATTCAAGATTGTCCGCGGCCGGGCAACCGACACCGGTCGACAAAGCGCTCGCTAACCCGCGGCACCTGAGCGGTTCGACGGTTAATTTTGCGAAGATTGCGGCAAAGCAAATGGCTACACTGCGCAGGTGGTGCGCACCGGATGTGCGCAGGGTTCATTCAAAACGGCGTGGTAGCAGGAGAGTTGCGTGCTTAAGAAACTGGGGATCAAAGGCCGCGTGCTGTTACTGACCTTGCTGCCAACCAGCCTGATGGCGTTGGTGCTGGGCGGTTATTTCACCTGGATGCAGCAGTCGGACCTGCAAACCCAGCTTCTGCAACGCGGCGAAATGATCGCCGAGCAACTGGCGCCCCTGGTGGCACCGGCCCTGGCCCACAAGAACAGCGCCCTGCTGGAACGCATCGCCACCCAGTCCCTGGAACAGCAGGACGTGCGCGCAGTGACCTTCCTCGCGCCCGACCGCACGCCCCTGGCCCATGCCGGCCCGAGCATGCTCAACCAGGCGCCGACCGGTAACGGCAGCCAGATGCTGCAACGCACCGGCAGCGACGCCACCCGCTATCTGCTGCCGGTGTTCGGCCGCCACCGCAACCTGGCCGGCGACCTGATTCCCGACGAGTCCGACCGCCTGCTCGGCTGGGTCGAGCTGGAGCTGTCCCATAACAGCATGCTGTTGCGCGGCTACCGCAGCCTGTTCGCCAGCCTGCTGCTGATTATCGCCGGGCTGATCTGCACCGGCCTGCTGGCGCTGCGCATGGGGCGCACCATCAACAACCCGCTGAGCCAGATCAAACATGCCGTTACCCAACTCAAGGACGGCAACCTGGAAACCCGCCTGCCCTTGCTCGGCAGCCAGGAGCTGGACGAGCTGGCCTCGGGCATCAACCGCATGGCCGGCACCCTGCAGAATGCCCAGGAAGAATTGCAACACAGCATCGACCAGGCCACCGAGGACGTCCGGCAAAACCTGGAAACCATCGAGATCCAGAACATCGAACTGGACCTGGCGCGCAAGGAGGCCCTGGAGGCCAGCCGGATCAAATCGGAATTCCTGGCCAACATGAGTCACGAAATCCGCACGCCGCTCAACGGCATCCTCGGTTTCACCCACCTGCTGCAGAAAAGCGAACTGACCCCGCGCCAGCTGGATTACCTGGGCACCATCGAAAAGTCCGCCGACAGCCTGCTGGGAATCATCAACGAAATTCTCGACTTCTCGAAAATCGAAGCCGGCAAGCTGGTGCTCGACAGTATTCCGTTCAACCTGCGCGACCTGTTGCAGGACACCCTGACCATCCTCGCCCCGGCCGCCCACGCCAAGCAGCTGGAACTGGTCAGCCTGGTGTATCGCGATACCCCGCTGTCGCTGGTGGGCGACCCGCTGCGCCTCAAGCAGATCCTCACCAACCTGGTGAGCAACGCCATCAAGTTCACCCGCGAAGGCACCATCGTCGCCCGCGCCATGCTCGAAGAAGAACACGAAGACAGCGTGCAACTGCGCATCAGCATTCAGGACACCGGCATCGGCCTGTCGAACCAGGACGTGCGTGCCCTGTTCCAGGCCTTCAGCCAGGCCGACAACTCGTTGTCGCGCCAGCCTGGCGGTACCGGCCTGGGGCTGGTGATTTCCAAGCGCCTGATCGAACAGATGGGTGGCGAGATCGGCGTCGACAGCACGCCCGGCGAAGGTTCGGAGTTCTGGATCAGCCTGCGCCTGCCGAAAACCCGCGACGACGCCGAAGACCTGCCCGCCCCGCCGCTGCTCGGCAGGCGGATCGCGGTCCTGGAGAACCATGAACTGGCGCGCCAGGCCCTGCAGCATCAACTCGAGGACTGCGGCCTGGAAGTGACGCCGTTCAATACCCTGGAAGCCCTGACCAACGGCGTGACCGGAGTGCATCAGACCGAACAGGCGATCGATCTGGCAGTGCTCGGCATCACCACCAACGACATGCCGCCGGAACGCCTCAACCAGCACATCTGGGACCTCGAACACCTGGGCTGCAAAGTACTGGTGCTGTGCCCGACCACCGAACAGACGCTCTTCCATCTGTCGGTGCCCAACCCTCACAGCCAGTTGCAGGCCAAACCGGCCTGCACCCGCAAACTGCGGCGCGCCCTGGCCGACCTGGTCAACCCCAAGGTGGTGCGCAACGAGCCGAGCGAACCGATCGCCAGTCGCCCGCCACGGGTGCTGTGTGTCGATGACAACCCGGCCAACCTGCTGCTGGTGCAGACCCTGCTCGAAGACATGGGCGCCAAGGTGCTCGCGGTCGACAGCGGCTATGCGGCGGTCAAGGCGGTGCAGAACGAATCCTTCGATCTGGTGATGATGGACGTGCAGATGCCCGGCATGGACGGCCGCCAGAGCACCGAGGCGATTCGCCAGTGGGAGAGCGAGCGCAACTGCACGCCGCTGCCGGTGATCGCCCTCACCGCCCACGCCATGGCCAACGAAAAACGCGCACTGCTGCAAAGCGGCATGGACGACTACCTGACCAAGCCCATCAGTGAGCGGCAACTGGCTCAGGTGGTGCTGAAGTGGACCGGTCTGGCCCTGCGCAACCAGGGGCCGGAACGCACTGGCGAACCGTCCGGCAACGGCCTCGAGCTGCAAGTGCTGGATCACGACGAAGGTTTGCGCCTGGCCGCCGGCAAGGCGGACCTGGCCGCCGACATGCTGGCGATGCTCCTGGCCTCGCTGGAGGCCGACCGTGAAGCGATTCGCGCCGCCCGTGCCGCCAACGACCACAATGCGCTGATCGAACGGGTCCACCGTCTGCACGGGGCGACCCGCTACTGTGGAGTGCCGCAGTTGCGCGCCGCCTGCCAGCGCAGCGAAACCCTGCTCAAGCAGGAAGACGTCAAGGCCTTCGCCGCCCTCGACGAACTCGAACGGGCCATCAACCGCCTGGCCACGGAGGCCCGCATCAACGCCTGACCCAGGGCAACGACAGGTTTGCCCTGAAGGTTCATGCTCGGGGCAACCTCCCACAAGGACGACGCCATGCGCACGATTCTCTTCAGCAGCCAGAACTATGACCGCGACAGCTTCCTCGGTGCCGAGCCGCCGCCGGGTATCGAGCTGCAGTTCCAGGCCGCGCGCCTGAGCCTGGACACCGCGGCCCTGGCGGAGCACCACGAGGTGGTCTGCGCTTTTATCAACGACGACCTGAGCGCCCCGGTGCTGGAGCAACTGGCCGCCGGCGGCACGCGCCTGATCGCGCTGCGCTCGGCCGGCTACAACCATGTCGACCTGGCCGCGGCCAAACGCCTGGGCCTGAGCGTGGTCCGGGTCCCGGCCTATTCTCCCCATGCCGTGGCCGAGCATGCCGTGGCCCTGATCCTGGCGCTGAACCGCCGCCTGCACCGCGCCTACAACCGCACCCGCGAAGGCGACTTCAGCCTGCACGGCCTGACCGGCTTCGACCTGGTGGGAAAAACCGTCGGCATCGTCGGCACCGGGCAAATCGGCGCGACATTTGCCCGGATCATGGCCGGCTTCGGCTGCCAGTTGTTGGCCCACGATCCCTTCCCCAACCCGCAAGTCGAGGCCCTGGGCGCACGTTACCTGAGCCTGCCGGAGCTGCTGGCCCAGGCGCAGATCGTCAGCCTGCACTGCCCGCTCACCGCCGACAGCAAACACCTGATCAACCGCCAGAGCCTGGCCCGGATGCAACCGGGCGCAATGCTGATCAACACCGGCCGCGGCGGCCTGGTGGATACCCCGGCACTGATCGAGGCCCTGAAGAACGGCCAACTGGGCTACCTGGGGCTGGATGTCTACGAAGAGGAGGCGCAGCTGTTCTTCGAGGACCGCTCCGACCTGCCGCTACAGGACGACGTGCTGGCGCGGCTGCTGACCTTCCCCAACGTGATTGTCACCGCCCACCAGGCGTTCCTCACCCGCGAGGCCCTGGCGGCGATCGCCGACACCACCTTGCACAACATCGTCGCCTGGGCCGCCGGCGCGCCCTGCAACCGGGTGGAAGGCTGAGTCGACGGACCGGCGGTAAGCGAAGGTCATCTGCCTGCAACCTGAGCTATCGGGGTGCGTGCTAGCATACGCGCCAGATTTGGAGGACCCATGGTCGAACACGATTTCCGCTACAGCCTGATGAACCCGCAACACACTCTGATCGAATGCCGCGCCCTGGTGCCCGGCCGCTATCAGGTCACCGGCAACGGTGGTTCCATCCGCAACGACGACGTGCTGATCGTCACCCTCAAGGGCAGCAAGGACCTGTCGATGCGACTGACGGTGGAAACCGTGCGGCACCTGATCAACCCGGTCGGCCAGTGGGTCGCCGTGGCCCGTGGTCCGGTATTCGGCGAGCTGGCGATCCATCAGTGGCAGGTCAACTGCGACAGCTGCGCGGCCGAGCTGAGCTTCGAGTTCGCGGTGGACGCCAAGCTGGGCAGCAAGGCGCAAAAGCCCGCGGCCAGCGCGCGGATCGCCGAGCTGGGCTGGATCAGCGAAGGGGAAAAACACCTCTGCCCGAAATGCCAGCGAGCCGCCCAATGAAACGCCTGGCGTTGACCGCCGCGTTCGGCGCCGGCCTGCTGGGTTGCGCGGCGGAGCCGGTGAAACTGCAGCAGGATCGCAGCTACATCCTGGAGTGGATCGGCGAGCGTCCGCTGATCGACTACAGCCACCTGACCATCACCCTCGGTGAAGACGGGCGCGCCTACGGCAACGGCGGCTGCAACCACTGGTTCGCGCCCTATACCCTGGAGGGCGACAAGCTCAGCTTCGGCAAGGTCGGCAGCACCCGCAAGCTGTGCGCGCCAGCCCTGATGGAGCAGGAACGACGCTTCCTGCAGGCGTTGGAAACCGTCCAGCGCTGGGACATTTCCCCAATCGAGCAAGTGCGCTTCTGGCCGGCCGAAGGCAAGCCGTTGCGCTGGTGGCTCGAGGAAGGTTGATACCACCCCCTGTAGCCGCTGCCGCAGGTTGCGATAAGGTCCGCAGGACCTTCAGCGATCCCAAGATCGCAACGGCCTTGCAGGCCGATCGCAGCCTGCGGCGGCTACAGATCAATGCCCACGCAGGGCTTCCAGCTTCGCCATCACGCCCGCCGCGGTCTGTTCGCCCATCAGTTGCTCACGCACCTTGCCCTGATCATCGATGATGTAGGTCACCGGCAAGCCTTCGCTGCGTGGCAAGTCGAAAATCTCCGCCGGGTTCTGCGCCAGCACGGTGAACTTGATCCCCAGTTTTTCACTGGCGCTCTTCAGTTCTTCGCCCTGCACATTATCGAAATTGACCCCCAGCACACTCACCGGCTGGCCCTTGAGCCCTTCGGCCAATGCATTGAGCTCGGGAATCTCGGTGCGGCACGGCCCACACCATTCGGCCCAGTAATTGAGCACCAGCCACTGCTTGTCCACGCGCTCGGCGGCGACTTTCCGGCCATATTGATCGACCCCGTAATCGTTACCGCAGCCGCTCAGCAACAAGGTGCCGATGATCGCCAATGCCGCTGCCAGTTGCCTTGCCATGCCTTGATCCTTGTATTGAAAAAAACCGTCAAACCCGCTTTCTCGTGCGACCCATCGCCTCGCAAGGTTCAGGACTGCCCGTCGCACAGGTAGAATAGCCGCCACCTTACGCAAGATGCGACCCGCCCATGACCGATCTGACGCTTTATCACAACCCGCGCTGCTCGAAATCCCGCGGTGCGCTGGAACTGCTGGAAGCCCGTGGCCTGACTCCAACCGTGGTCCGCTACCTGGAAACCCCGCTCGATGCCGCCCAGCTGCAAAGCCTGCTGGGCAAGCTCGGGATCGGCGCCCGCCAGCTGCTGCGCACCGGCGAAGACGAGTACAAGACCCTCAACCTGGCCGACGCCAGCCTCAGCGAAGCGCAGCTGATCGCCGCCATCGCCGCGCACCCGAAACTCATGGAACGGCCGATTCTCGAAGTCGGCGACAAGGCCATCATCGGCCGGCCGCCGGAGAACGTGCTGGAGATCCTGCCTTGAGTACGCCGTACATCCTGGTTCTCTACTACAGCCGCAACGGCTCGACCAACGAGATGGCCCGGCAGATCGCCCGGGGCATCGAACAAGGTGGCATGGAAGCGCGCCTGCGCACCGTGCCGGCGATATCCGCCGACTGCGAGGCCGTGGCCCCGAGCATCCCGGAAGACGGCGCGCTGTACGCCAGCCTCGACGACCTGAAGCACTGCTCCGGCCTGGCCTTGGGCAGTCCGACCCGGTTCGGCAACATGGCCGCGCCGCTGAAGTATTTCCTCGACGGCACCAGTAACCTGTGGCTGACCGGCGCCCTGGTGGGCAAGCCGGCCGGGGTGTTCACCTCCACCGCCAGCCTGCACGGCGGCCAGGAAACCACCCTGTTGTCGATGATGCTGCCGCTGCTGCACCACGGCATGCTGATCACCGGCCTGCCCTACAGCGAATCGGCCCTGCTGGAAACCCGTGGCGGTGGCACGCCTTACGGGGCCAGCCACCATGCCGGCGCCGACGGCAAGAGCCCGCTGAACGAGCACGAGGTCGCCCTCTGCCGCGCCCTGGGCCTGCGCCTGGCCAAGACTGCCCTGCAACTGGAGAGCAGCCGTGGCTAAAAAGCCGAAGATCCTGCCGGCCATCGAATGGCTGGAGCCGCGCGTACGCATCACCCGGGTGCTGAGCCTGATCTGTTTTTTCGGCCTGGTCGGCCTGCTCTGCGGCTACTACCTGTTCGTCGCCGACCTGCACGGCGCCCGGCCCTGGGTGATCCTGCTGATCGAACTGGTGCCGCTGCTGTTGATGGCGCCGGGCATGCTGGTGGGCAGCGCCCGCGGGCATTCCTGGATGTGCTTTGTGGTGAACCTGTATTTCATCAAGGGCGCGCTGGCCGCCTACGATCCGAACCGTCAGCTGTTCGGCATCCTGGAGATGCTGGCCAGCCTGGCAGTGTTCTGCTCGGCCCTGCTCTACGTGCGCTGGCGCTTCCAGCTCAACCGCAAACTGGCGGGCGAAGGCCAGGTCAGCGCCGCCTGACGGCGCGCTGTCGCGGGCAAGCCTCGCCCCTACAGAGCACCCTGTACTTCTGTAGAAGCGAAGCTTGCTCGCGATGAACGATGACGCGGTACTCCAGGGAACACGCCCCGATCAGTGATTGACCGTATACGCCAGCATCATCGAGATCTGGCACAGCGGCCGGCCACTTTCGGCGTGCCACTGGTTGAAGGCGCCCTGCACGGTGGCCAGGTCCTTGAGGCTGCTCGGCACCTTGTCGATGATCTGCTGCGCATTCAGCGCCGCCACCACGTCATAGGTCGGCACGAAGGTGTCCTTGCCGACCATTCGCAGAAAGCGCGGGGCCGACAGGCCGCCCAACTGATGACCGTGCTTGGCCAGATACTTCCACAGGCCGACGATGTCGGTCACCGGCCAGTCGGCGATCAAGGCGCCGAAACTGCCCTTCTCCTTTTCCACGTCGAGCACCATCTGCGCATTGCGCGGCACGCTCTTGAGCTTGCCCAGGTGGCGAATGATCCGCGTGTCCTGCATCAGCCGCTCGAGGTGCTCGGCGCCCATCAGCACCACTTTTTCCGGGTCGAAGCCAAAGAACACCTCTTCGAAGGCCGGCCACTTGGCGTCCACCAGGCTGTGCTTCAAGCCGGCGCGGAATACCCGCAGGGCCAGGGTCGAGAGATAACGGTCATCGCTGATCTTGCGCAATTGCGCCGGGGTTTTCGGCACCGGCAGATGGGCTTCCAGCTCGGCCGCCGAACCGAAGCGGTTCAGACAGTATTCGTGCAGCCACTTGTAATCGCGCATGCCCTCTCCTAATGACGATAAAGAAACGGCGCTCGAAGGAGCGCCGTGATTCCACGATACAGAGCCGCGAGACGACTCAGAGGTTCACCACATTGACGAAACGCGAAGCCGCGGTTTCATCGATCTTCAGGCTGGTGAAGTCGAACAGGTTGCGGTCCGCCAGCTGCGACGGCACCACGTTCTGCAGGCCGCGGAAAATGCTTTCGGTACGGCCCGGGGTCTTGCGTTCCCATTCCTGGAGCATTTCCTTGACCACCTGGCGCTGCAGGTTTTCCTGAGAGCCGCAGAGGTTGCACGGGATGATCGGGAACTGCTTGAGGTCGGAATAGGCCTGGATGTCCTTCTCGCTGCAATAGGCCAGGGGTCGGATCACCACATTACGCCCGTCGTCGGCCCGCAGCTTGGGCGGCATGGCCTTGAGCGAGCCGTTGTAGAACATGTTGAGGAAGAAGGTCTCGACGATGTCGTCCCGGTGGTGACCCAGGGCCATCTTGGTCGCGCCGATCTCGTCGGCGAAGGTGTACAGGGTGCCGCGACGCAGGCGCGAGCACAGCGAACAGGTGGTCTTGCCTTCCGGTATCAGTTCCTTGACCACCGAATAGGTGTCCTTCTCGACGATGTGGTACTCCACACCCAGTGTCTCGAGGTAGGCCGGCAGCACGTGCTCGGGGAACCCGGGCTGCTTCTGGTCCATGTTCACGGCGACGATGTCGAACTTGATCGGTGCAACCTTCTGCAGGTGCATCAGCACGTCGAGCATGGTGTAGCTGTCCTTGCCGCCGGACAGGCAGACCATGACCTTGTCGCCGTCTTCGATCATGTTGAAGTCGGCGACCGCTTCCCCGGCCTGGCGGCGCAAGCGTTTCTGCAGTTTGTTCTGGTTGACCGTAAGAGTGCCCATGGCGCTTGAAATCCGCGGTGTGTGACGAAAAGCCGGTCATTTTACGCAAAAACCGCGCGCGGGCGAAGCGCCGGGCGCCAGTCGACCGATCAAATCGCCGAATGCGATTACCAGCCGCGCCGACAGCGCGATTTGCTCTAACACCCATGACCTTTGCAGGTCAGTCCTTTCTATACTGCGACATAAGGTCGCACGCATATTCAGACCTTTACTTACTTGGCCGCTGGCCCGTAGGCGCTCCGTTGGGGGGCGATGGCAATAACAAAGGAGTGACTGACTATGATTCATCATGTCGTGGGACTCTTCACCCACCCCGATCAGGAATGGCGAGAAATACGTGGCGACGAAGAGGAAAGCATCAGCCACATGTACCTCACCCACACGCTGATTCTCGCGGCAATTCCGGCGATTTCGGCGTTTATCGGCACCACCCAGGTCGGTTGGGTCATCGGCAATCGAGCACCGGTCATGCTGACCATGGAAAGCGCGCTGTGGATGACCATCATGTCGTACCTGGCGATGCTGGGCGGGGTTGCGGTCATGGGCGCCTTCGTCCACTGGATGGCCCGCACCTACGACGCCAGCCCGAGCCTGGCGCGCTGCATCGCGTTCGCCACCTATACCGCGACGCCCCTGTTCATCGGCGGCCTGGCGGCGCTGTATCCGCACATGTGGCTGGGCATGATCGTCGGCACGGCCGCCATCTGCTACACCGTCTACCTGCTGTATGTCGGGTTGCCGACCTTCATGAACATTCCCTCGGACGAAGGTTTCCTGTTCTCAAGCTCCGTACTGGCCGTTGGGCTGGTGGTGCTGGTCGCGATCATGGCGTTCACCGTGATCGTTTGGGGTCTTGGCGTCGGCCCCGTTTACACCAACTGACGTCGCTCAAAAAACCAACACAATCTGCCAACACAGGCCGCCGCAAGGCGGCCTTCTAATCTGCGCAACGACCATTCGGCGCCTGGACGATTCGGAATGCATCGGCTTTGCGGCATACTCACCCGCTCTGGAGAGCCGTTAAGCATGCCCGAGCAACTCAATACCCGCGTCGAAGACTGTTTCCAACTCGCTGAATCCTTTTTCAAACGACCTTTCAAACGCCCGGTGGTCAGCCTCAAGTTGCGCGGCCAGAAAGCCGGTGTCGCCCACCTGCACGAGAACCTGCTGCGCTTCAACCCGCAGCTGTACCGGGAAAACACCGAAGACTTCCTCAAGCAGACCGTGGCCCATGAAGTCGCGCACCTGATCGCCCACCAACTGTTCGGCGAGCGCATTCAGCCCCACGGCGAAGAATGGCAACTGATCATGCGCGGCGTGTACGAACTGCCGCCCAATCGCTGCCACACCTACGAGATCCAGCGCCGCAGCGTGACCCGCTACATCTACCGCTGCCCCTGCGACAACGACTTTCCGTTTTCCGCCCAGCGCCATCGCCTGGTCGCCCAGGGCCGGCGTTATCTGTGCCGGCGTTGCCGGCACACCCTGGTGTTCAGCGGCGAGATGCGGGTGGAATGAACCCGGTCCTGGCGCCCTACAGGATGACCCGGCCCTGGCGTAGCTCAGCGATGCGCTGCGCGCTGTAACCCAGCTCGGCCAGCACCTGGTCGCTATGGGCCCCCAGTTCCGCCCCGATATGCTGCGGCTCCGGCAGCCCCTGGGAAAACTTCAGCGGACAGGCCATCTGCGCCTGGTAGCTGCCATCGCCACGCGGCACCTGGCTGACCAGTTGCCGTGCCTGCAACTGCGGATGCGCCACCGCCTCCGCCAGGCCCAGCACCGGTTCGACGCAGGCGTCGACCCCAGCAAACAACTCGCAGAGCTCGGCAAAATCGTGCTTCTCGAACTCGACCTGCAAGGCCTGCTTGAGCGCCTGCTGTTGTTCCGGCTGCGGCGACAGCCCCTGGGCCGCCAGTTCCGGACGCCCCAGGGCCTTGCACAGCGCCTGCATGAACGGCGGCTCCAGGCTGCCCACCGACAGCCAGCGACCATCCCGACTGCGGTAATAGTCATAGAAGCTGCCGCCATTGAGCACCTGCTGCTCCGCCGCGGGCTCGATCCCGCACGCCAGGTAGCCGGCCCCGGCCATGGCGTTCAGGCTGAACACGCAATCGGTCATGCTCACGTCCAGGTGCTGCCCCAGGCCGCTGTGCTGGCGGGCAATCACCGCCGCCAGCAGGCCGATGACCCCATGCAGCGAACCGCCGGCGATGTCCGCCGCCTGGATGCCCAGGGGCAGCGGCCCGCTGTCCTTGCGCCCGGTGTAGCTGGCCAAGCCCGCCAGGGCCAGGTAATTGATGTCGTGGCCGGCGCGATCCCGGTACGGGCCGGTCTGGCCGTAACCGGTGATCGAGACATAGATCAGCTTCGGGTTCAGCGCCTTCAGCGCCTCGTAGCCCAGCCCCAGGCGCTCCATCACCCCGGGGCGGAACTGCTCCAGGACGATGTCGTATTCCAGCACCAGTTGGCGGATCACCTCCAGCGCCTCGGGCTGCTTGAGGTCCAGCGCCAGGCTGCGCTTATTGCGATTGAGGTAGGCATGGCTGGCGGAGACGCCCTGATCGTGGGGCGGCAGCACCCGCAGCAGGTCCGTGCGGGTCGGCGATTCGATGCGCAGCACCTCGGCGCCCATGTCCGCCAGCAGCAAGGAGGCGAATGGCCCCGGCAGCAGCGTGGAGAAATCCAATACCTTGAGTGACGCCAGTGGCCCGCGCATGAGTACCCTCCCTTGCCGATTGACTGCCCACAGAGTAGGCAGCGTCTCGAGGCCCGGCAATCACCGCAAGCGCCACCCGGGCTGACCGTTGCGCTCAAACCCCGGGCATGAAAAAACCCGCCGCAGCGGGTTTTTCATCGACGTGGTGAAGTTACTTCACGGACGTCGGGGTTGGGCCTTCGGCAACGCCCAGGTCATCTTCTTCGCGAGTGTCGCTGATAGCACGACCACCGGAAGCCAGCTCGGCCTGCAACTGGTCTTCGTCCAGCTCCTTGACCCACTTGGCGACCACTACGGTGGCTACCGCGTTACCCACCAGGTTGGTCAGCGCACGGGCTTCGGACATGAAACGGTCGATACCCAGGATCAGCGCCAGGCCGGCCACCGGCAGGTGACCCACGGCCGACAGGGTCGCCGCCAGCACGATGAAGCCGCTACCGGTCACGCCTGCGGCGCCTTTGGAGGACAGCAGCAGCACCAGCAGCAGGGTGATCTGGTGAGTGATGTCCATGTGGGTGTCGGTCGCCTGGGCAATGAACACGGCCGCCATGGTCAGGTAGATCGAAGTACCGTCGAGGTTAAAGGAGTAACCGGTCGGGATCACCAGGCCCACTACCGATTTCTTCGCGCCCAGGCGTTCCATCTTGATCAGCATGCGTGGCAGGGCCGATTCCGAGGAGGAAGTACCCAGCACGATCAGCAGTTCTTCACGGATGTAGCGGATCAGCTTCAGCACGCTGAAACCGTGGGCGCGGCAGATGGCGCCCAGCACCACCAGCACGAACAGCACGCAGGTGATGTAGAAGCAGATCATCAGCTGGCCCAGCTGCACCAGCGAACCCACGCCATAGGCGCCGATGGTGAAGGCCATGGCGCCCAGCGCACCGATCGGCGCGAGCTTCATGATCATGTTGATGATGTTGAACATCACATGGGCGAAACGATCGATGAAGTCCAGCACCGGCTTGCCATAGGCACCCAGGCGGTGCAGGGCGAAACCGAAGATCACCGAGAACATCAGCACTTGCAGGATGTCGCCGTTGGCGAAGGCGCCGACGATGGTGTTCGGAATGACGTTGAGGATGAAGCCGACGATGCTCTGGTCCTTGCCGGCGGTGACGTAGGCCGCCACTTTCGAGGCATCCAGAGTGGACACGTCGATGTGCATGCCGTTGCCCGGCTGCACCACGTTGACCACGACCAGGCCGATCAGCAGGGCGATGGTCGAAACGATTTCGAAGTACAGCAGCGCGTAGCCACCGGTCTTGCCCACCGATTTCATGTTCTGCATGCCCGCGATACCGCTGACGACCGTACAGAAGATGATGGGCGCGATGACCATCTTGATCAGTTTGATGAACCCGTCACCCAGGGGCTTGAGGGCCACACCGGTCTGCGGGTAGAAGTGACCGAGCAGGATGCCGATGGCGATGGCAACGATCACCTGGAAATACAGGGATTTGTACAGTGGCTGACGAGTCGTCATTGCAAAGTTCCTCAAGAGCACCGTTGCACACCATCCATCGATGCACACGACGCCTAAAGTGCGAACCCTCCTGCACTGGAGGGATTTGTTGTGTAGAGCTGCGGGGAACACCTTTCGCTGCTCCCTTCTCCTTGCTCGCTATCGCAAAGCCCGTGCCAGCTTGCCAAAAAACCCTGAAAGCCTTTGGACATCAGGGTTTGCGCTCGCCTTCGCTCTCCCTGCCCCTACATGAAGTGGCGGATTTCCGCCCATCGCCCGACGCTCGTCCTACAATTTGGCGGATATCCGCCTTGCCCAGTCGTTGTCGGCTGTTAACATCCGCCACTTAATGGACGGATCAACCTTCATGCGCGAACGCACCATCGCCAGTCATTTCGCCCGCGCCGCCCTGGGCGGGGCGCGTCGGCGGGGCTACGACTATTCGGAGCTGCTGCAGACCCTGGGCATCAGCCTCGAACTGCTCAACGAACCCAAGGCCCGTATCGCCCCCGAGCAGTTCGCCAGCCTGCTGCAACAGCTCTGGCAAGTCCTGGACGACGAGTATCTGGGGTTCGGCGACGGCCCGAGCAAGCGCGGCACCTTCGCTATGATGTGTCACGCCCTGATCCACTGCAGCAACCTGGAGAAGGCCCTGCAGCGCGGCCTGCTGTTCTATAGCCTGTTCCCCCAGGCACCGCGCCTGAGCCTGACGCGCGAAGGGGACATGACCCGCCTGAGCCTGGACGACGCCGCGCTGTGGGACCCGGACCACTTCCTCAGCGAGAGCCTGCTGGTGATCTGGCATCGCCTCGGCAGTTGGTTGATCGGCCAGCGCATCCGCCTCGAGCAGGCCTGTTTCAGCTACCCGAAACCCGAGCACGGCAACGAATACGACCTGCTGTTCCCCTGCCCCCTGGTGTTTTCCCGCGGCTGCAGCAGCCTGCTGTTCCACAGTCGCTACCTGAGCATGCCGCTGCTGCAGGACGAACGAACCCTCAAGCACTTCCTTGAACGCTCCCCCGCCGACCTGCTGGCCCGCCCGGACGACGGCGACAGCCTGAGCAGCCAGCTGCGCCGCCTGCTCAGCCGCGACAGCAACCATTGGCCGGACCTGGAAAGCATCGCCCAGCACCTGCACATCAGCCCGCAGACCCTGCGCCGGCACTTGCGCGAAGAAGGCACGAGTTTTCAGGAGTTGAAGGATCAGTTGCGGCGCGATATCGCCATCTACCACCTGCGTCGGGCCGACCTGTCGTTGCAACAGATCGCCGAGCAGACCGGCTTTTCCGAGCCATCGGCCTTTCACCGCGCGTTCAAGAAGTGGACCGGGCTGACCCCGGGCGCCTACCGCGCCCAGGAAACCTGAGCGCGCCGATCAAATCGCCGGGAAGTGAATGCGGAACGCCGCCCCGCCCAGGGTGGAATCGCCAAGGGTCAGTTGCGCGCCGTAGCTGTCGATGATGTCCTTGACCACCGCCAGGCCGATCCCCTGCCCCGGATGCTGGCGATCCAGCCGTTCGCCGCGCTGGAGAATCCGCGCCCGCTGGTCCGGCGGCACGCCCGGCCCATCGTCCTCGACACACAACTGCGCGCCGTGGAGGTCTTGGCGGACACTGATACGCACCTCGCTCAGGCACAGGCGGTAGGCGTTCTCCAGCAGGTTGCCCAGCAATTCGAGCAAGGCACCATGCTCGATCGGCACATAGCAGCGCTCCGGCAGATCGAACGAAACCCGCACCTGTTTGTCGCGATAGACCTTGTCCAGGGTGTCGCACAGGCTTTTCAGCACCGGACGCAAACGCACCTGGTGGCGCACCAGGCCACTCTTGCGCAGGCTGGCGCGCTGCAGCTGGTAGCTGATCTGCTGGCTCATGCGTTCGATCTGGGTCTGCAGCACCCAGGCCTGTTCGCGGTCTTGAGGACGCAGGGCCATGTCCTCGCTGACCCCTTGCAACACCGTCAGCGGGGTCTTCAGGCTGTGGGCCAGGTCATCCAGGGAATCGCGATAACGGCTGCGTTGCTCGCGCTCGCTGTGCAGCAGGCGGTTCAACGAGCCGGTCAGGCGCAGCAGTTCGCGTGGATGTTCTTCGCTGAGGCTTTGCCGGGTGCCGCTCTCGATTTCGTCCAGCTCCTGGCTCAGCCGGCGCAATGCCTGCAGGCCCCAGGTCAGGCCGAGCCAGAGCAGCGCCAGGAGCACCAGCAACGCGGCGCCGAACCCGAGGTAGAGGTTTTCCCGCACCCCTTCCAGGGTCAACTGGTACTCACGCACCGGCTGCAAGGCGACGATGCTGAACGCCGCGCTTTTACCGCCCAGCAGCTTGACCTCGACGTCGTAGACGAAAAACTCCTGGCCGTTGACCTCGCGGATACGCGCGAACTCGTTGCCGCGCCCGTCATACCGCGGCTTGTAGTTGATGTTCTCTTCCTGGGTCGCCTTGGAGCGCCAGACCAGCCGCCCCTCCCGGTCGTAGATGTAACCCAGGAGACGGCTGTCGGTCAGATTGAAGCGCTCGTCCGGCAGTTGCGCCGGCATTTGCAGGTGATTGTTCTCGACCCGGGCCGCCGAGATCAGCGTGGTCACGTCGGAGGCCAGGCGCTGCTCGATGGAATCCTGCAGCGCCAGGCTGAACGCGCCTTGCATGGCCGGCAACAACGCCAGCATGAACAGCACCGCCAGCGTCGTGGCCGCCAGCATCAGGCGCAGGCGTAACGATCGGATCATCGGCAGCGCTCGTTGAACAGGTAACCCAGGCCACGCACGGTATCGATGGGCTTGAAGCCCGACGGCCCTTCCAGCTTGCGCCGCAGGCGGCCGACCAGCACTTCGATCACGTTCGGATCGCGCTCGTCATCGTCCGGGTACAGCTGCTCCATCAGCCGATCCTTGGCCACCACCTGCTGATGGTGGCGCATGAGGTACTCGAGAATCCGGTACTCGTAGGCGGTCAGCGCCAGCGGCTGTTCGTCAAGCGAAGCCTGCTTGCGATTGAGGTCGAGCAGCAGCGGGCCGGCGATGATAGTCGACTGGGTGAACCCGCTGGAGCGGCGCAGCAGCGCATTCAGGCGTGCGTCCAGCTCCTCGAACTGGAAGGGCTTGACCACATAGTCGTCGGCGCCGGCGGCCAGCCCTTCGACCTTGTCCTGCCAGTTGCCGCGTGCCGTCAGGATCAGGATCGGAAACGCCTTGCCCCGCGAGCGCAGCTGGCGGATCAGGTCCAGCCCGCCCATGCCCGGCAGGCCCAGGTCGATCACCGCCAGATCATGGTTGAACTGCTCGGTCTGATACAGCGCCTCCTCGGCATTGGCCACGGACTCGACCACATGGCCGCTGTCCGTGAGGCGGGTTTGCAAGTGATGGCGCAGCAGCGCCTCATCTTCAACGACGAGCAGTTTCATGCAGCTCTCCCAAGCAAAATTCGACATCTCCAAGGGCGCTCAGGCGCCCTGATCGTATATATGGCAACGCCGGATCTTGCCTTGGCAGATCCGGCGCGCTCAGAACCAGGACAATATTTTAGAAAGCGTAGTTGGCCGACAGGTAGGTCTGGGCGCTGCTGGTCAGGCTCAGCGAACCCTGCTTGCTGCCACTGCGCTCGCTCATCTCGGTGCTGGCATTGCTGCGCAGGTAACGGTAACCCAGTTCGACCGAAGTGTTCTGTGAAACCTGCTGCAGGACACCGGCCTGCACGCCGACGGCATAACCGATATCGCTGTCGCGGCTGAAACCTGGGGAATCCTGGGTCAGCTTGGTCAGGCCCGCGGTACCGCCGCCGAACAGCTTGGTGCTGCTGGTCACCGGCAGGAACACATCGTAGCTGCCGAGCAGGTTTTCCTGGCGCAGTTTAATGCCATTGTGCGAGCCGGAGACATTGTCGTAGGTGGCGTAGTAGCGGTGCTGGTCATTCTGCTGACCCAGGCGCACGCCCCAGGTATTGTCCTTGCCGATCACACCGTCGGCGTTCGGGTTGTTCAGGTTGCTGTTGAGCAGGCTGGACTTCTTGACCTTGTCGCTGGTCTGGCCATAGGTAAGGCTGGCGAAGTTGCTGTCGGCGGCCTGGACGACAGCGCTGGCGCCGAGAACAGTGAAGGCCAGGATCATCTTCTTGAAAGTAGTCATGGGTGTTTCCTCATTCGCTATGTGTTTTTGGGTACGGGAGCCAGACTACCGACCCCGCCCTGAACTCCCCCTGAACACACTCTGAACCTCGGCTGAATCAAATCGACTAGGCTGTTGGGCAGTCTTTTAAAAGGAGAACGGACCATGCGCGCGCTTTTCGCTTGCTTGTTGTTGGCTTTCTGCGGCTTGAGCCAGGCAGCCATCAAGACCCAGGAAATCCCCTACCAGAGCCCCGACGGTACCCGGCTCATCGGCTACTACGCCTATGACGACAGCCTGCAAGGGCCACGTCCCGGCGTCGTGGTGGTGCATGAATGGTGGGGCCTGAACGACTACGCCAAACGCCGGGCCCGGGATCTCGCGGCCTTGGGCTACAGCGCCCTGGCCATCGATATGTACGGCGACGGCAAGAACACCGAGCACCCGAAAGACGCCATGGCCTTCATGCAGGCCGCCTCGAAAGACAGTGCCGCCGCCAGCGCGCGCTTCAAGGCCGGGCTCGACCTGCTGAAGAAACAACCACAGACCGACCCGGCCAAGCTGGCCGCGATCGGCTACTGCTTCGGCGGCAAGGTGGTGCTGGACGCAGCGCGCCAGGGCCTGCCCCTGCTCGGTGTGGTGAGTTTCCATGGCGCCCTGGTCACCAGCACCCCGGCCACTCCCGGCAACGTCAAGGCGAAAATCCTGGTGGAGCACGGCGCCCTCGACAGCATGGTCACCGCCGATAACGTCAGCGCCTTCAAGGCAGAAATGGACAAGGCCGGCGCCGACTACCGGTTCGTCAACCTCGAGGGCGCCAAGCACAGCTTCAGCAATCCGGATGCCGACCGCATGAGCCACGGCGAACATGGCGGGCTGGACATCGGCTACAGCAAGGCCGCCGATGAACGCTCATGGGCGGACATGCGAGAGTTCTTCAAAAAGCTGTTCGGCTGACCCCGCGTCGACCGCCCCGAGGTCTCAATTCCCGGGGCGGCGGCATCGAGGCCGGTGCTTGCCAGGCTACCCTCCAGCCTTACAACCCGGCAAAATGCCTGGCATGAATCGCATCCCCACCCTCCCCGCCTGCTGCACCCCACTCGACGACCAGTGGCCGCTGCCCGACGCCCTGCCGGACACCGTCCTGCTCGGCACCCATTTCGATGCCTCGCGCCTGGCCAGCAACGACTTCCAGCTCAGCGCCATCGAGCCGCCCGCGAGCATTCAACGTTCGGTGGCGAAACGGCAGGCCGAGTTTCTCGCCGGGCGTTTCTGCGCCCGCGCCGCCCTGCAACGCCTGGACGGCCTGGACTGCATTCCGCCGATCGGCGAGGACCGGGCGCCGATCTGGCCGACGCACATCAGCGGCTCGATCACCCACAGCACCGGGCGTGCCGCGGCGATTGTCGCGCGCAAGGAGCATTGGCGCGGGCTGGGCATGGACCTGGAGAACCTGCTCAACAGCGAACGGGCGGAACGCCTGGCGGGGGAAATCCTCATCCCGGCCGAAATGCAGCGCATGGCCGCCGCCCCGCGGGAACAACTGGCGCTCTGGGTCACCCTGACCTTTTCGGTGAAGGAAAGCCTGTTCAAGGCGCTGTACCCGATCGTCCGGCAACGCTTCTACTTCGAACACGCCGAAGTGCTGGAGTGGACGGCCAGCGGCCAGGTCCGCCTGCGCCTGCTGACGGACCTGTCCAGCGAATGGCGCAATGGCAGTGAACTGGACGCGCAATTCGCCCTGCAGGACGGGCAACTGCTGAGCCTGGTCAGTATCCGGGCTTGATGCCCGGACGAACCTGAGCGCAAGCCTTCAACCTTTATCCTGATGCCGTGGCCAGCTCAGGCTGAAGCAGGCGCCACCGAGGGTCTTGCTCCTGCTGATCAATGCCCGGCCGTCGTGCCAGTGAATGATCCGCCGCACGATCGACAACCCCAGGCCGTGCCCACCCGAAGCGCGGGTACGGCTGTCATCCAGGCGCAGGAACGGGGTGAAGATCCGCTCCCAGGCGCTTTCCGGAACCCCTGGACCATCGTCCTCGACATCGACCCGGCAACGCATCTGCCCCACCTGGTAACTGACCAGCACCTGCGACTCGGCGTGGCGCATGGCGTTGCTCACCAGGTTCTGCAACGCCCGATGCAGGTAGCGCGGCTCGGCCTCGACCCAGGCGCCATCGCAATCCGCCGCGGACAGGCACGAACCACGCTGCACCTTGACCTGCGCCCGCAACGGCGCCAGCTCGCTGATCACCTGGTTGATCAGCGCGTCCAGGTCGATGCGCTGGAAGTTCAGCGCTGGCGAACCCTGCTCCAGCCGCGCATAGGTGAGCATTTCGTCCACCAGCCGGTCGAGGTCCTGGATATCGTTGTCCATGCCCTCCATGTACTTGTCCCGGGCCTGCGGGGTGGTCGCCGAGCCAATCATCTCCAGGCCAAAGCGCAGGCGCGCCACTGGCGTGCGCAACTCGTGGGACACCGCGCGCACCAGCTCGCGCTGGATCGCCAGCAAGCGCTGCAAATGCTCGGCCATGCCGTTGAAGGCCGCCGCCAACCGTCCCACGGAGTCGGCGCCACCGGCCGGCACCCGGGCTTCCAGGCTGCCCTTGGCAATGCGCGTGGCCGCCGATTCCAGGCCACGCAAGCGCCGCTCCAGCTGGCGTACCAATAAATAGACGATCAGGCCGATCAGGCTCAGGCCCAGCACCGCGATCAACACCAGCCATTGCGGCGGGTAGGGATTCATCTGGTACAGCGGGCCGATTTCCAGCACCCAGGGCGTGCCCACCATCCCTGCGAACACGCGGATCGAATCGCCGCCCTTGCCCAGCGCCATCACCGTATCGCCCTCGGCAACCCGGCGACGCTGGTCCTCGTCCATGTCCGCGTCGTCCTGGGTGACCAGGTGCATGTCGAAGCCAAAGCCTTTGTTCTTTTTCAGTGCCGCCAGGCGTTCCGGCTGCTCGGCCACCGGAAAGCGCACCAGCTCGTCGGCCAGCAGATAGATAGTCGCCCGCGCCAGTTGTTCGCTGATCTGCTGCACTTCACCGGTCAGCAACAATTGCTCAGGCTCGCTGACCAGACGGTAGACCCGTGCCGCATAAGGCCCGGTCTGCTCCACCAGGGCCTGGCCGCGCAAAACGCGGTTGCGCTGCCCGAGGTCGAGGCCGGTCTGGGTGAAGGTCTGCAGGGTCAGCGGGATGCCCAACAGGCGTTCCCACACCGCCAGGGCGCGGCGGCGCTCGATCTCGCTCATGGGTTGCAGGTTGTCGGCCATCAGCGAGAACGTACCGTGGGCCAGGCGCTCGCGGTATTGCTCGCTACGCACCTGGTTGAGCAGGTGCAGCGCCAGTACGCCCAACAGCGCCACCAGAATCAGCGCGGCGCACATGCCGCCGTAGATGCGCAGGAATATGGAGTTCACGGCGACAGGTCGGCAGCGGCTTCGGGGACGAACAGATACCCCTTGCTGCGGATGGTCTTGATCAGCCGCGGGTGTTCCGGGTCGTCGCCGATTTTCGGACGGATCCGCGAAATGCGCACATCGATGGAGCGGTCCTGGCCGTCATAGCCGATGCCGCGCAGGGCGGTGAAGATTTCCTCGCGGGACAGAATGCGCCCGGCGTTGGTCACCAGCAGCCAGAGCAGGTCGAACTCGGCGCTGGTCAACTCGATCCCGGCGTCGTGCAGCCAGGCCTCGCGCAAGGCGCTGTCCACCACCAGCGGGCCGAATTGCAGGCGCCGGGATTTCTCCGGCGCGCTGCTTTCCACGGGTTCGCTGCGCCGCAGCAGGGCCTGGATCCTGGCCAGCAACAGGCGCGGACGGACCGGCTTGCACACGTAATCGTCGGCACCGGTGTCCAGCCCCAGTATCTGGTCCATGTCGTCGGTGCGCGCGGTCAGCATCAGGATCGGCCCGTCGTAGCGATCGCGGACCTTGCGGCAAATGCTCAGGCCATCCTCGCCGGGCAGCATCAGGTCGAGGATCACCAGATCGGGTTGTTCGGCAATGATCCGCGCCGCGGCCAGGGCGCCGTTGCCTTCGATGGCGACACGCAATCCATTGCTCTGCAGATATTCACAGGTCAACTCGGCCAGTCGCTGATCGTCCTCGACGATCAATATCTGCCACGCTTCTTGCTCCACGGTGACCTCTGCTTGCCAGATACGGGCTCAGGAAGAATCCGCCCGTCTTTTTGTAATGTGAGATGGATAAAACAATGTCTGGAAGGCCCGATTGTAGCAACGGCAAAGGCCGTGAACACAAGGCGCTGAATGCGCTCGGTAAAGGCGTTTTTTTGTGATAGGGTTCGCGCCCGCAAAAATCCGCCCCGGGCAGTTTTGCAGGGTAAAAAACAGTGACAAACGGTAGGATCCAGCCCTGCTGCGGCCTGCGTGAGGTTTACCTGCTTCATACACAATTTACGCACAACCTTATCCACAGGCTGTACGTTGCAATCACCCCCAAAAACGCATTATCTTGTAGCTCGGCTGCAAAAAAACCCTACATCTAGGGTTTCAGGCCAAAAACCAAACACAAATCAGACAAGAAACTCAAGCGCTTTTCTTGCACTCGTTTGGTGGAACCAATCGGATTTTCAGAAGCCAAACCGCGCGTGCGGATGGCTGCGGTTTTCCAGCCCACGGCGAGGAAAACGGTACGGGTGTTGCAGTACATGACTGTCACCCATCAGGAATACGGTCACGAGCCACTGGCTCGCGACCTATGACTTCGGCATGGAAGCGGCGCCAACAGCCCCCCTTCCTGAACTGTCCCGAAGTCGTTATGCCCGGCGTGCGCCGGTTGTAGTGCTTCAGGACGGAACGGTGGGCACCCAAAGGGTGCCCAAACAAACATAGAGAACGTGGAGACACCCATGCAAACCGACACAACTCGCGAGAACCCGCAGGCCAAAGCGCCGCAGGCTGCCGATTCCAACCTGGATCTGTCTGCCACCGCGCCTGGCCAACTGCGAGTGATCAAGCGTAACGGCACTGTCGTTCCTTACACCGATGACAAAATCACCGTCGCCATCACCAAAGCGTTTCTCGCAGTTGAAGGCGGCACCGCTGCCGCTTCGTCGCGAATCCACGACACCGTCGCTCGCCTGACCGAGCAGGTCACCGCCACCTTCAAGCGTCGCATGCCTTCGGGCGGCACCATCCATATCGAAGAGATCCAGGACCAGGTCGAACTGGCCCTGATGCGCGCCGGCGAGCAGAAAGTTGCCCGCGACTACGTGATCTACCGTGACTCACGCGCCAAAGAGCGCGCCACCCGCACCCCAGGCGAAGAGCCGGTGCAGGCTCACCCGTCGATCCGTATCACCCGTACCGACGGCAGCTTCGCGCCTCTGGACATGGGCCGCCTGAACACCATCGTCACCGAAGCCTGCGAAGGCCTGGAAGAAGTCGACGGCGACCTGATCCAGCGCGAAACCCTGAAAAACCTCTACGACGGCGTAGCGCTCAAGGACGTCAACACCGCCCTGGTGATGACCGCGCGCACCCTGGTAGAGCGCGAGCCGAATTACTCGTTCGTGACTGCCCGCCTGCTGATGGACACCCTGCGCGCCGAAGGCCTGAGCTTCCTGGAAGTGGCCGAGAGCGCCACTCACCACGAGATGGCCGACCTGTACGCCAAGGCACTGCCGGCCTATGTCGCCAAAGGTATCGAGTTCGAACTGCTGAACCCGGTGCTGGCCGAATTCGACCTGGAGAAACTCGGCAAGGCGATCAACCACGAGCGCGACCAGCAGTTCACCTACCTGGGCCTGCAGACCCTGTACGACCGTTACTTTATCCACAAGGATGGCGTGCGCTTCGAACTGCCACAGGTCTTCTTCATGCGCGTGGCCATGGGCCTGGCAATCGAAGAAAAACAACGCGAAGACCGTGCCATCGAGTTCTACAACCTGTTGTCGTCCTTCGACTACATGGCTTCGACTCCGACCCTGTTCAACGCCGGCACCCTGCGTCCACAGCTGTCGAGCTGCTACCTGACCACCGTGCCGGACGACCTGTCGGGCATCTACGGCGCCATCCACGACAACGCCATGCTGTCGAAATTCGCCGGTGGCCTGGGCAACGACTGGACTCCAGTGCGTGCGCTGGGCTCCTACATCAAGGGCACCAACGGCAAGTCCCAGGGCGTCGTGCCGTTCCTGAAAGTGGTGAACGACACCGCGGTAGCCGTGAACCAGGGTGGCAAGCGCAAAGGCGCTGTGTGTGCCTACCTGGAAACCTGGCACATGGACATCGAAGAGTTCATCGAGCTGCGCAAGAACACCGGTGACGATCGTCGTCGTACCCACGACATGAACACCGCCAACTGGATCCCTGACCTGTTCATGAAGCGCGTCTTCGACGACGGCAAGTGGACCCTGTTCTCGCCATCGGAAGTGCCGGACCTGCACGACCTGACCGGCAAGGCCTTCGAAGAGCGCTACGAGTACTACGAAGCCCTGTGCGAATACGGCAAGATCAAGCTGTTCAAGACCATCCAGGCCAAAGACCTGTGGCGCAAGATGCTGTCCATGCTGTTCGAAACCGGCCACCCTTGGCTGACCTTCAAGGACCCGTGCAACCTGCGCAGCCCACAGCAGCACGTGGGTGTGGTCCACAGTTCGAACCTGTGCACCGAGATCACCTTGAACACCAACAAGGACGAGATCGCCGTTTGCAACCTGGGCTCGATCAACCTGCCGAACCACATCGTCGACGGCAAGCTGGACACCGCCAAGCTGCAACGCACCGTGAACACCGCGGTACGCATGCTCGATAACGTGATCGACATCAACTACTACTCGGTACCGCAGGCGAAGAACTCCAACTTCAAGCACCGTCCGGTCGGACTGGGGATCATGGGCTTCCAGGACGCGCTGTACCTGCAGCACATCCCTTACGGTTCCGATGCCGCTGTCGACTTCGCCGACAAGTCCATGGAAGCGGTGAGCTTCTACGCGATCCAGGCGTCCTGCGACCTGGCCGACGAGCGTGGCGCCTACGAGACGTTCCAGGGTTCGCTGTGGTCCAAAGGCATCCTGCCGCTGGATTCGCAACAGATCCTGATCGAGTCCCGTGGCCAGAAGTACATCGATGTCGACCTGAACGAAACCCTGGACTGGGCACCAGTGCGCGCCCGTGTACAGAAAGGTATTCGTAACTCCAACATCATGGCCATCGCGCCGACCGCAACCATCGCCAACATCACCGGCGTGTCGCAGTCGATCGAACCGACCTACCAGAACCTGTATGTGAAATCGAACCTGTCGGGCGAATTCACCGTGATCAACCCGTACCTGGTTCGCGACCTCAAGGCTCGTGGCCTGTGGGACTCGGTCATGATCAACGACCTGAAGTACTACGACGGTTCCGTGCAGCAGATCGAGCGTATCCCGCAAGAACTCAAGGAGCTCTACGCGACGGCCTTCGAAGTGGAAACCAAGTGGATCGTCGACGCCGCCAGCCGTCGCCAGAAGTGGATCGACCAGGCTCAGTCGCTGAACCTCTACATCGCCGGTGCTTCGGGCAAGAAGCTCGACGTGACCTACCGCATGGCTTGGTACCGTGGTCTGAAAACCACTTACTACCTCCGTGCCCTGGCCGCGACCAGCACCGAGAAGTCGACCATCAACACCGGCAAGCTGAACGCTGTTTCCAGCGGCGGCAACCACGGAGACGACTCGGTCCTGGCGGCTCCAGCCGGTCCAGCTCCAGTGCCGAAGGCTTGCGCCATCGACGAGCCGGATTGCGAAGCTTGCCAATAAGCTGAGCCGATAGGCGCCTGTCGGCGCTTATCCGAACCCCCGACAGGCCCCTGGCCTGCCGGGGGTTTTCTTTTGCCTGGGAAAAGCCACAGCGCCGGACGGCACTCGAGGACGAAGCCCTCCCACAACTTGCTGCACGCGATTTGCCAGAAGCCCCCATCGCCAGCTTCGCGGGAATGAACCCGCCGAATACAGCCCTGCGGGCCAGGCAGCCGCAGCAGGACCGATACACCTCCTCCGCATGCCATATCCCTCATCGCGAGCAAGCTTCGCTCCTACAGAAGCAGGCCACGGTGGATGAATCTTGCAGGCACAAAAAAGCCCCTGCGGTGAGGGGCTTTTTTCGAGCGCTGTCAGCCAGCCATTATCAGGTCATCTGAATAATGGTCTGCATGATGGTGCTCTGGGTGGAGATGGTCTTGGCGTTCGCCTGGTAGTTGCTCTGGGCCTTGATCAGGTCCACCAGCTCGTTGGTCAGGTTGACGTTCGACTCTTCCAGGGAGTTGGACACGATCGAACCCAGGGTACCGGTTTGTGGAGCATCGTAACCCGGTACGCCCGAAGCGTAGGTTTCTCTCCAGCTGGTGCCGCCTACCGGCTGCAAGCCTTGTTCGTTGGTGAAGCTGGCCAGGGAGATCTGGCCGATGGCCTTGTTCTGGCTGTTGCTGAAGTTGGCGAACAGGGTACCGGTGCCGTCGATGGTCAGGTTGGTGATCTGGCCAGTGGCGTAGCCGTCCTGCACCGGCAGCGAACGCGCGGTATCGGCGTTGAACTGAGTGGTGCTGGTCATGGAGATGGTCACGCCGCCGGGATTGGCGCTGGCACCGTTGGCCTTCCACGTACCGTTGGTCACAGTGCCAGGCACCCAACCCGCCAGGGTCAGGTTGTTGCCCGGATTAGGCGTAGTGGCAGGCGGAGTGATGACCGAAACCAGTTTGCCGGCGGAGTCGAAATTCATGGTCGATGCGACTGGAGCCGTAGCGCCGGTGGTGGTCGGAGCGGAACCATCGAGGTTACGACCATCGACCAGGGTGTAGGTCTTCCAGGTGTTGGCACCGGTTTTCACCATGTACTGGTCCAGCTTGTGCTCGTTGCCCTGGCTGTCATAGATCGGCGTGCTGAACTGCTTGGTGTAGGTTTCCACCTTGGTCGGATCGAAGGCAAAACCTGTCACGCTCTGGTCGATGACCGGCGCGGTGGAGTTCAGGTTGATGGTCGAGGACACCGAGCTGGTGGCCTTCGGCGACAGGTTCGAGGTGTCGATACGCAAGTCGGTCAGCACGCCGTTGACGATCTTGCCATTGGCATCGACCGCATAGCCTTGCAGGCGGGCAGTGCCATCGGTGTTGGTGATGTAGCCGTCCTTGTCAGTCTTGAAGGTACCGGCGCGGGTGTAGGTCAGCGAGCCGTTGTCGCTCAGCACGAAGAACCCCGAACCCTGGATACCCATGTCCAGTACGTTGCCGGTGTTGTTCACGTCGCCCTGGCCGAACTGCTGGGAAACGTTGGCCAGGCGCACGCCATTACCTATGGTCTTGCTACCGGTGCCCAATTTGGTGGCCGAGTAGACGTCGGCGAATTCGGCACGGGACGATTTGAAGCCGGCGGTCGCCACGTTGGCGATGTTGTTGCCGGTCACGTCCAGTTGCTTGTTGGCAGCATAGAGACCGCTAAGGCCGATATTAAAAGACATATTCCACTCCTTGTGCCGTGTTAGTCGGCTCTAGATACCAATGGTTTGAACTTTGGAGAGCGCCACGGGGCTGCTCAGTCCCGCAAGGTTCAACATCAGCTCACCGCCGGTCTGGCTGATGGTGACGCTGTTGACCGTCGCCGGCAGGTAGGTGACCAGATCGGTCGCCTTGCCATCGATCTTTGTGCTGGCCTTGAAGGTGTAATTGCCCGGATCGGCCTTGGTGCCGTCGGTCTTGGTGCCGTCCCAGACAAAGCTGGTACTGCCGGCCTTCTGGCTTCCCAGGTCGAGGGTCTTGACCGTTTTGCCATCCTTGTCGGTGATGGTCACGGTGACGCCGCTGACTCCGGTAGGCACTGTCACCGAACCGGTCATGCTCTTGGTGGTGTCGACCTGAGTGGTACCGGTCTGGACGATCACCGAACGACCCACCAGGGACGAAGCCTGCAGGGCCTGGGACGACTTGTAGTTGCCAGTGATGGAGTTCACCGAGGTATTGAGGGTGGTGATCCCTTCCAGGGTGGAGAACTGCGCCAACTGGGCAACGAATGCGCTGTTGTCCTGTGGGTCCAGCGGGTTCTGGTTTTTCAGCTGGGTCACCAGCAACTTCAGGAACGCGTCCTTGCCCAGCTCATTTTTGCCCTTGACGCTATTGGTGGCCGCCGCCAGGCCGTCATTGCTGGTGGTCGGGGTCTTCTTCGAGGAGTTCGCAAGGACCTCCTTGAGCGTCAGGCCACTGGTGGTATCGGTAACACTCATCTGAGTCGCCCCTTATCACTGACCGAGGGTCAGGACCTTCTGCATCATGGTTTTGGCGGTGTTCATCATTTCCGCGTTGGTCTGGAACGAGCGGCTGGCGGAAATCATGTCGGCCATCTCTTCCACCACGTTGACGTTGGGGTAGTAGACATACCCCTTGGCGTCGGCGGCCGGATGGTTAGGCTCGTAACGCGCCTCGAGGTTGCTCTGGTCCTCGACCACACCCAGCACCTGAACGCCCTGACCGGCCGCGTCCTGATTCTGGAACAGCGACTCGCTGCCACCGCTTTGCGCGCCCTGGAACATGGTGGCGAACACCGGGTGGCGCGCACGGTAGGTCTGGTCGATGCTCGAGGAGACTGTCTCGGCGTTGGCGATGTTACTGGCGACGGTGTTCAAACGAGTGGTCTGGGCACTCATGCCACTACCGGCAATATTGAAAACACTGGCGAGGGACATGGATTACTCTCCGCGCAGGGCTGACACCAGCCCTTTGAATTTGCTGTTGAGCAGCGTGAAGCTGGCCTGGAAGTTCACCGAGTTCTCGGCGTAGTTCGACTGTTCCAGTTGGGCATCCACGGTGTTCTGGTCGATCGACGGCTGCATCGGTGTGCGGTACAGCAGCGATTCGTCGCCGCTGCCCAGACCTTCAGCTTCGATGTGCCGGCTGTTGGTCATGTTCAGGGCAAAGGTGCCGTTCTTGGCTTTCTCGTTCTGCTCGGCGAGCACGGCAGAGAAGTCCAGATCCCGAGCCTTGTAGTTCGGGGTGTCGGCGTTGGCGATGTTGTTGGCCAGCACCTCGGCACGCTTGGCGCGAAAACCAAGAGCCTGCTCATGAATGCCGAGCGCTTTATCGAAGCTGATGCTCATGTCGGGAAACCTTCGACCAGATTTTTCGTAAACGGGATATAGCAAGCTGCGTGCCAAGTGCTAAAAGCCCGTAAATCAAGGCTTTGCCGGCAGCGGCAAAGCGGCAATGCCAGAAAAGCGGCAAGGCATTTCCGCGAAACGTCAGCAAAGCGGCAATGCAGCGGTTGCCGCCTCTCCTGCGCTGGCAAAATCGCAGGCACAAAAAAGAGGCCCGAAGGCCTCTCTTTTTCAACAACGACAATCTTACTTCGCCTGGTAAATGATCCCAGGGCTGCACTGGACCATCTGGTAGTGGTCGGGCAATCCATTGAGCGCCTCGGAAGCGCCGAGAAACAGGTAACCACCCGGCTTCAGGGTGCTGTGAATGCGCATCAGGATGTCCTTCTTCACCTCGGCGGAGAAGTAGATCAGCACATTGCGGCAGAACACGACATCGAATTTGCCCAGGCTGGCATAGCTGTCCAGCAGGTTGAACGAGCGGAACTCGACCCGGCTCTTGATCGGCGCCTTGACCACCCAGCGCCCCGGCCCCTTGGGGTCGAAATAGCGCTGCAAGCGATCGGCCGACAAACCGCGACCGATCGCCAGGCTGTCGTACTCGCCGGTCTTGCAGTTGTTCAGCATGGTCCCGGACAGGTCGGTGGCAACGATCTGCACCCCCATCTTCAATTGCCCCATGTTGGTCTTCTCGAACTCGTCGATCGACATGGACAACGAATAGGGTTCCTGCCCCGAGGAACAGGCCGCCGACCAGATGCGCAAGCGCTGGTTGGGGCTGGCCTTGATCGCCTCCGGCAAGACCTTGTTCTTCAACACCTCGAATGGATAGGTATCGCGAAACCATAGGGTCTCGTTGGTGGTCATGGCGTCGACCACCATCTCTCGCAAACCGCTGCGCGGCTGGGACTGAATGCGCTGAACCAGCTCCCCGAGGGACTTGATGCCTTGCTGTTCCATCAGTTTGTTGAGACGGCTCGACACCAGATATTGCTTGTTCTCACCCAGCAAGATCCCACAGGCTTTTTCCAGGAACACCCGGAACTGTTCGAAATCCAAATTACCCGTAGACAATGATGCCGCCTCTTAAATCGTGTGACCGCCAGGGATGGATATCCCTAGCTGTTATCTGCTGCTTTGATCCGGTCGACAACCCGGGATGCCAGGTCATCAGGACGAAACTTGGCAAGGAAGTCATCGGCACCGACCTTCTTCACCATCGCCTGATTGAATACACCTGACAACGAAGTATGCAGGATGATATGCAGCTTTTGCATGCGTGGATCGTTGCGTATTTCAGCCGTGAGGGTGTAACCGTCCATCTCCGGCATCTCGATGTCGGAGATCATCATCAGAAACTCTTCTTCAGGTTTCTTGCCCTCGTCGACCAGCTTGCGCAGGTAATCCAGCGCCTGTCGGCCGTCGTTCAAGGCCACCACCTCGACCCCCACGGTCTGCAAGCAACGCGTGACCTGCTTGCGCGCCACCGACGAGTCATCGACCGTCAGTACCCGCAGTGAAACAGCCTTGTGCTGAGTCTCGACATCCACCACGCCGACCGAAATGGTCTCGGGCGTCGGCGCGACCTCGGCCAGCACCTTCTCGACGTCGATGATTTCCACCAACTGATTGTCGACCCGCGTCACCGCCGTCAGGTAGTGATCGCGCCCCGTCCCCTTGGGTGGCGGATGGATCTCCTCCCAGTTCATGTTGACGATGCGCTCGACCGACCGCACCAGAAACCCCTGGGTCTTGGTGTTGTACTCAGTGATGATGACAAAGGGGTTGCTCAGATCCTGCAACCCGCCTGAACCGGTGGCCATCGCCAGGTCCAGGATCGGAATGGTCGCCCCTCGAATATTCGCGACACCGCACACCACAGGACTGGATTTGGGCATCAACGTCAGTTTGGGGCATTGCAGCACCTCCCGAACCTTGAACACGTTGATCCCATAGAGCTGCTGCCCGTCGAGACGGAACAACAACAGCTCAAGGCGATTCTGCCCTACCAGTTGCGTGCGCTGGTTCACCGAATCCATTACACCAGCCATGCCCAGACTCCCCAAAGCTTAAGTTCCGACGCGCGCTCATCGCTAAACGGCACGGCGCTTGCTTTTTAACTGTTATGAACGCCAAAACGACATTTTCCCGACGCCTGACATCAAACTACCGCAGATTGCTGTACGGGCTGTCGGCTTTGTTTTTTTTAAACCCTGGCCATCCTGCCGTTGCTGACTCGGTAACCCTGCCTGATCTACTTATCGGCGTCACTCAGGGGTTTCTTGAATTCACCGTAGAAGACTATTTAGCCACCAGTCAAACGCCTGGGCGCTACGAGATCCAGGTCAATCAACTCGACCCGCGGCTGCGCATGCCGCACTGCGACAAGGAATTGACAGCGACCCTGGAAAGCCCGGCGCAACCGCTGGGACGCGTGACCGTTCGCGTCCGTTGCGACGGCGCCTCGCCCTGGACCGTATTCGTGCCCGCCCAGGTCAAGCTGTTCCGCGAGGTGGTGACCACCACCCGGCCACTCAAGCGCGCCGGCATCATCAGCCCCGAAGACGTGATGCTGCGCGAGCGCGATATCGGCCAGATCAACCAGGGCTATCTGACTTCAGTGGACCAGGCCATTGGGCAGAAGCTTGTCCGACCAATGGTCGCCGACCAGCTCGTCACCCTGGTTCACCTGGAACAGGCGGAAGTGGTACGCAAGGGCGATCAGGTGGTGATCTCTGCCCGTAGCGGCACGCTGAACGTGAAAATGCCCGGCGAAGCCTTGTCCAATGGCGGCATGAGCGAGCAGATACGGGTCAAGAACCTCAATTCACAACGGGTCATCAAAGCGCGGATCACCGCGCCGGGACAGGTGGAAGTCGCCATGTAGACGACTGGCGCTGTGCACTGTTGCCCCCTAAACTGTGGCCCATGCAGGGCAACAGCGGCGCGTGCGGGCTTATCGATATTTGAGCCTAAAGTTTTCCGGCGTATTGCCGAAAACAAGTCAAGCGTCCAAATACCCAGAGGTTTTTTACCATGGTCATCGATTTCAGCCGTTTAAACAGCTCTCCCTCACTCACCGGCAGCACGCGCACCAGCGCCAGCAAGGAAACCGGCGACGCCGACAAATCCGCGCCGCTGAACGCTCCGGCCGAACAGGCCAGCACCAGCGGGGAGTCGGTACACCTCAGTAATGAGGCTCAACAGTTGCAGAAGATCACTGACAAGCTGCGCGACCAGCCTGCCGTCGACAACGCCCGCGTGGCCGAGCTGAAGCAAGCGATTGCCGATGGCAGCTATAAAGTCGACAGCAACCGTGTAGCCAGCAAACTGCTTAATTTCGAAGCCCAGCGCTAGCCAATAAGGCCTGCGCCAGTTTTTTGGACGCTCAAAACCCAAGGCCATACATGCACGACACTAATTTGCTGCAACTGATCACCGACGACTTTGCTCCAGCTCAACAATTGCTGGAATTGCTGCGCACCGAATCCCTAGCCCTGCACGGTCGCGACATGCCGCTGCTGGAAGAGATTCTCGCGCAGAAGCAAGCCCTGATCATTTTGCTCGAGCAGCATGGCCGCAAACGCAGCGAACTCCTCGCCAGCCTGAACCTTCCTGCCAGCCGCGCCGGCCTGGAACAGTTGGCCAGCCACTCCTCGATCGGCGACCAGTTACTGGCCCAGAGTGACGTGCTGACCCAAATGCTTGCCGATTGCCAGGCGGCGAACGAACTCAACGGTCGCTCGATCCAGGTTCAACAGGCCACCACCGCCAATCAATTGAAAATCCTCACCGGTGGCGAGCCTCCAGCCCTCTATGATGCCCGTGGCTCAACCGCCAAGCTGGCCAAGCCTCGCCCGCTTAGCCAGGCTTGACCCCAGAGATGAGCGCGCCCTATCAAGTCGCGGAACATGCTGGCAAAATGCCGGCTCTTGCGTGTAGTCGTATTTTGTCTGGAGATTGATGAACCGTGTTCAATGCCGTAAACGCAGAAGATGCGCCGCAGCCACCCAAGGTGCTGACCACCTCCTTGGAAATCAACTCCACGCTGCGCTTGCTGCAAGACAGCCATGACCCGCTGATCATCACTTTCCACGAACGCAGCCAGCGCTTTCAAAGCTATCTGGTCGAGATCGATCGTGACAGCAACATGATTGCCCTGGACGAAATGATCCCCCGCGATGGCGAACGCTTCATGCTCGCCGGCGAACCGTTTCGCGTCGAAGGCTTTCACGAAGGCGTGCGCATCGCCTGGGAAAGCAATGGCATCCCGACTATCGACGAGTCCAATGGTGGGCGATGCTACCGCGGTACGCTGCCAGACGAAGTGGTCTATCACCAGCGCCGCAATGCCTTTCGCGCAGCCCTGAAGCTGGCCCAACTGGTCAACATCGAACTGGGCGGCGAAAAACTCAAGACACCGATCGCCGGCAAGCTGCTGGATATCTCCGCCACCGGCTGCAAGCTGCGCTTCGAGGGCGACATCTCCGGCCGCCTGCAACTGGGCCAGGTCTACGAGCGTTTTATCGCCGCCCTGCCCTTCGGCAGCATGACTGCGCCAGTGGAACTGCGTTACCTGCACCACGAAGAGAAGATCGACACGACTTTCGCCGGCGTGCGCTTTCACAACATGAGCGGCCTGGTTCAACGCCAGGTCGAGCGCTTCGTCTACCAGCTGCAACGCGAAGCCCGGCGCTTCGACAAAGACGACCTCTGAGATTCGAGCGTCGATAAAAAACGGGCAGCCCCTTGCGGAGCTGCCCGTTTTTCGTTTCTAGGGCCTGGCCCCACTGAACTGGTCCGGCCCTGGCTCATCCGGCTTCACTACCGGCTCCTCAGCCTCAACCTCATCCGTGGCCGGCGTCTCGACCGGAGGCTCGGCTTCCGGTGCGCTGGTCTGTTGCATCTGATCTTGCACCACTTGCTCATCGACCCGCGGATCGAGCGCGGCCACCAATGGCGAACTGGACATGCTGTCCGGCATCGCCACGTGATGCAGCGGCGCATCATCGACCTGATGCAGGTTGGTCACGGCTTTCGGCCGGATGCGCCAGACCAGTACCAGGGCAAAGAAACTGAAGAACGCATAGAGCATCTGGCTGCCGAACAACTTCATCAGCACCCCCGCCACCAAAGGCCCGACACTGGCCCCGACGCCATAGGTCACCAGCAGCATCGCGGTCAGCGAAACCCGCCGATCGCCTTCGACATGGTCGTTGGAGAACGCCACCGCCAGCGGGTACAGGCAGAACTGCACCAGCGAACAGAGGAACCCCAGGGCGAACAGCACCTCCAGTGGCACCTGGGGCAGAATCGCCAACGGCAAGGCCACGACTGCCAGGAAGCAGGCAAAGCAGCGAATCAGCAGGGCCCGATCATAACGGTCGGACAGCCATCCCAATGGCCACTGCACTACCAGCCCGGCAAAAATGCAGCTCCCCATGAACAGGCCAACCTGCTCGGTACTCAAGCCCTGCTGGGAGGCATACAGCGGTGCCAGACCATAGAACGAACCGACAATCAGCCCCGACCCGAGCACCGTGCTCAGCGACTGCGGAACGCGCTTGATAAAGAAGCGCGGTTCCATGGGCGCCGGATGCAAAGGCGCCGGGTGAATACGCCGGGTCATGGCCACCGGTACCAGGCACAGGGCAAAACACAGGGCCACCAGCATCAGCAACTCAAGCCCGAGGGCCGGATGCATGACCAGAATCAACTGCCCCAGGACCAGCCCCAGATACGAGGCGATCATGTAGCCGCTGAACACCAGCCCGCGCTGCTTGGCATCGGCCTGCTCGTTGAGCCAGCTTTCGATGACCATGTACTGGCACATCATGCCCAGGCCGACGATCATCCGCAGCACCAGCCAGGCCGGCAACCAGTCCACCAGGCCATGCCCCAGCACCGCCGCACCGACGATCCCGGCACAGGTGGCGTACGCACGGATATGGCCGACCCGGGCAATCAGGCGGTGGCCGATTTTCCCGCCCAGCACCAGGCCGAAATAGTTGGCCGCCATCAAGGCCCCCACCCATAACCCGTCGACATGATCGGCGGCCAGGCGCAACGCCAGGTAGGTACTGAGTAAGCCCGAGCCGATCAACATCATCAGCGAGGCGAAATAAAGCGCTCGAAAGGATTTCCAGATTTGGCGCATCGGCGTTCCGAGCGGCTCCTTGAATTGAGTGTCGGGCCATCTGGACGATAGCCCGACTGCGACGGTTCGGTTAAGCCTGGGCCGCTAAGACGCGCCGCTCCCAGGGAGTTATTTCATCAAAGAAACTGGTCAACTCCATGGTCTTCGAAGCGACGTAACCTTCGACGAACTCATTGCCGAACAATTCCTTGGCCAACTGGCTACGTTTCAGACGCTCAAGAGCGGCATGCAAGGTACAAGGCAGAGATAAACTGTCCGGCACGGCAAACTCACCCTGAATCGCCGGCGTCGGTTCCAGCTCGTTTTCGATACCGTGCAAACCTGCCGCCAGGCTCGCGGCGATCGCCAGATACGGGTTGGCATCGGCACCCGGCAAGCGGTTCTCGACCCGCCGCGCCACCGGCGAACTGGCCGGAATGCGCAGGCCTGCCGCCCGATTGTCATGGGACCAGCAGGCATTGTTCGGCGACGCGTAAGGATGGCACAGGCGCTGGTAGGAATTGACGTTCGGTGCGAACAGCGCAGTGAAATCCGCCATCCCCGCCTGCAGCCCGCCAATGAAGTGGCGGAACATCGCGGTCGGCTCTCCGGCCTCATCACTGAACACGTTACGCCCGCTGGCCGACTCCACCAGGCTCTGGTGAATATGCATCGAACTGCCCGGTGTGTGCGCCAGCGGCTTGGCCATGCACACCACGGTCAGACCATGCTTGAGCGCCACTTCCTTGAGCAGGTGCTTGAACAGGAATGTCTGGTCGGCCAGCAACAGCGGATCACCGTGCAGCAGATTGATCTCGAACTGACTGACGCCCATTTCATGCATGAAGGTATCGCGCGGCAAGCCCAATGCCGCCATGCAGGCATAGACCTCACTGAAGAACGGCCGCAAACCGCTGTTGGAACTGACGCTGAACGCCGAATGCCCATCCTCGCGACGACCGTCCAGGCCAAGGGGCGGCTGGAAAGGTTGGGTCGGGTCGGTATTGGGAGCAAACACGAAAAACTCCAGCTCGGTCGCCACCACCGGCGCCAGGCCGTGAGCGGCGTACCGCGCGATGACCTCTTTGAGCTGGCCCCGGGTGGAAAGACGCGAGCTTTCACCGCTCAACTCGTCCGCATCGCAAATCGCCAGCGCACGCGGCTGCGAACTCCAGGGCAGGCGATGAATCTGTTGCGGGTCGGCAGTGAGCGCCAGGTCGCCGTCGTCACTGCCGTAAAAACGCGCGGGTGGATAACCCCCCATGATGCATTGCAACAGCACCCCACGGGCCATCTGCAGACGCCGCCCTTCGAGGAACCCCTCGGCGGTCATCACCTTGCCCCGTGGCACGCCGTTCAGATCCGGAGTGACACATTCAATCTCGTCAATGCCCGTCAATCGCTGAGCGAGTGAACTGCGGCCATCGGTTGTCATGACTCAATCCTTGTTGTTGTACGAGCCGAGAACGGCGACCCGTACAAAATAGGCTCCGCCTGTTCGGAATATCAAGCAGGGACACTCGAAATACCCGGATAAACAACCATCATCCGGCATGCCTTCGCAAGGAGCGCTCTCAAGGAACTTGTCACAAAACACAAGCCAGCTTGCCGAGCTGATGATTTATCGGCCTGCCACGCCCGCCCTATGATTTTTTCGCCCCCGCCAACTCGCTTGGCCGGGCTCGGCTGGTGAGGCATGCGCAAGGCCCCTGCTGACCAGCCCGGTCGCCGCGCCGTCCATCGAACCCCATTGACAGCGCTTACCCAGGGAGCAGCCACATGCCGCTCCCATTCGCCACAGGAGCTCCACCATGCCCAATGATTTTCCCCAACCCGTGGACGCAGCGCTGGTGCCACGCTTCGCCGGGATTCCGAGCTTCATGCGCCTGCCGGTCTTTGATGACCCGACCCAGGTGCAGATCGCCTTGGTCGGAGTGCCCTGGGACGGCGGCACCACCAACCGCGCCGGCGCCAGGCATGGCCCGCGAGAAGTGCGCAACCTCTCCAGCCTGATGCGCAAGGTGCACCATGTCAGCCGTATCGCCCCCTATGACCTGGTGCGCATCGGCGATCTCGGCGACGCTCCCGTCAACCCCATCGACCTGCTGGACTCGCTGTCGCGCATAGAAGCCTTTTTCCGCGACTTGCACGAGGCCGGTGCCGTGCCCCTGGCCGTTGGCGGCGACCATCTGGTGACCTTGCCGATCTTTCGCGCCCTGGCCCGCCAGCGGCCAATCGGCATGGTGCATTTCGACGCTCACTCCGATACCAACGACCGCTATTTCGGCAACAATCCCTACACCCACGGCACACCGTTCCGTCGTGCCGTGGAGGAAGGCCTGCTGGACCCGCGACGCACCGTGCAGATCGGTATCCGTGGCTCGGTCTATTCGGCCGATGACGAGGCCTTCGCTGCCGAGACCGGCATCCGCGTGATCCATATGGAAGAGTTTGCCGAGATCGGCGTCGCCGCCACCCTGGCCGAGGTCCGACGCGTGGTCGGTGACGGCCCGACCTATGTCAGCTTCGATGTCGACGTGCTGGATCCGGCCTTCGCCCCCGGCACCGGTACCCCGGAAATCGGCGGCATGACCACCCTGGAGGCCCAGCAGTTGATCCGTGGCCTGCGCGGCCTGAACCTGATCGGAGCCGATGTGGTGGAGGTGTCGCCGCCCTTCGACGTCGGCGGCGCCACGGCGCTGGTGGGGGCGACCATGATGTTCGAGCTGATGTGCCTGCTGGCCGAGTCCATCGCCTCTCGCCGCTGACTCGCAGATCCGCGCCGGTGTAGGCTTTGCCCATCCCCTTGCCGCGCCTGATGGAGGCCAATGTGCTGGGCAGCCTATCCGATATCGACCTGCGCATGCTGCGGGTCTTTTGCACCATAGTCGACGCCGGTGGTTTCACCGCAGCCCAGGCCAGGCTCAATACCAGCCTGTCGCGCCTGAGCGTGGTGGTACGCGATCTCGAGGAGCGCCTGGGCTGCTCGCTGTGCCGACGCGGTAGCAGTGGCTTCCAATTGACCGAGGAAGGCCTGGAACTGTTCGATGCTGCGCAGTTGCTGTTTCGCGACATCGAGCGCTTTCGGCAGCAGGCCAACCAACTCGGCGGGCCGGCACGCGACCATCTGCAGATCGGCAATGTCGACAGCATGCTCAGCCTGTCCTATGCGCCATTGCCCCTGGCCATCAACCTGTTCCGCCAGCGCCTGCCGGAAGTCCGCCTGGGCCTGCACATACTGCGTCCCGACGAGCTTGAACAGGCCGTGCTCGACGAGCGCCTGCACCTGGCCATCGGAGCCTTCCACCACCAGCTCTCCGGGCTGCGCTACCAGCCGCTGTTCGAGGAGGAACAAAACCTCTATTGCGCTGCTGGGCACCCGCTGTTTCAACGCAGCGACACCGACCTGACCCTGGAAGAAATATGCAACACACCCTATGTCGGCCGTGGCTACATGGCTGAGAACCAGCGCCCCCATGGCCTGTATTTTTTGCAGAGCGCCACCGTCTACACCATGGAAGCGATTGCCACCCTGGTGTTTTCCGACAGCTATCTGGGTTACCTGCCCAGCCACTATGCCGCCAACTGGGTGGCCAGGGGCCAAATGCGCGCCCTGTTACCGCAGCGCCTGGCCTATCGTTCGACCTTTCACTGCATCACCCGTCAGGGCCAGGAGCCGAAAGCCGCCCTGACCTGCTTTCTACAGGCCCTGGAGCAAGCGCAACAGCAGCTGGCTCAGGGCAGGTAGAGACTGAACACACCGCCGCCCAAAGGCCCGCCGTTGCGAATCTCGGTACGTCCGCAGACACCGTTGCGCTGATGCAGCGCGGCAATGCGCCCGGCGAAGTACAACCCCAGGCCGGTGCTGCCGCTACTGTGATTGATGCCTTGCACGTAGTCGGCCTGGTTATCGATCATCGGCTGCGGATAACCCTCGCCATCGTCATTGATGGTCAGCACCGTCTGCCCACCTTCATCGTGCACGCTGACCAGCAACGCATGGCGCGCATAACGAATGGCGTTGTTGATGCAGTTGTCCAGCACCGAGGCGATCAATTCCCGATCGAAGAACCCCAATGGGGTCAAGGGATCGACTTCATAGGTCGCGGCAATGCCACGACTGGCGAACACATCCTGATGGCTGACCAGTTGCGCCTCGATGAAGTCATCCAGTTCGTGGTAACCCGGCTGCACCGGCAACTGGTTGACCCCCAGTTTGTAGAGCCCCAGCAGTTGCACCAGCATGCCGTTGAGATGGGCAAACTCGAACTCCATCACGCCCTGCTCCGGCGTGCCCTGGTGCGCCTGCGGCAGTGCCGCCAGCCACTGGGCATGGGCCTGCATGAGCAGGGTCAGGGAGTTCTTCATGTCGTGCACGGTAGAGGCGATCACCGTGGAAAAGTCGAGAGCCTGTTCGTGGGTATTCATTCGCCAAACGCCTTGCTTCGCAGCTTCTGATAACGCGGATAACGCGCGTCGGTATCGGGCATCAGGCCGACCATTTTCAGGCAGGTCCGGCACTCATCCAGCAGTGCCGTGTCCTGGGTGATGTCGGTGCCGTGCAATAGCGACTGCGCCATGTTCAGGGCAATACTGATGTTCTTCGGTTGCATGGCCAGGGCCCGACGGAACAGATCCCGGGCTTCGCCCAACGCGCCGGCCTTGTAGCTGCGCACGCCTTGACGGTTCATGTCCGCCGCCGCGTTGGCAGAGTTGAGAATCGCCGGGTCATCGGTGAGCTTGGCAATGCCTTCCATCACCTTCGGGTCGTCGCCGTAGATTTCCGCACAGTTTTTCAGCATCGATGCACCGGCATCGGCCTGTCCCAGCATCTGCAGTTGCTTGGCCACCAGCAACGCCGCTTCCGGGCTCATGAACTGCTCCATCCCGTCCAGACGCAGCATCGCCTGCTCGGTGAGTTTTTCCGCCGTTTCAGCATCGTTGAGCAACAGGCTGGTGGCCTTCATCAGGCGCGCGCGAATCTGCAGCCCCGGATCGCTGGGGTTTTCCTTGGCCACCGCACTCAGGGTGCTGTTGATTTCCAGGCGCGTGCGAGTATCCAGGCCCCTCTCGCTGCCCTTGCTGATCAACGCATGGGCCAGGCCAAGGTTGCTTTCCGGATCCTTGAAACGCGATTGCGCGCCTTGCGATACCGCCTGGCGATACGCCTTGGATGCGGTCTCGAAGTCTTCGTTGGTCATCGCCAGCTTGCCCAGCAGCGCTTGCCGGCGCACGGCCAGCGGCGACAGGCGCACCGCCTCCTCCAGCACACTCTGGGCGCGCTTGGAATCACCCTCGGCGAGCAACACATCGGCCATGCCATCGTAGAGCGCCGGCATCATCGGAAAGGCCTTCAAGGCCTTTTCATAGATGGCCTTGGCCTGGGTCACCTGGCCACGCTTGAACAGCAGACGCCCCAGGCCGACATAGGCCCACGGCAACGGGCGATCCGCCAGGATGCTCTCGTACAACCGCTCCAGCGCCTCGTTCTGATTCATGTCACGCAAGGCATCGGCCCGGTAGCGCAGGCACAACGGCGCATAACGCGGATCCTGCTTGCACAGGGCGATGCAGGCATTGAGCACCTCGAGCGGCTTGCCGCGATCGAGCGCCTGCAGGATCGGCTTGAGCAACGACTTGCGCTGCTGCAGCCGCTCCAGCCGCTGAGCCAGGCTGGAGCGGTTGAAAGGCTTGGTCAGATAGGCGTCCGGCTCGTGCTCGAGGGCGCTGAGCACCATCGACTGGCTGGTCTCGGCGGTGACCATGAGAAACACGCTTTCATGGCTGATCAGCTTGTCGGTCATCAGGTCTTCGAGCACCTGCTGACCATTCTTCTTGCCGTCGCCCAGGTGGTAATCCTGCAGGATGAAGTCATAACGCTTTTGCGCGCACATGCGCAGCGCCTGCTCGCCTGTATCGGCAGTGTCTACGTCCTTGACGCCCAGCTCACGCAGCATGGACCGGACAGAACTGCGAAAATCCGAGAAATCATCGACGATCAAAAAGCTTTTTTGGTGGTACGCCAGCATCGAAGATTCCAGACCCGTAAAAAAGATGAAGCCCGCGGCAACAGCAAGACACGCTCAAGGTCGTCCCCCTTGTTGCCCCCGGACAACGATAATGGCCACAGGCCATCAATGCATTCTACATCAACCCACAATGGCGCCCGCCCGCTCTCGCCGGACACTCGGTCCATGGCCCCGCCATTTGACCTGCAACAACATCCATGGGGTTATCGGCCGATTCCGGCGTTCCCTTATAGATAGTTGCCAAAAGCATTCGATATCCTTGTTCGCGCCGCCCGCCAGCTCCGATTGCGGCAAACTCCATCGGGAATATCAGCCGCGCGGCATCAACTTTAAGCCAGCCGCGCCGATACCTTGCAGACAGACAGCAACAGTCAAAACGAGCGCAACATGCAAACCTGTATCCAAAACCTCATCGACCAGGGCGCCCATATCTTCGGCGAGATCCTGGACGCTGACCGCACGCAGGCGCTGTACCGCGAAATGATCGCCGCACGGGCCTTCGGGGCCGGGCTGTTCATGGACGAGGCTGAATACCTGGCCCAGGAAAACCACCTCAACGCCAACCCGAACAAGACCTTCAACTTCCTCAATGGCTTCGAGTCGCAATTGCAGTTCATCGAGCAGGATCCGCGCCTCACTGCAGTCCTCGATGAAGTGCTCGGCGCCGACTATGAGGTAGTGATCAAGAAAGCGGTGTGCGGCGTACCGGATTCGTGGCTGCCGGACTGGGTGCGGGAAAAGATCCGCGATGTGAATGTGGCGAACCTGGGGCCCTATATCAAAAAACCCTTTCGCGACATCACCTACTTTCGCGGGATCGACTTCCACCAGGACATCATCGATTGGCCCCAGGGCCGGGTGGAACTCGACCCCTCGACCTTTCTGACCCTGTATGTGTACCTGCACGACGTCACCGAAAACGACTCGCCCCTGCACCTGATGCCCGGCACTCACCGCTTTGGTGCCACGCTGTTCCCTCATCAGTTGGAACATCAGGAGCACGACCAATGGACCTACGCCGACGATCAGGGGCAGCAGATGGCCTGCCAGGATTACCGGCTGACAGGCGGGCCGGGTTACGTCGGGCTCTGGCACAACTGCACCTTGCACGGTACGCGGCCAGTGGCCAACGAGTCAGAGCAGTTCCGCCTGTCGCTGCGCTACCTGCTGGGCAAGTCCCGGAGTAACACCGGCAAGACCGCGATTGATACCATCAACGCCGCAATCCAGGGCGAGCTGCAACCGATAAGGACCCGACGCGACCTGAACGCCAAGGGTATCGCCCAGATCAAGGGCAACATCATCAATAACAATGGCTAGCGTCACCGCCTTTACCGAGCGGGCGAACCGCTCGGGTGACGATCTACCACCGGCAGCACCAGCAAGACGAGGTCAATGTGTCGACAGGGTTTGGACAAAAAGCGCGGGTGCTGATATTCGGCACCGGCGCCGGCGGGGTCAACTTCTACAAGTACAACCGCCGCCGCTACCGGGTGATCGGCTTCGTCGATAACAATCAGCAGAAGCAGGGCCAGCGCCTGTTCGGCAAGTTGATCCACGCGCCTCAACAATTGAGTTCGCTGGCTTTCGACAAGATCATCATCGCCAGTGATTACTACCGCGAGATCCATCCGCAACTCACTGAGAAGCTGGCCATCAACGAGCAAAAAGTCGAAGTGTTCCATGGCGCGCAGATCAGCTCGCAGCTCCCATGGTTCCAGCGTATTGGCAAACGCCTCGAGCAACTGGGCTATGAACGACTGTGCAGAAAGCCGGGACTGATCAGCGACCTGCTGTATCGACTGTTTTTTCGACGCCAGGATACCCGGCGCCTGGCCTTGCGCTGGCTGGATGAAAGCGACGAGCACAAGGTCCATGTCTTTCGCCCGAGCCAACCGGGCACCAGCCAGCCCCCACGGTTCCTCCATCAATCGACACCAGCGATCACCCTGGCGTTACCCGAGATCGCCCTGTATCACTTCCGGCAGGGACAAGTCTGCTCGGTGTCCCGTTCGGTGATACTGCCCGGCGGGCAATTGGTGCTGGAGCGAGTGCCCACGGCGAAATCCCTGCTGGCCGACTATAGTGCCGCGCACCTGCTCTACCACGGCCAGCGCCTGGCCCTGGTCAGGACCGGCACACCTGCAGAGCTGGAAAAAGGCCTGCTGATCAGCGGCTGCAACGAGCAGAACTATTACCACTGGACGGTAGAAGTCTTGTCGCAACTGCAATTCGTGGCCGAACTGCCGCCGCAATATGCGGACTATCCTCTGCTGATCTCCAAGAGCAGCCAGAACATTCCTTCGATCAAGGCCCTGATCGAGGCGATCGGCGTTGACCGCCCGCTGGAGCTCCTGGACAACATCACCAGCTATCAGGTGGCCGACCTGCTGCTGATCAGTGCCCCGAACAATATGATCCCGAACTTCAAAGGCGCGGCACAGAACAGTGCCAGCAGCGGCTTCGTCCGCCCGGAGTCGATCCATTTCCTGCGGGAAAAGGCGCTGCATCTGGCCCACGACATTCCCATCGGCGAACTCCCCAAACGAGTATTCCTGGCCCGCAAAGGCTTTCTCCGGCACTACAACCAGGCCGAGATCCTCAAGCTGCTGGAACCCTATGGGTTTACCTGCGTGTACATGGAAGAACAGGACATCAACCATCAGGTGGCGATCATGGCCAATGCCGAAGTCATAGTCGGCCCCACCGGCGCGGCCTGGACCAATCTGATTTTCGCCTCGAAAAACGCCCGCGCACTGTGCTGGATGGCCGAGGAATACGCAGAGCTGTCGTGCTTTTCCAACCTGGCGGCGATCGTCGGCGTGGAAATGGACTACATCGCTTACCGGGTAGGCTCGACCGACTCCCGAGAACTGTATTACCGGAATTATCGGGTCGACGCCAAGAGCGTTGAAAACTGGCTGCAACAGCATTTGTCGAAACGGCTCGAAGGGGAGACGCGATGAAGATTCACATTCTGCCGCTGCAGACCCACGGCGATGACCGTGGTTCGCTGATCGCCCTGGAAGAAGGGAAAAACATCCCCTTCCCGGTGAAGCGGGTGTACTACATGTTCAATACCGGTGAAGGGGTTCGCCGCGGCTACCACGCCCATAAGACCCTCAAGCAGGTGGCCATTGCCGTACGCGGCTCGTGCCGTTTTCTGCTGGACGACGGTCGGGAAAAAATCGACATCACCCTGGACAATCCTTGCCAGGGCCTGCTGATCGAATCCTTTATCTGGCGTGAGATGTATGACTTCTCCCCAGACTGTGTGCTGATGGTCCTGGCCGATCAACTCTACGAAGAAGGCGACTATGTTCGAGACTATGCCCAGTTCATGGACATGCTCGGACAATGACTCAAATGATGAATATTCCGTTTTTGGATCTGAAAGGCATCAATCACGAATATGCCGATCAGCTCAAAGCCGCTTGCAGCCGTGTGATCGACTCCGGCTGGTACCTGATGGGGCGTGAGCTTGAGCAATTCGAGGCCGCGTTCGCCGATTACTGCGGCAGCCGGCATGCCATCGGCGTCGCTAACGGCCTGGATGCCCTGACCCTGATCCTGCGCGCCTGGAAAGAACAAGGCCGGCTGCAGGCCGGTGATGAAGTGATAGTGCAGAGCAATACCTTTATCGCCACCATCTCGGCCATTCTGGAAAACGATCTGGCGCCGATCCTGGTAGATGTCGACCCTGCCACCCACAATCTGGAGATCGAAGCCGTCGAACGGGCCATCTCGGAAAAAACCCGGGTGATCCTGCCGGTGCATCTTTATGGGCAGCTGTCGCCGATGCCGCAGATCATGGCGCTGGCCCACAAGCATGGCCTGCTGGTGCTCGAAGATGCCGCCCAGGCCCATGGTGCCGAGCTGGCCGGGCGCAAGGCCGGCAACTGGGGCGATGCCGCGGCGTTCAGCTTCTACCCCGGGAAGAACCTCGGAGCCCTGGGCGACGGCGGAGCCATCACTACCAACGACGCCGAGCTGGCAACCCTGGTCCGGGCGCTGGGCAACTACGGTTCGCGCGTCAAGTACCAGCACGATCATCAGGGGGTAAACAGCCGCCTCGATGAAATCCAGGCCGCGATGCTGGGAGTGAAGCTGGCGCACCTGGACAGCGATACTGCCCGTCGACGCAGCATCGCCCGCTACTACGGCGAACACATCCGGCACCCGGGAATCACCCTGCCCTCGGTGACGACTGCGAGCGCCCATGTCTGGCACCTGTATGTCATTACCTGCCCATGGCGCGATCAGCTGAAGGCGCATCTGGCCGAGCGTGGCATCCAATGCCTGGTTCACTACCCACTGGCGATCACCGAGCAGCGGGCCTACCGCGATCTGGCCAGGACCTCCCAGGCATCCCGGGCGCCGCTGCATGACTCGATCCTGTCATTGCCGATCTACCCGACATTGGACCAGGAACAACAGCAACACATTGTCACCGCCATCAACCAGTTCACCGCCCACTGATGCGCCTGTTGCGAGGTGCCTAGAAAGCACCTCGCAACTGAGCGAACTGCTCGTCAGTCACATAGTCGGCGAGTGCCCGACCGCAATGGTCGGCAGCCTCCAGCCTCGCCCCCTTGCGCAGCAACAACTGAAAGGTTTTACGACAACGCCCGGCGAGGTAGGCATCCTTGGCATACATCAAGGGCGTCGTGCCTTTGTTGTTGGACCGCTCCGGGTCGGCACCTTGCTGCAATAGCCAGTCAACCACCTCATAGGCACCCGCATAACTGGCGACGATCAGCGGCGTCCAGCCTTGCGGGGTGGCATCGTTGTAACCGGCAATATTGGCCTGCAGTGCCACCACCGCCTCCAGATCGCCTCGTTCACAAGCCTTGAGCATCTCCGGCAACCGATCAAAATTCAGCCGGACGTCATAGTCGATGGTGCAGAGCTCGACATAATCGTCAGTTGTGCTGATCAGGGTCCCGGCCTTGAATTGCGAACGCCCAGGCAGAATCGTCGCCGAGACCACCGGTTTCCCATCCCAGCGCAAGAATTGATATTCACGAAAGGCGAACGCTCTGATCTGGTTGCGTAGCGCCCAGGCCGTCGACAGCGGATCGATCTTCAACGCCCCATAGTCGATGGCGTCCTTTGAAAAGTAGCTGGATCCCGCCGCACTCTGTGGCTGCGCTCTGACGCCATCATCGACCAGCCTGGCAAACCACTGCTCCAGCAACTGGCCGGCATGCTGGTTAAAGGCGAAATAGAGATCGCGGCAGGTCCACCAGGACAGGATCGGAAATACCTGTTGCGCGACGATGTCCCCGGTATCGATACCCCGGTCGATGAAATGCAGGGTCACACCCGCCTCGGCCCTGGACTCCAGCAACGGCCAGACCGAGGTAAACATACCCTTGTATTCGGGCAGCCTCGAGAAATGAATATTGAACACACGACTGATAGAGAAGCGCCCAGGCACGACGATCCGGTCGAACTCCAGGGAAATGAATGCGATGGACGCGACTTCATAAGCCGCCTCCAGGCTGATCTCACGCACGCCATACTTTTGCGCGGCCGCCCGCAACGAACGTTGCCAACCATCGACGCCCGTATCGTTACGGTTGCAGACCACGGCAATTTCGTCGGGCGAAAATTGTCGCAGAGCCCGCTCCAGGCCAAATACCGAAATATTGTTTTTTCCAGCAATGACAATCATGGGTGACTCCACAGCATCGAGAACTGCGTGTACCAAACGTAGCCGTTACCAGGAAATAAAGACGAAAACCACATTTGGCCTGAAAGCCCGGAAATAGATGGTGTCCCAGGGCAGGTTCGAACTGCCAACCTTCCCCTTAGGAGGGGGATGCTCTATCCAATTGAGCTACTGGGACAAATTGACCACCGCGTGTACTGCCACGGCGCAAAGGACGGCGTGCATGTTAACGGTCAGCCCTGCTTTTGTCATGTTGTGAGTAGGGCTTTTTAACCGGTGGCGGCCTCTGATCATCAGGCAACTTGCCAGAGCCGCCGTGCAAATTGCATCACTGCAAAAAGCCATCATTGCAGAATGCAATCCGCCATCGTCTAAAAACCCTATCAAATCATTGTTTTTAAAGGGTTTATTAGAGGTTAGACTCTTGGCATGAGCGCTGCTTCCTCTCTATGAAAGAACAGTGGAGATCAAGCCCATGAACAGCGCCCTTCTTCTATCGAATGCCATTGCCATCGCCGCACTGGTGGTCTTCCACTTTCAGCCTGATGGCCGCGCGGATCAGAGCCCCCAGTACAGGGCCCACTACGTGCAACACCAGACCCCGCAATTGGCTGTGATGAGCAGCGCATCGGAGAATCCTGGCATGGCACAGGTCGCCGATGCCCCAGAAGCCGTTGTTCTACCTGCCAACCCAAGACCCGAAAGCTGGGTATTTTGAATATCACCCCATCAGGAGCCTGTTAATGTCCCGACTTGCCAAAGGCCTTCTCATCCTGGCAGTACTCAGTGCCACACTGGGTTGCTTCACCACTGAAAATACCCTGGGTGATGCGCTCTTGGTTGCCTGTGGTGTTTTTTCCGGCCTGTTTCTGCTGGCGCTGGTGTTGGGACGTAAGATCAAGTTCGACCCTGTATTGCGCTGATCCCCTGCGATCTCAATAGCTTCAGAAAACGCTCAAGCGTCACGGACAGCTCGCTCGAGTTGTCCAGAAAAAACACGGACTCTCCCAGCACGGGCCCGCCCTCAGCGGAAAAAAGAGCGCTTCTCTTGAGTCTCGCCTCGATCTGCGCCGCACTTTCGCGACCGCGGTTCATCAGTCTTTGCCGCAGCACGTCGATATCCACCGTTAACAGAATCGCCAAAAGCTCCGGATAACGCTGGCGAGCCTGATCCAGGTGAGCCCTGGAGCCATTGATCAGGACATGACGCCCACTGGCCAGCCATTCGTCGATCTGCACGGGAATTCCGTAGGCCAGGCCATTGGCCCGCCAGCACAAGGCAAAGGCGCCCTGCCGCTCAAGACGCTCGAACTCGTCAGCACTTACCCCATGGGCCGCTTCCCCTACGGATTCCGCGGAACGGGTGATCACCCGCCGCACCACATCACAGCCGAGCTGCGCCAGAGGACGGCGCGCAGCCTCGATCAGGCTGTCCTTTCCCGATCCGGAAGGCCCCATCAAATAAATCAGTCTGCCTGGCATTTGAAGACTCCATGGCACTCGCAGCCTAGTAAATCGGCAATTTGCCACTATCCTGTACAAGGTAGGAAACAATGATCGGATCCGCATGCATGCCCGTCTGGCGACGCACAAGCGCACCACCATCGGACATCAGGACGCGGGCAGATAGGCGGACCAGGCAATCTTTTCAAACCAGTCCGCATTTCTGATAATTGGTGCTGGCATAACGCCTTTATCCAGTTCAATATTTGTCACAGAATTGACGCCAAGGATCTGGCTATTTTGAGGCATGATGCGGGCCTCTTAACAATTCAGGTTGAACATTTGGCAGCAACGCTTGTCCTAACTGACATCCCGCGGCCAATTCCGAGAACCGCTCCCCTGAACTAACCGGTTAAATATATGCGCCCATTGAAACAGGCAATTTATTCCAGCCGTACGGCTGACAAGTTCGTCGTACGTCTACCCGACGGGATGCGTGAACGCATTGCCGAGGTGGCTCGCAATCATCACCGCAGCATGAACTCCGAAATCATCGCGCGCCTGGAACAGAGTCTTATTCAGGAAGGCGCCTTGGGTGAAGAGTTGAGCATGCGCCTGGACAGCCCAGAACTCTCCTTGCATGAACGCGAACTGCTTCAACGTTTCCGTCAACTTTCCCACCGCCAGCAGAACGCTCTTGTTTCGCTGATCGCCCATGACGCCGAAATGGCCGCAGACGCTTCCTGATTCGACCTCGAAAGCTAGAGCCAGCCTTGTGCTGGCTTTTTTTTGCGCGAAATTTGCTGCTCGAACGCTACAAAAACAGAAGCCTGGATGGCAAGGGGATGGAGAAAACGATACAGCCCCATTAGAGGGGCTGTATGCGGGATCAAAGCAGGAAGATGGTGGCCAGCCCAAGGAAGATGAAGAAGCCGCCACTGTCGGTCATGGCCGTGATCATGACGCTGGCCCCCATGGCCGGGTCGCGCCCCAGCCGCGCCAGCGTCATCGGAATCAGAACCCCCATCAGCGCCGCCAGCAACAGGTTGAGCGTCATGGCCGCCGTCATCACCACACCCAACGACCAGCTGCCGTAGAGCAGGTAAGCCACCACGCCGATGACTCCGCCCCAGACCAGGCCGTTGATCAACGCCACCGCCAATTCCTTGCGCATCAGACGCGAGGTATTGCCGGTGCTGACCTGGTCCAGCGCCATGGCGCGAACGATCATGGTGATGGTCTGGTTACCCGAGTTGCCGCCAATACCCGCCACGATCGGCATCAGGGCCGCCAGGGCCACCAGCTTTTCGATGGAGCCCTCAAACAGACCGATCACTCGCGAAGCGACAAATGCGGTGATCAGGTTGATTGCCAGCCAGGCCCAGCGGTTGCGCAGGGAACGCCAGACCGAGGCAAAAATATCTTCTTCTTCACGCAGACCGGCCATGTTGAGGACTTCGGTCTCACTCTCCTCACGAATCAGGTCGACCATTTCATCGATGGTCAGACGGCCGATCAATTTGCCGTTCTTGTCGACCACCGGCGCCGAAATCAAGTCGTAGCGCTCGAATGCCTGCGCAGCGTCGTAGGCATCTTCGTCCGGATGGAAACTTACCGGGTCGCTGGCCATGACTTCCGAAACCTGTTTCTCCGGATCATTCACCAGCAACCGCTTGATGGGCAGCACACCTTTGAGCACACCGTCATAGTCGACGACGAACAGCTTGTCGGTATGGCCTGGCAACTCTTTGAGGCGACGCAGATAACGCAGAACCACTTCAAGGCTGACATCCTCACGGATGGTCACCATTTCGAAGTCCATCAACGCACCGACCTGCTCCTCGTCATACGACAAGGCGGAGCGAACGCGCTCGCGCTGCTGGCCGTCCAACGCCTCCATCAGCTCATGGACAACGTCTCGCGGCAGCTCGGGAGCCAGGTCAGCAAGTTCGTCGGCGTCCATCTCCTTGGCAGCAGCCAGGAGCTCATGATCGTCCATGTCGGCGATCAGGGTTTCACGTACGGAATCGGATACTTCGAGCAGGATGTCGCCGTCACGCTCGGCCTTGACCAACTGCCAGACAGTCAGACGCTCGTCGAGCGGCAAGGCTTCAAGGATATAGGCAACGTCGGCAGAGTGCAGATCGTCGAGCTTGCGTTGCAGCTCGACAAGGTTTTGCCGGTGGACCAGGTTCTCGACCCGATCCTGATGATGACCTTCCTGACGATGAGTCAGGTCTTCGACCACCCGCTGGCGCTGCAGCAGCTCAACGACTTGAGCGAGGCGATCCTGCAGGCTGTCTTGTGTTTTCTTTACTTCTACTTCGGTCATAGGCGAACTCCACTCCCAGCAGAGGAGCACGCCGGAAGGATCAATCAGTCAATTCATGATTGTAAAAACGGGATACTGAGTAACTACTGGGTAAGTCCATGGAGGTATTCCACAAGCCCCGGCGGGGCTGACGGGCGCAATCATACACCGCTTGACGGCTTTAAACGTTAAAAAATCATGGCAAGAACAAGCGCTTGCGGCGCAAAGCTGAAGAAGCGCTGAATCTATAAAGCTGCGACGCACCATCCGAAAAAGAAAACACACCCCAGACGAAAAAACTGCGCCCGGAACTCGCTCCCGTTATCGATTCACAATTGCCGGGAGCCTTCGAAAGGCCACATCAAAAGGACAGGCACACGCTGAATACGACGCCAGAATGATTGCGACGTTCAAACAGAGGAACCAATAAAGAAGGGAGAAAACCCAAACGGCAGAAAGCAAAAAGCCCGCAATAAATGCGGGCTTCTTGGTATATGGTGCACTCGACAGGATTCGAACCTGTGACCGCTCGGTTCGTAGCCGAGTACTCTATCCAGCTGAGCTACGAGTGCAATTTGTGTTTTTAGACCAGACCACAACTGGCTGAAGCCAAGTTATTCACATTACTGCAAACAACTCTTAAATGGTGCACTCGACAGGATTCGAACCTGTGACCGCTCGGTTCGTAGCCGAGTACTCTATCCAGCTGAGCTACGAGTGCATTTGTTGCCGCGCATTATAGGCCGTTAAATCTTTTTGTAAAGCACTTTTTCTAGTAATTTCAACAACTTACAGAAGAAGCCAGATTACAACGAACTAAGCAAATAATGGCGGAGAACGGGGGATTCGAACCCCCGACACCCTTTTGAGGTGTACTCCCTTAGCAGGGGAGCGCCTTCGGCCACTCGGCCAGCTCTCCGCAACACGGGGCGTATATTAACCAGCTTTCTCCCCGTTTGCAAACAAAAAAAACGATAAAAATTAATGGCTTGGTTCTTCGTCCTTCTCTTTCTTTATCCGCAGGTAAATTTCTTCCCGGTGCACCGCTACCTCTTTAGGGGCGTTGACACCGATACGCACTTGATTTCCTTTGACGCCAAGCACGGTCACGGTGATTTCGCCATCACCAATAATCAGGCTTTCTGCGCACCGACGAGTCAGAATCAGCATACCTTTCTCCTCACGCATTTCATTTCAGGGACAACAGTCTGCAAAAAAAAGGGTATCGACCTACAACCAGGACGGCCGTAGCCCTACACGCCTAAGTATTGACTAGCGCGAGCAAAAGAACAGTTTTCTGTCACGCCGATCAAAAAAACAAAGGGCGCGGTAAACCGCGCCCTTCGGGCAACGCATCACTCGCCCTGTCGGGCCGGTGCGTCCAGTTCGAAAGCCGTGTGCAGAGCGCGCACAGCCAGTTCCAGGTACTTCTCTTCGATCACCACGGAAACCTTGATTTCCGAGGTCGAGATCATCTGGATGTTGATGCTTTCCTTGGCCAGTGCTTCGAACATGCGGCTGGCAACACCCGCGTGGGAACGCATGCCGACGCCAACGATCGAGACCTTGGCGATCTTGGTATCGCCTACCACTTCCCGGGCGCCGATTTCACGGGCAGTGTTTTCCAGCACTTGCTGGGCTGCCAGGTAATCGTTGCGGTGCACGGTGAAGGTGAAGTCGGTGGTGTTATCGTGCGAAACGTTCTGCACGATCATGTCGACTTCAATATTCGCGGCACTGATCGGGCCGAGAATCTTGAAGGCCACGCCGGGAGTGTCTGGCACGCCACGGATGGTCAGCTTGGCTTCATCGCGGTTAAAAGCGATGCCGGAAATGATCGGCTGTTCCATGGATTCCTCTTCATCAATAGTAATGAGGGTGCCCGGACCCTCCTTGAAGCTGTGCAGTACGCGCAGCGGAACGTTGTACTTGCCGGCGAACTCGACCGCACGGATCTGCAGCACCTTGGAACCCAGGCTGGCCATTTCCAGCATTTCTTCGAAGGTGATCTTGTCCAGGCGCTGGGCCACGGACACCACGCGCGGATCGGTGGTGTAGACGCCGTCGACATCGGTGTAGATCTGGCATTCGTCAGCCTTCAGGGCTGCCGCCAGTGCCACGCCGGTGGTGTCGGAACCGCCACGACCGAGGGTAGTGATGTTGCCGTGCTCGTCGACGCCCTGGAAACCTGCGACCACAACCACGCGACCAGCCTTCAGGTCACCGCGAATTTTCTGATCGTCGATCTGCAAAATGCGCGCTTTATTGTGCGCGCTATCGGTCAGAATCCGCACCTGGTTGCCGGTATAGGAGACTGCCGGCACGCCGCGCTTGATCAGCGCCATGGCCAGCAGTGCGATCGTCACCTGCTCACCGGTGGAAACGATCACGTCCAGCTCGCGAGGAACCGGCTGACCGTCGCCGCTGATTTGCTTGGCAAGGTCGATCAGACGGTTGGTTTCGCCGCTCATGGCCGACAGCACAACCACCAGGTCGTCACCGGCTTCGCGGAATTTTTTCACCTTGTCGGCGACCTGCTCGATTCTTTCGACGGAACCGACCGAGGTACCTCCAAATTTCTGTACGATCAAAGCCATTTCTAAGCCGCCTCAGCCCGTAAAGGGGCGCCCATTAATCAATCAAACTGCGCAGCTCCAAAGCCCGCCACTAGACGACGGGCTCGGCTTGGAACCTTAAATCCCCTGCTCGACAAACGGAACGGTCAGGGCCAGCGCGGCATCCAGCGCAGCGGCATCGACACCGCCGCCCTGCGCCATGTCCGGACGACCACCGCCCTTCCCGCCCACTGCCGCAGCGGCTTGCTTCATCAAATCACCGGCTTTGAGTTGGCCAGTCAGGTCCTTGGTTACGCCCGCAACCAGTACGACCTTTTCCTCATGGACACTGCCGAGCAGGATCACTGCGCGACCGAGTTTGTTTTTCAACTGATCGACCAGCGCCAACAGCGCCTTGCCGTCCTGGCCGTCCAGGCGCGCCGCCAGCACTTTCGCGCCTTTGACATCCAGCGCCTGCGCCGACAGATCGTCGCCAGCGGCACTGGCGGCCTTGGCCTGCATCTGCTCGAGTTGTTTCTCCAGCAGGCGGTTGCGCTCCAGCACGGCCGACAGCTTGTCGATCAGGTTGTCACGGCTGCCCTTGACCAGGGTCGCCGCTTCCTTGAGTTGCTCTTCCGCAGCGTTCAGGTACGCCAGTGCCGCGGCACCGGTGACGGCTTCAATACGGCGTACACCCGAAGCGACGCCACCTTCGCTGATGATTTTCAAAAGGCCGATATCACCGGTGCGGTTGGCGTGGATACCGCCACACAGTTCAACGGAGAAATCGCCGCCCATGCTCAGGACACGCACGCTGTCGCCGTACTTCTCGCCGAACAGCGCCATGGCGCCTTTCTGCTTGGCGGTGTCGATATCGGTTTCTTCGGTTTCCACCGCGGTGTTCTTGCGAATCTCGGCGTTGACGATGTCTTCCAGGGCCTTGATCTGCTCAGGCTTGATCGCTTCGAAATGGCTGAAGTCGAAACGCAGGCGCTGACTGTCGACCAGCGAACCCTTCTGCTGTACATGCTCGCCCAGCACCTGGCGCAGAGCGGCGTGCAGCAAGTGGGTGGCCGAGTGGTTCAGCGAAGTGGCGTGACGCACTTCCGCATCCACCTGGGTTTGCACCGGTGCACCAACGGTCAGGCTGCCGCTGGCCAAGACGCCGTGGTGCAGGAAAGCCCCGCCGGTCTTGGTGGTATCGCGCACGTCGAAACGCGCGTTACCCGCTTGTAGGTAACCGCAGTCGCCGATCTGGCCGCCCGACTCGGCGTAGAAAGGCGTCTGGTCGAGAACGACCACGCCCTCTTCGCCTTCACTCAGCACGTCGACCGATTGCCCTTCCTTATAAAGAGCAACCACCTTGGCCGAACCACTGGTGGCGTGATAACCGGTGAACTCGGTGGCCACATCGACCTTGACCAGGCTGTTGTAGTCCATGCCGAAGGAGCTGGCGGAACGGGCACGTACGCGCTGGGCTTCCATCTCGCGCTCGAAACCTTCCTCGTCGAGGGTCAGTTCGCGCTCACGAGCGATGTCGCCAGTCAGGTCCATCGGGAAACCGTAGGTGTCATACAGCTTGAACACCACGTCGCCCGGTACCACCGTGCCTTTGAGTTCGGCCAGGTCCTGCTCGAGGATCTTCAGACCCTGCTCCAGGGTCTTGGCGAACTGCTCTTCTTCGGCTTTCAGCACGCGCTCGATGTGCGCCTGCTGGGATTTCAGTTCCGGGAAGGCTTCGCCCATCTCGGCGACCAGCGCGGCCACGATCTGATAGAAGAAGCTGCCCTTGGCGCCCAGCTTGTTGCCGTGACGGCAAGCGCGGCGAATGATGCGACGCAGGACATAACCGCGGCCTTCGTTGGAAGGCAGCACGCCGTCGGCGATCAGGAAGCCGCAGGAGCGGATGTGGTCGGCCACGACTTTCAAAGACGCCTGGGCATCGTTGGTGCAACCGATGGCCTTGGCCGCCGCGTTCAGCAGGCTCTGGAACAGATCGATTTCATAGTTCGAGTGAACGTGCTGCAGGACCGCACTGATCCGCTCCAGGCCCATGCCGGTGTCCACCGACGGCGCTGGCAACGGATGCAACACGCCATCGGCGGTGCGGTTGAACTGCATGAATACGTTGTTCCAGATCTCGATGTAACGGTCGCCGTCCTCTTCCGGCGAGCCCGGTGGGCCACCCCAGATGTCGGCGCCGTGATCGTAGAAAATCTCGGTGCAAGGACCGCACGGGCCGGTATCGCCCATGGTCCAGAAGTTGTCGGAGGCGTATGGCGCGCCCTTGTTGTCGCCGATACGGACCATGCGCTCGGCCGGAACCCCGACTTCCTTGGTCCAGATGTCATAGGCCTCGTCATCGCTGGCGTAGACGGTGACCCAGAGCTTTTCTTTCGGCAGGTTCAGCCACTTGTCGGACGTCAGGAACGTCCAGGCGAAAGTGATGGCATCACGCTTGAAGTAATCGCCAAAACTGAAGTTGCCCAGCATTTCGAAGAACGTGTGGTGACGGGCGGTGTAACCGACGTTTTCCAGGTCGTTGTGCTTGCCGCCGGCGCGTACGCATTTCTGGCTGCTTACGGCGCGGGTATAGGCGCGCTTTTCCTGGCCCAGGAAGCAGTCCTTGAACTGGTTCATCCCCGCGTTGGTGAACAGCAGGGTTGGGTCGTTGCCCGGAATCAAAGAGCTGGAGGCTACACGGGTGTGGCCTTGCTCTTCGAAGAAGCGAAGGAAGGCTTCACGGATTTCTGCGCTTTTCATTAGGTTCTTCCACGGAGACTGCGGCCAAAGGCCTGTGCGAAACGTCATCAGACGAAACGACGGCAAAGGGCCGCATTATATCGGCCCTGAGCTTGGGGTACAGCGTGTTTATACGATAGAGACGGTCAATTGGACGGCTAACACTGTCAGTTGCGGGAAAAATCGATAAAAGTCCCGACGACCTGCTCGATTTGTGCACGACTGACGTCCATATGGGTGACCATCCGCAGCCGCGACGCGGCGCTCAACCTGATCCCGCGTTCGCCGACGAAGGCCTTGAGCGCTTCTGCCCTGTCGCCCATCGCGACATAGACCATGTTGCTCTGCACCGGCTCGACGTCATAGCCCGCTTCACGCAGCCCCTCGGCCAGCAGCTGGGCATTGGCGTGGTCATCGGCCAGGCGCGCTACGTGATGATCGAGCGCGTACAGGCCCGCCGCGGCCAGGACTCCGGCCTGGCGCATGCCACCGCCGACCATCTTGCGCAGGCGCCTGGCCTTGCCGATCAGCTGCGCCGAACCGCACAGCACCGAGCCCACCGGCGCGCCCAGGCCCTTGGACAGGCACACCGAAACCGAATCGAAGTACTGGGTAATCTGCCGCGCATCGACACCCAGCTTGACCGCCGCGTTGTACAGCCGCGCGCCGTCCAGGTGCAGGGCCAGACCATGCTCACGGGTGAAGGCCCGGGCCTGCGCCAGATAGCTCAATGGCAGCACCTTGCCCTGCATGGTGTTTTCCAGCGCCAGCAGGCGGGTACGGGCAAAGTGGAAATCATCCGGCTTGATCGCCGCGGCCACCTGGGCCAGGTCCAGCGAGCCGTCGGCCTGGACTTCCAGTGGCTGTGGCTGGATCGAACCCAGCACCGCCGCGCCGCCACCCTCGTACTTATAGGTATGCGCCTGCTGGCCGACGATGTATTCGTCGCCACGCTCACAATGGGCCATCAAGCCCAGCAGGTTGCTCATGGTGCCGGTCGGCACGAACAGCGCTTCGGCGAACCCCAGGCGCTGCGCCAGTTCAGCTTCCAGGCGGTTGACCGTTGGATCTTCGCCGTAGACATCATCGCCCGTGGCCGCCGTGGCCATAGCTTCCAGCATGCCTGCCGTGGGTTGGGTAACGGTGTCACTACGAAGATCGATAACGCTCATGAATCAGGCCTCGGCAAGGGGACGCGAACGTCGCTGCGGATAAGGAAATTCTTTCGAACTGAATTACTACGGGCGCAACCGCGATTTATCAAGGCCCACCCGGGAAAAGCCCAGCGATGGACATGAAAAACCGATGTTTATCATCCAAACGCCGCAATGCACCGCCGAAAAATATGTGTTACAAACTCACCGCCGCCGCAAAGCCCGGTGGCAACGTTCTCAGGGCGGGGTGCAATTCCCCACCGGCGGTAATTGCGCGCAATGCGCATAGCCCGCGAGCGCTTGGCGACAGGCACCGCTTCGGCGGCGAATGACGGCAAGGTCAGCAGACCCGGTGTGATCCCGGGGCCGACGGTCATAGTCCGGATGAAGAGAGAACGGGATTGGTGCCAAAGGGCCGTCCACAGACCTGCGCATGACTGCTTGTGCGCCTGGCCTGTACGTACCCTTAAATCCCTTTCGATTCATAACGCCCTGTTTTTCACACAAACAGGAGTCAGAACAGATGCAACCCACCGCAATCGATAGCAAAAGCAAACAGCATCACGGCGAACGCGTGGCGTTTATCCAGGCCTGCTGGCACAAGGAAATCGTCGACCAGAGCCGCAAAGGGTTCGTCAGCGAAATGCTCGCCCAGGGTTATCAGGAAAGCGATATCGACTTCTTCGAAGTCGGCGGCGCCTTTGAAATTCCACTGCACGCCAAGCTGCTGGCCAAGTCCGGTCGTTATGCCGGCATCGTCGCCGCGGGCCTGGTGGTGGACGGCGGTATCTACCGCCACGAATTCGTCGCCCAGTCGGTGATCAGTGGCCTGATGCAGGTCCAGCTGGAAACCGAAGTGCCGGTGTTCTCGGTGGTCTTGACCCCGCACCACTTCCACGCTGGTGAAGAACATCAGAAGTTCTTCTTCGAGCATTTCGTGCACAAGGGCCAGGAAGCGGCGAAGACCTGCGCCGACACCCTGCACAAGACTCGCGCCCTGCGTCGTCACGAGCAGCGGGTAGCGGTGTAAGCGCCAGACGCTGAAAGCAAAATCGCGAGCCAGCTTGCTCCTACAGGGATCGAGCTGGCTCGCGATGTTTTTTGTGGCCGCTGCCGCAGGCTGCGATAAGGCCCGCAGGGCCTTCTAATCAACCTCAAAAGCGGCGCCCGCTACGCGGTCGATCGCAGCCTTCGGCAGCGGCTACAGATTGCCGTATCAAGCCAGGCCGTCAGCCGTGCTCGGCACGATCAGAATTCCGGCACGCAGGCCGTTCTTCACCTTGGGGTTGGGGAAAATGATCCGCGCGCCCTCCTCCTCGACTATCCAGCGGGTCTGGGCGATATCGTCGGCCAGCAGGTAACCCACTTCCAGTTCGGAGAAGTTCTCGATGTCCGCCGGCAGATGCAGGTGGAAGGTATCGCTGTGCTTGATGATTTCCCGAGCGACGCTGAACAGCTGCAATCCATCCAGCTTCTCCTCCGCCATGGGCGGTTCGCGGCCTTCGATGATCTGCTTGAGGCGGGTTTCCAGACGCTCGACATTCACCCCCTGGTTCTGCCCGAACGGCCGGGCCTTGCCCAGTTCCAGGGTGAAAGACTCGGCGTCCAGCTTGTCGTAGGTATAGGAGCTGAACACGATGGATGGTTTGTTCTGCAGCAGCACCGCCTGCATGCCCGCGGCCCGCAGGCGCGCCAGTTCCCGGCGCGAGTGCTGGCGACCTTCCTTCCACGGATACAGGGCGAACTGTTCGATCTTCGAACCGCGGATCGCCGTGTGCAGGTCGTAGTGCAGGCGGGTACGCTCCGGCAGGCTGAAGAAACTCGCCGCCAGGCGCTCCAGCTCGCAGGCGCGCAAGGCTTCGTTGCCGCTGCTTTGTTCATGACGGCCATTGAACAGCCGGTTGATGTCCTGCTCGATGAAACGCTCGCCGCGGCGCATCGCCTCGGGATTGCCGAACAGGAACAGAATGCGTGCGCACGGCTTGAGGTCGCCGCGGGCGATGTCGTGCAACAGACGGTCGAGCAACTCGATCGGTGCCGTCTCGTTGCCGTGGATGCCGGCCGACAGCAGCACATCCATGCCATTGTCCCGCGCCTGGGGTGGCCGGACTTCCAGCGCACCTTCGCTTAGCCAGCGCATCCGCACGCCGTCGACAGTCAGTTGAGTCTTCTCCGCCGGTTCACGACCGGCGAGGGTCAGTTCAAGCAGTTTGCCGAGGGCGAGCATAGAACGTTATTCCTTAATGGTCGTGCTGGCAGTCAGGGCCGTGCACGTGATCGTCGTCACCAGCGTCGGCCGGTTCCATTTCCAGTTGCAGACTTACCAGATTAGTCGCCAATGGGCGCAGCAGCAGGTTGGCGTATTCTTCGTCGCCTTCCTCGACGTCCACGCCGATCAGCAGCTGGCCGCGGCCGTCCTGCTGGATCCACAGTTCCTTGCCTTGCCACATCACGGCAACGCGGGTGCAGGAAGTTTCCAGTTGAGTGCCGTCGGTGTCTTCAAGGATCAGCTGCAGGGTATCGCTCATTTATTACGCTCTCATCTGGAGGTAAAGCGGCGCGCCTGGATCAGCAGAAGCAGGCGCGGGCTTTTAATTGATCTGGAATGGATAAACCGCGCCCAGTTTAAGGATTTGCGTCAGTTCATCCAGTGCCGTCCGGCACTCAAGCAGCAATTGCGGGTCCGCCAGATCGTTTTCGCTCAGGCGGTCGCGGTAGTGCTTGTCGACCCACTGGGTCAGCGTGCCGTACAACGGCGCGGTCATGATAACCCCTGGGTTGACCGCCGCCAGCTCGGTTTGATTGAGCGCGACCCGTAGCCGCAGGCACGCCGGGCCACCGCCGTTCTGCATGCTCTGCTTGAGGTCGAAGACTTTCACTTCGCGGATCAGGCCGCCGGAGCTGGTCAGGCTTTGCAGGTACTGCCAGACACGCTCGTTGCCGCGGCACTCTTCCGGCACGATCAGCAGCATCGAGCCATCAGCGCGGGACAGCAGTTGACTGTTGAACAGGTAGGAACGCACCGCGTCTTCCACCGTGACCTGCGAGCGCGGCACACAGATCGACTGGAAGTTGCCGCCACACTTGCCCAGCTTGGCCTGCAGCTCGGCGAGCATCTTGTCGGTCTCGAGGAATGCGTCTTCGTGATAGAACAGCACTTCTCCGTTACCCACCGCGATCACATCGTTGTGGAACACACCCTGGTCGATCACCGACGGGTTCTGCTGGGCATACACCACACCGTCGTCGCTCAGGCCGTGCAGGCGGGCGACGGCCTGCGAGGCTTCCAGGGTCTGGCGCGCCGGGTACTTCTGCGGTGCCGGGTAGCGGGTATCGAAGGCGCTGCGACCGAAGACGAAGAACTCGACACCGGCCTGGCCGTAGTCACGGCAGAAACGGGTGTGGTTGGCCGCGCCCTCATCGCCGAACTGCGCCACCGCCGGCAACGCCGCGTGATGGGCGAAGTGTTTCTGGTCGGCGAACATCGCCCCCAGCACGCGACTGGTGGTCGGGTGCTCGATGCTGCGGTGGTATTTGCAGTTCAGGTTGGCGGCGGTGAAATGCACGCGACCGTCAGCGGTGTCGGCGCTCGGGCTGACCGTGGCGGCGTTGGCCACCCACATGCTCGACGCCGAGCAACTGGCGACCAGCAGCGGCATCGCATCCTTGGCGGCGCGCTCGATGACCTGCGCATCGCTGCCGGCAAAACCCAGCCGACGCAGGGCGGCCACGTCCGGGCGCTCCTGGGGTGCCAGCACGCCTTGCTGGAAACCCATTTCCATCAGCGCTTTCATTTTCGCCAGGCCCTGCAGCGCGGCCTCCTTGGGATTGGAAGACTGCTGGCTGTTGCTCTGGGACGCGACGTTGCCGTAGGACAGGCCGCCGTAGTTATGGGTAGGCCCCACTAGACCGTCGAAATTGACTTCATAGGATTTCATCAGCGAGGCTCCACGAGAATCTGTTGTTATAGGCATCGGTATCAGTACATGTCTTGAGGCCGTCGGCGCCCGCTTCGCGGGACGATCGCAGCCTGCGGCAGCGGCTACAGGGTTACCACAACCACCGACGCCCCACCGCTCTCTGTAGCCGCTTCGCAGGCTGCGATAAGGTCCACAAGACCTTCCGGCAATCTGCGGTGCAACCCATCACCCCAGGCGTACACCCGGCGTCAGCGCGCTCGGCAAGGTCAGGCTCGAGGCTTCCAGCGACGCCACCGGGTACGCGCAGTAATCCGCCGCGTAATAGGCACTGGCGCGATGGTTGCCCGAGGCACCCACACCGCCGAACGGCGCGCTGCTCGCGGCACCGGTCAGCTGCTTGTTCCAGTTGACGATACCGGCCCGGCTTTCCAGCCAGAACTGCTGGTAACGCGCCTCGGAATCCGACAGCAGACCCGCTGCCAGGCCGTATTGGGTGTCGTTGGCCTCGGCGATCGCGGCTGCGAAATCGGCGTAGCGAATCACTTGCAGCAAGGGGCCGAACAGTTCTTCGTCCGGGCGCTCGGCCACCGCGGTCACGTCGAGAATGCCCGGGGTCAACAGCGCGGCCCGGGCCTGCGGCTGGGTCATTTCCAGCAGCGCCACGGCGCCATTGGCCAACAGGTTTTCCTGGGCCTGCATCAGCGCGCGGGCCGCGCCAAGGGAAATCACCGAGCCCATGAACGGTGCCGGCTGCTGGTCGAACGCACCGACCTCGATGGTCGAGCTGACCGCCACCAGGCGCTCCAGCAACTGATCGCCCCAGGCGCCTTGCGGCACCAGCAGGCGGCGCGCGCAGGTGCAACGCTGGCCGGCGGAAATGAAGGCCGACTGGATGATGGTGTAGACCGCCGCGTTCAGGTCCGCGACCTGGTCCACCACCAGCGGATTGTTACCGCCCATCTCCAGCGCGAGGATCTTGTCCGGGCGGCCGGCAAACTGCTGGTGCAGGTGATTGCCGGTACGACTGGAACCGGTGAAGAACAGACCGTCGATCCCCGGGTTGGCAGCCAGGGCGATGCCGGTTTCCCGCGCACCTTGCAGCAGGTTCAGAACGCCTGCCGGCAGGCCGGCTTCGATCCAGCACTTGACGGTCAGCTCGGCGACTTTCGGGGTCAGCTCGCTGGGCTTGAACAGCACGCTGTTACCCGCCAGCAGCGCAGGAACGATATGCCCGTTAGGCAGATGGCCTGGGAAGTTGTAAGGGCCGAACACCGCCACCACACCGTGAGGCTTGTGGCGCAATACCGCGGTGGCGTCGCCCAGCGGGCCGCTCTTCTCGCCGGTACGTTCACGGTAGCTCTGCACCGAGATCGCGATCTTGTTGACCATGCTGGTCACTTCGGTGGCGGCTTCCCACAGCGGCTTGCCGGTTTCCTCGCCGATGCAGCGCGCCAGTTCGTCGGCATGGCTTTTCAGGCTGGCGGCAAAGGCTTCCAGCACCGCGATCCGCTCGTCCAGCGACCGCTTGGCCCAGGCCGGGAATGCCTGGCGCGCGGCCTGCACCGCACTTTCAACCTGGGCGACGGTGGCGCCGTTGCCCGACCACAGCACCTGCTGGGTCACCGGATTCAAGGATTCAAAGGCTTCGCCCTGGCCTGGCAGCCATTGGCCTGCGATGTACAGCGTGTTCATTATTTCGACTCCCGGGAAGCAGACAGCGCAACGGCACGGACCTGATCGCCCGCATTGAGTTGCAGGCGTTTGGCGGTCAGCGCATCAACCACCAGGGTGCCCGACGCGAAGCGCGCGGGTGCAGCGGTGATCCGGCAGTCCTCGCGCTTGCGGTTGTGAATCAGGAAAGGCGTGGCGTCGTCGCCCGGCGTGCCGATGGCCAACACCAGCGCCTGGCTGTCGCGCACCGCACGGATCTTGGCGGTTTCGCACTCCACCGCCGGGCCGGCGTCGAAGATGTCGACGTAACCCTGGTAGCTGAAGCCCTCGCTCTTGAGCATGGCCAGAGCCGGCTCGGTATCGGTGTGCACCTTGCCGATCACGTTGCGCGCGCCCTCGGAGAGGAAGCAGGTGTACAGCGGGAACTTCGGCATCAGTTCGGCGATGAACGCCTTGTTACCCACGCCGGTCAGGTAGTCGGCCTGGCTGAACTCCATCTTGAAGAAGTGCCGGCCCAGGCTTTCCCAGAATGGCGAGCGCCCGGCTTCATCGGACATGCCGCGCATCTCGGCGATGATCTTGTTGCCGAACAGCTGCGGGAATTCGGCGATGAACAGCATGCGTGCCTTGGCCAGCATGCGGCCGTTGAGGCCGGTGCGATAATCGGCATGCAGGAACAGCGAGCACAGCTCGGAATTGCCGGTCAGGTCGTTGGCCAGGAACAGCGTCGGAATCTCGCGGTAGATGTTCAGTTCCTGGGAGGCGCTGACGGTCAGGCCGACCCGGAAGTTGTACCAGGGCTCGCGCAGGCCAACGGCGCCGGCGATCGCGGAAATCCCCACCACGCGGCCATTGTCGTCCTCGAGCACGAACAGATAATCCGCATCGCCCCGCTCGGCTTCGCCACGGAAGGTCTTTTCCGCCCAGCCCACGCGATGTTTCAGGCGTTCTTCGTTGGCCGGCAAGGTGGTAAGGCCGGTGCCGGTGCTGCGGGCCAGGTCGATCAGAGCGGGTAAGTCGCTGCTGCGTACGGGACGAACGATCATGCTATCTCCTCAGACGGGAGCCGCTGACGGCCCCCGCGAAACTCGCTGCTTTCCAGGATTCTTCCGGCATTTGCCGCAGCCGTTAAACCGCCACCAGGCGCACGCTGGCACCTTCGCCGACGCCCAGGGCTTCGGCCGCTTGCAGATCCAGGGTCACCGGCTTGCCCGGCGCGTAATCCAGCTCCAGCAGCACCGCGCGGTAATCCTGCAACTGCGCATTGGCGACCAGGTACTGGCGGCCGCCGCCCCTGGCGACCTCGCCGATCTTCACCGGCACCACGCGGCTCTGGGCGATCGAGCGGATCCCCGAGACCCGGGCGTGCAGGGTCGGGCCACCGTCGAAGATGTCGATGTAATGGTCGGTCTCGAAACCTTCACGCATCAGGATGTCGAAGGTGATCTGCGCCCGCGGGTGCACCTGGCCCATGGCTTCCTGCGCGGCATCCGGCAGCAGCGGCACATAGATCGGGTAATGCGGCATCAGCTCGGCGAGGAAGGTGCGGCTTTTCAGCCCGCACAGACGCTCGGCGGCGGCGTAGTTGAGGTCGAAGAAGTTGCGACCGATGGCATCCCAGAACGGCGAGTCTCCATTCTCATCGCTGTAGCCAACGATCTCGGTCACCACCGAATCGGCGAAACGCTCAGGGTGGCTGGCGACGAACAGCAGGCGGCCGCGGGAATTGAGTTCCGACCACGGCGAACCCACCAGCTCCGGGACCACATAGAAGCTGGTCAGCAGGCTGTTGCCGGTCAGGTCGTGGCACTGGGAAAGCACGTGGATCTTGTTGTGGATCTTCAGCTCGCGGGAGGCGTGCACGAAGGTCTCGTTACGGAAGCTGTAGAACGGCTCGGAATAACCGGCCGAGGCGACGATGGCCGAGCAACCTACCAACTTGCCGGTTTCGGTGTCTTCGAGGACGAAGAAGTAGCTCTCCTCGCCATTGAAGCTCACCTCGGCGGCGAACGAAGCCTCGCTTGCGGCGATCTTGTCGCTCAGGCGTTCCACGTCATCCGGCAAGGAAGTGACACCAATCGGGCTGTCCGCAGCCAGACGCTGTACCTCGCCCAGATCAGCCATTTGCGCGGGGCGCATCACCAGCATGGTGTCACTCCTTACTCGAAACAGGCCGGCCAGGAGGCCGACTCAGGGAAAAAAATGCCGGGACAGCCCGGCACCGAAAATGAGGCTCGACGCCTGCCCTGCAGACAAGCGCCGAGAAGTACCGCGGCCCGAATCAGGCCTGGGTCAGCTTGGTGACCGCGCGCTCGAAGCGCAGCAGGCCCTCTTCGATGTCCGCTTCCTCGACCACCAGGCTCGGGGCGAAACGCACCACGTCCGGGCCGGCCTGGAGGATCATCAGGTTTTCTTTTTCAGCGGCGTTGAACACGTCCTTGGCCTTGCCTTTCCAGGCATCGCTGAGCACACAACCGAGCAGCAGGCCCAGGCCACGCACTTCGGTGAACAGGCCGTATTTCTCGCCGATCTGCAGCAGGCGGGTCTTGAAGCGATCGTGCTTGGCCTTCACGCCGTTCAGCACTTCGGGCGTGTTGATCACGTCGATCACCGCGCCGGCCACCGCGCATGCCAGCGGGTTGCCGCCGTAGGTGGTGCCGTGGGTACCGACCACCAGGTGCTTGGCCAGCGCCTCGGTGGTCAGCATCGCAGCAATCGGGAAACCGCCGCCCAGGCTCTTGGCGCTGGTCAGGATGTCCGGGGTCACGCCGTAGTGCATATAGGCGAACAGCTCGCCGCTGCGGCCCATGCCGGTCTGCACTTCGTCGAACACCAGCAGCGCGTTGTGCGCGTCGCACAGCTCGCGGGCGCCTTGCAGGTAAGCCTGCTCGGCCGGCAATACACCGCCTTCGCCCTGGATCGGCTCCAGTACCACCGCGCAGGTCTTGTCCGAAATCGCCGCTTTCAATGCCGCCAGATCGTTGTAGGGAACGTGGGTGATACCGGTGATTTTAGGACCAAAGCCATCGGAGTATTTCGACTGGCCGCCGACGTTCACGGTGAACAGGGTGCGACCGTGGAAGCTGTTGAGGGCCGCGATGATTTCGTATTTTTCCGCGCCGAAACGGTCGAAAGCGACACGACGGGCCAGCTTGAAGGCGGCCTCGTTGGCCTCGGCCCCGGAGTTGCAGAAGAACGCGCGCTCGGCAAAGGTGGCGTCGACCAATTTGTGGGCCAGGCGCAGGGCCGGCTCGTTGGTGAAGACGTTGGATACGTGCCACAGCTTGTTGGCCTGCTCGGTCAGAGCAGCAACCAGCGCCGGATGGGCGTGGCCCAGTACGTTGACCGCGATCCCGCCGGCAAAGTCGATCAGCTCTCGGCCCGACTGATCCCAGACTCGGGAACCCGCGCCACGCACAGGAATGAAAGCCGCAGGCGCATAGTTGGGAACCATGACCTGATCGAAATCGGCGCGTTGCACCGGAGCTTGCTCAACGGACATCGGAGTCTCCTGAAGAGGAACGCCTGCCTGAAACTGGCGAGCGATGGGGGGATTGTAAGGACAGTTTTCTGCCCGGCCTTGTCGCCAAGCGACAACTTCTTATAGCGCCAACCCCGGTTTTACACGGGTTTACGGCAATGCGACAAATAGCGTCGCAAAGGCGCAGTTTAAACTGCTGGAGGCTTTAACGGCAGGATTGTCCAACGATTTGCACCACACATTACGGCGCCATCGCGAGCAAGCTTCGCTCCTACAAAAGGAAGTGATCTTCTGTAGGAGCAGCCGGTCGACGCTCGATTGCTCGCGATAAAAACTGACAGACAAAACGAAGAGGTGGATCAACCGCGCTCGGAAGGCACCGAAGACAGTTCGAACGGGCTGCTGCTGCGCCGCTGGTTGCGGTCCTCCCGCGGCGTGGCGCCGAAGAAGTTGCGGTAGGCGCTGGAGAAATGCGGCCCCGAGGAGAAACCGCAGGACAGGCCGATCTGGATGATCGATTTGCTGGTCTGCATCAGCATCTGCCGCGCCTTGTTCAGGCGCAATTCCAGGTAGTACTGGCTCGGCACGCGATTGAGGTATTGCTTGAAGATCCGCTCCAGCTGCCGACGCGAGACGCACACATGCTGGGCGATTTCGTCGGTGGTCAGCGGCTCCTCGATATTGGCCTCCATCAGCAGCACCGCCTGGGTCAGCTTCGGGTGGCTGGAACCCAGGCGGTTCTGCAACGGAATGCGTTGGCGCTCGCCGCCTTCGCGGATCCGCTCTACCACCAGTTCTTCCGAGACCGCGCCGGCCAGTTCCGCGCCGTGGTCACGGGCCAGCACCGCCAGCAACAGATCCAGCACCGACATTCCGCCGCAGGCCGTCAGGCGATCGCGATCCCAATCGAACAGATGACTGGTGGCGATGACCTTGGGAAAACGCTCGGCAAAATCATCCTGCCAGCGCCAGTGCACCGCCGCCCGATAACCGTCGAGGAACCCCAGCTGCGCCAGGGGATACACACCGGCGGACAAACCACCGATCACACAGCCGGCGCGCACCAGTTGCTTGAGCGCGCTGCTCAGGGCCGGCGCCAGGGTGGCAGGCGGCTCATCGGCCAGCAGGAACAGTTTCTGGCAGCCTTCGAGCTTGCCCGACCAGGGCTCACCGGGCAGTTGCCAGGCGCCGTCGGCCGGCGCTTCGGCCTGCAGGAAGGCCAGTTCGTAGACCACTTCCGGATGCACGCGCTGAGCGACACGCAAGGCCTCCTCGGCCAGCGCCAGCGTCAAGGCTTTAGTGCTGGGCCAAATCAGGAAACCAATTCGATGGGCAGTCATGGCGGGCAATCCGAAACGAAAACAGTGTTAGAGGCCAAAGGCGGCTGCAACCAAATTAGACCATCTGGCGCGCGGTGCGCAGCATGACCTAATTTGGTGCATTACGGGAGCGATTTACTTCAGGCTGCCCGAGAGGAATTGTTGCAAACGTTCCGATTGCGGATTGACCAGCACTTCGCGGGGGTTGCCGCTCTCTTCCACCAGGCCCTTGTGCAGGAATATCAGCTGATTCGAGACTTCACGGGCAAAGCCCATTTCGTGGGTCACCACCACCATGGTCCGGCCTTCCTGGGCCAGGGCCTGCATCACTTTCAGCACGTCGCCCACCAGCTCGGGGTCGAGCGCCGAAGTCGGCTCGTCGAACAGCATGACCTCAGGCTCCATCGCCAGCGCCCGGGCGATCGCCACACGCTGCTGCTCACCGCCGGACATGTGGCCCGGGTAGGCATCCTTGCGATGCGCCACGCCGACCTTGGCCAGGTAGTGTTCGGCCTTTTCACGGGCTTCGGCCTTGGGTACGCCGAGCACATGCACCGGCGCTTCCATGATGTTTTCGATGGCGGTCATGTGCGACCACAGGTTGAAATGCTGGAACACCATCGACAGGCGCGAACGCATGCGCTGCAACTGTTTTGGATCGGCCGCCTTCAGGGCGCCGTCCTTGTTCGCCACCAGCTTCAACTCTTCGTTGTTCAGCAGGATCTTGCCGGCGTGCGGCTGCTCCAGCAGGTTGATGCAACGCAGGAAGGTGGATTTGCCGGAGCCACTGGAGCCGATGATGCTGATCACATCGCCAGCCGCCGCTTTCAGGGACACGCCCTTGAGCACTTCGTGACTGCCATAGCGTTTATGCAGGTCTTGGACTTCAAGTTTGTACATGCTGTCGGTTCTCACAAAAGCAGTCAGTCGTTGAGCAAGCGCCCGTGCCGCAGCGCTTCGCGCCCCGCCACCTTGGCCAGCCAGAAACCGGGTTGGGCGTAACGCAGCCGCTCAACGGCGAACAACACGCCGCTGGTGCCAGCACACAGGGTGCTGACCCGATCGGATAAGGGATCAATCACTTCAAAAATCGGCTCGCCCTTCTCCACCCAGCTACCGGCCGGACGCAGAAAACTCACCACGCCGGGATGCGGCGCAAACAACAATTCGGTGCCTTCGAAAGGCATGGCCTCACACGCTTCATGCTGCGGCGCCGGCCATTCGTCCGCGATCAGCCCCTGCTCGGCGAGAAACGCCAGGATGCCCTCGGCGTGCGCCTCGGCTTGCGGACGACCGGTGTCGGCCTGACCGCCCAGCTCGAGGGTGGTCGCCAGGCAGGCCAGCGGAATCTGCGCCTGCGGGAACTGGCGCGACAGGCGCAGCCAGGGCAGCGAACAGGCCTCGTCGAACGAACTGCCGCCAGAGTCTTCCGCCAGCAAGCCGACCCGCACGTTCAGATGGGCTGCCAGCGAACGCCACTGCGGCCAATGCTGCGGCAAGGCGTACATATGCAGCGCCGCTTCCGTATCACAGTGCAGGTCCAGCACCACGTCCGCGGTGCAGGCATGACTCAGGAGAATACGCTGCATGCCTTGCAGCTGGCTCGATGGCGCCGGCAGTTCAGCCAGCACATCACTCATGGCCTGGCGAATCATCTGGATATTGGCGTGCGGGTCATCCCCCAGGCACCCTTCCAGGCGGGCCGCGACCGGCACACTCAGCTCGACGAAATCGCGATTGAAGTTCTTGCCGCTGCCGGCCTCGAACCGCCCCTGGTGATTGCCTTGCAACAACTGCCCCAGGCCCATCGGGTTGGCCACCGGCACCAGTTCGATCACGCCGTTCAGCGCGCCCTGGGCTTCCAGTTCGGCCAGGCGCTTTTTCAGCTCCCAGGCGGTGCGCATCCCGGGCAGTTCGTCCGCATGCAGACTGGCCTGGATATAGGCCTTGCGCTCGCCGTGGCCGAAACGGAACACCGAGATCTGCCGCTCGCTGCCCAGGTGGCTCCATGGCAATGCGTGGTCAATGCGTTCCATATCAGTGCTTCCGCGGCGCCAGGTAACGCAGCCAGCGGCCTTCGGCCAGCTTGAACAGGCGCACCAGGATAAAGGTCAGGCACAGGTAGAACACGCCGGCGGTGATGTAGGCCTCGAACGGCAGGTAGTACTGCGCGTTGACCGTACGGGCCGCACCGGTGATGTCGATCAGGGTCACGATGGAGGCCAAACTGGTGGTCTGCAGCATCATGATCACTTCATTGCTGTACTGCGGCAGTGCCCGGCGCAAGGCCGACGGCAGCAGGATGCGGGCATACATTTTGTAGCGCGACATGCCCATGGCCTTGGCCGCTTCGATCTCGCCGTTCGGCGTGGCCTTGAGGCTGCCGGCGATGATTTCGGCGGTGTAGGCGCTGGTGTTGATGGCAAATGCCAGGCACGCACAGAAGGTCGCACTGGACAGCCAAGGCCAGAGGAAGCTTTGACGCACCACGTCGAACTGCGCCAGGCCGTAGTAGATCAGGAACAGTTGAACCAGCATCGGCGTGCCGCGGATCACATAGGTGTAGAGCCAGGCGCTGAGGTTGACGATCGGCTGCTTGGACACCCGCATCAACCCCAGGGGCAGCGCCGCCAGCAGGCCGAAGAACAGCGACAGGGCCAAGAGTTTCAGGGTGGTCAGCAGGCCGCTGAAATACAGCGGCAAGGCCTCATAGATGACGTTGTAGTCGAAGATCATAGATCAGCCGCCCTTACGCCTACCGAGTAGCGCTTCTCAAGGTGACGCAATGCCAGCAACGAGACACTGGTAATAACCAGGTACATCGCCGCCACCGCGAGGAAGAAGGTGAAAGGCTCGCGAGTGGCGTCAGCCGCCTGCTTGGCCTTGAACATCATGTCTTGCAGGCCCACCACCGAAATCAGCGCGGTGGCCTTGGTCAGTACCAGCCAGTTGTTGGTAAAGCCCGGAATCGCCAGACGGATCATCTGCGGCACCAGCACCCGGAAGAACACCTGGAAGCTGTTCATGCCGTAGGCCATGCCCGCTTCCGCCTGCCCCTTGGGAATCGCCATGAAGGCGCCACGGAAGGTCTCCGACAGGTAGGCACCGAAGATGAAGCCCAGGGTGCCGATACCGGCAGCCAGCGGGTTCAGGTCGATGTAGTCGTCGTAACCCAGCATTGGCGCGACACGGTTGAGCAGGTCCTGGCCGCCGTAGAAGATCAGCAGGATCAGCACCAGGTCGGGAATCCCGCGGATCACCGTGGAATACAGGTCGCCCAGCCACGCCAGCCAGCGCACCGGCGAGAGACGCAGTGCGACCCCGATCAGACCCAGAACGATGGCCAGGGCCATGGACGACAAGGCAAGCTGAAGCGTCAGCCAAGCGCCATCGAGGATGACAGCCCCGTAGCCTTTCAACATGATTCAGGTCCTCGAAAATTGGGATGAAAAAATGGCGCAAACTTCAGAGATTCTGCTGCTTGCGCCATCTCGGACTTGCTGATTCGACGATTTACTGGCCGTAAATGTCGAAGTCGAAGTACTTGTCCTGGATTTGCTTGTACTTGCCGTTCTCGCGAATGGCGGCGATCGCACCGGTGATCTTGTCTTTCAGCGCATCGCCTTTGCGTACGGCGATACCCACGCCGTCGCCGAAGTATTTGCTGTCGGTGAACGCCGGGCCGACGAACGCGAAGCCTTTGCCGGCGTCGGTTTTCAGGAAGCCGTCATTCAGCAGGGTAGCGTCTGCCACGGTGCCGTCGAGGCGACCGGCCGCCACGTCCAGGTAGATCTCGTTCTGCGAGCCATATGGCTTGATCTCGGCACCCAGCGGAGCCAGCACTTCACGGGCGAAACGCTCGTGGATCGAACCGCGCTGCACGCCGATGTTCTTGCCCTTGAGCTCGGTCAGGCCATCGCTGACCTGGGTACCGGCCTTCATGACCAGACGCGCAGGGGTGTTGTAGTACTTGCCGGTGAAGTCCACGGACTTCTTGCGGTCGTCGGTGATCGACATGGACGACAGGATCGCATCGATCTTGCGAACCTTGAGCGCAGGGATCAGGCCGTCGAACTCCTGCTCGACCCACACACACTTGACCTTCATTTCTTCGCACAGGGCGTTGCCGATGTCGTAGTCGAAACCGACGATGCTGCCGTCCGGCGCCTTGGAGGCGAATGGAGGGTAAGCCGCTTCGATACCAATTTTCAGAGGCTTTTCATCGGCGAACGTCGGCAGGGAAAGTACGGAGGACAGTGCCAGGGCGCCAAGAAGCACGAGTTTCTTCATCTTAGGACTCCATCGGTAAAGGGCGAAAACGGCAGAGTGAGCGACAGCCCAATATGCGAATGGGTGGAACCTGATAGCGGTGCTGCGTCCTTGAGGACCTGGCCACGAACCTCATGCGGGTTCCCGGGCAGGCAACGACGAGCGAGTGATCGGCATTCTAACGACAGGCCCGAAGCCGATATTTCCTCAATGCGACAACAAATTACAGAAGCACCGAGAAACCAGGTCGAGCACATTGACAGCTCTTCAAGTTTATGCAAGAGCAAAAGACGGTAAACCAATCTGTGCTGCAAATTGCGGGCCTATTATTCGCAAAGCCTTCTATTCCGGCAAGCGCAGCGTTATGACTTATTTTTTACCGCCCCCGCAAAGGCCCTGAAACAGGGCTTGGCGTTTCTCATTGCCCCGAATCCGGGCAGCGGGTTACACATTCCCCTCCCCCGGTAACATTCAGATATGCCTGATGGACATACCGATATTTATTCGATCGAAAAGCCGCTGCCTGTAGCCGCTGCCGCAGGCTGCGATAAGGCCCGAAGGGCCTTTCAGGGCCTTCAAGAGCGCGTCTCCTGCGGAGCCGATCGCAGCCTTCGGCAGCGGCTACAGGGGAACTGAGTAACGCCCATAAAAAAGCCCCGCCCGGCACAAGGCCGGGCGGGGCTTTCGCTGACACAGGTCCGTCTCAGGCGACGTTCATGGTCTTGTGGGTATCGACCAGATGCTGCACCACGCCCGGGTCCGCCAGGGTGGAGATATCCCCCAGGCTGTCGTACTCCGCCGTGGCGATCTTGCGCAGGATACGGCGCATGATCTTCCCGGAACGGGTCTTCGGCAGGCCAGGCGCCCACTGGATGACATCCGGCGAGGCGATCGGACCGATTTCCTTGCGCACCCAGTTCTTCAGCTCCAGGCGCAATGCTTCGCTCGGTTCTTCGCCACCGTTGAGGGTGACGTAGACATAGATGCCCTGCCCCTTGATGTCGTGGGGCACACCGACCACCGCCGCTTCGGCGACTTTCGGGTGAGCGACCATCGCGCTTTCGATCTCCGCGGTCCCCATGCGGTGGCCGGAGACGTTGAGCACATCGTCCACCCGCCCGGTGATCCACCAGTAGCCGTCTTCATCGCGACGGGCACCGTCACCGGTGAAGTACATGCCACGGAACGTCTTGAAGTAGGTATCGACAAAACGATCGTGGTCGCCATACAGGGTGCGCGCCTGGCCTGGCCACGAATCGAGGATCACCAGGTTGCCTTCGGCGGCGCCCTCGATAATGTTGCCCAGGTTGTCCACCAGCGCCGGCACCACGCCAAAGAACGGACGCGCCGCCGAACCCGGCTTGAGGGCATGGGCGCCCGGCAGCGGGCTCATCAGGGTGGCGCCGGTCTCGGTCTGCCACCAGGTATCGACGATCGGGCAACGGGATTGACCGACATTCTTGTAGTACCAGTCCCAGGCTTCCGGGTTGATCGGCTCACCCACCGAACCCAGCAGGCGCAGGCTGCTGCCATCGGCGCCTGCGCAGGCGGCGTTACCCGAGGCCATCATGGCGCGGATCGCGGTCGGCGCGGTGTAGAGGATATTGACCTTGTGCTTGTCGACGATCTTCGCCACGCGGGTCACGTCCGGATAGTTAGGCACGCCCTCGAACAGCACGGTGGTCGCGCCATTGGCCAGCGGACCATAGACGATATAGGTGTGGCCAGTAACCCAGCCGACGTCGGCGGTGCACCAGTAGATTTCCCCCGGACGGTAATCGAATACGCGCTCGTGGGTCAGGGCCGCGTACAGCAGGTAGCCGCCAGTGGTGTGCTGCACGCCTTTGGGCTTACCGGTGGAGCCGGAGGTATAAAGGATGAACAGCGCTTCCTCGGCACCCATTTCTTTAGGTGCGCAGACGGTACCGGCCACTTTCATCAAGTCTTCGTACCAGATGTCGCGATGCTGGTTCCACTTGATCTGGCCATTGGTGCGCTTGCACACGATGACCTTCTGGATGCTGCTGGTTTCCGGGTTGGTCAGCGCATCGTCGACATTGGCCTTGAGCGGAATCTTCTTGCCCGCGCGAATGCCTTCGTCGGCGGTGATCACCACTTTGGATTTGCAGTCGATGATCCGCCCGGCCAGCGCTTCCGGCGAAAAGCCGCCGAATACCACCGAGTGAATCGCGCCGATCCGGGTACAGGCCAGCATGGCGACCACGGCTTCGGGAATCATCGGCATATAGATAGTCACCACGTCGCCGCGGTGCACGTCCTGGCCACGCAGGGCGTTGGCGAACTTGCAGACCTGCTCGTGCAGTTCGCGGTAGGTGATGTTGCGGCTTTCGGAAGGATCGTCGCCTTCCCAGATGATCGCGATCTGATCGCCGCGCTCGGCCAGATGGCGATCCAGGCAGTTGTAGGAAACGTTGAGGGTGCCGTCGGCAAACCATTTGATATCGACATGGTGATCGTCGAAGGAGGTCTGCTTCACCGTGGTGAAAGGCTTGATCCAGTCGAGGCGCTTGGCTTGCTCGCGCCAGAAGCCGTCCGGGTTGACGACCGACTGCTGGTACATGGCCTTGTAGGTCGCCTCGTCAGTCAGCGTGTTGGCCGCAACCTCGGGACGAACGGGATACAGAGAAGCCGCACTCATCTTTCTTACCTCGGTGACATAGTTGTTGTTGTATGACCCCGTTGTAGCCGGGGCGGGCCTATAGAACCATTCGACGATGGTAGTAACAACCCCCAGCCGATCCCCCTGAAAAGTGCTTTACCCCCTCTATTACGGGACTTGCGGTAGTTTCTGCGGTAAGTAGAAGACCGCTGCCAGGCCGCTGGGGGTCGTTTTTACCGGGATTGTTACAAAAACCGTCAATAGTGTTTATCAAAAGCACGCCTGTATAGCGCCTACTCAGGCGCCTAAAATCAACCTCGCCAACAAGGCAATGTGATTAACCAAGTTACAGCCCCCACGAAGGCAGTTAATCCAGACTTCTACTCAAGTTCCACACGCAGCCCCACAAAGGCTGCGTGACCCCACACGACCTTAGAAAGGTGAAATCAAAATGAAAGCTTTATTAGTTCTGGCCCTCAGCAGTCTTTGCGTTACAGCAATGGCCGACGAGATCCCGACTGATGTCGCAAGCCAGCAACCAGCAGTAGAGGAATACTCTTACTCGTCCGACCTGGACATCGCCAAAGTTATATCCATGAGCGAAGTTCCAAATGTATGCGAAGTTGTACCTGCACGTATGGAATATGAAGACTCGAAAGGTCTGCGGCACATTCTGCAATACCGCGTCATGGGTAACGGCTGCTCTAACGGCTGATACTAAAGTTGCTCTTCAAGTTCCAACAATTGCCGGCCGCAAGAGATCTTTCTTGCGGCAAAGATGGCCAGATGCACAGCTGAATCCAGACTGGTTGCAAGCCATCGCCCAATGCAGTGCGACCACGGCTTTCGCACTCCCCTTTTTCATCTGTCGAGCCACCTTGCAGGGAGCGTTTCCGTATCGCCCCAAGGGGCTTGATGATGGTCCGAAAATGCCTTCTCGAGCATCAAGAGCGACCTCGGGTGGCAACCCGGGACAGTAGTGTTTCAAAGGTCAAGAATTGATCATCCAACACAAGATGTAGTGGCAAAAGCGTTTTTTTGCTTATTTTTTGAGCAAAATATACGACTGACAATTTGTACCGTGAATTGAACACAATCCTGTCTACCAAAGCCCACGACCTTCCCTGTAAGCCATGTACTACAGGGCTTGCAGAGCATTGCGCGAAAAAGCCAAGGCCTCGGATCGCTTCCAGGCGGCAAAAAACCGCAAAACCGGGTGAAAAAAAATCTTTGCCGGCCAAAGCCTTGTAAACCCTCGCTCCGCCGCGATCACGCCCCTCGCCAACCGAATCGTGAGCCACTTCGTCGCACCACAGCGGCAAAAAAATCCCTATAATGCGGCCTTAAAACGGGCCTGCAATATTCCCTTACAGGGATAAACAGCCAATCCGAAGCCAGCGCAGGAGTCGACTCGGTCCTCTGCGCCCATAACCGCCTCGGAACTCCCGTACATATTTTTGTTTATTGCCTGCGTTAGCTGCCGCAACAAACGATTCCTTAAGATCCAACGCGGCCAGTTCGGCCGTGTGAAAAGCCAACCATCAGTTTTCACACGGGCATCAGGCCCTCACGCAGGAGACGACACGTCATGCTGAGCTGGGACGAATTCGACAAAGAAGAAGGCGAAGTCACCGTTAAAGGCGCCAACGCCGGCCACGCTGCCGAAGCTGCCATGGACAAACTCGACAGCGCCGGTGGTGCCGCCGCTCTCGAAGCCCGCGCCGTAACCGCCAGTGATTCCGCTGCCGTTGCCCGTGCCAAGGCATCCCTGGACCAGCTCGACATCGCCGAAGGCCTGGCCGAGCTGGAAGGTGCTTCCGCCCGTGTCGCCGTCGATGAAAAGCGCATGATCAACTGCCGCGCCGACCTCAACCAGCTGGTGCCATTCAAATACGACTGGGCCTGGCAGAAGTACCTGGACGGTTGCGCAAACCACTGGATGCCGCAAGAAGTCAACATGACCGCCGACATCGCCCTCTGGAAAAACCCGGAAGGCCTGACCGACGACGAGCGCCGCATCGTGATGCGTAACCTGGGCTTCTTCTCCACCGCCGACTCCCTGGTTGCCAACAACCTGGTACTGGCCGTGTACCGCCTGATCACCAACCCGGAATGCCGCCAGTACATCCTGCGCCAAGCGTTCGAAGAGGCGATCCACACCCACGCCTACCAGTACTGCATCGAATCGTTGGCCATGGATGAAGGCGAGATCTTCAACATGTACCACGAGATTCCATCGGTCGCCAAGAAAGCGGCCTGGGGCCTGAAGTACACCCGTTCGATCTCCGATCCGAAGTTCGAAACCGGCACCGTCGACACCGACAAGGAACTGCTGCGCAACCTGATCGCCTACTACTGCGTTCTGGAAGGCATCTTCTTCTACTGTGGCTTCACCCAGATCCTGTCCATGGGCCGCCGCAACAAAATGACCGGCGTCGCCGAGCAGTTCCAGTACATCCTGCGCGACGAATCCATGCACCTGAACTTCGGTATCGACGTGATCAACCAGATCAAGATCGAAAACCCGCACCTGTGGGATGCCGAGATGAAGGAAGAAGCCACCCAGATGATCCTCCAGGGCACCCAACTGGAAATCGAATACGCTCGCGACACCATGCCGCGCGGCGTACTGGGCATGAACGCGGCGATGATGGAGGACTACCTCAAGTTCATCGCCAACCGTCGCCTGTCGCAGATCGGCCTGAAAGAAGAATACCCGGGCACCACCAACCCGTTCCCATGGATGAGCGAAATCATGGACTTGAAGAAAGAGAAGAACTTCTTCGAGACTCGCGTGATCGAGTATCAGACTGGCGGCGCGCTGAGCTGGGATTGATTCCGAGCTCCTGCCCTGTGCCGATCTCGATCTGAATCGGCACAACGAAAGATCAAAAAAAGCCCTGACTTGCTCAGGGCTTTTTTATTGAGACCCGGTATCCCCGACTCCAGGCAAATCATCCAACCCGGAACTCAATCGGCGGAGACCAGGACACCACGAATCTCCTTTTTCACCGCCTCGAAATCCGCCGCCGCGCGGGGATCGTCCAGCAGCCGGGCCGCCAACACCGCGGCACTGATCTTTCCGCCCTCCAGGTCGCTGGGGAAATGCACACCGGCGATGACCCGGCTGTCGGCATTGATCTGTGCGCGGCTGAACAACTCGCTGCGTTTCTCCGGCAGCGCCATGCTCAGCAAGGTGGCATTGAGATAACCATTCATCGAGTGACCACTGGGGTAGGAATCGCCCTCCGGTGGCGGCAATACTGGCTTCACCAGTGCCGAGGCTTCGTAAGGGCGCGGCCGACCATAGCTGTGCTTGGCCGGCATCAGGAATTGCACCAGGTCTTCCTGGGCCCGCCGGAAGAAGGCCCGGGTCAGGGGCAGGCGCTCAATGCTGAAACCGGCGCCGAGGGATTCCCTGGCGAAGTGGAACACGCTGTCTTCCCATTCATCATCCTGCTGGACCCGGCTCACCTGAGCGCTACTGCGTGCTGCCTGGGCCGCCAGCACGGCTGTCAAATCGCTTTGTTGCAACGATGAATCAACAGTTGGAGGTGGTGGCAGGTAGTCAGCCAACCGGAACTGATTGGCCGGCAGATAAGGCAAGGCTGCCTGTTCCGCCAGGACGGCCCCGGTGCCGGACAGGGCCAGACAAAACAACAATGAACGCGCAAGAACAGGCATATGGAGGTCCTCGTTATTGTGAGGGGAAAAGCCGTCTGGCTGGTTCCCACCGGGCCTTCATTCATGAGGCCGGCGCCTTCTTATCGGCCATTTGTTCGAGGCTTACTTGTCCCTCCTTGCCAAAGGTGTGACGTTCTCTGCCAGGACTGTTCAAGACACCTAAGCTTTTGTTTTTACAAGCTTTAACTCGTAGGAATCGTCTCTATATGGTGAGAGTTTTGTTAATTAGAACTGTAGGAAATTTCATGCCCCTCATGCAGCCGCCATGACCTGGCAAGACTCAGGAAGGCTGTCAGTTTGATTGGTCCCGACGGGGGATTTTTCGTGAGCACGCCCGCCCTACCAAGGGCGTGGTTGGAACGGGGTCATGGCTTGTTCTGTTCCAGCGGACGCCAGTCGAAATGCTGCCGTTCGCCGACGCCATTGAAGTCGACGCGATAGGTGTGTTGCTTGCCGCCGATATCGCAGACGCCGATCAGATCGTGGTTATGCTGTTCGCGCGGCGGTGGCGTCTGGATACGCACGGTACCGTGGCAGTTTTCGTAATTGCAGGGCGCGGTATTGCGATACAGCAGGTAATCGCCACTTTCATCACGCTCGACCCAACGCCCATCGATGAATCGGGCCTGGTCGGGCGCAATGCTGGCGGTGGCCATCTTGCGCTTGCCGTTGCACAGCATCACCCCGCCCATGGCGGCGGCCATGATGAGGTAGGCCAGGATCCGCGACTCCACATTGAAGTAGGAAAGGATGCCCAACGCGTCGGCCAGGATCGACATGACCGAAAGCGCCAGCGCCGGCAGCGATAGAAAAAACGCCACCGCGCCTTTGATGACGCTGCCCCGGCTAACCCGCTCGACACTCCTGGGATCGATGACGAACTGAATGCTGGTGCGTTCAGGCGCCTGATTCTGGGCAATGTTGATGTGGTTGGCATCACCAATGGAGCCGATATTGATGCGATTACCGTCAGACATGAACCTGAGCCTTTTCCGGTGATGAGTGGAACGTGCTACCTACAAGGTTATGCCGAGATCAGCGCCCATGCTTGAAAAGATCAGTGCACTCCCCTGCGCCACCCGCTATTAATAGCCTTCTTCACTCAAGGACCCGAGCCCCCATGAAATTCGACACCGCCTACTGCATCAGCCTCGACGACAAGCTGTCGATCTATGACGTGCGCGATCTGAATTTCGACGAGACCATGGCCTTCGACTCAGCCAAGGAACAATTCCAGTGCCCCAACGATGCCTGTCGCGCCACCTTTGCCGCTGACAATCAGTTGGGGACCTTCAATGCCAAGAACGTCAATTACATCCGCACCCCGCATTTCAAGAACCTGCCTGGCACCCGGCATATCGAAGGCTGCCCGTATGGCACCAGCAGGACGCTGGCAGCCGGGGTGGAGGGTACGCCGGACGAGGATGATCGGGAGGAGCACTTCCCATCGGAATTGCTGCTGGCCCGCCGCGAATATGTGCGCAAGCCCGCCAGCCCGGCAGCGGATAGCGATACGCCAGGAACTGCCGCGCCAGCCCCCTCCTCCAGCCCGCGCACGCCAGCCCCGGCTCAGGCCGGCACCCCAGACAAGACCAGTGTCTTCGCTCATCCGGTGGAGTGTTTTGTGTCGAATATCGACGACAAGGAGCTGCTCAAGCGCATGCCGCTGAAGATCGGCGAACACACGGCGTCCTATGCCTCGTTCTTCAAGAAGATCGAATACCTGCTGGACAACAAGGGGTTGATCTACTGGGGCAAGATCAAGGAGATCAAGGACTACACCCAGAGCTTTCGCATCGACTTCGAACAGAAGGTCTGGTTCAAACAGGCGGACGAGACGAAAAAGAAGCCCTACTCGGTCAACGTCTACCTGAGCAAAAAACTGATCGAGAGCTACCGCAAGCGCAAAGCCTTCCTCGAAGAGATCAAGCATGCGATCGACAGCGAACAAGAGCTGTATTGCTTCTTTTATGGCGTGACCCCGGAGCTGAAACAGGTGCCAAGCAAAAAACACCCCGAACAGACGTTCGGGGTATTCAGCGCCAACATCGAGAACCTCGACCACTTCATCATTCGTGAAGCGCCGGGGTTGGCGCTGGGCTAACCCTTAGCGAACCAGCATGCCAAGCATTACCAGCACCAGCAGGCCGATATACACCCGCGCATGCAGCCGGTCGGGAATGCGCCCGATCCACGGTGAGGCCAGGCACATGCCCAGCAATGAGCCGAGGGTCAGCACGGCAAACGCCAGCAGGTCGATATAGCCGATAAACCAGGGGCCCAGATCGAAGCGACTGAAGCCGGCCATGGCCATATAGGTCAAGGCCCCGGCCAGGGCTACCGGCACGCTCAGCGGGTTGGCCATGGAGGTGGCCTGGGTCATGCTCAAGCCACAACGGCGCAGCAGGGGCACGGTCATCACACTGCCGCCGACACCCAGGAAGGTAGCAATGGCCCCGATGCCCAGGCCTCCGGTGTTTTCCAGTCGCCCCAGGCAGCGCGGCGCACGGGTGTCGCTCTGTTCAAGAAAGCCACGACGCATCAGGCAATCGGCAATGGTCAGCGCCAGGTAGGCGATAAAGGCGTAGCGCATCGCCTCACCACTCACCGCCATTGCCAGGACCGCCCCCGCTATAGCTCCCAGCCCGATGTAGCCACCCAGCGGCCACAGATAATGTCGAATCAGGTTGCCCGCGCGGCGGTGTTTGCCGGTGGCCATCAGCGCGTTGACGATCATCACGCAGGTCGAGGTGGCGACCGCTATATGCATGGCCGACTGAGCGACGGCATCGTCAGCGCCATGGCTGCTCAGCAACATGCGATACAGCAGCGGCACCACCACAAAGCCACCGCCAAAACCGAACAGCACCGCGCTGATCCCGCTCATGCAGCCGAACACCGCCAGCCATAGATAAAACATCGAAGGGTTCTCCGTTAGCAGAAGACCTCGACGATAGAGCGCCAGGGCTTGGCCGGCTTTAGAAAGTTAGCCAATACTGTTTGCATTCACGCCAACCCGCGGACGCCGACGCCATGCGTAACACTTCGATCGACCTGCTGGATCACACCCCACGCGCCGTGGTGGCGATCGGCACCGATTACCCCCAGGGCCACCTGTTGCCGAGCCACAGCCATCGTCGCGCGCAACTGTTGTATGGCGCCACCGGGGCGATGCAGGTCAGCACCACGAATGGCCGCTGGGTGGTGCCGCCACAGCGTGCGGTATGGATTCCGCCCCGGGTGGCCCATGAGGTGCTGATGCTCGGGGTCAGTACCCGCAGCCTGTACATCGAACCGGCGGCCATGCCGGCCCTGAGCGATGAGTGCCAGGTGATCAGCGTGTCGCCACTGATGCGCCAGTTGCTGATGGAGGCGGTGGATCTGCCGCTGGCGTACGACGAGAACGGACGCGACGGTGTGCTGGTCAGCCTGTTGTTGCATGAACTGAGCCGTACCACCCGCCTGCCCCTGCACATTCCCCTGCCCGAAATGCCACGCCTGCTCACCCTGTGCCAGGCCTTCCTGCAACAACCCGATGCCCACCAGTCTCCCGAGCAATGGGCGCAACAGCTGCACATCAGCCTGCGCACCTTCAACCGCCTGTTCCGCGAGCAGACCGGCATGAGTTTCGTCCAGTGGCGCCAGCGCGCCTGCGTGGTCAGGGCCTTGCCCCGACTGGCCGCAGGCGAGTCGGTGACGCGAATCGCCCTCGATTTCGGTTATGACAGCCCCGCCGCCTTTTCCACCATGTTCCGCCGGGTAGCGGGGCAAGCGCCCAGCGCCTACCTGGAAACCGGGGGCATAGCGCCGGGACAAGACTTGTCACGAAGACGTTGAGGCGATCGGCAAAATGAGTTTGATCCGGGAGCAAAACAACTGTACAAATAAACAGTACCTTATTGACTCATTTTCACCCGCTTCCGGAGAAATCCCATGGCCTCACTCGCGATGAAAGTCACCCTGGAACGTATCGCCCTCTTCCAGTTCACCCCAGAACACTGCATTCAGGCCCGCGCCATGCTGGGGTGGAGCCAGGAACAGCTGTCACAGGAATCCGGCGTCTCGATAGCCGCCATTCACCGCTTCGAGGCGGGCGGCGAATTGCTCGACGTGACCCGACTGGCCCTGGCCTTTCGCCTGGAAGCAGAAGGCCTGGTGTTCTTCCCCGGTTTCGCTCCGGGGCGTGGCATGAACATCAAGGGTGCGACGCCCAACCCGATGGAACGGCCCGACTACGCCATGATCGAGTGATCCAGGGCGCTCAATACCTCTTCCTGTAATGCCTGCACCGAGTGGTGAGTGGCATCGAGGCGGATTACCGGGCAGCTCAGCCCGGTGATCCAGCTCTCATGCCGCCGCAGGCTGCGCGTACCTTGGCCACCCGTGTCGTAGCCAGCCGCCCAGGCAAGAAAGGTTTGAGTCGCGAGATGGCGTTCGCCGCCCTCATGGATCTGCTCGCCGTAACGCTGAAACTCGCGCACCCGCAAACGCTGCAGGCGGACCTCGGGGTCCAGGCGGAGGAAAATGGCATGGGTGAAAGCCTCAATCATCGGGTCGCCCCAACCGCACAAGGAGCCGGACAACACCCAGCTGTCCAACCCGGCCACCTGCTGCCGCAACAGCTGGATGCGCTCGTCCCGGGGACGGCGCAGGCTGAAAGGCTGTTCGCTGGGGCGCCAGAAGAAGTTATCGGAATCGAAGTGGGCAATACCCAAACGCTGGGCCAGCACCTGGCCCAAGGTCGTGGTGCCGGAACCAGACGCGCCAAACAGATGAAGCCGATAAGCCATCACCAGGTCCGTCGAGGGTATTGGGGGAGTTCTCTAGATACTCCCCAGGCCCGGACACGGCAACCTGGCGATAGCCGGGCTCGGGGAGTAGCCGATGAAGGGTCTACAGATCGCTTGCCGTTACCTGCTCGGCCACGGGGTCGACCTCCATCCACCAGGCGTGCCCCCGCTGCGGGTGCGACAGGTTGAAGGCCTCGCCCATCTGCGGCGTGGCAATGGCGATGCTGCGTTCCCAGGCCAGCGAAAGGATGCGGTCAAACGGTTCGTACCAGGCATGCATCGACAGGTCGAACGTGCCGTTGTGGATGGGTAACAACCAGCGGCCCTTCAAGTCGATGTGCGCCTGCAGGGTCTGCTCAGGCTGCATGTGCACGCCCGGCCACTCGACGTTGTAGGCGCCGGTTTCCATCAGGGTCAGGTCGAAAGGGCCGTAACGCTCGCCAATCCGCTTGAAGCCGTCGAAGTAACCGGTGTCACCGCTGAAGAAGATCCGGCTGTCGCCATCGATCATCACCCAGGAGGCCCACAGCGTGCTGTTGCCATCGAACAGGCCACGGCCGGAGAAATGCTGGGACGGCGTGGCGATAAGACGAATGCCATCGACTTCCGTGCCTTCCCACCAGTCCAGCTGACGCACTTTGTCGGCCGGCACACCCCACTTCACCAGGGTATCGCCCACGCCCAGGGGGGTGAGGAAATGGCGGGTCTTGTCCGCCAGCTTGAGCACGGTCTGGTGGTCCAGGTGATCGTAGTGATCATGGGACAGGATCACCGCTTCGATCGGTGGCAATTGCTCCAGGCTGATAGGCGGCTGGTGGAAACGTTTGGGACCGGCCCATTGCACCGGCGATGCGCGTTCGGCGAATACCGGATCCGTGATCCAGAACTTGTCATGCAGCTTCAACAGCACCGTCGAATGCCCCAGGCGGTAGACGCTCTGGTTCGGCGCCGCCAGCAGCTGTTCGTGGGTCAAAGGCTGCACCGGGATGGCCCCGACCGGGCGGGTATTACGCGGTTTGTGGAACAGCATGCGCCAGAAAATACCCAGCGTCTTGCCCAGCCCGGCGCGTCGTACCGGCGTGTGATTACGGAACGCACCTTGTTCCTGCAGGGACGTTTCGGGACGTGAGGCGCTGTCTGCACGGGAAGAGAGAGTGGCCATGAATCAGTGACTCCAAGGAACCCGAAAAGGCTCCGGTGATTCTCTGCGGAACGACAAAGGCCAATGCACGCAAGCGTCAGCCGACCATCGTTTTTTCTGTCATTAACTACACTGCACAGTGTAGTTTTTCTAGATTGCAACAAACCCGGGACTAAGTAAACTGCCCCCGGATAACTGCCAACGACCGCCATCGAACCCAACTTATGACAGCTCCCAAGCGCCTGACCGACCTCAAACGCGAAGCCATCATCCAGGCGGCGATCACCGAATTCCATGCCAGCGGGTTCGATATCACCAGCATGGACAAGATCGCGGCAACCGCCGGAGTGTCCAAGCGCACGGTGTACAACCACTTCCCCAGCAAGGAGGAGTTGTTCACCGAGATCATGCATAAGTTATGGGCAAGCATCAGGGCGCGGGCGGACATTCTTTACCACCCCGGATTAACCCTGCGTGAACAGTTGCGGGAATTGTTGATGGCCAAGCTGCAACTGCTGGCCGATGACAACTTCCTCAACCTGGCGCGGGTCGCCATTGCCGCGACCCTGCATTCCCCCGAGCGCGCCCAGTACATGGTGGCGCGCATGGGCGAGCGTGAAGAAAGCCTGATGGTGTGGATTCGCTCGGCCCAGGCGGACGGCCGACTCAAGCCCCTGGACCCGGACTTCGCCGCCCAGCAACTCCACGGCATGCTCAAGGCGTTTGCCTTCTGGCCACAGATCACCATGAACCGGCCGCCCCTCAAGGAAGACGAACAGCAGCGCGTCGTCGAGTCCACGCTGGACATGTTCCTGGCCTGCTATCAAGCCTGATTCCCTTCTCCCTCGATTTGCTCCGACAGCGGATCTGCCGACCGCCATGACGTGCACCGAGTGCTCTGCAATGGGCATTTGCGTACGCTCGTTCCACTAAATGGCCTGCAAGGACACTGATTATTCTTGTTGGAATAAATGACAATATTCGCCGCCTTGCCCAATGAAGGGTGACGGCCAATAAAAACACCACAAAGTGTTTCAAACCCGGGCTCGCGCAGAAATTTATGGATAACCAACAAGGCAAAGGGCTGTCGTTTGCCAAACGTATTTACCTGCCCAGGATCGTCGGGCTGGGGATTGGCAGCCTCAGCGTATTCGCCGGGTTGTACCCGGTGCCGCAACCGACCTGGGTTTGGCTGTTCCTGCTGTTCAACGGTTTTATCTGGCCGCACCTGGCGTACCTGATCTCGAGCCGCGCGGCCTTCCCCTACCAGGCCGAACGCCGCAACCTGCTGTGCGACTCGCTCTTCGGTGGTTTCTGGGCGGCGGCGATGCAGTTCAATCCGCTGCCCACGGTGACCATTCTGGCCATGATGGCAATGAACAACGTCGCGGCCGGTGGCCTGCGCCTGTTCATCCATGGCTCCATGGCCCAACTGAGCGGGGTACTGCTGTCGTGGTTGCTGCTCGGTCCTGCCTTCACCGGGGATGCCACCCAGCTGCAGATCTACGCCTGCCTGCCGATGCTGACCCTCTACCCGATGGCGGTGGGTATGGTCTGCTACCGGCTGGCGATCAAGCTCTCCGAGCACAAGCGCACCCTCAGCGCGCTGAGCCGCACCGACAGCCTGACCGGCCTGCTCAACCACGGCGCCTGGAAAGACCTGCTGCACCTCAAGTTCACCAAGTGCCAGCAGCAACGCTGTCACGGCACCATTGCCTTGATCGACATCGATCACTTCAAACACATCAACGACAGCTACGGCCATATCCTCGGCGATGCCGTGCTGCATCAATTGAGCCGGGACCTCAAGCTCAACCTGCGTCAGGACGACCTGGCCGGGCGCTATGGCGGCGACGAGTTCTGCGTGATCCTGCCGACGACCTCTATCCAGCAGGCCCACGAAGTGATGGAACGGCTGCGGCAAGTCTTCAGCAACTATCGCCATCCTGGCGTTCCACAACTCAGGGTCAGCCTGAGTATCGGCCTGGCCGCCTGGCACCCTGGGCTGCGCGATGCCGCAATGTGGCTCATGGAGGCCGACAAAGCCCTGTATGCCGCGAAAAACACCGGGCGCAACAAAGTCGCCGCCGCCAGTCCGGTAAACGACACCCTCCGTGCCGACCGGCCCTTGAAAAGTTATACAAAAATGTAAAAATCCAACATTTTGTACAACTTTCACGAACACCACTCCGAGCCAAGCCGGCATAATGCCGCTATGCGGTTATCCCAAAAAAGCCGAGCCGGCCATTCTCGACCGTGCAACATAACCTCCCTAAATTGACTCGCAGGCCCAGCGTCTCACCTCAGACGTTGAGCAAGGGTACGCTCCGGACAGGGTCGTGCCCTTCCAAGGGTTATCTGCCAGTCATGGAATGCTGGCATTGAGCAGACAAGGCCGAGGCCCCGGGGCTATCGGCATGCAGGCGCAGACAACAGGGACTGACTCCAGGTTTTTCCCACTGAGCACCAGCCATCATGCTATTCAACCGCCACAACAAAACCATCGACGCCTTGCACCACACCATCGCCCAGCAAGCCAGCCTGCTCGAGGCCATCGACCGTTCGATGGCAGTGATCGAGTTCGACCTGGAGGGCACGGTCCTGCGGGCCAACGACAACTTCCTCAAGACCATGGGCTATCGCGCGGAGCAGGTCATCGGCCACCCCCATCGGCAGTTCTGCAATGCCGAATTCGCCCGCGGCAATCAATACCGCGAGCTCTGGACGCGCCTGAAAAACGGCCAGTTCCAATCGGGGACCTTCGAGCGCGTCAATGCCCAAGGCCAGCCGGTATGGCTGGAGGCCAGCTACAACCCGATCAGGGATGCCGACGGCAAGGTCTTCAAGGTGGTCAAGTACGCCCTCGACGTCACCGAGAAAATCCAGCAGGAAAGCGAGTCCAGGGGCAAGCTGCACGCCATCGACCGCGCCATGGCGGTGATCGAGTTCAACCTCGACGGCAGCGTCATCACCGCCAACCAGAACTTCCTCGATCGCCTCGGCTACAGCCTTGCCGAACTCAAGGGCAAGCATCACCGGATCTTCTGCAAACCCGAGCTGGCCAACAGCAATGCCTACCAGGACTTCTGGCGGCGCCTCAACCAGGGCGAGTTCTTCAGCGGGCAGTTCGAGCGCGTCGACAAACGTGGCCAATCGGTATGGCTGGAGGCCAACTACAACCCGGTGTACGACGCCGCCGGGCGCCTGTGCAAGGTGGTGAAGTTCGCTTCCGACGTGACCGCGAGGGTGGAGAAACACGCCCAGGACGCCCAGAGCGCGACCCAGGCCTACCACATCTCGGTAGAAACCCGGCAAGTTGCCGAACAGGGCACCTCGGTGATCCAGCAGGCGGCCAGCGAAATGCGTCAGATCGCGGCCAACATCGAAGACTCCTCGACCCTGATCGCCAAGCTCGGCGAGCGTTCCGAGCAGATCACCGCCATCGTCAACACCATCCGCGCGATCGCCGAGCAGACCAACCTGCTGGCGCTCAATGCCGCGATCGAAGCCGCGCGTGCCGGCGACCAGGGCCGCGGCTTTGCCGTGGTCGCCGACGAGGTTCGGCAACTGGCCGCCCGTACCAGCGGTTCGACTGCGGAAATCTCCGAGATGATCGACATGATCCAGACCGAAACCCAGCAAGCCATCAAGAGCATGGACGGCACCCGGGATCGGGCGGCCAAGGGCGTCGACCTGGCGGATCAGGCCGGCACGGTGATCCTGCAGATTCGTGACGGTACCAGCGAAGCGGTACAGGCCGTGAGCATGTTCGCCAACGAACGTGCAGCGTTCTGAACCGGCGTTTCTGAATCGATGCCAGGGAAGGCGTCGACGCCGACAGGGCTCTATAGTGACCGGCAGTCCCATCGCCCCGAGCCCGCCATGAACCCGACTCCATCCGAAACAGCCTCAGCCGCCCCTGTCGACCACCTGCGTTTCCACCGCCCCCACGCCCATCTGGCCCCGACCTTCGGCACCGACCGCTTTGCCCTGAAGGCCGAAGCCTTCGCCCGCTTTTTCGGCACCCCGACCTTTCTCGGCGCGCAAACCCTGATCGTACTGATCTGGATCGGGCTCAACCTGAGCGGGGTGACGCACTTCGACGTCTACCCCTTCATCCTTCTCAACCTGGCTTTCAGTCTGCAAGCGGCCTATGCCGCGCCACTGATCCTGCTGGCCCAGACTCGCCAGGCCGCGCGCGACAAAGCCCAGACCGACGCCGATGCCCAGCACCGCGAAGCCATCGCTATCGCCAACAGCGAACGTCAGGCGCAAGCCGCGCAACACAGCGCGCAACTGCTCGAACTGCTGGAGCAGAACACCCGCCTGACCGAGATGACCAAACAGCTGAGCGAACGCATCGAGGGCCTGACCTCGGAAATGCACCGGCACGTCCTGCACAAGGACCCGCCCCAGGCATGACTCACTGCGGCGCGCGCAGACGCTGGCTCAATTCGTCGAACAGCGTCACCACCGCGCGCAGCGCCCGGCAGTCGGCCCGGGTCAGCAACCAGAGCGCGGTGTCGCACCCCAGCAGCGGGTCGCTCAGGGATTGCAGGGCGGTGGTGTCGTCGAGCAGGAAATCCGGCAACACCGCCACCCCCAGCCCGGCCTTCACCAGTTCGCTGACCGCCAGCATGCTGTTGCAGCGATAGCCCGGCACCACGCCGGGCAATGCCTGCCGACGCCAGGCCACTGTGGCGTGGTCCGGGAGGAAATCGTCCGGGGCGATCCAGGTCAGTCCGGCCAGATCCGTCGCCCCGACCGACTGCCGATAGCTCGGGCTGGCACAGACCCGGTAAGACACCGCCCGCAACTGCCGGCCCACCAGGTGCTCCGGCGGCGTGCGTGTCAGGCGCAGGGCCAGGTCGGCGTCGCGCCGGCTGAGGTTGGCGAAATCATTCGAGGTGCTGAGCTCCAGGGCCAGTGCCGGATAGCGCGGCATGAAGTGAGCCAGCGCCGGCAACAACAGGCCCTGCAGCACCGAATCGGTACAAGTCAGGCGCACCGTGCCGCTGACCACCGCGCCGCCCTGCTCCACCCCGATCTGTGCCGCGTCCAGTGCCTGTTCCGCGCGTTCGGCCTGCTCGGCCAGGGTGCGGGCCAGGCCGGTGGGCAGGTAGCCGGCGCGGCTCTTGTCGAACAGCTGCTGGCCCAGCGCGGCCTCGAGGCGACGCACCGCACGGAACACCGTGGACACATCGACTTTCAACAACGCCGCCGCTCGGGCCAGGGAGCCACCGCGCACCAGGGCGAGGATCAGCGACAGGTCGGGGTAGTCGAGACGATAGTGCGTGGCTGCATTGATCACTTGGATAAACGCCAATATTGAATGCGTGAACGCCAATCTATAGTGACGGCCAGCAACCGACAAGCGTTGGCCCTACTGGGAGAAGTCCATGCCGCACATCGCACGTCCGCCCATCCTGCACATCGCCCTGGTGGGCGACTACGACCCTCAGGTCACCGCGCACCAGGCCATTCCCCTGGCCCTGGAAATGGCCGCCGAGGAAACCGGCCTCAAGGTGCACTACCGCTGGCTGGCCACCGACAGCCTGACCAGCGACGCGCCACTGCAAGCGGTCGACGGCATCTGGTGTGTGCCCGCCAGCCCCTACCGCTCGATGGACGGCGCCTTGCGGGCGATCCGCTTTGCCCGCGAGCAGCACCGCCCCTTCCTCGGCACCTGCGGCGGTTTTCAGCACGCGGTGCTGGAGTACGCGCGCAACGTGCTGGGCTGGGCCGATGCCGAACACGGCGAAACCCATCCCGAGGCCGAGCGCGCCTTGCTCACGCCGCTGACCTGCGCCCTGGTGGAAGCCACCGACAGCATTCACCTGTGCGCAGGCAGCCGCATCGCCGAAGCCTATGGCGAGCACCAGATCAGCGAAGGTTATCGCTGTCGCTACGAGGTCAATCCGCAGTTCGCGGCGCAATTGCTCGAGCACGACCTGCGCCCCAGCGGCTACGACTCGGCCGGCGATCTGCGGGCAGTGGAACTGCGCGACCAGCGGTTTTTTGTCGCCACCCTGTTCCAGCCGGAACGGGCAGCGCTCAAAGGCGTCGTGCCGCCCCTGGTCAGCGCCCTGCTCGCCGCTTGCCTGGAGCGTCACGCATGATCGCCCATACCCCCGAGGCGCCCTATTACGCGGTGATTTTCAGCGCCCAGCGCCGCGAACCAGACCCGGCCTACGAGCAGATCGCCGAACGCATGGTCGAACTGGCGCGACAGCAACCGGGGTTTCTCGGCATGGAGTTCGCGCGTAACGAGGAGGGCTTCGGCATCACGGTCTCCTATTGGCGGGACCAGGCCTCGATCCTCGCCTGGAAGCAGCAGGCCGAACACCGCATCGCCCGCGAACGCGGGCGCAGCGACTGGTACGCGGCCTGTCACACCCGGGTGTGCAAGGTCGAACGCGCCTACCTGTTCGAACGCTGAGACCTGATCGCGAGCAAGCTCGCTCCTACAGAAACCGCCCCCTGTGGGAGCGAGCTTGCTCGCGATAGCGCCAGCCCGGCCACCGCGCATCCCGGTTATTGCGCCGCCGGCAGCAGATTGCGCACCGCCGAAATCTCCGGCAGGTCGGTGCGGCGCATGTACACGCGCAAGGGTTCGCTGATGTTGATGCGGTCATCGATGTTCTGTTCCAGCAGCAACTGGATCAGCTCGCGCTTGAGCACCATGACCTGGCCCTCGGCGCTGGCCCAGACGAATTCGCTGGCGGGAGTGATGGCGTCGTCGGCGACGTCCATGCCGAAGGAGTCTTCGCTGAAGCGCACGATGTGCTGGCCGCTCTTGCGGTTGAAACCGACAAAACCCTTGAGCTGGTCGGCGGCCTGGCAGATGAGTTCGGATGTGATGCGCATGGTAAACCTCACTGAGTGTCCCGAAGGACAGGTGATCGATGGTTTACACGCCAGGCAAGGGTGGAAATGTTTTCGCGCTTCCCTCTGACGGGGAAACTTCAGGGCGCAAGCGTACTGCAAAGCACCCCGCAAAAGCGTCGGAAAATTTGCCGCACCTGCAGATTTATGTCGGTTTCGCGATAGCACAACGGCCATTCAATTGTTAAAAGGTAGTCCTTTGAAAATCGCCCTCCACGAAAGGACCTCGACCATGCCTGCCACCTTCACCAAAAGCGCCCTGATGCTGAGCCTGATGCTTGGCCTGGGCCAGGCACAGGCCGCCAGCCCAAACCCCACCGCACTGGCTGTCAGCCAAGGCATTCCACACCCTGCGGTGATCGCTCACCGGGGCGCGTCCTTCGATGCACCGGAGTCCACCGCCGCCGCCTACAAACTGGCCCGCGACCTGGGCGCCGACTACCTGGAAATGGACCTGCAACGCAGCAAGGACGGCGTGCTGTTCGCCCTGCACGACAACAACCTGCAGCGCACCACCGACGTCGCCAGCAAGTTTCCCGAGCGCAAGGACAGCCCGGCCAACGCCTTCACCATGGCCGAGCTGAAAACCCTCGACGCCGGCAGCTGGTTCAACCAGGCCTATCCCGGCCGTGCCCGTGCGAGCTACGTCGGCCTGAAGATCCTGACCCTCGACGAAATCATCGACATCGCCCAGAGCAACCCGCATCACAAGCCCGGCCTGTACATCGAGACCAAGGAGCCCCAGCAGTTCCCCGGCATCGAGCACGACCTCAAGGAAAAACTCCAGGACCGCGGCTGGCTCAGCCCGGCCGGCTCCAAGCTGGCGAAAAGCGACCTGGCGGTAGGCCAGGGCAAAGGCAAGGTGGTGTTGCAGACCTTCGAGAAGAGCAGCCTGGAACTGCTGCAGAAAGAAATGCCGAAAGTGCCGAAGATCCTCCTGCTGTGGATCGGTGAAGGCGGCATGCAGCCCAAGTCCGACGTGACCTTCGCCAACAGCGGCGAGAAGGACAAGGCGGCCTACTACGCCAAGCAGGAGCCCAAGGACAAGGCCGAGTTCGAGCAGTGGGTCAGCTACGCCAAGGCCCAGGGCGCCATCGGCACCGGCCCGTCGGCGGCACTGACCAATGGCGGCGACCAGAGCTACTTCGACCTGGTGCAACCCTGGATGAACCAGTTCACCCACGACCAAGGTCTGCTGGTGCACGTCTACACCATCGACGAGCCGGTGGACTTCAAGAAGGTCCTGGACTCCGGTGTCGACGGCATCTTCACCAACCGCGCCGCGGAGCTGCTCAAGTACGTCAAGCGCCCGGCCAGCGGCAGCGTCAGCCAGTTGCTCGAGGCCAACGGCTACTGAGCCCGTCGCCGTGCGCACGCCCGAGTGGACAGGCCAGCTGTGGCTCGGGCGTGACTACGGACTGATCCAGGGCGAGCTGGGGCGTACCGCGCCCCACGCCCACTACGCCCATCAACTGATCCTCGCCCCCGCCGCACCGGTCACCGTCAGCCTCGACGGCCTGCCCTGTACCGCCCGACAGGTGTTTATCCCGGCCATGCAACGGCATGCCATCCTCGACGCACCCGGGACCCTGTTCACCCTCTACGCCGAACCGCTGACGATTGACGCCCAGGCTCTGCAAGACAGCCTGCTGGGTGTCGAGCTGACGCTGCCGGCACTGACCGAGGCGCTGCGGCATTGCCCGCGCCGTATCTTGCAGGACCGACGGATCGAAAAGGCCCTGGCCGCCCTCGACCGACAATTGGCAGGCAAGGTCTCGGCCAGTGCTCTGGCAGCCCACGCGCACCTGTCCCTGAGCCAGCTGGAACGGCTGTTCAGCGGCCAGCTCGGCTTGCCGGTGCGGCGCCTGGTGCTGTGGCGGCGCCTGCGCCTGGCGATGGGCCTGGTGCTGGCGGGCCAGGCCATCACCGAGGCCGCCCATGGCGCTGGGTTTGCCGACTCCGCGCACTTCTCCCGCACCCTGAAAACCCTGTTCGGCGTCACCGCGCGCCAGGCCCTGCAACATATCGAGTTGCGCCTGCTGGACTGACTCAACGGCGCAACGGCAAGGGCACCGGCGGTTCTTCATGCACGGTTTGCCTGCTGAAGGGTGCCAGCAACTGTCGCCAATATGCCTGCGGATAATCCGGCTGGCTGCCGATGCCCAGGTCGCCCTGGCGGATCGGGTAGGCCGAGGAATAAAACGCCGTGCCCAGCAACCAGTCCCAGACATTCAGGAACAGGCCGAAATTCACATTGCCGGCGGTGCCGTACTTCATGTGGTGAAAGCGGTGCATCGGCGCCCAGGCAAACACCCAGCCCAGGGGACCGGGGCGCATGTCGACATTGGAGTGCTGCAACAGCAGCTGGATGGCAATGGCAAACGCCAGCAGTTGCGCCACCGGCAAGGGGATTCCCAAGAACAGCAGCGGCAATAGTCCGGCGCTGGCTTCCAGCAACTGATGCAGCGGGTGCTTCATCAAGCCGTTGAAGCCATACAAGCGCTGCACGCTGTGATGCACCGCATGCAGGCGCCACAGCCAGGGCAGCCGATGGCTGAAGTAATGCGCCAGGGTCAGGCCGCAATCGGCGATGACCATCGCCAGCGCCAACTGCGCCCACAGCGACCAGCCGCGCGGCCACAGGCCATCGAACGCCAGCAGGCTCACCAGCCCCGGCAACAGCAGCAACCCCAGGGCGTTCAGGCTTTCATTGACCAGCGCGTGCAACACGTCACGCAGGCGATCCTGCCGCGGGCGGTTCCAGTCCACCTCATAGGGCAACCACCATTCCGCGACAAAGGACACCCCGAGCGCCCCGGCGAACACCAGCAGCAACCAGCCCGGGGCCAGCCCCGTCGAGCCCATCACCCACACGCCAGCACCGATGAAGCCGGCGAAAAACGCGGGACCGTACAAGCCTTTGATCATTGCTTTCATCACTGCCTCTCCTGTTCGAGAGCACAGCTTGAAAGACCCGAGGGCCACGGCAATTGAACAAACGGCGCAAAGCTTGCGCTGAATTAAGGGTGAATTAAGTTGTACCGGCTAACCTGAACCCACTTAAACGAATCACCCCAAGGAAAGACCCTATGAAAACGTTGACTGCCCTGTTCGCCGCTACCGCCCTGACCCTGACCGCTGGCCTGGCCCAGGCCGACGTGCGCCCGGACCTGATCCCGGGCTTGCTCAAGGCCGGCACCATCATGGACCTGGAAAAACTCAACCAGGCGGCCCTGGCCGAACACCCAGGCACCACCGCCGCCAACATCACCGACACCGAGCTTGAGCAGACCGCGGCCGGCGCCTACGTCTACCAGGTGGAACTGCGTGACGCCAAGGGCGTCGAGTGGGACGTCGATCTGGATGCCAAGACCGGCAAGGTCCTGAGCAACAAGCAAGACAAGTAATTCTTCAGGACAAAAAAAGCCGCGCGGCCGAAAGGCCACGCGGCTTTTTCATGCCCTGGCGCATCAGGCACTCAGGTGTGCCGTCACCTCGTTCAACTGCCCCGACAGCTCGTGCAGGTTCTGGCTGGCGCGCTCGGTGCGCTGCACGTTATCCAGGTTGGTGCTGGCGATCGAGGTGATCTCGGTCAGGTTGCGCGAGATGTCCTCGGCCACCGAGGTCTGCTCTTCCGCCGCCGTGGCGATCTGCCGGTTCATGTCGCGGATCGCCTCGACCGCCTCGGTGATCCGCTCCAGCATGGCGCCGGCCTGGGTCACCTGCTCGACGCTGGCATCGCTGCGCGCCTGGCCACTCTCGATCGCATGGGCGGCGTCCAGCGCGCCGGTCTGCACGCTCTGGATAATCTGGTTGATCTCGATGATCGACGCCGCGGTGCGCTGCGCCAGGCTGCGTACCTCGTCGGCGACCACGGCGAAACCACGCCCGGCCTCGCCGGCCCGGGCCGCCTCGATGGCCGCATTGAGCGCCAGCAGGTTGGTCTGCTCGGCGATGCCGCGGATCACCTCCAGCACCTTGCCGATACGCCCGCTGTCGGCTTCCAGGCGGCGGATCACCTCGGCGGTGTTGGCGATTTCGCCACGCATCAGGGTGATGGTGTGGATGGTGCCCTGCATCACCTGCTCGCCCTGCTGGGCCGATTGGTCGGCGTCATCGGCGGCGCGCGCCGCATCCGCCGCATGGCGCGCCACTTCCTGGGCGGTGGCGGACATTTCGTTCATCGCCGTGGCGACCTGGTCGGTGCGATTGAACTGATCGTTGGTGCCCTGGGACATCAGGGTGGCAATCGCATTCAGCTCGCCGCTGGAGCTGTCCAGGTCGGTGGCGCTGCGCTGCAGGCGGCTGAAGGTTTCAGCGAGGAAATCCCGCAAGGTATTGGCGGCCACCGCCAGCTTGCCCAACTCGTCCTGACGGCTGCTGGCCACGCGCTCGGCAATCCGCCCACGGCTGAGTTGCGCCACGTAGTCGATCAACTGACGGATCGGTTCCACCAGGCTGCGGTTGACCAGCCACAGGCTCAGCAGGCCAATCAGCACCCCCGAGGCCAGCATCACCAGCAGGCCGATCCACACCGTGCGCTGGGCGGCGGCGCTGATGTCGCGCGACCGCTCGCTGCCCTGCTTGCGCAGCTCGCTCACCAGTGCGCTCATCTGCTCGCTGGTGGCGCGGTCCACGCCCTTGACCGCGGCATCGCCGGCGGCCGGATCGGCACCGGCGGCGACAAAGGCATCGCGGCCTTTCTGGTACGCCGTGCCCAGCACCCGGTGCTCTTCACGCAAGCGCTCGATACGGCCCTTGAGCGCCGCATCGATGCCGGGCTCGGCCGCCAGCTGGCCAAGAATGCCCTGCACATCGCGCTGGCGATCCTCGAACTGCTGCCAGTATTTGCTCAGGTCGGCGCTCTGCTTGCCACGCAGCAACACGTTTTTCCATTCCTGCACCTGGACCTTGAATTGCAGGTTGGCTTCATCGATCAACTGCGAGGTGCGCAACGGCCCCTCGATCAGTTCGCGATAACTTTGCACGCCGTTGGACAGGAAGTGAAAACACGCCAGCGCGATCAACAGCACCGCCAGCAGGCTGCCGCTCAACAAAGCCAGAACTTGCGCTCTCAGGGATTTTTGCAAGGACATCGAATGAGATCTCTCAACAGGGATAGAGCACGCCCGAGGCGGGCATGGGTAGCGTGCGAACATCCCTGTCAGGCAAACCGGGGCAAGCCGATCGCGCAGTCGTCGCAGGCGTGATCGGCCTGAAAGAGGCATTCTTGAGCGCCTCCGACAGCCGGTTATAACCGCCGAATATTGCACTTCGAATCGTCACAAAATAGTCATGGAGCCTTGCGATGATCGGGTTCAAGTGAACCTGTAAAACCGCCTACAGGTGCCTTCCCTCCTGCGAGCCTCCATGAACCACAGCCTCGACCATGCCCATCGCGATTCGGATCTGTTCGGCCTGCTCTACGGCTTTGCGTTCCGCCCCGGCGAGCGGGGTCGCGAACTGGATTCGGCCAAGGCCCTGCAAGCCCTGCAACAGCCGGACGATGGCGAGGCGTTTCTCTGGCTGCACCTGAACCTGGCCCATGCCGCCTGCGAACGCTGGATGCAGACTCACCTGGCCCTGCCCGAGGAATTCTTCGAAGCCTTGCACGAAGGCTCGCGCTCGACCCGTATCGAGCATGTGGACTCGGCCCTGCTGGCGGTGGTCAACGACGTGGTGTTCAACTTCGGCAGCATGGTTTCCTCGGACATCTCCACCCTGTGGGTCTGCGTGCGCAGCCGGCTGATCGTCAGCGCGCGCCTGCAACCCTTGCATTCGGTGGACAAGCTGCGCTCCTCGGTCAAGGCCGGCGAACGTTTCCGCTCGCCCCTGGAACTGCTGGTGCACCTGCTGCGCGACCAGGGCGAAGTGCTGACCCAGATCGTGCGCAAGACCAGCCTCAACGTCGACCAGATCGAAGACCAGTTGCTGGCCGCGCGGATCGCCACCAACCGTGCCGAGCTGGGGGCCATGCGCCGGGTGCTGGTGCGCCTGCAACGCCTGCTGGCGCTGGAGCCGGGCTCGCTGCTGCGACTGCTCAACCGGCCGCCGCAATGGCTGCAGAAGGAGGACGTCAAGGAGCTGCGCAAGTCCACCGAGGAGTTCGCCCTGATCATCAACGACCTCACCGCCCTCGGCGAGCGGATCAAGCTGCTGCAGGAAGAGATCGCCGCCAATATCAACGAACAGACCAACCGCACCCTGTTCACCCTGACCGTGGTCACGGTTCTGGCGCTGCCGATCAACATCATCGCCGGCTTCTTCGGCATGAACGTCGGCGGCATTCCCTTCTCCGAGGACCCGGAGGGCTTCTGGATCCTCGTCGCGCTGGTCGCCACCTTCACCGTCATCGCCGGCCGCTGGGCGTTTCGCAAGCGCCAGGATATGTAGGCCGCCGCATGTCGTAGGAGCGAGGCTTGCCCGCGATGGCGCCGGTGATTACCCAACCGTGTCAGGAGCCTGGCCCGGTAGCGTTTGTCATGACCTCATCGCGGGCAAGCCTCGCTCCTACGACCAGTGGTTAAAGGATTCACCCAAACACTGACCTGAGGCAGCCTCTCTGTAATATTTGGCAACGATCATGGGCGACACTCCTCCCTGCCACAGGATTGTCCGGCAATGGCCACCCCTTCCCTGACCGCCGCCTCCCCTTCCCCCGCCCTCGAAGCCAGACCGCAGCTGGATAAAAAAGCCAGCCCCTTCACCCTGGTGGTGTTCTTCGCGGTCCTCGCCATGGGCCTGTTGTTCACTGCCTACAGCCTGATGCACGACGTGCACGAGCTGGGCACCACGGTCACCACCTGGACCCCGTTCCTGCTCCTCGGCGTGGCGCTGCTGATCGCCCTGGGCTTCGAGTTCGTCAACGGTTTCCACGACACCGCCAACGCCGTGGCCACGGTGATCTACACCCACTCGTTGCCGCCACATTTCGCGGTGGTCTGGTCGGGCTTCTTCAATTTCCTCGGCGTGCTGCTGTCCAGCGGCGCGGTGGCCTTCGGCATCATCGCCCTGCTGCCGGTGGAGCTGATCCTGCAGGTCGGCTCGTCGGCCGGCTTCGCCATGATCTTCGCCCTGCTGATCGCCGCCATCCTGTGGAACCTCGGCACCTGGTGGCTGGGCCTGCCAGCCTCGTCGTCCCACACCCTGATCGGCTCGATCATCGGCGTCGGCGTGGCCAACGCCCTGATGCACGGCCGCGACGGCACCAGCGGCGTGGACTGGAGCCAGGCCACCAAGGTCGGCTACGCCCTGCTGTTCTCGCCGCTGATCGGCTTCGCCTTCGCCGCCCTGCTGCTCCTGGCCCTGCGCCTGTTCGTCAAGAACCGCGCGCTGTACAAGGCGCCCAAGGGCAACACCCCGCCGCCGTGGTGGATTCGCGGCATGCTGATCGTCACCTGCACCGGCGTGTCCTTCGCCCACGGCTCCAACGACGGCCAGAAAGGCATGGGCCTGATCATGCTGATCCTGGTCGGCACCCTGCCCATGGCCTACGCGCTGAATCGCACCATGCCGGCCGACCAGGCCCTGCAATTCGCCGCGGTGGCCGAGGTCACCCAGCAAGCCCTGGTGAAAAACGCCCCGCAACCGGCCCCCGCCGACCCGCGCGCGGTGCTTTCCGACTATGTGCGCAGCAAGGAAGCCACGCCGCAGCTGGTCCCGGCCCTGGCCGCCCTGACCGGTCATATCGGTGACGAAGTGAAGGGCTACGGCTCGTTGGCCAAGGTGCCGGCCGAAGCCATGGGTAACGTGCGCAACGACATGTACCTGAGCAGCGAAACCATCCGCCTGATGGACAAGAACCAGGTCGGCGACTTCGACGCCGACACCCAGGGCAAGCTGCAACTGTTCAAGCAGCAGATCGACAACGCCACGCGCTTCATTCCGCTGTGGGTGAAGATCGCCGTGGCCATTGCCCTCGGCCTGGGCACCATGGTCGGCTGGAAACGCATCGTGGTCACCGTCGGCGAGAAGATCGGCAAGACCCACCTGACCTACGCCCAGGGTGCCTCGGCGGAAACCGTGGCGATGCTGACCATCGGCGCCGCCGATCTGTTCGGCCTGCCGGTGTCCACCACCCACGTATTGTCTTCAGGTGTGGCCGGGACCATGGTCGCCAACGGCGGCGGCCTGCAGATGCAGACCATCCGCAACCTGCTGATGGCCTGGGTACTGACCCTGCCGGCGGCGATCCTGCTGTCCGGCAGCCTGTACTGGCTGTTCACCCAATTGTTCTGAACACGCCTCTTCGGCTGAATCGGCGGTGTGGCTGCTGACGCCATCGCGAGCAAGCTCGCTCCTACAGGGGGCCGGATTGCCCTTCGGTATACGGCCCCCTGTAGCCGCTGCCGCAGGCTGCGATCGGCCGGTACGGCCGCTGCGTACTGAAGATCGCTGAAGGCCTGCGGCCTTATCGCAGCCTACGGCAGCGGCTACAAGAGCCGGGTCAGGGACAGCGCATGGCAGGGTTTTGCGCCCAGCGTTTGGCGGTGCCGGCAATGCGCTTGGCCAGCTCGTCGATAGCCCGCTGGTGGGCCTGGACCAGGCTCGACAGCTCGACGCTGGCCGGCTGGCTGATGCGGCTGCTGCAGGTCAGGCTGCGACGCTCGACGCCATCGCCGCGCAGGCGCAGGTTCCACACCACGTCGATCAGCGCATAACGCCCTGGCACCGATTCGAAGCGACGCACATCGGTCTGCAACGACAGGATCGGCTGCCCCGCGGACTTGGGCAGGCCTTCCAGGTTGCGCGTACCCAATTGCTGCTCCATCTGGCTGGCCAGGGCGTCGTGGAACTCGTCCACCAGCGGCGCGCTCCAGCGCGCGGTTTCCAGGATCGCCAGGGTGCCACCGTCCTGGCGTACCACGACTTGCGGCTGGTCGACCTGCATCGGAATGCGCACCCCGGCCATCTCGAACTGCAGGCCCGACGCCGTGCCACCAGCCGCCGCCGGCTCGGGCGCCGGCGGCATCAGGGTGTAGTAATGGGTCGGCGCCGAGCTGCAGGCCGCCAGGCCCAGGGACGCGATCAGCAACACTAGAGTTTTTTTCATGGCTGGACTTCCGATTCAGGCTCACGAGAAGACGAGGTCGAGGATTTGTAGGCGTCCGGCTGATTGTCCTTGAGCCGCCCACGGATCAGTGCTTCGGGATGACGACTGAGGAAGTCGGTGAGCACCCGCACCGAACGGGCGGTGCGCTGCACTTCGTCCATCGCCTGGCCCAGTTGCAGCCGCTGCGGCGAGTCCTCGGCGAAGCTGTCGTTGGCCGTGGTCAGGGTTTTCTTGGTCTGTTCCAGGGTGTCGCGCATCTCCGGCAATACCTTGCCGTTGACGTTCTGCAAGGTCTTCTGCATCTCGGTCAGGCTGCCGTTGAGGTTGTTGGCGATGGTATCGATCGGCAATTTGCTGATCTTCTCCACCACCCGCTGCAACTGCTCTTGCAGCTTGTCGAGGCCGCCCGGCACGGTAGGAATTTCCAGCGGCCGCGCGGTCGCATCGAAAGGCACCGGCTTGGCGTTGGGGATGAAGTCCAGGGAGATAAGCAACTGGCCGGTCAGCAGGTTGCCGCTGCGCGCCTGGGCCCGCAGGCCGTGCTGGACAAAGGTACTGATCAGGTAGCCCGCGCGACTTTCGTCGGCGCCGCTGAGCTTCTCCAGTTGCTGATGGACCTTGCCCAGGCGTGCCGGGTAGATCACCACGCCGACCACGGTGGAGAAGGTCTTTTTCTGCTCGTCGTAATCCAGGTCCATCGACACCACCCGGCCGATGTTCACCCCCAGGAACTCCACCGGCGCATTGAGCGCCAGCCCGCGCAGGGTCTGGTCGAAACGCATGCGCATGTAGTACGGGTCGCCATCGGGCGGCGCCAGCGCGGTGTCCTGGTCGGCGAACAGCTGGTAGCTGGCGTTTTCCTCGGCCGGCTTGGCGTTGGGGCTGTACTTGGGTTCGACGAAGGCGATGCCGCCGGCGAGGATCGACGACATGGATTCGGTGTTGACCTTCAGGCCGTTGGCGCCCAGGGTCACGTCCACGCCGCTGGCGTTCCAGAAACGCGAGTCGGTGGTGACGTACTGGTCGTTGGGCGCGTTGACGAAGATCCGCACGTCCACGCCCTTGCCGTTTTCCGACAGTTTGTAGGAAATCACCTGGCCCACCTCGATGCGCCGGTAATAGACCGGCGAACCGACGTCCAGCGAGCCCAGGTCATCGGTGCGCAGGGTGAAGCGTTTGCCCTTTTGCCCGTAAGTCACCGGGGGCGGCGTTTCCAGGCCGACGAAGCTCTTCTTGCGTTTTTCTTCCTGGCCGGCGTCGGCGCCGATAAAGGCCCCCGACAGCAGGGTGTCGACCCCGGACACACCGCCCGCGCCAATGCGCGGGCGCACCACCCAGAACATCGAGTCGGCGGCGGTGAAGGACTCCGCCGACTGGTCCAGCTCGACCTTGGCGATCACCTTGCTGCGGTTCTTGCTCAAAGCGATGGAGGTGACCTTGCCGATCACCACGTTCTTGTATTTGACCTGGGTCTTGTTGGCTTCCAGGCCTTCGGCGGTCTGGAAGCTGATGGAGATCTCGGGCCCGGCCGACAGCGACTTGTGCACCAGCATCGACAGGCCGACGAGGGCCGCGACTATGGGCACGATCCACACCAGCGAGATATTGAACCGGCGCGTCCTGACCGCGGGGGTACCCGGCCTCGCTGGCGCGCTTGAAGCGTTGGAACCTGGATGATCAGACATCTTCAACCTCTACATCCCAGATAAGCCGGGGATCGAAACTCATGGCCGCGAACATCGTCAGGACCACGACCAAACCAAAAAACAGGATGCCCATGCGCGGCTCGATCGAGCTCAGGGCGTGGAATTGCACCAGCGCCGCCACCAGGGCGACCACCAGCACGTCGAGCATCGACCAGTAGCCGATCACCTCGATAAAGCGGTACAGCTTGGCGCGCTCGCGCATCGCCCAATGGCTGCGGCGCTGGCAGGTGATCAGCAGCATCCCCAGGACCAGGAACTTGCTGCACGGCACCACCACGCTGGCGATGAAGATCAACAGGGCAATGTCCCAGGAGCCGTGCTGCCAGAACTCCAGCACGCCGCTGAGAATGGTGTTTTCGCTGCCGCTGCCGAAGATCTGGGTATACATCACCGGCAGCACGTTGGCCGGGATGTAGAGAATCAGGCTGGCCACGAGAAAGGCCCAGGTACGGCTCAGGCTGTTGGGTTTGCGCGCATGCACCACAGCCTCGCAGCGCGGGCAGTAGTGAACGTCCTGGGGGCAGGTCTGGCCGCAGGTGTGGCACAGCATCAGGCCCAGGTCGCGGGCGTAGGGAGGCTGGTTCATCAGTAGCGGCCCTCCAGGTCGTCCCAGAGGCGGCGGATGCCCTTGCCGGAAATCAGGATGATCAGCACCGTCAGCATCGCCAACGACCACAGCCCCAGGCCCGGGTGCACGTCGAGCATGCCGGCCAGCTTGACGATGGCCACCAGGATGCCCAGCAGGCACACCTCCAGCATGCTCCACGGCCGCAGGTGTTCCAGGGCCCGCATGCAGGCCTTGAAGCCCGGCGCCGCGCGCCCGATGTTGGCAAAGCCCAGCACCCAGCACAGCAGGGCAATCTGCAGGCCGGGGGCAAGGATGATGGCCAGGCCGGTGACGGCGGCGATCAGACTGATGCGGCCCTGGGCCAGGGCCTCGACCGACTGCCAGAGGGTGGCTTCGTTGCTCAGGCCTTCGAGGCTGATGCCGATCACCGGAAAGGCGTTGGCGAACACGAACAGCAGCGCCGCAGTGATCGACAGGGCCAGCAGTTGCTGCACGTTCAGGTGCCGGGCGCGCTCCAGCACCGCCCCGCAGCGCGAGCACTGGGAGGTCTGGCCTTTTGCAAGCGGCACGGATTCGTACAGCGAATCGCAATGCTCGCAGATGATCCAGTTGGGAGAGAGTGTCATGGTCTTCGAGTCAGGTGGGACAGCGGAGGGCGCTGATCCATGGCGCGTATTCTCTGCAAAAGTAGAGGATGGTGTCTAGTTTTACCTGAGGACTGCAAACGCCCTGGTGCGCCATAATGTATGCCCCTTGCTGCCTCTCAGACCATGAACGATTCAAAAATGCTCCCGGCCAAAAACCCGCGCTCGCCGAAACAGACTCGTGGCCATGAACGGGTCACGGCGATTCTCGACGCCTGCGCCCACCTGCTGGTCAGCCAGGGAGTGGCCAGCCTGACCATGCATGGCCTCGCGCGCGAAGCCGGCACCTCCATCGGTTCGCTGTACCACTTCTTCAGCGACAAGCAGAGCGTGCTCGACGCTCTGGGCCAGCGCCATATCGACGCCTTCGAACAGATCACCGCCAACCTTCTGGCCATCGACCCGGCCACCTGGGTCGAGTCGAGCAGCCAGGAGGTGATCGACCGGATGATCATGCCGATCATGGAATACCTCGAGACCCATCCCGACCTGCTGCAGATGATCAGCCCCACCTTCACGCCCTGCCAGCTCCAGGCCCCGACCATCCAGGCACGAATCCAGGAAACCTACGACCGCATGCTCGCCCTGCGCTTGCCCACCGCCAGCGCCGCGGAACGCGACGCCTACGTGACGGCCATGCGCGGATTGCCCATCGGCCTGTTCCAGGTTGCTCTGGAGAATAGTCAGCTCAAGAGCATCCTGCTGTTGCAGGAAGTCCCCCGGGCGATGAAAGCCTACCTGGAGGCCATCGAGCGGCATCACGCCGCCCGCTGACCCCTGCGGTGTTCAACTGGCGCGATCGAGCGGGCGACGCAGCATCAAGCGTTCCCGCACCAGGTCGTAACCCCAGTGATAGACATAGGTGTACGGCAGGAAGAACAGCAGCACGCCGATGTCGAGAATCAACGCCTGCATCAGGCTGACCTGCAGCCACCAGGCGATCAGCGGCACGCTTACCGCCACCAGACCACCTTCGAACAGCAGCGCATGGGCGACCCGGGTCCAGCCGCTGGGCGCCAGGGCCAGGCGCTTGAGCAGGCGGTCGAACAGGCCATTGAAGACCACGTTCCAGGCCAGGGCGATCAGGCCGATGGCGATAGTCGCCACGCCCATGTCGACAAAGGGCTTGTCCATGATCCAGGCCAGCAGCGGCGTACACAGCGCGAACGCCAGCAGCTCGAAGCCCACGGCCTGGAAAACCCGTTCGGTCAAGGATTTGGTGCTGCTCATGATCTGGCTCCTGCAAGTGAATGTGGTTGCCATGATCACCCTGCCTGTCGATACTTCATAATCATTAACCATCGATCAAGGCGATAGTTCATGGCCTCACACGAAGTACTGCTGGCCTTTGTCCAGGCGGCCACCCAAGGCTCGTTTTCCGCGGCCGCGCGCAAGCTCGGCAAGAGCCAGTCGACCATCAGCGCGGCGGTGGCGAGCCTGGAGATCGACCTCGACCTGCAGCTGTTCGACCGCAGCAGCCGCAAGCCCGCCCTCACCCCACAAGGCCACGTCATGCTGCAGCGGGCCGAAGACATCCTGGCCGCCACCAGCCGCCTGGAAATGGCTGCCAGCCAGCTGGCCCAGGGCGTGGAAGCCAAGCTCACGGTGGCCCTGTCCGACACCTATCAGTCGGATCGTTTCGAAACCTCGCTGAGCGCCTTCGAACAACGCTACCCGGACCTGGAGCTGGAATGCCTGATCGCCGAATGCGACGACCTGATCGAGCTGGTCCAGCGCGGTCGGGCGCAGATCGCCTTCGCCGAGATGCAGCCCGAATACCCGGCGGACCTCGACCATTCGACGGTGGACGAGCGCACCGAAATCGCCCTGTTCGTGTCGCGCAACCACCCCTTGGCGGCGCTGAAAAATATCGATCAGGCACGCCTGCAACAGCACCGCGAGCTGCGCCTGGCGACCATCGTCAACCCCTACGACAGCCGGGCCCGGGGCCGGGTGTGGTCGGCGCCGAGCTACCTGATGCTGCTGGAAATGGCCCAGGGCGGCTTTGGCTGGGCGCCCCTGCCGCGCTGGCTGGTGGAACGTTTCGGCGCCGACAGCCTGGTGGAACTCGATGCCCGTGGCTGGCCGCGCAACGTGGCGGTCGACGCCCTGTGGTCGCGCCTGCATCCGCCAGGCCCGGCGGGCAGCTGGTTGCTGGGGCGGATGCTGGAATAAGCGTTTTTTTGCAGAGGCTCGCCCCGCTGGCGGCCGCTCCGCGCCCGATCGCAGCCTGCGGCAGCGGCTACAGGGTTCGGCTGATCTGAAGAAAAGCGCATCGTTGCGACGTTTCCGAGGTCGCTCCCGGCCCCTGCTCGCGCCACCCTCCCTGTAACCGCTGCCGTAGGCTGCGATAAGGCCAACAGGGCTCGGCTGATCTGAAGAAAAGCGCATCGTTGCGACGTTTCCGAGGTCGGTCCCGGCCCCTGCTCGCGCCACCCTCCCTGTAGCCGCTGCCGCAGGCTGCGATAAGGCCGCAGGCCTTCAGCGATCGTCAATAGACCACGACCGCTCGGCCGACCGCAGTCTTCGGATCGGCAGGCGTTCAGAGGGTTTTCAGAGCTTCGAGCTTGCTCTCGATAAAACGCCGCTCCGGTTCCTGGCGGGTCAGTTCCAGGGCGCGCAGATAGGCTTCCCGCGCCGGCTCCACCCGGCCCAATTGCCGGCAGAACTCGGCCCGCGCCGAATGGGCCAGGTGGTAATCCTGCAACTCGCCCCGGGCCAGGATCGCCTCGACCCGCTCCAGGCCGGCCAACGGTCCGTCCCGCTGGGCGATGGCGACTGCGCGGTTCAGTTCGATCACCGGCGAGGGCATGGCGCGCAACAGCACGTCATACAGGCCGACGATCTGCTGCCAGTCGGTTTCCCCGGCCGTCGCCGCCTCGGCATGCACCGCGGCGATCGCCGCCTGCAGGCAGTACGGACCGAAACGGCGGGTGCCCAGGGCGTGTTCCACCAGGGCGCAGCCTTCGGCGATCAGTTCGCGGTCCCACAGCGAGCGGTCCTGTTCGTCCAGCAGCACCAGCTCCCCGGTGGCCGAGGTTCGCGCCAGGCGCCGCGACTCATGCAGCAGCATCAAGGCCAGCAGGCCCATCACTTCGGGTTCCGGCAGCAGTTCCAGCAACAGACGGCCGAGACGGATCGCCTCATGGGTCAGGTCTTCGCGGGTCAGCTCCGCGCCCATCGACGCCGAATAGCCTTCGTTGAATACCAGGTAAATCACCCGCAACACGCTGTCCAGGCGCTCGGGCAGTTCACTCAGGGACGGTACCTGATAAGGGATGTGCGCATCGCGGATCTTGGCCTTGGCGCGCACGATGCGCTGGGCGATGGTGGCCGGCGTCGAGAGAAAGGCCCGGGCGATTTCCTCGGTGGTCAGGTCGCAGATCTCCCGCAACGTCAGCGGCACCTGGGCGTCCGCCGCCAGCGCCGGGTGGCAGCAGGTGAAGATCAGGCGCAGGCGGTCGTCTTCCAGGTCCTCCTCGCTCCAGTCAGCCTGCTCCAGCTCTTCGAGCTGGCTGACCAGCGCCGCCTGGGACGCGGCGAAACGCGCCCGCCGACGCAAACCGTCGATGGCCTTGAAACGCCCGGCCGACACCAGCCAGGCCCGCGGGTTGTCCGGTACGCCATCGCGCTGCCAGCGTTCGACCGCGACGAAGAACGCCTCGTGCAAGGCTTCCTCGGCAAGGTCGAAATCCCCCAGCAGGCGAATCAGGGTCGCCAGGATCCGCCGCGACTCGTTGCGGTAGACCGTCTCCACCAGCGCCTTGACGCTGTCTTGCGTTGCCGTCGGCATCAGTCCGGCATGCCTCGGGTCACCAGGCTTTCCAGGCGATCCAGGCTCTGCCCCCAGCCCTCGTGAAAGCCCATGGCTTCATGGGCCTGGCGATCCTCTTCGCTCCAGTGCATGGCGCGAGCGGTGTAGAGGGTCTTGCCGTCCAGGTCGTCGAAGGTCACCTCGGCGCTCATGAAGGCCTTGTCCGAAGGAATCCAGCCCGGCAGGAAGGCATCGGTGAACACCAGCCGCCGCGGCGCGACGATCTCCAGGAACACGCCCATGGTCGGGTATTCGTTGCCGTCCGGGGCGCGCATCAGGGTGCGAAACTGGCCGCCGACCCACAGGTCCATTTCGCACTCCGGGGTGGTCATGCCGTGGGGGCCCCACCATTGCACCAGCAACTGCGGTTCGGTCCAGGCACGGAACAGCTTGCCGGGCGGCGCATCGATCAGGCGGCTGATGGACAACTCATATTGGGCGGGCGCACGGCCCACGCTGTGCTCGGTCATGGCGAAACTCCTGCTTATGCTTGTTTTTTCAGGGCTCGTTTTTCCAGGGTGGCGATCAGGGATTCAACTCGCGCACCGGACGTACCTCGACGCTGCCGACCCGGGCCGCCGGGATGTTGCCGGCGACCTGGATGGCTTCGTTGAGGTCCTTGGCATCGATCAGGTAGAACCCGGCCAACTGTTCCTTGGTTTCGGCGAACGGGCCGTCGGTGATCGACAGCCGGCCGCCGCGCATACGCACCGTGGTCGCGGTCTGCACCGACTCCAGGGCCTCGGCGGCGAGCATCCGGCCGCTGCCTTGCACCGACTCGGCATACGCCATGCACTCGGCGTCCTTCGGGCTCTCCGGCAGGCTGTGCAACAGCTGTTCGTCGCTGTAGACCAGGCATAGGTATTTCATGGGGCTCTCCTCGATCGGGCTGATCAACTATGGCTGCAGTTTCAGGCTTTGGCGAAAAACCCGACGATCAGGGTTGCAGGTCGAACAAGGCGGTGCCGCTCTGCATGTCGAACGGCGCCGACCAGTGTTCGTGGACCACTTTCCACTGGCCGCCCAGGCGCTGGTAACCAGCGGTCACGCGCATCCAGCAGGCCTTGGTCTCGCCCTTGTCGTCGGTGCCGCCGCAGTGGGCCAGCCAGTGGGCGAAGGCGCTGTCGCTGGCGCCGACTATGTGCAGTTGCTCGAAGTCGAAGATGCCAGGGCCGGGGCAGAACTCCATGCAGGCCTTCCAGTGCGCGCGGTAAGCTTGCTTGCCCTTGAATTGCAACGCGGCCACGGCGTCGAACGCGGTGATGTCGTCGGCGTAATAGCTGACGATGCGCTCGATGTCCTTGGCCATCACGGCCTGGCGCCAGGCGTCGATCAGGCTGCGGATTTCGCTTTCGGTGGTTTGGGCGTTCATGGCGACTCTCCTTGCGATTGAGTGATACGGGCTCAAGGTGGCCGCCACAGGCGACCGTTAAATCGTGAAGACACCCTTAGTCGTCTGGCCGCCCGGTAAATCGACAGGGCCCGGAAAAAAACCGGAACCCTGGACAAAATCGCTAGAATCGCCACTCATACAGCCCACCCTCAGTGCCCGGATATGGACAGCCCAGTGACCACCCGACTCGTGCCCTACGAACAGCTCGACGCCAGGCAATTGCAGCAGCTCGACGCGCTCGAAGTGCACCCGCGGCAGAAGAGTTATTCCGGCGATATCTACACCGCGCTGCATACCCTGCTCAAGGCGCCGGAGCCCGGTATCAAGGGCTTCGCCCTGTTGGCCGAAGAGGTCCCGGTGGCGTTCCTGCTGCTCAAGCGCCCACCGTTCCTGCCCCATTGGGCCGACCCCGACACCGCCACCCTGCATGCCTTGCAGGTCGATCAGCGGGTCCAGGGCCAGGGCTACGGCCGGGCCTGCCTGCAAGCCCTGCCCGCCGCCGCGCGCCAGGCGTGGCCAGAGATCAAGGGGCTGATGCTGTCGGTGGACGCGGACAACGCCGCGGCCTTCAGCCTCTATCTGAAGCAAGGCTGGGTCGACAGCGGCGAGGCCTACAGGGGCCGCATCGGCTATGAACGCCGTCTGGTCCTGATGTTCTGACATTACCCAGGAGAAGCATGATGCTGACCACCCTCGAGCAACTGGAAGCAATCTACGGCCAGCCCATTGAGCGGGCCGTGCGCAAGGAAATCCCCTTCCTCAACCCGGACTACCAGGCCATGGTGCGCGCCTCGCCGCTGGTGATCCTGAGCACCAGCGGCCCGGACGGCATGGACGGCTCGCCCCGCGGCGATACCCCGGGTTTCGTGCGGATCATCGACGAGCGCACCCTGGCCCTGCCCGACCGCCCGGGCAACAACCGCATCGACAGCCTGCGCAATATCGTCAGCGACCCGCGGGTGGCCCTGCTGTTCATCATTCCGGGCATCGGCGAGACCCTGCGGGTCAATGGCCGGGCGCGGATCTCGGCCGAGCCGGCGCTGCTGGACAGCTTCGCGGTGAATGGCAAGCCGGCGCGCACAGTGATCCTGGTGGACGTCGAGGCGGCCTACTTCCACTGCTCCAAGGCCATCGTGCGTTCCGACCTGTGGAACCCCGAGCACTACCTGGAACGCTCGGCCCTGCCCTCGGCCGGCGCCATCCTCAAGCGCCTCTGCGACGGCCAGTTCGACGCCGACCGCTACGACCGGGAAATGCCGGAACGGGTGCGCAACAGCCTGTATTGAAGGCCCTGCAAGAGCGAAGCTTGCTCGCGATGAAGGCTGACGCAGTACATCAGCCAGACCGCGGCGCGCCTATCGCGGGCAAGCCTCGCCCCTACGCCGTGGCGTTACGACCTGCGTTACGACCTCACAGTTCCAGCACCATCTCGTGCCAGGCCATGCCGCCATGGTCCGACGCCGAAGCCTTGAGATAGACGAAGCCGAAGCGCTCGTACAAGGGCACATGCCGCTCCTTGCACATCAGGTTGATGCTGGCCTTGCCCAGGCCGCGCATGCGCTCGATAAAGGCCTCCAGCAGACGCCGGGAAACCCCCTGGCCCTGAGAGTCCGGAAGCACCACCACCGACATGATCACCACATGGGGCCCGGCCGGGTCGTGGCCGATCAGTTCCTTGAAGGCCTCGTCGGCCATCTCCACCTCGAAGGCCGCCCCGGAGTTGATGAAGCCGGCCACCACGCCCTCCACTTCGGCGACGATGAAGCCCTCGGGCCAGGTGGCGATGCGGGTGGCGATCTTTTCCCGGGTGGCGGCTTCGTCGCCTTCGTAGGCCAGGGTTTCGATGGCGAAGCAGCGGTCCAGGTCAGCGGCGGCGACCTGACGGATCAACAGGCTGGATAAGGTCATGGGGAACGGATCGGCTATGGGAAATGCCGCCGATCATAAAGTAATAAGGCTTGCATATCGAACGGCGGCAAGCCCGTAAAACCTGCGTAGAGTCGCTGTCATCCGCGCGCCGAGCGGGTTATTTATCAGGGCTCAATCAATCCCATCCTGGTCGAGTACGGAAGTCGCCATGAGCAATGTTCAGATCGGTTTGCTGGTGCTGTTCGGTATCAGTGCGTTCGGTTTTGTCACCCTGTCCATCGACCTGTGGCGCGCCCGCCGGCCGAACAAAGGCAAATGACCGGGCCCACCGCGGGCCCGGCCGGTGCTCGCGGTGCGGGTCACTGTTCCTTGAGCGGCAGCCAGATTTCCAGCACGCCCTGGCCGGTATCGGGGTTGAAGTCGGCGCTGTAGCGTTCGAATTCCGGCGCATCGGCGGCTTCGCGCCCGGACTGTGGCAGCCAGGTTTTCCAGATGTACTGGAAGGTCTGCGGCAGGCCCGCAAGCGGCCCCTGGTGCTCGAACACCGCATAGTGCTGCGGCGGCACCTCGACCCAGCGGTACAGCTCGGGCAAATCGTCGAGTTTGCTGATTTCGACCCCGGCGATGTATTCGAACCCGCCCTTGCCGTCGGGGTTGCAGCAGAGGCCGTAGGTCTCCTCCCCTACCTGGCCGGGAACCTTGCCGATATGGGGAATGAAGCGCTCCCAGAGTTCAGGAATGCCCTGCGTCGTCTCGGGAGTGAAACGCCCGCCCAGACCGGCGATCAGCAGAAAGCGCCCCTTCTCGAAACGCGGCACTGGCCCGCTGACCTGTTTTTGCTCATCCATGATGCGACTCCTGCCTGAAAAATGGGTTCGGCAGGGAGTATAGAGGCCAAACCCGAATCGCTGGGTCAGAGCGCGGGAAGCTCCGCGACCGCCGCGCCGACAATGAACTCCTGGTAACCGGACAGGATCACGTAGACCGCGAAATAGCAGAAGATCGCCGCAGATGCCAGGTAGGAGTAGCGCAACAATTTGTCGCCCAGCAGCTTGCCGCCCTGGGTCGCGGCAAAGCACAGGCCCACGACCCAGGCCAGCCCGGCGCAGAAGAAGCCGCTGAGGAACAGCCCGGAACTGAGCAGGTCACCACCACCGGAACGGGCAATCAGGGTACCGCCCACTGCGGCGAACCAGAGGATCGCGCTGGGGGACGACATGGCCAGGAAAATGCCGCGGAAAAACTCCTTGCGCGGCGAACCGTTGTCCACCTCCCCGGCCTCGGCCAGCACCGCGCTGTGGTGGATCGCCGAATAGATCATCTTCGCCGCGAAGTACACCAGCAGCGCCGATCCGCCGATCCACAGCACCCAGCGCACCGCTTCGTACTGCAGCAGCACGGTCATGCCGGCCAGCGCCAGCACGGCGTAGACCAGGTCACCGACACAGGTGCCCAGGCCCAGACAGAAACCCTGGAAATAACCACGCTGCATGGCCAGGGTAATCATCGCGATATTGGCCACGCCTATGTCCAGGCACAGCGAAAGGCTCAGCAGAAAGCCGCTGGTAAACTCCATCATTCATCCTGTTCGATGCGGTTGTTCGAGTGGGGGGTATTTAACGCGGGAGGGCCCGGCAAACACAATGCGCGGGCTGCGAATCCAGCCTGCATGATGCAAATCCCTGTCCAGGCAACGCCGCTGCCGGCAAAAAATAGTTGCCGCGCCCCTCTGGACAGCCTGGCGCCACAGCCCTTATCGTCTGCCCCCAGGCCACCGCAGTGGCCGACGTCGCTCGGACGGTTCCGGGCGCTCACGTACTCGAGGCAACAATGGCCGAACAAGGTTCGCCGCGCCGCTTTGCGCGCATAGATCGACTCCCCCCCTACGTATTCAATATCACTGCCGAGCTGAAGATGGCTGCGCGTCGGCGCGGCGAAGACATCATCGACTTGAGCATGGGTAACCCCGACGGTGCGACTCCGCCGCACATCGTCGAGAAACTGGTCACCGTCGCCCAGCGCGAAGACACCCACGGCTACTCCACCTCCAAGGGTATTCCGCGTCTGCGCCGGGCCATTTCGCGCTGGTACAAGGATCGCTACGAGGTCGATATCGACCCGGAAAGCGAAGCCATCGTCACCATCGGTTCCAAGGAAGGCCTGGCGCACCTGATGCTCGCCACCCTGGACCAGGGCGACACCGTGCTGGTGCCCAACCCCAGCTACCCGATTCACATTTACGGCGCGGTGATCGCCGGCGCCCAGGTGCGTTCGGTGCCGCTGGTGCCGGGCGTGGACTTCTTCGACGAGCTGGAGCGGGCCATCCGCGGCTCGATCCCGAAACCGAAGATGATGATCCTCGGCTTCCCATCCAACCCTACCGCGCAGTGCGTCGAACTGGACTTCTTCGAACGGGTGATCGCCCTGGCCAAGCAGTACGACGTGCTGGTGATCCACGACCTGGCCTACGCCGACATCGTCTACGACGGCTGGAAAGCCCCGTCGATCATGCAGGTGCCGGGCGCCAAGGACATCGCGGTGGAGTTCTTCACCCTGTCCAAGAGCTACAACATGGCCGGCTGGCGCATCGGCTTCATGGTCGGCAACCCGGAGCTGGTCAGCGCCCTGGCGCGGATCAAGAGCTACCACGACTACGGCACTTTCACCCCGCTGCAGGTGGCGGCCATCGCTGCGCTGGAAGGCGACCAGCAGTGCGTGAAAGACATCGCCGAGCAGTACCGCCAGCGCCGCAATGTGCTGGTCAAGGGCCTGCATGAGCTGGGCTGGATGGTCGAGAACCCCAAGGCCTCGATGTACGTCTGGGCGAAGATTCCCGAGGCCTACGCGCACCTGGGCTCGCTGGAGTTCGCCAAGAAGCTGCTGGCCGAGGCCAAGGTCTGCGTCTCGCCAGGGGTGGGTTTCGGTGAGTACGGCGACGACCATGTGCGCTTCGCCCTGATCGAAAACCAGGACCGCATCCGCCAGGCCGTGCGCGGCATCCGCGGCATGTTCCGCGCCGATGGCCTGGTGCAGAAAGGCTGATCCGCGTCGCCCTATAAGCAGGCACAAAAAAACCGCAGCGATGCGGTTTTTTTGTGCCTGTCTGTCGCCCCTGTAGCCGCTGCCGCAGGCTGCGATCGGCCGGCACGGCCGTAGCGATCTTGCAATCGCTGAAGGCTCTTCGAGCCTTATCGCAGCCTTCGGCAGCGGCTACAGGGTTCGGGTCAGACCACCAGCGACAGCAGCAGGATGAAGATCAGGCCCACCACCGAGAGGATGGTTTCCATCGCGGTCCAGGTCTTGAAGGTTTCCGCCACGGTCATGTTGAAGTACTGCTTCACCAGCCAGAAACCGGCGTCGTTGACGTGGGACAGGATCAGCGAGCCGGCGCCGGTGGCCAGCACCAGCAGCTCGCGGTTGACCCCAGGAATCATGCCGACCACCGGTACCACAATGCCCGCGCCGGTGATGGTCGCCACGGTCGCCGAACCGGTGGCGATCCGGATCACCGCCGCCACCAGCCACGCCAACAGGATCGGCGAGATCTGCGCGTTGACCGCCATGTGGCCGATCACGTCACCCACGCCGCTGGTCACCAGCATCTGCTTGAAGCCACCGCCGGCACCGATGATCAGGATGATCGCCGCGGTCGGCGCCAGGCTGGCGTCGAGCAGCTTGAGGATCTGCTTGGAGCCGATGCCCTGGCGCGAACCGAAGGTATAGAGCGACAGCAGCAAGGCCAGCAGCAGCGCGCTGATCGGGTGACCGATCATGTCCATCCAGATGCGGAAGAAATGCCCGTCCGGGAAGGCCACGTCGGCGAAGGTCTTGAGCAGCATCAGGAACACCGGCAGCAGCACGGTCAGCAGGGTCACGCTGAAGCTCGGCAGGTTGGCCGAGGTGTTTTCGCGCGCCAGCTGGTCCACCAGTTCCTGGTTCGGATGACCCGGGATGTGCTTGGCGATGAAGGTGCCGTAGATCGGACCGGCGATGATCGCGGTCGGCAGGGCCACGATCAGGCCGTAGAGAATGGTCTTGCCGATGTCGGCGCCGAACACGCCGATGGCCAGCAGCGGGCCCGGATGCGGCGGCACCAGGCCGTGCACCGCGGACAGGCCGGCCAGCAGCGGGATACCGATCTTGATGATCGACACGCCGGTGCGCCGGGCGACGATGAACACCAGCGGGATCAGCAGCACGAAGCCGATCTCGAAGAACAGCGGGATGCCCACCAGGAAGGCGGCGAACATCATCGCCCACTGCACCCGCTCCTTGCCGAACGAGCGGATCAGGGTCTGGGCGATCTGATCCGCGCCGCCGGATTCGGCCATCATTTTGCCGAGCATGGTGCCCAGCGCGAGGATGATCCCGACGAAACCGAGTACCCCACCGAAGCCGTCCTGGAACGCCTTGATGATCTTGTCCACCGGCATGCCCGACGTCAGGCCGAGGAAACCCGCGGCGATGGTCAGGGCGATGAAGGGATGCAGCTTGAATCGAGTGATCAGCACGATCAGCCCGATAATGGTGACCACTGCGTCTACCAGCAGATAGGTCTCTTGGGACATGCCAAACATGGGGTTGCCTCCGGTTTGTTGTTTTTATTCAAGCGTTAAAAACGTGAGCCGAGTGGGATAGCGCTATCTAGGTGAGCCGAAGCTTATCGGGGTGAGTCCAGCCCGTGCTCCAGCCACCAGCCATGGGCCTGTTCGGCCAGCCGGTCAACGCTGTGGATGGTGGCGTCCAATGCCAGGGTCAGGGGTTCGCCCACGGGAGATTCGAGGGTCGCGAACTGACTGTCGATCAGGGTCGAAGGCATGAAATGCCCCGGACGGTGGGCCACGCGATCGGCGGCCACCTGTGGTGTCAATTGCAGGAAAACGAAGCCCAGGCCGGGCGTGGCGCTGCGCAGGCGGTCGCGGTACTTGCGCTTGAGCGCCGAGCAGGTCAGCACCGGACGTTGTCCGGCGGCCAGGGCGCGACGCAACTCGTCGCACAGGCTGTCGAGCCAGCCGGCACGGTCGTCGTCGTTCAGGGGAATACCGGCACTCATCTTGGCGATATTGGCGGCAGGGTGGAACGTATCGCCTTCAATGGCCGTGGCGCCGCTGCGCTGGCACAGCGCTTCACTGACGCTGGACTTGCCGCAGCCGGCAACGCCCATGATGACCAGGGCGGTGATGGGTTGACTCATGTAACACCTCAGCGCGCAGACAGCGCTACCTTCGCTCTTGAAAACGCTAGTGCAAAAATAGTTTATGCCGACGCCTTCTTGTCATTTTTGTGGGTTGCCGCGTATATAGGCCGCGAAACCAAAGAGTGCGGGTCAGGCCGACCGCGCTCACGCATTGCAGCTGTTTCGAGACAGCGCTACCTTAGTGACTTGAATTTTGTTTGGCAAGCCGTCTGATGACCTCCTCCAAGAACGATAAAAATACCCGCACCACGGGGCGCCCGACCCTCAACGAAGTCGCGCGCCTGGCCGGCGTCAGCCCGATCACCGCCTCGCGAGCCCTGCGCGGCATCGACACAGTGGCCACTGAACTGGTGGAAAAGGTGCAGAAGGCCGCCCGCGAACTCAACTACGTGGTCAACCCCGCCGCCCGCGCCCTGGCCTCGGCCCAGAGCCATTCGGTGGTGGTGCTGGTGCCGTCGCTGTCCAACCTGCTGTTCATCGATACCCTGGAAGCCATTCATCAGGTTTTGCGGCCCAAGGGCTTCGAAGTGCTGATCGGCAACTTCCACTATTCCCCCGACGAAGAAGAAAACCTGCTGCGCAACTACATGGCCTACCAGCCCCGCGGCCTGCTGCTGACCGGCTTCGACCGGACCGAAAGCGCCCGACGGATGGTCGAAGCCAGCAACGTTCCCTGCGTCTACATGATGGACCTCAACCCCGAGGCCGGCCTGAACTGCGTGGGTTTCTCCCAGCACAACGCCGGGGAAACCGCCGCCGAGCACCTGATCTCCCGCGGCCGCAAGCGCCTGGCCTATATCGGCGCCCAGCTCGACCAGCGCACCCTGATGCGCGGCGAAGGTTTCCGCCGCGGCCTGGAGAAAGCCGGCCTCTACGACCCGAAACTGGAAGTCCTCACCCCGCGCCCCTCGTCGGTGGGCCTGGGCGGCGAACTCTTCCTGCAGTTGATGCACAGCCACCCGGACGTGGACGCGATCTTCTTCGGCAACGACGACCTGGCCCACGGCGCCCTGCTGGAAGCCATGCGTTGCGGCATCAGGATCCCCGAGCAAGTGGCGGTGATGGGCTTCAACGACCTGCCCGCCTCGGCGCACATGGTGCCGCGCCTGAGCAGCATCAGCACCCCGCGCGAAGCCATCGGCCGCCGCGCCGCGGAACAGCTGCTGACCCTGATGGCCGGCAACAGCGTGGCCAAGCCGGTGGTGGACATGGGCTTCGAGCTGATGGTGCGCGAGAGTACCTGAGCCGCGTTCAGGAACGCAGGCTCAGGGCGCTGAGCAGCACGCCGAAACCTACCAGCAGAACGCCGAACAGCTGGTCGATACGCCGTTTGTAAGCCATGAGCCGGGCCCGGATGCCCGGTGCCGAAAAGAACAGCGCCACCGCCACGAACCACAGCACATGGGCCAGGACAATGATCGCGCCATAGCCGATCTGCACACCCGGCGCGGTACCTGGCTGCATCACCTGCATGAACAGGCTGACCACGAAAATCATGGTCTTGGGATTCAGCGCATTGGTCAAAAACCCCGTACGCAACGCCGCCCACGCCGAGACCCGCGGCGCATCGACCGCTACCTCTTCCTCGACCGCACGGCTGCGCAGCATGCCGATACCGAGATAAACCAGGTACAGCGCCCCGGCGATTTTCAGCACGCTGAACAGCAGCAGCGATTCCTTGACCAGCAGGCCGACGCCCAACAGCGTGTAGCCGATATGCAGCATCACTCCGAGCCCGATCCCCAGCGCCGTGAACACCCCATGCCGACGCGACAGCACCAGGCTGTTACGCGTGACCATGGCGAAATCCGGCCCCGGGCTGAGCACCGCGAGGATGGTGATGGTGATTACTACTAACAGTTCAGTCATTTTCAAGCGCCTTCGCTATAGAATCCGGCCCATACTTTATGGGCACGAACCGTCACAGAGCGAACGATGAAAACTGACATTCACGGTGATAAAAACTCACAGACAACCCATCGCCGCCTGCCACCCCTGAGCGCCCTGCGCTGTTTCGAGGCCGCCGCTCGCCTGGAGAGCTTCACCCGCGCCGGCGAAGCCCTGCACCTGACCCACGGCGCCATCAGCCGTGCCGTCCGCACCCTGGAAGAAGACCTCGGCACACGGCTGTTCGAGCGTCGCAGCCATCGGGTCTTTCTCACCGAAGCTGGCCGCGAATTGCTGCACAGCGTGGAGCATGCCTTCGACCTGATCGACGCCACCGCCCGCAAACTGCGAACGCCCGACAAGGCCGCGGCCCTGGTGCTGTCCTGCGAACCGACTCTGCTGATGCGCTGGCTGATTCCACGGATCCCGGCCTTCTTCGCCGCTCATCCGGATATCCCCCTGCAACTGGTGGCCGGCGGTGGGCCCTTCGCCTTTGCTCAAGGCATCGACCTGGCGATCCGCCGCAACGACTTTCCCTGGCCGCCCCACACCCATGCGCAGTGGCTGTTCGATGAAGCCATCGGCCCGGTGTGTCGCCCGGACCAGGCCGTCGGCTGGACCCGCGATGCAAGCGGCAGAGTGCGGCTATCGGATACGGCGCCACGCCTGCACAGCGCGACCCGGGCAGCGGCCTGGGAGCAATGGTTGACCCTCAAGGGAATGCAACAGGCGCCGGGCACGGAGCAGGTCTTCGAGCATTTCTACTTCAGCCTGCAAGCGGCGGTGGCTGGGTTGGGGCTGGCCATCGCGCCCTGGCAACTGGTGCGCGACGACCTGGAGTCGGGCCTGCTGGTCGCGCCTTTCGGTTTTATCGCCGACGGCAGCGCCTACTACCTGTTGTCGCCCGAGGCTGTCGACCCGGACTCGCCCGTTGCCCGCTTGCTCGACTGGCTGCGTCACCAGGCGCTGGGCAGCGAGCAGCACGACGCCACCCGCCCGGCCCCATAAGCGGACAGGCTTACGGCCTCACCTCGGCATGAACCTGCGGGGCCAGCGCCGGATCCTGCCCACCCAGCAACTGCACAAAAGCCTGGGCGGCCTTTTGCAGGGGCTGGTTCTTCAGCCATACCGCGTGCACCGGCAGCAGCAGGCCGTTGTCGATGTTCTTGAAGGTCAGGCGCTTGAGCCGCCCGGCCTTGAGCAAGGGCGCGATCACCGACAGCGGGAAATTGCCCCAGCCAATGCCGGACTCGACCATGTCCAGGGCCATGGCCAGGCTGTCGGTGCGCCAGTAGGACTCGGCGATCAGTGGCCGGGTGTCGCGGATCGGCAGGTCGCGGCTGGCAACCACCACCTGACGCACGTTGACCAGCTCTTCCAGATAGAGGGTGGCATCCGGCGCCTCGGGTAATGGATGGCGCGCGGAAATGCAGGCGATCATCCGCTCGCTGCCGACGTACTGGAAATACTCCAGCACGTTCAGGCTCAGCCCGGCGAAGGCCACGCCGACCGCGATCCGGCCAGTGTGCAGCAGTTGCAACAGATCGTCCTGGGGCGCGCTCAGTACCTCGATGTCGAGCAACGGATGACGCTCGGCGATCCGCTTGATCGCCGCCAGCACCCGGGACTTGTCGATGTCCTCGACCACGCCGATGGACAGCCGGCTTTCCAACCCCAGGGACAACTCCACCGCATGCACCTGCAAGTGCTTGAGCTGCTCGGCGATCAGCCGCGCGTGGGGCGCCAGGGCATTGGCCATGGCGGTGGGCACTGGCTCGCGATGGCTGCGGTCGAACAGGGGGTAGCCCAGCTCCGCCTCAAGGTTGGCGATACCCATGCTCACCGCCGAAGGCACCTTGCCCAGGGCTCGGGCCGCCGCGGAAAACGAACCGCGCTCGAGCACGGCGAGAAACAACTGGATGCTGTCGCTGGAGAAGTTCATGCAGACGCCTGTCTAGGATGTCGACCTATCAGTAAACCTGAAAGCTACTGACTTTTTCTGTCAGGCACATTGAAGCTATCTTGCGCCGCATTCGCCAGCCCTTCCTGCAAAAGGAGCGGCCCGGGCCAACGAACGCGGAGGAAAAAAAGCATGCAAGGCATCAAGCGCAAACTGGTTTACGTGTCACTGTTCGAGGTGTTCGGCATGACCTTCTCGGCCCTGGGCCTGGCCTTGCTGTCCGGCACCTCGCCGAGCAGCACCGGCCCGCTGGCGGTGGTGATCACCAGCATCGCGGTGACCTGGAACTTCATCTACACCAGCCTGTTCGAGCGTTGGGAAAGCCGCCAGGTCTCGCGGACCCGCACGGTCAAGCGGCGGATCGCCCATGCCGTGGGTTTCCAGCTGACGCTGATCCTGTTCCTGATCCCGCTGATCGCCTGGTGGATGCACATCAGCCTGGTGCAGGCCTTCCTGCTCGACCTGGCGCTGATCCTGTTCATCCCCTGCTACACCTTCGTCTTCAACTGGCTGTTCGACCGGGTCTTTGGCCTGCCGGCGTCGGCGCTGCCGGACCCGGTCTGAGGCCAGAGTGCAAATCGGCATCGCCCAAGAGCGGCGCCGCTGTTAGATTTCCAGGGCCCTCCACCCGCCAAGGAAAGCTTGCATGGGAACCCTGAGAATTCTCGGTAAAGCCTCGTCGATCAATGTCCGAAAAGTGCTGTGGACCTGCGAGGAACTGGGCCTGCCCTACGAACGCGAGGATTGGGGCAGCGGCTTCCAGTCGACCCACACACCGGAGTTTCTCCGGCTCAACCCCAACGCCCAGGTGCCGGTGCTGATCGATGACGCCGGCGCGCTGTGGGAGTCCAACAGTATTTGCCGGTACCTGACCGGCAAGGTCGCCGTGCAACGGCTGCTGCCCGGCGAACCCCGGGCCCGGGCGTTGGTGGAGCAGTGGATGGACTGGCAGGCCACAGAGCTCAATCCGGCGTGGAGCTACGCCTTCGTCGCCCTGGTCCGGCAGAACCCGGACTTTCAGGACCCGCTGCGGATCGCCGCCGGCCTTCGCGGCTGGAACGCCAAGATGGCCCTGCTCGAACAGCAACTGGCAAGCAGCGGCGACTATGTGCTCGGCTCGCAGTTCAGCCTGGCCGATATCGTCCTCGGGCTGTCGGTGCATCGCTGGATGATGACGCCCATGGAGCGCCCCGACTTCCCCGCCATCGCCGCCTATTACGCACGGCTCAGCGAACGCCCGGCCTTCCTGCTGCATGGACGCAATGGCATTCCCTGAATCGTCCTTTTTCTGTAGGAGCTGGATGCCGCTTTGGTTGATGCTGCGGCACAAACCGCCAAGATGTAACGGAATACGACAATAAATCAGCGCACAGCCCGACTTCCGAGCCCGCATTCACAATCATTGATTTCCGTTAGCCAGCTAAGATTCCTCTTCACCGAAACCTGGAATCCCGCCCATGTCGTCCCTCGCCCCCACTGTCGCCACCGACGGCCTCGACCCGGTCCGCGCCGCCAATATCTCCGCCCGCATCGATCGCCTGCCCGCCGTCACCACGGTCTGGCGCCTGGTGGCGCTGCTGTCGATTGGCGGTTTCTTCGAGCTGTATGACCTGTTCCAGACCGCCTATATCAGCCCCGGCCTGATCCGCGACGGGATCTTCGCCACCGGCAGCCGGGGTGTGTTCGGTTTTTCCGACCAGGCAGCCTTCGCCTCGGCGACCTTTCTCGGCCTATTCCTCGGCGCCAGCCTGCTGAGCCCGATCGCCGACCGCTTCGGGCGCCGGGCGATCTTCACCTTCGCCCTGATCTGGTACACCGTGGCCACGGTGCTGATGGGCGTGCAGACCTCGGCCCTGGGGATCATCGGCATGCGCTTTCTGGTGGGCATCGGCCTGGGCATCGAGTTGGTGACCATCGACGCCTACCTCTCCGAGCTGGTGCCCAAGCACATGCGTAGCTCAGCCTTCGCCTTTGCCTTTTTTGTGCAGTTTCTCTCGGTACCGGCGGTGGCGCTGATGTCCTGGTGGCTGGTGCCGCAGGACCCGTTCGGCATCGCCGGCTGGCGCTGGGTGGTATTGGCCAGCGCGGTGTTCGCGCTGTTTATCTGGTGGTTGCGTTCACGCCTGCCCGAGTCGCCGCGCTGGCTGGCCCAGCATGGGCGCTTCGCCGAGGCCGAGCGGATCATGGACGGCATCGAGGCGCGCTGCGCCAAGGACCACGGCAAACCGCTGGACACCCCGCAACCCGAGGCCCTCGGTGTCCAGGGCTCGGGGCGTTTCGCCGATATCTGGCAACCGCCCTATCGGCGCCGGGCACTGATGCTGATCGTGTTCCATGTATTCCAGGCCATCGGTTTCTTCGGTTTCGGCAACTGGCTGCCGGCGCTGCTCTCGGGCCAGGGCGTGAGCGTCACCCACAGCCTGATGTACGCCTTTATCATCACCCTCGCCTATCCGCTGGGGCCGCTGCTGTTCGTCAAGTTCGCCAACCGCTTCGAGAACAAGTGGCAGATCGTCGGCTCGGCCCTCGGCGCCATGACCTTCGGCACCCTGTTCGCCTGGCAGAGCACGGCCCTGGGGCTGATCGTCTGCGGGGTAATGATCACCTTCTGCAACGCCTGGCTGAGCTTCAGTTACCACTCCTATCAAAGCGAGTTGTTCCCCACCAATATCCGCGCCCGGGCGGTGGGTTTCTGCTACTCGTTCAGCCGCCTGTCGACGGTGTTCAGCAGCCTGCTGATCGGCTTTTTCCTCGACCGCTTCGGCACGCCCGGGGTCCTGGCGTTCATTGTCGGCAGCATGCTGATCGTGATGTTCACCATCGGCCGTTTCGGCCCGCGTACCCGCAACCTGGCCCTGGAGAACATCGCCCAGCGTTGACCGGTCGCCGCTGGCCGCAAGCGGCAAGGCTTGTCCGCCGCGTGCCGCCAGCCTTGCCGGGCAATCGGCGCAAAGCCCTGGCAAAGAGCCCCGTCCCAGGATCCTCCAGCGCGGCGGCATGCAAATTGCTGCGCAGCCTTGGACAGCCCTTACACACAGGTACCCAATCATGTTGGTCAGTGCCCAGAAAACCACGGCAATCCAGCCCTCCCAGCGGTCCGACATGGACCCGAGCACCGCGGCCGCCAGCGCGCTGTACAGCGGTTTGATGCAGAACGTGCAGAACACCGCGACCCTGCAAGCGTCCCAGGCCGTGCAGCAGGCCAGCAACACGGTCAGCGACAATGTCGCCGCGGCCTTCGCCAAGACCCGCGTGCTGTTGCAGGCCACCCCGCCGACCGCCAGTACCGCGCAGGCCAACAGCGCCACCCAGAGCTCGGCCCTGGATGAGTTCAAGGACTACATGAGCAAGTCCCCTGAACAGCGCATGCGCGACCGCATCCTCGAAGAGATGGGCATTACCGAGGAAGACCTGAAAAACATGCCGCCGGAGAAACAGCACGCGGTGGCTCAGGAAATTGCCCAGCGGGTTCAGGACAAACTGAAGCTGGCGCAAGTCGAGAAGGACGCCAGCGGCGTCGAGAAACAAGTCACCGACAAGTTCCTCGCGGCGCTTTAAAAGCGGCCAGCCGAAACAGGGTTCCCCACGGGAACCCTTTTTTATGAGTTGACTTGAGCGGCTGCGCTCAGCCCTGGGCCAGCATATCGAGCAAGGCCCGCAGCGCCGGCGACGGCTCGCTGCCCTCGGCCAGCACCAGGGCAAAGGTGCGCGGGATCGGCTCGCTCAATGGCAGTACGCACAAACCGTGGCGTTGCTCCGGCAAGGTCATCTGCGGCACCAGGGTCACCCCCACTTGCTCGCGAACCAGGGTGAAGGCGCTGCTCCACTCCCGCACCTCGACCCGCACATCCGCCAGCTCCAGGCCGGCACCCGCCGCCAGGCTGCGGGCATTCACCGAACAGCCGCCGGTGGCCAGCACGAAGGGTTGGCTCACCAGTTCCTGCAAGGTCACCCCCTGCTCCTGAGCACGGCGCGCCAGGGCATGCCCCGCCGGCAGCACCGCCACCCAGGCATCGCGTCCCAGCAGGCCGACACTGCGCTCGGGCGCAGGGTTGAGCAGCACCCCGACATCGATCAAGCGCGCCTCGAGCAAGGCCTCGACCTCGTCGTCGCTGACCTCCAGCGCCACCACCTGGATGCCCGGATACAACTGCTTGAAGCGCCGCAGCAGCGGCGGCAGGAAAGTCGCCAGCACCATGGGGAAACTCGCCAGGCGAATGGTGCCGCGCTGAATGTCCCGGCAGGCGTCCGCGGTGTCGCGGATGTTCTGCAACGCCGCGAGCATCAGCCGCGCCTGTTCCACCACCTGTTCGCCAATGGCGGTGGGCAGGGCCTGGCGGTTCTCCCGGGTGAACAGCTGCACGCCCAGGTTGTCTTCGAGCAGCGCCAGGGCCTGGCTGGCGCCGGACTGGGTCATGCCAACCCGCTCGGCGGCGCGGGTGATGTTGCCGGTATCCGCCACGGCCACCAGCATGCGCCAGTGCATCAGGTTCATCATGGCAGTAGCTGTCCTTATGGGGTTTTTCTGAAAGATTAATTTTACTGAGAGCAGCGCGGACTATGACACTGATCTCCCCCCTCTGGAGAGCCCTCGATGAACCTGTATTTCTCGCCCCACGCCTGCTCGCTGGCCCCGCACATCGTGCTGCGCGAACTGGCCCTGCCGTTCACCCTGGTCCGGGTCGACAACCGCAATAAAACCACGGCCGACGGCGGCGACTTCCTGGCGATCAACCCCAAGGGTTATGTGGCAGCGCTGGAACTGGAGGACGGCCAGGTGCTGACCGAAGGCCCGGCGATCCTGCAATACCTGGCCGACCTCAAGCCGCAGGCGGGCCTGGCACCGGCCAATGGCAGCTGGCAACGGGTGCGGTTGCAGGAGATGCTCAACTTCGTCTCCAGCGAGATCCATGGCGGCCTCGGCTGGCTGTTCAACCCTGAGTTTCCCGAAGCGACCCAGGCGCTGATCCGGCAGAAACTGTTCAAGCGCCTGACGCTGCTGGAGCAAACGCTGCAACAACAAACCTACCTGCTGGGCGAATCCTTCGGTGTCGCCGACGCCTACCTGTTCACCGTGCTGCGCTGGACCGCCGGCTTCGCCATCGACCTGGAACAATGGCCGGCGCTGGCGCGCTTCCAGGCGCGAATCGCCCAGCGCGAAGCGGTGCAAGCGGCACTGGCGGCCGAGATTGTTCTGTAGGAGCGGCCGGTCGACGCTCGATTGTCCGCGTCGCCAGCAAGCTTGGCTCCTACAGAAGCCGCTCGCCTGCTCAGCCCAGCCCTCCCCGTTGAATAAATTCAGTCAGGGCCAGCACATCCACCGAGCCCGGCCGATCCTGATCGAGAAACGCCACCTGGCTGCGCACCGCGCGGTGGATGCGGGCGCTGCCGACACCCAGCTGCAAGGGTCCGCGCAGGTCGATGGCCTGGGCCGCGACTATCAGCTCAATACTCGCCAGCCAGGCCAGGCGCTGGGTCAGTTGCCGGGTTTTCTCGATCACCGCCAGAGCCTGGCCGGCGTAGTCTTCGACCCGATCGGCCACCGGCACGCAGACCGCCGGCAGCGGATTGGCCAGATGGCCGATCTCCGCCAGCAGCGCCGCGGCACTGCGTTGCAAGGCGGCCATGCCGAGATGCCCAGGCCGCTCGATAAGAAAGCGCGGCAGTTCGCTGGAGGTTGGAGACAGCAGCTTGGCGATACGCTCGGCGCAACAGGCCGCGACCCGGCTCAAAGCCAACCCCAGGCCTTCCCCGGCCAGTGCCAGATGCGTGCTGTCGAAATTGGCGGTGGCCAGGACCTGGCGCTGCTCGTCGATCAAGGCCGGGTTGTCGGCGCCGCTGGCCAGCTCCAGTTGCAGATGTTCGCGCAGTTGTGCCCAGGCCTGTCGCGCCGCGCCCTGCACCACGCCGGCACAGCGAAAGCTCAAGGGATCCTGCAAGCGCCGGGCGCTACCGGGCTGGCGCAACTGGCCGCCCTCCAGCAAGTCCAGCAGCGCCGCCGATTGCTCGACCTGGCCCGCCGCCGGCCGCAAGCGCGACGCCCAGGGCTGGAAGGGGCTGAGGTTGGCCCGATAGCCTTCGCAAGACAGCGCCAGCGCCGCCAGCAGGCTGTCCAGGGCCTGGTCGGCCTCGGCCAGCAACAAGGCCCCCAGGCCAAGGCTCGCCGCATTCGCCGAGACCAGCGCCAGACCGTCCTTGTCCAGCAGCCGCGCCGGTTGCAGGCCACTGCGCTGCAAGGCTTCCCCCGCCGGCAGCCGCTCGCCACGCCAGCGCACCCAGCCCTCGCCGATCAGCGCCAGGCCCAGGTGCGCCAATGGCGCCAGGTCGCTTTCCCCCAGGGAGCCAAGCAACGGCACCTCGGGTTCGATCCCGGCGTTGAGCAAGGCCAGCAGGCTGTCGGCGCTGGCCAGGGAAATACCCGAGCGGCCCTGGGCCAGCCCGGCCAGGCGCGCGGCAATCATCGCCCGCAGTTCAGGCCGCGTGGCCAGGCGCCCGAGGCCCACGGCCCGGCCCAGGGGAATGCGCCGTTGCAGGTCGTCATCCGGCTGGGTCAGGGCCACATCCACCGCCGCGCCCAGGCCGGTGGTCACGCCGTAGATGGCGTCGCCCGCGGCCATCCGTTCCCGCAACAGCCCATGGCCGGCGGCGATCCGTTGCCGGGCGGCCGGGGTGAATTGCAGCGCCGCCTCCTCGCGGGCAATGCGCAGCAGGTCAGTCAGCGCCAGGCCTTCCGGGCCCAGGCCGATCATGCGAAACGCAGCCGCTGACCGATGCCCAGGCGCCGGGCTTTTTGCAGCAGGGCGTGGCCCAGGGCGATATCGCTGAGGCTCAGGCCGCGGTGCCAGAACAGGATGTTTTCCTCGGCGTGCTGCCGGCCGCTTCTATGGCCTGCGACTATCTGCCCAAGCTCGGCGTGCAGGGTCTGCTCACTGAGTTTGCCGGCCTCGACATGGGCCCGCAGCGAACCGAACAGGCCGCCCTTGCACTGGCCCCAGTCGTCCACCACCAACTTGTCCATGATGTCGGTCAGCGACAGCTCCACCGCGCTCATGGTGCCGTAGGGCACGACAAAGACGCCGGGCTTGATCCATTCGGTGCGCAGCAAAGGTTCGGGCTGGTTCAGCCGCGAGGCCTCGACCACGATGTCCGCGCCGCGCACCGCACTCTCCCAGTCGTGGGTGACAATCACCGGCTTGCCCAGGTCGCGGCGCAGGCGTTCGGCAAAGGCCTCGCGGCTGTCCTCGCGGCGCGAGTGCACGCGGATTTCCTCGAAATCGAACAGATGGTCCAGCAGCCGCACGTTCCAGTACGCCGTGCCGCGGGCGCCGATATGCGCCAGCACCTTGCTGTCCGGGCGCGCCAGGTACTTGGCGCCGATGGCGGTGATCGCGCCGGTGCGCATATCGGTGATCGCCGAGGCGTCGAGGATCGCCTGGGGCACGCCGGTGGCCGGGTCCAGCAGGTTGAGGATCGCCAGTTCCGAGGGCAGGCCCTGGCGGTAGTTGTCGACGAAGTCACCCACCACCTTGACCCCGGCGTGGCCGATGTCACCCCCCAGCACCCCGCGCAGCACGTTGAAATGGCCGTTGATTGCGCCCCCGGGAATCAGGTGGGTGCGCGGCTCGATCACCGCCTCGCCACGGCCCTGGAGCACCAGGCCGGCTTCGATGGCGGCGAGGATTTCGTCGTTGCTCAGGGCCAGCTCGGCGATGTCCAGGCCGTTGAGAAAGTCGATATAGATGGGTTGCATGGGCCTCACTCGCTCTTGAACACGATCTGCTCGATCCGCACGGCCTTGGGGATCAAGTGGTTGGCGAGGAACAGGTCGGCGGTGCGCTGCTGGCTGGCCACGACCCGGGCATCGATGCCTTGCAGCGGCGAGCGCGAACGATGGCTGAAGTAGCTTTCCACCACCGGCCGTTGCAGGCCGAGGATGCGCGCCATGCTGTCAATGCTGGCGTCGCGCTGGTCGAAGGACAGCTGCTGGGCCGCGCCGAAGGCCTTGAGGATGGGGGCGACGGCAGCGCCGTGCTGGCGCACGAAGGCACCGCTGGCGATGTAGAAGCTGCCGCCGGAATCCAGGCCCTGGCCATCGCTGAGCAGGCGGGCGCTGCCGTCGAGCAGGGCCGCCGAATAGTAAGGGTCCCAGATCACCCAGGCGTCCAGCTTGCCCTGCTCGAACGCCGCGCGGGCGTCGGCCGGCGACAGGTACACCAGGTTCAGGTCACTGAGTTTCAACCCGGCGCGCTGCAGGCTCTTGAGGAAAAAATTGTGCGCGCTGGAGCCCTTGAGCAACGCCACCCGCTTGCCCTTGAGGTCGGCCAGGCTCTGCGCCTGGCTGTTCCTGGGTAGCAGGATGGCTTCGGTCTTGCCGTCGCTGGGCTCGACGCCGATGTACTGCAAGTCGATCCCCGCGGCCTGGGCGAAGATCGGCGGGATGTCGCCGATATTGCCCACATCGACGCTGCCGCCGTTCAGCGCCTCGATCAGCTGCGGGCCGCCGGGGAATTCGATCCATTGCACCTGGGTGCCCGGCAAGGCTTTCTCCAGCAGCTGGTGCTCGCGGGCCAGGACCATGCTCACCGAACTTTTCTGATAGCCGATACGCAATTGCCCAGGCTCGGCGGCCAGGGCCAGCGAAGCGCAGAGCGTGAGACACAGGGTGACGATAAAACCTTTGAACATCGGTGACTCCCAAACCAATTGAAAACACTGTCGGCCATGACGGCCTCATCGCCGGCAAGCCTGGCTCCTACAGAAGCCAGAAACGCCGCCGGCCAATGTAGGAGCGAGGCTTGCCCGCGAAAGCGATCCCCCTGACACACCCCGCCGCCTGCATCGCGCGCAAGCTGCGCTCCTACAGAGGCGCTGCCGCGCCAGGCGCAAGCGGCTTACAGCGCGGCGCTGACGCGGCTGGCGACTTCGCTCGGCACCCAGCCTTGCCAGACCTGCGGCTGCTCGCGCAGGAAGGCCTCGGCGACCTGGCGCGGTGGCTGGCGGGTTTCGCTCATCCGGCCCAGGGTGCGGTTCAGCAGGTCGATCGGCAGGTCGACCTTTTCAAAGAAACTCACCAGTTCCGGGTACTGCGCCCTGAACGGCGCGGACACGCCGATGGCCAGGTGCGCCGGCATTGAGCGGGTGCCCCGCGGATGGGGGTTGCCGGCATCGGCCAGGGTCTTCCAGGCCTCGGCATCGAAGGCCGGTTCTTCGAGCTTCACCAGCTTGAACTTGCCCAGCAGCGGCGTCGGCGACCAGTAGTAGAACAGCACCGGTTTGCCACGGCGGATCGACGAGCTGACCTCGGCATCCAGGGCCGCGCCGGAACCGGTGCGGAAGTTCACGAAGCTGTCGCTCAGCCCATAGGCCTTGAGCTTCTGGCTGTTGACGATTTCCGAGGTCCAGCCGGTGGGGCTGTTGAGAAAGCGCCCACGGCCCGGGTCTTCCGGATCGCGGAACACCTCCTTGTAGCGCGCCAGGTCGGCCACCGATTTCAGCTCCGGCGCCAACGGCTTGATACCGCGCTCGGCGTCGCCCTTGATCACGTATTCCGGCACCCACCAGCCTTCGGTGGCGCCCTTGACCGTATCACCCAGGCCGAACACCTTGCCCTCGGCTTCGGCCTTGACCCAGGCCGGACTGCGCCCGGCCCACTCTTCGCCGATCACCTGGATATCGTTCTTGGCCAGCGCCGCTTCGAGGCTGACGGTGCTGCCGGGCAGGGTCTCGGTCGGATAGCCGTAGCCCTTCTCGACGATCAGCCGCAGCACCTCGGTGATCAGGCTGCCGCTTTCCCAGGTGATGTCGCCGAAGTGGATCGGCGCCGCCCGGTCCGCCGCCGGTGCCTGCTGGGCCAGCAGGCTGAAGGTCAGCAGCGAGGTGCCGAGCAGGTGTTTGATGATCTTCATGGTGAGCCTCTTGCTGGTTGTTCGTGGGTTTCAAGACCGCCCGCCGGGAAGGTCCTGCGGACCTTGGCGCAGCCTTCGGCAGCGGCTACAGGGTTAAAAGTCGTAGCTGAGCCTGGTGTAATAGAACGCCCCCTCCGGCGCCGACGGCGACAGGTAGCTGTACTGCTGCCCCGGGGTCTGGCGCAGGCGGCTGTTGAAGTCGTCGGGCTTGCTGTCGAACAGGTTGTTGGCGCCCACCGACAGGCGCAGTTGCCGGGTGAAGGCGTAGTTGACGTCCAGGTCGGTGTTCCACTGCGCGGAGAAGGTCTGGTCGTACTGCGCGTTGGCCGCCGACGCCGCGTATTTGCGGTACTCGCCGTAGCGGGTCTCGGACAGCGCGATGGTCCAGGGGCCGTAGCGATGGATCGCCCCCAGCACCAGCTTGTCTTCGGGGTAGCCATGTTCGAGGAAGCCCTGGGCTTCGCGGGTCAGCACGTCGAAGCCGAACGGGTTGGAATGGATCTTCTCGATGGTAGTGCGCGCCTTGGTGTAGCCGGCCGACAGGCTCAGGGCGCCGTAGCGTTGCAGGTCGAGGTTGTACTTGCCGACGATGTCGACGCCGCGGGTGCGGGTGTCGGCGGCGTTGGTCATGAACTGCGCCCAGGTGTACTGGCCGAACCCGGCCTCGCTGAGAATCCGTTCGGCGTCCGGCCCGGAAATCCCGCCGCTGTAGAGCAGGCGGTCGCGGATGGAGATCTGGTAGGCGTCGATGGTCAGCGACGCCTGCTCGCTCGGCCGCAGCACCAGGCCCAGGGAATAGTTGGTGGACTTCTCCGGCTTCAGCGACTGCGCGCCCAGGGCGCGGGCTGCCGGGTGGTCTGCCGGGAGCATGCGGGTCAGCACCGGGTTGCCGTTGATATCGACGTTGGTGGTGGTGGTCCAGGAAGTGCCGATCTGCCCCAGAGTCGGCGCGCGATAGGCGTTGTTGACCGTAGCCCGCAAGCCCACCTGCGGGGTGAAGTCGTAGCGCGCCGAGAGCTTGCCGGTGGTGGCCGAGCCAAAGTCGGAATAGTGCTCGGTGCGCCCGGCAAGGCCGAGCTGGAACTTGTCGGTGACCTGGTTTTCCAGGCCGAAATACACCCCGCCGACATGCCGCTTGTAGGTCCCGGCATCGTCCGGGGTCAGGCCGGACGCCTGCACCGCGCCGACCTGCACGCCGTCGATGCCGCCGAAGGAATAGGAGGCATAGTCGCCCTCCTCCAGCCGGTACTGCTCGTCGCGATAGGCCACCCCCGCCGAGACGGTGAGCGGATGCTCCGACCAGACGACGTCCAGGTCCTTGGCGTAATCCAGGGTCAGGTTGGTCTGTTCGTTGACCAGCGTCGCCACGTCGAACTTGGTCGGGCTGTTGGCGCCGTAACTCGGGTTGACCGTGTTGAAGGCCAGTTCGTCATGCTTGTCGCGGCCGTAGGTGGCGCTGAGGTCAAAGCGCCCGATGCGCTCGTCCTCGTAGCGGCTGCCCACGGTCAGCGCGCCATCCTCATAGCGGTAGCGGTACTTGGGAATGGTGCCGTTGGGGTAGATCGAGGCGACGTTGTTGGGGTTGCTGGCCAGCAGCGGCGGCGTGTTATTGACCGACTTGTCCTGGCCGAAGGTGGCAAAGCTGTAAAGCCGCCATTGATCGCTGAGGCCGACTTCGGCGTTGGCCGCCAGGTTGTATTTGTCGCGACTGGCGCCGCCCCAGCGCGGGTCCTGCAACTGGCCGCCGGCTTCATATTTGTCGCCGATGTCGGTGGGTTTGTTGTTCAGGCCGTTGAAGCTCAGGGTCAGGAAACCATCCCCCGGCAGGCCCAGGCCGTACCAGCCATCGGCGCTCTTGCTGAAGCCGTCGCCCTGGGCGTATTGGCCCAGTTGGCTGTTGAGCTGGCCACCGCTGTCACGTTCCTTGAGCACGATATTGACCACCCCGGCCACCGCGTCGGAACCGTACTGCGCCGAGGCGCCGTCGCGCAGCACTTCGACATGGTCGATGGCGCTGATGGGGATCATGTCCAGGTCCACCGGCTGCGCGCCAATGAACGGCACGCCGCCGGAGATGTTGACCACCGCCGAGGCATGCCGGCGCTTGCCGTTGATCAGCACCAGGGTCTGGTCCGGCGACAGCCCGCGCAGGGAAGCGCCCTTGGGGTTCTGCCCGCGGGTGGCGCTCTGGTTCTGCGGAAAGTTGAACGATGGCAGCAGTTGGAACAACGCCTGGTTGAGACTGGTGGCGCCGGTCTGCACCAGCTCTTCGCTGTTGATCACGTCCACCGGCGCCGCGCTGGTCAGGGCCGTGGCGTCGCTGCGCCGGGTGCCGATGGCCACCACCCGGTCGAGGGTCGGCGCCGCGGCTTCGCTGGTCTGGGCCTTGGCCCTGCTGCCAGCCGAGCTCGCCGGCTGCGGGCCTTCCTTGATGATGAACGCGCCATCCGGGCTGACTTGCAGTTGCAGGCCGGTGCCGCGCAAGGCGGCCGCCACCGCCTGCTCGGCGGACAACGAACCGTCGACCGTGGCCGACGAGTAATTGCCCAGCTGCGGGGTAAAGGAAATCACCTGGCCGCTTTGCCGGCTGATGCTCAGCAGCACCTCGTCCAGCGGGCCGGGTGCCAGGTGATATTGCTGCCAGGCGGCTTCGGCCCCCTGGGCGCCCGTGAAAAACACCGCGGCCAAGGGGCCGATGGCCAAGGCCAGGCGCGAACGACGCTGCACGGTTGTGGATATAGGCAACATGACTCTCTCCCCCAAAAGCATCCAACAACGCTGCTCCCCGCAGCGTTTACGGGAGTGATGTGCAACGGCCGGGGGAAAACTTGCAGATCGTTTGGTTATGGCCTTAGAACCACCGCAAGCGGCGCAGGCCAGTGCTTCTGCTGGAGAGCAGCTTGCGCGATGCCGCCAACGCGGTGGGCCAGGGAAACCGCCATCGCGGGCCAGCCTCGCTCCTACAGAAGCAGGTTCAGGTGGCACTCAGGGTCACCCACAGCTCGGTATGGCGGGTGACGCGGATCGGCAAGGTGCGGGCCAGGCTGTCGAGGATCTGTTGCGGGTTGTCCAGGCGGAACAGGCCACTGACCCGCAACCCGGCGATGGCCGGATCCAGGCGCAACACCCCGCGTCGATACGGGCGCAGTGCCTCGACCACCTCCGACAGCGGCGTGTCGCGCAGCTCCAGCAAACCGTCGACCCAGGCCGTGGCACTGCCACGGCTCGGGCGCACCGGGCCGAAATGCAAGGCGTCGTAGGCCACCTCATGGCCGCCGGGCAATTGCAGGCGCTCGCCACCGCCCGCGGCGATGTCCAAGGGGCCGTTGAGCGCCGTGGCATGCCCCTGGCCATCGCGTTCGCGCACCAATAAGCGGTTGCCCGTGGCCTGGATCCGCGCCTGCGCGGTGTGGATGAAAAACGGTCGGGCCGGATCGCTGGCCAGGTTCAGCAGCATTTCGCCGTCCAGCAAATGCACTACCCGACGCTGGCGATCGAAATCGATGTTCGCCGCGCTCCGGGCATTCAGGCGCAACTCGCTGCCGTCCGGCAGGGTCAGCGACTGGCGCTGGCCGGTGCCGGTGTGCAGGTCCGCGGTCAGCTCGGCCAAAGGCAGGCCACGCTGGCTGACCAGCGCACCGGCGCCCAGGACCACCCCGGCGCCGAGCAAGGCCCGCTGCAGCACCTTGCGCCGACTGCTCGGCACGTTCAGCGCCCGCTGCAACAGCTCGCCATCGACGCCCTGGGCAATCGGCACCTGGAACACCCCAAGGCGGGTTTCCAGCTGGCGACACAGCTGCTCGTGCCGCGGATCCGCGTCGCGCCAGCGCTGGTAGGCACGACGCTCGGCCTCGCTGGCCTGCCCCGAATTCATCAGCACCCACCAGCGGGTGGCATCGTCGATCAGCTGTTCCCGACTCGGTTCGCGGCTCATGTCATTCCAGGCTCAGGCGCAGACAGCGCTGGGCGGCCCGGGTCATGTAGTCGCTGACCGAACGTTGCGAAATGCCCAGTTGCTCGGCGATCTGCGGGTAGGTCAGGCCGTTGACCTGGGACAGCAGGAAGGTCGCCCTGACCTTGGCCGGCAGGCCGTCGAGCAGGCGGTCGATGGCTTCCAGCGCCTCGAGCATCTGCGCCAGGTCCTGGGGCGAGGGCTGCACGGTTTCCTCGTCATACTGCAAGGCATCGAGGTAGGCCCGCTCCAGGTCGCGGCGGCGCCACAGCTGATACACCAGGCGTTGCGAAATGGTGGTCAGCAGGGCCCGTGGCTGACGGATCGGCAGCACTTCGGGCCTGCTCAACAGCTGGACGAAGGTATCGGCGGCAATGTCTTCGGCGCTGGCATCCAGGGAGTGGTGCAGGTGGTAACGCAGGCGGCTGCACAGCCAGTCGTAATGACTGCGGAACAGGCCGCCCACATAGTCGCTGTGGGTGGTGTCGGCGCCGGACATAGTGGCTCCAATGAAGAAGGTTGCGCGGTATGTCCGGTGTTCCGGTGCGGCGATCCTAACAAGGAAGGCTTATTCTTTAATAATATTTAAATTTCATTTTTATAGAATTTTATGGAATTAAAAGAGAGGCCGCGCCTGATGCTTTTTTACCGGCCAAGCCGCCCTCCTGGGGCGCATCAACGTAGCCGCGCGTAACCCAGTTCTTCAGCTTCGCGCTGATAGTCGAGCAGGATCTGGTAGTCCGCCTCGGTGGCCGGCAGCACCTCGTGCAGCCCCAAGGTTTCGGCCACCGCGGGCAGTGCCACCAGCGCCTGGTTCATCGCCGCGCGAATGCCTTCGGCCTGTTCCTCGCCAAGGCCGGCCACCCCGATATAAGGCAGGGTCGGGCTGAAGGCGCTGCGGGCGATCACCCGCAGGCCGGCCACCTCCTCCTCGGCATAACGCGCCAGGTAGGCGAAGGTCACGCTGTCGATGGCGGCCAGGTCGGCCCATCCTTCGCGCAGCCAGCGCAGGCTTTCCCGGTGGCTGCCGCTGATGCCGACACTGGCGAAAAACCGGCCGTCGCGCTGCAGCGGCGCGAGGCGCTGGCGCAGCAGGTTCATGCCGCTGTTGGAGTCTTCGCCATTGATCACCCCGCGACTGCCTCGCAGGGCCTGCAAGGTCCGGCGCGGGTCGTCGTCGCGACCGAGCAGCAGGCTGCAATGATTGCCGGCGGTGCTGTCCGGCAGCTCGTAACGTGGCCGGCCGATGACCCGGACCTGGCCGCGCAGGGCGGTCATCAGCGGGTAACCGCAGGTCTGGGTCAGCAGCAGGCGCGGCGACAGCCACAGCTGCATCAGGTCCAGTTCCCGGGCATCGAGCCGGTCACCTTCGAGGCGCTGCAAGATCGCCGCCAGCCACTGCTCATTGGCCTGGCGCACCGGCTCGGGGGCGACGTACATCAGCAGTTCGGCATAACAAGCGGTCATGGTTCAGGCTCTTCGGGCACGACTACAGGGCGAAGGGATGTTCCGGGCTGTCGATCGGCTTGAGGGCATGGCGCCGCAACAGCTCGCCATACCCCTGCACCACAAAGCCGCCGCTGCGCGCCTGCCATTGTTCGCGGCGCTGCCGATAGGCCCGTGGCAGGCAATACCACGGTAGCCCGGGAAAATCATGGTGCACCAGGTGCAGGTTGAGGTGCAGGAACAGCCAGCTCCAGGGCCACGCCGCTTCGTTGAGCACCGTACGCTGCTCCACCCGGGCATGGGGGCGGTGTTCGTAGTAGGAACGGACCATCGCCACCGACAGCGCCGGCACGCTCACCAGCAGCAGGTAATGCCAGACCGGCAACACACTGTAGCGGGCAATAAAGGCCAGCATCAGCAGGGTCAGCGCACCATGGGTCAGCCACATCAGCCAGGCCTGGCGTTGCCCCTGGCGCAGGCGCGCCCCTTCCTCCCGCGCCAGCGCCAGCAAGGCCAGGGGCGCGCCGAGCAGCAGCCGCCCCAGCAGGGTCTTGTTCAGCCAGTGCAGGCCCTGCTCGAACAGCGAACGGCTGTGCCATTGCCGCTGACCCAGGTAACGGCTCTCCGGGTCGCGACCGGGCAGGGTCAGGTCTTCGTCACGGTGATGCTGCAGGTGGCTGTCGCGGTAGAGGGTATAGGGGTACCAGACGGCAAACGGCGCATAACCCAGCAGCTTGTTCAGCCACAGCCAGCGCGTGGGATGACCGTGCAGCAGCTCATGCTGCACCGACAGCCACAGCACCAGGATCGGAATCAGCAACAAGGTACTGGGCCACAGCCCCAGCAGCGGGCTGGCCAGCAGCACGGCGAACCAGCTGGTGCTGGTGCCGATCAGCAACAGCCAGGTGGGCCATTCGGTGCGGGCGCTGAAGCTCTGGCGCAGGGTGTCGATTTGTTCGCGGTGCAGCGGATCAAAGTAATGGGCCATGGCGCTACTCAGGACAGGGGCTGGCCGAGGGGCGAACCTTCGGCGTCTTGCTGTTCTGTGCAACGAGAAGGGGAAAACTTGCAGATCGATGGGTTATTTACTTAGAAGCAAAAACAAGGAAGCCCGCGGGGCGGGCTTCGCAGGGGATCAATGACCGAAAATATTGTGCTCGATCTTCTTGGCTTTCTTGTCCGCGCGCTTTTCATCGGCGGTCCGGCTGGGTTTTTTCTTCGCCGTCTTTTTGGCATTCATACCTTTGGACATGATGCACACTCCACTCGCAGGGGATCGTTCATCTGGTATACACCTATCCCGCGCACTTCGTACTTTTATAATCACCGCCCCGGCCCACCCTGCGAAAACCCATGCCCGACACCCAATACCTGCTGCTTGCCGACACCCTGCGACCGCTGCTGAACAAGTTCTATCGCGCCCACAATTCGCCAATGCGCGCGGCCGGCGAAGGGCAATCATGGGTGGCGAAACGCGGAGCGATCATTGCCGGGCTGAACCTCACGCCCATCGCCCAGGGCCACTGGCTGACCGGGCTGTTCGTCGACCCGGCCCATCGCGGCCAGGGCATTGCCGCGATACTGGTCGAACGGGCACGCGCGCAGCTGCCGGGGCCGCTGTGGCTGTTTTGTCATCCGGACCTGCAAGCCCTGTACGAACGCATGGGCTTTGCCACCGCCCCCGCCCTGCCCCAGGCCCTGGCGGATCGCCTGGAGCGTTATCGCAGGAGCAAGAGCCTGATCGCCATGGGCATCGATCCTTTGATCGGCTCGACCCGCGACAGGGTGTGATCGCGGGCCCTGGAGCGCGTGCCCGCCTCGGCGACAAACCGGCCTCCGGCAGGTCCATGAAACCGACGCTTCAGGCTGTCTGTTTCAATCGTCGGCGTGGGGATCGAGGTCGGGGAACATCACCTCGGTAAAACCGAATTTGCTGAAGTCGCGGATCCGCGACGGGTACAGGCGGCCGATCAGGTGATCGCATTCATGCTGCACCACCCGCGCATGGAAACCCGAGGCTACCCGCACGATCGGCTCGCCCCTGGGGTCGACGCCTTCGTAGCGAATGTGCTGATAACGCTCGACCGCTCCGCGCAGCCCCGGCACCGACAGACAGCCTTCCCAGCCTTCTTCCAGCACCGGGCTCAAGGGCGTGATCAGCGGATTGATCAGGATGGTCTGCGGCACAGCCTCGGCTTGCGGGTAACGCTCGCTGTGCTCGAAACCGAAGATCACCAGTTGCAGATCGACGCCGATCTGCGGCGCGGCCAGGCCGACCCCGCCGACGCTTTCCATGGTCTGGAACATGTCGTCGATCAGTTGCCACAGCTCGGGGCTGTCGAACATCTCGGGCGGCACCGGTGGCGCGATGCGCAGCAGGCGCTCGTCGCCCATTTTGAGGATTTCACGGATCATGATCAGACTTCGTCAGTGGTCGGCTTGAGCGAGTGGTCCCGGCCCAGTCCCGATACGTGTTGTTTGGGTTCGTCGTGCTCGCCGGGCACCCTTTCTCCAGGGTTCTTGCCGTCGGACGACATGTGCTCGATCGCCGCATTCATCTCGGCCCCCAGCAACAGCACCGCCGAGGAAATATAGAAGTACAGCAGCAGGACGATGATCGCTCCGATACTGCCATACATGGCGTTGTAGTTGGCAAAGGTCTTCACGTAGAACGCGAAGCCCAACGAGGCAATGATCCACACCACCACCGCCAGCACCGAGCCCGGGGTGATGAAGCGGAACTCCTGCTTCACGTCGGGCATCACGTAGTAGATCAGCGCCACGGCGACCATCATCAGGATCACGATCACCGGCCAGCGCAGGATGGTCCAGACCGTGACGATAAAGTCTTCCAGGCCGACCTGCGCGGCGATCCAGCCCATCACCTGCGGCCCGAGCACCATCAAGGCCGCGGCCGCCAGGAGCATGCCGGCGATGCCGATGGTGTAGAAAATCGACAGCGGAAAACGTTTCCACAACGGGCGCTTTTCCACCACGTCATAAGCGGCGTTCATCGCGCTCATCATCAGCCGCACGCCGGCCGAGGCGGTATACAGGGCAATCACGATACCCACCGACAGCAGGCCGCCCTTGGATTGCTGCAACTGGTCGATCACCGGGTTGACCTGCTCCAGCGCCTGGGGCGGCAACACCAGTTCCGATTGCAGGCGCAACCAGGAGAAGAAGTCCGGCAGGTGCAGGAAACCGATCAAGGCGATCAGGAACAGGATGAAGGGGAACAACGAAAACAGCATCTGATAGGCCAGTGCCGAGGCGTAGGTCGACATTTCATCGTCGATGAACTCAGTGACCGTGCGCACCAGCACACGATGGAGGGGCAGGCCTTTCAAATTCGGCAAGAACATAGCGTCTCCTTTCGCCGCAAGAATTCAGGGTCGGTGGCGACTCAGGGGCCGTTTTGTACAACAAACTAGCCTAGTTTGGCGATTTTGAACCGTTTCGTCCTGTTTTGGTGCCATGGCCGATGTAAAAACGGCCATCCGCGGATGGCCGTCGTGTCGCAGTGCGAGCCAGTGAATCAGGCCTTGTCGATGGTCTTTTTCAACGCATCCTTGGCCTTGCCGAGGGCTTGCTGTGCTTCGCCTTTCTTTTCCTGAATCTTGCCTTCGGTTTCCAACCGATCGTTATCAGTCGCTTTGCCGACACCTTGCTTGATATGACCAACGGCCTCGTTGGCCAGGCCTTTTGCCTTGTCCGCTGTGCTGCCCATGGTGTTTCTCCGTAGATCCATAGATCCGTAGAACAATCGAGGGTTTGGGGTCCTGCCCTGAGGTTGACCCAAGGCCCTTGCGCGGAGTTTCAATTATTTTCAGCGGGGCATTTCATCGCCTTATTTGCCCGCCGCACGCAGGTTGCGCTTTATGTTTGGCGACCAACCCACGAGAATGCGCAACGTATTCAGGCACTGCGCTGAAGATCCAATCCCGTAGGAATGTTATGAAACTCGATAAAAAGCTGGCCATCGCCCGCCGGAACCAGGAACTGGGCGGTGCGGTGCTGGGCGTCAACAACTGCCACTTCGCGGAACTGAGCCGCAGCCGCAATATCTGGTGGTTCGATCTGCCGGTCGGCCGCCTGGCCATCGGGCAGTACGAATGGGTCCACCTGCTGCTGTACACCCCAAGCACCGACCAGTTGCTGCACCTGAAAGTGCCGACCCTGTTCCTGCGGGAGAAGCTCGAAGGCCTGGTGGTACGCAACGCCGGCAAGCGCAAGGCGGCCCTGAGCCTGGAACTGAGCGCCGACAAGGACTCGTTCCTCAAGGACGTACGCCCCGCCGGCACCGGCGTGAACTTCGCGCAGTTCCAGCAGTGATCCACCTGTAGCCGCTGCCGCAGGCTGCGCAAGGTCCGCAGGACCTCCTGCGCCGGCAAGAACAGCGCCCTCTGCGAGGTCGATCGCAGCCTTCGGCAGCGGCTACACAACCCCCCAATAAAAAGCCCCGCGGATGCGGGGCTTTTTGTTTGCCTGGTGTGTTACTTCTTCACGCCCAGCTTCTTCAGCTCTTCGTCGCGCAATTCGCGACGCAGGATCTTGCCGACGTTGGTGGTCGGCAGCGCATCGCGGAACTCGACGGCCTTGGGCACCTTGTAGCCGGTGACGTTGGCGCGCATGTGCTCCATCACTTGCTCCTTGGTCAGGGTCACGCCCGGCTTGGCGACGATGAAGATCTTGATCGACTCGCCCGACTTCTCGTCCGGCACGCCGATCGCCGCGCACTGCAACACGCCCGGCAGGCCCGCCAGCACGTCTTCCAGCTCGTTCGGATAAACGTTGAAACCGGAGACCAGGATCATGTCTTTCTTGCGATCGACAATGCGGATGTAGCCATCAGGCTGGATCAGCGCGATATCGCCGGTCTTCAGCCAGCCGTCGCTCATCACCTCGTCGGTGGCGTCCTGGCGCTGCCAGTAGCCCTTCATGACCTGCGGGCCCTTGACGCACAGCTCACCGATTTCGCCCAGGGGCAGCTCGGTCCCAGCGTCGTCGATGATCCGGCACAGGGTCGACGGCACCGGGATGCCGATAGTGCCGATCTGGATATTCTGGATCGGGTTGACGGTGGCCACCGGGCTGGTTTCGGTCATACCGTAACCTTCGCAGATCGGGCAACCGGTCACGTCTTTCCAACGCTCGGCCGCCGCCAGTTGCAGCGCCATGCCGCCGGACAGGGTGACTTTCAGCGCCGAGAAATCCAGCTTGCGGAAGGCTTCGTTGTTGCACAGGGCGACGAACAGGGTGTTGAGGCCGACAAAACCGCTGAACTTCCACTTCGACAGTTCCTTGACCATCGCCGGCAGGTCGCGCGGGTTGCTGATCAGGATGTTGTGGTTGCCGATCAGCATCATCGCCATGCAATGAAAGGTGAAGGCATAGATGTGGTACAGCGGCAGCGGGGTGATCAGGATCTCGCAACCCTCATTGAGGTTGGAGCCCATCAGCGCCTTGCACTGCAGCATGTTCGACACCAGGTTGCGGTGGGTCAGCATCGCGCCCTTGGCCACGCCGGTGGTGCCGCCGGTGTATTGCAGCACGGCGACATCGCTGCTGGCCGGGTTGGCGTCCTTGACCGGCTGGCCGTGGCCCTGGCTCAGCACGTCGTTGAACTTGACGGCCTTGGGCAGGTGATAGGCCGGCACCATCTTCTTCACGTACTTGATGACGCTGTTGATCAGCAGGCGCTTGAGCGGTGGCAGCAGGTCCGCCACTTCGGTGACGATCACATGCTTGACGCCGGTCTTGGGCACCACGGCTTCGGCCAGGTGCGCCATGTTGGCCAGGCAGACCAGGGCCTTGGCGCCGGAGTCGTTGAACTGGTGTTCCATTTCCCGCGCGGTGTACAGCGGGTTGGTGTTGACCACGATCAGGCCGGCGCGGATGGCGCCGAATACCGCGACCGGGTACTGCAGGACGTTGGGCAGTTGCACGGCGATTCGATCGCCGGGTTGCAAATCGGTATGCTGTTGCAGGTACGCGGCAAAAGCACCGGACAGTTCGTACAGCTCACCGTAGGTGAGTGTCTTGCCGAGGTTGCTAAAGGCCGGTTTGTTGGCAAAACGTTGGCAGGACTGCTTCAACACCGCCTGAATATTCGGATACTCGTCTGGATTGATATCGGCAGCAATCCCAGCTGGGTACTTATCCTTCCAAAAGTCTTGGATCATGGAAGCCCACTCCTCAGCAACGCGAATTCGTCAGCGCATTTGATGCGATTATTATTTGTGTGTGTTTTTTATTGATGTCTATTGTTGGTGAGTCTGGCTGTCTACATAGGCCGAGAAGTCACAAAGCGCGCCGAGAGTAGCAGCTTTGCCAAAGGCCGCCTAGAGCCAAAATCGGCCTAAACAGTCACTTTGGTGACTCAAGAATATTCAATAGTCACTTTTAGAGTAAAGATTCTATCTAGCCATGCAAGGCTCTGGAATGGGCTTTTCGACCCTTCAAAAGCATCGCGAGCAAGCTTCGCTCCTACAGGAAGTGTACGGATCCCTGTAGGAGCGAGCTTGCTCGCGATAGCCGCGCTATAGCGCGGGACTGTTACATGCGGTGAAACATCAGGCGATGTCGCGCAACTCCCGGCGCAGAATCTTGCCTACCGGCGTCATCGGCAACGACTCACGCAACACGATGTGTTTCGGCACCTTGTAGCCAGTGAAGTTTTCCTTGCAGTAGGCCTTCAGCTCTTCGAGGCTGACCCCTGACTCGCGGGCCACCACGAACAGCTTCACCGCCTCCCCCGAACGCTCGTCCGGCACGCCGATCACCGCGCAGTTGGCGACTTTCGGGTGGGCCATCACCACGTCCTCGATTTCATTGGGGTACACGTTGAAACCCGAGACGATGATCATGTCCTTCTTGCGATCGACGATGCGCACGAAGCCATCCGGATCGATCACCGCGATATCGCCGGACTTGAACCAGCCCTCGGCATCCAGCACCTCCTCGGTGGCCTCCGGCTTCTGCCAGTAGCCTTTCATGATCTGCGGCCCCTTGATGCACAGTTCGCCGCGCTCGCCCAGCGGCTGCTCGACGCCCTCATCGTCGATGACCTTGAGGGTCGTGCCCGGCACCGGCAAGCCCACCGAGCCCAGGCGCGACTGGTCGCCGTAAGGGTTGGTGCAGGCCACGGGCGAGGTTTCGGTCAGGCCGTAGCCTTCGGTGATGCGGCAACCGGTCACCTGCGTCCAGCGCTCGGCGGTGGCCTTGACCAGCGCCGTGCCCCCGGAGTTGGTGAGCTTGAGATTGGAGAAGTCGAGGTTCTTGAACTCGGGATGATCCATCAGCGCGGTGAACAGCGTGTTCAGCCCCAGCAGCGCCGAGAAGCGCCACTGCTTCAGTTCCTTGATGAAACCGCCGATGTCCCGTGGGTTGGTGATCAGCACGTTGTGGTTGCCGGTGACCATCATGCACATGCAGTTCGCGGTGAAGGCATAGATGTGGTACAGCGGCAGCGGCGCGATCATCACCTCCTGGCCTTCACGCAGCAGCGGATGGCCGTCCGGCCCCAGTTGCCCGAGGCAGGCACGGGCCTGCTGCATGTTGGCCACCAGGTTACCGTGGGTCAGCATCGCGCCCTTGGCCAGCCCCGTGGTGCCGCCGGTGTATTGCAGCACGGCGACGTCGTCCAGGCGGGCGTTCAAAGGCTTGATCGGCTGGCCACGGCCCAGGCGCAGCGCGCTCTTGAAGGAAACGGCCTGGGGCAAGCGATAGACCGGCACCATCTTCTTGACCTTGTCGACCAGGGTATTGACCAGCCAGCCCTTGGCGGACGGCATCAGGTCGCCCATCTTCGCCTCGATCAGGAACTGGATATCGGTATCGGGCAGCACCTCCTCGACCTTCTGCCCGAACAGGTTCATGTACACCAGGGCCCGCGCTCCGGAATCCTTGAACTGGTGGCGCATTTCCCGGGTGGTGTACAGCGGGTTGGTGTTGACCACGATCAGCCCGGCGCGCAAGGCGCCGAACACGGCGATCGGGTAATGCAGGACATTGGGCATCTGCACCGCGATACGATCGCCCGGCACCAGGTCGGTACTGCTCTGCAGATAACCGGCAAAGGCCGCGCTGTAGCGTTCCAGCTCGGCGTAAGTCATGGTCACGCCCATGTTGCTGAAGGCCGGGCGGTCGGCGAATTTCTTGCAGGAACGCTCGAACACCTCGATCACCGACTTGTAGGCACCCAGATCGATATCGGTGGGCACTCCGGCCGGGCGTTTGTCATTCCAGAAATCAGGCTGCATTGTTCTTGTCCTCTTTAACCTGAGCTGTCCGGGCCGCTTCTCTCACGCTACGAAAGGCGGGGCTCTGCGGACGTTAGCAGCTATGGCGGATAGGGCAAATAAGGCCGGGCGCGTCATTGATAACGTGAATCTTGCCGCCATGGCGCGCGCGGATCGGACGGGGCCGCGACGATGAGCTATACAATGCAACGACCCCGTGCAAAGACCCCGTGCAAAGGAATCGCCATGATCCACCACTCTTTCTGGCTGACCGCGAGCGACCACAGCCAGCTCTACGTCAACCAGTGGCTCCCGGCGGCCCCGCTCAAGGCCGTGATCCTGCTGGCCCACGGCATGGCCGAACACAGTGGGCGCTACGCCAGGCTGGCAGAGGCGCTGTGCAATGAAGGCTACGGAGTCTATGCGCTGGACCTGCGCGGCCACGGCAAGACCGCCGAGCACGGGGTACTCGGGCACTTGGCCGACGATGACGGCTGGTGCAAGGTGGTCGGCGACCTGGCCAGCCTCAACCAGCACATCGGCCAGCAGCACCCGGGAACCCCGATCGTGCTGCTGGGCCACAGCATGGGCAGCTACATCGCCCAGGCCTACCTGCTGCACCACAGCGCCAGCCTCGACGGGGCGATCCTCAGCGGCTCGAATTTCCAGCCGGTGGCGCTGTACCGCGCGGCTCGCCAGATCGCCCGCTTCGAACGCTGGCGCCAGGGGCCCCTGGGACGCAGCGCGTTGATCGAATGGCTGTCCTTCGGCTCGTTCAACAAGGCCTTCAAACCCAACCGCACCGCCTTCGACTGGCTCAGCCGCGACCCCGACGAAGTCGACAAATACGCCCACGACCCGCTCTGCGGCTTTCGCTGCAGCAACCAGCTGTGGGTCGACCTGCTGGGTGGCCTGCAGCAAATCAGCAAGGCCTCCAACCTGGCCCAGATCGATCCGGGCCTGCCATTGCTGGTGATCGGCGGGGAATGTGATCCGGTGAGCAATGGCATACGTCTCAAGGATCTGGCCGGTGCTCTGCGCGAGGCCGGCAGCCAGTGCCTGCAGCTCACTATCTACCCGCAGGCACGGCACGAATTGTTCAATGAAAGCAACCGCGACGAAGTGACTGCCGATGTACTGGCCTGGCTCGACCAGGCCCTGCGGCATCGCCGACCGCCGAAGACTGAATGACCCTGTTTCAAATCGATATACCAATCAACGCTCAGCACAGGACTTGAGAGAGATGACCCAGGTTACCAACACCCCGTACGAAGCCCTCGAAGTCGGCCAGACCGCCAGCTACAGCAAGCATGTGGAAGAGCGTGACATCCAACTGTTCGCCGCCATGTCCGGCGACCACAACCCAGTGCACCTGGACGCCGAATTCGCCGCCGCCAGCATGTTCAAGGAGCGTATCGCCCACGGCATGTTCAGCGGTGCGCTGATCAGCGCCGCGGTGGCCTGCGAGCTGCCTGGGCCGGGCACCATCTATATCGGCCAGCAGATGAGCTTCCAGAAGCCGGTGAAGATCGGCGACACCCTGACCGTGCGCCTGGAAATCCTCGAAAAACTGCCGAAGTTCCGCGTGCGTATCGCCACCCGCGTGTTCAACCAGCGCGATGAGCTGGTGGTGGACGGCGAAGCCGAAATCCTCGCCCCACGCAAACAGCAGACCGTCACCCTGCCGACCTTGCCGGCCATCAATATCGGCTGAACCGCCCTGTAGCCGCTGGCGCAGCCTCGCAGGCTCGGCAGCGGCTACAGGCGGGATTAGCGCCCCCCCTCCTCCACCTGCACGCTCGCCGTCATCCCGGCGCTCAGGTTGACGCCTTCGGGCACCTTGTCGAGCCTGATGCGCACCGGAATCCGCTGCGCCAGGCGCACCCAGTTGAAGGTCGGTTCCACCTCCGCCAGCAGTTGCCCGTCCGGCGTGGCGTTGCGGTCGGTGATGCCGCGGCTGATGCTTTCCACATGCCCCTGCAAGGCTTCTCCAGCGCTCATCAGCCACACCTTGACCGGGTCGCCGACCTTGATCCGCGGCAGTTTGGTTTCCTCGAAATAGGCCTGCACGTAGAACGTCGAATCGTCGATCAGGGCCATCACCGATTGCCCGGCGTTCACATAGTTGCCTTCGGCCAGGCGCAGGTTGGTGATGTGCCCGCTGCGCGGCGCGCGGACCTGGCTGCGTGCCAGGTTGAGTTCGGCGACCTTGGCGTCGGCCTGGGCCTGGCGCAGCTCGCCACGGGCCACCCCGGCATTGATCTGCGCGTTTTCCCGCAGCTCGGCGCTGATCGCCTGCGGGCCTAAGCTGGCCCGGCGGCTGGCTTCGTGCTCTTTCAGGCTGAGTTGCTGCTGGCGGGTCTGCACCACCGCCTGGGCCTTTTCCAGCGCCGCCTCGAAGCGGTCGCGGTCGATGCTCAGCAACAGGTCGCCGGCCTTCACCGCCTGGTTGTCATAGGCCTTGAGTTCACGCACCCAGCCCGACACATCGGGGGCGACTATCACCACGTCGGCGCGAATCCGCGCATCCCGGGTCCAGGGCGTGAGCATGTAGTACTGCCACAGATGAAAGCCGGCAAACAGCGCCGCAGCCACCAGGCACAAAGTAAAAGCGATACGCACGGAGGCACGCATGAACAACTCCTTATAAAGGTCCGAGTACGACAGTGACCAACGTCAGGACACAGACGTACAAGGCCACATCGAACAGTGCTTCGTGCCAGATCCAGCGCCCCAGAGGCGTTGCGCGCAACAGCATGCGCAACACCCCGGTCAGCACCAGCGCCAGCACCACATAAATCAGAAACGGGCTGAGCAACACTCCGCCCAGCGACCACTCACGCAGCCCCATGGTTTTCCTCCTGCTGCCGGCACCAGGTGCGCCAGCTCTTCTGCAACTGCACCACCGCGCCCTGGGCCAGCTTCAACGCATCGCTCGGCGGTTGGCTGCCCAGGGCCTCGAGCAAGGCCGTGCTGGCGTCGGCCAGCGCATCGTCGCGACCGGCGGCCGGCCCTTGTTCCAGCACCTGTTCCAGATGCTCGAAATAACTTCGCTGCGAAGCATCCGCGGGCACCTGGGCTACCGCCAGGCTCAACCGCAAATGCATCAGTTCATCGCCGATATCCAGGCCCAGCAGGCCATCGTCCCAGCGGCTGCGCGCCTGTTCCGGCAATTCCGGGTAGTGCCGCGCCAGTTGCAGCAGGCGATCGGCCATGCGCCCGCCGAACCAGCTTTCCGCGCCGCGCAGATTGCGCCGGGTCAAGCGCACCAGATCCTGCAGGGTCGCCGCCAGCAGGCGCCGCCCATGCCAGGCCGGGTCGCGCAGGATCAGCAGGTGAAACGCCAACACTGCGGCGCCTACGCCGAGCACCATCGCCTGGGCGCTGTTGAAGAAATTCGCCACGTCGAACGTCATCGGGTTCTGCGGTGAAATCAGCACCACGAAGTGCAGGCAGAACGAGGTCGCCGTGGCGCCGATCTGCGGTTTGGCCATGCCCAGCGCGCCGAAAAACAACGGCACGCCCATGGCCATCGCCAGCAGGGCGAAACTGCTCCACTGCGGCAGCAGGATCTGCCCGACCATGAAGGCCGCCGGAATCGCCAGGAAGATGCCGCGCATGAAACTCATGCCGATCTGCGCGCCGTTTTCGCGACTGGCGAACAGGCCGCACACCACGCAGGTCAGCAGCATCGCCCCGGAGGCCGCCGGCCAGGCCGTGGCCAGCCAGAAACAGGCCACAGTGAGGAAAGCCAGGGCGCTGCGCGCGCCAAACAGCAGCGCCAGCGACAGATCGCGATGGGGGCTCAGGGTGGCGGGCTGCTCCACCGGCGCCTTGCCCTCCTCCACCGCCCGCAGCGCCTCGCCGGCGGCCAGGGCGGTATCCAGCAACAGGGTGAAACGGGCCAGGCAATAGCTTTGCGCCGAGCTGATCGCCGAGTCATGGGAAGCGTCCAGCAACTGCGGTCGCAACGCCTGCAAGGTCGGTTTGTCCATGGCCGCCAGGGCTTGCTGCACTTGCTCCATCCACGGCGCCAGTTGCTGCGCCTCGGCCTGGTCCAATTGCTTCCATTGCCGGCGTACCGAACGGGAGATCCGCAGCAGCATCAGCAGCTTCTGGCTCAGGCCGCTGATCGCCCGCGCCCGCTGCCGCCCCGACGGACCTTCGAACCAGGCATGTTCGCGCTGGGAGTCCACGGCGACGATGCGCCCGAGGATTTCCAGCAGGCCCTTGCGCGCCAGGGCATCGCCGGCCAGGGTCGCCCGCGCCGCCTGCATCCCGCTTTGCCAGGCGCTGCGCGCCTGGGCGGTCAACTGCCGCTCGACCCGCATCGGCCAGAGCAAGGCACTGCTGGCGGTGGCGCAGATAATGCCCAGGGAAATTTCCGTGCAGCGCGCCACGGCCTGGTCGAAGATCGACAACGGATGGGAGATCGCCGGCAAGGCGATGATCGCCACGGTGTAGCCGGCCAGCACGAAGGAATAGGACCAGGCGCTGCGCAGCAGGGTCGAACTGGCGGTGCACAGCCCCAGCCACAGCGCCAGGGCCAGCAGGAACAGCCACGGTGTCTGGGCGAACAGCCCCATGAACAGCACCGACATGCAGGTTCCCACCAAAGTCCCCACCAGCCGTGCCATGCCCTTTTGCAGGACCATCCCGGACAGCGGTTGGGCGACGATGATCGCCGTCATCAGGGCCCAGGACGGCTGCTGCAGGCCCCACCGCATGGCCAACCACAACGCCAGGCCGGCGCCGAGCACGGTCTTGATCGCGAACTGCACGGCCGCAAGATTGGGGGCGAACAACGCCTGCAAAGTGATACGCACGGAAAGAACCCTGGGAAGGACAAAACAACGATAGATGCCCGGGAGCGAGAGATGACGCCCACAAATTATTAGCTAGCTAACTATCAGTCGTCCAGCATTAATTTCAAGGCACAAAAAAACGCCAGGCAGGCTGGCGTTTTTGACAGGTTTAGCCCGCTATGAACGGGCGCGGGCCTGGTTGCGCAAGGCTTTGACCTGATCGTGGTTGCGCTGTACGCCATGGTACTGACGCTCCACCAGGTCACGAATGCCGACCAGGTTGTGTTTGCTGATTTTCTCCAGCGCATCCTTGTAGGCCTTCAGGGCGTGGTCTTCGCCGCGCTCGGCTTCGTTGAGCACCGCTTCTTCGTCCTTGCCGGTCACCAGGGACTTGAGGTCGACCCAACGGCGGTGCAGGTCGCCACTGACGCTGGTGGAGGTCTGCGGATCGCCGCCCATGGAACGCACGCTGGCCTGCAATTCGGCCGCGGCGGTGGCGCAATCGGCGGAGCGCTTGACGAACAGCGCTTTGAGCTCAGGCTGCTTGATGTCTTCTGCGCAGGTCTTGAACCCCTCCTGACCGTCCTTACTGGTTTCGATCAGGTCGTTGAGGATCGAAATCGCTTCTTTGTTGATGTCAGTCATTTTTCATTCCTTCCAGATTGAGGGAGTTGTCATAGGTGTTGCACCCTGCATGCCAGTCCTGGAATGAAAATTTTTCCATTATTTTTCAAATAGTTAAATTTTTTACCGCTTTCTGTATCCGCGTTATTTGCATGATCTGTCATTTGGCCTGCATGCAGAATGCCTGTATTTTCCAAGGTGTTCGTCACCTCTACAGACAGCCGCCATGAATCCCGAAAAACTTGAACTTCTGGTCACCCGCGAAATGCCCTACGGCAAGTACAAGGGCCGCATCCTCGCCGACCTGCCCGGCCCCTACCTGAACTGGTTCGCCCGCGAAGGTTTCCCCCACGGCGAGCTGGGCGGCCTGTTGGCATTGATGCAGGAAATCGATCACAACGGCCTCTCCGATCTACTGGACCCGCTGCGCGCCAAACACGGCAAACCCAAACCCCGTCATTAAGAAGACCGCCATGCCATGTAATGCCCAACTCGCCCGCGACGAAGATTACTGGCTGGCGATTGCCCGCCGATATGACATCGAGCCCGGGCCGATCAACCTGGAAAACGGCTATTTCGGGCGCATGAGCCGCGCCGTGGTCGAGGAATACCAGCGCCAGATCGACTTCGTGAACCGCAGCAACTCGGTGCATGTGCGCCAGCATTTCGAACAGATCGGCAATTTGCAGATTCGACAGCAATTGGCCGAGCTGGTTGACGTCGATCGCCAGGCCATCGCCCTCACCCGCAGCGCTTCGGAGGCGCTGCAATCGCTGATTCGCAACTACAACCGCCTCCAGCCGGGCGATCAGGTGCTGATCAGCGACCTGGAATACGACAGCGTCAAGGGCGCCATGCGCTGGCTGGCGCGCCATCGCGGGGTCGAGGTCATCGAGATCGAGCATGCTCATCCGGCGAGTTTCGACAGCCTGCTGGGCAGCTATCGCGAGGCCTTCGAGCGCTACCCTCGGCTGAAGCTGATGGCCCTGACCCACGTCACCCACCGCACCGGGCTGGTACTGCCGGTCCAGGCCATCGCCCTGGATGCCCGCGAACGGGGAATCGACGTCATCCTCGACGGCGCCCACGCCCTGGCCCAGGTCGATTTCGAGCTCAGTGAACTGGGCGTGGCGTTCGCCGGCTATAACCTGCAGAAGTGGATTGGCGCGCCGCTGAGCCTGGGTTTTGTCTATATCGACCCGCAACGCCTGGCCGATATCGATCCGGACATGGGCGAGCAACGTTATGCCCTGGACGATATCCGCTCACGGGCGCCTTATGGCACGCCGAACATCCCGGCCTGGCTGACCTTGCCACGGGTGTTCGAGGAGCACCGCGGCATGGGCGGCTCGGCCCTCAAGGGCGCACGCCTGAATTACCTGCGCGACCTGTGGGTGAGCCAGGTGCGCGACCTGCCCGGCATTGAAGTCATGACCCCGGACGATCCACGGCTGTATTGCGGCATCACCTCGTTTCGCTTCACCCGCCAGCCGGACCAGCAGGCGATGGCCGAGCGGCTGCTCCAGGAATACAACCTGTTCACCGTGGCGCGCAGCGGTTCGCGTTGCGGGCCCTGTATCCGGGTGACTCCGGGCTTTACCACGCCGAGCGCGGATATCCAGATGCTGGTCGAGGCATTGACTGAACTGGCAGTTGAATGACCTGTAGCCGCTGCCGCAGGCTGCGACAGGTCCGAAGGACCTTCTGCGATCCAGATGACGCTACGGCCTTTCGGCCGATCGCAGCCTGCGGCAGCGGCTACAGACAGTAGCGACCATTCAGATCGCGTTGTCCGCCCCGGCGTCATCGCGAACAAGCTGCGCTCCTACAGAAGACCCGGCGTCGCCAGGCAGCTTTTCTCCAGGCAAAAAAAAACGGTGCACCGACCAAGCGCACCGTAAAGCCGTAGAACACACCAACGAATCTTTGAAAAAAGCAGGAAAGCTGTCAGTCCAGCAGCGCCAGGGCCTCGGCCGTGCACTCCTGGATCCGCGCCCAGTCGCCGTTCTTGATCCACTCGGGATCGAGCATCCAGCTACCGCCGACGCACATCACGTTCTTCAACGCCATGTAGCTCTTGATATTGGCCGGGCCGACACCGCCGGTCGGGCAGAATTTCACTTCGCCGAACGGGCCACCCAGGGCCTTGATCGCGGCCACACCACCACTGACTTCCGCCGGGAACAGCTTGAAGCGGCGATAGCCCAGGCTGTAACCCTCCATGATCCCGGAGGCATTGCTGATCCCCGGCAACAGCGGGATCGGGCTGGCAACACTGGCTTCCAGCAGGTCGCGGGTAATGCCCGGGGTGACGATGAACTGCGAACCGGCGGCTTCGGCGGCGGCCAGCATCTGCCGATCGAGCACGGTACCGGCGCCGGTCACCAGCTCCGGACGCTGCTCGCGCAGGATCTGGATGGCCTTGAGGCCGAACTGCGAGCGCAAGGTCACTTCCAGCGCGGTCAGGCCACCGGCGGCCAGGGCGTCGGCCAGGGGCAGCACGTCCTGTTCGCGGGCGATGGTGATCACCGGCAGAATCCGCGCCTTGGCGCAGAGGCTGTCGATCAGGGCAACTTTGTCCGCCATGGAAACGGTCGGTTGTGGAATTGTCATAGCGGCTGATCCTTGGCTCATGGGCACCAGTAAATCTCTAACGGAGGTTGCAGGAAGGCACGAATCGGCATCGCGGCGACATCGTCACCGGCCAGTGCGGCACTCAGGGTGGTCAATTTGGATTGACCGGAAATCGACAGCACGCTGTACGTGGCCGAGGCCAGCAAGGCGCGGCTCATGCTCAGGCGCTGATGGGGCACGCTCGGCGCCAGCATCGGCCAGCAGCGTCGCTGGCCGTCGGCCCGCAGGGCTTCGGTCAGGTTCGGGCTGTTGGGGAACAGCGAGGCGGTGTGACCGTCGTCGCCCATGCCCAGGATCAGCACGTCGATGGCCGACAACTCGGCCAGCAGACGATCGGCCTGCTCCGCGGCCTGTTCGAGGTTCGCCGCGGCGTTGTACAGGCTGAGGAACTTCGCCTTGGCCGCCGGCCCTTGCAGCAGGTAGCGCTTGAGCAGGCCGGCGTTGCTGTCGGCATGTTCGACCGGGACCCAGCGCTCGTCCGCCAGGGTGATCAACACCTTGGACCAGTCCAGGTGCTGCTTGGCCAGGTGCTGGAAAAACGCCACCGGGCTGCGCCCGCCGGACACCACCAGGGTGGCTTCGCCGCGCACCTGGATCGCCTGGCTCAGTTGCCCGGCCACCTTCAGCGCCAGGCCTTCGGCCAGCAGCGCCGGGCTGTGGAACTCGTGGGCGTACACGCCCGCAGGCAGTTTCAATTTAGATATCGCCATACCATGACCTCCCGTCCCGCGTGATCAGTGCGATGGAGCTCATCGGCCCCCACGACCCGGCCGCATACGGCTTGGGCGCATCGCCGGATTTCTTCCACCCGGCGATCAGCTGGTCACACCATTTCCACGCGGCTTCGATTTCATCTTTGCGGACAAACAGGTTCTGGTTGCCGCGCATCACTTCCAGCAACAACCGCTCGTAGGCATCGGGAATCCGCGCACTGCGATAGGTATCGGAAAAATTCAGCTGCAACGGGCCGCTGCGCAGTTGCATGCCCTTGTCCAGGCCTTGTTCCTTGGTCATCACCCGCAGGGAGATACCTTCGTCCGGCTGCAGGCGGATGATCAGCTTGTTGCTGATCTGCAGGCGCTGCTCGGGGGCGAAGATGTAGTGCGACGGCTCCTTGAAGTGAATGACGATCTGCGACAGCTTCTGCGGCATGCGCTTGCCGGTACGCAGGTAGAACGGCACCCCGGCCCAACGCCAGTTGCGGATGTCGGCCCGCAGGGCGACGAAGGTTTCGGTGTCGCTCTGGGTGTTGGAATTCTCTTCCTCCAGGTACCCCGGCACGGCCTTGCCTTCGCTGTGCCCGGCGATGTACTGGCCACGCACCACCTGGGTGGTCAGGCCTTCCGGGCTGATCGGCGCCAGGGCCTTGAGCACCTTGACCTTCTCGTCACGGATGCTGTCGGCCGAGAGGTCGGCGGGCGGGTCCATGGCGATCAGGCAGAGCAGTTGCAGCAGGTGGTTCTGGATCATGTCCCGCAGCTGGCCGGCCTTGTCGAAGTAGCCCCAGCGGCCTTCGATGCCGACCTTCTCGGCCACGGTGATTTCCACGTGGGAGATGTAGTTCTGGTTCCACTGGGTCTCGAACAGGCTGTTGGCGAAACGCAGGGCGATCAGGTTCTGCACCGTCTCCTTGCCCAAGTAGTGGTCGATGCGATAGATGCGGTTCTCCGGGAAGAACTGCGCCACCGCGTCGTTGACCTTGCGCGACGACTCCAGGTCCGAACCGATGGGCTTTTCCAGCACCACGCGGGTGTTTTCCGCCAGGCCGGCCTTCGACAGGTTCTCGCAGATCGCCCCGTACACCGCCGCCGGTGTGGCGAAATAGGCGATCAGGCGTTGCTCGCGCCCGGCCAGCTCGGCCAGGGCCTGGTAATCCTCGGCCTTGAGGAAGTCCACGTGCAGGTAGGTCAGGCGCGCCAGGAAGCGCTCCAGCACCGCCGTGTCGATCTCCTTGGCACCGACATACTTGCGCAATTGCGCTTCAATGAATGACAGGTGCTGCTGTTCGCTGCCCGGCTCGCGGGCCAGGGCCAGAATGCGCGTGTCGTCATGCAGCAGGCCGGCGCCATCGAGTTGGTAGAGGGCAGGAAACAATTTGCGAAGCGCCAGATCGCCCAGCGCGCCGAACAAGGCAAAGGTGCACGGTTCAACCGTTATCGAAGGCATGATGTTTGTTCTTTTATCAAGTTAAGCTACAAATACCTTTTTTCAAGGCATCACTCAAGGGAAAATGTAGTAATAACCACAACATTTTAGCAAAATATAGATTCGAAGTGGTGGTCCGTCGGAGCCATCAGTAGGATAGGCCACCGCCAAAGACCGGCTAAGACCGGCTTCCTTTGCATTGCCGAACCAGGAAAACCCTAATGGACCGCGTGCGAAATCTTCTGGAACAGATCCAGAATCGCCTTGAAGAATTGAACAAGGCGGAACGTAAAGTCGCCGAAGTCATCCTGCTCAACCCACAGCAGGCGACCCGCTTCAGTATTGCTGCCCTCGCCCAGGCCGCTTCGGTCAGCGAGCCGACGGTCAACCGTTTCTGCCGCTCGTTCGGCGTCAGCGGCTACCCCGAACTCAAGCTGCAACTGGCCCAGAGCCTGGCCAGCGGCGCGGCCTACGTCAGCCGCGCGGTGGAAGCCGACGACAACCCCGAAGCCTACACCCAGAAAATCTTCGGCAGCGCCATCGCCTCCCTGGACAGCGCCTGCCAGGCCCTGGACCCGAACCTGATCAGCCGCGCCGTCGACCTGCTGATCCAGGCCCGGCAGATCCACTTCTTCGGCCTCGGCGCCTCGGCCCCGGTGGCCCTAGATGCCCAGCACAAGTTCTTCCGCTTCAACCTGGCGGTGACCGCCCATGCCGATGTGCTGATGCAGCGGATGATCGCCTCGGTGGCGCACACCGGCGAGCTGTTCGTGATCATCTCCTACACCGGGCGCACCCGCGAGCTGGTGGAAGTGGCGCGCATCGCCCGGGAAAACGGCGCCTCGGTACTCGGCCTGACCGCCGCCGGCTCGCCGCTGGCCAAGGCCAGTACCCTGAGCCTGAACATCCCGCTGCCGGAAGACACCGACATCTACATGCCGATGACCTCGCGGATCATCCAGCTCACCGTGCTCGACGTCCTCGCCACCGGCATGACCCTGCGCCGCGGCGTGGACTTCCAGCCGCACCTGCGCAAGATCAAGGAAAGCCTCAACGCCAGCCGTTATCCGGTGGGCGACGAGTACAACTGAGTTTCGCCTGGCCGCTCCTACAGGAACACATCGAACTGTAGGAGCGGCCGGTCGACGCTCGATTGCCCGCGATGACGGCAGCAGCCACACCGCCAACCCGCCACTACGCCCCCGCTCGCGCCTGCAGGCTCAGATGCGCCCGCTCCCCCGGCGCCAGGCACAGACTGTCGGTGCCGCCCGCCGCCGCCTCGACGCAGACGAACCCGGACACCTCGTTCCAGCTCACCCCCAGCAGCGGCCGGCTGCCTGGATGCCAGACCACGGTGTCGGCGGTGTCGCCGGTGTCGATGCGCAATTCGCGCTGCCAGGCGTGATCCTTGAGCTGCAATTCGCCCTCGTGCTGGAACACCCGCTGGCAGCCGCCATCGACCCGTAGCTCGCCCGTTTGCCGGCACGCCTGGCGGCTCAACTGGTCGTAACCCTCGGCGCCATCAAGCCCAGACAGCGCTACCTCACCGACGTCGCCAATACGCCAGTAGGCGTGCAAAGCCTGGCTCAGCTGGCACGGCAGGCTGTCCTGGTGCTCGGTGCTCAGGCGCAGGTCCATGCTTTCGCCCAGGTGCGCGTGCAGGTCGACCTGCCAGTCGCACAGTTGCAACTGCCAGTGCAGGTACACGCCCTCGTCATCGCTGCGGCTGTCGAGCAGCTTCCAGTCGATCAGCCGGGCCCAGCCATGGGACGGCCAGGCGTTTTCGCTCGGGTGACGGCCGTACCAGGGCCAGCATACCGGCACCCCGCCACGGATCGCCCCGACCTGCGGCCACTTCGCCGCGCACCACAGCCAGGGCTTCTGCCCGGTCGGCTGGAAGTGCAGGAGCTGCGCGCCCTGGCGACTGAACACCGCCTGGCACAGCGGATGGTCGATCACCAGCACATCGCGCATCTGATAGCGCTCCCAGGCGAAGGTCGGGCGCTCGCGCAAGGATTTGAAAAAGCGTTGTAGCGGATGCTCATGCATGGGCCACGGTCCTGAAGATCATTGCTGTACCGATATTCATCATTGATGCGCAAAGCCCTGTAGGGAACGGGTTCGTCCCCAAAAAAAAGCGGATAGCCAAGGCCATCCGCAAAAATGCGCACATAGAGGAGGAGCTTATCGCAACAGCGTTAGAACACCGACTGAATTTTCAGGCCGGCCACCAGGGCGTTGTCGACTTCATCCACACCGCCTGGATGGGTGATGTACTGCAGGTTGGGACGCACGGTCAGCCAGTTGGTGACATGGAAGCCGTAGTTGATTTCGTAGTTGTACTCAGTCTCGCGGATCGGCGAGAACAGCGGATCGTCGTAGTTGCTGACGCCGTTGGTGTCATTGAGCAACTGGGCGTTTTTCTTCACGTCGTCGTTGACATGGATACGGGCGAAACCGATGCCGACGTCATCCTTCGGACGTGCGTCGAACGGGCCCTTGTACACGAACATCAGCGACTGGTAGTTGTCGATGAAGTTGGTGTCCTTGTCGTGGAACGTGGCGTTGGCCGCGATATTCAGACCGCGGGTCGCATCGCCGTTGTGGGTGGTGAGTTGCTGCTGCCCGACGAACCAGTAGCCGTGCTTGCTGCTGTGCACGCGATAGCTGTCGCCGGTGACCGCAGCGTCCCGGCCATTGACGTCCTCGCGCACGTCACTGGCATCGGCGGTGCTCTTGTAGTAACCGACGCGGTACTCGCCCGGCAGGTTGTTGACCTTCGGCGACCAGACCAGCTCGACCGGCAGGACGGTGCCCTTGGTACCGCTGCCGCTGAGCTTGAAGCCGTTGCCGTGCTCCAGTTGCGACGGGTTCTGGTTGTACGCACCGATCTGCGCATACAGCTCAGGGGTGATGTGGTACTTCACCCGCAGTGCCGCCTGGCTGACCGGCCAGTTGTACCAGATGTTGGTCGCCCAGTTGCCCACCTGGGAGCCGCAGAACGCCAGGTTCTGGAAGTCGCAGGGGAAGGTGTTGAAGTCTTCGCCTTCGCCGAAGTAACCGGCCTTGACGTCGAGCTTGCCGTCGAGGAACTGGTGCTGGATCCACAATTGGGTCAGACGCACCATGTGGCCACGGCCGTAGACTTCCTGGGAGGAACTCAGGGTGCCGGCACGCGGGTCGCCGATACGGTCGTTGGAGATGTTCTGGCCGTTACGGTTGGTCAGCTGGATCTTCGCCTGGGTGTTATCCCAGCCCCAGAGTTTTTCCAGGTCCAGGGCCACGCCCAGGCCGAACTGGTCGCTGTAGCGTCCGGTCTTGTCGTCGTTGTAGCCGCCGTGCAGGTTGGCGCCCATTTCGCCAACGTAATCGGCCTTGATGTCGATCCCTTTCTCGAGCAGCTTGGTCCGCTCGCCACCCCAGTCACCGGTCATCCATTTCGAATCGGCGCTGAACGCTTCGTCAGCGTGCGCGCTACCGGCCAGGGTCATTGCCGCAATCGCTGACAACTGGCAGATCAAGCGTGCATTGGTGCTCTTCTTTTTCATCCCTACATCCTCGTCTTTATTGTTATTAACTGTTTTTCTCTAACGCGGTTTACACCTGATGCGACGGATGACAGGCCATCCGCCGCGCATTCGGTAGGTCCTTGCTCCAATAACGCCGGCCTCAACGCCCCTTGAACTGCGCCACGTTGCTGGCGTGGGTTTCGGCCTGCGCAGGGGCCGCAACACCCAGGCGCTCGCCACTCTTGGCATCGAACAGCAGAACCTTGGCCGGATCGAATTGCAGGGTCAGGGTTTCACCGACCTGCGGCGCCACATCCGGCGCCAGGCGGCAGCAGACCTTGGTGCCGTTGAGGTTGACGAACACCAGGGTGTCGGGACCGGTCGGCTCGGTAACCTGGACCTCGGCGCGTAAGGTTGGCAGGCCGTTGCCCTCGCCGTTCGCCAGGCTGATCTGCTCCGGGCGGATGCCGAGTATCACTTCACGGTCTTCCAGGCCGGCGTCCTGCATGCCCAACGGCAGCTCGCAACGGGCCTGGCCGCTGTCCAGCAGGGCCAGCAGGCGGCCGTCCTTGCGCTGCAGGCGCAGGGGGATGAAGTTCATCGGCGGCGAGCCGATGAAGCTGGCCACGAACAGGTTGGCCGGGTCGTTGTAGATCTGTTTCGGAGTACCGAACTGCTGGATGATGCCGTCCTTCATCACCGCCACCTTGTCGCCCAGGGTCATGGCTTCGATCTGGTCGTGGGTGACGTAGACCGTGGTGGTTTTCAGGCGCTGGTGCATCAGTTTCATTTCGGTGCGCATCTCGACCCGCAGCTTGGCATCGAGGTTGGACAGCGGTTCGTCGAACAGGTAGATCTTCGGCCGCCGCGCCAGGGCCCGGCCCATGGCCACGCGCTGTTGCTGGCCGCCGGACAGCTGGCCGGGCTTGCGGCTGAGCAGGTGTTCGATCTGCAGCAGCTTGGCCACCCGCGCCACTTCCTCGTCGATCTCGGCGGCCGGCATCTTGCGGATCTTCAGGCCGAAGGCAATGTTGTCGCGCACGCTCATGGTCGGGTACAGCGCGTAGGACTGGAACACCATGGCGATGTCACGGTCTTTCGGGCTCATGCCGCTGATGTCGGCGTCGTCCACCAGGATCGCCCCGCCGCTGATGTTTTCCAGGCCGGCGATGCAGTTCATCAGGGTGGATTTACCGCAGCCCGAGGGCCCCACGAGAATCAGGAACTCACCGTCATCGATCTTCAGTTCGATGTTCTTCAGGGTGTCCGGCAAGCCGCTGCCGTAGGTCTTGTTGACGTTGCGTAATTCGAGAGTTGCCATCTTTTACCCCTTGACCGCGCCGGACGTCAGCCCACGCAGGAAATACTTGCCAGCGAATATGTAGACCAGCAGTGTCGGCAGCCCGGCGATCATCGCCGCCGCCATATCAACGTTGTATTCCTTGGTCCCGGTGCTGGTGTTGACCAGGTTGTTCAAGGCCACGGTGATCGGTTGCGCATCGCCGCTGGCGAACACCACGCCGAACAGGAAATCGTTCCAGATCTGAGTGAACTGCCAGATCAGGCAGACCATGACGATCGGCACCGACATCGGCAGCAGGATCTTGCCGAAGATGGTGAAGAAGCCCGCGCCGTCCAGGCGCGCGGCCTTGACCAGGGCGTCCGGGATGCTCACGTAGTAGTTGCGGAAGAACAACGTGGTGAACGCCAGCCCGTAGACCACGTGCACCAGCACCAGGCCGCTGGTGGTGTTGGCCAGGCCGAACTTGCCGAGGGTGAAGGACGCCGGCAGCAGCACGGTCTGGAACGGCAGGAAGCAGCCGAACAGCAGCAGGCCGAAGAACAGCTGCGAACCACGAAAGCGCCACATCGACAGCACGTAGCCGTTCATCGCGCCGACGAAGGTCGAGATGATCACCGCCGGCACGGTGATCTTCACCGAGTTCCAGAAGTAGCCGCCCACGGTATCCCAGGCCTTGATCCAGCCGATGCCGTCGATCACGGCCGGCCAGCTCAGCAGGTTGCCGGTGCGGATGTCTTCCGGGGTCTTGAAGCTGGTGAGCAGCATCACCACCAACGGCACCAGGTACACCGCCGCGGCCAGCAGCAAGGTGGCGTAGATGGCGATGCGGCTGAAGTTCAGCGCAGGTTTTCCGAGCTGGTTAGTCATGGCGTTTGCCTCGCAGTTCGGAGTACAGGTACGGCACCAGGATGGTCAGCACCGCGCCCAGCATAAGCATGGCGCTGGCCGAACCTATGCCCATCTGCCCACGGCTGAAGGTGAAGGAATACATGAACATCGCCGGCAGGTCGGACGAGTAGCCAGGGCCACCGGCGGTCATCGCCGCCACCAGGTCGAAGCTCTTGATCGCGATGTGCGCGAGGATCATGAAGGCGCTGAAGAACACCGGGCGCAGGCTCGGCAGGACAATCTTCAGGTAGATGGTCGGCAGGCTCGCGCCATCGACCTGGGCGGCGCGGATGATCGACTGGTCGACGCCGCGCAAGCCGGCGAGGAACATCGCCATGACAAAGCCGGAGGCCTGCCACACGGCGGCGATCACCAGGCAGTACACCACGCGATCCTGATCCACCAGCCAGTCCAGGCGAAAGCCTTCCCAGCCCCAGTCACGCAGCATCTTGTCCAGGCCCAGGCCGGGGTTGAGCAGCCATTTCCAGGCGGTGCCGGTGACGATCATCGACAGCGCCATCGGGTACAGGTAGACGGTGCGGATAAAGCCTTCCCTGCGGATGCGCTGGTCCAGCAGCACCGCCAGGAACACGCCGAGCACCAGGCTGATGCCGATGAACATGCCGCCGAACAGCGCCAGGTTCTTGCTCGCCACCCACCAGCGGTCGTTGTCCATCAGGCGCATGTATTGCTGCAGGCCGACCCACTTGTAGCTCGGCATGAAGCTGGAGTTGGTGAAGGACAGAATGAACGTCCAGATGATGTAACCGTAAAAACCGACCAGGACGATCAGCATGCTTGGCGCCAGGACCAACTTGGGGAGCCAGCGCTGCAGCGCGTCGAACGGTGAGGCTTTGCTGAAAACCGCCACAGAGCTCATCGGGATAATCCAGTTGAAGGAGTGAGTATCTGCAGGAGCGAAGCTTGCTCGCGATGAACGATCACGCGTCGTGTCAGGTACGACGCTTTCGCGGGCGAGCCTCGCTCCTGCAGGGGAAGAGCGCTCTCAGGAACAGCCGCAGGCTAGCCTGCGGCACCGGACCTTACTGGGCGGCCTTGACGGCTGATGCCAGCTGCGCACTGGCCTTGGCCGGGTCCGCGTCCTTGTCGTTCATGAAGTTGGTCACCACATCGAAGATCGCGCCCTGCACGGCCAGGGAGGTGGCCATGTTGTGCGCCATGCTCGGTTGCAGGCCGCCGGTCTTGTCGTCGGCCAGGAAGTCCTTGGCCGCCGCCTGGGCGCAGGAGTCGAAGCCTTGCGCGGCCATGTCGTTGAGCATGTCGGTGCGCACCGGAATCGAACCCTTGTTGATGCTGAAGACCTTCTGGAAGTCCTTGCCCAGGGCGACCTTGGCCAGGTCCTGCTGCGCGGCGATATCGCCTTTGCGATCGGCCTTGAGCTTGAACACCGCCAGGGAGTCGATGTTGTAGGTGAAGGCTTTGTCGGTGCCCGGGAAGGCCACGCATTGGTAGTCCTTGCCGGCGACTTTCTTCGCCGCGGTCCACTCGCTCTTGGCCCAGTCGCCCATCATCTGCATGCCGGCCTTGCCGTTGATGACGTCGGCGGCAGCGATGTTCCAGTCACGCCCGGCGCGGTTCGGGTCCATGTAGCCGGTGACTTTCTTCAGCTCGGTGAAAGCCTTGGTCATCTCCGGGCCGGCGAGGGTTTTCTGGTCCAGGTCGACCAGGGCTTTCTTGTAGCCATCGGCGCCCATGACCGAGAGCACCACGTCTTCGAACACGGTGCTGTCCTGCCATGGCTGGCCGCCATGGGCCAGGGCGATGAAGCCGGCGGCCTTGAGCTTGTCGCCGGCGGCATAGAATTCTTCGAGGGTGGTCGGGGCCTTGTCGATCCCGGCCTTCTTGAAGACTTCCGGGTTGATCCACAGCCAGTTGACGCGGTGGATGTTCACCGGCACCGCGACATAGTCACCTTCGTACTTCACGGTGTCGGAGACTTTCTTGGAAAGCAGGCCGTCCCAGTTTTCCGACTTGGCCACGTCTTTCAGCGCGTCGGTGCTGAGCAGGCCGGTGCTGCCCCACTCCTGGATGTCCGGGCCCTTGATCTGGGCAACGCCCGGCGGGTTGCCGGAAACGGCGCGGCTTTTCAGCACGGTCATGGCCGTGGCACCGCCACCGCCGGCGACTGCGCCGTCTTTCCAGGTGAAACCGTCTTTTTCGACTTGGGCCTTGAGCACATCGACCGCCGCTTTTTCACCGCCGGAAGTCCACCAGTGGACGACTTCCACGGAACCTTTGGCATCGGCGGCAACGGAAACGAGAGGGAACGCACTGAGGGGAAACAACGAGGCAACGGAAATGACAGCAGCTAGACGAGAAATCGCATTCATCTGAGGTGTACCTTTCTTGTTGTTATGCATGCAAGTCTGGTGCTTGCGCTGCATAGGATTCTAAACAGGGGACCCACCCGCGCAGGTAACGAAGGGATGCGCGAATGTCACCATATGGTTACACAATGCCCAGTCTAGACACTTCGGCCAAGGCCGATGCCATGCTCGGTGCCAGGGGCAGGCGCGGAATCAGCACCGCCTGCCAGGCGTGATACAGGTCCGGCTTGCCGGCCCAGATCTCGGCGCTGGGCCTGTTGTTGCTATCCAGCTCGTGATGCCAGCTGCCGTGCAGCGGGTCGATGAAATGCTCGGCAGTGAACTCCCAGAAGCGCCGATACCAGGTTTCGTACTGCGCCTCCCCGGTGCGTTGCAGCAAGGCACTGGCCGCCGCCGCGGCCTCGGCGTGGGTCCAGTGCAGGCGCTGGCGCACCACGGGGCGCTGCTGCCAGTCCAGGGTGTAGACGATGCCCGGCGCGCCATCGACGTCCCAGGCGTCACGGCAGGCATTCTCGAAGAGTTTCTGGGCATCCAGCAGCAGCCAGCCGGGGCTGAGCATGCCGGCCTGGCAGCGCGCGGCTTCCAGGTGCAGCAGCAGGCGGGCCCACTCGAAGGCGTGCCCGGGGGTGGTGCCATAGGGGCGGAAACCGTCGGCCGGATGTTCCTGGTTGTAATCCGGCAGCGGCTGCCACTGCCGGTCGAAATGCTCGATGACCCGGTAATCGCCGGCGGCGGCGTGCTCATGGATGACCCGCTCGACAATGTGCAGGGCACGGTTGAGCCAGCGCGGGTCCTGGGTGACATCGGCCAGGGCGAGGAACGCCTCGGTGGCGTGCATGTTGCTGTTGGCGCCGCGATAGGCCTCCTCGCCGCTCCAGTCACGGTTGAAGGACTCGCGCATCGCGCCCTCCTCCTCGCTCCAGAAATGCGTTTCGATGACCCGGATCGCCTCCGCCAGCAAGGCCTCGGCGCCGGGGCGCGCGGCCACCACCGCGGAACTCGCCGCCAGGGCGACGAAGGCATGCAGGTAGGCGGCCTTGCCGCTGTTGCCGTCGCCCTGTCCGGGGCTGGCGAACCAGCCGCCGTACTGGCCATCGCGCAGCGCACCGTTGAGCGCGGCGATGCCGTGGTCTACCAGCGCGGCGTAACCGGGAATGCCCTGGATATGGGCCATGGCGAAACTGTGGGTCATGCGCGCGGTGTTCATGGTGCCGGCGCGGGCACCGCTCGGCAGGCGCCCGCGCTCGTCCAGGTCGCCGAAGCCTTCGGGCAGCCGTGCCGCGCGGGCGAACCCCAGCAGGCGCTGGCCTTCGGCGGCCAGCCATTGATGATGGGCAGGAGCGTTCAGCCAGCTGCTGAACGTCAGTGGAATACTGTTCATGGCGAACCTGTTGTTGTTCTTATCAGGGCCTTGAGTCTAAACAACGGGTTCGCGCGGGCAGGTAACGAAGGTCACAGGAAATGTCACCAAGCCGTGACAAACAACCTTGTAGCCGCTGCCGCAGGCTGCGCTCGAGACCGCAGGGCTCGCAAAACCGACGCCTCGGTCATACAGCCTAGCGCGGCATAACGTTTTACGACCGCTACGCGGTCGGGCGCAGGCTTCGCCAGCGGCTACAAGGGCATCAATCCATGGAGCGCGGCAGGTACAGGGTCACGCGCAAACCGCCTTCGCGCAGGTTCTGCAGGCTGACCTCGCCGCCATGGCTGTGGGCGATGTTGCGCGCGATGCCCAGGCCCAGGCCGTAGCCCTGCTGCTGGCCGGACAGGCGGAAGTGCGGCTCGAACACCTGCTCCAGGCGCTGCTCCGGCACGCCCGGGCCTTCGTCGTCGACATGCAGGATGAACGCATTGGCATCGTCGTCGATGTGCAGGTGGGCGTTCTGCCCGTACTTCAGCGCGTTGTCGATCAGGTTGCCCATGCAGCGCTTGAGCGCCAGGGGCTTGCCCGGATAAGGCGCCAGCGCCCGCCCCTGCTGGGTCACGCGGCCGTTGCCGTTGGGCGCCAGGTAAGGCTCCACCAGGCAGTCGAGCACCTGGTTGAGGTCCACCGGCTCGATGTTCTCATGGATATCGGTGTCCTTGACGCATTGCAGCGCGCCCTTGACCAGCAACTCCAGCTCATCCAGGTCGCGGCCGAACTTGGTTTGCAACTGCTCGTCCTCCAGCAGTTCGACCCGCAGCCGCAGGCGGGTGATGGGCGTGCGCAGGTCGTGGGAAATCGCACTGAACAGCTGGCTGCGTTCGGTCAGGTAACGGCTGATGCGCTCGCGCATGGCATTGAAGGCCCGGCCGACTTCCACCACTTCGCTGCCGCCGCCTTCGGCCACCGGCTGCACATCGGCGCCCAGGGACATGTCCCGCGCGGCCCGCGCCAGGCGCTTGAGCGGCCGGCTCTGCCAATGCACCAGCAGGCCGATGAACAGCAGCAGGAAACCGCTGGTGAGCACGATGAACCACACCTGCTGCGCCGGCAGCCCCTGTTCTTCGAGGCTGGTGTAGGGCTCGGGCAACAACGAGGCGATGTACAGCCACTCGCCCGGCGCCATCTGGATCTGGGTGACCAGCACCGGCGGGTTCACCGGTTCCAGGGTCAGGGCGTAGTGGGCCCAGGAGCGCGGCAACTCATCGAGTTTCAGGCCGCCGTTGAAAATCCGCAGGTCCTCGGGGCTGACGAAGGTCACCGAGATGTAGGCATCGTTGCCCAGGGACTGGCGCAGCACTTCCTCCACCGCCTTGAGCACCGCCTGCTTGCGTGGCGTGATCGGCAGCACTTCCATGCCCAGCGGCTTGTCGTTGAGGGTCACGACAAAACGGGTGCCGCCCATGCTGCGCAACTGGTCGAGCACCAGCGGCCGGTACGCCACCGGCAGCGAGCGAAAGTAGCTGACACTGGCGGTCATCGAATGGGCCAGGCTGCGGGCGCTGGTGACCAGGCCTTCGAGCTGGGTGGCGCGCAATTGCGACACCCAGATCACGCTGGACAAGGTTTGCGCGAACAACACCGCCAGCAGCGTCAGCAGCAACATCCGGCCCAGCAGCGAACGCGGCACCGGCACCCGCGCCAGCAGCTTGCGCGGCCACTCAGTGAGCATTGCCGGCAACCACATTGGCTGCCAACTGGTAACCGCTGCCGCGCACGGTGCGGATCAGCCGCGGCGGCTTCTCGGTATCGCGCAGGCGCTGGCGCAGGCGGCTGACCGCCATGTCGACGATACGGTCCAGGGGCATCAGTTCTCGGCCGCGGGTGGCATTGCCGATGGTGTCGCGGTCGAGGATTTCCTGGGGGTGGTCGAGGAACAGCTTGAGCAGGGCGAAGTCGGCGCCGGAGAGGATCACTTCCTCGCCGTCGTTGTGGAACAGCCGGTGGCTGACCATGTCCAGGCGCCACTCGTCGAAGCACAGCACCTCGCCGCCGGTGCGCTCCTGGCCGAACTGCGCACGGCGCAACAGGGCCTTGATCCGCGCCTGCAACTCGCGAGGGCTGAAGGGCTTGCCCAGGTAATCGTCGGCCCCCAACTCCAGGCCGATCACCCGGTCGGCTTCGTCGGAGCTGGCGGTGAGCATGATGATCGGCACCTGGCCGACCCGCGGATGCTGGCGAATCCAGCGGCACAGGCTGAAGCCGTCTTCGTCCGGCAGCATCACGTCGAGAATCACCAGGTCGCTCGGCGCCTCGTTCAGCGCCTGGCGAAAACCGGCGCCGTTGGGCGTGCTGCGGACCTGGAAGCCGGCGCGACTGAGGTAGGTCTCCAGCAGCTCGCGGATTTCCTGATCGTCATCAACCAACAAGATCGACTTACTGACTGAACTCACGCGGGCCGTCCTTTGTTGTTATGGATGGGGCCGGATTATGCCTTACCGATCAACGAAACGTAGATACCAAGGCTCTGTAGCCGCTGCCGAGCCCGCGAGGCTGCGATCGACCTGGGCGGCATTCCGACGAAGCGGGCGCAGGGATTTAAAGATCGCTGAAGGCCTTCGGCCTTATCGCAGCCTCGCAGGCTCGGCAGCGGCTACGGATGTAGTGCACTGGATCAGGCGAACGCCTGCTCCAGCGCCACTCCGGCACCGGTCAGGCCCGAGTACGGCGCCGTCACCAGCCATACCGGAATGCCCTTGAAGTAATCGCTCATACAGCCCTTGTCGGCAAAACAACGGGCAAAACCGCTTTCGACGAAAAAGTCGGCGAACCGCGGGATCACCCCACCAACGATGTACACGCCACCGCGCGCACCGGTGGTCAGCACGTTGTTGCCCGCCACCCGGCCCAGCCAGCAGCAGAACTGCTCGAGCACTTCCAGGGCGATGGGGTCGCCGGCCAGGCCCGCGGCGGTGATGGCTTCCGGGGTGTCGAGCAGCGGCTCATGCCCATCCACCGCGCAGATCGCCCGATAGACCCGGGGCAAGCCGCCGCCGCTGAGCGCGGTCTCGGCGCTGACGTGGCCGATCTCGCTGTAGATGTGCTGCCACAACTGGGTTTCCCGCGGGCTGCTCAACGGCAGGTCGACATGCCCGCCCTCGCCCGGCAAGGCGGCCCAGCGGCCTTCGCCCAGATCCAGCAGGGTGCCGACGCCCAGGCCGGTGCCCGGCCCGATCACCACCGCCGGGCGCAACGGCTCGGCGGTGCCTTCGCAAACCACCCGGAACTCGCCGGGCTGCAGGCGGGTCATGCCCAGGGCCATGGCCGAGAAGTCATTGACCAGCAGCAGCTCATCGACCTGCAAGGTCTGGCAGAAGGCCTTGCGGCTCAGGCGCCAATGGTTGTTGGTAAAACGAAATTCGTCGCCGCCGACCGGGCCGGCCACCGACAGGCACACCGCGCCGATCGCACCCGGCGCCAGGCCGAGGCCGCCCAGGTAGACGCCGATGGCTTCTTCCGGGCTGGCGTGGTCCGCCGTCGCCAGCACCTGGATCGACTCCAGGCGCTGGTCTTTCCACAACGCAAAACGCGCATTGGTTCCACCAATGTCACCGACCAGCGCTAACTTCACTTAAGGTTCTCCAGGGCAGAGGTAAAGGCGCTGGCGCCCTGCTCCGCCGAGCTGAAGGCCATGCGCATGAAACCGAACAATTCGCGGCCGCTGCCGACGTTGTTGCCCAGCAGGCCCTTGGCCGGCTCGCGGGCGGCGAATTCGTCGGCGTCTACCTTAAGCTCCAGCGTGCCCTTTACGCCATCCACGCGAATGATGTCGCCGTCGCGTACTCGCGCCAGCGCGCCGCCGACCTGGGCTTCCGGGCTGACGTGGATCGCCGCCGGGATCTTGCCCGAGGCCCCGGACATGCGCCCGTCGGTAACCAGAGCGACCTTGAAGCCGCGGTCCTGCAACACACCGAGGAACGGCGTCATCTTGTGCAGTTCCGGCATGCCGTTGGAACGCGGGCCCTGGAAGCGCATCACCGCCACGAAGTCTTTTTCCAGCTCGCCGGCCTTGAACGCATCGGCCAGGTCCTGCTGGTCCTGGAACACCACCGCCGGCGCTTCGACGATCTGGTGCTGCAGCGCCACGGCGGAGACTTTCATCACCCCGCGACCGAGGTTGCCTTCCATCACCCGCAGGCCGCCTTCCGGCGAGAACGCGCGGGCCACCGGGCGCAGGATGTTTTCGTCGAGGCTTTCGATCGGGCCGTCGCGCCACACCAGCTTGCCGTTGTCCAGGAACGGCTCCTGGGTGTAGCGGCTCAGGCCACGGCCGGCCACGGTATTGACGTCTTCGTGGAGCAGGCCGGCTTCCAGCAGTTCGCGGATCAGGAACGCCATGCCGCCCGCGGCCTGGAAGTGGTTGATGTCGGCCTTGCCGTTCGGATAGACGTGGGACAGGGTCGGCACCACCTCGGAGAGGTCGGCCATGTCCTGCCAGGTCAGCTGGATGCCCGCAGCCTGGGCGATCGCCGGCATGTGCAGGGTGTGGTTGGTCGAACCGCCAGTGGCGTGCAGGGCAACGATGGAGTTGACCAGCGAACGCTCGTCGACGATCTCGCCGATCGGCGTGAAGTTGCCGCTCTGCGCGGTCAGGCGGGTGACCTGCTGCGCCGCCTCATGGGTCAGGGCGTCGCGCAGTGGCGTGTAAGGGTTGACGAAGGACGCGCCCGGCAAGTGCAGGCCCATGACTTCCATCAGCAGCTGGTTGGTGTTGGCGGTGCCGTAGAAGGTGCAGGTGCCCGGGCTGTGGTAGGACTTCATCTCCGACTCCAGCAGCTCTTCGCGGGTCGCCTTGCCCTCGGCGTAACGCTGGCGCACGTCGGCCTTTTCCTTGTTGGAAATACCCGACGGCATCGGCCCGCCCGGGACGAAGATGGTCGGCAGGTGGCCGAAGCGCAACGCGCCCATCATCAGGCCCGGGACGATCTTGTCGCAGATGCCGAGCATCAGCGCGGCGTCGAACATGTTGTGGGACAAGGCCACCGCGGTGGACAGCGCGATCACCTCGCGGCTCGGCAGGCTCAGCTCCATGCCGGCCTCGCCCTGGGTCACGCCATCGCACATGGCGGGCGTGCCGCCGGCGAACTGGCCGACCGAGCCCATCTCGCGCAGGGCCTTCTTGATCTGTTCGGGAAAGTGCTCGTACGGCTGGTGCGCCGAGAGCATGTCGTTATATGACGAAACAATCGCCACGTTGGCGGCATTCATCATGCGCAGGCTGTGCTTGTCTTCCGAGCCGCAGCCGGCAACGCCGTGGGCGAAGTTCGCACACTGCAGCTTGCCCCGTTGCGGGCCATCGCTGGCGGCGCCGCGGATCAGGGCGAGGTAAGCCTCGCGAGTGGCGCGACTGCGGGCGACAAGCCGTTCGGTGACCTCAAGAACGCGGGGATGCATGTGTAGAACTCCAGGCTAACGGATGTGGCGACCTGTTTGTCTATGCTGGTCAAAACGCCCGCGGCACAGGGGATGGCAGAGGGTTTCTTGACCATTTGGACCAGTTGATTCAGGTCACTCGTTGTAGATAAAACAAAATATTGCCATCAAAAAGGCTTGTTTTCTATTTTTTTGCGAATAATCTTGTAATTCCAACAACAAAACTACGGCAGGCGCTTTTCTATGACTCTACGAATCGCAATCAATGGTTTTGGCCGCATCGGCCGCAACGTCCTGCGCGCACTTTATACCCAAGGCTATCGTCAGGATCTGCAGATCGTCGCCATCAACGATCTGGGTGATAGCTCGATCAATGCCCACCTGCTCAAATACGACACCGTCCACGGCACCTTCGATGCCGAGGTGCAGCACGATCAGGAAAGCCTGACCGTCAACGGCGACCGGATCGCCGTCAGCGCCATCCGCAATCCGGCCGAACTGCCCTGGGCCGCCGAGAAGATTGACGTAGTATTCGAATGCACCGGTCTGTTCACCGACCGTGCCAAGGCCGCCGCCCATCTCAGCGCCGGCGCCCGCAAAGTGATTATTTCCGCCCCGGCCAAAGGCGCCGACGCCACCGTGGTGTATGGCGTGAACCACGACATTCTGCGCCAGTCGCACCAGATCATTTCCAACGCTTCGTGCACCACCAACTGCCTGGCGCCGGTGGCCCAGGTGCTGAACCGCGAGCTGGGCATCGAAAGCGGGCTGATGACCACCATCCACGCCTACACCAACGACCAGAACCTGACCGACGTCTACCACAGCGATCCGTACCGCGCCCGTTCGGCCACCCAGAACATGATCCCGAGCAAGACCGGCGCGGCCGAAGCCGTGGGCCTGGTGCTGCCGGAGCTGGCGGGCAAGCTGACCGGCATGGCGGTGCGCGTCCCGGTGATCAACGTATCGCTGGTGGACCTGACCGTGCAGCTCAAGCGCAACACCACCGCCGAGGAGGTCAACGCCCTGCTCAAGAGCGCCAGCCAGCACTCGAAGATCCTCGGCTACAACAGCCTGCCGCTGGTTTCCAGCGACTTCAACCACAACCCGCTGTCGTCGATCTTCGACGCCAATCACACCAAGGTCAGCGGCGGCAAGCTGCTCAAGGTCCTGGCCTGGTACGACAACGAGTGGGGCTTCTCCAACCGCATGCTGGATAACTGCCTGGCCCTGTGCAGCGCCGAGTAAACCCATGGCCTGCGGCGCGGGAGCTGCCGCAGGCTGCGATCTTTTGATCTTCACATTCGAGGTTCAAGCGCGCAAAGATCGCAGCCTCGGCAGCTCCTGCAGACTCTCTCCCTCCCGGAGCCACCACCGATGATCGGTATCAGCTTCACCCAGGCCAGCATGGCGGCGCGCAAGCGCATCGCCCTGGTGGCCCACGACCATTGCAAGAGTTTCCTCCTCGACTGGGCCGAGCGACAGAAAGACCGGCTCGCCGAGCACGATCTGCTGGCCACCGGCACCACCGGCCAGTTGCTGCACAAACGTCTCGGCCTGCCGGTGGAAAGCATGATCAGCGGCCCCCTGGGCGGCGACCAGCAACTCGGCGCGCGGATCGCCGAGCAGCGGGTGGACATGCTGGTGTTCTTCTGGGACCCCTTCGAACCCCAGCCCCACGATCCGGACATCAAGGCCCTGCTACGGGTCGCGGCGGTCTGGAACATTCCCGTGGCCTGCAACGAATGCAGCGCCGACTACCTGCTCAGCAGCCCGCTGATGGAGCAGGCGCACAGCTACCGGATTCCGGACTACCCGGCCTACCTCTCCGGGCGTCGATGATTCACTCAGGGCTTGACCATCGACGTAGATGATAAGCATTATCATCTGCTGAAAAAATCAGCCAGGTCCTGTTGTGAGCCAATCCCGCTTCAATCACGTCTTTCTCACCCAGCGCGTTTCGCTGCTGCGCACGCTGGAGCGGATGGTCAACAACCACAGCACCGCCGAGGACCTGCTGCAGGAAACCTACCTGCGGGTGACCCGGGCCCTGAGCGAACGGGCCATCGACCACCTCGAACCCTTCGTCTTCCAGACCGCCCGCAACCTGGCGCTCGACCACCTGCGCGCACGACGCATCCAGGCCCGCACCCTGCTCGAAGACGTGCCGGTGGACGTGGTCGAAAGCGTGGCCGCGCCCCTGAGCAGCGCCGAGGATGCCGCCCATGCCGAACAGTTGCTGGAACGCCTGAACATGAGCCTTGCCCAACTCAGCCCGCGCCAACAGCAGATCTTCATCCTCAGCCGCCTGCACGGCCACAGCTACCTGGAAATCGCCGAGAAACTCGAGGTCTCCCAGAGCACGGTACAAAAGGAGCTGAAGCTGATCATGGCCATCTGCATCGGCGTCGCCGAGCGCTTGAACGGTCATTGAGGCCCAGCCGGGCGGGCATCAGCCGCGGCCCTTTGCTACCCTTGACCGCCCTGCGCTCTCCATCTAAAAAACAGCCGTGCACAGACACAGCCGAGGAACACCCGTGACGGACATCCACCGCACCCAGCCGACCGCCCAGGACGGGGAAACAGCCACTCGCCGTACTGCGGATCAGGCCATGGACCAGGCCCTGGACTGGCTGATCCTGCTGGAGAACCCGAGCCCCGAGCAGACCCGGCAATTCCACGACTGGCTGAACGCCTCGCCCCTGCACAGCGCAGCCTTCGACAAGGCCCAGGCGATCTGGAACGGCCCGCAAGTGGTGCGCTGCGCGCAAAACCTGGACACGCAAAAAACCAAGCTCAGCCTGCTGTCGCGCCTGCGTCCGCACTGGCGGCCCCTGGCGACCGCGGCGGTGCTGATCCTCGGCCTGTTCAGTTTCAGCAACCTGCCCCTGCGCCTGCAGGCCGACCACCTGACCGTGGTCGGCGAGCGCCAGCGCCTGCAACTGGAGGACGGCTCGAAAGTCCTGCTCAATACCAACTCGGCCTTCTCCAGCAGCATCGACGAGCGCCAGCGCGTGGCCCGCCTGTACCAGGGCGAAGCCTTCTTCGAGATCCCCGCCAGCCGCGGCCAGCCACTGGAACTCGACGCCGGCCCGGTACGCGCCAGCGTGCGCGACACCGCCTTCGCCGTGCGTTACCTGGACGGCGTGGCCCAGGTGCGGGTGCAGCGCGGCGATGTCGACCTGCGCGCCACCCACGACGATGCCCGGGTGCGCCTGTCGGCCGGCGAAAGCATCCGCATCGGCCCCAACGGTTTCGACCGCCCGGCCAAGCTCGACCTCGACAAGGACCTGGCCTGGGTCCAGGGCCGGCTGGTGTTCGAGAACTGCCCGCTGAACCAGGTGCTGGCCGAATTGCGTCGGTATTACCCGGGCTGGATCGTCAACAACAACGAGCGCCTGGCCGATGTCGCCGTCACCGGCAATTACCGCCTCGACCAGCCGCTGGACGTGGTGCGTTCCCTGGCTCACATCACCTCGGCGCGCCTGCAGGAATTCCCGGCGCTGGTCATCCTCAACTAAAGCGCATTTATTTTTACGCAATCGCTGTCGGTCGTTCGTCTCGTTATAGCCAATGCAATTGATTCGCATTAAAAATGGCGAATCAGCACCTATAAAGATTCGTGCGACACGGAGCGCTATCGATGTCCTCTCGCCTCAACAGCCGGTCCTCTTCATCCTCCCGCCAGGCCCGCCTGCAGAACTGCACGCTGTCCCTGCTGACCGCCGCCATTCTGCTGGCCGGGGCCGCGCCAGTCATGGCCGCCACCGCCGGGGCCAAGACCCTGCCAGCACGCAACATGGGCGACTACAGCTTCGCCATCGACCAGCAGCCGCTGGTGTCGGCGCTGAACGCCTTTACCGCCGTCACCGGCTGGCAGGTCGGCCTGCCGGCGGAACTGGGCGAAGGCATCGCTTCCCCGGGCGTGCGCGGTTCGCTGCCACCGGAAAAAGCCCTGGACCGCCTGCTGATGGGCACCAACCTGAGCTACCGCAAGCTGGGCGCCAACAACATCGTCCTGGAAAAACGCGCCAGCGGCGGCGCCCTGAACCTGCAACAGGTGACCATCAGCGCCACGCGCCAGGAACAGGACGTCAGCAGCGTGCCCAGCACCGTGACCGTGCATGACCGCCAGGACCTGGACCGCAACAACGTCAACACCATCAAGGATCTGGTGCGCTACGAGCCGGGCGTTTCGGTCGGCGGCGCCGGCCAGCGCGGCGGCGGCATCAGCGGCTACAACATCCGCGGCATCGACGGCGACCGTATCCTGACCCAGGTCGACGGCGTGGAGATTCCCAACGGCTTCTTCAACGGCCCCTATGCCAAGACCCAGCGCAATTACGTCGACCCGGAAATCATCAAGCGCGTGGAGATCCTCCGCGGCCCGGCCTCGGTGCTGTACGGCAGCAACGCCATCGGCGGCGCGGTCAGCTACTTCACCCTCGACCCGGACGACATCATCAAGCCAGGCCAGGACGTCGGCGCCCGCCTGAAGACCGGCTACAGCTCGGCCGACGACAGCTGGCTGAAATCCGCCACTGTGGCTGGACGCAGTGGTCAGTTCGACGGCCTGCTGCACTTCAGCCAGCGCGACGGCCACGAAACCGACTCCTACGGCAGTCACAACGGCACCGGCCTGGCGCGCACCGCCGCCAACCCGGAAGACGTGCGCACCAGCAACGTGCTGGCCAAGGCCGGCTGGAACTATGCCGACGACGCGCGCCTGGGCCTGACCTACGAGAAGTACAAGGACGACCGCGACACCAACCAGAAAAGCGCCGTGGGCGGCCCGTTCAATGCCGGCCAGCCGCTGGGCATGTACCGCTCGCGCACCGGTAACGACACCATCACCCGCGAACGCTTCGGCCTGGACAACCACTTCGCCCTCGACAGCCTGCTGGCCGACCACGTGAAGTGGAGCCTGAACTACCAGATCGCCAAGACCGACCAGAGCACCCTGGAAAACTACTTCCCGTTCAGCCGCAACGTCATGCGCAGCCGCGAAACCCTCTACCAGGAGAAGCAGTGGGTCTTCGACGCCCAGGCCGACAAGGCCTTCGCCATCGGTGAAACCGAGCACCTGCTGACCTACGGCACCACCATCAAGCAGGAAAAGGTCACCGGCTCGCGCAGTGGCAGCGGCACCTGCCTGGCGGTCGGTCGCGGTTGCACGGCGGTCGGCGCCATCAGCCCGTCCGACGTGCTGAAGAAGTCCAGCGACTTCCCCGACCCGACCATCAACACCTACAGCCTGTTCGCACAGGACCAGATCAGCTGGAACCAGTGGACCTTCCTGCCGGGCCTGCGCTACGACTACACCCAGCTCAAGCCGCACATTACCCAGGAGTTCCTCAACACCGTGGCCGCCGATGGCAATGGTGAGGTGAGCGACCAGAACAAGACCTGGCACCGGGTATCGCCCAAGTTCGGCCTGACCTACGCCCTGAGCGACCAGTACACCTGGTACGGCCAGTACGCCGAAGGGTTCCGCACCCCGACCGCCAAGGCGCTGTACGGCCGCTTCGAGAACACCACCACCGGTTACCGCGTGGCGCCGAACTCGAACCTCAAGCCGGAGAAAAGCCAGAGCTATGAAACCGGCCTGCGCGGCAACTTCGAGTCCGGCAACTTCGACGTGGCGGTGTTCTATAACAAGTACCGCGACTTCATCAACGAAGACGCGGTGACCCCGGGCTACGACGAACTGACGTTCCAGAGCAACAACATCAAGCACGCCACCATCAAGGGCGTGGAAGTCAAAGGCCGGCTCAACCTCGACGCCCTGGGCGCGCCGCAGGGCCTGTACACCCAGGGTTCGGTGGCCTATGCCTACGGTCGCAACAACGACACCGGCGAACCCTTGAACGCGGTCAACCCGCTGACCGGCGTGTTCGGCCTGGGCTACGACCAGGACCACTACGGCGCCCTGCTCAGCTGGACCCTGGTGAAGAAAAAGGACCGCGTCGACAGCAGCAGCTTCAAGACCCCTGACGGCACCAGCAGCCAGTTCAAGACCCCGGGCTACGGCGTGCTCGACCTGACCGGCTTCTACAAGGTCAGCGACGACGTCACCGTCAGCGCCGGTATCTACAACCTGGCCGACAAGAAGTACTGGCTGTGGGATGACGTGCGCGGCTACGACAGCGTCGGCGAAGCCGCCGTGCTCAGCCCGGCCAACCTCGACCGCCTGACCCAGCCGGGCCGCAACTTCGCGGTCAACCTGATCTGGGACATCTGATCCGGTCTGCCTCACTGCGCTTTTCGATGGGGCGCAGTGAGGATTTTTTACTGTGCCGCGTCTACTTGTTCGTCTAGTTAGCAAGTGCTTCTCATTTCAAGCCGCTCTTATTTTTAAGCAGCTCTCATTTCCATTGACCAAGGACATCGTCATGACCACCCAGGATTCCCCACAGCGCCCGAGCCTGCGCTCCCAGCGCCTGAACCAGATCACCCACGAACCCCATGCCAGGCTCGACGCCCTGGTCAAGGCCCACGCGCCATTCGAAAGCGCCAGCAGCTTTGCCCGTTTCGTCGTCGCCCAGTACCTGTTCCAGTCCGAACTGGTCGCCCTGTACAACGACCCCGCGCTGATCGCCATAGTCCCGGACCTGGCAGAACGTTGCCGCGCCGAAGCGGCCAAGGCCGACCTGGCGGACCTGGACACCGAAGTCCCGGCCCCGGTGGCGGGCGCGGTGCAGAACCCGAGCAAGGCCGAGGCCCTGGGCTGGCTGTTCGTCTCCGAGGGCTCCAAGCTCGGCGCGGCGTTCCTGATCAAGCGCGCGGTGGGCCTGGGCCTCGGCGAAACCTTCGGTGCCCGGCACCTGGGCGAGCCGGCCGGCGGTCGCGCCGAAGGCTGGAAAACCTTCACCCGCACCCTCGATGGCCTGGCGTTCAGTGCCGAAGAGGAAGCCGCGGCGGAAAAAGGCGCGCTGGATGCCTTCAACCGCTTTACCGTGCTGCTGGAAAAGGCCTACGACACGGCGCCTGAACTGGCCTGATTTTTTCGCCGGCACCCTCGTTCCTGTATTGAAGGCGTAGACTCACGCCCGCTGCAGGAACGAACCCGCCGGCGTCAGCCGTTATTCCCACCCCTTGTGGATTGAGCCCCATGCTCGTCACCTCATCATCGACCCCATGACCGGCACAACCCGATCCCCGTCCAAGGCCTCCCGCCTGTTCTTCGGCTGCCTGGCTTACATCAGCCTGACCATCGGCCTGATCGCCATCGTCGTCCCCGGCCTGCCGACCACCGAGTTCGTGCTCCTCGCCGCCTGGGCCGCGACCAAGAGCTCGCCACGCCTGAGCGCCTGGATGGAAAACCACCGCCTGTTCGGCCCCATCCTGAGCAACTGGCGCAATGGCCGGATCGTCAGCCGCCGGGCCAAGGTCAGCGCCACCGTCAGCATGCTGCTGTGCGCCGGCCTGATGCTGAGCCTGCTCAACCATCACTGGACCCTGTACCTGGCGCTGGCCGGCATGGGCCTGGGCAACCTGTGGATCTGGTCGCGCCCGGAGGCTCTGGCCCAGGCCTCTTGATTCCTCTGCAAGAGCAGCCGGTCGACGTTCGGCTGCTCGCGACATGCTCTCCAGCGAAATCGCCCTGCTCCTCGTTTATGTCAAACACATGACCGCTCGTCGGCTTTCTCTCAGACAAATGCCGCCCAAGCCGATGTTCCGGGCATGGCGCTGAATGGACTTGGCGACCGGAGTCATCCGACTCACCGCTCACCCCTATCCATTCGCGAGATCGCCCCATGTTCGACTCTCTGTCCATTCGCCTGAAAATCGTGCTGTTGTCCGGACTCTGCCTGCTCGGCGTGGTGGGCCTGATCGTCGGGATGAACATCTACCAGACCAACCAGAACGATCAGTTGGTCAGCAGCTCCAGCTCGCGAATGCTCACCGACAGCGTGCAGAACCTGCTGCAGGCCCGGGCTGCGGAGCAGGCGGTGCGGGTACAGAAAACCTTTGGCGAGAGCCTGCTGGTGATCACCGCCCTGGCCGACCAGATCAACGACCTGCGGGCCATGGCCGGCAAGCGTTCGCTGGACGCCGCGGCGCTGCGTGAAGAACTCAACCACAGCCTGAAAACCGCCTTCGAACGCAACACCAAGGTGCTGGGCATCTGGCTCGCCTATGAGCCCAACGCCCTCGACGGCAAGGACAGCGAGTTCGCCAACGACGCCGGCCACGCCTCCAACGAAGCCGGGCGCTTCGCCAGTTACTGGAGCCGTGCCGGCGGCACCGGGCTGAACACGGTGATGGTCGAAGAGGACATGAACAAGACCACCCTGAGCGTCAGCGGCACCCCCTACAACAGCTGGTACACCTGCCCGCGCGACAGCAAGCGCACCTGCCTGCTGGACCCGTACGCCGATACCGTGGGCGGCAAGCTGATGCTGATGACCACCATTTCCCTGCCGCTGATCGTCGACGGCAAAGTCATAGGCGTGGTCGGCGTGGACATCGCCCTGGATGCCCTGCAGGCCGCGGCCGCCGACTCCCAGCGCGGGCTGTTCGACGGTGCCGGGCACATGCTGGTCGTCGCCGGCAGCGGCATCCTCGCCGCCTACAGCAACGATGCAGCCAAGGTCGGCAAGGGCATCGCCGACACCCTCGGCGCCGAAGGCAAGGATGTGCTGCAACTGCTGGCTGGCAATACCCCGAAAATCCTCAAGCAGGGCGACCTGATCCGCGCCGTGTATCCAGTCAGCCCGATCGCCGACGCCCGCCCCTGGGGCGTGGTGATCGACCTGCCGGAGCAAGTGCTGCTGGCCGACACCGTGAAACTCCAGGGTGTGCTCGACGACGCCCAGGCCCAGGGCACCCTGGTGTCGCTGCTGGTGGCGGCGGTCGCCGGCGTGATCGGCCTGCTGCTGATCTGGCTGACCGCCTCCGGCGTGACCCGGCCAATCAACAGCGTCGCGCAGATGCTCAAGGAAATCGCCAGCGGCGACGGCGACCTGACCCAGCGCCTGAAGTACAGCAAGCAAGACGAACTGGGCGAGCTGGTGGGCTGGTTCAACCGCTTCCTCGACAAGCTGCAACCGACCATCGCGCAGATCAAGCAGAGCATCACCGACGCCCGCGGCACCGCCGACCAGTCCTCGGAGATCGCCCGCCAGACCAGCGAAGGCATGCAGGTGCAGTTCCGCGAAATCGACCAGGTGGCCACCGCTTCCAACGAAATGAGCGCCACCGCCCACGATGTCGCCAACAGTGCCTCGAACGCCGCCAACGCCGCCCGTGGCGCCGACCAGTCGGCCAGGGATGGCATGACCATCATCGAACGCAGCACCCGCGACATCAGCACCCTGGCCGAGGAAGTCAGCAAGGCGGTGGTCGAGGTCGAGGCCCTGGCGGTCAACAGCGAACAAATCGGCTCGGTGCTGGAAGTGATCCGCAGCATTGCCGAACAGACCAACCTGCTGGCCCTCAACGCCGCCATCGAAGCGGCGCGCGCCGGGGAAAGCGGCCGCGGCTTCGCGGTGGTCGCCGACGAGGTGCGCAACCTGGCCAAGCGCACCCAGGATTCGGTGGAAGAAATCCGCCTGGTGATCGAGCGCATCCAGAGCGGCACCCGGGGCGTGGTGGCGACCATGCATTCGAGCCAGGCCCAGGCCCAGAGCAACGCCGGGCAGATCCAGCAAGCGGTGCAGGCCCTGGGCAAGATCAGCGACGCGGTCACGGTGATCAGCGACATGAACCTGCAGATCGCCAGCGCCGCGGAACAGCAGAGCGCGGTGGCCGAAGAGGTCAACCGCAACGTTTCGGCGATCCGCAGCGTGACCGAATCCCTCACCGAGCAGGCCACCGAATCGGCCCAGGTCAGCAGCCAGCTCAACGCCCTGACCACCCAGCAGATGAAGCTGATGGACCAGTTCCGCGTTTGACCTTGCCCCTGTAGGAGCGAAGCTTGCTCGCGATGCACCAGAGAGCGCCGCGTTGAGCCAGTGATCAGGCGTCATCGTTGACGACCATCGCGAGCAAGCTTCGCTCCTACGGGGGGCTGCGGCGCTTCACTTTTTTGATCTATGCTGCCCCCTCTCTTGCGGAGGGCCTGCAATGACCGATGTGCTGTCGTCTGTTCAAGCCGCGCTGGGCTTGCCTCGTACCCCGATTGCCATGACCTCGAGCGGCGCCCTGCCCTCGGCCTTCGCCGTGACCGAACTGGCCAGCGCCAGCATCGCCGCGGCCGGCCAGGCGGCGGCCGGGCTGTTGTTCAGCCAGACCGGGCGCATGCCCACCCTGAGCGTCGACCGACGCCTGGCCTCTTTCTGGTTCGCCACCTCCCTGCGTCCGCTGGGCTGGAGCGTGCCGCCGCTGTGGGACCCGGTCGCCGGCGACTACGCCACCCAGGACGGCTGGATTCGCCTGCACACCAACGCGCCGCATCATCGGCGGGCAGCCGAACAGGTGCTCGGCCGGGTCGCGGATCGTCCGGCCATGGCCGCCAAGGTCGCGCAGTGGAACAAGAGCGACCTGGAGCAGGCGGTGGTCGAGGCAGGCGGCTGTGCTGCGGAAATGCGCAGTTGGGCCGAGTGGCAAGCCCATCCCCAGGGGCAGGCCGTGAATGCCGAGCCCCTGGTGCATTACCAGACCTGCAACGCCAGCGTCGCCCAACCCTGGCGCGGATCACTGTCACGCCCCCTGGCCGGGATCAAGGTGCTGGACCTGACCCGGGTGTTGGCCGGGCCCATCGCCAGCCGTTTTCTCGCCGGGCTGGGCGCCGATGTGCTGCGCATCGACCCACCGGAGTGGAACGAGCCCGGCGTGGTCCCGGAAGTCACCCTGGGCAAACGCTGCGCCCGCCTGAACCTGCACGACGCCGCCGATCGCCAGGTCTTCGAAAGCCTGTTGGGGGAAGCCGATCTGCTGCTGCACGGCTACCGCGCCGATGCCCTGGAACGCCTCGGCTACGGGGCCGCCGAACGCCAGCGCCTCGCCCCGGGGTTGATCGACGTGTGCCTGAACGCCTATGGCTGGAGCGGCCCCTGGCAGAACCGCCGTGGCTTCGACAGCCTGGTGCAGATGAGCAGCGGCATTGCCGAGGCCGGCCAGCGCTGGCAGCAGGCCGATAAACCCGTACCGCTGCCGGTGCAGGCCCTGGACCACGCCACCGGCTACCTGATGGCCGCCGCCGCGATCCGCACCCTGAACGAACGACTGAAAACCGGGGCCGTCGGCAGCGCACGGTTGTCGCTGGCACGGACCGCCAAGCTGTTGATCGAGCGCCCCCCTGGCAACGCCGAGCCCGCCTTGCGCACCGAAGACCAGGACGATCAGGGGTTGCTGGTGGAGCAGACCTCCTGGGGCCCGGCCCATCGCCTGCAAGTACCCTTGCAGATCAGCGGCACGCCCCTGCAATGGGCCTACCCCGCCAGCGACCTGGGCGCCCATCGCCCGAAATGGTGAGCCCTGTGGCGCGTAACCCTGTAGCCGCTGCCGAGCAACGCGAGGCTGCGATCGGCCGCAAAGCGGACGTAAATCAGGCCGCGCGTTACGTCATTCATACCGCGTGCGCAGGGTTGGCGAGGACTGCGTCCTCGAGCGCAGCCTCGCGGGCTCGGCAGCGGCTACAGGTGCTGGGGGATTACAAAGCAGTCCACAAATGCTGCGCCGCGTAGCCGCGCCATGGCCGCCAGGCCTCGGCGCGGGCCAGCAACTGGCTGGCGCTGACCGGTCCGCCTTCGAGCGCCGCCAGGGCGTTGAGCAGGCCCACGTCCGCCGCGGGAAAGGCGTCCGCTTCACGGAACTGGCGCAGGGCCACGTAATGCGCGGTCCAGTCGCCGACACCCCACAGCGCCCGCAAGGCCGACAGGCTGTGTTCGAGGCTGGCCTTGGGGGCAAACAGCTGCGGATCGTCGAGCAGCGCCTGCGCCACGCCGGACAGGGTTCGGCCCCGACTGCGCGGCATGCCCAGGCTCGCCAGATCGGCGCCCGCCATCCGCCCCGGCTCGGGGAACACATGACTCAACCCCGCTGGCGCCTCCTTGCAGCTCAATGGCTGGCCAAGCTGCGCCACCAGCTTGCCCGCCAGGCGGATGGCCGCCACCACAGTGATCTGCTGCCCCAGCACCGCGCGCACCGCCAGCTCGAAACCGTCCCAGGCACCGGGTACGCGCAGCCCCGGCCGCGAGGCGATCAAGCGGGCCATCAACGGGTCGGCGGACAGTTGCCGATGGATCGGCGCCAGGTCGGTGTCCAGGTCCAGCAGACGGCGGATGCGCGCAACGATCCGCGCGTGGGCCTGCGGATCGGGAAAGTGCAGGGTCAGCGCCAGCGCATCGCTGTCGCCCGGGCTCACACTGAACCAGCCGTGTACGCCATCGAGGCTGATGCTGCGCGAGTAGCGGTCGCCACTGACAGTCTCCAGCCCCTCGATGGCCCGCGCCCGGAGAAAGGCCAGCATCGCCGGCCAGTCATAGGGCGGCTGGTAAACCAGCCTCACAGCGACAGCACACCGCTGTACAGGCCATAGGCGGCCAGGGTGGCCCCAGCGACCACGCAAGCGAAAATGCCCTTCTCGATACCGGTGAACAACGGCTCGCCCTGCTCGCGCTTGGCCTTGGCGAACAGGATCACCCCGGGGGCATACAGCAGGGCCGACAGCAGCAGGTACTTGACCCCACCGGCATACAACAGCCAGACCGCGTAACACAGGGCCACGCCACCGATGCACAGGTCTTTCATGCGCTCGGCCGAGGCCTGCTCGTAGGTTTCGCCGCGGCCGCTGAGCAACACCGCATAGGCCGCCGACCACAGGTAAGGCACCAGGATCATCGACGAGGCGAGGTAGATCAGGCTGGTGTAGGTCCCGGCGGAGAACAGGGTAATCAGCAGGAACACCTGGATCATGCTGTTGGTCAGCCACAGGGCGTTGACCGGCACATGGTTGGCGTTCTCCTTTTTCAGGAAGGCCGGCATGGTCCGGTCGCGGGCCGTGGCGAACAGGATCTCGGCACACAGCAGCGCCCACGACAGCAAGGCACCGAGCAGGGAAACCGCCAGGCCGACGCTGATCAGCAACGCGCCCCAGGGACCGACGATGCGCTCCAGCACCGCCGCCAGCGACGGGTTCTGCAAGGTCGCCAGTTCCGGCTGGCTCATGATCCCCAGGGACAGCACGTTGACCAGCACCAGCAGGGCCAGCACGCCGATAAAGCCGATCACCGTGGCCCGGCCGACGTCCGCACGCTTCTCGGCCCGGGCCGAATAGACGCTGGCGCCTTCGATGCCGATGAACACGAAGACCGTGACCAGCATCATGTTGCGCACCTGGTCCATCACCCCGCCAAAGTTCGGGTTGCCACGGCCCCAGATGTCGCGGGTGAAGATGTCCGCCTTGAACGCCACCGCGGCAATCACGATGAACATCACCAGCGGCACGATCTTGGCCACGGTGGTCAGCAGGTTGATGAACGCCGCTTCCTTGATCCCGCGCAGCACCAGAAAGTGCACCGCCCACAGCAGGACCGAGGCGCAGGCGATGGCCACCGGGGTGTTGCCCTGGCCAAACACCGGGAAGAAATAACCCAGGGTGCTGAACAGCAGCACGAAGTAGCCGACGTTGCCCAGCCAGGCACTGATCCAGTAGCCCCAGGCGGACGAAAAACCCATGTAGTCGCCAAACCCGGCCTTGGCGTAGGCGTACACCCCAGAGTCGAGTTCAGGCTTGCGGTTGGCCAGGGTCTGGAACACGAAGGCCAGGGTCAGCATGCCCACGGCGGTGATCGCCCAACCGATAAGGATCGCCCCGGCGTCGGCCCGGGCCGCCATGTTCTGCGGCAAGGAAAAGATCCCGCCGCCAATCATCGAACCCACCACCAGGGCGATCAAGGCGCCGAGTCGCAGTTTTTGTGTGGTTTGTGGCATACCTACCTCTGCGTACGGTCCAATTGTCCGACAACAAACTATATGAAATTAATTAATTTCCACAGATTGGAAACGGACTAAAAGAGTCAATTATTGATCTTTTGTGGAGCCATCGACATGACGAGGATCAGAACATATTGAATAGTTGGGGTTTTTATTATGCATAAAACCTAAATGCCATCAGCGCGCCGGTCAGCCTTATAACTTTTTAATGAGTTGCGCATTCTTGAAAGCGGGCTAGCGTCAATCTGGCGCCAATGAGAAGACCTTTCATCCGGAACCCGAGGCCTTATGGAATGGCGCTTTCAGGCTTCCCGCCGGTTTCCGCAAAGACAGCTTAAGTCGTTCATTCACAATGGAATGTAGCAATGACCTGATCTAAATCAGCTGTTCGGATTTCTCGCAGATTTACTCTGACATCTCTCTTCTCCTGCAATGGAGTCACGCAATGTCTGACACTCCCGGAAAACTACGGCTTGGTGCGTTAGTCGCCTTGGTAGTCGGCTCGATGATTGGCGGCGGGATCTTTTCCTTGCCACAAAACATGGCGGCAAGTGCCGATGTAGGCGCTGTTCTTATTGGCTGGGCTATTACCGCTGTCGGTATGTTGACACTGGCCTTCGTGTTTCAAACCCTGGCCAACCGCAAGCCTGATCTGGACGGTGGTGTCTACGCCTATGCCAAGGCCGGTTTCGGCGATTACATGGGCTTTTCTTCGGCCTGGGGCTACTGGATCAGCGCCTGGCTGGGCAACGTCGGCTACTTCGTGCTGCTGTTCAGTACCCTGGGCTATTTCTTCCCGATCTTCGGCGAGGGCAATACTCCGGCCGCGGTGATCGGCGCCTCGCTGCTGCTGTGGGCCGTGCACTTTCTGGTGCTGCGCGGGATCAAGGAAGCGGCGTTCATCAACCTGGTGACCACGGTCGCCAAGGTGGTGCCGCTGCTGCTGTTCGTGCTGATCGCCCTGTTCGCCTTCAAGCTGGACATCTTCACCGCGGACATCTGGGGCGTGAAGAACCCTGACCTGGGCAGCGTGATGAACCAGGTGCGCAACATGATGCTGGTCACCGTGTGGGTGTTCATCGGCATCGAAGGCGCGAGCATCTTCTCCGCCCGCGCGGAAAAACGCTCGGACGTGGGCAAGGCCACCGTGATCGGTTTCATCACCGTGCTGCTGTTCCTGGTGCTGGTGAACGTGCTGTCGCTGGGCATCATGACCCAGCCGGAGCTGGCGAAGCTGCAGAACCCGTCGATGGCGGCGGTGCTCGAGCATGTGGTCGGCCACTGGGGCGCGGTGCTGATCAGCGTCGGCCTGATCATCTCGCTGCTGGGGGCACTACTGTCGTGGGTGCTGCTGTGCGCGGAGATCATGTTCGCCGCGGCCAAGGACCACACCATGCCGGAGTTCCTGCGCCGCGAGAACGCCAACCACGTGCCGGTCAACGCCCTGTGGCTGACCAACGCCATGGTGCAGATCTTCCTGGTCATCACCCTGTTCTCGGCCAGTACCTACCTGTCGCTGATCTACCTCGCCACCTCGATGATCCTGGTGCCCTACCTGTGGTCGGCGGCCTATGCCGTGCTGCTGGCGGTGCGCAGCGAAACCTACGAAGCGGCCCTGGCCGAACGCAAGAAAGACCTGCTGATCGGCTCCATCGCCCTGTTCTACGCGATCTGGCTGCTGTACGCCGGCGGGGTCAAGTACCTGCTGCTCTCCGCCCTGCTCTACGCCCCCGGCGCGATCCTGTTCGCCAAGGCCAAGCGGGAGTTGGGCAAACCGATTTTCACCAACGTCGAGAAGCTGATTTTCGCCGCAGTGGTCATAGGCGCCCTGTTGGCCGCCTACGGGCTCTACGACGGCTTCCTGACCCTGTAACCGCACGATTGTTTCTACCTCTGGAGGATCACGGTAATGACCACGGAAAAAGTTAAGTACGGCGTCCATTCCGAAGCCGGCAAACTGCGCAAAGTCATGGTTTGCTCCCCAGGCCTGGCCCATCAGCGGCTGACCCCGAACAACTGCGATGAACTGCTGTTCGATGATGTGATCTGGGTCAACCAGGCCAAGCGCGACCATTTCGACTTCGTCACCAAAATGCGCGAGCGTGGGATCGAAGTCCTGGAAATGCACAACCTGCTGACCGATACGGTGCACAACCCCGAAGCCCTGAAGTGGATTCTGGATCGCAAGATCACCCCCGACACCGTCGGTGTCGGCCTGACCAACGAAGTGCGCAGCTGGCTCGAAAGCCTGGAGCCACGCAAGCTGGCCGAATTCCTGATCGGCGGCGTGGCCGGCGAGGACCTGCCGGAAAGCGAAGGCGCCAGCGTGATCAAGATGTACCGCGACTACCTGGGCCACTCCAGCTTCCTGCTGCCGCCGCTGCCCAACACCCAGTTCACCCGCGACACCACCTGCTGGATCTACGGCGGCGTGACGCTCAACCCGATGTACTGGCCGGCCCGGCGCCAGGAAACCCTGCTGGCCAGCGCCATCTACAAATTCCACCCCGAGTTCGCCAACGCCGACTTCGAAGTCTGGTATGGCGACCCGGACAAGGATCACGGCCAGGCCACCCTCGAAGGCGGCGACGTCATGCCGATCGGCAATGGCGTGGTGCTGATCGGCATGGGCGAGCGGACCTCGCGCCAGGCCATCGGCCAGCTTGCGCAATCCCTGTTCGCCAAGGGCGCGGTGGAAAAAGTCGTGGTCGCCGGCCTGCCGAAATCCCGCGCGGCGATGCACCTGGACACCGTGTTCAGCTTCTGCGACCGCGACCTGGTCACGGTCTTCCCGGAAGTGGTCAAGGAAATCGTGCCGTTCGTCATCCGCCCCGACACCAGCAAGCCCTATGGCATGGACGTGCGACGGGAGAGCAAATCGTTCATCGAGGTGGTGGCCGAGTCCCTGAACCTCAAGCAACTGCGCGTGGTGGAAACCGGCGGCAACAGCTTCGCCGCCGAACGCGAGCAGTGGGACGACGGCAACAACGTGGTGGCCCTGGAACCGGGCGTGGTCATCGGCTATGACCGCAACACCTACACCAACACCCTGCTGCGCAAGGCCGGCGTGGAAGTGATCACCATCAGCGCCAGCGAACTCGGCCGCGGCCGTGGCGGCGGCCACTGCATGACCTGCCCGATCGTGCGCGACCCGATCGATTACTAATTAATTAACCACTACCCGACGCTGTGAAAGCGTAGCGAGCGCAGGAAAGACAAGGCAAAAACAGGCGAGGAACGGTTGGAGTCGCACTCGACTCTACTGGTTGTAAATGAGCATTCCGAGCCTGTTTTTAACGCAGTATTTCGAGCGTAACGCCGAAGGCGAACAGCCTGCAGTAGCTTTCACAGTGTCGGGAAAGGAGAATCATCATGGCGTTCAATATCCACAACCGTAACCTGCTCAGCCTCGAACACCACACCGAGCGCGAACTGCGCTACCTGCTCGACCTGTCCCGCGACCTCAAGCGCGCCAAGTACACCGGCACCGAGCAGCAGCACCTCAAGGGCAACAACATCGCCCTGATCTTCGAGAAAACCTCGACCCGTACCCGCTGCGCCTTCGAGGTCGCCGCCTATGACCAGGGCGCCAACGTCACCTACATCGACCCGAACTCGTCGCAGATCGGCCACAAGGAAAGCATGAAGGACACCGCCCGCGTGCTCGGGCGCATGTACGACGCCATCGAGTACCGCGGCTTCAAGCAGGAAATCGTCGAAGAACTGGCGAAGTTCGCCGGCGTGCCGGTGTTCAACGGCCTGACCGACGAATACCACCCGACCCAGATGATCGCCGACGTGCTGACCATGCGTGAGCACGCCGACAAGCCGATCCACGACATCAGCTACGCCTACCTGGGCGATGCCCGCAACAACATGGGCAACTCCCTGCTGCTGGTGGGCGCCAAGCTCGGCATGGACGTGCGCATCTGCGCGCCAAAGGCCCTGTGGCCCCATGACGACCTGGTCAGCCGCTGCAAGCAGTACGCGCAAGAAAGCGGTGCCCGCATCACCCTGACCGAAGACCCGAAAGCCGCGGTCAAGGGCGTCGACTTCATCCACACCGACGTCTGGGTATCGATGGGCGAGCCGGTGGAAGCCTGGGCCGAACGTATCCAGCAACTGCTGCCGTACCAGGTCAACGCCGAGCTGATGAAGGCCACCGGCAACCCACGGACCAAGTTCATGCACTGCCTGCCGGCGTTCCACAACAGCGATACCAAGGTCGGCAAGCAGATCGCCGAGCAGTATCCACACCTGGCCAACGGCATCGAAGTGACTGACGACGTGTTCGAGTCGCCGGCCTGCATCGCCTTCGAGCAAGCGGAAAACCGCATGCACACCATCAAGGCGATCCTGGTCTCGACCCTGGCCGACCTGTAACCCCGACGTCCGTGGCCGACCGCCTGGCGGTCGGCCCTCGACCTGTAGGCGCGAGGCTCGCCCGCGAAGGCGTCCAACCTGACACCCCACCATCGCAGGCAAGCCACGCGCCCACGGGATCACCGAATTCTGGAAGGAATGCATTATGCGTATCGTCGTCGCACTGGGCGGCAACGCCCTGCTCCGCCGGGGCGAACCCATGACCGCGGACAATCAACGCGCCAATATCCGCATCGCCACCGAACAGATCGCCAAGATCCATCCCGGCAACCAGCTGGTGATCGCCCACGGCAATGGTCCGCAGGTCGGCCTGCTGTCGCTGCAGGCGGCGGCCTACACCTCGGTGTCGCCTTACCCGCTGGACGTGCTCGGCGCCGAAACCGAAGGCATGATCGGCTACATCATCGAACAGGAACTGGGCAACCTGCTGGATTTCGAAGTGCCCTTCGCCACCCTGCTGACCCAGGTCGAGGTCGATGCCAAGGACCCGGCGTTCCAGAACCCGAGCAAGCCCATCGGCCCGGTCTACAGCAAGGACGAAGCAGAAAAACTGGCCAAGGAAAAAGGCTGGGCCATCGCCCCCGATGGCGACAAGTACCGCCGCGTGGTGGCCAGCCCGAAACCCAAGCGCATCTTTGAAATCCGCCCGATCAAATGGCTGCTGGAAAAGAGCAGCATCGTGATCTGCGCCGGCGGTGGCGGCATTCCAACGATGTACGGTGAGGATGGCAAGCTCCGGGGCATCGAGGCGGTGATCGACAAGGACCTGTGCTCGGCACTGCTGGCCGAACAGCTGGAGGCCGATCTGCTGGTGATCGCCACCGACGTCAACGCGGCCTTTATCGACTGGGGCAAGCCGTCGCAGAAAGCCATTGCCCAGGCGCACCCGGACGAAATGGAAAAGCTCGGCTTCGCCGCCGGCTCCATGGGACCGAAGGTCCAGGCGGCCTGCGAGTTCGCCCGCCATACTGGAAAAGTCGCGGTGATCGGTTCACTCTCGGACATCGAAGCGATCGTCCAGGGCAAGGCCGGTACGCGCATCAGCACGGCCCAGCCGGGCATCACTTACCGATAAGAGCAACTCAGGGTGCAGGCCGCTGGCCTGCACCGCTCCCCATGCCTTGTAAAGGAGAGAGCCATGGCCCAGTTCGAACCCGGTCATTTACACATCGAGCGACACGCACTGACCAAGGACGATGTCAGCTACAACATCTGTATCGACTATGAAGTCGCGCAGGACCCCAAGGAAGGCAAAGGGATGCAGTTCAAGATGCATGGAACGATTCAGGGCAAGGAGCTCGATGAACCGTTCTTTCTGCCCAAGGATCAGGCTTACAACTTCGCCAGCAACGTGACGAAAATCGCCGAGAAGTATGGGATTCCCAAGGCACTGAGCAGCATCGGCTCGCTGCACAAATATTACGACGCGATGTTTGAGGATGTGCGGGTGCAGTTGAATATGAAATCCGGGGATCCAGTCAACCCCGAACACCTCGAGTAACCCCAGCCCGTGGGCCGCGGGCTTCCCCTGCCCGCTTAACCTGTAGGAGCGAGGCTTGCCCGCGATGAACTCAAGGACGCCGCGGCGTATCAGGCCAGGCTTCCCGCGTCATCGTTGAGGCTATCGCGAGCAAGCTTCGCTCCTACAGAAGCCCGTGGCCACGGCGAATTTCACCAAACAGCGTCCGCCAAGGCATACTTGCCACCCTCCGTTTTCCAGAACCCTTGACCGTCCCATGCGCATCCACGTCAGCTTTATCGACCGCGTCGGTATCACCCAGGAAGTCCTGGCCCTGCTCGGTGGGCGCAACCTCAACCTGGATGCGGTGGAGATGGTGCCGCCCAACGTCTACATCGACGCCCCGACCCTCAGCCCGCAAGTGCTGGAAGAGCTGCGCGACGCGCTGTTCAGCGTGCGCGGCGTGCAGGCGGTGACGGTGGTCGACATCCTGCCCGGCCAGCGCCGCCACCTGCAGCTCGACGCCCTGCTGGCGGCGATGACCGACCCGGTGCTGGCCCTGGACAGCGCTGGCAAGGTGCTGCTGGCCAACCCGGCGCTGATTGCCCTCTATGGCCGCGAGCCGGCCGGGGAAAGCGTGGCCGAGCTGTTCGACGACCCGGCGCTGCTGGAAACCTTGCTGGAACAGGGCTTTCGCTTGCCCCTGCGGGAAATCACTCTCAATGGCCAGACCCTGCTGCTGGACGCCACGCCGATCACCGACGCCGGCGCGCTGCTGACCCTGTATCAGCCCAATCGCATCGGCGAACGCCTGTCGGCCCTGCACCACGACCATGCCGAAGGCTTCGATGCGCTGCTCGGCGACTCCCCGGCCATCCGCACCCTCAAGGCCCGCGCCCAGCGCGTCGCCGCGCTGGATGCGCCGCTGCTGATCCAGGGCGAAACCGGTACCGGCAAGGAACTGGTGGCGCGGGCCTGCCACGCCATCAGTGCGCGGCACGGCGCGCCGTTTCTGGCGCTGAACTGCGCCGCCCTGCCGGAAAACCTCGCCGAGAGCGAGCTGTTCGGCTACGCCCCCGGCGCCTTCACCGGCGCCCAGCGCGGCGGCAAGCCGGGGCTGATGGAGCTGGCCAACCAGGGCACGGTGTTTCTCGACGAGATCGGCGAAATGTCGCCCTACTTGCAGGCCAAGCTGCTGCGTTTTCTCAACGACGGCAGCTTTCGCCGGGTGGGTGGCGACCGTGAGGTCAAGGTCAATGTGCGGATCCTCAGCGCCACCCATCGCGACCTGGAAAAGATGGTCGCCGAGGGCAGCTTTCGCGAAGACCTGTTCTATCGCCTCAACGTGCTGAATGTGGAAGTCCCGCCCCTGCGCGAGCGCGGCCAGGACATCCTGTTGCTGGCGCGCTACTTCATGCAGCAGGCCTGCGCGCAGATCCAGCGCCCGGTCTGCCGCCTGGCGCCCGGCACCTATCCGGCGCTGCTGGGCAACCGCTGGCCGGGCAACGTGCGCCAGTTGCAGAACGTGATCTTCCGCGCGGCGGCGATCTGCGAAAGCAGCCTGGTGGACATCGGCGACCTGGATATCGCCGGCACCTCGGTGGCGCGCCAGAACGACACCGAAGTCGAAAGCCTGGAACAGGCCGTCGAGGAGTTCGAGAAGGCACTGCTCGAAGGCCTCTACGTCAACTACCCCTCGACCCGCCAGTTGGCCAGCCGCCTGCAGACCTCCCACACCGCCATCGCCCATCGCCTGCGCAAATACGGTATCCCCAGCAAGCCCTGAGCCGCCGCGGCTTTTGATGTTGTAGCCGCTGCCGCAGGCTGCGATCGCTCCCGCAGGGAGCGCAAGCTCTCAAGATCGCCGAAGGCCTTCGGCCTTATCGCTGCCTGCGGCAGCGGCTACAGGTGGCGTAGTCGCATCTGAAAGCGACCTCCACCTGTACTGAAAGCGCTACAGCGGAACGATATCGCTACAGCCAGTTGTAATCGGCGCTACGCAAGGCTTTGATCCCCATAGGCTTTTCCCTGGCCCTCCAGCTGTAGCGTTTTCGCTACAGCCGTTAGCTTTCGGCCACCACCAACAACTCATAACTCATTGATTAATAACAACTAAAAAACATTGGCCGCATTTTTGCTAAGGGCTTATCCATTCCGCTCGGCCCTGCACGAGCATTCAATCGCGTCCACCAGACGAATCTGGCCCCTTGAGGAGTTTCCATGAGCGAGTTGCGTTTTACTGAAGATCACGAATGGCTGCGTACCGAAGCCGATGGCAGCGTTACCGTCGGCATCACGGCTTTCGCGCAAAACGCCCTGGGCGATGTGGTATTCGTGCAATTGCCGGAACTGCAGGCCTACGACAAGGGCGCCGAAGCCGCCACCGTGGAATCGGTAAAAGCCGCCAGCGGCGTATACATGCCCCTGGACGGGGAAGTGGTGGAAACCAATCCGGCCCTGGAAACCAGCCCCGAGCTGGTCAACGAAGACCCGCTGGGCGAAGGCTGGTTCTTCCGCTTCATTCCCGCGGACGCCGCCGCTGTCGGCCAACTGCTGGATCAGGACGCCTACGACCGCCTGATCAAAGCCAACGCCGACGCCTGAGGAACCGCCATGACTCAAGTCAACCTGAGCACCGCCAACGAATTCATCGCGCGCCACATCGGCCCGCGCCAAGGCGACGAGCAAGCCATGCTCAACAGCCTGGGCTTCGACTCCCTGGAAGCCCTGAGCGCCAGCGTGATCCCCGACAGCATCAAGGGCACCAGCGTCCTCGACCTGCCCGCCGGCCAGAGCGAAGCCGACGCACTGGCCTCGATCAAGGCCATCGCCGCCAAGAACCAGCTGTTCAAGACCTACATCGGCCAGGGCTATTACAACTGCCACACGCCGTCACCGATCCTGCGCAACCTCCTGGAAAACCCGGCCTGGTACACCGCCTACACCCCATACCAGCCGGAAATCTCCCAGGGCCGCCTGGAAGCGCTGCTGAACTTCCAGACCCTGATCAGCGACCTCACCGGCCTGCCGATCGCCAACGCCTCCCTGCTCGACGAAGCCACCGCCGCCGCCGAAGCCATGACCTTCTGCAAGCGCCTGAGCAAGAACAAGGGCAGCCACGCCTTCTTCGCCTCCAGCCATTGCCACCCGCAGACCCTCGACGTGCTGCGCACCCGTGCCGAGCCGCTGGGCATCGACGTGGTGGTCGGCGACGAGCGCAAGCTGACCGACGTCAGCCCGTTCTTCGGCGCCCTGCTGCAATACCCGGCGAGCAACGGTGACCTGTTCGACTACCGCGAACTGACCGAGCGCTTCCACGCCGCCAACGCCCTGGTGGCGGTCGCCGCCGACCTGCTGGCGCTGACCGTGCTGACCCCACCGGGTGAATTCGGCGCCGACGTGGCCATCGGCAGCGCCCAGCGCTTCGGTGTGCCGCTGGGCTTCGGTGGCCCGCATGCGGCCTACTTCTCCACCAAGGACGCGTTCAAGCGCGACATGCCGGGCCGTCTGGTCGGGGTGTCCGTGGACCGTTTCGGCAAGCCGGCGCTGCGCCTGGCCATGCAGACCCGCGAGCAACATATCCGTCGCGAGAAAGCCACCAGCAACATCTGCACCGCCCAGGTGCTGCTGGCCAACATCGCCAGCATGTACGCCGTGTACCACGGCCCCCAAGGCCTGAGCCGGATTGCCCGGCGCATCCACCAGCTGACCGCGATCCTGGCCCAGGGCCTGAGCAAGCTGGGGATCAAGGTCGAGCAGGAAAACTTCTTCGACACCCTGACCCTGCACACCGGCGCACGCACCGCGGCGCTGCACGACAAGGCCCGCGCCCAGCGCATCAACCTGCGGGTGATCGACACCGAACGCCTGGGTCTGTCGCTGGACGAAACCACCGGCCAGGCCGATGTACAAGCGCTGTGGAGCCTGCTGGCCGACGGTCAGGCGCTACCGGACTTCGCCGCGCTGGCCAGTACGGTACAGAGCCGTATCCCGGCGGCGCTGGTGCGTCAGTCGGCGATCCTCAGCCATCCGGTGTTCAACCGCTATCACTCGGAAACCGAGCTGATGCGCTACCTGCGCAAGCTGGCGGACAAAGACCTGGCCCTGGACCGCACCATGATCCCGCTGGGCTCGTGCACCATGAAGCTCAACGCCGCCAGCGAAATGATCCCGATCACCTGGGCCGAATTCGGCGCCCTGCACCCGTTCGCCCCGGCCGAGCAAAGCGCCGGCTACCAGCAACTGACCAGCGAACTGGAAGCCATGCTCTGCGCCGCCACCGGCTATGACGCGGTGTCCCTGCAGCCGAACGCCGGCTCCCAGGGCGAATACGCGGGCCTGCTGGCCATTCGTGCCTATCACCAGAGCCGTGGCGACGACCGTCGCGACATCTGCCTGATCCCTTCGTCCGCCCACGGTACCAACCCGGCCACCGCCAACATGGCCGGCATGCGCGTGGTGGTCACCGCCTGCGACGCCCGTGGCAACGTCGATATCGAAGACCTGCGGGCCAAGGCCATCGAGCACCGCGAGCACCTCGCCGCGCTGATGATCACCTACCCGTCGACCCACGGCGTGTTCGAGGAAGGCATCCGCGAAATCTGCGGCATCATTCATGACAACGGCGGCCAGGTGTACATCGACGGCGCCAACATGAACGCCATGGTCGGCCTCTGCGCCCCGGGCAAGTTCGGCGGCGACGTGTCGCACCTGAACCTGCACAAGACCTTCTGCATTCCCCACGGCGGTGGCGGCCCGGGCGTCGGCCCGATCGGCGTCAAGTCGCACCTGGCGCCGTTCCTGCCCGGCCACGCGGCCATGGAACGCAAGGAAGGCGCGGTCTGCGCCGCGCCGTTCGGCAGCGCGAGCATCCTGCCGATCACCTGGATGTACATCCGCATGATGGGCGGCGAAGGCCTCAAGCGTGCCTCGCAGCTGGCGATCCTCAATGCCAACTACATCTCCCGTCGCCTGGAAGAACACTACCCAGTGCTCTACACCGGCAGCAACGGCCTGGTGGCCCACGAGTGCATCCTCGACCTGCGCCCGCTCAAGGACAGCAGCGGCATCAGCGTCGACGACGTCGCCAAGCGCCTGATCGACTTCGGCTTCCACGCCCCGACCATGTCGTTCCCGGTGGCAGGCACCCTGATGATCGAGCCGACCGAAAGCGAATCCAGGGAAGAACTGGACCGCTTCTGCGACGCCATGATCCGCATCCGCGAAGAAATCCGCGCGGTGGAAAACGGCAGCCTGGACAAGGACGACAACCCGCTGAAAAACGCCCCGCACACCGCGGCGGAAATCGTTGGCGAGTGGTCGCACCCCTACAGCCGTGAACAGGCGGTGTACCCCGTGGCCTCGCTGATCGAAGGCAAGTACTGGCCTCCGGTCGGCCGCGTCGACAACGTGTTCGGCGACCGCAACCTGGTGTGCGCCTGCCCGTCGATCGAAAGCTATCAGGACGCCTAAGACGGCATCGCCGTCCATCGCGGGCAAGCCTCGCTCCTACGGTTTCTGCGTATACCTGTAGGAGCGAGGCGGCTGGCGACGAATACCGGCCAGACCGAACCGCAATACCCGCTTCCCCCGTGCGTGCCGATCAACACAATAAGAAACCGGAGAACCAACATGTCCTTGAGCGTGTTCGACCTGTTCAAGATTGGCATCGGCCCCTCCAGCTCCCACACCGTTGGCCCGATGCGCGCGGCCGCGCGCTTCGTCGAAGGCCTGCGGCGCGACGGACTGCTGGGCGCCACCACCTGCGTCAAGGTCGAGCTGTACGGCTCGCTCGGCGCCACCGGCAAGGGCCACGGCAGCGACAAGGCCGTACTCCTGGGCCTGGAAGGTGAACACCCGGATACCGTGAATACCGAAAACATCGCCGCTCGCCTGCAGGAAATACGCAGCAGCGGACGCTTGAACCTGCTCGGCGAACACCTCATCGCGTTCAACGAGAAAGAACACCTGGCCATGATCCGCAAACCCCTGGCCTACCACCCCAACGGCATGATCTTCCGCGCCTTCGATGCCGCCGGATTGCAGATCCGCAGCCGCGAGTACTACTCGGTGGGCGGCGGCTTCGTGGTCGACGAGGACGCCGCCGGTGCCGACCGCATCGTCGAAGACACCACCAAGCTGACCTTCCCCTTCAAGAGCGCCAAGGACTTGCTCGGTCACTGCACCACCTATGGGCTGTCCATCAGCCAGGTGATGCTGACCAACGAAAGTGCCTGGCGACCGGAAGCGGAAACCCGTGCCGGCCTGCTGAAGATCTGGCAAGTGATGCAGGACTGCGTGGATGCCGGCTGCCGCAACGAAGGGATCCTGCCGGGTGGCCTGAAGGTCAAGCGCCGTGCCGCCGCCCTCCACCGCCAGCTGTGCAAGCACCCCGAGGCGGCCCTGCGCGACGCCTTGTCGGTACTGGACTGGGTCAACCTGTATGCCCTGGCGGTCAACGAAGAAAACGCCAACGGCGGGCGCGTCGTCACCGCGCCCACCAATGGCGCCGCCGGCATCATCCCGGCAGTGCTGCACTACTACATGCGCTTCATCCCCGGCGCCAACGAAGACGGGGTGGTGCGTTTCCTGCTGACCGCCGCCGCCATCGGCATTCTCTACAAGGAAAACGCCTCCATCTCCGGCGCCGAAGTCGGCTGCCAGGGCGAGGTCGGCGTGGCCTGCTCGATGGCGGCCGGGGCCTTGTGCGAAGTGCTCGGCGGTACGGTGCAACAAGTGGAAAACGCCGCCGAGATCGGCATGGAACATAACCTCGGCCTGACCTGCGACCCAATCGGCGGCCTGGTGCAGGTGCCCTGCATCGAGCGCAACGCCATGGGCTCGGTCAAGGCGATCAACGCCGTGCGCATGGCCTTGCGTGGCGACGGGCAGCACTTCGTCTCCCTCGACAAGGTGATCCGCACCATGCGCCAGACCGGCGCCGACATGAAAAGCAAATACAAGGAAACCGCCCGCGGCGGTTTGGCCGTCAACATCATCGAGTGCTGATGCACGCACATACGCATCTCACGTTTACCCAGGAGCTGAACATGTCCACCGAAACACTGTTGAAGACCCCGCTGCATTCGCTGCACCTCGAACTCGGCGCGCGCATGGTGCCGTTTGCCGGTTACGACATGCCCGTGCAATACCCGCTGGGCGTGATGAAAGAACACCAGCACACCCGCGAGCAGGCCGGCCTGTTCGACGTCTCGCACATGGGCCAGATCCGCCTGACCGGCGCCAAGGCCGCCCAGGCCCTGGAAACCCTGGTGCCGGTGGACATCATCGACCTGCCCGTGGGCATGCAGCGCTACGCCATGTTCACCAATGAAAACGGCGGCATCCTCGACGACCTGATGGTCGCCAACCTGGGCAACGACGAGCTGTTCCTGGTGGTCAACGCCGCCTGCAAGGACCAGGACCTGGCCCATCTGCGCCAGCACATCGGCCATTTGTGCAGCATCGAGCCGCTGTTCGAGGAGCGCGCCCTGCTCGCCCTGCAAGGCCCGGCAGCCGTCACCGTGCTGGCGCGCCTGGCGCCGGAAGTGGCGAAGATGACCTTCATGCAATTCACCCGCGTGAAGCTGCTGGGCGTGGACTGCTTTGTCAGCCGTTCGGGCTACACCGGCGAAGACGGTTTCGAAATCTCGGTACCGGCGGCTGACGCCGAAACCCTGGCCCGCGCCCTGCTGGCCGAACCGGAAGTGGCCGCCATCGGCCTCGGCGCCCGGGATTCGCTGCGCCTGGAAGCCGGCCTGTGCCTGTATGGCCATGACATGAACAGCCAGACCACGCCGATCGAAGCCAGCCTGCTGTGGGCCATCTCCAAGCCACGGCGCGCCGATGGCGCGCGGGCTGGCGGCTTCCCAGGCGCGGAACAGGTGTTCGCCCCACAACTCAATGGCGTGAAGCGCAAACGCGTGGGCCTGCTGCCCCAGGAACGCACACCGGTGCGTGAAGGTGCGGAGATCGTCAACGAAGCGGGCGAGGTGATCGGTAGTGTCTGCAGCGGCGGTTTTGGCCCGACCCTGGGTGGTCCGTTGGCCATGGGTTACATCGATAGCGCTTATGTCGCACTCGATACGCCAGTTTGGGCAATTGTTCGTGGGAAAAAGGTGCCAATGCTTGTAAGCAAAATGCCATTCGTTGCACAACGCTACTATCGTGGTTGATCAACTGTTTCTATAAGTAACGCGGTTGCGTTAAAAGTGCACTAATCTGTAACGCAACCGCCATAAAATAGTGCATATCTTCGATATTGAACTTGCCTTATAACAGTTGAAAACAATTGAACGACCCTATCGAATAAGCCCAGATGCCTAGTTCCGGCAAACAGCCACCAAGCTGAGGAAAACCGGGGTTTCGCAGGGCTTGTTTTTTCTCCCATAGTTGGCGTAGAGTTTCCCCACTGTGTTTGCATGGGTCGCTTGGAATCGTGACCTGGGCAGTAGCTAACAAGTTTGCTACAACCCGTTCGACGTCTCTTACTTTCCTGCAACCCAGCCCAGTACTCCTTCATGAGAAAGAGACTGTCATTAATTTTTTAGCGTCAAAGGAAATAAGAAATGTCCCAACGTCAGAGCGGTACCGTCAAGTGGTTTAACGACGAGAAAGGTTTTGGTTTTATCACTCCAGAAAGCGGTCCGGATCTGTTCGTGCATTTCCGCGCTATTCAGGGCAACGGCTTCAAGAGCCTGAAAGAAGGCCAGAAAGTGACCTTCATCGCTGTGCAGGGCCAAAAAGGCATGCAGGCTGACGAAGTTCAAGCCGAAGGCTGATCGTCTGTAACGAAAAAGCCCCTGATGCTGACATCAGGGGCTTTTTTGTGCGCGCAATTCCGTAAAATGGCTTCTTTCTTTCGATCGAGAGGCCTGTGATGCCGAAGCACCTGCTAACCCCCCAGGGCGATTTCCCCGCCGCTGGCCTGGGCCGTCGTCTGGCAGCGATGTTCTACGATTTCCTGCTGTGCACCGCACTGCTGATCGTCACGGGCGGCATCTACAAGTTCATCCAGTTGCAGATCCTCGGTGAAACCCGGATGCGCACCCTGACCGAATCCGGCGCCCTGGACGGCGATCCGCTCTACTCGACCGTCCTGCTGTTCGTGCTGTTCGCCTTCTTCGCCAAGTTCTGGACCCATTCCGGCCAGACCCTAGGCATGCAGGTCTGGGGCATTCGTGTGCAGAACGCCGACGGCAGCCGCATCAGCCTGTGGCAGGCCCTCCTGCGCTTCATGGTCTCGATCGCTTCCTGGCTGTGCGCCGGGCTGGGTTTCATCTGGATCCTGGTAGACAAGCAGAAGCGCAGCTGGCACGACATCTACTCTTCCAGCCAGATCGTGCGCATTCCCAAGCAGAAAAAATAATCCGCCGCACAGAAAAACGCCCCGAATCTCGGGGCGTTTTTCTGTGCGCTTGTCGAAGGCGATCAGGCATTGCCCGCCAGCTTCATCCGCGCCGCCTGAGTGAAATCCAGCATGCGCTTGAGCGGACGAATGGCCTGGGGAATCAACGCCGGGTCGACGAATATCTCGTTGCTGCCCTCACGCAGGCTCTGCAAGGTGCGCTCCAGGGTGTTCATGGCCATCCACGGGCAGTGGGCGCAGCTGCGACAAGCCGCACCGTTACCGGCCGTTGGCGCCTCGATGAACACCTTGTCCGGGCACAGCTGCTGCATCTTGTAGAAGATGCCGCGGTCGGTCGCCACGATCAGCGTCTTGTTCGGCAAGCGCTGCGCGGCGGCAATCAGCTGGCTGGTGGAACCCACCGCATCGGCCAACTCGATCACCGACGTTGGCGACTCAGGGTGGACCAGAATGGCCGCATCGGGATACAGCGCCTTCATGTCCTCCAGTTGCTTGGACTTGAACTCTTCGTGGACGATGCAGGCACCGTCCCACAGCAGCATATCGGCACCGGTCTGGCGCTGGATGTAGGTGCCCAGGTGCTTGTCCGGCCCCCAGATGATGGTTTCGCCGTTATCCATCAGGCTTTCGACGATTTCCAGGGCGCAACTGGAGGTCACCACCCAGTCAGCACGGGCTTTGACCGCCGCCGACGTGTTGGCATAGACCACCACGGTGCGTTCCGGATGCTGGTCGCAGAACGCCGAGAACTCTTCCACCGGGCACCCCAGGTCGAGGGAGCAGGTGGCTTCCAGGGTAGGCATCAGCACCCGCTTTTCGGGGTTGAGGATCTTCGCCGTCTCGCCCATGAACCTGACACCGGCAACCACCACGGTCTTGGCCGGGTGAGCGTTGCCGAAACGGGCCATTTCCAGGGAGTCGGACACACAGCCGCCGGTCTCTTCGGCCAGGGCCTGAATCACCGGATCACAGTAGAAGTGAGCCACCAGCACGGCGTCCTGAGCCTTGAGCTCGGCAGCAATCGCGGTACGGTAATGGGCTTCCTCTGCGACCGTCAGCGGCTTGGGCTGTTTGGCGTCAAGGTGGGCCTGAACCAGAAGGCGTTCGGAAATGTGCGTCATGATCGCAAGACCTGCGGGCGCTTATGCGCGAAAGTCGAGTATACACCCGGCTCCGGACCCATTGAGGGTACCGCCGGGAGAGTGAGTATTCATCAGGTAGGTGCAGCGTTGAAACTGCGCAAGGCTACAGAATATCCCCTTGATGTAAAAGATGATTCTGACCTGTGTCACACGGCTCGCCCCGGCATGGAGCAGGCATCGGTCAAGGGCATGAAAGCCTGCCAATTGCAGCCCCGACAGCGCAAACGGTTCAGTGACGCGCAACGCGCACTTGCACCATTTATGCGCATTGCATGCAGGCGAGTCTCGGCCTGGCGGTGAATCCCCTCGATCGACCAAGCGTTTTTTTACACTTCATAGCAATTTTACCTTTCTGCGCTAACGTCAGTTACAGAAACAGCTAACTGCTGGTTGGTTGCAGCAACACTTGGCGGGCTCTGGTTCAGATGACGGAGAGATGATCCCTGCTGACCGGCCCTTGCGGTTTCCCCCAGCCCAAACAAGGAAGCAGTGCATGAACAGTGATTGTGTACAGGTGCTCAGGAGAGTGGCGTGGACATTGATTGTCGCTGGTCTTCCCACCGGAATGGCCATGGCGGCGTCAAATAACTGCGCTGGATTGCAGCCACTGCCGTCGACGGTGGAAGTGGGAGAGGGTCAGCAGACGATAATGCACTCCCCCGTCGCCATTACCCGGTTGGCCGTGGGCGACCCGAAAATTGCCGATGTGTATCTCAATGGACGGGATTCGTACCTGCTGACGGGTATTGCGCCCGGCGCCACCAGCCTGATGGTCTGGACAGCCTGCGACAAGGAACCTCGCCAGAGCATGGTGTTCGTCCAGGGCAAAGGCCCCCATTCAATGGTGAGCTCGCTATTACCCCCTTCCGAAGATCCGGCTCTGGCCAGCCAGGTGCAGACCGATATCCGCTTTGTCGAAGTCAGCCGCACCAAGCTGAAAGAGGCCGGCACCTCGATCTTCGGCAAGAGCGGTAACTTTCTGTTCAGCTCCCCGGGCACCGCCCCGGTGGGGACGACGGTGACGCCCGGCAATATCGGTGGCCTCAGGCCGAACATACCGCTCAACAACGGCATGTTTAATATCGGCATTGGCGGCGGTAACGTCCTTGGGCTGATCAACGCCCTGGAAGGCAGTGGGTTTGCCTATACCCTGGCGCGTCCGAGCCTGGTGGCACTGAGCGGACAGAGCGCAAGCTTCCTGGCCGGTGGTGAAGTGCCGATCCCGGTCCCCAGCAGCGGCAGCGACAGTATTACCATCCAGTACAAGGAATTCGGTATTCGCCTGACCCTGACCCCCACAATCGTCGGAAATAACCGCATCGCCTTGAAGGTCGCCCCGGAAGTCAGCGAACTGGACTTCACCAACGGGATTACCGTCAACGATATCTCGGTGCCAGCCCTGGTTGTGCGTCGCACCGACACCAGCATCTCCCTGGCCGACGGCGAGAGTTTCGTGATCAGCGGCCTGATCAGCACCACCAATAGCACGGCCGTGAGCAAGTTCCCCGGCCTGGGAGAGATCCCGATCCTGGGGGCATTTTTCCGTGATTCTTCGATCAGGCGCGAAGAGAAAGAACTGCTGATGATCGTCACTCCGCATCTGGTGCAACCGCTGGCGGTCAATGCCAAGCTGCCAACACTGCCTGGCGAGCCACTGCGCAACTACGACCCGAACTGGTTCCGTCTGTACTTCCTGGAAAACGGCAATTTTGACCAGGCCGCCAGCGGGCTTTCGCAATGAACCAGGGACCTGGTTCGTTGCTCACCACACTCAGGCGCAATGACACCGGACTCGGCAAGTCCGGTGTTGGCCATTCCTCGACAATCGGATTGTTCCAGGAGGGAAAAATGAAAGTAGTCATTGCGGCGTTAGGGCTGCTCATGCTCAGCGGCTGCGCCACGAATGGCGGCGGTAGCTGGTCGAAGCAGGCCTGCAGCAAGCTGGATTCGGATCAGGAACTGTCGCTGAGCCTGGCCGACGACATGATCGACGAAGGCAAGCTGCACGCCGGCCTGGCCAATCTGCAACGCCTGCCGGAAGACCTGCCACAGGTGCGCATGCGCAAGGCCAAGATCTATCGCCAACTCGGCCAAAGCGAGGCCGAACCCCTGTACCGCAGCCTGCTCAGCACCTGCCTGGTCGCCGAAGGCGAGCATGGCCTGGGCCAACTGGCAGCCTCACGCAACGATAACGCGCAGGCCCTGGAACATCTGACACGAGCGGCACGCCTGTCCCCCACCGACGAGAAAATCCGCAACGACCTGGGGGTGGTCTACCTCAACCAGGGGAATACCAACCAGGCCCGCTTTGAGTTCCTCACGGCCATGGAGCTGAAACAGGACAACCAGCTGGCAACCCTCAACCTGGTGACCTTGCTGATTTATCAAGGCAACTGGAAACAGGCCTCGGACCTGGTCAATCGTGCCGGCCTGAAACCCGAACAAGTCACCAGTGCCAAGGAGCGGGCCGAAAAACTCAGGAACGCGACGAAGAAGTCAGCTAAGGATCAGGCAGTCACTGCAACGGATTCGTCGCCATCGAGTGTCAATCAACCAATAACGCAGAGGTAGTGATGAAATACCAAACGCTTAGCTGCCTGGGACTCTTGCTTCTTCCGCTGGTGACCCAGGCGATCGAACCCGGCCCGGCCTCCCTGTCACAACAGTCGACCGAAACCTGGCTGCTGCTGCAGAGTCGTAACCAGGTCAAGTCGCCCATCCCACAGAACGCCTCGCCCAGCGAACGGGAACTGACCCTGCAGCGCTGGCTGGACAACTACAAACACCCGATCCCCGAGTACTACAAAGAGTACGTAGGTTCGGGTGGGTCAGGTGGTTCGAAGTGACAGCAAGTCGCGATGGCGTTCAGTTCAGAGGGGGCAATGCCATCTATGCCGATGGCCCTTGCCCCTCCCCTCTTTTATAACTTCCCGAATACTTTGAAGACGCCGATGATCGCCGGTCCTATGGCTACCAGAAAGAAGCTTGGCCACAGGCAGAAGATCAGCGGGAACACCAGCTTGGTGCCGATTTTCGCGGCTTTCTCTTCGGCCTGCTGGGTGCGCCGGTCACGAAACTCCTCGGCATAGACACGCAGGGTCGTCCCCACGCTGGTCCCGAAGCGAATGCTCTGCGCCAGCAGACTCACCAACCCGCGAATGTCTTCCAGCCCAGTACGCTCGGCCAGATGCTTGAGCGCTTCGGTACTGGGAATCCCGGCCCGGATCTCGGAGTTGACCAGTGCCAGCTCCATGGCCAGCTCAGGCTGGCTGACCGCTATCTCTTCCGATACCCGCTCGATCGCCTGGGGCAAGGCAAGGCCTGACTCCACGCAGACCACCATCAAGTCCAACGCATCCGGAAAGGCGACGAGCAAACGGGTCATCCGCGCGTTCCTGCGGCTGTCGACATAGATGGCCGGTACCAGCCAGCCTACCCCCAACGCCAGGATCACCAGCCCCGTCCCCAGAAGCAGCGATACCTTCGGTATCAGCGGCAGCGCCAAGACCGCCAGCGCCACCAATGCCAACGGTGTCAGCAGGCGCACCGCCCAGTACATCTGGACAGCGGCCGGGGAGCGAAAGCCCGCATGGATCAGCAAGGTCCGGGTCGCCGAGGCTTGCTCCTGTTCACCGGAGGCAAAACGCTGGCCGACCTGCTCCAGCATCAATTGCAGGTTGCTCGGCGCCCCCTGCTGCCGGTGACCATCGCCGCCATGACCGCGCTTGATCAGCAGAAGACGGCGGTGCACCGGGTCCTGCAACCCCTGCACCAGCAATATCAGGGTCGCCACGGCCAGCACCACGCTCAGGCCGATGGCCCCGGCGAACAGCAGGCGGGCCAGTTGCTCGCTACCGACCACACTTTTAATCAGACTCAGCAGATACTCCATGACCTCACCCCCTACGAGTGATTGTGCTCACACCTGGATCCGGATGATCTTGCGTATCCAGAAGATTCCCACCAGCATCGCCACAAACGCGCCAAGCACCATCTTCTGCCCCAGTGGCTCATTGATGAGCAGAGGCAGATAGGTCGGGCTCGAAAGCACAATCCCCGCCGCCAGTACAAAAGGCATCGCCACCAGGATCCAGCCCGACATGCGCCCTTCGGCCGAGAGCGTCTTGACCTTGCGCTGAAAGCGGAAGCGGCCGCGAATCAGGCTGCTCAAACGATCCAGTACCTCGGTCAGGTTGCCGCCCGTCTCGCGATGGATCAGCACAGTGGTCACCAGCATCATCACGGTCATGCTCGGCATGCGTTCCAGCAGGCCAAGCATGGCCCGACGCACATCGTTGCCGTAGTTGATGTCGGCAAAGGTCAGGCCGAATTCGTGGGCAACCGGCCCCTTGTGCTCGTCGGCCACCAACTGCAGGGTTTCGTTGAACGGATGTCCGGCACGCAGCGCACGGCATATGGCATCCAGCGCATCCGGCAATTGCTCCTCGAACAGGGCAAAGCGTTTGTTGCGGTCCCGGGAGATTTTCAACACCGGCAGCCAGAAGGCCATAGCAGCAGCCGGGAGCGCCGCCCACCACAGCTGCGTGAACAGCCACGTCCCCATGCCAGCCACCATCATCAGGACCAGGCTGAGCATCAGCACCCGATAGGCGCGGTACTCATGCCCGGCCTGCTCGATCATCTGCGCCAGGGCCTCCATCGCTGGCAATTGCTCCAGACGCGCCTCCAGCGGGGACAGGCGACGCAGGTATTTCTGGCGCAGTACCGACTGCATGTTCTCCAGGTTACTGGCCCGTTCCAGCAGGTCGAGGCGACTGCGGATACGCTTGCGCACCTTGCCGGCCTCGCCGAACACCGGCACCGCCAGGCTCTGGCTGAGCAGGAATATGGCGGTGAACACCATGCCGAGAAACGCCAGGATGAACTCGCTGGGGATCTGATGCATGACTAGCCCTCCATCCAGTCTGGCCGGAACAGGCTGAGCGGCAGCTCGATGCCCCGTTTGGCCAGCACATCGCGAAACGCCGGAACCATGCCGGTGGGGCGGAATTCGCCCAGGACCTCGCCTTTCTCGCCCAGACCACTGCGCACGAAAGAGAAGATCTCGGTCATGGTGATGATTTCCCCTTCCATGCCGTTGATTTCCTGCACGCTGACCAGCCGCCGCGTGCCGTCCTCCTGCCGCTCCAACTGGATGACCACACCGATGGCCGAAGCGATCTGCTGACGCAAGGCCTTGATCGGAAAGGTCGCCCCGGTCATCGACACCATGTTCTCGATCCGTCCCAGGGCATCGCGGGCGGTGTTGGCGTGGATGGTGGTCAGCGAGCCGTCGTGGCCGGTATTCATCGCCGTCAACATGTCCAGCGCCTCGGCGCCACGCACCTCACCGATGACGATGCGGTCCGGGCGCATACGCAGGCTGTTGCGCACCAGCTCCCGCTGGCCCACCTCGCCACGGCCCTCGATGTTCGACGGACGGGTTTCCAGGCGTACCACATGGGGCTGCTGCAGTTGCAGCTCGGCCGAGTCTTCGATGGTCACGATCCGCTCGTTGTGCGGAATGAAACTGGACAACACGTTGAGCATGGTGGTCTTGCCGCTGCCGGTGCCCCCGGAGATCAGGACATTCAGCCGGCCGCGGACGATGGCCTTGAGCATCAGGGCGATGCCCGGGGTCAGGGTACCCATCTGCACCAGGCTCTCGGTGTTGAGCAAATCCACGGCGAAGCGGCGGATCGACATGCTCGGCCCGTCGATGGCCAGCGGTGGAATGATGGCGTTGACCCGCGAACCGTCCTTCAGGCGAGCGTCCACCAGCGGCGAGGACTCATCGATGCGCCGCCCCAGGCTGGAAACGATGCGATCGATGATATTCAGCAGATGCTGGTCGTCGCGAAAACGCACATCCGTTCTTTGCAGCTTGCCGAAGCGCTCGACGTACACCGAGGCATGACCGTTGACCAGGATGTCGGACACACTCGCGTCGTTCAGCAGCGGTTCCAAAGGTCCGAGGCCAAGCACCTCGTCGGCGATCTGCTTGAGGATCAACTGACGGCTGCTGGAATTGACCGGCGCCGAATGCTCGTCGAGCAGGCGCTGGCAGATGTCGCGGATCTGCCGCCCGGCTTCGGCCGGCTCCAGGGAATCAAGGAGCGACAGGTCCATGACCTTGAGCAACTGCTGGTAGATCTTTTCCCGCCACTCGGCCTCCATCGGGCCAAGCTTGGTCCTGGTTTCATAGAGCAGGTCCGGCACACTGGCCTCCCAGGCCATGAGCACGCTGGCGCACTCTTTGCCGTCGAGGGACGCGTCCTGCGTTTCTGCCGGTGCCTGTCTACCGGGTTGCTGACGCAGGCGATTACGAAAGTCGCTGAGCATGGCCTAGCCTCCGAACAGACGATTGAAGGTACGTTTGAACAAACTCTTCTCGGCGACCTCGATTCCGATCAGGTTCTGGGTCACCTCGCGCAGGGCCAGGGTCACCCCCGAACGTGGCGCATGCAGCTCGAGCGGCACACCGGTGTTCTGACTCTCGCTGACCACCGCATAGTCATTGGGCACGGCTTGCAGGGTCGTGCAGCGCAGGGCATCGGCAATATCCTTGAGGCTCACTGGCGAGGCCTTGTTGTAGCGGTTGACCACCACCTGTATCCGGTTGCTCTGCACATTCAGGTCGTCGCGCAGGATGCGGGTCAGGCGGGTACCGTCCTTCAGGTGGCTCAGGCTCTGCTGCAGCACGACGTAGATGCGATCGGCCTGTTCGAGCGTGACGCCGGTGAGGTGATCGATCTGTCGTGGCAGATCCACCACGACCCAGTCGTAGGTCCCACGGGCCAGGCGCAACAGTTTTTCCAGCTGGTCCAGATGCACATCCTGCGTCAGGCACAGCTCCCCGGTACGCCCGCCCAGCACATGCAGGGTCGGGCTGAAGTGGTTGCAATAGCCACGCAAGGCGATGCTGTCCAGGGACTCGATCTGCTTCAGTACATCCACATGGCTGTGGGTAGGCACCACATCCAGGCAATGCGCCACGCTGCCGAACTGCAGGTCCAGGTCCAGCAGCAGGGTCCTGCCACCGCGGATGGAGAGCTGATGCGCCAGGTTGCAAGCCAGCATCGAGGCTCCCGAACCGCCTTTGGCGTTCATCACCGCAATCAGCTTGCCACCGGTCCCCTGCTCCGCATTGGCCTCCATGAGCATACGGCCGATGGCCGCCTGCAACTCTTCTGCCGCTACCGGCTCGGGGAGAAAGTCCCGGGCGCCGGCCTGCATCGCCAGGCGCATGCCCTCGCGCTCATCCAGCGGGCCGCAGACCAATAGCGGTGGGCGCTCCTTGAGCGGATGCTGCAACAAGGCCGCCAGCTCTTCGCGCCACAGATGGCTGACGCGCAACAGCAGGAAGTCGGGCATCTGCTCCAGCCCATACAGCGGATCGGTATGACCGTTGCTCACCAGGCGAGTGGTTACCTGCAAGTTCGGCAACCCTTGGCTCAACGCTTTCAGATGATTCAAGGTGGTCACGTCGCGCCCACTGATCAGCAGGCGTTTGCCTTGCTTTTCAGTAGCGGCAGCGACGGGCGCTTCTCGGGTACTCAACATGGCGTGATCTCCGGTGTGACTGCTGCCTGGGGCTGCCGACCGAGGCTTTCACGTGGCACGGTCGACCTGAATACCGGTAAGACAAACACCCCGTTGAACCCAGGAATCAGCAGATTGAAACTGAAATTGAATACCTGTAGCTGGACATAACGAATGGCGACAAAGCCGCCGGTACCGCTCAGATCGTTGGGGCTGGTGACGACCGCGCCGTTGGCGTCCAGATAAACCAGGTTCAGGTTGGCAGCCGTCAGGTTATTGAGCAGGCTGCTCGGGCCGCCGTCGGTGGAAGCGTTGAACATCGCCCGACGCAGGATCACCGGATCTTGGATATCGCACACTGCCGCCAGACGCGCACCGCGGCGCACGGTTTCATTCAGGGCATTGACCGTGAAGTACAGCCGGCCCATTTCCAGCACACCGAACAGCACGGTGAACAGCACCAGGCTGGTGATCGCGAACTCGACGGTGTACAGCCCACGCATACCTTTGACGTTCATCACAAGGCCCTCATGACGACAGTGGAAGTCAAGGCCAGGCCCAGCGGCACGTTGCTGCCATACAAGGCGGGCAAGGCACTGCCGATCACCGGCACATAGGTGTAGGTAATGCTGACCTGGACATGCTGGGCTCCCACCGTGGTGACCGTGACATTCGCCGGCGTCAGCCCCGACACCACCGCCGGGTAGCCATTGGGGTTGGCGGGCACGCCATAGACAGCGACGTTCTTGGCCTGGGTCTGCAGCGTGCCGCTCAGGTCGAGCTTGCCGAGGGTGGCGTTCCACGCCTTGTCAGCGACATAACGCCCGGCATCGCGACTGGCCTGCATCAGGCTGTTGTACTGGAACAACATGCGGCCGAACTCGGCGAAGGTCAGCATCAGCAACAGCAGCAGCGGCAACGTCAATACCAGCTCCACCATCGCCAAGCCGCCCTGGTTGCGCGGCGACCTGAATCCTCTGCGTCCCATAAAGCCTCCTAAGAATCGGTACTTGGCGTCTGGCTGTTGTCGATATAGGTCTTGTACAGCTGGATGATCTGCGGCCCGGTGGTATTGGCCGGGTTGGGACCCGGCACGTTGTCGCCTTCGCACACACTCTCGAACTGACCGAATATCTGCGACTCATTGCCCTTTTGCGACGCCGGTTGCAGGACGAAGTAGCAGCCGAAACCCAACACCGGTATCGAGGACGCCCCGTCGTTCTTGCCCGAACAGTCACCGATCACGATCTTGATGATCCGCCGCTCGAACGACCCACCGCTCTGGCAGCCACCACCGCTACCGGCAACGCAGTTGGCGGAGTCCTGCACCCAGTTGTTGTAGTCGTACAAGGCGCTGCCACCCGCGGACAAATTGCCGCTGCTGGAGGTAACCGCCTGATTGTTGTACTGAATCTGTGCGAGCGCATCGTCGTAAGTGAACGACTTGGGGTTGGTGGTGATCACCAGGTCCGGTGGATAGTCCGCAGCCTTGAGACCGCCGGAATACTGGTTGAAGCGTGTATTGAGGCCCTGCGAGGCAGGCCCCACGGTATTCCCCGGCTTGGTCTGGACATTCGAACCGACGCTGTTGCACTGGCTGATACCGCCAGCCAAGCCCTGCCTGACCGTGCTGCCGCCGGAGCCGAAATCGAGCAATTGGAAGTTGCCGGGGCCAATCGGCGAGCTGTTGCCTGCGGCGGTTTTCAGCACCTGCGGATCGCCGAACTGGAACCCCCAGAACATCCCGGTGGACGGGTTGTTTTTCGTCGGGTCGCCGCACACCATCAGCGGTGTGAGGTCGCAAGGGCTGGCGGGGCTGGGCCCGGCGGTAGCGACCGCACTCACGAACTTGTTACCGACCCCATTGCCCAGGGTCTGAAAGACGCCCCAGAAGAATCCGGCCAGGGAATAGTTGGTGACCGTCACCCGCACGTAACTCGCATTGGCCGGCCCCGGGAAAGAGAAAGGCCCATAGACAGTGGACGCCAACTCCACCGTGGCAAAGCCGCCGACATTGTTGGCGATGGCGGTGGCCAGCTCCTGATTGCCGCTGGCATTGGCATTCAGGGTCAGGGTATTGAGCGCAGCGTTCTGCGCCAGGCTGGCGGCTCCCGTGGTACCCATTACCGTACTGAGGGTCTTGGCACCGCTCAGCGCCGCGGCATCCACTGCATTTTGCAGGCGGGACTTGTTCACCAGCATATGGCCGCCATCCAACGCCAGGGCCCCCATTAGCAGCATCGCGGCCAGGGCAATCACCACCAGTACAAGCATTGCGCCGCGCTGCTGCCGTGGAAATGCACTCAATGGCTGTTGGATACGCGCACTCATCATCAAGCCCTCATTGTTCGTCTATGTCGTACCCGATCATTTACAGCTGGGACTTCACAACGTTGACCTCGATCCCGCGGATCACCGTGATCCCGCTATCGCCGCTGGGACGACGCCGGACAATCGGCCGAACCACTGGCGGGGCAGGCACTTCCTGGATCATGGCGACCGGCTCGACCATCGCCGGTTGCTTCTGGTTGTCCAGCGGATTGCGCAGGGCCAGTTGCAGCTTGCCGGCCGCCATCCCCTTGACCAGTTCCTCGGCCTGCTGGGGGGTCATTTCCAGGGTCACGGCGCGCACGACCACCGGTTGGGTCTTGTCGGTACTGGCCGTCTGGTCCACCGCCAGCACCCGCAAGTCTTCCAGGATGGTCTTGGATTCGGCATCGCCGGTATTGCCGGTCTGCCGGGTAGCCAGCACATCGACCCGGTTGCCCGGCAACAGGAAGCCACCCACGCCGACCACGTCGTCCACCCGGACCGAGATCGCGCGCTTGGTGGGCTCGATCAGCGACGCCAGGGTGCTGCCGCCCAGGTGTTCGGCCAGACGCGCACCGCGCAGGATGTCGCCGCGCAGCATGGAGAAGGTGGCGATCTTGCCCACCACCTTCTCGGTCGCATCGAAAGCATCCTCGGGCACCGTTTCCTTGGGCATACGGACCAGCGCGACCTGCTGTGGCTCGACCATTTGCCCGAAAGCGATTTCCACAGTCGCCACCACCACGTTCTGCTGGTTATCGTCGGGGGTGGCGTTGAGCCGTGCATTGAGCCAGGTGTTGGCCATCCATGCCGCGCCCAGGCCCAGAACCACGGACAGGGTCACCAGAGTGAAAGTACGAGAACTCATGTCGAAATCTCCTTACTCAAAGAAAGTCGAGCTGGACGAAGTAGCTGTGCCATGCCCACTCCAGTTCCAGGGTTGACAGGGGGCCGCTGGCGCCCAGATAACGCTGGCGATCGAGCGCCATGCTCAAGAGATCCCGTGGGTGACAAGGCACCAGCGGCATGTTTTCAGCGCCATAGAGTTCATCCAGGACGTAGCGCAACAGCAGCGGGTCGTATTGGATGTTCAGGCGCTCTGTCTCTTGAATCCAGATACGTTCGTACTCCTCGGGCTTGAGGTAGCCGAACTGCAGCTTGTAGCCAATCCGCCGCAGGAACGCCTCGTCGGCCAGTTCCAACGGGTTCAGGTTGGTGGAAAACACCAGGATCAGGTCGAACGGCAACTCGCAGTGCCGCCCGCCGCCGAGGTTGAGGAAGTCGCGTTTCTCCTCCATCGGTACGATCCAGCGATTGAGCAATTCCGCGGGCGCCATGCGCTGGCGCCCCATGTCGTCGATGACGAACAGGCCATTGCTGGCCTTGAGCTGCAACGGTGCCTGGTACTGGCGAGTGAAGGGGTCGTAGCGGATATCCAGCTGTTCCATGGTCAGCTCGCCGCCGGTGATGACGATCGGCCGTTCACAGCACAGGAGCCGGCGGTCGATCCCCTCATTGAGCATCAGGCTGTTTTGCGGATCGCCGACATCCAGGCGCCGGTGTACCTGGGGGTCATAGATCTCGATCACCGCATCGTTGATCGCAATCGCATGGGGCACCCAGACGGACTCGGAAAACAGCCGGATCAAGCGACTGCTGACATAGGTCTTGCCCGTCCCCGCCGGCCCGTAAATCATGATGGCGCGCCCGGAATTCAGGGCCACGCCCAACTGATCGAGCATGTTCTGCGCCAGCACCATGGAGCCGAAGGAAGCCTGCATGTCCCGGGCGCTGATACGGCCATGGTGAATGGTCTGTACCTTGAGCAGCGAGCGATAGGCGCTCACCGGAAAGGGCGCCGCGCCGATATAACCACTGCGCGACAAGGCATCGCGGGCAGCATTGCGGCCGCGCTCGGTCAGCCCGTAGCGCAAGCCCTGGCCACCGGCTTGGCCAAGGATCTCGACCCGGTGATCCTGACGCAGGAAGGTCAGGACTTCTTCAACCACCGCCCCCGTCAGCGCCAGGCGCTCTACCAGTCGAGGCATGTCCAGTACACCCGCATCGTGCAAATGCTTGCAGACCAGGTCTCCCAGGAAATTGTCGGCCAGCCCGGTCTCGAGGATCGTGCGTGGCTGTGGAGCCAGTCGCTGCACTGCTTCCCGGTCATTGCCGGTCGGACGGCTGTTACTGATGGCGTACATAATGTTCTCCTGAGCTACTGGCCAAGGGGCAACCAGAGGTAAAAGCTGGCCAATGTGCCGAGCAGGATCGCAACCGAATAGGGAAAGGGTTTGCCGGCCACTTCATCGTCCGCCGGCGAAAAATAGGCCCTGGCTCTCAAAATCTGCCAGTAGCGCCCCATGGTCTGTTGAACTTGACCACGTACCAACACAATCAGTACCCCGCACGCGCCGCCGGCGATCAGGCTGAAAAATGCAGCCCAGAGGGCGTGCTGCGGAGTGAGAAAAGTGCCAACCATGGCCATGAGCTTGACGTCGCCGGCTGCCATCCCGCCAAAGGCGTACAGGGGAAGAAAAACGGCAAAACCGATCAACATGCCCAGCAGTCCATAACCAAACCCGATGACGCCTGAGGAATAGACCTGGCCGGCAATCCCCAGCCCCAGCCCCACCAGCACCAAGAGGTTGGGAATACGGTGGCGACGAAGATCGCTCACCACCGCAATCCCCAGCAGTCCCAGCATCAATGCAACAACGAATAATTGCTCTTTGCCCATGACTGCAGCCCTCGGTGGAAGTTGGCGTATTAGCAGACGACACCCTGAACAGCACATCCCAGGCTGGTGATGGCCGTGGCCACGTTGCCGCCCAAGGTGATAAATGCAGCAACAGCGCCCAAAGTGATCAGGCCGCCGGCCACCGCATATTCCACAATGGTCAGGCCGTCTTCGTCTTTGGCGAACTTGATGATCGAAGTCTTGATCGATTGCAGATTCATTTTCCCACCTCACTCAAGTGTTTTTGTTTAAGAGCAGCACTGTCGTACTGCCTGGTTGAACATTAGTCAGGGAAGCATTGGAAGGGTTAGGAGTTTTTTGCTGATCGTTAGGACTTTATTGCTGTTGTTGAAAGATGCAAAAAAGCACCAGAAACAACACAAGGAACAAATGGCTTATCTAAGGAAGGAATAATTGAAGAGTCGCCTTGAAACAGTCTTGCCGTCGATGAAAGACCGGCCTGAGCACTGGCCGACAAAGACAAAAGCCCCGGCCATATTCGCTGCACCCCAACCATAGTGCGAAACGAAGTAAACCGAGGCTTCCATATCAGGATTTGATCTTCACGCGAGCAATACAGCGACGATACTCCTGAAGCTGGAAAGAGAATTTGCAGGCTGCGGTAGAGCGATGGAGCCGTGCTCGGCCAAAGGTCACTTTGACAATTTGAACTCGCTCGAGACCAGGACTGGAGCCATCCGTCATCTACTGTGCGCTGACTGCACATACCGATTGAGAAGGCTCCATCCTGTCCAGACGAGCGCAGACAGAACAACGGCGGAAACACACATGCACCACAGGTACGGCCTCAGCCCGAGGGAAACCGCTCTTCGCAGCCAGACCCAAAAAGTCTGGCCGCGTACGAGCAACAAGCAGCTCCCGCCCAGGACTGAAGACTCGGCACAACGGCTGTCGTTAGCACACCACGCCCTGAACAGCGCAACCCAGACTGGTGATGGCGGTGGCCACGTTGCCGCCCAGGGTCACGAACGCGGCAACGGCGCCCAGCGTAATCAGACCACCGGCCACGGCGTATTCCACGATGGTCAGACCCTCTTCGTCCTTGATGAATGCCAGCACCGAGGTTTTGATTGTTTGCAGATTCATTTTGTTCACCTCATATATAAGAAAAGTTGCTTTAAGGCGATCAGTATTTGTGCCGCCTGACTGAATCCTAGTCAGGGGCTAACAGAAAGAGTTAGGAGTTTATTGCCGGTTTCTAGGACTTTTTTGCAATGCTTGGCAAGACAGCAAAGAACACCAATGAAACTAAACCTGGCAGAGGGAGTTTTTTTTTCAGAAAAGGAACTGTTCTCATATAAAACTAAATTGATTCAGCCATGGCCGGTGGTGCAAGAAAAGGCGATCGCAACAGCAAGGAGCTGCCTGTGACTCTTATCTCGCTGTCAGACATAGAAGGTAATCAAGAAAATTTATGAAGCGTTATCAGAACTTGATCCTTTGCCCGCAAAGCCCAGTGGCGATACTGACAGCCCAGGAAGTGACAGCGAGACACCAGGAAGGAATAAGGAAATGAAACCTGAGTCGGCCCAAAAACCCTCTCTTTTATGGTTCGACCTCACCCGCGACCGGTCCTCTGAAGAACTGATCGCGCTGTTTCGCCCAACCTGCGATTGCCGGGTGTCGACAGATGCGTCCCTGCCCGAAAAGGACACCCATCCTCTACCGGACATGATCTGCATGCACTATGACCGCCCGGACATGCCGGGGCTCAATCTGTTGCTGGAGATCAAACACAAGATTCCCTCCATTCCCATCGCCATGTTCACGGTGCAACACTCCGAAGAACTCGCCGTCTGGGCCATGCGCTCGCGTGTCTGGGAATACATGGTGCTCCCTCTCTCGAGTGCCGAGATCCGGCGCTTCCTGCATGCGCTGAAGCAGCTCTACGAACTGCGCCACAGCAGCGGCCCCGACAACAAGACGCTGCAGATCGAACACGGCCCGTCCCTGCCGGACAGCATCCGGCTAACCGTAGAGCACCAGAAACATCAGGCACTCAGCGATGTGCTGCTGTACATCGAGCAGAATTTTCGTGAAAGCATCGACCAGAAAGAGCTGGCTAAGCGTTGCGGCATGACCACGTTTCGCTTCAGCCGGCTGTTCAAGGAGGTCCATGGCCTGGGATTCATGGACTACATCCTGAGCAAACGCATGGATTGCGCCAAGAATCTGCTCGACAACAGCCAGATGCCCATCACCAGCATCGGCTATGAAGTCGGCTTCAAGGACCCGTCCTACTTTGCCCGCGCCTTCAAGCAATTCGCGGGCGCCAGCCCCAGCGAATACCGACAACGCCGAAGAATCCCGGAACGGGTAAAAAAAGAAGAGGCGGAACTGGAGCAAACGCTGTCACAGGTGATCGACAGCCTGCCGCTGCGTATCGAAGGTCGGTGAACAGGCCAATCCAGTGCGCCATTACATTTTCTGCAGGCAAAAAAAAACCCGAAAATCCTCACTTTCGTGGGCCTTTCGGATTTTAAATACTGCTAGAAAATGGTGGGTCGTGTGGGATTCGAACCTACGACCAATTGGTTAAAAGCCAACTGCTCTACCAACTGAGCTAACGACCCGCTGTGTGGTGGCGCGTATAATACTGATTTATAAAAAGAATTCAACACCCAATATGAAAAAAATCAAAAATAAGGTGTTGGGTCGCTGACACCGGCCGCAGCAAACCCTTCCGCGCGCAGACGGCAGCTGTCGCACTTGCCGCAAGCACGCCCTTGATCATCGGCCTGGTAGCAGGACACGGTCAGGCCGTAATCAACCCCGAGCTTGACGCCCGCCTTGACGATATCGGCCTTGCTCAGGTTCTGCAGCGGTGCCTGGATACGGAACCCCTGCCCCTCTACCCCGGCCTTGGTCGCCAGGTTGGCCATGCGTTCGAAGGCCTCGACAAACTCCGGACGGCAATCCGGATACCCCGAATAGTCCACGGCGTTGACGCCAATAAAGATGTCCCGCGCGCCCAGCACTTCCGCCCAGCCCAGTGCCAGGGACAGGAACACGGTGTTACGTGCCGGTACGTAGGTGACGGGGATCCCTTCGCTCGGGGCCTCGGGCACATCGATGGAGCTGTCGGTCAGCGCGGAGCCGCCGATACCGTTGAGGTTGAGGCCGATCACCTTGTGCTCCACCACTCCCAGGTCGTGAGCGACACGTTCAGCCGCCTGCAACTCGGCGCGATGACGCTGGCCGTAATCGAAGCTCATGGTGTAGCAGCGATACCCTTCGGCGCGGGCCATGGCCACTACGGTGGCCGAGTCCAGACCGCCGGACAGCAGGATTACCGCCCGCTTTTCAGTGGCAACTTGTTCATTCATATCAGCGCCCCGGCTCGTCATTCCAAAGGTATTTATGCAGCTGCAATTGCAGGCGCACCGGCAGGTTGTCCGCAACGATCCAGTCCGCCAGATCGCGCGCATTCAGGTCGTGATGGCTCGGCGAGAACAGCACCTCGCCCGCCCGCCGTTCCAGACCATACTGGATCAGCTTGGAAACCGCCCAGTCATAGTCCTCACGGGAACAGATGACAAACTTGACCTGATCGTTCGGCGTCAGCAGTTCGATGTTTTCGTAACGATTGCGCTGAGCTTCCTGCGACCCCGGCGTCTTCAGGTCGAGCACTCGACTGACACGCGGATCGACCGCGGAAATATCCAGGGCTCCGCTGGTTTCCAGCGAGACTTCGTAACCGGCGTCACACAGCTGCTTGAGCAAGGGAATGGCATTAGGCTGCGCCAGAGGCTCGCCACCGGTCACACAGACGTAACGCGGGCGGAAACCGGCGACCTGCTCGAGAATGCTCTCGAGGGTGCGGATGCTGCCACCGCTGAAGGCGTAGGCACTGTCGCAGTATTGGCAACGCAGCGGACAACCGGTCAGGCGCACAAATACCGTGGGCAGGCCGGCAGTCCGAGTTTCACCCTGCAACGAGTAGAAAACTTCGGTAATTCTCAATGTGTCTTGCATAGTCGCCACGGGCGTAACAGCTAAACAGGCTGTCCGCCTCCGTCAGGCACCTCGAGGAATCCCGCAAACACGGTAATCCCAGGAAGCGTGTTTCATAAAAAGGGCATGGATTCTAACGAAAAAACCCGCGACAAGCGCGGGTTTCTTCAAAACAGCTCAAACTCGATTACATGCGTTGCAGATCGCGCTGAGCCAGCTGGGCGGCGGAAGTACCCGGATATTGGGCCACCACCTGCTGCAGAATGCCCTTGACCTTGTCAGTGTGGCCCAGGCGGCGCTCTACGTCAGCCAGCTTATACAGCGAATCTGGCACCTTGGCATGCTTCGGATACAGCTGGGAAACCTTGGCAAATGCCTGGCCGGCACCTTGCAGGTCACCTTTGGCCAGGTTCACTTCGCCCAACCAGTACTGGGCATTACCCGCGTATTGGCTGTTTGGGTATTTACGCAGGAACGCGGCGAAAGCCTGGCTGGCCTTGTCGAAATCCTTGGCCTTGATCAGGTCGAAGGCTGCTTCGTAATACAGCTTTTCCTTCGCCGGATCGCCCGGTTCACTGCTTGCCGCTGGAGCTTGCGAGGCAGCCCCGGCAGCTGCACCGGCGGCACTGGCATCGCCACCGGCAGAAGAATTATCAGGAGTCGCGGCAGGTGCACCGCCCGCTCCAATGCGTCGATCAAGATCCTGGTAACGCTCCAGGCTTTCCTGCTTCATACGCGCAATATCGTTTTGCAGTACTTCAATCACACCTTGTTGCCGTGCGATTTGATCCTGCATTTGCTGCAGTTGCTGGAACAGCTCGCCCTGTGCCGAGACAGGGGTCGAAACCCCTCCCCCGGCATAGGCGCCGTTCGTGCCATAACCCGCTGGCGGATAACTGCCTCCGCTATTGTTATAGCCCGAGTTGTTATCGACCACAGGAACCGCAGCCCACGCCGAAAGCGGCGCGAGGCTGAGAGCCAAGACAGTTAGAGCACGACGGCACGTTCGCATGACGAATTACTTACGCAGTTCGACGCGACGGTTTTGAGCCCAGGACTGCTCGTCGTTGCCGGTAGCAACTGGACGCTCTTCGCCGTAGGAAACCAGTTCCAGCTGAGCTGGGGAAACGCCTTGCAGCACCAGGTAGCGCTGAACGGCTTTCGCACGACGCTCGCCCAGAGCCATGTTGTACTCACGAGTACCACGTTCGTCGGTGTTGCCTTCCAGAACAACGCGAGCGCCGTTTGCTTTCAGGTCTTTGGCGTGAACGTCCAGAGCGCGCATGGCTTCTGGCTTCAGGTCCGAGCTGTCGTATTCGAAGTAGAAGGTGGTGATTGCGCGCAGAGCAGCTTCTTCGCTCAGGGAGCCGTCAACTGCACCGGTGTTAGCGCCGTAACCAGCGTTTGGATCAACAGCGCCTTCACCAGCGTTGTCGCCGCCTTTGGAGGAGCAACCTACAGCTACAGCCATGGCCAGAGCCAGCGCAGCAAACTTACCAAACTTCAGCATTTCCATCGTGAAACTCCTAATGAACCCCAGTGTGTTAAGTAAAACGTAAAGCGCCGCGTCAGTTCAGGTAAGGGGACCAGGACGGTTCTCTGACTTCGCCTTGAGCGGTAGGAAGCGGGAGCCTCACGCGTCCATTAATGGACACGAGCATCAAGACTCCCCGGCCCTGCTGGCGGGTGGCGTAGATTACCATGGTGCCGTTGGGCGCAACAGTAGGCGACTCATCAAGTGTGCTGTCGGTAAGGATTTTTACGTTGCCACGCTGCAAATCCTGAGCAGCTACCTTGAAGTTTGTGAAGCCGTCCTGCCGGTGAATCATGACCAGGGTTTTTTCATCCGCGGACAGTTTCGGGTTGGCGTTGTAGTTGCCCACGAAAGTCACCCGTTCCGCACCGCCACCACCAGCACTGGTCTTGTAGATCTGTGGCTTGCCACCACGGTCCGAGGTGAAGTAGATGGTCGAACCATCCTTGCCCCAGAACGGCTCGGTGTTGATGCCAGGCCCCGCAGTCACACGCGAGATCTGACGCGAACCCAGGTTCATCACATAGATGTCCGGGTTGCCGTCCTTGGACAGCACGAACGCCAGGCGCTGGCCGTCCGGCGACCAGGCAGGCGCGCCGTTCAGGCCTTCGAAGTTGGTGATCTGCTCGCGACGGCCAGTGTCGATGTGCTGAACGAAGATGCGCGGGCGCTTCTGTTCGAACGACACATAGGCAATGCGCTTGCCGTCCGGCGCGAAGCGCGGCGACAGGATCGGCTCACGGGATTGCAGCAGGGTCACCGCGCGCGCGCCGTCATAGTCGGAGCGTTGCAGGGTGTAGCGCGTGTTCTTCTCGGAGAAACGCTCTGCCGTGACGTACAGCATGCGGGTCGAGAAGGCGCCCTTGATACCGGTGAGCTTTTCGAACGACTGGTCGGAGATGTAGTGAGCCATGTCGCGCAACTGGTCGACGCTGCCCGAGACGCTGCCGGTCAGCACTTGCTGTTCGGTGGCGACGTTGAACAGGGCGTATTGCACCTGCAGGCGACCGCCCGCCGGAACAATGCTGCCGACCATGATGTACTGGGCGCCCAGGGCCTTCCAGTCACGGTAGATGACTTCGCTGGCCTGGGTCGGCAGGCTGATCATGTTCTGCTTTGGAATCGGCGAGTAGTAACCCGAATTGCGCAGGTCGTTGCCGATGATTTCCGCCATGTCGTCGGGCAGCACGCTGCCCCCTTGCCAACCGAATGGCACTACGGCGATTGGCGTGGCCCGGTCACTGCCACTGGTGACCAGAATGTTCTTTTCATCCGCTGTCGCTATCCCTGCCATACAGCAAATAACGACAAGCAATCCTCGAAGAAGGTTTCTCACAAGGCTAGATCCTCAGGTGTGAATGTCATCTTGAATGAACGATACGGAGCGAAATCGCTCGGCTTCATTCCCTGCATTTCTGTCAAACGTCCAATGTTCTTGACCGCAGCTACCGCCGAGGCATCGAACGGACCATCGCCGCTGGACTTGGCCACCGACACGGAAGTCACCGTACCATCCGGCAACATGCCGATTTGCAGCACGACAGTCATGTTGTTGCGCGCCGAAGGAGGACGAGCCCAGCCTTCCGCCGCACGAGCACGAATCAGATCGTCGAAACTGCCCGCGACTTCATCGCCCTGCTCGTCCGCCAAGGCCTGCTGACGCTGCGGCGTGTCGGAAAGCAAATCAGCCAGGGCCTGGGCCTTTTTATCTTCGGCGGATTTACGCGCTGCTTCCTGAGCCTTTTTCTTGGCTGCGTCGGCGGCGGCTTTCTTCTTCGCGTCCTCGGCGACCTTCTTCTTCGCCTCGTCTGCTTCAGCTTTCTTCTTGGCGTCTTCCGCGGCTTTCTTCTTCGCGTCTTCGACTATCTTTTTCTTCGCCTCTTCAGCGGCCTTTTTCTTGGCCTCTTCTTCGGCGGCTTTCTTGGCTTCTTCTTCGGCTTTCTTTTTGGCTATATCAGCCAATTGTTTCTCTTCAGCCTTTTTCGCTTCCGCAGCCTTCTTCGCGTCGTCGGCTTTCTTGGCTTCATCAGCCTTCTTCGCCTCATCCGCTTTCTTGGCTTCGTCGGCCTTTTTCGCTTCCTCGGCTTTTTGAGCAGCCTCTTCTTTCTTTTGTTCCGCAGCCTTGACCGCTTCCTGCTCGACCTTTTTCTGCTCCATCTGCTCGACTTCGGTCTGGCGCGCGGCGGATTTCTTCGCCTCACCCGCAATCTTCTGATTGGTCTGGGTGGTCGCCTGACTTTTCGATTTCAGCTGATACAGGGTCGCCTGGACGATCGGCTTGGACGGCGGCAACTCCGGCGTCATGGCAAAACTGACGAACAGCATGCCGAACACCAGAACGTGCAGGGCAATTGCCCACACGCTAGGCCAGAAGTAGCTTTCCGAGGCGGACGGCTCTCGCTGTTGCTGCATCAGGGCGCCTCGGTAATCAAGCCAACGTTACCGACGCCGGCCTTCTGCAGTCCGCCCATGGCGCCCATGACGGCGCCGTAGTCGACGGACTTGTCGCCGCGAATGAACACCTGGGTATGCTTGCCGCCTTCATTGCCGGCGCGAATGATCTTGGTCACGGCGTCGGTCATCTGCGGCAAGGTCATGGCCTTGTCCATCTGCTTGTCGGTGTCGACTTCGCTGCCAAGGTTCCAGTAGTAGGTCTTGTCAGCCTTGATCGAAATGGTCAGGACCTGGGTGTTGTTGTCCTGCGGCAAGGCTTCGCTGGAAACCTTGGGCAGATCGACTTTCACGCCCTGATTGAGCATCGGCGCGGTCACCATGAAGATAACCAGCAGTACCAACATCACGTCGATGTAGGGCACCACGTTCATCTCGGCAACCGGCTTGCGTTTGTGGCGAACTCGGGCCATGGGGATTTACCTGCTCACTCTTCGCTGGTGTGCACTTTACGGTGCAGGATCGCCTGGAACTCGTCGGCGAAGGTGTAGTAACGGCTGATCAGGGTCTCGCCACGGGCCGCAAAGCGGTTGTAGGCGATAACGGCCGGGATCGCGGCAAACAGGCCGATCGCGGTGGCGATCAGGGCTTCGGCGATACCCGGCGCAACGGTCGCCAGGGTCGCCTGCTGGGCGCTGGCCAGGCCGCGGAAGGAGTTCATGATCCCCCAGACGGTACCGAACAGACCGATGTAAGGGCTGACCGAGCCGACAGTGGCGAGGAATGGCAGGCTCTGCTCGAGCTTCTCTTCTTCTCGGGAGATCGCGACACGCATGGCACGCGCGACACCTTCCATGACCGCCTCGGGATCAACGCCCGACTGCTGGCGCAGGCGCGAGAATTCCTTGAAGCCGGCACGGAAGATCTGCTCCACGCCCGAATCAGGGTCCGGGTTGCTGCCCGCCTGACGGTACAGCTTGGACAGGTCGATACCCGACCAGAAGCGCTCTTCGAAGCTCTCCAGGGCGCGTCGACCGGCACGCAGCAGGTTGCTGCGCTGAAAGATCATGATCCATGAGGTCACCGATGCGGCTACCAGGGTCAGCATTACCAACTGCACAACGATGCTGGCATTGCTGACCAGGCTCCACATGGAGGAATGGTCGACGACGTTAGCTTCCACGCTTTATCTCCTGCTCTGAGTGTGTACCCGCGCCGCTCACGTCGGCAAAGGCCGCACGTAGAGCTTCGGGAATGGCCCGGGGTTTCAAATTGTCGGTGCGCACACAGGCCACCAGAAACTGCCCTTCGCAGAGCAGTGCATTATCCGTGGCTCGCCTGACCTGCTGTTTGAAGCGCAGGCTGGCCCGGTTCAATTCGATGACTTCTGCACTTACCAGAAGCTCGTCGTCCAGTCGCGCCGGCGCGTGGTAGCGCGCTTCGCTGGAATGCACGACGAACAACAGGTTCTCCCCTGCCAGCTGCGATTGGGCAAAGCCCAGATCTCGTAGCCGTTCGGTTCGAGCCCGTTCCATAAACTTAAGGTAATTAACGTAATACACGATGCCGCCGGCATCGGTGTCTTCGTAATAAACGCGACAACGATGTGCGAACGACTCAAGCCCGTTTTGCGCGCGCATACTCTAGTGCTTACTCCTCAGGTTGCCAATCCGGCCGGGCAACTGTTTTTCATTCTCGAACGGCTTTCTGGCGAAATAACGACAATGCCAGCCCCCTAGGACCGCACAAGCTGCGAATAAATCGCTGCCCAAGCGGTTATTAATCGTCCACGGCATCGAGGAATTCGTCTATCACAGGCATCTCCCCCAATCGTGACGGGATGTTTAGCCCGAAATGCAGATAGGCATGCCGGGTCACCACACGCCCCCGCGGCGTACGCATGATATAGCCTTGCTGGATCAGATAGGGCTCGAGCACATCCTCGATGGTATGCCGCTCCTCGCTGATGGCGGCCGCCAGGCTGTCGACCCCCACCGGCCCGCCGTCGAACTTCTCGATCATGGTCAGCAGCAGGCGCCGGTCCTGGTGGTCGAAGCCACGTTCGTCGACATCCAGAAGGTTCAGCGCCAGGCCGGCGATGGGTTTGGTGATGTGGCCCTTGGCGCGAACCTCGGCAAAGTCCCTTACCCGGCGCAACAAACGGTTGGCGATACGCGGCGTCCCGCGGGCGCGCCGGGCGATTTCAAAGGCGCCATCCGGGTCCAGCGGCAAGCCGAGAATGCCGGCGGAGCGCCCGACAATGGTCGCCAGGTCCGCGGTGCTGTAGAACTCCAGGCGCTGGACGATACCGAAGCGATCGCGCAGCGGGTTGGTCAGCATGCCCGCGCGGGTCGTCGCCCCCACCAGGGTGAACGGCGGCAAGTCGAGCTTGATCGAACGGGCCGCCGGCCCTTCGCCGATCATGATGTCCAGCTGGAAATCTTCCATGGCCGGGTACAGCACTTCCTCGACGATCGGCGACAAGCGATGGATTTCATCGATAAACAGCACGTCGTGCGGTTCGAGATTGGTCAGCAGCGCCGCCAGGTCCCCTGGGCGCTCCAGCACCGGCCCCGAGGTGCTCTTGATCGACACCCCCATTTCCTGGGCGATGATGTTGGCCAGCGTGGTCTTACCCAGGCCCGGCGGGCCGAAGATCAGGGTGTGGTCCAGCGACTCGTTGCGCCCGCGGGCAGCCTGGATGAACAGCTCCATTTGCTCGCGCACCGTTGGCTGGCCGATGTATTCGGCCAGGCTGACGGGGCGAATCGCACGGTCCTGGACTTCCTCGCGCTCACGGGGGCCCGTGGCGGCGATCAAACGATCTGCTTCTATCACTTAAATCATTCCCTTCAGGGCGCGGCGAATCATGTCTTCACTGCTCAGGCCTTTTTCCTTGATCGCGGAAACGGCCTTGCTGGCTTCCTGCGGCTTGTAGCCCAGGGAGATCAGGGCGCTGACCGCATCGGTCTCGGCACTGGCCACCGGCATCGGCGCATCCGGCTGGTTCGGCACCAGGGCAAACATGCTCGGTACGGTTTCCCAGGCCTTGAAGCGGTCCTTGAGCTCGACCAGCAGGCGCTCCGCGGTCTTTTTACCAACCCCCGGCACCTTGGTCAGCGCCGAGGTGTCCTGCGCTTGCACGCAACGCACCAGCTCGTCGACCTCCAGGCTGGACATCAGCGCCAGCGCCAGTTTCGGCCCCACGCCGTTGAGGCGAATCAGTTCGCGAAAGAAGTCCCGCTCGCGCTTGCTGGCAAAGCCATAGAGTAACTGGGCATCTTCACGCACGACCAAATGGGTGTGCAGGGTGAGCGGTTCACCGACCGACGGCAGACGGTACAGGGTGGTCATGGGGACTTCCACCTCGTAACCCAGGCCGTTTACATCGAGAATCAGGTACGGCGGCTGTTTTTCAGCCAAGGTGCCGCGCAAGCGTCCAATCACGTTTCAGATCCTTAGCTCAGGCCAGATCAGCGGCCGGCGAGTCATACAGCGAAGATCCGGGCCGGGCAGACAGGCGCGGGACACTCCACTCATCAAATGTTTGCGCAGATGCTATCAGAGACGCAGGCGGCCGCCACGACTGCGTGCGGTACCCAGGCCGTGGGGCAGCAGACTGGAACGGGTGTGGGCATGACAGATGGCAATCGCCAGGGCGTCCGAGGCGTCGATCTGCGGCTTGCTGGTCAACTTGAGCAAGTGCATGACCATCATTTGCACCTGTTCCTTGTTGGCCCCACCGGTGCCCGCCACGGCCTGCTTGACCTGAGTGGCGGTGTATTCGGCGATTTCCAGGCTCTCCTCGGCTCCCGCCACGATCGCCGCGCCACGGGCCTGACCCAGTTTCAGGGCCGAATCGGCATTACGCGCCATGAACACCTTTTCAATGCCCATGGTCACCGGACCGTAGGTCTGAATGACCTCGCGAACCCCGCGATAGACAATTTGCAGCCGCTCATGCAGCTCGCCGGCGCCCGTGCGAATACAGCCCGAGGCCACGTACACGCAGCCACGCCCGGTATCACGTACCACGCCGTAACCGGTGATGCGCGAACCCGGGTCGATACCAAGAATAAGAGTCATAACGCCTGCAAAGAGAAAATTCGGTTGCCTAAGGTAACGCCGGAAGAAGCCGGAAAAACAAAAAAACGCAGCCTTCGACAGCTCCCCTACAGGTACAGCGTAACCCTGTGTGTAAAGGGGGGAAACCGCCGAAGGCTGCGATCTTTTATCGCGCTATCAGCCGAGTTGCTCGGCAACCGACTGGGGAATATCCGCGTTGGAGTAGACGTTCTGCACATCGTCCAGGTCTTCGAGCATGTCGATCAGCTTGAGGACCTTCTCGGCGCCTTCCAGATCCAGCTCGGCACTGGTGGTCGGCTGCATGACAATTTCCGCGTCATCGCCCTTGAAACCGGCCTCTTCGAGCGCGTTACGCACTGCATAGAAGCCAGTGAACGAGGTAAATACGTCGATCGAGCCGTCTTCGTGAACGACCACGTCATCGGCGTCGGCTTCCAGCGCCGCATCGGTCAGTGCGTCCTCATCGACGCCCGGCGCGAAGCTGATCTGTCCCTTGCGTTCGAACAGATACGCCACCGAACCGTCGGTGCCAAGATTGCCGCCACATTTGCTGAACGCATGGCGCACGGCCGCTGCGGTACGGTTGCGGTTGTCGGTCATGCACTCGACCATCACCGCCACGCCGCCCGGGCCGTAACCCTCATAGGTCAGTTCTTCGACGTTGTCGGCCTCGGTCGCACCCGCACCACGGGCGATGGCGCGATCGATGATGTCGCGGCTCATGTTGGCGCTCAGGGCCTTGTCCAGGGCCAGGCGCAGACGCGGGTTGGAACCAGGCTCGCCACCGCCCTGACGAGCGGCGACCGTCAGCTCACGGATCCACTTGGTGAAGATCTTGCCTCTCTTGGCATCCTGACGCTCTTTGCGGTGCTTGATGTTCGCCCACTTGGAATGACCTGCCATAACGCGCTCCAAATTCTCTTTGAAACATTGCCCGCAACGCCTGTAACAGCGGGCGGGCAACAAATATCTCGACCCAATAGAAAAAGGCGCATCCGCAGATGCGCCTTCAGGTCGGCCTTACTCAGCCTTTGGCTGTTCGCGCAAACGGATGTGCAGTTCGCGCAGCGCCTTGGCGTCGACCAGGCCAGGAGCCTGGGTCATCACGCAAGCGGCGCTCTGGGTTTTCGGGAAGGCGATCACTTCACGGATCGACTGGGCGCCGGTCATCAGCATCACCAGGCGGTCCAGGCCGAACGCCAGGCCACCGTGCGGCGGCGCGCCGTACTTCAGGGCGTCCAGCAGGAAGCCGAACTTCTCTTCCTGTTCCGCTTCATCGATGCCCAGCAGACGGAAGACCGCCTGTTGCATTTCCTTGCGGTGGATACGGATCGAACCGCCACCCAGCTCGGTGCCGTTGAGCACCATGTCGTAGGCGCGCGACAGAGCGGTCGCCGGGTTGGCTTCCAGTTCTTCCGGCGAGCATTTCGGCGCGGTGAACGGGTGGTGCAAGGCGGTGAAGCTGCCGTCGTCGTTCTCTTCGAACATCGGGAAATCGACAACCCACATCGGCGCCCATTCGCAGGTCAGCAGGTTCAGGTCGTGACCGAGCTTGATCCGCAGCGCGCCCAGGGCCTCGCTGACGATCTTGGCCTTGTCGGCACCGAAGAACACGATGTCGCCGTCGACCGCACCCACGCGATCGAGGATCACATTCAGGTTGGCTTCCGGGATGTTCTTGACGATTGGCGACTGCAGACCGTCAACGCCATTGGCGCGCTCGTTGACCTTGATGTAGGCCAGGCCCTTGGCACCGTAGATGCCGACGAACTTGGTGTAATCGTCGATCTGCTTGCGCGGCATGCTCGCCCCGCCAGGAACGCGCAAGGCGGCGATACGGCATTTCGGATCGTTGGCCGGACCGCTGAACACCTTGAATTCCACGTCCTTGAGCTGGTCGGCAACGTCCACCAGCTCCAGCGGGTTACGCAGGTCCGGCTTGTCGGAACCGTAGCGACGCATGGCTTCTTCAAAGGTCATGTGGGGGAATTCGCCGAATTCCAGATCCAGCACTTCCTTGAACAGGTTGCGAATCATGCCTTCGGTCAGGCCCATGATGTCTTTTTCATCGAGGAAGCTGGTTTCGATGTCGATCTGAGTGAACTCAGGCTGACGGTCGGCACGCAGGTCTTCGTCGCGGAAGCATTTGGCGATCTGGTAGTAGCGGTCGAAGCCGGCGACCATCAGCAACTGCTTGAACAGCTGTGGCGATTGCGGCAGAGCGAAGAAGCTGCCGGCGTGGGTACGGCTCGGCACCAGATAGTCACGCGCGCCTTCAGGGGTGGCACGGGTCAGGATCGGGGTTTCGACGTCGAGGAAACCGTTCTCGTCCAGGTAGCGACGAATGCTGGTGGTCATGCGCGAGCGCAGACGCAGCTTCTCGGCCATTTCCGGACGGCGCAGGTCGATGAAGCGATAGCGCAGGCGGGTTTCTTCGCCCACGTCGGAGTATTCGTTGAGCGGGAACGGCGGAGTTTCCGCTTCGTTCAGCACTTCCAGTTGGTAGCCCAGGACTTCGATCATTCCCGAAGCCATGTTGGCGTTGCCGGCACCGGCCGGACGCAGGCGCACCTTGCCGGTGATCTTGACCACGTACTCGCTGCGCACGCGGTCGGCAGCGGCGAAGGTTTCAGCGCGGTCCGGGTCGAACACCACCTGGGCCAGACCTTCACGATCACGGATATCGAGGAAGATCACCCCGCCATGGTCGCGACGACGGTGGACCCATCCGCAAAGGGTGACTTCCTGACCTTCCAGGCTTTCGTTCAGTTGGCCGCAATAATGGCTGCGCATCATGGTAGTGGTTTCACTTCTCGTAATTCGAAATTCGATGGGAGGCCTTGCGCACCTCGGGGTACCGGATAATGCAAGAGCTCGCGCGTGTCGTTCAACTTAATCAGCTTTGTCGCCACCGGCCAGGTTCTTCTTGGCGCCGGTTTTGAAGTCGGTCTCATACCAGCCCGAACCGCTGAGGCGGAAACCTGGCATGGACAGCATTTTTTTCAGCTCGGGCGCCTGGCAGGCAGGGCAATCGACCAACGCAGGCGCGCTGATCTTTTGAATGGCTTCCAGCTGATGACCACAGGAAGCACATTGGTAGTCGTACATGGGCATGAGAGCGTCTCGGCGTACTTAACGTCTGGCTTAACCCGTGCCGAGGCCCGGGTTATATAGCAAAGGGCGGGATTATATCCATTAAATCGGCCCTGTGCAGCCGTATGACGGCGCCGATAGACCACCGCCCGCCGAAACAAAGCCAGCTTCCCGCTGCCATACCCCACTCATCGGCCTGAGGACGAACAGCGATGATCAGACGACAAGTCGCGCCCCATAAAGGCAAATGGCGCCGATAACGGCGCCATTCGGTCTGCGGGACTATTGTTCGCTCAACAGCGAGCGCAGCATCCACGCGGTTTTCTCATGCACCTGCATCCGCTGGGTCAGCAAGTCTGCGGTGGGTTCGTCGCTGACCTTGTCGATGATCGGGAAAATGCCACGGGCAGTGCGGGTCACAGCTTCCTGCCCCGCCACCAGTTGCTTGATCATCTCATCGGCGCTTGGCACACCCTCTTCTTCCTTGATCGAAGAAAGACGCGCGTAGATGGAATAGGCACCCGGAGCCGGGAACCCCAGGGCGCGGATACGCTCGGCAATCAGGTCCACCGCCAGCGCCAGTTCGTTGTACTGCTCCTCGAACATCAGATGCAGCGTGCGGAATTGCGGCCCCGTGACGTTCCAGTGGAAATTATGGGTCTTCAGATAAAGCACATAAGTATCTGAAAGCAGGCGAGAGAGCCCCTCCACGATGGATTTGCGATCTTCTGCACTGATACCGATATCGATTGCCATGTCTATCTCCGTTAGCACATTGAATTCAACAGGTCAGGTACCGGACCACTCTAACAAGACTGCCCTGCACCCGCAGCCCGGGATTGCCCGAGGCACTGCGACAGATTGCCCACCAAGCGGGCGGCCAGTACCTGCAAGAAGGCCCACGCCGGTTGTGACCCGCCTGAAAAGCCGCCGTTCTACTTTTTTGGGGGCTGGCTCTCTAGAACAAGGCTTTGCCCGATAGTCCGGTATTCCCTCAGGACAACCAGGGCTTTCTCCCTCCTCCCGGCCACAGCGCCTGATTTGAGAAGGTCTGGGCTTTGCTGTTAAATAGAGGCCGTGTCGTTGTTGCCTATTTCTCGGCCTCAGCGCATAGGCTGATCCCGCGCACGTGCTCACCGCCTCCCATTGTTCAGAAGCGAACCGTGCACGCTCAGCTCTTCCTTGTGATCCGTCTTAACGTGAGTTCATTAAAATGTTGAAAATCGTCCACCTGCTAACGGGCGCAGCAGCCTTGCTGCTGTCCTTTATCCCTAGCCTGCGATCTGAAGCCGTTCCCTTCCTGCAACAACCCGATGCTCTTTACCTGGCCTTTTTCGGCCTGCTCAACCTGACACTGGCTCCGGTTATCCCCTACTGGAACAAAGGCCCGCGTCACCAACTGCAAAACCTGGTCAGCGCGCTCCTGGTGCTGGCGGTGGTCTTGCAGACCTTGACCCTGCTGGCACCAATGCCGGTTATCGCAGGTCAACCGGCTGTGCTGTTCAGCCTGCTGACCGCGGCGATCGCCGTTCTTCTGCACCTGGCCGTCAGCTTCTACAAATCGTCTCCCTCGGCCAATACCTCGCAAACCTATGACATGAGCAATCGCGATACCGGCACCGTCAAGTGGTTCAACACTTCGAAGGGTTTCGGCTTCATCTCTCGCGACTCCGGCGATGATATCTTCGTGCACTTCCGCGCCATCCGTGGCGAAGGTCACCGCGTCCTGGTGGAAGGCCAGCGCGTGGAGTTCTCCGTCATGAATCGCGACAAGGGCCTGCAAGCCGAAGACGTGATTGCGGCATTGCCGCGGCGCTGATTCACGCCCATAAAAAAACCGCGACGCAGCCATGCTGCTCGCGGTTTTTTATTGCCTGAACGGCAGGCCGCCCGATGCTCAGTAATGTGGTGGCGGAGCCTCTTCTTCGAATGACTCGAACTGCCCCACCATTTCCTCCTGACGTTTGAGCAAGGCGGCCATCTGCAATTGCAGACGTTCGACCACCCGCTGCTGCCCTACCAGCACGTCGTTCAGGGCTTGAATGGTGTCATCCTGAAAAGCCAATCGGCTTTCCAGATCGGTTACCCGCTCTTCCAGGTTCATGACTCAGCCCTCCAGAAACTTGAAATCATCGGTCAGGACCAGTCGTAACCGCTCACGAATCGCAGCCACCTGTTCGGCGCCGTAGGGCTTGGCAGGCAGCTTGCCCCATACCGGAGCAGGCCAGGCCGCATCGTCGCGCTTGCGAACGATAACGTGCATGTGCAACTGGCTGACGACATTACCCAGAGTCGCCACATTCAACTTGTCCGCATCGAACGAGTCTTTAAGCAACTCCGCCAGCGCCGTGGTTTCTCGCCATAGTTGCTGCTGGTCCGCGTCATCCAATTGAAACAACTCACTGATATCTTCCCGGCGCGGTACCAGGATGAACCACGGGTAATTGGAATCGTTGGACAACAGCAGCCGGCAAAGGGGGAAATCCCCAATGGGCAGTGTGTCTTGTTGAAGTCGTGGATCTAAAGCGAACACCGCGCGCACTCCCGCTCAGCTCATCAAGTTTCAGCTTAGCGAACGCCATGACCGGCTGCCCGCCAAGCGACAGAACGGCAGCATACCTGCGAAAGCTCTTGCGTTCATCGCTCTGCTGCGCAGATCCCGCCTCAACATTCATCCTCGATGCCACACGTCAGAGCGCCCCGGCCTGGAACATTTTCCAGCGGGCTGCACCACGACAGAACGAAGCTCATAAAAAACAAGGAGAAAACCACGAAAGACCCCCTTGCCTGCGCATTCTTCCAGGGCCCGACGCCAGATGACGATTGAGCTGCATCAAGAAACTTTTGCACCAAAACCTCACAGTGCGTCTACGCTCAGTGCGTTAACCATCCGCCATCTACTCACTAAGCAGGGTGAACCGGTAACGTTTTGGAATGTCATGCGTTTTTTTCAGGGATCAACACCAGGAGGACAGGGAACGTCAAGCCCAAACAAAACGACCTTAAAACCACTGTTTTATGCGGTTTTTACAGCCAGAAGGGCTATCACCGAAAAAAACTCGGTGCCTTTGCGTTTTGTGCACGCTTGTTGCATTCACACCTACATTGTCCCAGGAGTAGCCATCGGAAAAGGCTTCTCCTGTGACTAATAACAATAGTGGCAAGGCTGCCCCATGGAGATTTGACTGCTTGACCAAAGTTCTTTTTGTTCCAGGTTCAAGCCTTCGAAAACAGCGCTGAAGTTGTCAGTCCGGGTACATGCGGACTGCGGATTTGCGACATTGATCGAGCATTTTGCGACAGGGTCGTAAAGAAGCTGAAAGGACTGATACGCAAGTATCGCCAACATTGTCGGCGTGATATAAGTTTGCGCCGACACAAAAAGAAAGAGCCGCCCAGATAATAAAACAGGTGGGACGGCAGTACTCTTCTAAAAACCAAAGGAGCAAATCACGATGCGCGTGATGAAGTGGAGCATGATCGCACTGGCAGTTGCAGCAGCCGCCAGTACTCAAGTGGCTACGGCCGCACCTTTTGTAAGTGACCAGTCTGAAGCCAAGGGCTTTGTTGAAGACGCCAAGTTCGACGTACTGCTGCGTAACTATTACTTCAACCGTGACAACAAAAATCGCAACAACGACCAGAAAGACTGGACCCAGGGTATCTGGGGTAACTTCAGCTCCGGTTACACCCAGGGTACTGTAGGCGTCGGCGTCGATGCGTTCGGTTATCTGGCGATCAAACTGGACGGCGGCGACGGCACTGGCGGTACCGGCAACATGAGCCGCGACTCCGACGGCGACGTCAACAAGAGCCAGGGCAAAGCCGGCGCTGCGGTGAAATTCCGCGTCTCCAAGACCGAGTTGAAAGTCGGCGACATGCAGCCAAGCACCGCCCCGGTCTTCGCGGTCGGCGGTTCCCGTATCCTTCCTCAAACGGCCAGCGGTTTCCAACTGCAGAGCAGCGAGATCAAAAACCTTGATCTGGAAGGCGGTCACTTCTATTCGGGCACCAGCCAGGATTCCAACGCCCGTAACGGCAACTTGTATGCTAACTATGCCGGCATCGCATCCAACAGCATCGACTACTTCGGTGGCAAGTACGGCATCACCGACAACCTGAGTGCATCGCTCTACGGCGCCAAGCTGGAAGATATCTGGAACCAGTACTACGCCAACCTGAACTACACCATCCCGATGGGTGGCGATCAGTCGCTGAACCTGGACGGCAACATCTACCGTACCACCGACTCTGGTAGCGCCAAGGCTGGTGACATCAGCAACACCACGTTCTCCCTGGCAGCGGCTTTCTCGTTCCTGAAAGCGCACACCCTTACCGTCGGGTTCCAGAAGGTCAATGGCGACACGCCATTCGACTACATCGGTATCGGTGGCCACGACACCACCAAGCGTGGCTCCAACCGTGGCGGCGACTCGATCTTCCTCGCCAACTCCATCCAGTACTCTGACTTCAACGGCCCGAACGAGAAGTCCGCACAGATCCGTTACGACCTGAAAATGGCCGAATACGGCGTGCCTGGCCTGAGCTTCATGACCCGCTACGTGAAAGGTTGGGACATCGACGGCACCAAGATGGACGCTGATAGCCCATACCGCCTATACGGTTATGGCGCAGACGGCAAGCACCACGAAACCAACTTCGAAGCCAAGTACGTTGTTCAGACCGGCCCAGCCAAAGACCTATCGTTCCGCGTTCGTCAGGCCTGGCACACTGCCAACGCCGACCAGGCCGAAGGTGATGTCAAAGAGTTCCGCCTGATCGTCGACTACCCACTGTCGATCTTGTAATAGCGGTTACTTCGCGAGTAATAAAAAAGGCCCATCATTCGATGGGCCTTTTTATTGGGGCTGGCAGCTCGCTGAAGCTCCGGTTATCGACAGCTTATTGTTACAACCAGGTTTCAAATACTCTCCAGCGAATACCGCGTTAAAAGCCTGACCACTCGATCAGACTTTTAATCCCTATCCCCGTTACTGACTCAAACAGCCGCTTCCTGAACCACACGAATCACGCGCTGTGGAAACGGAATATCAATACCCGCTGCCTTCAAGCGATCACGAGACAACTCGTTGAAGCGGAACATCACGTCCCAGTAGTCGGCAGTCTTCACCCAGACACGCAGCGAAAGAGTAATGGCGCTGTCACCCAGCATGGAAACCACCGCCACCGGCTCCGGATCGGCCAGCACACGCTCGTCCTTGGCCAGGTCCAGCAGAACCTCACGGGCCTTTTGCAGGTCAGCCTCGTAGTTCACGCCGACATCGAAGATCACTTTGCGGGTCATCTGGCGGTTGTGGTTGGTGATGATGCCGTTGGACAGGTTGCCGTTAGGCACAATGACGGTCTTGTTGTCACCGGTACGCAGCACCGTGTGGAAGATCTGGATGCTGTCGACCGTGCCGCTGATGCCCTGGGCTTCGATCACGTCACCGATGCGGAAAGGACGGAACAGCAGGATCAGCACACCACCGGCGAAGTTGGCCAGGCTGCCTTGCAAGGCCAGGCCGATGGCCAGGCCCGCCGCACCGATCGCGGCAACGAACGAAGTGGTTTCGACACCGATCATCGAGGCCACGCTGACAATCAGCAGCACCTTAAGAATGATGTTCGCCAGGCTGCTGATAAAACCCTGCAGGGCCTGGTCCGCATTACGCAGCGCCAGCAGCTTGCCGACCTTGTGCGTCAACCTGTTGATCAACCACCAGCCGATGGCCAGCGTGATGACGGCCAGCAGTACCCGACTGCCGTATTCCATGATCATTGGAACCCAGGCTTGGGAAGCCTTGACCAGGTTGTCCACTTCAGCATTCAAATCCATCTATCTCTCCTGATTCCCGGCTGCCGGGCACACAAAAAACAAGGGCAGAACGAGTAGCTTTATAAAGGCTCAATCGTTTCTGCCCACTACTCGGGCCTCGGACGCCAATAAGCTCGCGAGGTTCCCGAAAAATCCCATCAGTCGCGGAAGTTGTTGAACTGCAGCGGCATGCCGAACTCTTTCGCCCGCAGGGCGGCGATGGCTTCCTGCAGATCGTCGCGCTTCTTGCCGGTCACCCGTACCTGCTCACCCTGAATCGCAGCCTGGACCTTCAGCTTGGCGTCCTTGATGTGGGCAACGATCTTTTTCGCCAGCTCTTTGTCGATGCCTTCCTTGAGGGTGGCTTCCTGCTTCATCACCTTGCCCGAAGCGTAAGCGTCCTTGACCTCAAGGCACTGCACATCGATCTTGCGCTTGACCAGGGCCAGCTTGAGGATCTCGATCATCGCTTCCAGCTGGAATTCGGCTTCAGCGGTCAGGTTGACGGTGAGTTCCTTTTCCTTGAACTCGAAGCTGCCCTTGCCCTTCAAGTCATAGCGGCGGTCCAGCTCCTTGACGGCGTTTTCCACTGCGTTGGTGACTTCGTGTTTGTCCAGTTCGGATACCACGTCGAACGACGGCATGTAATTTCTCCAATAAAAAAAGGGGCGCAGCTCGATAAAGATGGAGCACGCCCGGTTTGCGGTTAAAATCCGGGCTCATTATAACGGGTCTTTCCCCTCCTTCACTGCGAGCCTCGCATGCGCCTGCCAAACCGAGCACCACGCTGATGTCGACGACCTGGCACATTCTGGGCGCAGGCAGCCTCGGCACCCTGTGGGCGACACGCCTGGCCCGGGCCGGCTTGCCGGCACGCCTGATCCTGCGCGATCAGGCCCGCCTGCAGGCCTACCAGGCCGCGGGTGGGCTGACGCTGGTGGAACAAGGGCAGGCCAGTTTTCACGCCATTCCCGGCGAGACGGTCGACAGCCCTGAGCCCATCACTCGCCTGCTGGTGGCCTGCAAGGCCTATGACGCGCAACAGGCCGTCAGCCAGCTGGTCTCGCGCCTGACGCCGGATGCCGAACTGATCCTGCTGCAGAACGGCCTGGGCAGCCAGGACGCCGTGGCCGCCCAAGTGCCGCAGGCCCGCTGCATTTATGCCTCGAGCACCGAAGGCGCCTTTCGCGATGGCGACTGGCGCGTGGTGTTCGCCGGCCACGGCTACACCTGGCTGGGGGACGCCAGCCACCCCACCGCGCCCTTCTGGCTCGACGACCTGAGCGCCAGCGGCATCCCCCATGAATGGAGCGCGGATATCCTGACCCGACTCTGGCGCAAGCTGGCGCTCAACTGCGCGATCAACCCCCTGACGGTCCTGCACGACTGCCGCAACGGCGGCCTGCTGCAGCATCATTGCGAAGTGGCGATGCTGTGCGTCGAGCTGAGCGAACTGCTGGAACGTTGCGGCCAGCCCGCCGCGGCCGAGAACCTGCAGCAGGAAGTGGAGCGGGTGATCCAGGCGACCGCCGCCAACTACTCCTCCATGTACCAGGACGTTGCCAATCGGCGCAGAACCGAAATCAGCTATTTATTGGGGCATGCCTGCGACGTTGCCGCCAGGCACCAGTTGCACCTGCCCAACCTCGGCCGCCTGCGCCGGCTATTGGTGGAACACCTGCAACAGCGCGGATTGCCCAGCGACTGAGCAGCGGCTACGCTGCCCACGTGTTCCTCTCTAGCGACGTCCCCGATGCCATTGCGCCAGCGCCTTGAAAACCTGCCGGTCGGCCAAAAACTGCTGGCCGCCTTGCTCGTCCTGCTGATTACCGTACTGCTGGTCGCCAACCTGACCTTCATCAGCGCCGCCTACTGGATCTCTCAGGAAAGCATGGCGCCGCAAGCCTTGCAGACCATCGGCCGGTTGGTATCCAACCCGACCCTGGCCGTGCAGGCGCTGGACTCGCCACAAAACGCCGAGAAGCTGCTCAACGAACTCAACAGCTACTCTCCCCTGCGTGCCGCAGCGATCTATGACGGCAAGGGCACCCGATTGGCCCAGTTGCAACATGGCGAACGCCTGAATCTGCCGGAACGCTATCGGCATATCGAAGCCTGGCAACTGACCGAATTTCGCAGCAACCAGATCATCACCCTGCCCCGCGCCGGCCAGCCCCCCGGCCACCTGTTGCTGGTGGCCAGCAGTGAGCTGCCGATGGCCTTCTACACCGGCACCCTGACCGCGAGCCTGGGCATCCTGATCTTCAGCGTGCTGCTATGGCTGATCATTGCCCGGCAGATCAAACGGCTGATCACCCAACCCATCCATCAGCTGGAAGAACTTTCCCGGCAGGTGACACGCGAGGAAAACTACTCCCTGCGCGCCGCCCGTGGCAACCACGATGAAATCGGCAGCCTGGCCGAGGCCTTCAACACCATGCTGTCGCGCATCGAAGCGCGAGAACAGCAACTCAAGCGGGCCCGCGACGACTCCCAGGCGGCCTATGACCAGGCCCAGGGCCTGGCCGAGGAAACCCGTCACACCAACCGCAAGCTGGAGCTGGAAGTCCAGGTGCGCAGCAAGATCGAAAAGAAACTCACCGGCTTTCAGAACTACCTCAACAGCATCATCGACTCGATGCCCTCGGCGCTGATCGCCCTGGACGAGCAGCTCTATGTCACCCAATGGAACCAGGAGGCCAGCGCCCTCTCCGGCACCCGCCTGGACGAAGCGCTGAATCAGCCGATCTTCCTCGCCTTCGAACCGCTCAAGCCGTTCCTGCCACAACTCAAGGAAACCGTGGAGCAACATACGGTCACCAAGGTCGAGCGGGTCACCTGGGTCAAGGATGACGAAGCCCGGCATTACGCCTTGACCTTCTATCCGCTGATGGGTGGTGCCGGGCGCGGCGTGGTGATCCGGATCGACGACATCACCCAGCGCCTGTCCCTGGAAGAAATGATGGTGCAGTCGGAAAAAATGCTCTCCGTGGGCGGCCTGGCCGCCGGCATGGCTCACGAAATCAACAACCCGCTGGGGGCCATCCTGCACAACGTGCAGAACATTCGTCGGCGCCTGTCCCCCGAGCTGCCGAAGAATCAGGAACACGCCGAGCAGATCGGCATCGAGCTGGAAACCGTCAACCATTACCTTCAGAGCCGCGAAGTGCCGCAACTGCTCGATGGCATTCAGCAGGCCGGAGCCCGGGCGGCGAAGATCGTGACCCATATGCTCAGCTTCAGCCGGCGCAGCAACCGGCAGATGGCGCCTTGTGACCTGCCGGCGTTGATCGACCAGGCCGTGGAGATTGCCGGCAACGACTTCGACCTGGCCATAGGCTTCGACTTCAAGGGCCAGGCCATCATCCGCCAGTTCGACCCGCAACTGGGGCCGGTGCCCGGTACCGCCAACGAACTGGAGCAAGTCCTGCTCAACCTGCTGAAAAACGCCGCCCAGGCCATTCACCAGCGGGTAGACGACAGCGAACCCGGGCGCATCATCCTGCGCACCCGGCTGAACCCGCCCTGGGCGGAAATCCAGGTCGAGGACAACGGTATCGGCATGAGCGAAAACGTGCGAAAACGCACCTTCGAGCCGTTCTTCACCACCAAGGAGATCGGCCAGGGCACCGGCCTTGGGCTCTCGGTTTCGTACTTCATCATTACCAACAATCACAAAGGCCAGATGGAAGTGCAGTCGACGCAGGGCCAGGGCACTTGCTTCACCTTGCGTTTGCCATTGGCGGGCAGTCAGCCGCCACCACTGGAACATCCCCCACTGGAGAGGTAAGCATGGGCTTTCGCTTGTCGAAGATTTACACCCGCACCGGCGACAAAGGTGAAACCGGGCTGGGTGATGGGCGCCGGGTTCCCAAGGACCATCCGCGGGTCGAGGCCATCGGCGAAGTCGATACGCTGAACAGCCAGCTGGGGCTGCTCCTGGCCGGGCTGATCGAACAACGCATCGAGCATCCCGGCCTGCAGGAACTGATCGACGTCCTGGCGCCTTGCCAGCACCGCCTCTTCGACCTGGGCGGCGAGTTGGCCATGCCGGTGTATCAGGCACTCAATACCGCGGAAGTCGAACGCCTGGAAGCAGCCATCGATACCTGGAACGAAGAGTTGGGGCCGCTGGAGAACTTCATCTTGCCGGGCGGTTCGACCTTGATCGCCCAGGCCCATGTCTGCCGCAGCCTGGCGCGCAGCGCCGAGCGACACTGCCAACATCTGAATGCCGTGGAACCGCTGGAGGGGGTCGGCCTGGCCTACATCAATCGCCTGTCCGACCTGCTGTTTGTCGCGGCGCGCCTGATTGCCAAGCGCCAGGGGATTGCCGAGATTCTCTGGCAGGCGGCAGCGAAACCCGAATAACGGGCACATTTACCCTTCAGATTGCGAGCAAGCCCGCTCCTGCAACTTATGCAGGAGCGAACTGGCGGGTGACTGGCCTCAGGGCCAGAACGCGCGAATCCCCGCCACCCCTTGCGCACCGGCCTGCCAGGCCTGCTCGCGCTGATCCGGACCGATACCCCCCAGCAGGTACACCGGCTTGTTGAAACCGCTGATCAGTCGGGCGGCCTGCTCCCAACCCAGTGGCTGCGCCTCAGGGTGAGTCTGGGTCGGCTGGACCGGCGACAGCGTCACAAAGTCCACATCCATCTGCTGCGCCAGGGACAACTCTTCAGCGTCATGGCAAGACGCCGCCAGCCAGCGCTCCTTGCCAAAGGGACGTCCGGCGCTGGCGTATTTGCGCAGCTGCGCCGCAGTGATATGCCAGCCCGCCGAGGGGAAATCCCCCAGCCATTCGAACGGCCCCTTGAGCATCAATTGCGCCTTGCCCGCACACAGGCCGACCGCATCTACCGCCAGGTCGCGGTATTGCGGGTCGTAGCCGTTGGGCGCGCGTAGCTGGATCAACTTGCTGCCACCGGCAATGGCCTTCTGCATGCCCCGCAACAGCGCCGGTGTTTCCAGGCCTTCCGGGGTGATCAGGTAGTCGCTCGGCAAGCGCGCCGCCGCCACGATCGGCTGGTTGGCCGCCGGGAACTCGTAGTTCTCCAGCTCACGGGCCGTGACCCAGGCCAAAGGCTGGCCCTCGACGCCATGGGGTTCGCCGGTAAAGGCGCACACTTCCCAGACATCCAGCAACACCTGTTTGTCCGGGTAATCGTGCTGCACCTTGATCAACGGCCGCGCCTGGGACACCAGAATGCCCAGTTCCTCCTGCAGCTCACGGGTCAACGCCGCTTTCACCGCCTCGTCCGCTTCGACCTTGCCGCCGGGAAACTCCCAGAGGCCGCCCTGATGCTGGGTATCGGCACGTCGGGCAATCAGGATCCTGCCGTCGGCATCACGGATAACGGCCGCCGCCACATGTACTCGTTTCACCGCACTGCTTCCTCTAAACCGGCTTTCTGCCAGGCCTTGAAGGCTGGCCATTGATAGATCGTTTCAACATAGGCGGCATCGACAGCCGGCAGCGCCACCCGATAGGTGCGCAGGCGCACGGCGATTGGCGCAAAAAAGGCGTCCGCCAGGCTGACCCGACCAAACAGGAAAGGCCCTGGCTCGGTCGCAGCCATGCGACATTCGGCCCATAACGCCAGCATCCGTTCGATATCGGCCTGGGCCTCGGGCGGCATGGGTGAAAGCGCGGCATCGCGGCTCAGGTCGAACGGCAGGTTGCCGCGCAAGCCGAAAAAGCCGCTGTGCATCTGCGCGCAGGCGGAGCGGGCCTGGGCACGGGCGGCCACATCCCGCGGCCAGAGCTCGGCTTCGGGAAAACGCTCGACCAGGTATTCGGCAATCGCCAGGGAGTCGGCAATGGTGCCGTGCTCGGTCTTCAGCAACGGGACTTTGCCGGTTGGCGAATGCTTGAGAATCAGCTCGCGGGTATCGGGCTGGTTCAGCTTGATCAGTTCTTCGGTGTAAGTCGCGCCGGCCAGCTCAAGCGCCAGGGCGGCGCGCAGCGACCAGGAGGAATAGAGTTTGTCGCCGATGATCAGGTGAAGATTCATGTCGGGCACCTTTCAGAGGAGATGGAGGCCCGGGGCCTCCATCGCGAGCAGACTCGCTCCTACACGTGATGCGTCGCGTCCATGTAGAAGCGAGTAACGGTGTATCAGGTACGGTATTCCGCGTTGATTTTCACGTACTCGTGGGACAGGTCGGTGGTCCAGATGGTTTCGCTGCAATCACCGCGTCCCAGCTCGATGCGGATGGTGATTTCTTCCTGCTGCATCACCGCCGCGCCCTGGGCTTCGGTGTAGCTGGCGGCACGCGCGCCACGGCTGGCGATACACACCTCACCGAGGAAAACGTCGATCTTGCTCACATCCAGGTCCGGCACGCCGGCACGACCGACAGCGGCCAGGATACGCCCCCAGTTCGGGTCGGAAGCGAACAGCGCGGTCTTGATCAGTGGCGAGTGGGCCACGGTATAGCCGACATCCAGGCATTCCTGGTGATTGCCGCCGCCGTTGACTTCGACCGTGACGAACTTGGTCGCGCCTTCACCGTCACGCACGATGGCCTGGGCCACTTCCATGCACACGTCGAACACCGCCTGCTTCAGCGCGGCGAACAGCGGGCCGCTGGCCTCGGTGATTTCCGGCAGGGCTGCCTGGCCGGTGGCGATCAGCATGCAGCAGTCGTTGGTGGAGGTATCGCCGTCGATGGTGATGCGGTTGAACGACTTGTTGGCGCCGTCCAGCAGCAGGTTCTGCAGCACTTCACGGGAGACTTTGGCGTCGGTGGCGATGTAGCCGAGCATGGTCGCCATGTTCGGACGAATCATGCCCGCGCCCTTGCTGATGCCAGTGACGGTGATGGTCACGCCGTCGTGCTGGAACTGGCGGCTGGCACCCTTGGGCAGGGTGTCGGTGGTCATGATGCCCGTGGCGGCGGCGGCCCAGTTGTCCACGGACAGGTCATCCAGTGCAGCCTGCAGCGCGCCTTCGATCTTCTCGACCGGCAGCGGCTCGCCGATGACCCCCGTGGAGTACGGCAGTACGGCGCTGGCATCGACGCCAGCCAGCTCGGCCAGCTTGGCGCAAGTACGGGTCGCGGCGGCCAGGCCTGGCTCACCGGTGCCGGCGTTGGCGTTACCGGTGTTGGTCAGCAGGTAACGCACAGGGCCCTGCACGCGCTGCTTGGCCAGGATCACCGGAGCGGCGCAGAACGCGTTCAAGGTGAACACACCGGCCACCGTAGAACCCTCGGCACAGCGCATGACCACAACATCCTTGCGCCCCGGGCGCTTGATGCCCGCCGAAGCGATACCAAGTTCAAAACCGGCAACCGGGTGCAACGTTGGCAAAGGACCAAGACCAACAGCCATGAATGCGCTCCTCTTTAACCTGATGTGTGCACCGCCATCGCAAAAGGCAGTGCGGCGAATGGAAAAACGCCGCGACGGCTGATGCCGGTCGCGGCGCGGGTATTTCAGTGTCTGGCGAAAATCTTAGTTGATCTGGCCGTGACAGTGTTTGTACTTCTTGCCCGAACCGCAGTAGCACAGTTCGTTGCGGCCCAGTTTCTGCTCGTTGCGTACCGGAGCCGAAGCCAGGGCCACGTCGACATCGACGCCCTCTTCCAGCGCTTCCGGCTGTTCCAGGCCCGGGGCTTCGGCATGCTCGAACTGCATGCGCTGGGCCAGTGCCTCGGCTTCCTGGCGCAGGCGCGCCTCTTCCTCGACCGGGTCCTCGCGGCGAACCTGAACGTGCGACAGCACACGGATCGAGTCGCGCTTGATGGAATCCAGCAGCTCGGAGAACAGGGTGAAGGACTCGCGCTTGTATTCCTGTTTCGGGTTCTTCTGCGCATAACCACGCAGGTGAATACCGTGACGCAGGTGATCCATGGTCGACAGGTGGTCTTTCCACAGGTCGTCCAGGACGCGCAGAACGATTTGTTTCTCGAAGGTGCGCAGTGCTTCGGCACCGGCCTGGTCTTCTTTCTCGTTGTACGCCGCCACCAGCTCGTTGAGCAGTTTCTCGCGCAGGGTTTCTTCGTACAGGTGATCGTCTTCGTCGAGCCATTGCTGGATCGGCAGGGACACACCGAAGTCGCTTTGCAGCGCAGCTTCCAGACCGGCCACGTCCCACTGCTCAGGCAGCGATTGTGGAGGAATGTGCGCGCTGACGGTGGCGTTGAGCACGTCCAGGCGGAAGTCGGAGATGGTCTCGCCGATGTTGTCCGCGGCCAGCAACGTGTTACGCATGTGATAGATCACTTTACGCTGTTCGTTGTTGACGTCGTCGAACTCGAGCAGTTGCTTGCGAATGTCGAAGTTGCGGCCTTCTACCTTGCGCTGGGCCTTTTCGATCGCGTTGGTCACCATGCGGTGCTCGATCGCTTCGCCGGACTGCATGCCCAGGGCCTTCATGAAGTTCTTCACCCGGTCGGAGGCGAAGATGCGCATCAGGCTGTCTTCCAGAGACAGGTAGAAACGGCTGGAACCGGCGTCGCCCTGACGACCGGCGCGACCACGCAGCTGGTTGTCGATACGACGCGATTCGTGACGCTCGGACGCGATTACCTGCAGGCCGCCGGACTCCAGCACTTGCTGGTGGCGCTTCTGCCAGTCGGCCTTGATCTGGGCAATCTGCTCGGGGGTCGGGTTTTCCAGGGAGGCGACTTCGACTTCCCAGTTACCGCCCAACAGGATGTCGGTACCACGACCGGCCATGTTGGTGGCGATGGTCAGGGCGCCCGGACGACCGGCCTGGGCAATGATTTCCGCTTCTTTTTCGTGGAACTTGGCGTTCAGGACCTTGTGCTCGATGCCTTCCTTCTGGAGCAGGTTGGACATGTGCTCGGAAGTTTCGATGGTCGCGGTACCCACCAGAACCGGACGGCCCTGGGTCATGCATTCCTTGATGTCGTTGATGATCGCGGCATATTTCTCGTCCGCGGTCAGGAACACCAGGTCGTTGTAGTCTTTGCGAGCCAGCGGCTTGTTCGGTGGAATCACCATCACCTGCAGGCCGTAGATCTGATGGAACTCGAACGCTTCGGTGTCCGCGGTACCGGTCATGCCGGACAGCTTGGTGTACAGACGGAAGTAGTTCTGGAAGGTGGTCGACGCCAGGGTCTGGCTTTCGGCCTGGATGTTGAGGTTTTCCTTGGCTTCGATGGCCTGGTGCAGGCCCTCGGACAGACGGCGACCCGGCATGGTACGACCGGTGTGTTCGTCCACCAGGACCACCTGGCCATCCTGGACGATGTATTCGACGTTGCGGTTGAACAGCTTGTGTGCGCGCAGACCGGCATAGACGTGGGTCAGCAGGCCCAGGTTGTGCGCCGAGTACAGGCTCTCGCCTTCAGCCAGCAGGCCGACCTGGGTCAGCATCTCTTCGATGAACTGGTGACCGGCTTCGTTGAGTTCGACCTGACGGGTCTTCTCGTCGACGGTGAAGTGACCGGCTTTGGTGACCTCGCCTTCCACTTCCTCGACGTGCAGCTCAAGGCGCGGGATCAGCTTGTTGATTTCGGTGTACAGACGGGAACTGTCTTCAGCCTGGCCGGAGATGATCAGCGGGGTACGGGCCTCGTCGATCAGGATCGAGTCGACTTCGTCGATCACGGCAAAATTGAGCTCGCGCTGGAACTTGTCTTCCATGCTGAAAGCCATGTTGTCGCGCAGGTAGTCGAAACCGAATTCGTTGTTGGTGCCGTAGGTGATGTCGGCGGCGTAGGCGGCACGCTTCTCTTCCGGCGGCTGGAACGGCGTGACCACGCCGACCGTCAGGCCGAGGAATTCATAGAGCGGGCGCATCCAGTTGGCGTCGCGGCGGGCCAGATAGTCGTTCACCGTGACCACGTGCACGCCCTTGCCGGACAGCGCGTTGAGGTAAACGCCCAGTGTTGCCACCAGGGTCTTGCCTTCACCGGTACGCATTTCGGCGATCTTGCCTTCATGCAAGGTCATGCCGCCGATCAACTGTACGTCGAAGTGGCGCATACCCATGACCCGCTTGCCGGCTTCGCGGGCGACCGCAAAGGCTTCGGGAAGCAGTTTGTCGAGGGTTTCACCTTTGGCTATGCGGGCCTTGAACTCTTCGGTCTTGGCGCGCAACTGATCGTCCGAAAGGGCCACCATTTGCTCTTCGAAGGCATTGACGATCTGTACCGTCTTGAGCATGCGTTTGACTTCACGCTCGTTCTTGCTTCCAAAAAGTTTCTTTAACAAAGGCGCAAACATATCGGCAGGATCTTCCACACATAGGGATGGAGGGCGGCCCCGTGAGTCGCCCGTGCAGCCCTCATGGCCGCATGCGAACGAGCATTCTACCCGGAAACGATGGTGAGGAAAGTGGCGTTATTCCACGATGCTGGTACAGCGCTGTGACGGGGCTCACTTACAATAAGGCCTTTTGCGCCAGTTTCAACCCGGACGAGTACGAAGTTAACCATTGATTTAATGGATAAAGCGCAGCCGCAGCGATGAACGAGGTCCGGCCAGCGCTTTCTGCTACCATGGCGGCTCTGTAACTTCAGGTGTCTGATCATGGCATTTCGCCCTCTTACGGCCAGAGCACCCGCCGTACTCCTTCGCGAAGCCAAGCCTCTCAAAGCCATACTCGGCCACGCCCAGCGCCTGGCGCATTTGCAGCGTCTGCTGGAAAGCCAGCTGCAACCGGCCGCGCGCGAGCACTGCCATGTCGCCTCCTGGCGTGAAGGCAGCCTGCTGCTGATCGTCACCGACGGCCACTGGGCGACGCGCCTGCGTTATCAGCAAAAACGCCTGCAACGTCAGCTTTTGGAGTTCAATGAGTTCAATAATCTGACGCGGATCCTGTTCAAAGTGCAGCCTCCCACCGTGCAACGCGGCGCAGCCGGCCACACCATGGACCTGTCGAGCAACGCCGCCGAGACCATTCAAGCCACCGCCGACGGCATCACCGATCCCAACCTGCGCGCTGCCCTGGAGCGCCTGGCCAGCCACGCCAAACCACGGGCGTAACTGGCCAGCCGCCGATCAGCGGCGCTTGCTGCCACCCAGTAGAGACCCCATCAACCCGCGCACCAGTTGCCGGCCCAACTGATTGGCGGCCTGACGCATGGCGGACTTCAGGGCCTGACCGGCGGCAGTGCCGAGGAACTCGCCGGCCCGATCGGTAAAGCTCGGCTCCTCCGCGGCCGGTTTGCCCGGCGCAGCCTCGGCCTCTGGTGCCAGGCCCTTGCGCCCCATCAGCACTTCATAGGCCGACTCGCGGTCGACCGGTTTGTCATAGCGGCCGACCAACGGTGAACTGTTGATCAGCGCAGTACGTTCGGCCTCGGTCAGCGGCCCGATGCGCGATTGCGGCGGTGCCACCAGCACTCGCTGGACCATCTCCGGCGTGCCTTTTTCCTGCAGGGTACCGACCAGCGCCTCGCCGATCCCCAGCTCGGTCAACACCGATAGCGCATCGAACGCCGGGTTCGGCCGGAAGCCGTCCGCCACCGCGCGCAAGGACTTCTGTTCCTTGGCGGTAAAGGCCCGCAAGCCGTGCTGGACGCGCAGCCCCAGTTGCGCCAGCACGTCGTCCGGCAAGTCGCCTGGCGACTGGGTGACGAAGTACACGCCCACGCCTTTGGAGCGAATCAGCCGCACCACCTGTTCCAACCGGTCCTGCAACGCCTTCGGCGTGCCGGCGAACAGCAGGTGGGCCTCGTCGAAAAACAGCGCCAGCAGCGGCTTTTCCGCATCGCCGCGCTCCGGCAGTTGCTCGAACAGCTCGGCCAGCAGCCACAACAGGAAGGTCGCATAGACCTTGGGCGCCTCGTGCACCAGGCGACTGGCGTCGAGCAGATGGATCCGCCCGCGCCCGTCACTGGCCGGCTGCAGGATGTCTTCCAGTTGCAGGGCCGGCTCGCCGAACAGGGCTTCGGCGCCCTGCTGTTCCAGGGTCGCCAGGCGCCGCAGCAAGGCCTGGCTGGAGCCGGTGGTCATCAGCGCCGCGTCATCCCCCAGCAACTGCGGGTTGTCCTTGAGGTGGTTGAGCAACGCCTTGAGGTCTTTCAGGTCGAGCAGCAACAGCCCTTCGCGGTCGGCCACCTTGAATGCCGCGTACAACGCCGATTGCTGGCTGTCGGTCAGCTCCAGCAGGCTGCCCAGCAGCAGCGGGCCCATTTCACTCAGGGTAGTGCGCAGCGGGTGCCCGGACTGCCCGTGAATGTCCCACAACGTGACCGGATAAGCCTGGGGCTTGTGGTTCAGCCACGGCATCCCGGCAATACGTTCGGCGACCTTGCCCTGGGGATTGCCCGCGGCGCCCAAGCCACACAGGTCACCCTTGATGTCCGCGGCGAACACCGCGACACCGGCATCGCTGAACGCTTCCGCCAGTCGCTGCAAGGTGACGGTTTTCCCTGTCCCGGTAGCGCCTGCCACCAGCCCGTGACGGTTTGCCAGGCGCATGGCCTGGGCAATCGGTTGCCCCGCGAGATCGGCACCGATAACGAGTTGCGATGAATCCGGCATTTTGTCACCCATGGTTAATCTTTAGCCTTGACCGGCCGATAGATCAGAAAAGACTGAAAAATAGTTCAGATAATTCCCCAAGGAGAGGTGGAAATATCAACTTACTTTCAACCCCGCCCATTTTGCGCGCTTTTATAAGAGCACGCTCGTGACATTAAGACCTAGCGGACACCACAAGCCATGAACAAAAACCTGCGCTTCAGCCATAAAATCCTGCTTGCCGCCGCCCTCATCGTTATTGCCGCCTTCGCTTCCTTCACGCTGTACAACGACTACTTACAGCGCAACGCGATCCGCGAAGACCTGGACAATTACCTGCATGAAATGGGCGATGTGACCGCCAGCAACATCCAGACCTGGCTCACCGGGCGCATCCTGTTGATCGAAAACCTGGCGCAAAACCTGGCGTTCGACCCGCAATCGACCAAGGTCGCCAGCCTGCTCGAACAGAAGGCTCTGACCTCGACCTTCATGGCCTCCTACCTGGGCGATGCCAGCGGCAGCTTCACCATCCGCCCGGACGCGAAGATGCCCGACGGCTTCGACCCGCGCGTTCGCCCCTGGTACAAAGGTGCCGAAAGCAGCAGCGGCTCGACCCTCACCGAACCCTATATAGATGCAGCCACCGGCCAGTTGATCATTTCCGTCGCCACCGCCTCGCGTAACGGCGGGCAGAGCATCGGCGTGGTGGGCGGCGACCTGAGCCTGCAAACCCTGATCGAAACCCTCAACGCCCTGGATTTCGACGGCATGGGCTATGCCTTCCTGGTCAGCGCCGACGGCAAGATCCTGGTGCACCCGGACAAGGCGCTGGTGATGAAGAGCCTGAGCGAGGCCTACCCGCAGAACACGCCACGCATCAATGGCGATTTCAGCGAAATCGAAGTCGAGGGCAAGACCCGCATCGTCACCTTCACCCCGATCAAGGGCCTGCCGTCGGTGAACTGGTACATCGGCCTGTCCGTGGACAAGGACAAGGCGTTCTCGATGCTCAGCGAGTTCCGCGCTTCGGCCATCATTGCCACCATCATCGCCGTGGCCATCATCATCGCCCTGCTGGGCATGCTGATCCGGGTGCTGATGCAGCCCCTGCATGTCATGACCCGCGCCATGCAGGACATCGCCGACGGCGAAGGCGACCTGACCCGCCGCCTGACCATCCAGAACCAGGATGAATTCGGCATCCTCGGCACCGCGTTCAACCGCTTCGTGGAACGCATCCACGGTTCGATCCGCGAAGTGTCGTCGGCCACCGAGCACGTCAACGAAGTCGCCCTGCGCGTGGTCAGTGCCTCCAATTCGTCGATGCTCAATTCCGACGAGCAGGCCAGCCGCACCAACAGCGTGGCCGCGGCGATCAATCAGCTCGGCGCCGCCGCCCAGGAAATCGCCCGCAACGCCGCCCAGGCCTCGCAACAGGCCAGCGACGCGCGCAACCTGGCCGAGGACGGCCAGCAAGTGGTGGACCGCAGCATCCTGGCGATGAACCAGCTGTCGGACATGATCAGCGCCTCCAGCAGCAACATCGAAACCCTCAACAGCAAGACCGTGAACATCGGGCAGATCCTCGAAGTCATCACCAGCATCTCCCAGCAGACCAACCTGCTGGCCCTCAACGCGGCCATCGAGGCGGCGCGGGCGGGCGAGGCCGGGCGCGGTTTTGCCGTGGTTGCCGACGAGGTGCGCAACCTGGCCCACCGCACCCAGGAATCGGCACAACAGGTGCAGACCATGATCGAGGAACTGCAGGTCGGCGCCCGCGAGTCGGTCAGCACCATGAGCAACAGCCAGCGCCACAGCCAGGACAGCGTGGAGATCGCCAACCAGGCCGGCGAACGCCTGAACAGCGTGACCCAGCGCATCGGCGAGATCGACGGCATGAACCAGTCCGTGGCTACCGCCACCGAGGAACAGACCTCGGTGGTGGAGTCGATCAACATGGACATCACCGAGATCAACACCCTGAACCAGGAAGGGGTGGAAAACCTGCAGTCGACCCTGCGCGCCTGTTCCGACCTGGAGCAGCAGGCCGCACGCCTGAAACAACTGGTCGGCAGCTTCCGTATCTGATCCCTTCAGCCATCCGGTGCCTGGACAAAACTCAGGCACCGGACTGCCGACAATCCCTCCCGCATCCGCAGCAAACCGTTCATCCAGGCACATCGCCAACCGCCACGGCATCCCGACCGAACATCTATCCTTGATAAGGGTCAACCCTAGGGAGAACACCGGATCGGAGGGATGATCATCGTGCATATCGCTGACATAACCATGTTCTACGCCCCTGCCAGCGGTGGCGTGCGCACTTATCTGGACGCCAAGCATCGTCGCCTGGGACGCCAACCAGGAATCCGCCACAGTTTGCTGATCCCCGGGGCCCACTTCAGCGAACGCGACGGTATCTATAAAGTCCCCGCTCCCGCCCTGCCCTTTGGCAAGGGCTACCGTTTTCCCCTGCGCCTGGGGCCCTGGCGCAATATTCTCCATGACCTGCAACCGGACCTGATCGAAGTCGGCGACCCTTACCTCACCGCCTGGGCGGCCCTGGATGCGCGGCGCCAGCTGGACGTACCTGTGATCGGCTTTTATCACTCGGACCTGCCGCTGCTGGTCAGCAACCGCATGGGCCCCTGGTTCACTCCGAATGTCGAGGCCTACGTGCGCAAGCTGTACGGCAACTTCGACCGGGTCCTGGCCCCCAGCCAGGTCATGGCCGACAAACTGATCGGCCTGGGCGTGCGCAACGTCTATGTGCAGCCGCTGGGCGTCGACCTGCAGACCTTCCACCCGAGTCATCGCGACCCTGCCCTGCGCACCGAACTGGGGATTGCCGAAGACAGCCGCCTGCTGATCTTTGCCGGTCGCGGTTCCAAGGAAAAGAACCTGCCGGTGTTGCTCAACTGCATGCAGCGCCTGGGCAAGCGCTACCACCTGCTGCTGGTGGGCTCGGCCATGCCGACCGCCGTGTCGGAGAACGTCACGGTGATCGACGAGTTCTGCCCGGCCCCTCAGGTCGCCCGGCTGATGGCCAGCGCCGATGCCCTGGTTCACGCCGGGGACCAGGAAACCTTTGGTCTGGTGATCCTCGAAGCCATGGCCAGCGGCATTCCCGTGGTGGCGGTGGCCGCCGGGGCCTTCCAGGAAATCGTCACCGCGGAAGGCGGCTTGCTCTGTGCGCCGAACAATCCGCTGGCGATGGCCCATGCCGTGCAGGAGCTGTTCGCCCAAGGCTGCGCCGAGCGGGGCCAACGGGCGCGCCGCCATGTCGAACGTTATTACGCCTGGGATACGGTGGTCGCCAGCCTGCTGGAGCACTATCGCGCCGTGCTCGGCACCCAGCAGCCGATGCTGGCCCATGGTTGAGTCCGCCGGGGTGCCCAGCGTGCTGCTGGTATTGCACGATGTCGCGCCACAAACCTGGATCGACTACCAACCCTTCGTCGAAACCGTCGACGCCATGGGCAATGTGCCGATGACCTGGCTGGTGGTACCGGATTTTCACCGGCACAACCCGCTCGATGCTCATCCCGGCTTTCGCCGGCTGCTCAGCGCGCGCCTGGAACGCGGCGACGAACTGGTGCTGCACGGTTACTTCCATTGCGACGAGGGCCCGCCACCGCGCACCCCGTATGACTGGTTCATGCGTCGCGTGTACACCCATGAGGGTGAGTTCTACAACCTCTCGGAAAACGCCGCCCTGGCACGCCTGCATGCCGGCCTGGAATTGTTCCAGCGTTACAACTGGCCCTTGCAAGGGTTCGTCGCCCCCGCCTGGCTGATGAGCCCGGGTACACGCCAGGCCCTGCGCCAACTGCCCCTGCGCTACACCAGCGGCCCGCAGCATCTGTACCGGCTGCCGGACTTCTCGCCGATCGCCGCCCCCGGCCTGGTGTGGAGCGCCCGCAGCGCCTGGCGCCGAACAGCCTCCCGGCTGCTCAGCCTGCAACGCGAACGACACTGGCAGCAGGCAGCGGTGATTCGCCTCGGCCTGCACCCGGTGGACATGCGTCACCCCGACTCGCGCCAGTACTGGCTGGACACCCTCGAACGCCTGCTGGAGCAAGGACGCCAGCCACTGACCAAGGCCGACTGGCTCGACACCCAGCCTCCAAGGGCGCGCGGTACCCCATGAGCCGGGCGATCTGGCTGGCCATGGCCTTGCTGGCGGCGATCCTGGTGCCGCTGCTGCTGGGCGGCGGCGAACTGTGGGGGCGGGTCCAGCGTTTTTCCCTGCCGTTGCTGCTCGGCATGCTGAGCATGATCCTACTGTGCTGGATCATCAATTCGCTGCGCCTGAGCCTGCTGCTGGGCCGACACCGCGGCCAGCTGGGACGCTGGAAGAGCCTCGCGGTGGTGATGTCCACCGAGTTCGCCATGTGCGCCACGCCCGGCGGCAGTGGCGGCCCCTTGACCTTGATGGCCCTGCTGGCGCGTAACGGCGTGCGCCCGGCTCGCGGCAGCGCGGTGTTTGCCATGGATCAGCTGAGCGACCTGCTGTTCTTCCTCTGCGCGCTGCTGGGGATCCTGTTCTACGCGCTGTTCCAGAACCTCAGCCAGCGCCTGGAATGGCTGCTGGCCCTCAGCAGCCTTTCGCTGTTCGGCGGGTTATGCATCTGCCTGGCGATAGCCCGCTACCACCGTCGCCTGATCCTGCTCAGCGGCCATCTGCTTGCGCCCTTCAAGATTCGCCCCGCGACCCGTCGGCGCCGGGCGCGCAAATGGCTGCATTTCCTCAAGGCCTTCGGCGATAGCCTGAAACTGCCCTGGCAAACCCTGACGGGGGTCTTTGCCCTGACCTGCATGCATTGGGCGCTGCGCTACAGCGTGCTGTACCTGGCGTTGCGCGGGCTGGGGGTGGACCTGCAATGGGCCTGGACCTTTCTGATCCAGATGCTCGCCCTGAGCGCAGGGCAATTCAGCCTGCTGCCCGGCGGCGCGGGAGCGGCGGAGCTGACATCGGCGGCGCTGCTGGCGCCCATGGTGGGGAAGTCGACGGCGGCCGCGGCCATCCTGATCTGGCGGGCCGTTACCTACTATTTCTATCTGCTGGCCGGCGGGCCGGTATTCCTGATGATGGTCGGGCGCCCCTTGCTGCGCACCCTGATGAAGCTCAAGCAGGCTTAGGCGGCTCTGTATCCAGGGCATCCTGCTGCAACTGCTGCCACAACTCGGCGGCGCCGGGAAACTCGGTACCGTCCTCGACGCTCATATCGTCCGGGTCGTAACGGCTCAGGCAGCCCTCGCCGAGGGTGGCGGGTGCCTTGGATGTGGCTTTGTCCAGTGGATCACTCATCGGTCGATCCTCATGAAAAATCGCCGGACCCGGAGCTTGGATGCCCGGGCCCGGCGGATTCGATCAGAGCGCTTTTAATCAGAACACTCTGGATCAGAACACGACAGTCTTGTTGCCGTGCACCAGCACGCGGTCTTCCAGGTGGTAGCGCAGGCCGCGGGCCAGGACCATCTTCTCGACGTCACGACCGAAACGCACCATGTCTTCGATGCTGTCGCTGTGGCTGACACGGACCACGTCCTGCTCGATGATCGGGCCGGCATCCAGCTCTTCGGTCACGTAGTGGCAGGTCGCGCCGATCAGCTTCACACCACGCAGGGAAGCCTGGTGGTAAGGCTTGGCGCCGACGAACGACGGCAGGAAGCTGTGGTGAATGTTGATCACCTTGTGCGCGTATTCGCTGCACAGTTCCGGCGGCAGGATCTGCATGTAGCGCGCCAGCACCACCACTTCGGCGTCGTGCTGCTTGACCAGGCGCGAGACCTCGGCGAACGCCGGCTCCTTGTCCTGAGGGTTGACCGGCACGTGGTAATAAGGAATGCCATGCCACTCGACCATGCTGCGCAAGTCATCGTGGTTGGAAATCACACAGGAGATCTCGCAGTCGAGTTCGTCGCTGTGCCAGCGGTGCAACAGGTCCGCCAGGCAGTGGGACTCGCGACTGGCCATCAACACCACGCGTTTCTTCTGCGCGGTATCGGTGATGCGCCAGTCCATCGAGAACTCTTCGGCAATCGGCGCAAAGGCTTCACGAAAGGCTTCAAGGCCGAACGGCAAAGAGTCGGCACGTATTTCGTGACGCATGAAGAACCAGCCACTCAGGTCATCCGAGTGGTGACTGGCTTCGGTGATCCAGCCGTTGTGGGACGCCAGAAAGTTACTGACTTTGGCAACGATGCCAACGCGGTCCGGGCAGGAAATCACCAACCGAAAAGTGCGCATGAGGGGGAAACTCCAGAACTTCGCAAAGGCCGCCATTCTAGCGATTGCGCGACAAAACTGCAGTATTCGTGATGTCGGAATCCGATTCCTCTGACCAGCCTGTAGGGCTCATGCCCGATGCGAGAGGGGAATCAGTCACACTTGGAAATAGTCCTATAACTTTGTGGGAAATAGTCGTACGGACTCGTTCACAATATTTAACTCATCAATCAGGATCTTTGCTAAACACTCTAATCAAATTAAATAAAAGCCGGCTTTATTGTTTACTTGAGGAAACTGCCTGACTATTATTACGCCACTGTCACCTGCCACTCAGCACTCAACATAAGGCAATTCTCATGTCCCTGATCAACGAATACCGCGCCACAGAAGAAGCTATCAAAGAGCTGCAAGCCCGTTTGAAGAACCTGTCGCAAGACGACAAACTGCAAGCCGAGCTGGAATTCGAAGGCAAACTGCGCGCCCTGATGGGTGAATACTCCAAGTCCCTGCGCGACATCATCGCGCTGCTGGATCCGGACTCGAAAGTTAAGGCGCCACGTGTTGCCGCCAAAACTACCGGCACCAAGCGCGCACGCAAGGTCAAACAATACAAGAACCCGCACAACGGCGAAGTCATCGAAACCAAGGGCGGCAACCACAAAACCCTGAAAGAGTGGAAAGCCAAGTGGGGCGGCGACGTGGTCGAAGGCTGGGCAACCCTGCTGGGTTAAGCCGTACACCCGTCACAGAGGGATTTGCGACCTTATGAAAAAACGCCAGCTTGCTGGCGTTTTTTTTATTTCCGGCAAATACCCGAAATGTACTAAGCCGAACAATCAAAGCCCGAAACGCAGGGCCAGCGACCGGCTGTAATCCTGCCATTCATCCAGCACCTGACGCTGAATCGTTGTAGCACTCAGCCGTAGTTCGGCAGCCGCCTGATTGAAACTTTCCAGGGTATTGGGCGCTCCCCATTGCGGGTCGCACAGGCGCTGCTGACAGAATGACTTCCAGCGCTCTTGCTCCTCCCCGTTCAAGGTTTCAGGAAAGTTACGGGCGCGATAACGAAATAATAATTCAGGCAAACGTTCATCATCGAACGGCCATTGCTCTTGCCCTAAATGAAGCGGCTCGGCATTGCGCACTTGTTCGCATAAGCGTCGGTCGCGATCGCCGATAAAACCGTCGTACAACTGCTGCTCGGGATCGACGCTGGGGGCAAAATCCTCGCTGGCATAAATTGCCGCAAGTTTATCCCGCCAAACTTCTTGTGCGTCACTTAGCCGCAGCGTCCGGGCCTTATATTCCGCCATGTCCAGTTGCAAACGCTGCTGGTCCTCGCCACGCAATACATTCAGCGGCGCGACGACCGGGCAGCGGTTGATATGGATCAGCTTCAACGGCACCGGCAATTCGCCTTCGGCCAGGTCTTCGCGGCGGGTATACAAACGCTGGCGCAGCGTCTCGGCGTCCAGGTCGAGCAATCCCTGTGGGTCCAGGTGCAGGTCACAAACAATCAGGGCGTTGCGGTTGCGCGGATGCCAGGCCAACGGCAGGACCACGCCGACATAACTGCGCGCCGCGGAAAAGCGTCCGGAAATATGCACCAGCGGTTGCAGCAGGCGAACCTGGTCCATGACTTTCTGCTTGCTGCGCAACTGGAACAGCCATTCATACAACTTCGGCTGCTTGTCCCGAATCAACTTGGCCAAGGCAATAGTGGCGCGGACATCGGAGAGTGCTTCGTGGGCATGCCCGTGATCGATGCCATTGGCGGCGGTCAGGCGCTCCAGCTTCAGGGTCACCCGCCCCTCCTCGTCCCGCGGCCAGACAATCCCTTCCGGGCGCAAGGCATAGGCAGTGCGCACCACATCGATCAGGTCCCAGCGGCTGTTGCCGCCTTGCCACTCGCGGGCATAAGGGTCGAAGAAATTCCGGTACAGGCTGTAGCGGGTCATCTCGTCGTCGAAGCGCAGGGTGTTGTAGCCGGCGCCACAAGTGCCCGGTGCCGCCAGCTGGGCGTGCACCCGGGTCATGAAATCGGCTTCGCTCAGCCCCTGTTCGGCCAGCCGGCCCGGGGTAATGCCGGTGATCATGCAGGCCGCTGGATGGGGCAGGATGTCGTCGCTGGGCTGACAGTAAAGATTGACCGGCTCGCCGATCTCGTTGAGTTCGAAGTCGGTGCGAATCCCCGCCACCTGCAACGGCCGATCGCAGCGCGGGTTGATGCCGGTGGTTTCGTAGTCGTACCAGAAGATGGAAGTCACGGGCTGTTCCTGAGCAAAAGACCGGCAAAGTCTAGGCGCTTGGCACCAGCCGCGGCCAGCCTTGTGATGATTCAAGGGTAACGGCGCACGTCACGCAGCACAGTTAATGATGTCGTTCGCCCCTCCGACACTGCTAGCATCAGGCGGTCATCCATCGCCACCAGGCCAGCCTCAAGTTGCCTATGCTCGAGACGACAGCACTGCCAGGGAAAGCATTGCCCCCGCCACTGGACACCCGCTACCAGGTCGAAACGCCAGAAGGCATCGACCTGCCGCTGCGGCCGGCGGGGCTGATGTCGCGCGCCCTGGCCTTTGCCATCGACCTGGGCTTTCGTGGCCTGATCCTCGGCGTGCTGTTTATTGTCCTGGGGTTTCTCGGCCAGCTCGGCATGGGGCTGGGCTCGATCCTGCTGTTTCTGGTCAGTTGGTGGTACATGGTGCTGTTCGAGGTGTTGAATCAGGGCTGCTCGCCAGGCAAGCAGCTGATGGGCCTGCGGGTCGTGCAGGACGATGGCACGCCCATCGGCTGGGGCCCTTCCCTGACCCGCAACCTGCTGCGTTTTGTCGACATGCTGCCGTTCGGTTATTGCCTCGGCGCCATCAGTTGCCTGCAGCACCCGACCTTCAAGCGCCTCGGCGACCTGGCCGCCGGCACCCTGGTGATCTACCGCGAGCAGCCGGTGGTTCGCCCGACCTTGCCGGCAGTGCCCGCCAGAACCGCCGCCTTCGCCCTGAGCCTGACTGAACAACGGGCCATCCTCAGCTTCGCCGAACGCCAGGAACAACTGTCCGCGGACCGGGTCCAGGAGCTGGCCGCCCTGCTCGCCGAACCTCTGCACGTAACGCCCGCGCAGGCCCGTGACGAACTCAATGGCATCGCCCGCGGACTGCTGGGGCCGACATGAAACAGAGCCTGTTCGAAAACCGTCATCACGCCTTGTGGCAGCGCCTGCGCGAACAGCTCGAACAACTGGAACGCGGCCAGGCGACGCCCGAGACCCATGCCCGTTTTCCCGAGGATTACCGCCGCTTGTGCCAACACCTGGCCCTGGCCCAGGAACGCGGCTACAGCAGCTTCCTGGTCGACCCGTTGCAACAACTGGCGCTGCGCGGCCATCAGCAGCTCTATCGCCAACGCAGCCCGTTGGGCGCCCGGGTCCTGGGCTTTGTCCTGGCCGGTTTCCCACAGCTCGTGCGCGAACAATGGCGCTTCGTCCTGGCCGCCAGCCTGGTGTTCTTTGGCAGCTTGCTGGGTATCGGCCTGCTGGTGTACCTGGTGCCCGAACTGATCTACAGCGTGGTCAGCCCGCAACAGGTGGCCGAAATGCAACGCCTCTACGATCCAGATGCCAGTCGCCTGGGCCGCCTCGCCAATCGGGCCGCCGGCGAAGACTGGATGATGTTCGGCTACTACATCATGAACAACATCGGCATCGCTTTTCAGACCTTTGCCAGCGGCCTGCTGTTTGGCCTGGGGAGCCTGTTCTTCCTGTTCTTCAACGGCCTGACCATCGGCGCGGTGGCCGGGCACCTGACCCAGATCGGCTATGGCGCCACCTTCTGGTCGTTTGTCGTCGGCCACAGTGCCTTCGAGCTCAGCGCCATCGCCCTGGCCGGCGCGGCGGGATTGAAAATGGGCTGGGCGCTGATCGCCCCCGGACGCCTGCCCCGCGGCGAAGCCTTGCTGCTGGCCGCGCGCACCAGCGTGCAGTTGATCTGCGGGGTCATCCTGTTCCTGCTGATCGCTGCCTTTATCGAAGCCTATTGGTCCTCCCTGACCTGGCCCGCGGCCTGGATCAAATACCTGGTCGGCGGCATCTGCTGGCTGCTGGTCCTGGCCTACCTGATATTCGCTGGACGCCGCCATGCGCCTGAGTGAAGCCAGCGTGGTGATTCGCCCGCGCACGACTTGGGAAGCCATGGACCTGGGAGTACTGCTGAGCCAGCGCCACCGACGCCTGCTGATGACCAGCTGGGCGCTGATCACGCTCCCGGTATTCGCCCTGCTCAGCCTGTTGCTCTGGGACTCGCCTACCCTCGCCCTGCTGCTGTTCTGGTGGCTCAAGCCGGCCTTCGAACGGCTGCCGCTGTACATCCTCGCCAAAGCCCTGTTCGGCGAAACCCCGACCTTGCGCCAGGCCCTGCGCCAATGGCCCAGACTGCTCAAGCCACAACTGCTGGCCAGCCTGACCTGGCGCCGCCTGAGCCTGAGCCGCAGTTTCATCATGCCCGTGGTGCAGCTCGAGGGCCTGAGTGGCGAGGCGCGCCAGCAACGGGTGCGGGTGCTGCAACAGCGCAATGCCGGGGCCGCGCACTGGCTGACCCTGATCGGCGTGCACCTGGAAGGCATCTTGTGGATCGGCCTGCTGGCGTTGTTCTATCTATTGCTGCCACAACAGATCGAGCTGGACTGGGACTGGCAGACGCTGATTGCCGCCGCCGAGCAGGACTGGCTCTGGCTCGAACACCTGACCAACGCTTTTTACGCGCTGGTCCTGATTGTCTGGGAGCCGGTGTACGTCGCCTGCGGCTTCAGCCTCTACCTCAATCGCCGCACGCTGCTGGAGGCCTGGGATATCGAACTGGTGCTGCGTCGCCTGCGGCAGCGCTTGAGTGGCGCCGCCCTGCTGCTGGTCCTGGGCAGCCTGAGCCTGCTGCCCATGCTGTCCGAGGCCTGGGCCGCCGAGCCGGCCACTGGCCCTGACAGCCCGCGCCTGCTGGATCAGCCGCTGACCAGCCAGGCCGCGAAAGACAGCATCAGCCAGATCCTCGACCAGCCGCCCTTCAAGAACCCGCAGACCGTGACCCGTTACCGGTTCGACGAAGACCGCCCGAAAAGCGCTGAACAATCTGAGATACCGGGCTGGCTCAAGGCCCTGATCGATCGGCTCGACAGCAGCGTCTTCGGCGCTGCGGCCAAGGCCCTGGAGATCCTGCTCTGGGCCCTGCTGCTGGGGGCGCTGGCCCTGCTGGTGTGGCGTCATCGTCAGTGGTTACGGGCCTTTGTCGGCCGCCGTCCGCTGCCGGGCAAGTTACCCGCGCGAGCCGCTCCGCACCAGCTGTTCGGCCTGGACCTCAGCCCCGACGCCTTGCCCGAGGATGTCGCCGCCGCTGCCGAGGCGCTCTGGCCACAGCAGCCACGCGAAGCCCTCGGGCTGTTGTACCGCGCGCTACTGAGCCGGCTCCTGCATGACTTCCGCCTGCCGTTGAAACCGGCGGACACCGAGGGCCAGGTCCTCGAGCAGATCAAGGCTTTGCAGTTGCCCCAGCTGCAGGCGTTCAGCAACAGCCTGACCCGGCACTGGCAGAACCTGGCCTACGGTCATCGCCTGCCTCCCGCGCAGTTGAAGCAGGAACTATGCGATGGCTGGCGCACCCTGTTCGGCCCGGGAGCCCCACGATGAACCGGCGCCTGCTGCCGCTGCTCGCGCTGCTGGTCGCTGGCCTGCTCGGCGGCTTGCTGCTGTACCTCTACCTCAACGCCCGGCCCTACCAGGAAACCATCGACCACGGCCCCTCCCCGCAAGCCCGCGCCAACCCTTACCTGGCGGCGGAAATGTTCCTGCGCCAGCGCGGCTTGCAGGTTCACCACGCCAACGGCCTGGAGGTGCTGCCGACCCTCAAGCCGCAGCAGAACAGCCTGTTGCTGCTGGGCGAGCGCTCGAACATGACGCCGCAGCAGGTCGAGCAACTGCTGGACTGGGCCAGGGCCGGCGGGCGCCTGCTGTTCGTCGCCGAAGCGCTGTGGAACAAAGAGGCCGGACGCAGCGGCGACCTGTTGCTCGATCGCCTGCACCTGCGCCAGTTTCTCAGCAAGGACCTCAAAGCCCCGCCGCCAGGCGCTGGCAAAGAGCCCTACCCGAAACTGACCAAGCTCTACCTGGAAGACCAAGACGCGCCGGCCTACATCGGTTTCGACACCGACTTCCACCTGGAAGACCCGGACAACCTCGCCCAGTCCTGGGCCAACAGCGCCCGGGCCACCCACATGATGCAACTGAGCTACGGCCAGGGTTCGGTGACCGTGCTCACCGATGCCGAGATCTGGAAGACGCCGTTGATTGCCAAGTACGACAACGCCTGGCTGCTCTGGTACCTGAGCGCCGACAGCGACGTCACCCTGCTGTTCGACACCGATCACGACAGCCTCTGGAGCCTGCTGCTGAAGTATTTCCCCCAGGCGCTGGTGGCCCTGGCGGCACTGCTCGGCCTGTGGCTGTGGCATGTAGGGCTTCGCCACGGACCGATGCAGGCCCCGATGCCCAGGGCCCGGCGCCAGTTGCGCGAGCACCTGCAAGCCAGCGCCCGCTTCCTGTTGCGCCACACCGGTCAGCAGGGGCTGCTGCATAGCCTGCGGCAGGACATCCTGCGCCGCGCCCAGCATCGTCATCCCGGTTTCGAACGACTCACCGCCGCCGAACAAGGGCAGGTCCTGGCCCGCCTTACCCGGCAACCGGACAGCGTCATCAGCCAGGCCCTGGCGCCCCAGCCGGCACAACGCCTTTCCAGCGCCGACTTCAGCCGCCTGGTCACCCACCTGCAAACTCTCAGGAATGCCCTATGAGCGACCTTCCCGCCGAACCGCTTCCCGCCACCGAGCCCGGTCATGCGCAAGCGCATGCCGTCCAGCAACGCCAGCGCGCCAGCCAGCTGGCCCAGGCCCTGCGCCACGAACTGCAAAAGGCGGTGATCGGCCAGGACGCGGTGATCGACGACGTGCTCACCGCCCTGATCGCCGGCGGCCACGTGCTGCTCGAAGGCGTGCCCGGGCTGGGCAAGACCTTGCTGGTGCGCGCCCTGGCCCGTTGCTTTGGCGGCGAGTTCGCGCGCATCCAGTTCACCCCGGACCTGATGCCCAGCGACGTCACCGGCCATGCGGTCTACGACCTGCAGACCGAGCAGTTCAAGCTGCGCAAGGGCCCCTTGTTCACCCACTTGCTGCTGGCCGACGAGATCAACCGCGCGCCGGCCAAGACCCAGGCCGCCCTGCTCGAAGCCATGCAGGAGCGCCAGGTCACCCTCGAAGGCCGGGCGCTGCCCATCGCCCAGCCCTTCATGGTCCTGGCCACGCAGAACCCGATCGAACAGGAAGGCACCTACCCGCTGCCGGAAGCCGAACTCGACCGTTTCATGCTCAAGCTGCGCATGGATTACCCAGACAGCGACCAGGAATTGAACATGGTCCGCCAGGTCACCCGCTCGCCCCGGGCCGACATGCTCGACGTGCAGCCGCTGCGTACCCTGCTGCAGGCCAAGGACGTGCTGGCCCTGCAGCGGATCGCCAGCGACCTGCCGCTGGACGAGCAGGTCCTCGACTATGCCGTGCGGCTGGCCCGGGCCACCCGCAGCTGGCCGGGGCTGACCCTCGGCGCCGGGCCACGAGCGTCGATCGCCCTGGTCCGTGGGGCCCGCGCCAGGGCCTTGCTGCGCGGCGGCGAGTTCGTCATTCCGGATGACATCAAGGGTTGCGCCCTGGCGGTGCTGCGGCATCGCGTGCGGATCGCCCCGGAGCTGGATATCGAAGGCTTGTCGGTGGAGCAGGTGCTCAAGCAACTGCTCGATCAAGTGCCGGCACCACGACTGTGAGCCCGCCAAAGCAATGAAACCCTCACGCCTGTTTCTGACCTGGCTCGGCGTATTGCTGGCGCTGGACGTGCTGCTCGGCGCCGCACGGGCCTACGGCCTGGTGGTCGCGGCCAGCCTGCAAGCGATCGCCTGGGGCCTGCTCCTGGCCCTGTTGCTGCTGGCCGTGCTGGACGCCTTCCGGCTCAGGCGCCTGCCTTCGCCCCAACTGCGGCGCCAGTTGCCCGGCAGCCTGCCCCTGGGGCGCTGGAGCGAAGTGCGCCTAGAGGTTCGCCACGACTTTACCCAACCGCTGACCCTGGAGCTGTTCGACCATGTGCCCGATGGCCTGGGCTTCGAATACCTGCCGCAGTCGCTGCTCCTGGAGCCGGGCCAGTCGCAGGAACTGGGTTATCGGGTGCGCCCGCTCAAGCGCGGCCATTTCAACTTCGAGCGCTGCGAGGTCAGCCTGCCCAGCCCGCTGGGCCTGTGGTCGGCGCGTCGGCTGCTGAAGCTCGACGACAGCACGCGCGTCTACCCGGATTTCGCCCGCCTCTACGGCGCCCGGCTGCTGGCCGTCGACAACTGGCTGAACCAGATCGGCGTGCGGCAAACGCCGCGTCGTGGCCTGGGCCTGGAGTTCAACCAGCTGCGTGAGTTTCGCGAGGGCGACAGCCTGCGCCAGATCGACTGGAAAGCCACCGCCCGGCAACGCACGCCGATTGCCCGCGAGTACCAGGACGAACGCGACCAGCAGATCGTCTTCATGCTCGACTGCGGACGGCGCATGCGCAGCCAGGACGGCGAACTGGCGCATTTCGACCACGCGCTCAACGCCTGCCTGCTGCTCAGTTATGTCGCCTTGCGCCAGGGCGACGCGGTGGGCCTCTGCACCTTTGCCGGCGAACGCCGCCGCTATCTGGCGCCGGTCAAGGGCGCGGGCCAGTTGAGCGCCTTGCTCAACACTGTCTACGACCTGGACAGCAGCCAGCGCTGCGCCGACTTCCAGGCCGCCGCCAGCGAGCTGCTGGCCCGACAGAAACGCCGGGCCCTGGTAGTGCTGGTGACCAACCTGCGGGACGAGGACGACGAGGAACTGCTGACCGCGGTCAAGCGCCTCGGGCGCCAGCACCGGGTCTTGGTGGCCAGCCTGCGCGAGGAAGTCCTCGATCAGTTGCGCCAGGCGCCGGTGCACAACCTGCCCGATGCCCTGACCTACTGCGGCACGATCAATTACCTGAATGCCCGCACCGACCTGCATGAACGCCTGAGCGCCCAGGGCGTTGCCCTGCTCGATGTGCGGCCGGGTGAACTGGGGGCGGAACTGGTGACCCGTTACCTCAGTTGGAAAAAGGCCGGGACGCTGTAGCGGTCAGGCGGAGGTCTGCACCGGATAGAAACTGAAGTAGCTGCGCAAGGCCGTCACCAGCTCGCGGTACTCGGGAGGCGAACGCAGCAGCACGAAGCCGGTGTCGTAATGATGGGGCGTGACATCTTCATGGCACCAACGGCAGGAGGCGGTGATCTCGATCGGTTGCAACTGGCCGTCGCGGCCGGGAACCTGCAGGCGCAACTCGAAATCGGCGCCGATCAGCATCGGCAACTGGCTGATCAACATAAAGCCATCTTCGGAAACGTTGCCCAGATAACCGATGGGTCGATCGGTCAGCCGATTGAAGACTTTCAAAAAACACGGCAACTGGTGCCGCTCGATCCGCCGGTCCGTGAACATGTCATGCATCGCTATTTAGGAAGGTCATTGCGCATCGTCGCGCCGAGGACTGTCGGCCCCGGCCGGCCCATTTTAGAAACAATACTCTAAAACAGGCCCACAGATGTTAGCTCAAGGCTCACGCGAGATCAGCAATAGCCTGATGACGAGTATTACAACGCGGTCGGACGCGCCTGAGCGCTGTTGCGCAAAGGGTAATGACCCAGTTGCTGCAGGGTTTCCAGGCGCGCGCGGGCGCGGTAGGCGTACTCGCTGTTCGGATGTTCGGTGATGATGTACTGGTAGGTCTGCGCGGCATCGAGGAACAGCTTCTGCCGCTCCAGGCACTGTCCGCGCAGCATCGATACTTCAGGCTGGATATAAGGGCGCGAGCGACTCGTGCGGTCGACCTGGCTCAGTTCGAGCATCACCCGTTCGCAGTTGCCGGCGTCGTAGGCGCGGTAGGCGGTATTCAGATGATGGTCCATCGACCAGCGGGTACAGCCGACAACACTGACGGCCAGGGCAGCAATGAGCACGAATCGCATGGGGGTTCTCCTGTCTTGTGCACGTTATCGACCCGCGTTGGAAAATCTTCAGGAATGTTCGTTTAAAGAAACAAACGAATAAGTAGTGCAAACGAACAATGACTACAGCTGCGGACCATAGTAGCCTCTCGTTGCGCTTGAACTCAGGAGTCTTTGCATGTCCGTCCGTCGTACCAAAATCGTCGCTACCCTTGGCCCGGCCAGTAACTCGCCGGAAGTTCTCGAACAGCTGATTCTGGCTGGCCTGGACGTCGCCCGCCTGAACTTCTCCCACGGCACCCCGGACGAGCACAAGGCTCGCGCCAAGCTGGTGCGTGACCTGGCCGCCAAGCATGGGCGCTTCGTCGCGCTGCTGGGTGACCTGCAAGGCCCGAAGATCCGTATCGCCAAATTCGCCAACAAGCGCATCGAGCTGAAGATCGGTGACAAGTTCACCTTCTCCACCAGCCACCCACTGACCGAAGGTACCCAGGACATCGTCGGCATCGACTATCCGGACCTGGTCAAGGACTGCGGCGTGGGCGACGAGCTGCTGCTCGACGACGGCCGCGTGGTGATGCGCGTCGACACCGCCACCAGCACCGAACTGCATTGCACCGTGACCATCGGCGGCCCGCTGTCGGACCACAAAGGCATCAACCGTCGCGGTGGTGGCCTGACCGCTCCGGCCCTGACCGAAAAAGACAAGGCCGACATCAAACTGGCCGCGGCCATGGACCTGGACTACCTGGCCGTGTCCTTCCCGCGCGACGCCGCTGACATGGAATACGCCCGCCAACTGCGCGACGAGGCCGGCGGCACCGCCTGGCTGGTGGCGAAGATCGAGCGCGCCGAAGCCGTGGCCAACGACGAAACCCTCGACGGCCTGATCAAGGCCTCCGACGCCGTGATGGTGGCCCGTGGCGACCTGGGCGTGGAAATCGGCGACGCCGAGCTGGTGGGCATCCAGAAGAAAATCATTCTGCACGCCCGTCGCCACAACAAGGCGGTGATCGTCGCGACCCAGATGATGGAGTCGATGATCCAGAACCCGATGCCGACCCGCGCCGAAGTGTCCGACGTGGCCAACGCCGTGCTCGACTACACCGACGCCGTGATGCTCTCGGCCGAATCCGCCGCCGGCGCCTACCCGCTCGAAGCCGTCCAGGCCATGGACCGCATCTGCATCGGCGCGGAAAAGCATCCGACCAGCAAGACCTCCAGCCACCGCATCGGCAAGACCTTCGAGCGCTGCGACGAGAGCATTGCCCTGGCTACCATGTACACCGCCAACCACTTCCCGGGCGTGAAGGCGATCATCGCCTTGACTGAAAGCGGCTACACCCCGCTGATCATGTCGCGTATCCGTTCCTCGGTGCCGATCTACGCGTTCACCCCGCACCGCGAAGCCCAGGCCCGCACCGCGATGTTCCGTGGCGTCTACACCATCCCGTTCGACCCGGCGTCCCTGCCGCCAAGCGAAGTCAGCCAGAAGGCCATCGACGAGCTGGTCAAGCGCGGCGTCGTGAAGAAAGGCGACTGGGTGATCCTGACCAAGGGCGACAGCTACCACACCACCGGCGGCACCAACGGCATGAAGATCCTGCACGTTGGCGACCCGATGGTCTGAGTCCCCTGACGCAACAATAAAGAGCCCCGCAGTGAAGACTGCGGGGCTTTTTCATGGGGGCACATTTATGGAACTCACGAACCTGTAGCCGCTACCGCCAGGCCTTCAGCGATCTTGAGACCTTACGCCCCTTCGTCGGAATGCCGCCCAAATCGATCGCAACCTTCGGTAGCGGCGACACGAGCGGTGCCGATTTCAGCTTTTAGCGAAAAAGCCCGACAAGGCCGCCAGCGCTTCCGGCGAATGCAGGCGCTGGGTGAACAGGGCGCCCTCCTCCTCGATCACCTTGCGCAGCTGTTCGCGATCGGGCGTGCGCATCAGCTGCTTGCTGATCTGCACCGCCTGCGGCGCCAGCTTCTCGAAACGCAGCGCCATCTCCCGGGCCTTGTCCAGGGTCGCCGCGCCATCGGCCAAGGCCAGGTTGGCAATCCCCCACTGCGCAGCCTGTTCACCGCTGAAACCTTCGCCCAGCAGCAACAGTTCGGCGGCCCTGGCCTGCCCGAGCAAGCGTGGCAGGATCAGGCTGGAACCGAACTCGGGGCACAAACCGAGATTGACGAAAGGCATGCGCAACCGGGCATCGCGGCTGACGTACACCAGGTCGCAGTGCAGCAGCAGGGTGGTGCCGATCCCCACGGCCGGCCCGGCAACCGCGGCGACCACCGGCTTGCGGCATTCGAACAGGCTGAGCATGAACTGGAAGACCGGGCTGTCGAGACCGGTAGGTGGCTGCTGGAGGAAGTCGGCAATGTCGTTGCCGGCGGTAAAGCAGTCGCTGCTGCCGCTGAGCAGTACCGCGCGGACCTCAGGGTCGGCGTCGGCTTGCCGCAGCCCTTCGGCCAGCTGGCTGTACATGGCCCGGGTCAGGGCATTTTTCTTGTCCGGGCGATTCAGGCGCAGGGTCAGCAGCCCGCCCTCGCGTTCAAGCAGGATGGTATCGGTCATGGGTGGTCTCGCTCAGGCCGGATCAGCGCTCAGCCGCGGGGCAGGAATACGTCGGCCAGCAGTTGATTGCGCGGCAACCCCGCCAGGTACAAGCGTCGGGCGAAAGCATCGACGCTGTCGGGGTGCCCGCAGAGTAAAGCCTGGGTTTGCCGCGAAACAAGCCGCAGTTGTGCCAAAGCCGCTGGCAGCTCGGTCGCGGTCAACAGCTCGACACTGAGGTTGGCATGGCTCGCCGCCAGCGCCGCCAGGGGCTTGGCCAGGTAATGTTCGCTGGCGTCATGGGCCAGGTGAATGACGCGGATGTCGCCCTGATGATCCTGGCGCAAAGCCTCGCGCAGGATACCGAACAAGGGCCCCAGCCCGGTGCCCGCCGCCAGCAGCCACAATGGCCGGGTTTGCCAGTCCGGGTCGTAGTGCAGCGCCCCGCCGCGCAGCTCGCCCAGGCGCAGCCCATCGCCGGGCTTGAGCTGGCGCGCCGCGTCGCTGAACTCGCCGGGCTGGCGGCAATCGAGATGGAATTCGAGAAAGCGGTCTTCGCCAGGCAGGCTCGCCAGCGAATACGGCCGCGCCACGCCGGAAGCCGTCCACAGCACCAGGTGCTGGCCGGCCTGATAACGCAGGTTGCGCTCCGGCTGCAAACGCAGGCGCAGCACTGTGGCCGACAGCCAGTCCACACCGACCACCTCGGCCGGCGCGCCATCGCGCAGCGGGTCGTAGGTTTCGACCCGCAGGTCTTCCACCACCTGACACTGACAGGCCAGCCGCCAGCCGCGCTGGCGCTGATCGTCGCTCAAGGCATCGGGCCGGCTGTCGCTGGGCAGGCCCTCGACACAGTGCACCAGGCAAGCATGGCAACTGCCGGCGCGGCAGCTGTAAGGCACCGCCACGCCGGCCTGATTCAAGGCATCCAGCAGATTGCTGCCCGCGACCACCGACCACTGCCGCTCACCGACACGCAGCTCAGGCATCGATATTTTCCCAGGCCGCGGCGCAGCGATTGCGTCCGTCGCGCTTGGCCCGATACAGCGCCTGGTCGGCACGTTGCAGGGCATCGTCCAGGTCGTCGCCCAGCTCCACCAGGGTCATGCCGACGGACAGGCTCAGGCCAGGCACCTCGACCCCGATCAACTGGGCGTCCATAAAGGCCACGCGCAGACGCTCGCAGCAGGAGGTCAGGCGTTCGGGATCGCAATCGGGCAACAACATGACAAACTCCTCGCCGCCGTAGCGGGCCAATACATCGCCATCGCGCAAGCAGGCGCTGGCTACGGCGGCGAACGCCTGCAGCACCTGATCGCCGGCGGCATGGCCGTGCACGTCGTTGATCCGCTTGAAGTGATCGAGGTCGATCAGCGCCAGGCCATGCATCTGCTCCAGGCTCATCGTGTGCAGTTCACGCGACGCCAGCCGCAGGAAATGCCGTCGATTGTACAGGCCGGTCAGTTCGTCGGTGGCAACCAGATCCTCCAGTTGTCGCATCATGCCGCGCAAGGTGTCCTGGTGCGCCTGCAAGGCGAAGCGCCGTTGCCGCATGCGCTGCCGGGAAGTCTGCACATAGCTGGCGTACAGGCACAGCCAGATCAGCACCGCGAACAGCACGCACACCTGCAGGACGGCGAGCATCGGATCGGCCAGCCGGAAGTGGTAGCCGTCCCACAGCGTGATTCCGGCAAAGCCGATGAAAATACACAGGGCGCAGCGCACGAAGGCCCGGCGCGGAAGGTGGAACAGGCCGAACAGCAGCGTCAACAGATAGAACACCAGGAAGGTGCCGCGCGCCGTATCGAGGTGGGCCAGCAGCCATGTCTGCCAGCCGATGGCCAGGAGTATCTGGATCTCGGTCAGGCTCGGGTCGCGAAAGCGCAGGTTGCGCCCGGAGACAAACAGCCAGAACAGCAGCGCCTGGCTCAGCACCACCAGGCCGGTATCGATCAGCGCCGAATGCACCGGCGCCGAATAGTAGCCACTGAAAATGGCCAGCCAGAGCAGCAGCAACGCCAGTCCATAGGTACCCGCCGCAAGAACGAAGCGCTTGAGTAAAAGACTCTGGATAGCGTTATGGGTCAATCGTTGACTCACCATGCGAAAGGGGGCTTTAAAGAGTTTCCTACCCTACAGGCCACTTGCCACTTTAGTGGTGTCGCCAAAAAATAACTATCCCATTTTTGTTCCCGCCCAGCGCCATCCGGCCCGGGGCCGCGCCCACCGTCATGCCTGGCGCCATCCCCCGACCGGCGCATCCCCGGCATGCGACTTTGGTTTGACTGCCGGCGCGTGTGCCCGGCTCCGAGGCGCGGTATACTGCCGCGCCTTTTTAGCGTCGCGCCAGTGTGTCCGGCGTGCCTTGAAGGTGCTTGCAACCGACCGATGCACCCAAGCTGCAAGCACCTTATTAAATGTTCCCGTCTTTTAGAGGAGCGCGACTCATGACCGTGATCAAGCAAGACGACCTGATTCAGAGCGTTGCCGACGCCCTGCAATTCATTTCCTACTACCACCCCGTGGACTTCATCCAGGCGATGCACGAAGCCTACCTGCGCGAAGAATCGCCAGCGGCCCGTGACTCCATGGCGCAGATCCTGATCAACTCGCGCATGTGTGCCACCGGCCACCGCCCGATCTGCCAGGACACCGGTATCGTCACCGTATTCGTACGCGTGGGCATGGACGTGCGCTGGGACGGCGCGACCATGAGCCTGGACGACATGATCAACGAAGGCGTGCGTCGCGCTTACAACCTGCCGGAAAACGTCCTGCGGGCCTCGATCCTCGCCGACCCGGCGGGCGCTCGTAAAAACACCAAGGACAACACCCCGGCGGTCATCCACTACTCCATCGTTCCCGGCAACACCGTGGAAGTGGACGTGGCGGCCAAGGGCGGCGGCTCCGAGAACAAATCGAAGATGGCCATGCTCAACCCGTCCGACTCGATCGTCGACTGGGTGCTGAAGACCGTTCCGACCATGGGCGCCGGCTGGTGCCCGCCGGGCATGCTCGGCATCGGCATCGGCGGCACCGCCGAGAAAGCCGCGGTGATGGCCAAGGAAGTGTTGATGGAGTCCATCGACATCCACGAGCTGAAGGCCCGCGGCCCACAGAACCGTATCGAAGAGATGCGCCTGGAGCTGTTCGAGAAGGTCAACCAGCTGGGCATCGGCGCCCAGGGCCTGGGCGGCCTGACCACCGTGCTCGACGTGAAGATCATGGACTACCCGACCCACGCCGCTTCCTTGCCGGTGTGCATGATCCCGAACTGCGCCGCGACCCGTCACGCGCACTTCGTGCTCGACGGCTCGGGTCCTGCTTCCCTGGAAGCGCCACCTCTGGACGCCTACCCGGAAATCGTCTGGGAAGCCGGTCCGTCGGCCCGTCGCGTCAACCTCGACACCCTGACCCCGGAAGAAGTGCAGAGCTGGAAGCCGGGCGAAACCGTCCTGCTCAACGGCAAGATGCTCACCGGTCGCGACGCCGCGCACAAGCGCATGGTCGAGATGCTGAACAAGGGCGAAACCCTGCCGGTGGACCTCAAGGGTCGCTTCATCTACTACGTCGGCCCGGTCGATCCGGTCGGTGACGAAGTGGTTGGCCCGGCTGGCCCGACCACCGCGACGCGGATGGACAAGTTCACCCGCCAGATCCTCGAGCAGACTGGCCTGCTGGGCATGATCGGCAAGTCCGAGCGCGGCCCGACCGCGATCGAAGCGATCAAGGACAGCAAGGCCGTGTACCTGATGGCCGTCGGCGGCGCTGCCTACCTGGTGGCCCAGGCGATCAAGAAGTCCAAGGTCCTGGCCTTTGCCGAACTGGGCATGGAAGCGATCTACGAGTTCGAAGTCAAAGACATGCCGGTCACTGTCGCGGTCGACAGCAAAGGCGAGTCGGTGCACATCACCGGTCCTGCCATCTGGCAGAAAAAGATCAGTGAAAGCCTGGCGGTAGAAGTGCAGTAAGCGCTGCTTGCTGTTACCCAAGGCGGCGTTGCTCGATGAGCAGCGCCGCCTTTTTCATGCCTGGCCGGGCAAGGACTGTCCACGATCAACGAAGCCTCGGACAGGCGTGTTATCTTTCCTGCCCCCTTTCAGCCTGCCCTTGACTCATGGTCCAGATCTCCCGCCCGCTGCGCTTGACCTTCTATACCCTGGTGATTCTCGCCGGCGCCGTGGTCAGCGCGACCTTCGCCATGCGCCATGCCGAGCGCCAGGCGCTGGAGGACGATGCCGCCCGCGCCAGCGAGCAACTGGCGCTGTATGCCAACTCCCTGCATACCCTGATCGAGCGTTACCGCGCCCTGCCCGCCGTGCTGGCGCTGGACCCGGAACTGCGCTCGGCGCTCAAGGGCCCGGTCGGCCCGCAGCAGCAGGACGCCCTGAACCGCAAACTGGAACAAATCAACGGCGCCGCCCGCTCCTCGACCCTGGAGCTGCTGGACCACACCGGCCTCGCCGTGGCCGCCAGCAACTGGCGCCTGCCCAGCAGCTATGTCGGGCACAACTACGGTTTTCGCCCCTACTTCAGCCAGACCCGCAGCCAGGGCAGCGGGCGCTTCTATGCGGTGGGCGTCACCAGCGGCATTCCCGGTTATTTCCTCTCCAGCGCGGTCAAGGGCGAGCAGGAGCAGTTCCTCGGCGCCATGGTGGTGAAACTGGAGTTCCCCGAACTGGAGCGCGAATGGAGCCAGGGCAGCGACACCCTGCTGGTCAGCGACGCCCGGGGCATCGTGTTCATCGCCAACCAGCCAGGCTGGCGTTATCGCCAACTGCGCCCGCTGTCGGACAGCGACCGCGCCGAACTCCAGGCCACCCGGCAATACGACAAGCAACGGCTGACGCCGCTCGAACATCGGCCGCTGCGACGCTTTGACGACGACAGTACGCTGACCCGGGTCGAGGGTCCGGACGGCAGCGTCGACTACCTGTGGGAATCCCTGCCCCTGGCCACCGAAGGCTGGACCCTTCATTTGCTGCGACGTCCGCAGATCGCCTTTGAGGACCGCCGCAATGCCGGTCTGGCCGCGGCCGGCGCCTGGCTGACCCTGGTGTTCCTGCTGCTGTTCCTCAATCAGCGCTGGCGCCTGGCCAGGCTGCGCCAGCGCAGCCGCGAGGAGCTCGAACGCCTGGTCGAGGAGCGCACCCGCGACCTGCGCACCGCCCAGGACGGCCTGGTGCAATCGGCCAAGCTGGCGGCCCTGGGGCAGATGTCCGCAGCCCTGGCCCATGAAATCAATCAGCCGCTGACCACCCAGCGCATGCAGCTGGCCACCCTGCGCCTGCTGCTCGATCACGGGCGGATCGACGAGGCCTACCAGGCCCTGAAACCGCTGGACGATATGCTGACCCGCATGGCCAGCCTCACCGGCCACCTGAAAACCTTCGCCCGCAAAAGCCCCAGCGGCCTGCGCGAACGCCTGGACCTGGCGGCGGTGGTGGATCAGGCCCTGCAACTGCTGGACACCCGGCTACGCGACGAACAGGTCGACACACACCTGCAACTGACGCGCCCGGCCTGGGTCCGCGGCGATGCCATACGCTTGGAGCAGGTGCTGATCAACCTGCTGCGCAACGCCCTGGACGCCATGCGCGACAAGCCCCTCAAGCACCTGGAAATCCGCCTCGAAGCCGACCAGCAGCTGTGGAGCCTGAGCGTCATCGACAGCGGTGGCGGCATCGCCGAAGAACACCTGCCGAACGTCTTCGATCCGTTCTTCACCACCAAGCCGGTGGGCGACGGCCTGGGCCTCGGCCTGGCGGTGTCCTACGCTATCGTCCACGAACTGGGCGGGCGCCTGAGCGCCGGCAATCAAGGCCAGGGCGCGATCTTCACCCTGAGCCTGCCCATCGACCTGGAGGCGCATATCCCATGTTGAATTCGGTGATGCTGGTCGACGACGAAGCCAGTATTCGCACCGCCGTCGAACAATGGCTGAGCCTGTCGGGCTTCGAGGTGCAGTTGTTCAGTCGCGCCGAGGACTGCCTGGCCCGGCTGCCCAGGGACTTCCCCGGGGTGATCCTCAGCGACGTGCGCATGCCCGGCATCAGTGGCCTGGAGCTGCTCAAAGAAGTGCAGCAGCGCGACGCCGACCTGCCGGTGATCCTGCTGACCGGCCACGGCGACGTGCCGATGGCGGTGGAAGCGATGCGCGACGGCGCCTACGACTTCCTGGAAAAACCCTTCAGCCCGCAAACCCTGCTGAGCAGCCTGCGCCGGGCCCTGGACAAACGCGGCCTGGTCCTGGAGAACCGACGCCTGCACGAACAGGCCGATACCCGGGAGAAAATCGACTCCACCCTGCTCGGTGTGTCCCGCGCCTTGCAGACCCTGCGGCGCCAGGTGGTCGACCTGGCCGCGCTGCCGGTCAACGTATTGATCCGCGGCGAGACCGGCAGCGGCAAGGAACTGGTCGCCCGCTGCCTGCACGATTTCGGGCCACGCGCCGACAAACCTTTTGTCGCCCTGAACTGCGCGGCGATCCCCGAGCAACTGTTCGAAGCCGAACTGTTCGGCCATGAAAGCGGTGCCTTTACCGGCGCCCAGGGCAAGCGCATCGGCAAGCTGGAATACGCCGACGGCGGCACCCTGTTCCTCGACGAGATCGAAAGCATGCCGCTGGCCCAGCAGGTCAAACTGCTGCGGGTGCTGCAGGAACAGAAGCTCGAACGCCTAGGGTCCAACCAGAGCATCGAGGTGGACCTGCGGATCATTGCCGCGACCAAGCCGGACCTGCTGGACGAAGCCCGCGCCGGGCGTTTTCGCGAAGACCTGGCCTACCGCCTGAACGTCGCGCAACTGCGCCTGCCGCCGCTGCGCGAGCGGCGCGAGGACATCCCGCTGCTGTACGAACATTTCGCCCACGCCGCCGCCGAGCGCCTGGGCCGTAGCGTCGCGCCCCTGAGCGGGGCGCAGTTGAGCCGCCTGCTGAGCCACGACTGGCCGGGCAACGTGCGCGAACTGGCCAACGTCGCCGAACGCCAGGTGCTGGGCCTGGGCGAGCCCGAGCCGGAAACCATCGACCCCGGCCAGTCCCTGGCGGCGCAGCAGGAAGCTTTCGAGGCGCAATGCCTGCGGGCCGCGCTGACCCGGCACAAGGGCGACATCAAGGCGGTGCTCGTTGAGCTGCAACTGCCGCGCCGCACCTTCAATGAAAAGATGCAGCGCCATGGGCTGGCGCGGGAAATGTTTCTTGGGGAGGAGTGAAGCTCAAGGGCTGTGTCGTTCATTCTGACGTCTTCGCGGGCAAGTCGGCGGCTTTCCGCTTACGCCCTTCCAGCAATGAGCGGATTTCCGCTCATTAAAATCTCCAGACCCTTCTAAACCGGGCCTTTCGGCTCCTGGCACAGCTCCTGCTATAGCTCCAGCAGGCTGCGTTTCGGCGCGCTCCACAAAAACAATTAAATGAAGGATCCGTCATGGATAACTCGCAAACCCTGCCTCTTGGGTCGGCAGCTGCGCCTGCCAAAGAAAAGACCACCGCCAGCCGCCTGAAATCGATCTTCAGCGGTTCGGTCGGCAACATGGTCGAGTGGTACGACTGGTACGTCTACGCCGCCTTCTCCCTGTACTTCGCCAAAGTCTTCTTCCCCAAGGGCGACACCACCGCGCAACTGCTGAACACCGCCGCGATCTTCGCCGTGGGCTTCCTGATGCGTCCGATCGGCGGCTGGCTGATGGGGCTCTACGCTGACCGCAAGGGCCGCAAGGCCGCGTTGATGGCCTCGGTGCTGCTGATGTGCTTCGGCTCGCTGATCATCGCCCTGACTCCCGGCTACGAGACCATCGGCGTCGGCGCCCCGATCCTGCTGGTCCTGGCGCGCCTGATGCAGGGCCTGTCGGTCGGCGGCGAATATGGCACCTCGGCCACCTACCTCAGCGAGATGGCGACCAAGGAACGTCGGGGCTTCTTCTCCAGCTTCCAGTACGTGACCCTGATCTCCGGCCAGCTCATCGCCCTGGCGGTCCTGATCGTGCTGCAGAACGTGCTGACCACTGAAGAGCTGCAATCCTGGGGCTGGCGCATTCCGTTCGGCATCGGCGCCCTGTGCGCGATCGTCGCGCTGTACCTGCGTCGTGGCATGGAAGAAACCGAGTCCTTCACCAAGAAGAAGGAAAAGCCGAAAGAAAGCCTGATGCGCACCCTGATGCGTCATCCGAAAGAGCTGATGACCGTGGTCGGCCTGACCATGGGCGGCACCCTGGCCTTCTACACCTACACCACCTACATGCAGAAATACCTGGTGAACACCGTCGGCATGAGCATCTCCGACTCCACCACCATTTCCGCAGCAACCCTGTTCCTGTTCATGTGCCTGCAACCGGTGGTCGGCGCGCTGTCGGACAAGATCGGCCGCCGTCCGATCCTGATCGCCTTCGGCATCCTCGGTACCCTTTTCACCGTGCCGATCCTCACCACCCTGCACACCGTCCAGAGCTGGTGGGGCGCGTTCTTCCTGATCATGGCGGCGCTGATCATCGTCAGCGGCTATACCTCGATCAACGCGGTGGTCAAGGCCGAGCTGTTCCCGACCGAGATCCGCGCCCTGGGCGTGGGCCTGCCCTACGCGCTGACCGTATCGATCTTCGGCGGCACCGCCGAATACATCGCACTGTGGTTCAAGAGCATCGGCATGGAAACCGGTTACTACTGGTATGTCACCGCCTGCATCGCCGTGTCGCTGTTGGTCTACATCACCATGAAAGATACGCGCAAACACTCGCGGATCGAGACTGACTGACCGACAAAAAAAGCGCGAGGGTGCAAGGCCCTCGCGCTGTGGTGTCATCAGGTAAAGCCTATCGCGGGCAAGCCTCGCTCCTACAGAAGCGGGGCTTGCTCACGATAGCCGCGACGCAGCCGCTCCACGATCAAGACACGCCCTCCAGCTTACGTAGCAAGCCCTCCGGCATTCATCGCCAACAGCATTCCCGCCCCTGCCGGGTAAACCGTTGATCGTGATTTTTCGACGGTGCGGGCAGGTTAATGACCGGTTAATGCCCAGCCCTCACTCTGCCTCCATCGAAATCGGTGTCGGCGCGTCAAACGCGGCAGAAGCAGGCAAGAGGCCTTATGCAGTGATTCTTGACGCCATAAACATCTATTAATTCGATATTTTTTAGCATTTATTTGCGCTTTTTAATCAAATTAACTGGCGTAGTATCCATTTCACACCCACTGCACAAAACTCACCGAACCTGGAGTGACCCTCATGAAAAGCAAACTGATCCTCGCCCTGACCCTTTCCGTACTGGCTGCCAATACCTTTGCCGCCGATGGTTACGACCGCACCGGCTCGGCTACTTTCACCTCGGGCAGCTCGGCCAGCGCCAGCCTGGCTTCCGACGGTTTCGATCGCACCGGCACCGCCGCCGCTATCGCCTCCGATGGCTTCGACCACACCGGTACCGCAGGCGCAATCGCTGCCGACGGCTTCGATCGCACCGGGACTGCCGCCGCCATCGGCTAACCCTCAGGGATGCCCCGCAGCCCGGCTTCGGCCGGGCGTGGTTGTTTATGGCCCGGGGAAAACCGCACGCCGCAAGGCTGGCATTCACTTTCAATGGCTTGCACTATGGCGGCCTTCCCTCTTTGTCCGCGCAAGAGCCCGTCATGTCCGAAGACATCCATTACTACGAACCCGCCCAGGGCCACGGCCTGCCCCACGATCCGTTCAACGCCATCGTCGGCCCGCGCCCGATCGGCTGGATCTCCTCCCAGGACCAGCAAGGCCGGCTGAACCTGGCGCCCTACAGTTTTTTCAACGCCTTCAATTACATTCCACCGATCATCGGTTTCTCCAGCGTCGGTCGCAAAGACAGCCTGAACAACATCGAGCAGACCGGCGAGTTCGCCTGGAACCTCGCCACCCGCCCGCTCGCCGAGCGGATGAACCAGAGCTGCGCGGCCGTGCCGGCCGAGGTCAATGAGTTCGAACTGGCGGGGCTGACGCCCGTGGCCTCGAAAGTGATTGCGGTGCCGCGGGTAGCCGAAAGCCCGGTGTCCTTCGAATGCAAGGTCACGCAGATCATTCAACTGCAGCGCGCGGATCAGGAGTTGGTGCCCAGCTGGCTGATCCTCGGCGAAGTGGTCGCCGTGCATATCGCCAAATGGCTGCTCAAGGACGGGGTATACGACACCGCCGCGGCAGAGCCGATTCTGCGCGGCGGCGGGCCGGCGGATTATTTCCAGCTGGGGCCAGAGGCCTTGTTCAAGATGTTCCGCCCGGGGGCGGTCAGGTAGTTTTTCAGATCAGATAGCTTTTCAGATCAGCAACCTGGATCAGGCCGTTGCCCAGGCCAGTTCGCCGTCTTCGGTCACGTCGATCAACTGCTCAAGCTTCTGCGCGGCAGCCTGGTCGGCGTCATGGGCGGTCTTGAATTTCTGGTCGTCGAGGACTTTGTGAAAGCGCGGTGCCCCTGAACCACCCAGGGCCTTGACCGCGATGGCGGCACTGTAGCCCCCTTCACCTGGAACCACGGCGGAAACCGCTTCGTATGCTGCAAACTCTTTACGTGCCATGTTGCTGGTCCTGGCCAATGGAAAGTCGGCCATTCTAAACCCTCAGCTGGCCAGCTGGTGTACCGGTGCCCCGTTCAGTTGCGCGTATTCGCCTTCGGCCTGGGCCGCCGAGACATCTCTGAAAGTATGGAAATCCAGGCTGTTGACCACCAGGTCCTGGACCAGCTCGGCGAAGATCGCCATGGCCGGCGAACAGAAGTAATCGGTCATCGCCTGCTGGCTGCTCCAGAATCCGGATATCAACCACAGGTCAGCGTCGCACTGCGAATGCTGCAAGGCGAACTGCAGGCAACCTGTGGCCTGGCGGGATGGTTCGATCAGACTGCTCAAGCGAGCACCCAACTCCGTTGAGCGGCCGGCGCGGGCGCGAACGAATGCCATGTGGCTGACGGGAATATGCGTGGACATGTGCGACCCTCCCAGGGTGGTGTCGAGGCAGCCATGGGACGGGCTGCGACAGGATCCAAGATTAAGCGCCCGGCGTAATGCTCGTTAGTCGATTCCTGCCGGCCTATTGCACAATCCTGCGAGTCTTGCCCGGGAACGCCGAATCCTGCCCGGTAAGGGAAAAAAACCCACAACGTTGTTTCAAGCAAGTGACAGCCCGCGCACAGGACTCGGCTCTACTCACGCGCGCACGCGTGGCAGGATCAGGCAAGATTTACGCAGGAATCGCCTACCCCTGGCGCTTGCACAAATTTAAGCTGTGGCCATTCGCAATCTTCTCGGAGGGGCCTTCATGTCATCGCTCGAAACCCAGCAGCCGCCACTGGATGCGGAAATGGAAAAACAGCGGGCGGAGCTGGCCGGGATCATTGCTCGCAATACCGGCGAAGACGGCAGCTATGCCACGGCGATCCAGTCGCTGTTCGTCTCGCGCCACAGCCACTCCCACGAGTTCGCCTCGGTGCTGGCCCAGCCGGCCCTGTGCATCATGGCCCAGGGGCGCAAGGAAGTGCGGCTGGCCGACGAGGAGTTCAACTACGACCCGCTCAACTACCTGGTGGTCTCGGTTTCCATGCCATTGAGCGGGCGCCTGGCCGATGTCTCGCCGCTGGAGCCGGTCCTGGCCCTGCGCCTGGACATCGACCCGGCCGAGATCAGTACGCTGATCGCCGATGCCGGGCCGTTGGGGGTGCCGAACCGTCCTGTCGGCCGCGGCCTGTATGTGGAACGCCTGGACACGCCGATGCTCGACGCCGTGCTGCGCCTGACCCGCCTGCTGGACACACCCAAAGACATCGCCATGCTCGCGCCGTTGATTCGTCGGGAAATTCTCTACCGGCTGTTGCGCAGCCCGCAGGGCCACCGGTTGTATGAGATCGCCATCGCCAACAGCCAGAGCCACCGGGTCAGCCAGGCCATCAAGTGGCTGAACGGCAACTACGAGCAACCGCTGCGCATCGACGATCTGGCGCGAGGGGTGAACCTCAGCGTGTCCACCCTGCACCACCGTTTCAAGGCCATGACCGCCATGAGCCCCTTGCAGTATCAGAAGCAACTGCGCCTGCAGGAAGCCCGGCGCCTGATGCTGACTGAAGGGCTGGAGGCGTCCGCCGCCGGTTACCGGGTCGGCTACGAAAGCCCCTCGCAGTTCAGCCGCGAATACAGCCGCCAGTTCGGCGCCCCGCCGCTGCGCGACATGGCGCGCCTGCGCAGCAGCGTCTGACTCCCCCCTACAGAGAACCATCTCGCTTCAAAAGACTGTTACCGCGCGCGAACCACGTGCTTGATCTCCTGGAACGCCTGCAACCCCCAAGGCCCCAGTTCGCGGCCGATGCTGCTCTGCTTGTAGCCGCCCCAGGCGGTCTGCGGGAAGATCACTTGCGGTGCGTTGATCCACACCAGCCCGGCCTGCAAGGCATTGGCGACTCGCTCGGCGTTCTGCACATCGGCGCCGACCACACTGGCCACCAGGCCGAATTCGCTGTCGTTGGCCAGCGCGATGGCCTCGGCCTCGCTGGCGAAACTGCGCACGCAGAGCACCGGGCCAAAGATCTCCTCACGCCACAGCGCACTGTCGAGGGGCACTTCGGTGAAAATGGTCGGCCGTATAAAAAAGCCGCGCGCGCGGTCCGCCGGGCGCTCGCCACCGCATACCAACTTGGCCCCGACACTCAGCCCGCGATCGATATGGCCCAGCACGCGCTGGTATTGCGCCTGGTTGACCAGCGCGCCCATTTCCACGTCCGGATCGAAAGGGTCCGCCACCCGAATCGCCTCGGCCCGTGCCTTGAGGCGCAGGAGGAATTCGTCCGCCAGCTCGTCGGCCACCAGCACCCGGCTGGTGGCGGAGCACATCTGTCCGGCGTTGAAAAAACCACCACTACAAGCCAGCTCCACCGCCAGTTCGAGATCGGCATCCGCCAGCACCAACAGCGAAGATTTGCCACCCAGCTCCAGGCTCACGCCCTTGACCGTCTCCGCCGCGCGCTGCATGACCTGGACCCCGACCGCATTGCTGCCGGTGAAGGAGATCTTCGCCACCCGCGGATCCGCCGCCAGCGGCGCGCCCACCGCCAGCCCGGTGCCGCAGACCAGATTGAACACGCCCTTGGGCAAGCCGCTCCGGGCGATGATCGCCGCCAGTTCCAGTTCCGGCAGCGGGGTGACTTCCGAGGGCTTGAGCACCACGCTGCAACCGGCGGCCAGGGCCGGCGCGAGCTTCCAGGCGGTGGTGACCATCGGGAAATTCCACGGCACGATCAGGCCGACCACGCCACAGGGCTCACGCCGCACACGGGCGCTGAAATCATCGCTGGGCAGCGGCACATCGCGGTCCTGGGCGGCGTCCAGGCCTTCGGCCAGCCCCGCGTAATACTCGAAGGTAGCAATCACGTCGTCGACGTCGATGGCCGCTTCGAATTGCGGCTTGCCGTTGTTGCTCGACTGCAGGTGCATCAGGCGTTCACGGCGCTCGGCGACCCCGGCGGCGATCCGCCGCAACACCGCGCCACGCTCGGCGCCGCAGGTCGCGGCCCACTCGGCGAGCCCGGCCTGGGCGGCACTCACCGCCTGCTCGACGCTGTGTTGATCGCCGCCACCGACCACGGCCAGTGGCTCTTCGGTAGACGGATTGATCACCGGCAACCGCTCGCTGCCGGCATGCCACTGGCCATCGATATACAGGCCGTTCAACAGGTTTGTCGGGTTCATGCCTGCACCGCCCGCATCCAGCCGGCCTGGTCGATTTCGATCAGGGTCGGGCCCTGGCGATCGCTGGCCGCGCGCAACGCATCGCGCAATCCGTCGATGCTGTCGATGGCCTCGGCGGCGCAGCCCAGGGCCTTGGCCACGCCGATGAAGTCCGGCGTGTAGATGTCCACGCCCACCGGCTCGATGTCGCGGTTGACCATGTATTTCTTGATCTCTTCATAGCCCTGGTTATTCCACAGCAGCACGATGATTGGCGTGCGCGCTTCCACCGCGCAGGCCAGTTCCGACAGGGTGAACTGCAGGCCGCCGTCGCCGATCAGGCACGCCACCGGGCCCCGGGCCTTGCGTTCGGAAGCGCCACCGAGCCAGGCGCCGATCGCCGCCGGCAAGGCATAACCCAAGGTGCCGTAGCCGGTCGAGGAGTTGAACCAGCGGCGCGGACGCTCGGGGTTGAAGGTCAGGTTGCCGCTGTACACCGGCTGCGTGGAGTCGCCGACGATGACGATCTCCGGCAGCTCCTGCAGGACGGTTTCGAGGAACAGGGTCTGCACCCGGGTCGGCGCGTCCCACTGCTGCTCCAGTGCGCTACGCAGGGCAGCGGCACGGGCCGCGCCCCAGGCGCTGTCGCGCTCGCTCAGCGGTTGTTTGCCCAACTCGGCCAGCAAGGCTTCGGTTGCGCTGTGCGCGTCGGCCACCAACGCCACTTTCGGCGGATAGTTGCGCACGGTCTGGTCAGGATCGATGTCGATGCGCAGCAGGGCGCCAGGAATCTCGAAACCACCAGCGAAGGTCACGTCGTAATCGGTTTCGGCCAGCTCGGTGCCGATGGCCAGGACCACGTCGGCATCGGCCACCAGGGCGCGGGTCGCCACCAGCGACTGGGTCGAACCGATCAGCAGCGGGTGCCGCGACGGCAGCATGCCCTTGGCGTTGATGGTCAGGGCCACAGGCGCCTGGAGCGATTCGGCGAGGCGGGTCAGGGACGCGGCGGCATCGATCGCGCCACCGCCGGCGAGGATCAGCGGACGCCTGGCGCCGGCCAGCAACTGGCTCATCCGCGCGATGGCGGCGGGCGCAGCGCCGGCCCGGGCGATGCTCACCGGCTCGCTGTCGAGCAGGTCGTCGGCCTCCTCCACCAGCACGTCGAGGGGGATTTCGATGTGCACCGGGCGCGGGCGGCCGGCCTGGAACAACGCGAAGGCGCGGGCCAGCACACCCGGCAGTTCCGCCGCCGACATCAGGGTATGGGAGAACGCCGCCACGCCGCCCACCAGGGCGCCCTGGTTCGGCAACTCGTGCAGCTTGCCGCGACCGCCGCCGAGCTGGCTGCGCGATTGCACGCTGGAGATCACCAGCATCGGAATCGAATCGGCGTAGGCCTGGCCCATGGCGGTGGTGATGTTGGTCATGCCCGGGCCGGTGATGATGAAGCACACCCCCGGCTTGCCACTGGTGCGGGCATAGCCGTCGGCCATGAAACCGGCACCCTGCTCGTGGCGCGGCGTGACATGCCGGATGCTCGAACGGGCCAGGCCGCGATACAGCTCGACGGTGTGCACCCCGGGAATGCCGAAGACCTGCTCGACGCCATAACCTTCGAGTAACTTGACCAACACTTCGCCGCACGTCGCCATGTCTTGCCCTTCTTGTTCGCTTGAGACGGTGTGCCTGGCTGGCCGCTGCATGGCCAGGCACGGGGAAGGCGTCATTGGAACGGGCCGCGTGTAGCGGGAACAATGGATAAAAAGTCATACTCGCCATGTCCTCACGTCATGCCTTGGCCCTTTATGAAACGCCTCCCGCCCCTACCCGCGCTGCACACCTTTCTGATCACCGCGCGCTGCTGCAACTTCACCCACGCGGCCGAGCAGCTGCATATCACCCAGGGTGCGGTGAGCCGGCAGATCGCCGGCCTGGAGAGTCACCTGGGTTATGCCTTGTTCCAGCGCCAGGCCCGCGGCCTGAGCCTGACGGCCGAAGGCCGGGAATGGCTGCCACGGGTGGAACAGGTGTTCGGCCTGATCAGCGAGGGGGTGGAACAGGTCGGGGTGAACCGCGACACCCTGCAACTCAAGGCGTCCACCTGCGTGATGCGCTGGTTGTTGCCACGCCTGATGCAATGGCAGAAGGAGCGTCCGGACGTGCCTGTGCGGCTGACCACCACGGTGCAGCATGGGGTGGACTTCAGCCGCGAGCAGTTCGACGCCGCGGTGATTTACGGTGCCCCGCCACCTTCCACCCTCGGTGCCTATCACCTGTTCGACGAACAGCTGACGCCGGTGTGTTCACCTGCATTGCTCGAAGGGGCGATACCGCTCCAGACCCCGGCCGACCTGCAGCAACACATGCTGCTGCATCCGACCCTGGATACCCATGACTGGAGTACCTGGCTGAAAGCCTCGGGGACGGTGCTGAACAACATCGACAAGGGCCAGCATTTCGAAACCCTGGACCTGGCGATGTCGGTTGCTTCCCAGGGGACGGGGGTAGCTATAGGCGATTGGGCATTGATCGGCGAAGACCTGAGCGCCGGGCGGCTGGTCATGCCATTTGAATTGAAGGTCCGTACGGGGCTGGGCTATTACCTGGTACACCCCGATCGCTCGGCACCGTCGCCGCAGTTGCGGGCGTTGCTGGACTGGCTGGTGGAACAGGCCCGGGCACGATAGCCCTGTAGCCGCTGGCGCAGCCTGCGATCGAGCGCATAGCGGTCGTAATCCGGTCAACACGTTGTACCTGCAAAAACGCGGTATCTGGTTTTACGACTGCTGCGCAGCCAATCGCAGCCTCCGGCAGCGGCTACAGGATGTCTCAGTAACCGACCGTGAAACGCTGGCGGGAGTGCTTCGGTGTTTCCAGCTCATCGATCATGGCGATGGCGAAGTCGGAGAAGGTGATCCAGCTCTTGCCTTCGGCGCTCACCAGCAGATGGTCCTGGCCCAGGCGGAACTGCCCGCGGCGCTCGCCTTCGACGAACTCCGCCGATGGCGACAGGAAGGTCCAGTCCAGCTCTTTCTCCTGGCGCAGGGTATCGAGGAACACACTGCCGGCACTGGCTTCGGCCTTGTATTCGTCCGGAAAACCGGCGGCATCGATCACCCGGCTGCCGTCGGGCAACAGCAACGAACCGGCACCGCCCACCACCAGCAGGCGTTTGACCCCGGCCTTTTTCACCGGCTCGATCACGGCCTTGGGCGCGATGGTGGAAAAGTGCGCCGCACTGATCACCGCATCGTGACCGGCGATCGCCGCTTGCAACGCCGCGCCGTCCAGCACGTCGACCGCCTTGCTCACCACACCGGCGCGATTGCCGATTTTCGCCGGGTTACGGGCAATCGCGGTAACGCTGTGACCACGACGCAGGGCTTCTTCCAGCAGTTGGCTACCGGCACGGCCGGTGGCCCCAATGATTGCGATCTTGCTCATGACAGTTCTCCAGTTCCGATAAGTGACACAAAGCCTTACAGGGAATGCCCCCGCGCCAGGCGCGGGGACGGTCGAATCACCACTTCATTTCGCCCTTGGCGACCTTGGCGCTCAGCTCCAGGGAGCTGTCTTCGCCCAGGTCCGGGTAACGCTTTTTCATCGCCGCGATCAGTTCGGCGGAATCCTTGGCCTTGGCGGTTTCTTCATCGAAGGCCTTGATGTAGTCGGCGGTGAAATGCACCGGAGCCAGGGAGCGGGCGCTTTCGCCCAGGTAATGGCCGGGCACCACGGTCTGGGGTTTCAGCGCAGCGATGGTGTCCAGGGTGGTCAGCCAGTCCTTGTGGGATTGCGCGGTCTGGGTATCGGCCATCCACACATGGATGTTTTCCGCGACCACCACGCCACCGACGACCGCCTTGATCGACGGGATCCAGACGAAGGTACGGTCAGGTTGCTTGCCGTCCAGGCCGATGATGTCCAGTTTCTGCCCTTCCAGGCTCAGGCTGTGGCCCTTGAGCACGCCCGGCACGATGGTCTTGGCCGGCACGTCGGCGCCCATTTTCGGGCCCCAGAATGCAAGCTTGCCGTCGACCGTGGCCTTGATGTGCTCGACGGTCGGCTGCGACGCCACGACCTTGGCCTTGGGGAAGGCCCGGGTGATGGTGTCCAGGCCGAAGTAGTAGTCCGGGTCACCGTGGCTGATGTAGATGGTGGTCAATTGCTTGCCGCTGGCGCGGATCTTTTCCACCAGTTGCTCGGCCTGGGATTTGCCGAACTGCGCATCCACCAGGATCGCTTCCTTCTTGCCGCTGACCAGCACCGAGGTCACCGGGAAGATCGCCGCGGCGCCCGGATTGTACACATCCAGCTTCAGGGCCGGCTCGACGGCGGCGGCATGGGCGGCGAAACCCAGGGTGGCGGTGGCCAGCAGCAGGCGCTTGAGTGAGGTGAATCCGATCATGTGCAGCTCCGATGGTCTGTCGGCCGTAAGTGGCCAGGGTAGGTGGCGATAGGTAAGTGGCGATGGAGATGAAGCTTAGTTGCCGCACTCGTTACAAAAAATGCGATGCTTGGACATAGTTTGTTTCTGAAAGCGGGCAAATCATGGATCGTCTTCAAGCAATGCGCGTCTTCGTCACCGTAGTCGACCTTGGCAGCCAGTCGGCCGCCGCCGACCACCTGGACCTCTCGCGGCCGGTGGTTTCGCGCTATCTGGCGGAACTGGAGGACTGGGTCGGCGCCCGGCTGATGCACCGCACCACTCGCAAGCTGAGCCTGACCGCGGCGGGCACGGAGATCCTGCCGCGCTGCCGGCAGATGCTCGAGTTGTCGACGGACATGCAGGCCGCCGTCAGCGAACCCGACGACGCGCCCCGCGGCTTGCTGCGCATCAGCGTCAGCACCTCGTTCGGCCAGGCCCAGTTGGCCGATGCCATGGCCACCTACGTCAAGCGTTACCCCGGCGTCAGCATCGACTTGCAGATGCTCGACCGCACGGTGAACCTGGTGGACGAGCGCATCGACCTGGCGATCCGCACCAGCAACGACCTGGACCCGAACCTGATCGCCCGGCGCCTGACGGTCTGCCGCTCGGTGATCTGCGCCTCGCCGGCCTACCTGCGCGAGCACCCGGCACCGCAACGCGTCGAGGAACTCAGCCAGCACAACTGCCTGACCCACTCCTATTTCGGCAAGAGCCTGTGGCATTTCGAGCAGGACGGCGAACAGGTTTCGGTCCCTGTGCAGGGCAATATCAGCGCCAACGAAGCCAGCACCCTGTTGCGCGCGACCATGGCCGGGGCCGGCGTGGCCATGCTGCCCAGCTACCAGGCCGGGGTGCATATCCACAGCGGCGAACTGGTGCGCCTGCTGCCCCACGCAGAGCCCCGGCAAATGAACATGTACGCGGTCTACGCCTCGCGCAAACACATGCCGGCGGCCCTGCGCAGCATGCTGGATTTCCTGGTGCTGCGCTTCCCCGAGGAGCCGGAGTGGGACAAGGGCCTTTAAAGCCCGATAAGACCGCTGAATACCCCGTCAACACGCTGCCCGCGACCTGGCCGGCGGCCATGGCTGATCCACATGGCTGATCTATGCTGATAACAGTACCCCCACACGCGCAGGGGTATTCGTTCAGAGGTGTTTGCCATGAACATCAAAACAAGAAGATACCTGGCCATTTTCGTCACCTGCACCGCGACCCTGGCGCTGTATGGAACAGCGGCCTATCGCGTCGAGCAGGCCCGGCAACAGCCACGTGTCTACGCCAGCTGCAACGTCGACCAGTGCATCCCGCACAACGCGACCCTCAACTCCCTGAAATGATGCAGGCGCGCGGCGTCACGGCTCGTGATCGGTCTTCAGCCGGTCGCGGAAAGCCTTGGGCGAGATCCCGACCCGGCGGCGGAACAACCGGGTGAAGTTGGTGGGATCGGAAAACCCCAGGGTGTCGGAAATCTCGTAGATGGTCATGCTGGTGTAGGTCAGCAGGCGCTTGGCCTCCAGCAGCTGACGCTCATGCATGATCTGCAGGGCCGGCTGGCCCGCCAGTTCACGGCAGGTGCCATTGAGGTGGGAAACGGAAATCCCCAGCTTGTGCGCCAGGTCCTCGACCTTCACATGCTCGCGATAGTGGGCCTCCACCAGTTGGATATACCCATTGAAATACTCCCGCGCCCGCTGCGGTCGCTGGCTGGCGCTGCGGCGCCGGATCGCCTGGCGGCTGACCCACACCATGATCACGCTGACCAGCGAGTGCATGAGCATTTCCCGCGCCGGCTCACGCCCCTGGTACTCGTTCTGCAACGCGGCAAACAAGCTGTTCAGGTAGTCGCCGTCGGCGCCCGCCGGGTAGCTCTCGGCCACGGCCAGGGCATTTACCGAATGCCCCAGCTGGGCTTGCAGATGGGCCATCAAGGGCGCCGCCAGGGTCACCACATAACCGTCGATGTCTTCGGAAAAACGAAAGCCGTGCACCGACAGGGCCGGCAGGATCTGCAGCGCCGACTCCCCCAGCAACGTGCGCTGGCCTTCGATCTCAAGCTCGGCCTGGCCGCGATGCACGAACAGTAATTGACAGAGATCGGCATGCCGATGCGGCTTGATTTCCCAATGGTGCTCGCGGCTGCGCTTGGAAATGGTTTCGCAGTGCAGCAGGTCCGGTGTCGGCCAATCCAGGCTTTCCCCATAGAGTTTGAACACCGGAATTGAAGGCAAGGCAGGCTTATTCATAACTGCAATCCAGGCCTCTGGGTGACGGGCGATAATCGCACCGATTGGTGAAATGAACAGGTATCGGCTCAGTTTTCACCTTCAACTGACAGCATCACAAGTGAAAAATGCAGGCACTCGAAACATAAAAATCAGTCAGCGAACCTGTTCGCGTGAAGCTTGCGAGTCATAAAAACAATGAAAACCCTGAAAACTCAAGTCGCCATCATTGGCGCCGGCCCCTCCGGACTGCTGCTCGGCCAACTGCTGCACAAGGCCGGCATCGATACCCTGATCCTCGAACGACAAACCCCGGATTACGTACTCGGGCGCATCCGCGCCGGGGTGCTGGAACAAGGCATGGTCGACCTGCTGCGCCAGGCCGGGGTCAGCCAGCGCATGGACGCCGAAGGCCTGGTGCACGGTGGTTTCGAACTGGCCCTCGACGGCCGCCGGGTGACCATCGACCTGCACACCCTCACCAATGGCAAGAGCGTGACGATCTACGGCCAGACCGAAGTCACCCGCGACCTGATGCAAGCCCGCCAGGCCGTCGGCGCCCGGACCCTGTACCTGGCCGACAACGTGCGCCCCCACGACATGCACAGCGACCAGCCCTACCTGACCTTCGATTACCAGGGCGAACCCCATCGCCTGGACTGCGACTACATCGCCGGCTGCGACGGTTTCCACGGGGTCGCCCGGCAGTCGATCCCGGCCGACAAGCTCAAGGTGTTCGAACGCGTCTATCCGTTCGGCTGGCTCGGCATTCTCGCCGACACCCCGCCGGTCCACGACGAACTGGTCTACGCCCGCCATGAACGCGGCTTTGCCCTGTGCAGCATGCGGTCGACCACCCGCACCCGCTACTACCTGCAAGTACCGGCAGAAGAAAATGTCGCCGACTGGTCCGATCAACGTTTCTGGGACGAGCTCAAGAGGCGCCTGCCCGAGGAGCTGGCCGAACGCCTGGTGACCGGGCCGTCGATCGAGAAAAGCATCGCGCCGCTGCGCAGCTTCGTGGTCGAGCCGATGCAATACGGACGGCTGTTCCTGGTCGGCGACGCCGCGCACATCGTGCCCCCCACCGGGGCCAAGGGCCTGAACCTGGCCGCCAGCGATGTCAGCACGCTGTTCAACATCCTGCTCAAGGTCTACCGCGAGCAGCGCACCGACTTGCTGCAGAAGTATTCGCAAATCTGCCTGCGGCGGATCTGGAAGGCCGAGCGTTTCTCCTGGTGGATGACCGCGATGCTGCACCGTTTCCCCGACTCCGACGACTTCAGCCAGCGCATCGCCGAGTCGGAGCTGGCGTACTTCGTCGACTCCGAGGCCGGGCGCAAAACCATCGCGGAAAATTACGTCGGCCTTCCTTACGAGGCTATCGAGTAGGAGCCTATCGAGTACACTGGCGAGCATTCCCGCTCGCCTTGCACCCTGCGGGTCAATCACTGCCCGCAGGTTATTTCGTGTCCAATCCCAACCAGCCTGGCCAGCCCAAACCGGCTCTTCGCAGCGTACTGATCGCCCTGATGCTGGCGATCTTCCTCGGCGCCCTGGACCAGACCATAGTCGCGGTCTCCATGCCCGCCATCTCCGCGCAATTCAAGGACGTCAGCCTGCTGGCCTGGGTGATTTCCGGCTACATGGTGGCCATGACTGTGTCGGTGCCGATCTACGGCAAGCTCGGCGACCTCTACGGCCGGCGCAAGCTGATGCTGTTCGGCATGGGCCTGTTCACCCTGGCGTCGCTGTTCTGCGGCATGGCGCAGAACATGGAACAGCTGGTCCTGGCGCGGATCTTCCAGGGCATCGGCGCCGGCGGGATGATTTCGGTCAGCCAGGCGATCATCGGCGACATCGTGCCGCCCCGCGAGCGCGGGCGTTACCAGGGCTATTTCAGCAGCATGTACGCGGCGGCCAGCGTCGCCGGCCCGGTGCTCGGCGGCTACATGACCGAATACCTGTCCTGGCGCTGGGTGTTCCTGATCAACCTGCCCCTGGGCCTGGGCGCCTGGCTGGTAGCCAGGCGCAATCTGCGCGGGCTGCCGATTCCGCAGCGCAAACCGATCATCGACTACCTCGGCACGCTGCTGATGATCATCGGCCTGACGGCCCTGCTGCTGGCGATCACCCATTTCGGCCAGGGCCACGCCTGGCGCAGCAGCGAAGTGCTAGGCCTGCTGGCGTGTGCCGTCGTCGCCCTGGCCCTGTTCGCCTGGCATGAACGGCGCACGCAAGAGCCGCTGCTGCCCATGCACCTGTTCGCCAACCGCAACGCCATGTTGTGCTGGTGCACGGTGTTCTTCACCAGCTTCCAGGCCATCTCGCTGACGGTGCTGATGCCGTTGCGCTTTCAGAGCGTCACCGGCGCCGGTGCCGACAGCGCGGCATTGCACCTGCTGCCGCTGGCCATCGGCCTGCCGATGGGCGCCTACTTCGCCGGGCGCATGACCTCGGTGACCGGCCGCTACAAGCCGATGATCCTCGGTGGCGCCCTGCTGATGCCACTGACCGTTCTCGGCATGGCCTTCAGCCCGCCCCAGGCGGTGCTGCTGAGCAGTGTGTTCATGTTGTTCAGCGGGATTGCCTCGGGCATGCAGTTCCCGACGTCGCTGGTGGGCAGCCAGAACTCGGTGGAACAACGGGACATCGGCGTCGCCACCAGCACCACCAATCTGTTCCGCTCCCTGGGCGGTGCGGTGGGCGTGGCCTTGATGTCGGCGCTGTTGCTGGCGCTGTTGCAGGATTCCAGCTTCGCCCAGTTGAGCGGCTCGGCGCTGATCGGCGAAGGCCACTCGGGCAATGTGCTGCTCGACGGCCTGAACGCCGCGCCGGGGCCGGAACAGGGCGCCTTGCGGGCTGAGTTGCTGCTGACCTTCAAACACTTGCTGATGGTCAGCGCGGCGGTGTCGTTGCTCGGGTTGGCGGCGGCGCTGGCCATGCCCAACGCGCTGCTGCGCGGGCGCGAAGACAAGGTCAAATAACGGCATCGCCAGCCAGCTCTGCTACAGGCGAGCTGGCTGGCGAGCGACCTTTACGGGCTGTAGTACCCCACCGCCACCAGGAAGTGCCCGACCTTGCGCAGGTAGGCGTGCTTGTCTTCCACCTTGGCCGTCACCGGGTTCTTCCAGCGGTACTCATACTCGCCCTGCTCCTGGGTGGCCATCAGCGCCAGGATCGGCTCGCCCACCGGTTTGCCGTCCGGGTCCTTGACCTTGCCGAAGTCGGTATTGATCAGCCGCAGATTGGTGCCGTGGGCCACGTAGCGCTGGTTGTCCAGGTCGACCACGAACACATACAGGTCGTCCTGCAGGAAGCCGCCCTTGAGCGAGTTGATCGCTGTCAGCGTGCCCTTCTCATCCTTGACCAGTTCGATCGCCGCCTTGTCCAGCAAGGCTTTGGCCTGCTCGGCGGAAGCCCGTGGCAGGTAATAGCCGACCGCCAGGATCCGCTCGCCGACCCGCTGGTAATACACATGCTTGCGCTCGACCTTGCCATCGGCCCAGTTCTGCCAGCGGTATTCGGCTTGCTGGATGCCATTGCCCTCGGGAATCTTCAGCGCGTCCTTGAAGGCCTTTTGCAGATCCGGCCCGAGCACCTCGGAAACATCGCGGCCGATCAGCGCCGACGACGGCCCGCCACTGGCCAGCATCACCCCCTTGGTGTCGACCACAAACACATAACGGTCCTTGTCGACGAACTCGCCCTGGCGGCTGAACGCGGCGAAGGCCTTGTCACCCTGGTCGTGGTAGTAGGCCAGGGCCTTCTCCAGCAGGGCCTTGGCCGCCGTGGCATCGTCCGCCGCCTGGACCTGGCTGGCGCAGAACATCAGCAGCCACCCCAGCACCGTGGCTCTAAGCAATCCCCTCATTGCGCGTCCCTCGTTCTTGTTGGTGTTTCAAGAGCGTAGACGGCTGCGGGATATGGTCGAGTATTCAGCGAAGCAGGGAGGCGAGAGGCAAAACCGCGACCTTCCCACGCCACGCGCGGGAAGGTCGCCAGGGTCAGGGGCGGGTATTGAGCTGCTGCTGCAGGTTCTGGATCTGGCTCTGCAGGGTATTGATGTTGCGAGTGACCTGGCCGCGGAAAGCATCGAACTCGGCGGTGTTGGTACCGCCCTGGGCCGCGGCGGGACGATTGTCCTGCTGACTCTTGAGCACGATGATGTCCTGCTCCAGACGCTCGATGGCGGCGCTCGGGTTGCCCTGTTTCTTCAAGGCCGCGATCTCGCCGTTCAGGCTCTTGAACTGGGCATCGACCTTGCTGGTGTCGGCAGGCGCGCTTTTCAGGGCGGCCAGTTCGCTGCTCAAGGTTTTCACCTGTGCCTGCAACTGGCTGTTGGCCGCCTGCTGCTCGGTGGCCTGCGCGGTCATCTGGGCCAGGCGCTTGTCCAGGTCCGTGGCCTGCCCGGCCACGCCTTGCTGCTGCTTGCCCTGGTCCTGCAGGCGGCTTTCCAGCTGCTTGATCTGCAGCTTCAAGGCTTCGCTGTCGCTGTTGACGCTGGACTGGCTGGCCACCACCTTGCCGGAAATATCCTGCAGGCGCCCCGCCGCTTCTTCGCTGATGCGGGCGAAACTTTCCTGGGTGGCGACCAGTTGCTGCTCCATCAGCGAGATCTGCTGGAAGCTCCACCAGGCCAGGCCGATAAAGGCGAAGAACAAGGCGCCGACCAGCGCCCAGAGCGGCCCGGCATTCGGGGTCTTGACCTTGGCGGCCGGCACGCTGCGCGAATGCACCGAAGTACGCGCGCGGCCCGCGGCGGTGGTCGGGAAATCATCGTCGAGGGTATCGGCACGCAGGCTTGGAACATCGTCGAAGTCGTCGTTGGCATCGTTACGCATGGGGCAACCTTTCTAAACCGCGGTGATAGCTGAATGCGGCGAGTATAAACCGCTAACCCGCCGCCCTGATCGACCCTGAACCCCGAACTCGGTTCAGTGTTTATTTTCAGCGTATGTCCTGGGCCTTCCACCAGCCGCAGAATTCATCCAGGGCCGTCCACAGGCTGACCTTAGGTTCGTAATCCAGATAATGGCGGGCGCGGCTGATATCCAGGGTGAAGTTCTTGTTCATCACCTGCATGCCCAGGCGCGACAGGGTCGGCTCCGGACGGCCCGGCCAGAGCTTGCAGAAGCCTTCATTGAGGGCCGCCACGCTGTAGGCCAGGCCAAAGGAGCGGTAGCGCGTGACCTGCGGAACGCCCATCTGGCGCATCACGTAGTTCACCACGTCCCACAACGGCACGGGCGCGCCGTTACTGATGTTGTAGGCCTTGCCCAGGGCCGAGCCGCTGGCCAGCAGACCGCTGAGCAGCGCTTCGTTGAGGTTCTGCACACTGGTGAAGTCGACCTTGTTCAGGCCGTTGCCGATGATCGCCAGACGGCCCTTGCGCTGCATCTTCAACAGGCGCGGGAAAATGCTCATGTCGCCGGCGCCGGTGACAAAGCGCGGGCGCAGCGCCAGCACCTCCAGGCCGAACTCCTGGGCGCCGAACACCTTCTGCTCCGCCAGGTATTTGGTGGCGGCATAAGGATGCTTGAAGCGCTTGGGCACCTGTTCTTCGGTCAGGCCCAGATGGTCGCGACCGTCGAAATAGATCGACGGTGACGACAGATGCACCAGACGCCGGACATGGCGCTTGAGGCAGGCTTCGACCACGTTTTCGGTGACCAGCACGTTGCCCTGATGAAAATCCTGATAGCGCCCCCAGAGCCCCACCGCTCCCGCGCAATGCACCACCGCGTCGACGTCGCGACACAGGTCGCGCACCAGGTCCGCGTCGCTCAAGTCGCCCTGGACGAACTCGGCCCCGCGCCGCACCAGATGCTCCACACCTTCGGCCCGACGCCCGTTGACCCGTACATCCAGGCCCTGCTCAAGGGCAAAACGCGCGAAGCGTCCACCAATGAAGCCGCTTGCGCCGGTGACCAGAATTTTCATGACTTGCTCCTAAAAAAACGCAGTGACGAGCTACAAGCTGCAAGCTGCAAGTTGAAAACCAAAGCGCAAGCTGCCCACTTGGAGCTTGTCGCTTGACGCTTATGGCTGCTCCAAGGGCACCAGCCATTGCGCCGAAGAACGCGCCAGGTGCTCGGTGAGCAGGCCCAGCAGTTGGCCACCATTGCGCCAATGATGCCAGTACAGCGGCACATCGATCGGCTTATCTGGCAAAAGCTCCACCAACACCCCCCGCGCCAACTGGTCGCGCACCTGCAATTCGGGCACCAGCCCCCAGCCCAGGCCGGCCTCGGTCAAGCGGATGAAGCCCTCGGACGAGGGACACAGGTGATGCTCGAACCCGCCATCGACCCCCAGCGCCGCCAGGTAGCGGTGCTGCAGGAAATCGTCCGGGCCGAACACCAGGGCTGGCGTGCGAGCCAGGCGCTCGGCTTGCACGCCTTGCGGAAAATGCCGCGCAAGGAAGGCCGGGCTGGCCAGGGCACGGTAGCGCATGGCGCCCAGCAGCACACTGCGGGCGCCCGCCACCGGCCGCTCGCTGGCGCAGACACAGGCCGCCACTTCGCCGGCGCGCATGCGCTTGAGGCCCACGGTCTGGTCTTCGACGATCAGGTCGAGGAGCAAGTGCTGCTCGGCACAGAAGTCGCCCACCGCCTCGGCCCACCAGGTGGCCAGGCTGTCGGCGTTGAGGGCGATGCGCAGACGCTCCGGCAAACCTTCCTCGTCCAGGGCCGGCACCTGGCTCTGCAGGTCGCGTTCGAGCAGGCGTACCTGCTGCACATGGTTGAGCAGGCGCCGGCCGATTTCCGTCGGCGCCGGCGGCGTAACCCGCACCAGCACCGGCTGCCCGATCCGCGCCTCGAGCAGCTTGATCCGCTGGGAAATGGCCGACTGCGACAACCCCAGCACCTGCGCGGCACGCTCGAATCCGGCCTGTTCGATCACCGCGGCCAGGGCGGACAGCAATTTATAGTCGAACATCAGTTTTCCTAATGAGCGATCAGCAATATTGGTTTTTCTTATACAGCCTGCCACCGGAGAATAGCCAGCATGCTTTCTCGTTCAAGGACCTTTTTCATGGCTGGCGAAACCTCCCTCGATACCCTGCTGCGCAGCATGAGCCCGCAGCTCAACCACGGTGACTACGTGTTCTGCTCCATCGCCGATCGCGCGCTGCTCGAAGGTAGCGACGTACTGGGCAGCTTTCGCGAGCAGGAAGGGCTCACGGTGATCCTCGAACGCCAGCAGGCCGAACGGCTGGGGCTGGGTTTCGACTACGTCGCGGCCTGGATCACCCTGAATGTGCACTCGGCCCTGGAAGCCGTCGGCCTGACCGCCGCGTTCGCCAGCGCCCTGGGCAAGGCCGGGATCAGTTGCAACGTGATCGCCGGCTACTACCACGATCATCTGTTTGTCGCTAAGGCCGATGCCGAGCGCGCCATGGGCGTGCTGCGGCAACTGGCCTCGGGCGAGGAGTAAACGCCATGTGGCAGAGCTACGTTAACGGGCTGCTGGTGGCGGCCGGGCTGATCATGGCGATCGGCAGCCAGAATGCGTTTGTCCTGGCCCAGAGCCTGCGCCGTGAACACCACCTGCCGGTGGCCGTGCTGTGCGTGACTTGCGATGCGTTGCTGGTGGCGGCCGGGGTATTCGGCCTGGCCACGGTGCTGGCGCAGAGCCCGACGCTGCTGGCGGTTGCCCGCTGGGGCGGCGCCGCGTTCCTGATCTGGTACGGCAGCCAGGCCCTGCGTCGCGCCTGTTCCAGGCAGAGCCTGCAACAGGGCGAGAACCAGACCGTGCGCTCGCTGCGCGCGGTGCTGCTCAGTGCGCTGGCGGTGACCCTGCTCAACCCCCATGTGTACCTGGACACGGTGCTGCTGATCGGCTCGCTGGGCGCGCAACAGACCGAACCCGGCGCCTATGTGGTCGGCGCGGCCAGTGCTTCGCTGCTGTGGTTTTTCACCCTCGCCCTCGGCGCCGCATGGCTGGCTCCATGGCTGGCGCGGCCGAGCACCTGGCGCATTCTCGATCTGCTGGTGGCGGTGATGATGTTCAGTGTCGCGATCCAGTTGATGACCGCCGGGTGATTTATTCCAAAAGGCTAAGGGGATGCCCTCGCTAAATGACGAGCGCGCCGCCGCCCCGCAAAGCGCAAGACTAGGCGTGAGGAGCGTGGTTTGGTGGTCCAAATGAGCGACGAACAACGACGGATTGCGCTTTGCGGGGCGACGGCCCTTCGGGTTGGCGCTGTGATCGTGCCATGCTGCGTTGCGGGACTTGAAGAGGCAAAAAGCATCCTCTGCGTCCCGCGCCTTGCCTGGCACGATCACAGCGCCAACGCGTTTCGTCATTTAGCGAGGGCATCCCCTTGAACCTCTATCCCACACAGTTGTTGCGTGGTTAAGCCGCACCCCCGGTGCTATGATCCGAACCCTGCGCCGCAAAGAGTACAAACTCCCCGGCGCTTGTCTGGCCGCCCGTGATCGGCCTTGCGCTCACCGCAACTGACCTGATTAGGAGAATCATCATGGCTTTCGAATTGCCGCCGCTGCCTTACGCACACGATGCCCTGCAGCCGCACATTTCCAAGGAAACCCTGGAATACCACCACGACAAGCACCACAACACCTATGTCGTGAACCTGAACAACCTGGTGCCAGGCACCGAGTTCGAAGGCAAGACCCTGGAAGAGATCGTCAAGTCTTCCTCGGGCGGTATCTTCAACAACGCCGCTCAGGTCTGGAACCACACTTTCTACTGGAACTGCCTGGCGCCAAACGCCGGCGGTCAACCAACCGGCGCTCTGGCTGAAGCCATCAACGCCGCTTTCGGTTCGTTCGACAAGTTCAAAGAAGAATTCACCAAGACTTCCGTCGGCACCTTCGGTTCCGGTTGGGGCTGGCTGGTGAAAAAGGCTGACGGTTCCCTGGCCCTGGCCAGCACTATCGGCGCCGGCAACCCGCTGACCAGCGGCGACACCCCGCTGCTGACTTGCGACGTCTGGGAACACGCTTACTACATCGACTACCGCAACCTGCGTCCAAAGTACGTCGAAGCGTTCTGGAACCTGGTCAACTGGAAATTCGTGGCCGAGCAGTTCGAAGGCAAGACCTTCGTCGCCTAAGCCCGTTTGCAGTCAAAAAAACCCGGCATTGCCGGGTTTTTTCGTTTTACCGGCAAGGGCCAGGTTTGCCGCGCCAGCCCGGCGGACCAACCTCTCTATTCAGCTAAAAAATCTCCGCCGTCCCTCAAGTTGCAAGGCTTGGCTACCGACATATAACCGATAAGCGCGGATATGCTGGCTCCCGGCATTCCAACCAAGCCTACAGGTGAAATATCCTGGGCCTGATTGTCCCTTTGACTGCCATCACGGGATTGCCAATACTCATGGCAACTTGACGCTACCCGCACGGAACAAGGAATAACCCTTTGAAGCTGGAACTCAAAAACAGCTTGTCGGTGAAGTTGCTCCGGGTTGTGCTGCTGTCGGCACTGATAGTGGGCGTAGTGCTGAGCTGCGCACAAATCGTCTTCGATGCTTATAAGACTCGGCAGGCGGTCGCTAATGATGCCCAGCGCATTCTCGACATGTTTCGCGACCCCTCGACCCAGGCCGTCTACAGCCTGGACCGCGAAATGGGCATGCAAGTCATCGAAGGCCTGTTCCAGGATGATGCTGTGCGCATGGCCTCCATTGGCCATCCCAACGAAACCATGCTCGCGGAAAAAACCCGTGAGTTGCAGAATTCCCCCAGCCGCTGGCTGACCGATCTGATCCTCGGCAAGGAGCGCACCTTCACCACCCAACTGGTGGGTCGTGGCCCCTACAGCGAATACTACGGCGACCTGAGCATCACCCTCGACACGGCCACCTACGGCCAGGGCTTTATCGTCAGCTCGGTGATCATTTTCATTTCCGGCGTACTGCGCGCCCTGGCCATGGGCCTGGTGCTGTACCTGGTTTACCACTGGCTGCTGACCAAGCCGCTGTCGCGGATCATCGAGCACCTGACCACCATCAATCCGGACCGCCCCAGCGAACATCAGATCCCGTTGCTCAAGGGCCACGAGCGAAACGAGCTGGGGATCTGGATCAATACCGCCAACCAGTTGCTGGCGTCGATCGAACGCAACACGCACCTGCGCCATGAAGCGGAAAACAGCCTGCTGCGCATGGCCCAGTACGACTTCCTCACCGGCCTGCCCAACCGCCAGCAACTGCAACAGCAACTGGACAAGATCCTGATCGACGCCGGCCGCCTGCAACGCCGGGTCGCGGTGCTCTGTGTCGGCCTCGACGACTTCAAAGGCATCAACGAACAGTTCAGCTACCAGACCGGCGACCAGTTGCTGCTGGCCCTGGCCGATCGCCTGCGGGCCCACAGTGGTCGCCTGGGCGCCCTCGCCCGCCTTGGCGGCGACCAGTTCGCCCTGGTCCAGGCCGATATCGAACAACCCTACGAAGCCGCCGAACTGGCGCAGAGCATTCTCGACGACCTGGAAGCACCGTTCGCCCTCGATCACCAGGAAATCCGCCTGCGCGCCACCATCGGCATCACCCTGTTCCCGGAGGACGGCGACAGCACCGAGAAGCTGCTGCAGAAAGCCGAGCAGACCATGACCCTGGCAAAAAGCCGGTCGCGCAACCGTTATCAGTTCTATATCGCCAGCGTCGACAGCGAGATGCGCCGGCGCCGCGAACTGGAAAAAGACCTGCGCGAAGCCCTGAGCCGCGAGCAGTTCCACCTGGTCTACCAGCCGCAGATCAGCTACCGCGATCATCGTGTGGTCGGGGTCGAGGCGCTGCTGCGCTGGCAGCATCCGGAACACGGCTTCGTCCCGCCGGACCTGTTCATTCCCCTGGCCGAGCAGAACGGCACCATCATCGCCATCGGCGAATGGGTGCTGGACCAGGCCTGCCGCCAACTGCGCGAATGGCATGACCTGGGCTTCAGCGACCTGCGCATGGCGGTCAACCTGTCCACCGTGCAACTGCACCACGCCGAGCTGCCGCGGGTGGTCAACAACCTGCTGCAGATCTACCGCCTGCCGCCGCGCAGCCTGGAGCTGGAAGTCACCGAAACCGGCCTGATGGAAGACATCAGCACCGCCGCCCAGCACCTGTTGAGCCTGCGCCGCTCGGGGGCGCTGATCGCCATCGACGACTTCGGCACCGGCTACTCGTCCCTGAGCTACCTCAAGAGCCTGCCGCTGGACAAGATCAAGATCGACAAGAGCTTCGTCCAGGACCTGCTGGATGACGACGACGATGCGACCATCGTGCGGGCGATCATCCAGCTGGGCAAAAGCCTGGGCATGCAGGTGATCGCCGAGGGCGTGGAAACCGCCGAACAAGAGGCCTACATCATCTCCGAAGGCTGCCACGAAGGTCAGGGTTATCACTACAGCAAACCCCTGCCGGCACGAGAGCTGAGCGCCTACCTGAAACAGGCCCAGCGCAGTAACGCGGCCATCCTCTGAAGACCCGATTGCGCGCATAAGCCTGATCCAGCGCAATCGCTTCCTGAATAGGAAATATTTACAACCGCAACCCTTTACACATAATGCAAATCTTTCGCATTATGTCGCAGTTTTGCGCGTCCTCCGCGCCACTCCACCCCTCTCTCGAAGCAGGATGTTCGCCATGATTCGTATGCCTCTGGCTACCGCCAGTCTGTTGGCCATCGCTATTTCCCTCGCCGGTTGCGGCGAAGGCAAAGACCAGGCTGCCGCGCCGCAAGCCGCTACCCCAGCCGCCAGCACCGCAGCCCCGGCCACCGCTCCTGCGGCCGGCAAGGTCGATGAAGCGGCGGCCAAGGCGGTCGTCGCGCATTACGCCGACATGGTCTTCGCCGTGTACAGCGATGCCGAATCCACCGCGAAGACCCTGCAGACCGCGATCGACGCCTTCCTCGCCAAGCCCAACGCCGACACCCTGAAAGCCGCCAAGGCTGCCTGGGTCGCGGCTCGCGTGCCTTACCTGCAGAGCGAAGTGTTCCGCTTCGGCAACACCATCGTCGACGACTGGGAAGGCCAGGTGAACTCCTGGCCGCTGGACGAAGGCCTGATCGATTACGTCGACAAGTCCTACGAGCACGCGCTGGGTAACCCGGGCGCCACCGCCAACATCATCGCCAACACTGAAGTCCAGGTCGGCGAAGACAAGGTCGACGTGAAGGACATCACCCCGGAAAAACTCGCCAGCCTCAACGAGCTGGGCGGTTCCGAGGCCAACGTCGCCACCGGCTACCACGCCATCGAATTCCTTCTCTGGGGCCAGGACCTGAACGGCACCGGCCCTGGCGCCGGCAACCGTCCGGCTTCCGACTACCTGGAAGGCGCCGGCGCCACCGGCGGCCACAACGACCGTCGCCGTGCCTACCTGAAAGCCGTGACCCAACTGCTGGTCAACGACCTGGAAGAAATGGTCGGCAACTGGAAGCCGAACGTGGCCGACAACTACCGCGCCACCCTGGAAGCGGAACCGGCTGAAAGCGGCCTGCGCAAAATGCTGTTCGGCATGGGCAGTCTGTCCCTGGGCGAACTGGCGGGCGAGCGCATGAAGGTGTCCCTGGAAGCCAACTCCCCTGAAGACGAACAGGACTGCTTCAGCGACAACACCCACAACTCGCACTTCTACGATGCCAAGGGCATCCGCAACGTGTACCTGGGCGAATACACCCGCGTCGACGGCACCAAGCTGACCGGCGCCAGCCTGTCGTCGCTGGTGGCGAAAATCGACCCGGCCGCCGACACCGCATTGAAGGCCGACCTGGCCGCCACCGAAGCCAAGATCCAGGTCATGGTCGATCACGCCAACAAGGGTGAGCACTACGACCAGTTGATCGCCGCCGGCAACGACGCGGGCAACCAGATCGTGCGTGACGCCATCGCCGCGCTGGTCAAGCAGACCGGTTCGATCGAACAGGCCGCGGGCAAGCTGGGTATCAGCGACCTGAACCCGGACAGCGCCGATCACGAGTTCTGATCAGCGTTGCGGGAATGAAAAGGCGACCTTCGGGTCGCCTTTTTTGTGCCTGTCTATGACGCGCCCCTGTAGCCGCTGCCGCAGGCTGCGATAAGGCCGCAGGCCTTCAGCGATCTTGAAACCCTGCGCCCCCTTCGGTGGCGATCGCAGCCTGCGGCAGCGGCTACAGGACCAGACCAGAGCCAGGGGACAGGGACAGGCAGGCTTCGCTTGCGTTGTCCCACGTCAAGCGGAACGATAATTCCTCTTATTCAAACTCCCCTGCCCTGTTAGACTTTGCGCCCTTGTTTTGCTCGTCCTGCAGGATATCCGATGCCCCCGTCGCTGCTTCGCTGGTCTGCGCTGTTCATGGCCTTGAGCCTGAGTGCCTGCGATGACGCCCCGCGTTTTACCCAGGCCGAGCCGGGCGAAGCGCGTTCCGGCGGTGAGGCGACCGTGCGCAAGAGCGACCAGAACGCCTTTTCCATGCCGTCGGCCAACCTGTCGCCGACCCGGCGCCTGGACTTCAGCGTCGGCAACAGTTTCTTCCGCAGCCCCTGGGTGATCGCTCCCTCGACCACCACCGCCCGCGATGGCCTGGGCCCGCTGTTCAACACCAACGGCTGCCAGAACTGCCATATCAAGGACGGCCGCGGCCACCCGCCGACGCCCGACTCGGACAATGCCGTGTCGATGCTGGTGCGCCTGTCGATCCCCAATGAGCCGGCCTACGCCAAGGTCATCGAGCAGCTGGGCATAGTGCCCGAACCGGTGTATGGCGGGCAGTTTCAGGACATGGCGGTGCCTGGCGTCGCCCCGGAAGGCAAGGTGCGGGTCGAGTACGAGCCGCTGACCGTGCGCTTCAAGGACGGCAGCGAAGTCGAACTGCGCAAGCCGAAGCTGCAGATCACTCAGCTCGGTTATGGCCCGATGCATCCCGACACCCGCTTCTCGGCCCGCGTGGCGCCGCCGATGATCGGCCTGGGCCTGCTCGAAGCCATCCCCGAGGCGGCGATCCTGGCCAATGCCCAAGCGCAAGCCAAGGCTGGCAATGGCATTGCCGGACGGCCGAACCGGGTCTGGGACGATGCCCAGCAAAAGACCGTACTCGGGCGTTTTGGCTGGAAAGCCGGACAACCCAACCTCAATCAACAAAATGTTCACGCGTTCTCTGGTGATATGGGCCTGACCACCAGCCTGAGACCCTTCGATGACTGCACCGACGCCCAGACCGCCTGCAAGCAAGCCCCCAACGGCAACGGGCCGGATGGCGAACCGGAAGTCAGCGACAACATCCTGCGCCTGGTGCTGTTCTACAGCCGCAACCTCGGGGTGCCGGCGCGGCGCGAGGTTGGCTCGCCACAGGTGCTGGCCGGCAAGAACCTGTTCTACCAGGCCGGCTGCCAGTCCTGTCATACCCCCCGATTCACCACCGCCGCCGACGCCGCGGAACCCGAGCTGGCCAATCAAGTGATACGCCCCTACAGCGACCTGCTGCTGCACGACATGGGCGAAGGCCTGGCCGACCACCGCAGCGAATTCCAGGCCGGCGGCCGCGACTGGCGCACGCCGCCGTTGTGGGGGATCGGCCTGACGCAAACGGTCAGCGGCCACACCCAGTTCCTGCATGACGGTCGCGCCCGCAACCTGCTCGAAGCCGTGCTCTGGCACGGCGGCGAGGCCCAGGCGGCGCAGCGACAGGTTTTATCCTTCAATGCCGAACAGCGCGCTGCGTTGCTGGCATTCCTGAATTCTCTTTAACGCCTTCTTACAAGAAACGGGAGCCCGAACATGTTCCGTCCCAAGCTGTTGTTCACCAGCCTTGCCGCGCTCGCCCTGGGCGCCTGCTCGCCGCAGGACCCACAAGCCGTGACCTCGGCGGCCATCGCCAAACAGGTGATCCTGCCGACCTACAGCCGCTGGGTCGAAGCCGACCGCCAGCTGGCGATCAGCGCCCTGGCCTTCTGTGAAGGCAAGCAAAGCCTGGACACCGCCCGTGCCGACTTCCTGCACGCGCAGAAAGCCTGGGCCGAACTGCAACCCTTGCTGATCGGGCCGCTGGCCGAGGGCAACCGCTCCTGGCAAGTGCAGTTCTGGCCGGACAAGAAGAACCTGGTCGGCCGTCAGGTCGAACAGCTGGTCAGCGCCACGCCGCAGATCGACGCCGCCGCCCTGGCCAAGTCCAGCGTCGTGGTACAAGGCCTCTCGGCCTACGAATACATCCTGTTCGACAGCAAGATCGACATGGCAAACAGCGAGCAGAAAGCCCGCTACTGCCCGCTGCTGAGCGCCATTGGCGAACGCCAGAAGCAGCTCGCCGAAGAGATCCTGTCGCGCTGGAACACCAGCGACGGCATGCTCGCGCAGATGAGCAAGTTCCCCAACCAGCGCTACGCCGACTCCCATGAGGCCATCGCCGATCTGCTGCGGGTCCAGGTCACCGCGCTGGATACCCTGAAGAAGAAGCTCGGCACGCCGATGGGCCGTCAGAGCAAGGGCATTCCACAGCCGTTCCAGGCCGACGCCTGGCGCAGCCAATCGTCCATGCAGAGCCTGGAAGCCAGCCTCGCCGCAGCCCAGACCGTCTGGGCCGGGGTCGACAACAAGGGCCTGCGCGGCCTGTTGCCGGCCGAGCAGAAGCCGCTGGCCGACAAGATCGACGCCGCCTACACCGCCTCGCTGAAGCTGTTCGCCAGCACCCAGCGTTCGCTGACCGAGCTGCTGGCCGACGACGCCGGCCGCCAGCAACTGAACGATATCTACGACAGCCTCAACGTCGTCCACCGCCTGCACGAAGGCGAACTGGCCAAGGCACTGGGCATCCAACTGGGCTTCAACGCCAACGACGGTGACTGATCATGCTGCGACGTCAGGCTCTGGCACTCGGCAGCCTGCTGCTGAGCGCCGTCACGCTGGGTGGCTGGACGCTGTTCAAGCACAAGGACCAAGGCCCGCTGCTGCTCTCGGCGCGCGATGATGGTGACGGCAAGCACTACGCCGTCGGCTATCGCCTGGACGGCACGCAAGTGTTCGCCACCCGGGTCGGTCAACGCTGCCATGACATCGTCAACCACCCGACGCTGCCGATCGCCCTGTTCGTCGCCCGTCGCCCGGGCACCGAAAGCTACCTGATCGACCTGCGCGACGGCACCCTCCTGCAAACCCTGGCCTCGCAGCCGAACCGGCACTTCTATGGCCACGCGGTGATCCACAAGAGCGGCGACTGGCTGTACACCACCGAGAACGACACAAGCGATCCGGGTCGTGGCCTGCTCGGGGTGTACCGGTTCGAGGGCGAACGCCTGGTGCACAGCGGCGAGATCCCGACCCACGGCATCGGCCCGCATCAGGTGTCGTGGATGCCGGACGGCGAAACCCTGGTGGTGGCCAACGGCGGGATTCGCACCGAAGCGGAAAGCCGCGTCGAGATGAACCTCGACGCCATGGAGCCGAGCCTGGTGCTGATGCAGCGCGACGGCAACCTGCTGAGCAAGGAAACCCTGGCCCAGCAGATGAACAGCGTGCGCCACATGGGCATCGCCGGCGACGGCACCATCGTCACCGGCCAGCAGTTCATGGGCGATGCCCACGAGTCGTCGCAACTGCTGGCGATCAAGCGCCCGGGCCAACCGTTCCAGGCCTTCCCGGTGGCCGAGCACCAGTTGCAGGCGATGGGGCATTACACCGCCAGCGTCGCGGTGCACAGCGAACTGCGCCTGGTGGCCCTCACCGCCCCGCGCGGCAACCGCTTTTTCATCTGGGACCTGGACAGCGCCGAAGTGCGCCTGGACGCGCCCTTGCCGGACTGTGCCGGGGTCGGTGCGGTGGCCGATGGTTTTGTCGTGACCTCGGGCCAGGGGCGTTGCCGCTTCTATGACTGTCGCCAGAAACAACTGGTGGCAAAACCCCTGGATTTGCCGGCAGGGCTCTGGGACAACCATTTGCACCTGGTCTAGTTTTTCGCCGCCACACAGGATTGGAAAACAGGACTCTGGATGACCGGATTGTCATCTGGAAGCCCCCGAAAAGTCGGAGTAATGTCTTCGGCAATCAGCTTGGTTTTCCCAGCTTCGTTTTCCAAGGAACCGGAATATGCTGCGTCGCCGCATGTTTATCATGTTGGGTGTCGTCCTGCTGATCGTGCTGTTGCTGGCAGGCTACAAGGCCTTCTCCATCTATCAGCAGGTCAAGCTCTTCTCGGTGCCCAAGCCGCCGATCAGCGTGGCCGTGGCCACGGCTCGCGAACAACCGTGGCAAACCCGCCTGCCCACGGTCGGCACCCTCAAGGCCCTGCAGGGGGTCAACCTCAGCCTGGAAGTGGCCGGGACCGTCAAGGAGCTGCAGTTCGAGTCAGGGCAGAAGGTCAGCGCCGGGCAGCCCTTGCTGCAACTCGACAGCGACGTGGAAAGCGCCCTGCTGGAAACCGCCCAGGCCGACCTGGGCCTGTCCCGGCTGGACTTCGGCCGCGGCAGCCAACTGGTGGGCAGCCAGGCAATTTCCCGCGGCGAATACGATCGATTGTCGGCAGTGCTGCAAAAGAACAAGGCCACGGTCAATCAGCTCAAGGCGGCACTGGCGAAAAAACGCCTGCTCGCGCCCTTCAGCGGCACCATCGGCATTCGCCATGTGGATGTCGGCGACTACCTCGCCAGCGGCACGGTGATCGCCACCCTGCAAGACCTCAGCAGCCTGTACGTGGACTTCTTCGTCCCGGAACAGGCCGTGCCGAAAATCGCCCTGGGCCAATCGGTCAGCGTGACGGTCTCCGCCTATCCGGCGGAACAGTTCAGCGCCACCATCAGCGCCATCAACCCCAAGGTCGAAGACACCACGCGCAACGTGCAGGTGCGCGCCACCCTGGCCAACCCCGACGGCAAGCTGCTGCCGGGCATGTTCACCAACCTGCAGGTGCTACTGCCCGATCCGCAGCCCCGGGTGGTGGTACCGGAGAGCGCCATCACCTACACCCTGTACGGTAACTCGCTGTACGTGGTGGCCGAGAAAAAGGCCGCTGATGGCAGCCCGGAGAAAGACGACAAGGGCCAGCCGGTGCTGATCGCCGAGCGGCGCTTCATCGAAACCGGCGAACGGCGCAACGGCCTGGTGCTGATCAACAAGGGCGTGAGCAGCGGCGAACAGGTGGTGAGCGCCGGGCAAATCAAGCTGGACCATGGCGCCCACATCGCCATCACCCCGGACAAGATGCTGCCCCCCGAACAGAGCGGCCAGCCACGCGCGAACTGATCAAGGAATCCTTATGGCTTTTACAGATCCGTTCATCCGTCGTCCGGTCCTGGCCACCGTGGTCAGCCTGCTGATCGTGCTGCTGGGCTTCCAGGCCTGGAGCAAACTGCCGCTGCGCCAGTATCCGCAAATGGAAAACGCCCTGATCACGGTGACCACCGCCTACCCCGGAGCCAACGCCGAGACCATCCAGGGCTATATCACCCAACCGATGCAGCAGAGCCTGGCCAGCGCCGAGGGGATCGACTACATGACCTCGGTCAGCCGCCAGAACTTCTCGGTGATCTCGGTCTACGCCCGTATCGGCGCCAACAGCGACCGCCTGTTCACCGAGCTGCTGGCCAAGGCCAACGAGGTGAAGAACAAGCTGCCCCAGGACGCCGAGGACCCGGTGCTGAGCAAGGAAGCCGCCGACGCCTCGGCGCTGATGTACATCAGCTTCTTCAGCCAGGAGCTGAACAACCCACAGATCACCGACTACCTGTCGCGGGTGATCCAGCCGAAGCTGGCAACCCTGCCGGGCATGGCTGAGGCCGAGATTCTCGGCAACCAGGTGTTCGCCATGCGCCTGTGGCTGAACCCGGTCAAGCTCGCCGGCTACGGCCTGAGCGCCAGCGACGTGACCAGCGCGGTGCGCCGCTACAACTTCCTGTCCGCGGCCGGTGAGATCAAGGGCGAGTACGTGGTCACCAGCATCAACGCCAGCACCGAACTGAAATCCGCCGAAGCCTTCGCCGCCATTCCCCTGCGGACCGAGGGCGACAGCCGGGTGCTGCTCAGCGACGTGGCACGGGTCGAGATGGGCGCGGAGAACTACAACGCCATCAGCTCCTTTGGCGGCATTCCTTCGGTCTATATCGGCATCAAGGCAACCCCCAACGCCAACCCGCTGGACGTGATCAAGGAAGTGCGCAAGATCATGCCGGAGCTGGAGGCCCAGCTACCGCCCAACCTCAAGTCGGAGATCGCCTACGACGCCACGCTGTTCATCCAGGCCTCGATCAACGAGGTGGTGAAGACCCTGTTCGAAGCCGTGCTGATCGTGATCGTGGTGGTGTTCCTGTTCCTCGGCGCGCTGCGTTCGGTGGTGATCCCGGTGGTGACCATTCCGCTGTCGATGATCGGCGTGATGTTCTTCATGCAGTTGATGGGCTACTCGATCAATCTGCTGACGCTGCTGGCGATGGTGCTGGCCATCGGCCTGGTGGTGGACGACGCGATCGTGGTGGTGGAAAACATCCACCGCCATATCGAGGAAGGCAAGACGCCGCTGGACGCGGCCCTCGAAGGCGCCCGGGAAATCGCCATGCCGGTGGTGTCGATGACCATCACCCTGGCGGCGGTCTACGCCCCCATCGGCTTCCTGCAGGGGCTCACCGGGGCGCTGTTCAAGGAGTTCGCCCTGACCCTGGCCGGCGCGGTGGTGATTTCCGGCATCGTCGCCCTGACCCTGTCGCCGATGATGTGCGCCCTGCTGCTGCGCCACGATGAAAACCCCAGCGGCCTGGCCCACCGCCTCGACCTGATTTTCGAAAGCCTCAAGCGCCGCTACCAGAGCCTGCTGCATGGCACCCTCAACACTCGGCCGGTGGTCCTGATGTTCGCCCTGATCGTGTTGTGCCTGATCCCGGCCCTGCTCACCTTCACCAAGTCGGAACTGGCCCCGGACGAGGACCAGGGCATCATTTTCATGATGGCCACCGCACCCCAGCCGGCCAACCTGGATTACCTCAACGCCTACACCGACGAGTTCCTGGAGATCTTCAAGACGTTCCCCGAGTACTACTCCTCGTTCCAGATCAACGGCTTCAACGGCGTGCAATCGGGTATCGGCGGCTTCCTGCTCAAGCCCTGGAACGAGCGCAAGCGCACGCAGATGCAGATCCTGCCCGAAGTCCAGGCCCGGCTCGCGGGCATCGCCGGGCTGCAGGTCTTCGGTTTCAACCTGCCGTCCCTGCCGGGCACCGGCGAAGGGCTGCCGTTCGCCTTCATTATCAATAGCCCCAACGATTACGAGTCGCTGCTGGAACTGTCCGACCGGGTGAAGAAACGCGCCATGGAGTCGGGCAAGTTCGCCTTTGTCGATATCGACCTGGCCTTCGACAAGCCGGAAGTGGTGGTCGACATCGACCGCGCCAAGGCCGCGCAAATGGGGGTGTCGATGCTGGACCTGGGCGGAACCCTGGCCACCTTGCTCGGCGAGGCGGAAATCAACCGCTTCACCATCGAGGGACGCAGCTACAAGGTCATCGCCCAGGTCGAACGACCTTATCGCGACAACCCCGAATGGCTGAACAACTACTACGTGAAAAACGCCAAGGGCGAGGCGCTGCCGCTGTCGACGCTGATCAGCGTCCACGATCGGGCCCGGCCTCGGCAGCTCAACCAGTTCCAGCAACTCAACGCCGCGACCATTTCCGGATTCCCGGTCGTGAGCATGGGTGAAGCGATCGATACCGTGCGCCAGATCGCCGAGGAAGAGACCCCACCAGGCTACGCCTTCGACTATGCCGGGGCGTCACGACAGTTCGTCCAGGAAGGCAGCGCGCTGTGGGTGACCTTTGGCCTGGCGCTGGCGATCATTTTCCTGGTGCTGGCGGCGCAGTTCGAGAGTTTCCGCGATCCGGTGGTGATCCTGGTGACGGTGCCGCTGTCGATCTGCGGGGCCTTGATCCCACTGTTTCTCGGCTGGTCGAGCATGAACATCTATACCCAGGTCGGGCTGGTGACCCTGATCGGCCTGATCAGCAAGCACGGGATCCTGATCGTCGAGTTCGCCAACCAGCTGCGCAAGGACCAGGGACTGACGCCGCGCGAGGCCGTGGAAGCCGCCGCGGCCATTCGCCTGCGGCCGGTCTTGATGACCACCGCGGCGATGGTCTTCGGCATGGTGCCGCTGATCCTGGCCACCGGTGCCGGCGCGGTCAGCCGGTTCGACATCGGCACGGTGATCGCCACGGGGATGTCGATCGGTACCTTGTTCACCCTGTTCGTGCTGCCCTGCATCTACACCCTGCTGGCCAGGCCGGACAAGTGAAGGGCGCGCAATAAAAAAGGCCTCGCGATGCGAGGCCTTTTTATCGGGCTTGATGGTCTTCAACTCTGTGGCCTCATTCCCTGAGTCAGGCCGAACATGAACAACAACAGGTCACGATCGGGCTGGGCTCCCTGGGTCGTCTTGACGACCCGTGGCAACGGACAATGCGCATCACCCTGCGCCGTACTGAGGACTTCCATGCGTGGCTGCTCCCATGCAGCCACCGCCAAGGATGCAACTGCCAAGGCTCCTACTAAAAACAAACCTCGTGCAATTTCGAGCTTCATCACTATAAGCCTTTGATAGCGCTGCCAAACGCCGTCCTATAAAAATAGTAGAGTTTGTCCCAGTCCGTGGTGCTCCACGACGAGTGGCGCCGCAATTGTTTGATGTCATGGGCGGCGGCCCGTTTAGCGGTCAGGCGCTGGCGGCATTTCTCGAAGTCCAGCAGCGCGATATCCACCTTCGCCGCTTCGCCCTCACCCGTGACCCGCACGAACACATGCTTGCTATACAGGCAGCCATGCTGCCAGCGGCCCCGGTGCATGCGCGCCAGCGTGGCCGCCAGTTCCTTGAGCACACGCTCGTGCAGCGCCTCGCCGTGGCGCTCGCGCTCGCCAGCGGCATACCAGTGGTCGATTTCCACGAAGCCGTCCAGCGCCTCGGTCACCAGCAACGCACGCCACTGGCCCTGGGAGTCACGCTGCGCACCGCAGAACACCAGGTGCGGCACCGCCACGTTGAGCTGGCTCAGGCCCTTGAGCGCATCCTGTTCGCGCAGCACCGTGGGGCGGCCGAAGGGGTGCAACCAGCTGCGATAGATATGGCCGACCTGGCGCTTGGCATACAGCACACGCCCGTCAGTGCCCGGAAGACGTTGGACGCCACTTTCCCCGCCGCGACGCTGATTGGGCTCTTCGACCCACTCCCCCTGTTGACTCCAGAAGTAGTCGAAACGGTCTGCAGCAGCGACTTCCATTTCCGGTGCACATTCAACGGCCATCCTGTTACCTCTTGCGTAATACGTAGACTCGCCACATGGCGTAGAGCGGAAAAAAGTCCAGATGATCCTGAACGCGAAACCCGGCCTGCTTGAATTCTTCTTCAACCGTGGCAGCCGGTAACACAAAACGGTTCTGGTAACCTTCCTGCCCGGATTCCTCCTTGCGCCGCACTTCCATGCGCTTGCGTTTCCAGGCCTTGAAATTGCCATCGACCCACAGTGAAACGATCACGCTGTCCCGGGTAACCCGCTGGAACTCCCGGAGCAGAGCCAGGCGATGGGACGACTCGCCAATGTGGTGCAGCAGCCGCATGCAGAAAATGCTGTCAACGGCGTTATCCGGCAAGTCGATGTCGAAGGCAGACGTCTGCAAGGGTTGTACCCGTTTCACCACGTCGGCCGGTTGCGCCACCGTGGCGATCTTCAACATCGCCGCGGAATTGTCCGCACCGATGATCACGCGGTTGGGTTTCTCCGCCAGCAACGGCCAGAAACGCCCGGTACCACAGGGCAGGTCAAGCACCAGCCCCGGCTCTCCGGCCATGGCCAGCGCCGCACGCGCCAACTGCTCGTCGCGCTTGTGGGACAGACGGCGAGCGACGCCATCCTGATGCTTGAGCAGATACTCCTGAGCGTGCTGTTCGTCGTACTTCTCGGAAAATTCCAGCTTGATCGGGGTCGCCATCACACAGTCTCCTGAATCTGATGGCCCCACCTTAGGCAGCGGCTTGTCAGCGTCAGGTCATGTCTTTGTGAAAACTTCGTCCGGTCCAGAGTGGAAATATTTCAGAGTTTTACAGGCTCCCATAAGTGGCCTGGGGCCATCAACCGGGGAAATTCCCGTGACGACCCACGCAGCAGTCATGGAGACCCATCATGCCGTGCGGCGGTTCAACTCGACATGAAACCGGCAGCCGTTGGGCTCCATGGTGCTGAGGCTGACGCTCCAGCCCTGGTCCTCGCAGATCCGCTGCACCAGCGACAGGCCCAGGCCCAGGCCCTCGCCGCGCTTCTCGTTGCCGCGCACGAAAGGCTCGAACATCGCCTCGCGTTTCTCCTCGGGAATGCCCACACCGCTGTCCTCGACCACAAAGCCGCTCGGCTCAAGGCTCAAGCGAATGAAGCCGTGCTCGGTGTAATGCAAGGCATTGCGCAGCAGGTTGCCCATCACCGCGTGCAAAAAGGTGGCGTTATAGCGGGTGTCCAGCGGCTGGCCGGCGTCGAAGATCAGCTCCAGGCCCTTTTGCCGGATCGGTCCGCCCCACAGGCCCATCAGGTCCTCGGCCACCTGGCTCAAGGTTGCCTGGGGCGACATGCCGCCGTCTTCGCGCTGGGCGCGGGCCAGCATCAGGAAGGTCTGGACCAGCTCGCGCATTTCGCCGCATGCCCGGGCGATACGCTCGACCTGCGCCCGACCGCGCTGATCGATCGCCGGGTTTTCCAGCAACAACTCGCAGGAACTGGCCAGCACCATCAGCGGCGTACGCAGTTCGTGGCTGACATCGCTGGTGAACAGGCGCTCGCGGTTCAGGGCCTGGCGCAAGCGCCCCAGGGTGGCGTCGAAGGCCACCGCCAGTTCCCCCACTTCGTCGGCCGCGTAGTCCGGTGCCAATGGTGGCGCCAGCCCCAGCAACTGGTCGCGGTGGCGCACCTGCCGCGCCAGCCTTACCACCGGCGCCATGACCCGACGCGCCAGCACCCAGCCGAGGAACACTGCCAAGGCCAGGCTCAGCACAAAGCCCACCAGCACCACCGCGAAGAGCACCCGTTCGCGCTCTTCGAAATCGCTCTGGTCCTGCAGCAGCACATAGCGTCGACCGTCGACCACTTCGACCATGGCGTGATACGACAGCTGTTCGCGGAAGACCTCATGAAAGCCCGGATCCAGATGCCGCAGATCCTTGGGCAGCTCGAAATCGCCGCGCCCGCCACTGAAATAAAACAGCTGGTCCGGCTCGGGACGGTGGCTCCAGTCGGAAACGTTGTCCATCAACAGCAGACGCTGAAGGTCACCCCCCAGGCCCGCGGAAATCAGCTTCTCTTCCACCAGGTGCACCGTCGCCACGATACCCAGGGCGAAGGCTCCAGCGACCAGCGCGCTCATCAGCGCAAAGGCGATGATGATCCGCTGGGAAAGGCTTTGCTTAAACTCCATCACGACCCTCGGCCAGGCGGTAACCGACACCGTGCACGGTATGCAGCAACGGTTTGCCGAACGGCTTGTCGATCACCTGGCGCAATTGGTGGACATGGCTGCGCAGGCTGTCGCTGTCCGGGCAGTCGTCGCCCCACAGCGCCTCTTCGAGAATTTCCCGGCGCAGCACATGGGGGCTCTTCTGCATCAGCACCGCCAGCAACTTGAGCCCCACCGGGTTGAGCTTGAGCAGGCGCCCTTCGCGGGTGACCTCCAGGGTGTCGAGGTCATAACTCAGGTCGCCGACCTGCAGGGCCCGGCGCCCGCCGCCCTGGGTCCGGCGCATGACCGCCTCGACCCGCGCGGCCAGCTCGGACAAGGCGAAGGGCTTGACCAGGTAATCGTCGGCCCCGGACTTGAAGCCTTGCAGGCGATCGTCCAGTTGATCGCGGGCGGTGAGCATGATCACCGGCGTATCGCGGCGGGCATCTTCGCGCAGGCGCTTGCACAGGGTGTAACCGTCGATACCCGGCAGCATGATGTCGAGCACGATCAGGTCGTAATGTTCGGTGGCGGCCAGGTGCAGGCCCGACAGACCGTCCTGGGCGCAGTCCACGGTGTAGCCTTTAAGCCCCAGGTAGTCGGCCAGGTTGGCCAGAATATCGCGGTTGTCTTCAACCAGTAGAATTCGCATGGGCACTCTCTCCGCACACAGTTACGGCCGTCTTGGCTCGCGCAGCTTAAGGCCAAGCGTGGCTGACGGCTAGGGTTGTTCAAGCCCCCGGGGCGAATGCCGCCGCAGGGTTCCAGGGCCTTGACGAGTTTTTCACCCAGGGTTCACACGCTGACGACAAGGGCCGCTCCAGACTCCGCGGGAACCCGCGACCGCAACGCTTCCTTCGAAGGACTTTCCATGGCTTTGACCCTCGCCCGCCCCGCCTCCAGAGCGCTGAACTGGTGGATCTGCCTGGGCATACCCGCCCTGGCTGCCGTCATCCTGCTGCTGCTTGAACTGACTACCCTGGACATGGACCTGGCCCGGTACTTTTATGACCCCGCCGCTGGCGGTTTCATCGGCGGCCACAGTTATTTCCTGGAAAATATCCTGCATGACCGGGCCAAGCAGCTGGTCATCGTCTTTTCAGTGCTGGCCATTGTCGGCTTCATCGGCGCCTTCTTCGTCCAGCGTCTCAAGCCGTTCAAGCGCGAACTGGGTTGCCTGGTGCTGTCCCTGGGCCTGGCCACCGCCTTTGTCACCCCGGTCAAGGCGGTCACCGCCGTGCAGTGCCCGTGGAGCCTGAAAGAGTTCGGCGGCAAGGAAACCTACAGCGAACTGCTCAGCCCCCGGCCAGCGACCGACAAGCCTGGTCGCTGCTGGCCAGGCGGCCATGCCGCTACCGGTTTCACCCTGTTCGCGCTGTTTTTTGTCCTGCGTGATCGCCGCCCGCGCCTGGCGCGCAAGGCGCTGGTGTTCGCCTTTGCCCTCGGCACGGTGTTCTCGGTCGGGCGCATGCTGCAGGGCGCGCACTTCTTCTCCCACAACGTCTGGACCGCGATCTTCTGCTGGCTGATCTGCCTGGGGGCGTACTACTTCATTCTCTATCGACCGGCAGCCAAGGCCGATCCGGCGATGGAGGTGGAGCCGGTGAAGGCCTGAGGTCTTTTCACGAGCGAGCCCTCCCTACAAAACCACGCACACCTGTAGGAGCACGCTTGCTCGCGGCGATGGCCCAGGCAAAAACGCCCACCCATAAAAAAGCCCCGCCGGCTTTCGCCGGCGGGGCTTTTTCGTACAGGGGTAAGGCTGGCTTACATCATGCCGCCCATGCCACCCATGCCGCCCATGTCTGGCATGCCGCCAGCTGCAGGCTTGTCTTCAACGATTTCAGCAACAGCCGCTTCGGTGGTCAGGATCAGACCGCCGATGGAGGATGCCGCTTGCAGCGCCGAACGGGTCACCTTGGTTGGGTCCAGGATGCCCATTTCGATCATGTCGCCGTATTCGCTGGTAGCAGCGTTGTAACCGTAGTTACCTTCACCCTGCTTGACCTTGTCGACCACTACGCTTGGCTCGTCGCCGGAGTTGGCAACGATCTGGCGCAGAGGTGCTTCGACAGCGCGACGCAGAACAGCGATACCCACGTCCTGGTCGGCGTTGTCGCCTTTCAGGCCGCTGATCGATTGCAGGGCACGGATCAGGGCTACGCCACCGCCAGGTACCACGCCTTCTTCAACGGCTGCACGGGTAGCGTGCAGGGCGTCTTCAACGCGGGCTTTCTTCTCTTTCATTTCAACTTCGGAACCGGCGCCAACCTTGATCACCGCAACGCCGCCGGACAGCTTGGCCAGACGCTCTTGCAGTTTTTCACGGTCGTAGTCGGACGAAGTGTCGGCCACTTGTTGACGGATCTGGGTCACACGAGCCTGGATGTCCGCTTCAACGCCAGCACCGTCGATGATGGTGGTGTTTTCTTTGGACAGGATCACGCGCTTGGCGTTACCCAGGTGCTCCAGGGTAGTGCTTTCCAGGCTCAGGCCGATCTCTTCGGAGATGACGGTACCGCCGGTCAGGACGGCGATGTCCTGCAGCATGGCCTTGCGACGGTCGCCGAAGCCTGGTGCCTTGACGGCAGCGACTTTGACGATGCCACGCATGTTGTTCACAACCAGAGTCGCCAGGGCTTCGCCTTCAACGTCTTCAGCCACGATCAGCAGTGGGCGGCCGGCTTTGGCAACGGCTTCCAGCACTGGCAGCATTTCGCGGATGTTGGAGATCTTCTTGTCCACCAGCAGGATCAGCGGGCCGTCCAGCTCGGCGACCATGGTGTCCGGCTTGTTGATGAAGTAAGGGGACAGGTAGCCACGGTCGAACTGCATGCCTTCAACGACAGACAGTTCGTTTTCCAGGCCCGAGCCTTCTTCAACGGTGATCACGCCTTCTTTACCGACTTTTTCCATGGCTTCGGCAATGATGTCGCCGATGGAGTTGTCGGAGTTGGCGGAGATGGTGCCGACCTGAGCGATGGCCTTGGAATCGGCGCATGGCTTGGACAGACCTTTGAGCTCTTTGACGATGGCGATGGTCGCCTTGTCGATGCCGCGTTTCAGGTCCATCGGGTTCATGCCGGCAGCGACGGCTTTCAGGCCTTCGTTGACGATCGACTGAGCCAGTACGGTGGCGGTGGTGGTACCGTCGCCGGCGTCATCGTTGGCACGGGAAGCAACGTCTTTTACCAGCTGCGCGCCCATGTTTTCGAAGCGATCTTTCAGCTCGATTTCTTTGGCGACGGAAACGCCGTCCTTGGTGATGGTCGGAGCGCCGAAGCTCTTCTCGATGATCACGTTACGGCCTTTCGGGCCCAGGGTCGCTTTTACCGCGTCAGCCAGGACGTTAACGCCGGTGAGCATTTTCTTGCGGGCGGAGTCGCCGAATTTAACTTCTTTAGCAGCCATGATCGATATTCCTTAAATACTTTGTAGTAACGGGAAAATGAGCGGGTAATCAGCCTTCGATAACGGCGAGAATTTCGTTCTCAGCCATTACCAGCAGGTCTTCGCCGTCTACCTTCACAGTGTTGCTGCCGGAGTAAGGGCCGAACACAACCTTGTCACCCACTTTCACGGCCAGCGCACGTACTTCACCGTTTTCCAGAGCGCGGCCTGGACCTACAGCAAGAACTTCACCGGTGTTGGCTTTTTCAGCAGCCGAACCTGGCAGAACGATACCGCCAGCGGTTTTCTTCTCTTCTTCGCTGCGACGGATAACGACGCGGTCATGCAGAGGACGAAGCTTCATTGTCGATCTCTCCTAATTATGGTTTTCAGCGGCCGGTGTCGTTACCGGCGGGTTAACAAATCCGGCGTGGCCGGTTGCGGCTCGACGAGCGAGACGCGGAAGTCTGTCTGGTGTCGCCACCAGAAACCTTGCGGTGACCGATACATGTGGGCGCATATGCTTATTACAAGGGCTGCCCAATGAATTTTTTTAGATTTTCAGTCGGGCAAAACGAACACGGCACCCGAAGGTGCCGTGTCGATCATTGAGAGACTCAGGAATCGCGGTGCTCGAACTCGCCTTCGATCACATTCGGCTCACGCCCCAGAGGGCGCTGCGGCGCGGGTCCGCCACGGGCAGCCTGCATGTCGTCGGCGAAGGCACGCTGACGAATGGCCTGTTCTTCGGCGCGCTGGCGCATCTTGTTGGCCAGCAGGCGACGGGTGATCGGCAACAGCATGAACAGGCCGAAGATATCGCTGATGAAGCCAGGCAGGATCAACAGGCCGCCCGCCAGGGCCAGCATCAAGCCTTCGAGCATGGTCTGGGCCGGCAGCTCGCCGCGGTTCAGGCTTTCACGGGCACGCAATGCCGTGGCCAGCCCCGCGACGCGCAGGACCAGCACACCCAGCATCGAGCCCAGGATGATCAGCAGCAGCGCCGGGAAAAACCCGATCGCACCGCTGACTTTGACGAAGACGAACAGCTCTAGCACCGGGAACAGCAGAAAGAGCAACAGAAAAGGGCGCATCAAATGGTTTCCTCTACGGAAGAATGCCTTCCAGTAGACCCTAGATGACGTCGGCAATTCGTGAATTCAAGCCTCGGCCCCGGCATTTTTCGGCCATTGCTCGGCGTGAGCCAGAAAAACCAAGGCCTCGCGTACTTGTGTCGGCGTATTACAAGGGCTTGGGAACGGCAGCCAGTACAACCCCTGGCCGATCCGCAGGTGCATGCCCTCGGTATCGATGCCGGCCAGTTGCGCCGCGGCAGTTTTCGGCAGGCCGGCCAGGTCCACGTAATGGGCGATCGCCTTGGCGTGATCGCTGTTCATGTGCTCGACCATGCTCAGCTCGGCCTTGCCGGCGAACGGGTTGGCCAGCGTCACCTGGTCGATCCAGTGGATCGCGCCAAAGCCGCCGATGTAGCGATGACGTACCGGCTTGAGCCGCCAGAAATCGAAATCGTGGGCCTTGTGGTAGTTCTGCGACTCCGGGAAATACCGGTAGTAACGTTCGGCGGCCGCCTCGATCGCCGCGGCGTCTTCGAGCTTTTCGGCTTCGGCCAGATAGGTCAGGCGCCCCACGGCCTGGACGTCCTCAGCTTCGCGCTCGCCCACCAGCAGCGAACACTTGGGATCCTTCTGCAGGTTATGGGTGTGCTGGGCAATGCGGCTGATCAGGATCAGCGGCTGCCCCTGCTCGTCCAGGCAATAAGGAACCACCGAACCAAAGGGAAAACCCGGCATGGCCTTGGAGTGCGTCGACAGCACGCCACGGTATTCCTTGAGCAGTAATTCTCGTGCATGCTTCGCAGCTTCAACGCTCAATTTATGACTCCTTATATAGAATCCGTCTAAAACGGACGGGCGTCTGGAGCAAAGTTCCAGCGACGCCATCGGGGCAATTCTCAATCTGCAGCCAGGCCATGCCCGACGCACAAGAGAGGCGCCTTGAAAGACACCACTCCAGTTCTGCTTTCGGAGCATGCGAATGCAACTCAATGACAAAGTAATCATTATCACCGGCGGTTGCCAGGGGCTGGGCCGCTCCATGGCGGAGTATTTCGCCAGCAAAGGCGCCAGGCTGGCACTGGTCGACCTGAACCAGGAAAAGCTCGACCAGGCCGTTGCCGCCTGCCAGGCGGCGGGAGTCGAAGCCCGCGCCTACCTGTGCAACGTTGCCAATGAAGAGCAGGTGGAACACATGGTCGCCCAGGTCGCCGAAGACTTCGGCGCCATTCACGGCCTGATCAACAACGCCGGCATCCTGCGCGACGGCCTGCTGCTCAAGGTCAAGGACGGTGAGATGGCCAAGATGAGCCTGGCCCAGTGGCAGTCGGTGATCGACGTCAACCTGACCGGCGTGTTTCTCTGCACCCGCGAAGTCGCGGCAAAGATGGTCGAGCTGAAAACCAGTGGCGCGATCATCAACATCTCGTCGATTTCCCGCGCCGGCAATATCGGCCAGACCAACTACTCCGCGGCCAAGGCCGGGGTCGCCGCGGCGACCGTGACCTGGGCCAAGGAACTGGCGCGCTACGGCATCCGCGTGGCCGGCATCGCACCGGGCTTCATCGAAACCGAAATGACCCTGGGCATGAAACCCGAGGCCCTGGAAAGAATGACCTCCGGCATCCCGCTCAAGCGCATGGGCAAGCCGGAAGAAATCGCTCATTCGGCGGCCTACATCTTCGAGAACGACTATTACACCGGCCGGATTCTCGAGCTGGACGGCGGCCTGCGGATCTGAGCCCGCTCATAAAACATCCATAAAAAAGCCCGGTGCAGCGCACCGGGCTTTTTTGTTGGCCCAACCGGCTCAGTCGTCGCTGACGGTGATGTTCGGCATCGCCGGTGCCGCGGCTTCCTGCAACACGATGCGCGCGCCGACATGGCGGGCCAGTTCCTGATAGACCATGGCGATCTGGCTTTCCGGCTCGGCGATCACGGTCGGCTTGCCACCGTCGGCCTGCTCGCGAATCAGCATCGACAGCGGCAGCGAGGCCAGCAGTTCGACACCGTACTGGGTCGCCAGCTTCTCGCCACCACCCTCGCCAAACAGATGCTCGGCATGGCCGCAGTTGGAGCAGATATGCACGGCCATGTTTTCCACCACACCCAGCACCGGGATGTTGACCTTGCGGAACATCTCCACGCCCTTGCGCGCGTCCAGCAACGCCAGGTCCTGCGGGGTGGTGACGATGACCGCGCCGGCCACCGGGACCTTCTGCGCCAGGGTCAGCTGGATATCGCCGGTGCCCGGCGGCATGTCGATCACCAGGTAGTCCAGGTCGCCCCAGGCGGTCTGGGTCACCAGTTGCAGCAGGGCGCCGGAGACCATCGGCCCGCGCCAGACCATCGGCGTGTTGTCGTCGGTCAGGAAGGCCATGGACATGACCTCGACGCCGTGGGACTTGATCGGCACGAACCACTTCTGGTCCTTGACCTGCGGCCGGGTACCCTCGGCGATGCCGAACATGATGCCCTGGCTCGGGCCATAGATGTCGGCATCGAGAATCCCCACCTTGGCGCCTTCGCGGGCCAGGGCCAGGGCCAGGTTGGCCGCGGTGGTGGACTTGCCCACACCGCCCTTGCCGGATGCCACCGCCACCACGTTCTTGACGTTGGCCAGGCCCGGAATCTGCGCCTGAGCCTTGTGCGCGGCAATCACGCTGGTGACATTGACGCGAGCGATGACCACGCCGTCCATGTTTTCGATGGCCAGCTTCAGCAACTGGGCCCAGCCGCTCTTGAACAGACCGGCGGCATAACCGATCTCCAGTTCGACACGCACCTCGTCGCCCTGGATGTCGATGGAACGGACACAACCGGCGCTGACCGGGTCCTGGTTCAGGTAGGGGTCGGTGTATTGGCGAAGAACGGCTTCCACCGCTGCGCGATTGACGGCGCTCATGGGCAACTCCGATAACAAGACGGGAAAATCAGGCGGCTATCCTACCTGTTCCGTGGCGTGGGCGGGATGCCAAAGCATCATATAGCACGCCCGCCGATGGCTACGACGGCCGCGGAAAACCGGGCTCACGGGGTGAAATATATTTCTCGGCGCTTTATAGTGGCCGACCTCCGTTTCATCAAGTAGCCGAGCCCCATGTCCGAGCCACGCAAGATCCTCGTCACCAGCGCCCTGCCCTATGCCAATGGTTCCATCCATCTTGGCCATATGCTTGAGTACATCCAGACCGATATGTGGGTGCGCTTCCAGAAGCATCGCGGCAACCAATGCATCTATGTCTGCGCGGACGACGCTCACGGCTCGGCCATCATGCTGCGCGCGGAAAAGGAAGGCATCACCCCGGAACAACTGATCGCCAACGTCCAGGCCGAACACAGCGCCGACTTTGCCGATTTCCTGGTGGACTTCGACAATTTCCACTCGACCCACGCTGAAGAAAACCGTGAGCTGTCGAGCCAGATCTACCTGAAGCTGCGCGACGCCGGGCACATCGCCACGCGCTCGATCACTCAGTATTTCGACCCGGAAAAACAAATGTTCCTGGCCGACCGCTTCATCAAGGGCACCTGCCCGAAATGCGGCACCGAGGACCAGTACGGCGACAACTGCGAAAAATGCGGCGCCACCTACGCGCCGACCGACCTGAAGGATCCGAAGTCGGCGATTTCCGGCGCCACCCCGGTGCTCAAGGATTCCCAGCATTTCTTCTTCAAGCTGCCGGACTTCCAGCAGATGCTGCAGCAATGGACCCGCAGCGGCACCCTGCAGGACGCCGTGGCGAACAAGATCGCCGAATGGCTGGATGTCGGCCTGCAGCAGTGGGATATCTCCCGCGACGCGCCGTATTTCGGCTTCGAGATCCCCGACGAGCCGGGCAAGTACTTCTACGTCTGGCTGGACGCGCCGATCGGCTACATGGCCAGCTTCAAGAACCTGTGCAACCGCACGCCGGAGCTGGACTTCGATGCGTTCTGGGGCAAGGACTCGACCGCCGAGCTGTACCACTTCATCGGCAAGGACATCGTCAACTTCCACGCGCTGTTCTGGCCCGCCATGCTCGAAGGCGCCGGCTACCGCAAGCCGACCGGCATCAACGTGCACGGCTACCTGACCGTCAACGGCCAGAAGATGTCCAAGTCCCGCGGCACCTTCATCAAGGCCCGGACCTACCTCGACCACCTGTCGCCGGAATACCTGCGTTACTACTACGCGGCCAAGCTGGGCCGCGGCGTCGACGACCTGGACCTGAACCTCGAAGACTTCGTGCAGAAGGTCAACTCCGACCTGGTGGGCAAGGTGGTGAACATTGCCAGCCGTTGCGCCGGTTTCATCCACAAAGGCAATGCCGGCGTGCTGGTGGACCAGAACGCCGCTCCGGAGCTGACCGACGCCTTCCTGGCGGCCGCGCCGAGCATCGCCGACGCCTATGAGGCTCGCGACTTCGCCCGCGCCATGCGTGAAATCATGGCCCTGGCCGACCGCGCCAACGCCTGGATCGCCGACAAGGCGCCGTGGTCGTTGAACAAGCAGGAAGGCAAGCAGGATGAGGTCCAGGCCATCTGCGCCACCGGCGTCAACCTGTTCCGCCAGCTGGTGATTTTCCTCAAGCCGGTGCTGCCGCTGCTGGCCGCCGACGCCGAGGCGTTCCTCAATGTCGCCCCGCTGACCTGGAACGACCACCAGCACCTGCTGAGCAACCATCAGCTGAACGCATTCAAGCCGCTGATGACGCGGATCGACCCCGTGAAAGTACAAGCCATGACCGACGCCTCGAAAGAAGACCTGACCGCCAGCCAGACCGACACCGGTGAAGCCAAGCCTGCGGGCAACGGCGAGCTGGCCAAGGATCCGCTGTCGCCGGAAATCGACTTCGACACTTTTGCCGCCGTCGACCTGCGCGTGGCGCTGATCGTCAAGGCCGAGCATGTGGAAGGCGCCGACAAGCTGCTGCGCCTGACCCTGGATATCGGCGACGAGCAACGCAACGTGTTCTCCGGGATCAAGAGCGCTTACCCGGATCCGTCCAAGCTCGACGGTCGCCTGACCATGATGATCGCCAACCTCAAGCCACGGAAAATGAAATTCGGCATCTCCGAAGGCATGGTGATGGCGGCCGGCCCTGGTGGCGAAGAGATCTACCTGCTGAGCCCGGACAGCGGCGCCAAGCCGGGCCAGCGGATCAAGTAACTCCGCTTGCGGGATCGATCCCCCCGTCGCGCCGCTGCGTGGCGGGGGGATTTTCATATCTGGATGGGCCTGCGCCCTTGCCGGATAATTGCCTAGTCTTCAGGTATCCGCCCGCCCTCACCGGCCACGAACATGACCGAGATTGTCCTCACGCTCATCAGCGCTGCCCTGATCAACAACTTCGTGTTGCAGTGGCCGCTGGGCGTCGATCCGCTGTTGCAGGCCAGTGCCGACCCGCAGGTTGCGCGGCGGCGGATCCATGCCCTGGGGATCGCCACCAGTTGCCTGATGCTGCTCTGCAGCCTGCTGGGCTACGGGCTTTATCAGGCGCTGCTGGTACCGCTGGGCCTGGCCTCGCTGCAACTGTTCGTGTTCCTGCCGCTGGGCGTGCTGCTGATCGCACCGCTGCTCAAGCTGCTGACCCGGATGTTGCCCGGGCTGCCATTCGACGGCCTCTGGCCGCTGCTGCTGGGCAATGCCGGTGTACTCGGCGCGTTGCTACTGGCGGTCCAGGCCAATCGCGGGCTCGGTCATGGCCTCGCCCTGGGCCTGGGTGCGGGCCTCGGTTTCTGGCTGGTATTGAGCCTGTTCAGCGACCTGCGCCAGCGCATTCTCAACAACGATGTGCCCCTGCCCTTTCGCGGCCTGCCGATCGACCTGATCAGCGCCGGCCTGATGGCGGTGGCATTTCTCGGTTTCAACGGACTGCTCAACCCATGAGTCTGATTCAACGCATCGACGCCCTGCTGCCGCAGACCCAATGCGGCAAGTGCGGCCACCCCGGATGCAAGCCCTACGCCGAAGGCATCGCCAACGGCGAGGCGATCAACAAGTGCCCGCCCGGCGGCGACGAAACCATTGCCGGCCTGGCCAGGCTGCTGAATATCCCGGTCATGGAACTGGACATCAGTCGCGGCCCGGCGCCGGCCCAGGTGGCCTTTATCCGCGAAGCCGAATGCATCGGCTGCACCAAGTGCATCCAGGCCTGCCCGGTGGATGCCATAGTCGGCGCGGCCAAGCAGATGCACACGGTGCTGATCGACGAATGCACCGGCTGCGATCTCTGCGTGGCGCCGTGCCCGGTGGACTGTATCGAGATGCATCCGCTGCCGCTGAATGACGTATTGCCGATCGTCGGCGGCCTGGCCACCGGTCTCGAAGAACTGCGCGCCCGGACCGCCAAACGCGATCACGCGCGCCAGCGCTTCGAGCGCCGCAATGCCCGGCTGCAACGCGAAGAACAGCACAAGCAGGCTGAACGTGCCGCCCGCGCGCAACGTGCGGCGCAGCCCAGTGAAACCAGCCTGGACCCGGTGCAGGCGGCCATCGAGCGGGTGCGCGCGCAAAAGGCGGCCGCCGCCGATGCGGCGGTGAAAAAAGCCAAGATCGATCTGGCGATGAGCCGGGCCCAGTTGAACAAATCGCTGAAAGCCTTCGGCCATCCGCCGACCTTCGAGCAACAGTCGCAACTGATCGTCCTGCAGCGCCAGTTCATGGCCGCCGAACAGGCTCATGCCCAGCTCGAAAGCGCGGCCGAAACCACGGTCGAAACCCTGGCCTCAGCGCCCCCGGCCAAAGACGCCGAGCTCAAGCGCGCAAAAATCCAGCTGGCGATGCGCCGCGCGGAACTGAAAAAGGCCCAGGCCAACCAGGCGCCTGCCGAGCAACTGGCCAGTCTGCAGCAGGCACTGAAAGACGCAGAACAGGCCTTGCACGCGACCGAAGAAGCCAGCGGGCAACCGGCGCCCAATCTGGTGCGAGTCGAAAAACGCCCGATCGACACCCGCCTGCGGCAACTGAAAACCGAACTGGCTTACGCGCGGGCAGAAGTCAGCAAGCTGGAGCGTCACAGCGACACCCCGCCGCCACTGTTGGCCAAGGCCCGCGAGCGACTGGCCGAAGCCGAGCGCCAGGTACAAGCCCATGACGCCCTTTGAGCAACCGGACGAACGCCTGCGACAAGCCATGCAGCGTGTGCTTCTGGCGACCCTGCCGGGACTGCTGGCGCTGTTCTGGCTGTTTGGCTGGGGGATTCTGATCAACCTGCTGCTGGCCTGTGCCACCGCCCTTGCCGTCGAAGCCGCGGTGCTGCGATTGCGCCAGTGGCCATTGCGTCCTTTCCTTGGCGATGGCAGTGCCCTGGTCAGCGCCACCTTGCTGGCCCTGGCCTTGCCGCCGTATTGCCCGTGGTGGCTGACAGTCAGCGCGGCCGCTTGTGCCTTGCTGTTCGGCAAGCACCTGTATGGTGGCGTCGGCAAGAATCCGTTCAACCCGGCGATGCTCGGTTATGCCCTGGTGCTGGTCTCTTTCCCCCAGCAGATGACTCATTGGCCGGCCTCCCATGGCCTGGACCTGCCGGGCGGCCTGCAGCAGATCTTCGGCATAGCCCTCGACAGCACGGCGCCCGATGCCTGGGCCCAGGCCACGGCACTCGACAGCCTGCGCATCAACAAGAGCCTGACCATCGATGAACTGTTCGCCGGCAATGCCGCCTTCGGCCATTTCGGCGGCAAAGGCGTGGAATGGGTCAACCTGGCCTTTCTCGCCGGCGGCGCCTTTTTGCTGCAGCAACGGGTGTTCAGCTGGCACGCCCCGGCCGGCATGCTCGGCAGCCTGTTCGTCATCAGCCTGCTGTGCTGGAACGGTTCCGGGTCGGACTCCCACGGCTCGCCGTTTTTCCACCTGCTGAGCGGCGCGACCATGCTTGGCGCCTTTTTTATCGTCACCGAGCCGGTCTCCGGCCCGAGGAACGCAAAGGCACGCCTGCTGTTCGGGGTCGGGGTCGGCCTGCTGACTTACCTGATCCGCACCTGGGGCGGTTACCCGGACGGTGTCGCCTTCGCCGTACTGCTGATGAACCTCGCCGTCCCCGCCCTGGAGCGCCTGGCTGCTCCGCCTCCCGAGCCTTCCCTGCCATGAACCGCGCAACGAGTCTGGGAGTGTTGGCACTGCTGGCGGCTGTCGGCGCCACTGGCACTTTCTTCGTCCAGCAGACGACGGCTCCCCGCATCGAGCGCGAACAGCGCGCCATCCAGGCACGCAATCTGCTGGATCTCCTGCCCGTCGACAGCTACGACAATCAGCCGCTGGATCAGCCGCTGGCCATCGATAACATCCAGCTCAGTCACAGCACCCTGCTCGCCGGTTATCGCGCCACGCGCAACGGCCAACCCAGCGCTGTGCTGCTGCGCAGCCAGGTCAGCGGTTATGGCGGCCCGATCGAGCTGCTGATCGGCGTCGCCGCCAACGGCAAACTGCTGGGCAGCAAGGCTCTGCGGCATTCGGAAACGCCCGGGCTGGGCGCGCGCATCGCCGAGCGCCCGAATACCTGGCTGCAGGGTTTTATCGGCAAGTCACTGGGTGATCCGGGCGACGCCGGCTGGGCGCTGAAAAAAGACCATGGCCAATTCGACCAGATGGCCGGGGCCACCATCACCTCACGGGCGGTGGTCGAGGGGATTCACGACAGCCTGCGTTACTTCGACGAGCACCGCGAACAACTGCTGGGAAGTCCCGCCCATGAATAAATCCTCGACCCTGCAGAACGCCCTGATGCTCGCGCCGCTGATGGGCGCCAGCGACTCACTGGTCAAGGCCCTGGGCCTGGCCCTGGTATTTCTCTGTGTGAGCGCGGTATTCGGCCTGTGCATGAATGCCCTGCGCCCACGCCTGGCTGGCCAGGGCCGCCTGGGCGCCAGTATCCTGCTCAGCGCCACGCTCACCAGTTGTGCCATGCTGGCCGCGCAGGCCTGGGCGTTCGAGCTGCAACAACAGTTGGCCCTCTACCTGGGCCTGATTGCCGTGCAATGCGTAGTGCTGGAATACCAGGATTTTTTCCTGCGCCCCGTGCGCTTGCGTTTCGCCGGCCAGTTCTGCCTGCTGCTGATTACCCTGGGTGCATTGCGCGAAGCCTTCGGCAGTGGCTCGATCGGCAATCATCTGCAATGGCTGCTGGGAATGAACGACGTCGACTGGCCAGGCTGGGTTCTGACCGCCCGGGGCGGCTTGCACCTGCTTACACTCGCACCTGGCGGTTTTATCCTGCTGGGGCTGTTGCTGGCCGCCAGGCAAGCCTGGGCCGCTTCTACGACCTCACACCGACCGCCTTCAAGGAAATGACTCACCCATGAATGCCGCAAAACGCCTGGAAATTTTCCGCAGGCTGCACGAAGACAATCCGGAACCGAAAACCGAACTGGCCTATTCGTCGCCCTTCGAGCTGCTGATTGCCGTGATTCTCTCGGCCCAGTCCACCGATGTCGGGGTCAACAAGGCGACGGCCAAGCTCTTCCCCGTGGCCAATACGCCGGCCGCCATCTATGCCCTGGGCGTCGAAGGCCTGTCCGAGTACATCAAGACCATCGGCCTGTACAACAGCAAGGCCAAAAACGTGATCGAGACCTGCCGTCTGCTGGTGGAACGGCACAACAGCGAAGTCCCGCAGACCCGGGAAGAGCTCGAAGCCCTGCCAGGCGTCGGCAGGAAGACCGCCAACGTGGTACTCAATACGGCTTTCCGCCAACTGACCATGGCCGTCGATACGCACATCTTCCGGGTCAGCAACCGCACAGGGCTGGCCCCCGGGAAGAATGTCGTGGAGGTCGAAAAGAAACTGATGAAATTCGTGCCCAAGGAGTATCTCCTCGACTCCCATCACTGGCTGATCCTCCATGGCCGCTATGTGTGCCTGGCCCGCAAGCCGCGCTGTGGAAGCTGCCGGATCGAGGACCTGTGCGAATACAAGCACAAGACCTCTGACGATTGAGCAACTATTGATTTTGATGATAGGTCGATTGAAAAAATCTTTTTTACCAGTCCCGAGAATATCGATATAAGGAGCGCCAATGGCAGTCTTAGCCTGGAGTTAACCTTATGAGTACTGGCAAAGAACAACTGGACGTAGAAGACGACTTCACCCCTGTTGAAACAGAAGATGCGGAGCCTGTGGTAGAGGTGGCCAAGACCAACTTGAGCAAACGTCGGACCATCGACAACCTTCTGGAAGAGCGGCGCTTGCAAAAGCAACTGGCCGATTACGACTTTGATCTTTAGTAACAAAAAGCCTCCTTTGACGGAGGCTTTTTTGTTACGCCAGCCAACATTCCAAGTCGTTTCTTTTCAAAACAGGCCATGCGCGGCTGAGGGATCCAACATCGCCGACAGACCGGCAAGCCCACAACGCAATGAAGGCTCGCAAAAGCCGCTGGTTTTTCCCTCGCGAGCCTTGTTGTAACGCCTCACCTTCATGCCAACTGATGGCGCTTGGCAAACTCGATCAGGTCCACCAGCGAGCGGGCGTTGAGTTTCCCCAACAGCCGCCTTTTGTAGGTGCTCACCGTTTTACTGCTCAAGCACAGGCCCTCGGCAATCTCCTTGTTGGTCTGCCCACCGGCGAGTTGCTTCAGGACCATCAACTCTCGACCCGACAGGCTGGACAACATCCCCTCCTCGCTGGCGATGCCCAGGCTCGAGCGCAGGGTATGCAAGGCTTCGTTGGGAAAATAACTGTAGCCGGCCAGGACTGCCCTGACGGCACTGATCAATTCAGTGATGTCCTGCTGCTTGCACACATAACCCGCCGCACCAGCCTGCATGCAGCGCATGGAGAAAGGCCCAGGTACTTGCAGGCTCAATACCAGCACTTTGGTCGACATGGCTTTTGACGAAAGTCTGGCGATAACTTCCAGGCCATCGAGTTTGGGAATACCAATATCAAGAATAAGGATGTCTGGAACATGTTCATAAGACAGTTTCAGGGCATCCATGCCATTGTCCGCCTCGGCAACTACTTCAAAGCCGTGCCGCTCCATCAGCATGCGCACAGCCAGACGAGTGACGGGATGATCATCTACGATCAAAACTTTCTTCATGGGTAAGTCCAGAGTCCGCTATTGGTTTTTCAAGCAAACACCATAACCCAGTCATTTGGCCCGTGGCATGGCCATGCCCTGGGCCAGCATCGCCCCGAGAAGTTCCTTACAAACAATACGGATTTGCCCTACAAGGAAAAATTGAACGTCGCCCCCTATATATAACTACTCCTGACTCCCCTACACTTCGTATTGAAAAGAACAGACTGAAAGATAGTCGAGGTCCCATTGAAACAATGGCCAGTGGAAACTTTTAGTTATGGTCTCCAGACACCCGCTTGATCGATTAAAACATCAGGCATAAAAAAACCCCGCTCATGGCGGGGCTCTTTTAAAACGACTCAAGGCATCAGAACAGAGTCCGGCCCTTGTTGGCCGCAATACGCATGCGCAGGGCATTGAGCTTGATGAAGCCAGCCGCATCCGCCTGGTTGTAGGCGCCGCCGTCTTCTTCGAAGGTCGCAATGTTGGCATCGAACAGCGACTCATCGGACTTGCGACCGGTGACGATCACATTGCCCTTGTACAGCTTCAGGCGAACCACGCCGTTCACGTGGGCCTGGGAGGCGTCGATCATCTGTTGCAGCATCAGACGCTCAGGGCTCCACCAGTAGCCGGTGTAGATCAGGCTGGCGTACTTGGGCATCAACTCGTCTTTCAGGTGAGCGACTTCACGATCCAGGGTGATCGATTCGATCGCCCGGTGAGCGCGCAGCATGATGGTGCCGCCAGGGGTTTCGTAGCAGCCGCGAGACTTCATGCCGACATAGCGGTTTTCCACGATGTCCAGACGACCGATGCCGTTTTCACCGCCGATGCGGTTCAGGGTCGCCAGCACGGTGGCCGGGGTCATCTCGACGCCGTCGATCGCCACAATGTCGCCATTGCGATAGGTCAGCTCGATGTAGGTCGGGGTGTTGGGAGCCTTCTCCGGGGAGACGGTCCAGCGCCACATGTCTTCTTCGTGCTCGGTCCAGGTGTCTTCCAGCACGCCGCCTTCATAGGAGATGTGCAGCAGGTTGGCATCCATCGAGTACGGGGATTTCTTCTTGCCGTGACGCTCGATCGGGATCGCGTGCTTCTCGGCATAGTCCATCAGCTTCTCGCGGGACAGCAGGTCCCACTCACGCCAGGGAGCGATCACTTTCACCCCTGGTTTCAAAGCGTAGGCGCCCAGTTCGAAACGAACCTGGTCGTTGCCCTTGCCGGTAGCGCCGTGGGAAATGGCGTCGGCACCGGTTTCGTTGGCGATCTCGATCAGGCGCTTGGCGATCAACGGACGAGCGATGGAGGTACCCAGCAGGTACTCACCTTCGTAAACGGTGTTGGCGCGGAACATCGGGAAAACGAAATCGCGGACGAACTCTTCGCGCAGATCGTCGATGTAGATCTCTTTCACGCCCATGGCTTGCGCCTTGGCACGTGCCGGTTCGACCTCTTCGCCCTGACCCAGGTCAGCGGTGAACGTCACCACTTCACAGTTATAAGTATCCTGCAGCCACTTGAGGATCACCGAAGTGTCCAGGCCGCCGGAATACGCCAGAACGACCTTGTTTACGTCCGCCATGCCATCACTCCACGGGGTTCTACGGAAAGCCATCAAGTCTACCGATCAACGCGGATAATTTACAGAGGCGCGACAGCTTATGACGACGAAGCGACAGATTATGTCGAGCGGGCGACGACAGCCGTTTCAGGAAGTCGCCGCGGCGTTGGCGGGAGCAGCGGCCTGGGGTGCCGGTTTTTCCGCGACCGGGACACGTTGCAGCTGAACGTTGACCCGACGGTTCTTGGCTCGATTCGCCGCGTTAGTGTTGGGCGCCAATGGATAGCGTTCACCGTGGAAACGCATCTCGATCTGCGATTCGGGAATGCCGTTGGCCTTGAAGAATTCCATCACCGCCAGCGCCCGGCGCCGCGACAGGTCACGGTTGGTCAAACGGTTGCCGCTGTTGTCCGAGTGGCCATCGAGCTGGATGTGATTGACCGTCGGATCGGCCTTGAGAAACTCGAGCATCACCTGCAGCCTGGCCTTGGCTTTGGCGTCCAGGTCGATGCCGCCCCCGGGGAAGCCGACCTCGGATTGCCTGACCTGATCGAAGTTCTTCGGCAGCAACTTGGCGACACAGCGTTGGTAGTCGCCATACGCCTTGCTGAACTTGACCGGCAACAAGCGCACCTCGGACACCCCGCCCTCGCGGGAATAGTGGCGAACCACCGGGCTGCGCCCATCCATCAATCCGCCGATCAGTCGCCCGGCCTGCAGTTGCGAGCTGTTGAACAGCACATCGCCATTGCCGAGCCGCACCGACCCCAGGTTGATGTCGCCCCGTCCCGGCTGCCACGGCGCGGCCGCCGCGAGCAGCGTGGCCGAACCGCCAGCGAGCATCGGGTTGTAGGCCTTGAGGCGAAAGGTCGCCTGCTCGCCGGCGCGACGCACGAACTCCCCGGAACCGAAATCGGTGATCGGCTGGCTCAGACGGCACTCGAATTTATCGCCTTCGACCGTCCACTCAATGCTCTCCAGACGGGTCTGGAAAGTCAGCGCCATCGCGGGAAGACTGGCGAACACACTGAGCAAGGCTAGATAACGCTGGCGCACGGGAGGCTCCACTGACTTGTACATCACGAAAATCGAAATGCCTGTTTACGGCATACCTTCGGGATATCGGAAGCTTCACGCAAAACTTGATAGCGAGTGCCTGGAAGAGTCTTTTCCGGTAGCATTCACTGGAGTTTGACCCGCCTGGAATCCCCAATGTCCGACCGCCTGACCCTGCTGCGTCCCGACGACTGGCATATTCATCTTCGCGATGGTGCCGTATTGACCAATACTGTCGCGGATGTCGCGCGCACCTTTGGCCGCGCCATCATCATGCCTAACCTGGTACCTCCGGTGCGCAACGCCGCTGAAGCCGACGCCTATCGCCAGCGCATTCTCGCTGCGCGGCCGGCCGGCAGCCGCTTCGAGCCGCTGATGGTGCTCTACCTTACCGATCGCACCCAGCCCGAAGAAATTCGCGCGGCCAAGGCCAGTGGTTTCGTCCATGCCGCCAAGCTCTACCCGGCCGGTGCGACCACCAACTCGGACTCGGGCGTCACCAGCATCGACAAGATCTTCCCGGCGCTGGAGGCCATGGCCGAAGTCGGCCTGCCGCTGCTGATCCACGGTGAAGTCACCCGCGGTGAAGTCGACGTGTTCGACCGCGAGAAGCTGTTCATCGACGAGCACATGCGCCGTGTCGTCGAGCGCTTCCCGACGCTCAAAGTGGTGTTCGAACACATCACCACCCGTGACGCCGTGCAGTTCGTCAACGAGGCCTCGGCCAACGTCGGCGCGACCATCACCGCCCATCACCTGCTGTACAACCGCAACCACATGCTGGTTGGCGGCATTCGCCCGCACTTCTATTGCCTGCCGATTCTCAAGCGCAACGTGCACCAGGAAGCGCTGCTCGACGCCGCCGCCAGCGGCAGCCAGAAGTTCTTCCTCGGCACCGACTCCGCGCCCCACGCCCAGCATGCCAAAGAAGCGGCCTGCGGCTGTGCCGGCTGCTACACCGCCTATGCCGCGATCGAGTTGTACGCCGAAGCCTTCGAACAGCGCAACGCGCTGGACAAGCTGGAAGCCTTTGCCAGCCTCAACGGCCCACGCTTCTATGGCCTGCCGGCCAACACCGATCGCATCACCCTGGTTCGTGAAGAATGGACCGCCCCTGCCAGCCTGCCTTTCGGCGAGCTGACCGTCATCCCGCTGCGCGCCGGTGAAAAACTGCGCTGGCGCCTGCTGGAGGAACACGCGTGAGTGAAGACCATTTCGACGACGAGCAGGACGGTCACAACGGTGGTGGCTCGCGTCATCCAATGGCGGCACGCTTTCGCGGTTACCTGCCGGTAGTCGTCGACGTTGAAACCGGTGGTTTCAACTCGGCCACCGACGCCTTGCTGGAAATTGCCGCGACCATCATCGGCATGGACGAAAAGGGCTTCGTGTTCCCCGAGCACACCCTGTTTTTCCGGGTAGAGCCTTTCGAAGGCGCCAACATCGAGGCCGCGGCGCTGGAGTTCACCGGGATCAAGCTCGACCATCCGCTGCGCATGGCCGTCAGTGAAGAAACCGCGCTGAACGATATTTTCCGCAGCGTGCGCAAGGCGCTAAAGGCCAACGGCTGCAAGCGCGCGATCTTGGTCGGGCACAACAGCAGCTTCGACCTGGGCTTCCTCAACGCGGCTGTCGCGCGCCTGGACATGAAACGCAACCCGTTTCATCCGTTCTCCAGCTTCGACACCGCGACGCTTGCCGGCCTGGCTTATGGCCAAACCGTGCTGGCCAAGGCGTGCCAGGCTGCCGATATCGACTTCGATGGCCGTGAGGCGCATTCCGCCCGCTACGACACCGAGAAGACTGCCGACCTGTTCTGCGGCATCGTCAATCGCTGGAAGGAAATGGGCGGCTGGCAAGACTTCAACGACTGATACCGTCGCTGAACGACCGCGCATAAAAAAACCGGCCCTGGGGCCGGTTTTTTTATGCGTGAAGCGCGGCTTACAGCTTGCCGGCGTTCTCGCTCAGGTAAGCAGCAACGCCTTCTGGCGAAGCAGTCATACCCTTGTCGCCTTTCTTCCAGTTGGCCGGGCAGACTTCGCCGTGCTCTTCGTGGAACTGCAGAGCGTCGACCAGACGGATCAGCTCTTCCATGTTACGGCCCAGCGGCAGGTCGTTGACGATCTGCGAACGAACGACACCTTTGTCGTCGATCAGGAACGCGCCACGGAAAGCCACGCCGCCTTCGGACTCAACGTCGTAGGCCTTGGCGATGTCGTGCTTCATGTCAGCAGCCATGATGTACTGGACCTGACCGATGCCACCGGCATTGATCGGGGTGTTACGCCAGGCGTTGTGGGTGAAGTGCGAGTCGATCGAAACCGCGATCACTTCAACGTTGCGTGCCTTGAAGTCAGCCATGCGGTGGTCCAGAGCGATCAGCTCGGACGGGCAGACGAAGGTGAAGTCCAGCGGGTAGAAGAACACCAGGCCGTATTTGCCTTTGATGGCCGAGGACAGGGTGAAGCTGTCGACGATTTCGCCATTGCCGAGAACGGCGGGAACGGTGAAGTCAGGGGCTTGTTTGCCTACGAGTACGCTCATTGGATATCTCCTGGTGTGATCGAATGAAGAATGAGATCCAGCCCAGTTTGCCGCCGCCAAGCGACAGCCCTGTGACTCGATCCCGCTTCGTAAGGACCGCACATCATACACCGCGTTTTTGAGCTGTCCTTAGTGGTTTTTCCATCTCCCGGATTCAGGCCGCAAAAAAGTCGCCCTGCTGGACAGTTCGTCACCCGTGCTAGAAAAAACCGTTCGTCTGCCAGATACGCATCTGGCAAAAAGCCCCAGGAAACCACTTTGACAATCATTCTCGTTAACATTAAGATCCGTCGCATTGAGCCATAACCAGCGACGGTTCTCACCCTATGTATGTCTGCCTCTGCACTGGCGTCACCGACGGACAAATCCGCGATGCAATCTACGACGGTTGCTGCAGCTATCGTGAAGTACGCCAAGCGACCGGCGTGGCCAGTCAATGTGGCAAATGTGCCTGCCTCGCCAAGCAGGTGGTACGTGAAACCCTGGCCGAACTGCAAAGCAGCCAGCCAGCGATTCCTTACCCAGTAGAATTTAATGTTGCGTAATTAACGCCATTTAAAAGAGCCGGACTTCGTGTCCGGCTTTTTTATGTCTGTAATTCAATCGCTTAGCATCAAAACGCGGAACACAAACATTCTTATTCCGATTAATTTTCATATATTATTCAATAACTTAGGTTTGACACTAATCATCGTGCGGCTCAGACTCTGCCTTATATACCGCTAATTACAGGGCAGGACCCCATCATGAAAGGCGACGTCACAGTCATCCAGCATCTCAACAAGATCCTTGCCAATGAACTGGTCGCGATCAATCAGTACTTCCTGCACGCACGCATGTATGAAGACTGGGGCCTGAACAAGCTGGGCAAGCACGAATACCACGAGTCCATCGACGAGATGAAGCATGCGGACAAGCTGATCAAGCGCATCCTCTTCCTCGAAGGCCTGCCGAACGTCCAGGACCTGGGCAAGCTGCACATCGGCGAACACACCAAGGAAATGCTCGAGTGCGACCTGCGCATCGAGCGTACCGGCCATGCCGACCTGAAAGCCGCCATCGCCCATTGCGAATCGGTCGGCGACTTCGGTAGCCGCGAGCTGCTGGAAGACATCCTGGAATCGGAAGAAGAACATATCGACTGGCTGGAAACCCAACTGGGCCTGATCGATAAAGTCGGCCTGGAGAACTACCTGCAATCGCAGATGGGCGACGAGTAATTCCTCCCAAGCAAAAGCTTCACCCCATAAAAAAGCCCCGCCTCTCTTCACGAGGGCGGGGCTTTTTAATTGCGTGGATAAATCCACACAACCCTACAGGAGCGAACTTGTCGCTCCTGTAGGGGGCAAATCAGGCTTCGGTCTTGGCAGCGGCTTTTTCAGCGGCGGCCTTGATCAGGGTCTGCAACTCACCATTGGCGAACATCTCAGCCATGATGTCGCTGCCGCCGACCAGTTCGCCGGCTACCCACAGTTGCGGGAAAGTAGGCCAGTTGGCGTATTTAGGCAGGTTGGCGCGGATTTCCGGGTTCTGCAGGATGTCCACGTAAGCGAACTTCTCACCACACCCCATCACGGCCTGAGCGGCTTTCGCGGAAAAGCCACACTGCGGGGCATTCGGCGAGCCTTTCATGTAAAGCAGAATGGTGTTGTTGGCAATCTGCTCTTTAATAGTTTCGATGATATCCATGGAGCACCTCGGCTGAACTTTCCGACTCTGTTGTCGACACGGTGGCGCATTGTAACGGAAAGCCGAGCGCCATGCTCGGCCTCTCCGACAGACTCCTCAGGCCGCCTCCACCGTCACCGGCACGCCATTGAGCGCCGCATTGCCCGATAGCTCGTCCAGCTGACGCTCGTCGGTCAGGTCATTGGCACTCGACCCGGGTTGGGCCATGGCGATGCTCATCTGCACCCCCGGCCGACCATGCCCCCAGCCATGGGGCAGGCTGACCACCCCGGGCATCATCTCGCTGCTGGCGAGGACTTCCACCTCGATCGCCCCGACCCGCGAACTGACCCGCACGCGCTGTCCGTCAGTCAGCCCTCGCCGGGCCAGATCATCGGGATTCATCAGCAACTGGTGCCGTGGCTTGCCCTTCACCAACCGATGGTAGTTGTGCATCCACGAATTATTACTGCGTACATGGCGCCGGCCGATCATCACCAGCTCATCGGCTGCCGGAGCCTGCAACGCGGCAAAGCGCTCGAGGTCCGCCATGATCGCCGCGGGAGCGGCCTGTACCCAACGGTTCTCGGTTTTCAGGCGCGCTGCCAGGTTGGGCTTGAGTGGCCCCAGGTCGATCCCGTGGGGGTGGTCGGCCAGCGTCGCCACCGACAGATTGAACCCGGACGCCTCGCCATACCGCCCCGCTCGTAGCCCCCTGTCGATCATCTGTGCCGGCGGTACGGTCGGCTTGAGTTCCTTGCCGGTCCGCGCGGCGAAGGCCCTGGCCAGGCCGACGAAGATTTCCCAGTCATGCAGCGCGCCTTCCGGCTTGGGCAGGATCGCCCGGTTGAAGCGGCTGACATTGCGCACCGCGAACATATTGAACGTGGTGTCGTAGTGATCGTTCTCCAGGGCCGAGGTCGATGGCAGGATCAGGTCCGCATAACGGGTGGTTTCGTTGATGTACAGGTCGATACTGAGCATGAACTCCAGGTCCTCCAGCGCCTGCTCCAACTGCCGTCCATTGGGAGTGGAGAGCACCGGATTACCGGCCACCGTGATCAGCGCCCGTACCTGCCCTTCGCCTGCGGTCAACATTTCTTCGGCCAGGGCCGAGACCGGCAGTTCGCCGCCATATTCAGGGCGTCCGGAAACCCGGCTTTGCCAGGCATTGAAGTGCCCGCCCGAAGTCGCCGCCACCAGATCCACCGCCGGCTCGGTGCACAGGGCGCCGCCGACCCGGTCGAGGTTACCGGTCACCAGGTTGAGCAGTTGCACCAGCCAATGGCAGAGGGTACCGAACGACTGGGTGGACACACCCATCCGGCCATAACACACCGCCCTGTCCGCCGCGGCGAAGTCGCGCGCCAACTGGCGGATCTGCTGCGCCGGCACCGAACACAAAGGACTCATGGCTTCGGCACTGAAACGGGAAATGGCCTCATGCACCTCGGCCAGGCCGTCCACCGGCAGATGGCTGTCACGCGCCAACCCCTGCGCGAAAATCGTATGCAGCATACCGAACAGCAGCGCCACATCCCCGCCGGGACGGACAAACACATGCTGGTCGGCCATGACCGCCGTCTCGCTGCGCCGTGGGTCGACCACCACCACTTTGCCGCCTCGCGCCTGGATCGCCTTCAGGCGCTTCTCCACGTCCGGCACGGTCATGATGCTGCCGTTGGACGCCAGCGGGTTGCCGCCCAGGATCAGCATGAAATCGGTGTTATCGATATCCGGGATCGGCAGCAGCAACCCATGGCCATACATCAGGTAGCTGCTCAAGTGCTGCGGCAATTGGTCCACCGAGGTGGCGGAAAAGCGGTTCTGGGTTTTCAGCAGGCCGAGGAAATAGTTGCTGTGGGTCATCAACCCATAATTGTGCACGCTGGGATTGCCCTGATAGACCGCCACCGCATGGTTGCCGTGCCGCTCCTGGATCGCCGCCAGGCGCTCGGCCACCAGCGTGAAGGCCTCGTCCCACTCGATCGCCTGCCAATCGCCACCGACCCTGCGCATGGGCTGGCGCAGCCGGTCCGGGTCGTTCTGGATGTCCTGCAGCGCCACCGCCTTGGGGCAGATATGGCCGCGGCTGAAACTGTCCTGGGCATCGCCCTTGATCGAGGTGATCTGCGGGCCGGCGCCGTCGACTTCGGTGGTTTCGATGGTCAGGCCGCAGATGGCTTCACACAGGTGGCAGGCACGGTGATGGAGAGTCTTGGTCATGGCCAGTCTCTATTTTATTCGGGGCGGCCAGCGTCAGGCCGCGGGAACAAAACTATGGTGCCAGACCGGCATCAGCACCAGAGACGTTCATCCTGTGAATCGGCAAGCATCAAGCCAGCCGATGACTCAGTTGGAGGGCAGCCTCGGTGGATCGTCCTGCCGGGCGATCGGCGTCATGCCGTCCATCGACGCCTCACCGCCCTGCACCCCGCTGAATTCGGCAAGCAGCCGCCAATGCTCATCGAGATTGCTGCTGATGGTCAGCATGCGCTCGATCATCTGTCGCGCGGCGTTGCGCGTCGTGCTGTCCTCGCTGCGTAGCAACTCGAAGGACATCGAGGTGATCGATGCCGTCAGGTCGGTCAGGGTTCGCGTCGTCAACCCCAACAGTGTCTTCAGTTGCTGTTCTTTCGAGTCCATTCCAAGCACTTCCCTGTTGCCGGTGCGCATTTATAACCCCAGCCCTTTGCCTGAGGAAATATTTCTGCCGAGATCCCCTGCCGCGAGCCTTTCCATTTCTCGCCCTGCTCGAAGTGCCCAAGAGCCCGGCAGAGAAAAACCCAGCCCGCGCCAGCCATATGCCTGATAGCGGCATGCGCCACGAGGCGCGTTGCAAAGCGGCCGAGGCGCAGTGTACAAATGCTGCTGCGGACCTATGCAAAGTGGATCGGCTCCACATCCGACTGGGCCCATCTGAACATGCTGTAAAACGTCACGAATGGCCCACTTTTTTGGCCCAGGCCACTCTCTGCAAGTGGTGAAAGCCTTAGAAACCAAGCCTGCTATTGGTAAGACGCGACATTTAATTATAAGATCGCGCCTTCCCCTATTTCGTCGCCCCGTGCGGCTTTCGCCGCAGGTCTCGCCCGTTTCTCGATAAAACAAGGCTTTGAGTATCTGCGGTCTGTTGCAAAAAGGTAGTTAATGATGAGCGCAAGGCACTTTCTCTCCCTGATGGATTGCACGCCCGAAGAGCTGGTCAGCGTGATTCGTCGAGGCATCGAGCTGAAGGACCTGCGTAACCGCGGCGTACTCTTCGAGCCCCTGAAAAACCGCGTTCTCGGGATGATTTTCGAGAAGTCGTCTACCCGCACCCGCCTGTCCTTCGAAGCCGGCATGATCCAGCTCGGCGGCCAGGCAATCTTCCTGTCCCCGCGCGACACCCAACTGGGTCGCGGCGAGCCGATCAGCGACTGCGCCATCGTCATGTCGCGCATGCTCGACGCGGTGATGATCCGTACCTTTGCCCATAGCACCCTGACCGAGTTCGCGGCCAACTCCCGCGTACCGGTGATCAACGGCCTGTCCGACGACCTGCACCCGTGCCAGTTGCTGGCCGACATGCAAACCTTCCTCGAACACCGCGGCTCGATCCAGGGCAAGACCGTGGCCTGGATCGGCGACGGCAACAACATGTGCAACAGCTATATAGAAGCGGCGATCCAGTTCGACTTCCAACTGCGCATCGCCTGCCCTGAAGGCTACGACCCCAACCCTGAATTCGTCGCCCGCGCCGGCGACCGGGTGAGCATCGTGCGCGATCCGCAAGACGCGGTGATCGGCGCCCACCTAGTGAGCACCGATGTCTGGACCTCCATGGGCCAGGAAGAAGAAACCGCCCTGCGCCTCAAGCTGTTCGCGCCGTTCCAGGTCAATCGCGCGCTGCTCGACCTGGCCGCCGAAGACGTGCTGTTCATGCACTGCCTGCCCGCCCACCGCGGCGAAGAAATCAGCCTCGACCTGCTGGACGATCCACGCTCCGTGGCGTGGGACCAGGCAGAAAACCGTCTCCACGCACAAAAGGCCCTGCTCGAGTTTCTGGTCGAGCCGGCGTACCACCACGCATGAGCCAGCCATTACTGCTTAACCTGCGCAATCTCGCCTGCGGCTACCAGGACCAACGGGTCGTGCAGAACCTCAACCTGCACCTCAACGCCGGCGATATCGGTTGCCTGCTTGGTTCCTCCGGCTGCGGCAAGACCACCACCCTGCGCGCGATTGCCGGTTTCGAGCCGGTGCACGAAGGTGAAATCCAGCTGGCCGGCGAAACCATCTCCCGCGCCGGCTTCACCCTGGCGCCGGAGCGCCGGCGGATCGGCATGGTGTTCCAGGACTACGCCCTGTTCCCGCACCTGAGCGTGGCGGACAACATTGCCTTCGGCATCCGCAAGCACCCGCAGAAGAACCGGGTGGTCGAGGAGCTGCTGGAACTGGTCAACCTGAAGAACCTCGGCAAGCGCTTCCCTCATGAGCTGTCCGGCGGCCAGCAACAGCGCGTCGCACTGGCCCGGGCCCTGGCGCCGGAGCCGCAGTTGCTGCTGCTCGACGAACCCTTCTCCAACCTCGATGGCGAACTGCGGCGCAAGCTCAGTCACGAAGTGCGCGACATCCTCAAGGCGCGGGGCACCAGTGCGATTCTGGTGACCCACGACCAGGAAGAAGCCTTCGCCGTCAGCGATCACGTCGGAGTGTTCAAGGAAGGCCGCCTGGAGCAATGGGACACGCCGTACAACCTCTATCACGAACCGTTGACGCCGTTCGTGGCGAGCTTTATCGGCCAGGGCTATTTCATTCGCGGCCAGCTGGACAGCCCGGAATCGGTGCAAACCGAACTCGGCGTACTGCGCGGCAACCGTGCCTACACCTGGCCGCCCGGCGGCGCGGTGGATGTACTGCTACGCCCGGACGACATCGTTTATGCACCGGACAGCGACCTCAAGGCGCGGATCGTCGGCAAGAGTTTCCAGGGCGCGTCGACCCTGTACCGCCTACAACTGCCGACCGGCAGCCAGCTCGAGTCGATCTTCCCAAGCCATGCCGATCATCTGATAGGCGCTGACGTCGGAATCCGCGTCGCCGCCGAACACCTGGTGCTGTTCCAGGCCTCCGGCAGCACCGCGGCGCAGCTGCCACAAGCTGAATCGGGCGTTCGCCGCTACAGCAGCGCCCACTGATCCAGCGGATACCGCAGGCGCCGCTCAACCGGCGCCTGCGCTTTCAATCCAGGAACAGCTTGCCACTGGCCACCAGCGTCGCCTGCCCGCCAATCTTCACCCGCTCCCCTTCCAGCCGACAGAACAACGCCCCTCCGCGCTTCGAGCATTGATAAGCCGTCAGGCTCGTCTTGCCCAGGCGTTCGGCCCAATACGGAATCAGGGCGCAGTGGGTCGAGCCGGTGACCGGGTCTTCGTTGATGCCAATGGCCGGCGCAAAATAGCGCGAGACAAAATCATGCTGGTTGCCCTGCGCGGTCACGATCGCGCCAGGCCAGGGCAACTTGGCCAACGCCGCCATGTCCGGCTGACAGTCGAGCACCGCCTGCTCGGACTCCAGCACCGCGAACAACTCGTTAGCCCCCAGTAACGCCACGACCCTCGTGCCCAAAACGCGCTCCAGCTGTTCGCGGCCATCGATCGCGCGCGGCGCGCGAACCGGGAAATCCAGCCAAAGCTGCGCGCCTTCGCGACTGACGCTCAAGGAGCCCGACTGGCAGATGAAGTCGATACGCGGCCCCGGCTCGCCATACACCTCGAACAGCACATGGGCGCTAGCAAGGGTGGCATGGCCGCACAAGGCGATTTCGGTGGTCGGGGTAAACCAGCGGATACGCCAGCCTTGAGGCTCGCGCACGACAAAAGCGGTCTCCGCCAGGTTGTGCTCGGCGGCGATGTTCTGCATCAACTCATCAGCCGGCCAGGCCGGCAGTCGATAGACCATCGCCGGGTTGCCGCTAAATGGACGATCGCTGAATGCATCGACCTGATGAAACTCAAGCTGCATAAACAATTCTCCTTGAACATGCCGCGCAAGCATGGGGCTGCCCGTCCTGACGCCGACAGCCACAGAGAAAGTTATTTTTTGCCATACAGCGCCGATACTTATCGGCGCACTGGCGGTCAGTCGCGCCCGATATCGGCGAATGCCGCTTGGGTGTGCTCGGCCAGCACGGCAGCCGAGAGTTCGACCTCAAGCCCACGCCGACCGGCGCTGACGAAGATGCTGGGAAAAGGTTGCGCACTGTTATCGATAAAGGTGCGCAGGCGCTTTTTCTGGCCCAGGGGGCTGATCCCGCCCAGCAGGTAACCGGTCGCTCGCTGCGCCGCAGCCGGGTCGGCCATCTCGGCTTTTTTCACCCCCGCCGCGTGCGCCAGGGCCTTGAGGTCGAGACTTCCGACGACCGGCACCACGGCCACCAGCAATTCGCCCTTTTCACTGCTGGCCAACAGTGTCTTGAACACCTGCGCCGGGTCGAGGCCAAGCTTTTCCGCTGCCTCCAGACCATAGGAGGCCGCCTTCGGGTCATGTTCATAACTGTGCACCCGATGTTCGGCGCGAACTTTTTTCAGCAGATCCAGTGCAGGGGTCATGGCAACTCCATAGGCAGGGAAAAGAACACCGGCGATTCTAGGATATCCGCCAGCAAAAGGCTCTATTCCAGGGCCCATACCTCAGTCCCGGCAGCCGCCGGCACCAGGCTGGCCGCGCCTTTTGCGCAAAACCCATGCGCTTCCCGCAGGATCATTCACATGACTGATAGTTATAAAATGACTAATGGTTCACTTTCGACCTTTGACAGTAATGTTTCTTGTCTATATTTTTTCGTTTGCGAATATCATGTGGTAGATCCAACAGCCGTACCCAGCAGTAAGCCGCGTCCAGGATGGGGATCCTGCCGACGGTGAAAATCACGCTCGGCGCCCTTCACGCCAGTGCCAGACAACAACAAAAACCGAGGTTTTCCATGACAACTGCGTTACAACAACCGTCGCTCTCCGGCCAGTGCATGGCCGAGTTCCTGGGTACAGCCTTGTTGATCTTCTTCGGCACCGGTTGCGTCGCCGCGCTCAAGGTCGCGGGCGCCAGCTTCGGCCTGTGGGAAATCAGCGTCATCTGGGGGATCGGCGTGAGCATGGCGATCTACCTCACCGCCGGCGTTTCCGGCGCGCACCTCAACCCCGCGGTCAGCATCGCGCTGTGCATCTTTGCCGACTTCGAGAAACGCAAACTGCCGTTCTACATCGTCTCCCAGATCGCCGGCGCCTTCTGCGCGGCGCTGCTGGTCTACACGCTGTACAGCAACCTGTTCTTCGATTACGAACAAGCCCACCAGATGGTCCGCGGCTCCCAGGCCAGCCTTGAACTGGCGTCGGTATTCTCCACCTATCCCAACCCGGCGCTGTCCACCGCCCAGGCGTTCCTGGTCGAAGTGGTGATTACCGCGATCCTGATGGGCGTGATCATGTCCCTGACCGACGACAACAACGGCTTGCCGCGCGGCCCGATGGCGCCGCTGCTGATCGGCCTGCTGATCGCCGTGATCGGCAGCGCGATGGGGCCGCTGACTGGTTTCGCGATGAACCCGGCGCGGGATTTTGGCCCTAAACTGATGACATTCTTCATGGGTTGGGGCGAGATTTCCTTTACCGGCGGCCGCGACATTCCGTACTTCCTGGTTCCGATCTTCGCGCCGATTATCGGTGCCTGCCTCGGCGCCGTGGCTTACCGCGGGCTGATTGCCCGCCACCTGCCAACCGTCGCCCCTGCTCCAACGGATGCCGAAAAAGCCATTGACGGCAAAGTAAGAACTTCTTGAAACCGGCGGCGCAAGGTCCTGCCCAACCCCGACCTGCGCCTCTTGCCCACTTCCTTATTTTTGTCCAAGGCAATCGACATGACCGACATTCAGAATAAGAACTACATCATTGCCCTCGATCAGGGTACGACCAGCTCGCGCGCGATCATTTTCGATCGCGACGCCAACGTTGTGTGCACCGCCCAGCGCGAATTCGTCCAGCATTACCCGCAAGCCGGCTGGGTCGAACACGACCCGATGGAAATCTTCGCCACCCAGAGCGCGGTGATGGTCGAGGCCCTGGCGCAAGCCGGCCTGCACCATGACCAGGTCGCCGCCATCGGCATCACCAACCAGCGTGAAACCACCGTGGTCTGGGACAAGACCACCGGCCGGCCGATCTACAACGCCATCGTCTGGCAGTGCCGCCGCAGCACCGAGATCTGCCAGCAGCTCAAGCGTGACGGCCTGGAAGAGTACATCCGCGACACCACCGGCCTGGTCACCGACCCGTATTTCTCCGGCACCAAACTGAAGTGGATCCTCGACAACGTCGAAGGCAGCCGCGAACGCGCGCGCAACGGCGAACTGCTGTTCGGCACCGTCGACAGCTGGCTGATCTGGAAATTCACCGGCGGCAAGACCCACGTCACCGACTACACCAACGCCTCGCGCACCATGCTCTTCAACATCCACACCCTGGAGTGGGATGCGAAGATGCTGGAAGTGCTGGATATCCCGCGGGAAATGCTGCCACAAGTGAAGTCGTCCTCGGAAATCTACGGCCGCACCAAAAGCGGCATCGCCATCGGCGGTATCGCCGGCGACCAGCAGGCCGCGCTGTTCGGCCAGATGTGCGTCGAGCCGGGCCAGGCGAAGAACACCTACGGCACTGGCTGCTTCCTGCTGATGAACACCGGCGACAAGGCGGTCAAGTCCAAGCACGGCATGCTCACCACCATCGCCTGCGGCCCTCGCGGCGAAGTGGCTTACGCCCTCGAAGGCGCGGTGTTCAACGGCGGTTCCACCGTGCAGTGGCTGCGGGACGAACTGAAGATCATCAACGACGCCCACGACACCGAATATTTCGCCAGCAAGGTCAAGGACAGCAACGGCGTGTACCTGGTCCCGGCCTTCACCGGCCTGGGCGCTCCGTACTGGGACCCCTACGCCCGTGGCGCGCTGTTCGGCCTGACCCGTGGCGTGCGCGTGGACCACATCATCCGCGCCGCGCTGGAGTCGATCGCCTACCAGACCCGCGACGTCCTCGACGCCATGCAGCAGGACTCCGGCGAGCGCCTCAAGGCCCTGCGCGTGGACGGCGGCGCGGTGGCCAACAACTTCCTCATGCAGTTCCAGGCCGACATCCTCGGCACCCAGGTCGAGCGCCCGCAAATGCGCGAAACCACGGCCCTGGGCGCGGCCTACCTGGCTGGCCTGGCCTGCGGTTTCTGGGGCAGCCTGGAAGAGCTGCGCGGCAAGGCGGTGATCGAGCGCGAGTTCGAACCACAGCTGGCCGAAACCGAGAAGGAAAAGCTCTACGCCGGCTGGAAAAAAGCCGTCAGCCGCACCCGCGACTGGGAACCGCACGAAGGCGCTGAATAAGCCAAGTCGCGGATTCGTATCGGGTTGTAACTGGTCGGGAGTAGATTCCTGCGGCATCATGGGCAAATTTTGCATGGCAGCCCAAAGGAAGCCCCATGAATCTGCCTCCCCGTCAGCAGCAAATCCTCGAGCTGGTCCGCGAACGCGGCTATGTCAGCATCGAGGAAATGGCCCAGCTGTTCGTCGTTACACCGCAAACCATCCGCCGCGATATCAACCAACTGGCGGAAGTGAACCTGTTGCGTCGCTACCATGGCGGCGCAGCCTACGACTCCAGTGTCGAAAACACCGCCTACGCCATGCGCGCCGACCAGATGCGCGATGAGAAACAACGCATCGGCGAAGCCATCGCCGCGCAGATCCCCGATCACGCCTCGCTGTTCATCAATATCGGTACCACCACCGAATCCATTGCCCGGGCGCTGCTCAATCACAGCCACCTGAAGATCATCACCAACAACCTGCACGTGGCTTCCATGCTCAGCGCCAAGGACGACTTCGACGTGCTGCTGACCGGTGGCAATGTGCGTCGCGATGGCGGCGTGGTCGGCCAGGCCAGCGTCGATTTCATCAACCAGTTCAAGGTCGACTTCGCCCTGGTCGGCATCAGCGGTATCGACGAAGACGGCAGCCTGCTGGACTTCGACTACCAGGAAGTGCGGGTGTCCCAGGCAATCATCGCCAATGCCCGGCAGGTGATCCTGGCCGCCGACTCCAGCAAGTTCGGGCGCAATGCCATGATCCGCCTCGGCCCCATCAGCCTGATCGATTGCCTGGTCACCGACCAGCAGCCGGTTCCGGCGCTGACCCAGTTGCTGCAGCAGCACAAGATTCGCCTGGAAGTCGTCTGACCCCCTCCCCGCGTAGCCGCTGCCGCAGGCTGCGATAAGGCCGAAGGCCTTCAGCGAACTGGAGATCCTGCGCCCCCTTCGGGCGCGATCGCAGCCTTCGGCAGCGGCTACAGATCCCCCTTCCGCAAGCCGTGGACGCCTTGCGTCCGACAATGTTCGTAAATTTTCCTTTCCCTGCCTTTCGATGAGTTTTTTCAATCGAACCTCACTGGCTGTCGGCGTGTTTCTGCGCTAGTATTTTCGCAAATGAACATTAATGTTCGATTTCAAATACCAGAAGAACACGAGGCCAGTCGATGCCCACTTCCACCTTGCCCGCGCCCCCTCTCGCCGAGCTTTATGACATTGCCGTGATCGGTGGTGGGATCAATGGCGTCGGTATCGCCGCCGATGCCGCCGGGCGTGGCCTGTCCGTGTTCCTTTGCGAAAAAGACGACCTGGCCAGCCATACCTCCTCGGCCAGCAGCAAGCTGATCCACGGTGGTCTGCGCTACCTCGAACATTACGAATTCCGTCTGGTGCGCGAAGCCCTGGCCGAACGCGAAGTGCTGCTGGCCAAGGCCCCGCATATCGTCAAGCCGATGCGTTTCGTCCTGCCGCACCGCCCGCACCTGCGTCCGGCGTGGATGATCCGCGCCGGCCTGTTCCTTTATGACCACTTGGGCAAGCGGGAAAAACTCGCCGGTTCCAAGAGCCTCAAGTTCGGTCCCGACAGCCCGTTGAAAGCCGAGATCACCAAAGGCTTCGAATACTCCGACTGCTGGGTCGACGACGCTCGCCTGGTGGTATTGAACGCCATGGCCGCCCGCGAAAAAGGCGCCCACGTGCACACCCAGACCCGCTGCATCAGCGCCCGCCGCAGCAAGGGCATGTGGCACCTGCACCTGGAGCGCGCCGACGGCAGCCTGTTCTCGATTCAAGCCAAGGCCCTGGTGAACGCCGCCGGCCCATGGGTCGCCAAGTTCATCAAGGATGACCTGAAGCTGGATTCGCCTTACGGCATCCGCCTGATCCAGGGCAGCCACCTGATCGTGCCGAAGCTGTACGAAGGCGAACATGCGCACATCCTGCAGAACGAAGACCAGCGCATCGTCTTCACCATTCCGTACCTGAACCACTTCACCCTGATCGGCACCACCGACCGCGAGTACACCGGTGACCCGGCGAAGGTGGCGATTACCGAAGGCGAAACCGACTACATCCTGAAAGTGGTCAACGCCCACTTCAAAAAGCAGCTGAGCCGCCAGGACATCGTGCACACCTACTCCGGCGTGCGCCCGCTGTGCAACGACGAATCCGACAACCCGTCGGCCGTGACCCGCGACTACACCCTGGCGCTGTCCGGCAATGCCGACGAAGCGCCGCTGCTGTCGGTGTTCGGCGGCAAGCTGACCACCTACCGCAAGCTGGCCGAATCGGCCATGGCCCAGCTAACGCCGTTCTTCAAGGGCATCAAGCCGAGCTGGACCGCCCACTCGACCCTGCCCGGCGGCGAAGACATGAGCACCCCGCAGGCACTGGCCGAAGCGATTCGCCAGAAGTTCGACTGGGTACCCAGCGAAATCGCCCGCCGCTGGGCTACCAGCTACGGCAGCCGCACCTGGCGCCTGCTGGAAGGCGTACACAGCCTGAGCGACCTGGGCGAGCACCTGGGTGGCGGCCTGTACACCCGTGAAGTCGATTACCTGTGCAGCGAAGAATGGGCGGTCAATGCCCAGGACATCCTGTGGCGCCGCAGCAAGCTGGGGCTGTTCACGACCCCGGCAGAGCAGGAAAAACTGCAGCACTACCTGCAGAAGGTCGAGCAGAACCGGGCGAAGATCGAGGCCGCCTGATCGCCCGTCCTATAAAGAAGCCCCCGCGCCACATGGCCCGGGGGCTTTTTCATGGCCGCAGCTTTTGTAGGAGCGAGGCTTGCCCGCGATCCGCGCAACGCGGTGCAACAGGATCAGCGCGGTGATGCCATCGCGGGCAAGCCTCGCTCCTACGGGAATGAGCCCGGCCCTGCTGGGCATTCGGTTTTCCGAACGCGACTTTCGGGTCAATTCGGATAACCGGATAAAGACCGCCGACAATATCCGCCATAAATATTTAATAGCCTTTCAAATCAAGGTCTTGATACGGATCAGCTGGCCTGGCACGACTCATGCTCTACACTCTTCGACGAATGCCTGATGGGCCAACACACATCAGGAGCCGTCAAGGCATTCGCTGTATAAGAGAGCCGTCGAACTGGCTTCATAAAAAAAACAAATGTCGAGGAAATATTGATGCGCATCGTTCCCCATCTGTTGGGCGCAGCCATTGCTGCTGCTCTGATTAGCACTCCAGTGGTCGCCGCCGAACTCACCGGCACGCTGAAGAAAATCAAAGACTCCGGCACCATCACCCTCGGACATCGCGACGCTTCCATTCCGTTCTCCTACATCGCGGATGCATCCGGCGTTCCAGTCGGCTACTCCCACGACATCCAGCTGAAAATCGTCGAAGCCATCAAGAAAGACCTCGACATGCCGGATCTCAAGGTCAAATACAACCTGGTTACCTCGCAGACCCGTATCCCGCTGGTGCAAAACGGCACCGTGGACGTCGAGTGCGGTTCCACCACCAACAACGTCGAGCGTCAGCAGCAGGTCGACTTCTCCGTCGGCATCTTCGAGATCGGCACCCGTCTGCTGTCCAAGAAGGATTCGCCTTACAAGGACTTCGCCGACCTGAAGGGCAAGAACGTCGTGACCACCGCCGGCACCACGTCCGAGCGCATCCTCAAGGCGATGAACGCCGACAAGCAGATGGGCATGAACGTGATCTCGGCCAAGGACCATGGCGAGTCCTTCAACATGCTCGAAGGCGGCCGCGCCGTCGCCTTCATGATGGACGACGCGCTGCTGGCCGGTGAAATGGCCAAGGCCCGCAAACCGACCGACTGGGCTGTGACCGGTACCGCGCAATCCTACGAAATCTACGGCTGCATGGTCCGCAAGGGCGACGCACCATTCAAGAAGGCCGTGGACGACGCCATCGTCGCCACCTACAAGTCGGGCGAGATCAACAAGATCTACGACAAATGGTTCCAGTCGCCGATTCCGCCAAAAGGCCTGAACCTGATGTTCCCGATGAGCGACGAGCTCAAGGCCCTGATCGCCAACCCGACCGACAAAGCGGCTGACGATAAAAAGTCCTGATTCCTGACTAACCTTGTCTCCTGAAAGGGCGCGGCCCTTTCAGGAGCCTGTCACTACCTGCTGGCTTTTTTTGGAAACACTCGAACCGGTGGTTGTCGAGCCGATCGCGTGTGCCTGGGCGTCATCCAGGCGGGAACGGATTTCCCCAAGCGGGTGCTTGTACATCGATCGATCAGAGGGGAGACCCTAATGAATTACAACTGGGACTGGAGCGTGTTCTTCAAGTCCACCGGCGTGGGCAGCGAGACCTATCTCGACTGGTACATCGCGGGCCTGGGCTGGACCATCGCCATCGCCGTGGTGGCCTGGATCGTCGCACTGCTGCTGGGCTCGATCCTGGGCGTCATGCGTACCGTGCCGAACCGCCTGGTGTCGGGCATCGCCACCGTCTACGTGGAGATTTTCCGTAACGTACCGCTGCTGGTTCAGCTGTTCATCTGGTACTTCCTGGTGCCGGACCTGCTGCCGCAAAACCTGCAGGACTGGTACAAGCAGGACCTCAACCCGACCACCTCGGCCTACCTGAGCGTCGTCGTGTGCCTGGGCCTGTTCACCGCCGCCCGTGTCTGCGAACAGGTGCGCACCGGTATCCAGGCGCTGCCACGCGGCCAGGAATCCGCGGCCCGCGCCATGGGCTTCAAGCTGCCGCAGATCTACTGGAACGTGCTGCTGCCCCAGGCCTACCGGATCATCATTCCGCCGCTTACCTCGGAATTCCTCAACGTCTTCAAGAACTCCTCCGTGGCCTCGTTGATCGGCCTGATGGAGTTGCTGGCGCAGACCAAGCAGACCGCCGAATTCTCGGCCAACCTGTTTGAAGCCTTCACCCTGGCCACGCTGATCTACTTCACCCTGAACATGAGCCTGATGCTGCTGATGCGCATGGTCGAGAAGAAAGTCGCAGTGCCCGGCCTGATCTCCGTGGGGGGCAAATAATGGAATTCGATTTCACTGGCGTCGTCCCGGCCATTCCCGGCCTGTGGAACGGCATGCTGATGACCCTCAAGCTGATGGCCCTGGGCGTCGTCGGCGGGATCGTCCTCGGCACCATCCTGGCGCTGATGCGCTTGTCCCACAGCAAGCTGCTGTCGAACATCGCCGGCGTCTACGTCAACTACTTCCGCTCCATCCCGCTGCTGCTGGTGATCACCTGGTTCTACCTGGCGGTCCCCTTCGTGCTGCGCTGGATCACCGGCGAAGACACCCCGATCGGCGCGTTCGGCTCGTGCATCGTGGCCTTCATGATGTTCGAAGCGGCGTACTTCTGCGAAATCGTCCGCGCCGGCGTGCAGTCGATCCCCAAGGGCCAGATGGGCGCCGCCCAGGCACTGGGCATGAGCTATGGCCAGATGATGCGCCTGATCATCCTGCCCCAGGCGTTCCGCAAGATGACCCCGCTGCTGCTGCAGCAGAGCATCATCCTGTTCCAGGACACCTCGCTGGTGTACACCGTGGGCCTGGTGGACTTCCTCAATGCTTCGCGCTCCAGCGGCGACATCATCGGCCGCTCCAATGAGTTCCTGATCGTTGCCGGTCTGGTGTATTTCACAATCAGCTTTGCCGCCTCGCTGCTGGTCAAGCGTCTGCAAAAAAGGTTTGCCGTATGATCTCTATCAAGAACATCAACAAGTGGTATGGGGACTTCCAGGTGCTGACCGATTGCAGCACCGAGGTCAAGAAAGGCGAAGTGATCGTGGTGTGCGGACCGTCCGGCTCCGGCAAATCCACCCTGATCAAATGCGTCAACGCCCTGGAGCCGTTCCAAAAAGGTGACATCGTGGTCGACGGCACCTCCATCGCCGACCCGAAGACCAACCTGCCGAAACTGCGCTCGCGCGTGGGCATGGTGTTCCAGCACTTCGAGCTGTTCCCGCACCTGACCATCACCGAAAACCTGACCATCGCGCAGATCAAGGTGCTGGGCCGCAGCAAGGAAGAAGCCACCAAGAAAGGCCTGCAGTTGCTGGAACGCGTCGGCTTGTCCGCCCACGCCCATAAGCACCCGGGCCAGTTGTCCGGCGGCCAGCAGCAGCGTGTGGCGATCGCCCGCGCGCTGGCGATGGACCCGATCGTCATGCTGTTCGACGAACCGACTTCCGCGCTCGACCCGGAAATGGTCAACGAAGTGCTGGACGTGATGGTGCAACTGGCTCACGAAGGCATGACCATGATGTGCGTGACCCACGAAATGGGCTTCGCCCGCAAGGTCGCGGACCGGGTGATCTTCATGGACGCCGGCAAAATCATCGAAGACTGCCCGAAAGAGGAATTCTTCGGCGACATCAACGCCCGCTCCGAGCGTGCGCAGCATTTCCTCGAGAAAATCCTGCAGCACTAAAGCACAGCCTGTAGCCGCTGCCGCAGGCTGCGATCGGCTCCGAAGGAGACGTGCTCTTCGGATCCGAAGAAGGTCCTGCGGACCTTATCGCAGCCTGCGGCAGCGGCTACAGGAATCGTGCAGTGGTTGACCCAAGGCATCTGTGATGAAATGCGACCCCACTCTTTATCGCGCCGCGCCGCCATCACTCGCCGTGAAACCCCGTCTGATCCGCCACCTGTTCCTGCCGCCCCTGGTCATCGCGCTGATGATCGGCCTGGGCTACGTCGGCTTCTGGATCAGCGAGCATTACGGCATCCGCAGCCTCAGCGAGAACGGCGAACGCCAGCTGGAACTGCACGCCCGCGCGGTCGAAAGCGAGATCAGCAAATACACCTACCTGCCCAGCCTGCTGGAACTCGAATCCAGTGTGTCGCTGCTGCTCAACGACCCGACGCCGGAGCACCGGCAGACCGTCAACAATTACCTCGAAGGCCTGAACCGGCGCAGCCGCAGTCGGGCCATTTACGTGATGGACACCACCGGTCGCGTGCTGGCCACCAGCAACTGGCGCGACGTCGACAGCTACCTGGGTGAAGACCTGTCGTTCCGGGCCTATTTCCAGAATGCCGTGCGCGGCCAGCCTGGGCGCTTCTACGGCATCGGCAGTACCAACGGCGAGCCCGGCTACTACCTGGCCCACGGCCTGGAAGAACAGGGCAAGATCATCGGCGTGGCGGTGGTCAAGGTACGCCTGGAGGCCCTGGAAGAACGCTGGCAACGCGCCCGCCTGGAAGGCTTCGTCAGCGACGAGAACGGCATCATCATCCTCTCCAGCGACCCGGCCCGGCGCCTCCGCTCGGTACGCCCGCTGAGCGACGACACCAAGGAGCGCCTGGCGCGCAGCCTGCAGTATTACTGGTTCACCCTCAACGAACTGGAGCCGCTGGCCCGCGAACGCCTGGCCGAAGGCGTGGAGAAGCTGACCTTCCCGGCCAACACCGAGCTGGTGTCAGACGACAAGGAAATCAGCTACCTGTCCCAGACCCGGCCCCTGAGCGATACGCCCTGGAACTTCACCCTGCTGACCCCGCTCAAGGACCTGCGCCGCGAAGCCATCAACCAGGGCATCCTGGTGGCCGTGGCCTTCGCCCTGGTGGCTTTCCTGCTGATTGCCTGGAACGAGCGGCGCAAGGTCATCGCCACCCGCCTCGCCGCCCGCGAAGCCCTGCAGGAAGCCAACAACCAGCTGGAACGGCGGATCGCCGAACGCACCAGCGACCTGCGCGCCAGCAACGAACGGCTCAAGGGCCAGATCCGCGAGCGCCGCCAGGCCGAGGAAACCCTGCGCCGCGCCCAGGACGAACTGGTCCAGGCCGGCAAGCTCGCCGCCATCGGCCAGATGTCCACCAGCATCGCCCATGAACTGAACCAGCCGCTGGCCGCCCTGCGCACCCTGTCCGGCAACACCGTGCGTTTCCTCGAGCGCGGCGCCCTGGATACCGCCAGCACCAACCTCAAGACCATCAACGAACTGATCGACCGCATGGGCCGCATCACCGCCAGCCTGCGTTCCTTCGCCCGTCGTGGCGAGGACCAGGGCGAAGCCAGCCTCGGCAAGGCCGTGGACGCTGCCCTGCAGTTGCTCAACGCACGCCTGGAAAACCTGCCGCTGCAATTGCACCGCGACTTCAACGAAGTCCAGGTGCGGATCGACCAGACCCGCCTGGAGCAGATCCTGGTCAACCTGATCGGCAACGCCCTGGACGCCATGCAGGCCCAGCCGCGACCGGAGCTGTGGCTGGAAGGCGAAAGCGTCGAAGGCAAATACCGCCTGCGGGTACGCGACAACGGCCACGGCATCGACGCCGAGGCGCGCAAGCATCTGTTCGAACCCTTCTTCACCACCAAACCCGGCGAGCAGGGCCTGGGCCTCGGCCTGACCCTGTCCGCCAGCCTGGCCGCCGCCACGGGTGGCAACCTGGGCGTCGAGCACCCGGCCGACGGCGGCACCGCCTTCGTCCTCAGCCTGCCCCTGGTCAGCCCTACACAAGCCGAGCCGCTATGAACAACGACCTTACCGTCCTGATCGTCGAAGACGACCCCCATGTCCTGCTCGGCTGCCAGCAGGCCCTGGCCCTGGAAGACATTCCCTGCGTCGGCGTTGGCAGCGCCGAAGAAGCCCTGGAGCGGGTCGGCGACAACTTCGCCGGCATCGTCATCAGCGATATCCGCCTGCCGGGCATCGACGGCCTGGAGCTGCTGACCCGCCTCAAGGCCCGTGACCGCAGCCTGCCGGTGGTGCTGATCACCGGCCACGGCGATATCTCCATGGCCGTCGGCGCGATGCAGAAAGGCGCCTATGACTTCATGGAAAAGCCCTTCTCCCCCGAGCGCCTGGTGGACGTCGCCCGCCGAGCCCTGGAGCAGCGCGGGCTGGCCCGGGAAGTGTCGTCGCTGCGCCGCCAGCTGGCCGAGCGCGACTCCCTCGAAGGGCGGATCATCGGCCGCTCGCCGGCCATGCAGCACCTGCGGGAACTGATCGCCAACGTCGCCGACACCTCGGCCAACGTGCTGATCGAAGGCGAGACCGGTACCGGCAAGGAACTGGTCGCCCGCTGCCTGCATGATTTCAGCCGCCGCCACACCCACCAGTTCGTCGCCCTCAACTGCGGCGGCCTGCCGGAAAACCTGTTCGAAAGCGAGATCTTCGGCCACGAGGCCAACGCCTTCACCGGCGCCGGCAAGCGGCGCATCGGCAAGATCGAGCACGCCCACGAAGGCACGCTGTTCCTCGACGAAGTGGAAAGCATGCCGATGAACCTGCAGATCAAACTGCTGCGGGTGTTGCAGGAGCGCACCCTGGAGCGCCTGGGCTCGAACCAGAGCGTGGCGGTGGATTGCCGGGTGATCGCGGCGACCAAGTCCGACCTCGACGAACTGGGGCGCGCCAACCAGTTCCGCAGCGACCTGTATTACCGCCTGAACGTGGTGACCCTGGAGCTGCCACCGTTGCGCGAGCGTCGCGAGGACATCCTGCAGCTGTTCGAACACTTCCTGCAGCAATCGTCCCTGCGCTTCGACCGCGCCGCACCGGAGCTGGACAACCAGACCCTGTCGAACCTGATGAGCCACGACTGGCCGGGCAACGTGCGCGAGTTGCGCAACGTCGCCGAACGTTTTGCCCTGGGCCTGCCGGCGTTCAAGAAGTCCAGCGGCAACGCCGCGCAGGGCCTGGGCTTTGCCGAGGCGGTCGAGGCCTTCGAGCGCAACCTGCTGGGCGACGCCCTGCAACGCAGCGGCGGCAACCTGACCCAGGCCAGCCAGGAACTGGGCATGGCCAAGACCACGCTGTTCGACAAGGTCAAGAAATACGGCCTGAGCCACTAACCAGACTGCGAGAAGTACCGTGGATTTATTGCTCAAAGCCTGCCTGGGCGCCGCCGTGGTGGTGATCCTCGCCGCCCTGGCCAAGACCCGGAATTACTACATCGCCGGCCTGGTGCCGCTGTTCCCGACCTTCGCCCTGATCGCCCACTACATCGTCGGCAAGGGCCGTTCCATCGACGACCTGAAGACCACAATCCTGTTCGGCATGTGGTCGATCATTCCCTACTTCGTGTACCTGGCGACCCTCTACGTGATGGTCGACCGCCTGCGCCTGGAAGCCTCCCTGGCAGTGGCCGCGGTGGCCTGGCTGATGGCCGCCACCGTGCTGGTCAGCGTCTGGGTCCGCGTCCACGCCTGACTCCCCCCCTGTAGCCGCTGCCGCAGGCGGCGATAAGGCCGAAGGTCTTCAGCGATCTCAAGACCTCTGCGCCCCCTGCGGGGGCGATCGCAGCCTCGCGGGCTCGGCAGCGGCTACAGGTGCCGTTCAGCGCCCTGGCCCGTCCCTTGCATTTACCCTGTAAAGCCCGCTCTGCCTGCGTCCGCGACCTGTGACGCAGGCTTTTCCGAGGGGCGCTGCCATGGGTAAATCCTGCTTTGAACATTCTCGATCTCGACCACAGCCTGACCGCCCAGGAGCCTGTCCAGCGCCGGCTGCGCAGCGGCCAGGCGCGACGCCTGGACCTGCTGGACCTGGGCCCGAAACTGCGGCTCTGGTCCACCGAACGCACCTACCGCCACTTCACCGAACGCCTGCGGCAAAGGCCCGCCCACAGCGGCCCGCAGCCGGAAATCTTCTTTGTCGGCTCCGGTGACTACCACCACCTGACCCCGGCCTTCCTCGCCGACCTGCAACAGCCGGTCAGCCTGATCCACTTCGACAACCACCCCGACTGGGTGCGCTTCGCGCCGCGCCGCCACTGCGGTTCCTGGGTCAACCGGGCGCTGCAGCTGCCGCACATCCAGCGCATCGTCACCCTAGGGCCGTGCAGCGACGACCTGCACAACCCGCAGCTGCGCGGCGGCAACCTCGGCGCGCTGCGCCACGGCAAGCTGCAGCTGTTTCCCTGGGAGCACGCGCCCTCCAAGGTCTGGGGCCGGGTCGGCGACGGCGCCGGGCACCAGCAGCAGGAAAACCACCTGCACTGGCGCAACCTGGCCGGGCTCGACTGGCCAGCCTTCCTCGACCAGTTGATCGCCAGCCTGCCCACCCAGGCGATCTGGATCACCATCGACAAGGACGTGCTGGCCAGTGCCGACGCCGCGACCAACTGGGACCAGGGCGGCATGCGCCTGAGCCACCTGCTGCAGGCCCTGCGCAGCCTGGCGGCGGGCAAGCGCATCCTCGGTATCGACATCTGCGGCGAGTTCGCCGCGCCGGCCTTCAGCAACGCCTTCAAGCGCTGGGAAGCACGCTCCGACCAACCGCCGGCCGAACGCTGGAGCGCGGCCGACCTGCTACGCAATTCGACCACCAACGAAGCCCTGATGGCGCTGTTCGAGGAGCTGTTCCCGTGACCCTGACCGTTGTCTTGCTGGTGGCGTTTTCCATTGTCCTGGACGTGATCGGCCAGCTCTGTTTCAAGCTCGGCCTGGACCGCCTGCCGGAACTGGAAGGCGGTTTTCGCCTGAACGCCTTCTGGGGCCAGGTGTTCAACGCGCCGCTGCTGTGGTGCGGCATCGGCGCCTATGTGATCGAGTTTTTCGTCTGGCTCGAAGCCCTGTCCCGCGCGCCGCTGAGCCTGCTGTTTCCGGCGGCGGCCCTGGCCTATTGCGGCGTGGTCCTGGCCGGCAAGCTGATTCTCGGCGAGCACGTCAGCCGCCGACGCTGGCTGGGCACCCTGGTCATCACCCTCGGCGTGATGCTGGTGTGCGTCGCCAGCACCTGAGCCCCCTCAACGCTTCACAAGGAAAGATTTCATGACTGCACAGACTCACGGCTGGCTCCACGGGCGCCTCGGCACCCTGGTGCTCTGGGCCCTGCTGATCGGCTTCGAAAGCGCCGGCCAGATCGCCACCAAAGTCGGCGGCGACCAACTGGGCCAGATGGATTTCAACCTGCAATGGCTGGCCGCGGTGGCGGTCAACCCGGGGGTGCTGCTGGCGATTGCCTGCTACATCGGCGCGTTCTTCGTGTGGATGCTGATCCTGCGGCGCAGCAGCCTGTCCCTGGCCTTCCCCCTGAGCTCGCTGGTGTTCGTGGTGGTGTTGCTCGGCTCCTGGCTGGGCCTGGGCGAGCAGATCAGCCTGCTGCACTGGGTCGGCGTGCTGGTGATAGTCAGCGGGATCGCCCTGCTGGCCGAGGGCGAAGAAGCCTAGGACATGGGGGCGCATAACGCCCCTGTAGCCGCTGCCGAGCCCACGAGGCTGCGATAAGGCCCGCAGGGCCTTGGTTCCCAATCTCCCGCCGAACCTGCGGTCTTCAGAATGCCACGACCGTACCGGTCGATCGCAGCCTGCGGCAGCGGCTACAGGTGCGCGGGTGTCAGCGCTTGGGGTGTTTCAGCAGAAAGCCCAGGCCATGGGCCAGCGGAATCACCTTCACCCCCGCCGCCCGCTGCTGTTCGCGGATCTCCCGGTGGAAGGCCTTGACCCGGGTCCAGTGCATCTTCGGCCGGTAGTGGTGTTCGGCGTGGTAGCCGTTGTTCATCCAGATCAGGTTATACAGCCGGCTGTAGCTACTCACGCCCCAGGCGATCGGCAGGTCCGGGTTGCCGCCCAGGTGCTCGTAATAGCCGTTGAGCGAGGACAGCGACTGTCCCAGGTACCAGAACGGCAGCAGCACCAGCAGCGCATGCCAGTCGTATAGCCCCAGCGCCACGTAGGCCAATACCGTCACGCCGATTTCCACCTTGACCCAACGCGCGTCCGCCGGGCGCTTGCGCTGCATTTCCTGGTAGATGGCCTTGGGGTCGTCGCGGAAAAAACTCAGGAAGGTATAGGCCCAGACATTGTCCGGCTGGCCGTTGCGGCCATGCAGGTAGATCGACAGCGGGTCGATCGTGGTGCCGTCCGGCCCGGGCCGATCCGAGTTGCCACGGTGATGGCGGTTGTGGATATCGCGGTACAGGGTCTGGGAAAAACCGATGGTCACCGACAGCAGCAGATCGAAGCCGCGGTTCAGCCACGGCAGGCTGAAATAGGCGTTGTGGATCTGGTTGTGGGAAATGCTGTTGATGCTCCACGACAGGCTGAGCGCATACAACGACGCCGCCGGCAGGATCACCCACCAGGACAGGCTGTGAAAGGCCAGCACCAGCCACAGGACGAAGGAAAAATGCGCCAGGGCCATCAGGATCGGGACGATGTCCCACAGCGAATGGGCGAGCAGGCGATAAGCGGGACGAGCCATGAAGAACTTCCTGAAAAGTGGGTTCATGGCTGCCAGTGCAAAGGGTGGACCAATTTCTCAGACGTAATAACGAAACGGTTCGCGACAGCAATGACACAGGCTCTCCCTGTAGGAGCGAGCTTGCTCGCGAAAAACCCCGAGATCATCCAGATAACCGGAGAGAAATACAGCACAAAAGGCAGGCTACGCCTGCATCGCGGGCAAGCCTCGCTCCTACAGAAACAGCGCATGCCGGCAGAGGTATTCAGCCGCGCTTTTGTAGGAGCGAGGCTGGCCCGCGATGACGGCCTGGAAAACGCCGTCGCCCCGCAAGCCCGGTGATAAGGCCTTGCCGGCCTCAGAACTGGTAGCTGAGGGCGGTCTGGACCTGGCCCTGGTTCACTTCGCCGCGCTCGCGCACCAGGGTGCTGTCGGCCGCCGAGCCTGTCAGGTGAATCCAGCTGGCGCTGGTCATCCACGACCAGTTGCCGCCCAGGGGCACCTGCAGGTTCTGGGTCAGGGTCAGGTTCTGCAGACCGCCGCCGGCGCTGTAGCGGCCGATGCCCGTCGCCTGGGCTTCGGCGTCGCTGATGCCAAAGAAGGTCTGGGTCTGCCGGGCGTCGGCGAAATGCGCGGTGAGGTTACTGCTGCCGATGATCCCCAGGCCCAGGGGATAACCGATTTCGCCGCCGACCTTGCCCAGCAGGCCGCCCTGGCCGGAGCCCGCGCCCACCGCGCTGCCGAGGGAAGCGAACAGGCGCCAGAAGTCGTCCGGCGCGTATTGGATGTAGCCGCCGACATCGGCCATGTTCGGCACATCCCGCAGGCCGCGCAGCGAGCCGTTGGCGTTGCGTCCCGACAAGTAGTTGATATAGGGCCCGGCGCTGAAACCCTTGGCCTTGAAGGCGTCCCAGGTCAGGCCGTCGTCGGTGTCGAGGCTGACATCGCCCCACTCCAGATCGACATAGGGCAAGGGCACGGTGTCATGCCGGCTGCCGCTGGGGTCATGGGGCTGGTAACCGATGCCCAGGCCCAGCGCGCCGCTCAATCCATCCTGGCCCCCGTCCTCGGCGAAAGCCCCGCAGACAGCCCCCAGAGACAGCAGGGCGGCGAGCAGGGCGGAGCGTGTGAAGCTGAACATGGCGCGGGTTTCCTTAAGTGAAGATGCGCGCATCAATCACCACCGTGCCCCCTCCCTGCAAGCACTGATGTTGTTTGTAGCGAGCTACAAAATTTGTAGCTCCAACCCGCCCATCCAACGCCTTGTTCCCGCGCAAAGCCCAGCCCGCCTGGGCTTGAGCCACTTGGCACAGTCCCTGCTCCAGTACCTGGCATGCGCAAAGTGCGCTCCTCTACAACAGGTAACTGCAGATGATGCACTGGCATATCGTGTGTGACTTCGACGGGACCATCACCCGCACCGACGTGATCGACAACGTCCTCCAACGCTTCGCCGACCCGAGCTGGGAAGACATCGAGCAGCAATGGCTGGATGGCCATATCGGCTCCCGGGAATGCCTCAGCCGCCAACTGGCGCTGGTCAAGGCCTCGCCCGCCGAATTGCTGGCCTGCTTCGACAGCGTCGAGATCGATCCCGACTTCCCCGACTTCGTCGATCACGTGATCGGCCTGGGCGCGTCCCTGGAAGTGGTCAGCGACGGCATCGAGCAAGGCATCGCGCGAATCCTCGCGCGCCACTACGTGAGCCTGCTGCCGATCCTCGCCAACCGCCTGCGCCAGGTCGACCAGCACAGCTGGCGCATCGACTTCCCGCATTCCAGCGACGCCTGCCGCGCCGCGTCCGGCAACTGCAAATGCAAATCCACGCCCAAGGGCAAGCGGGTGCTGGTGATCGGCGACGGCCAGTCCGACATGTGCGTGGCCGCCAGCGCCGACTTCGTGTTCGCCAAGGGCCGCCTGGCCGAGTACTGCCAACGCCACGCCATTCCCCACGCGACCTTCGACTCCTTCGCCGAACTGCCGGCACTGCTGGCGCTGTTGCCCAACGACGCGGCCAACGCCGGCACCTTCACCCTCGACAACACCACCGAACACTCCGTACACACTCAGGAACTCTTCCACCATGTCTGACATTCGTATCGCTACCGCAGAAGACCAGGTGCTTCTGGAAAAAGAAGCCAAGTACTGCTCCTACGGCGACACCGTCCACTACATCGAACCGCCACGGATCTTCAGCCGCTGCGAGGGCTCCTACGTCTGGGACACCAGCGACCAGGCCTACCTCGACCTGCAGATGTGGTACTCGGCGGTGAACTTCGGCTATGCCAACCCGCGCCTGAACAACGCCCTCAAGCAACAGATCGACAGCCTGCCGCAGATCGCCAGCCAGTATCTGCACAAGGGCAAGATCGAGCTCTCGGAAATGATCGCGGTCGATGCCAAGAAGAAATTCGGCCTCGACGGCCGCGTGCACTTCAACGTCGGCGGCTCGCAGTCCATCGAGGACTCGCTGAAAGTCGTGCGCAACGCCACCAACGGCAAGAGCCTGATGTTCGCTTTCGAGGGCGGCTACCACGGCCGCACCCTCGGTGCCTCGTCGATCACCTCCAGCTACCGCTACCGTCGCCGCTACGGCCACTTCGGCGAGCGCGCCAACTTCATTCCCTTCCCCTACCACTTCCGCGGCCCCAAGGGCATGACCAAGGAAGAGTACGGCAGCCACTGCGTGCAGCAGTTCGCCCGACTGTTCGAGACCGAATACAACGGCGTGTGGGACCCGAAAGTCGGCCAGAGCGAATACGCCGCCTTCTACGTCGAGCCGATCCAGGGCACCGGCGGCTACGTGATCCCGCCGATGAACTTCTACAGCGAGCTCAAGCACGTGCTCGACCAGCACGGCATCCTGATGGTGGTCGACGAGATCCAGATGGGCTTCTACCGCACCGGCAAGCTGTGGTCGATCGAGCACTTCGACGTCAAGCCGGACGTGATCGTCTTCGGCAAGGCCCTGACCAACGGCCTCAACCCCCTGGGCGGCATCTGGGCCCGCGAAGAACTGATCAACCCCAAGGTGTTCCCGCCGGGTTCGACCCACTCGACCTTCGCCTCCAACCCGCTGGGCACCGCGGTGGGCCTGGAAATGTTCAAGATGACCAGCGAGACCGACTACGGCGCGATGGTCATGGACAAGGGCAAATACTTCCTGGCCGGATTGCAAGACCTGCAGAAGCGCTACCCGATCATCGGCGACGTCGACGGCCTGGGCCTGGCGCTGCGCTGCGAGATCTGCACCAGCGACGGTTTCACCCCGGACAAGGCGACCCTGGACTACATGGTCGAGGAAGGCATGAAGGGCGACATCGAAATCAACGGCCAGCGCCTGGGGCTGATTCTCGATGTGGGCGGCTACTACAAGAACGTCATCACCCTGGCCCCCTCGCTGGAAATCAGCTACGCGGAGATCGACCTCGGCATCGCCCTGCTCGACCGTCTGCTGGACCGGGCCATGAAGCGATGAGCGCACCGATCGATCTGGACGAAGGCATCGACCTGGGCCAGGGCGATGCCGGGTTCGTGCTCGGCAGTGGCGAGGTCGCGGTGTTGTTGATCCACGGCCTCACCGGCACCCCGACGGAACTGCGTCGGGTGGCCGTCGGCCTGGCCAACGCAGGGTGCACGGTGTACGTGCCGACCCTGGCCGGGCACTGCGGCAACAACGCCGACCTGCAGGCCACTGGCTGGCAGGACTGGTACGAGGGCGTGCGCCGGACCTTCGTCGGCATCCGCCAATGCCACCGGCAGGTATTCGTCGGCGGCCTGTCGATGGGCGCCGTCATGTCCATGTACCTGGCCTCGGAACACCCGGGGCAGGTCAGCGGCCTGCTGATGTATTCGACCACCCTCAAGTACGACGGCTGGAGCATCAACAAGCTGGCGTTCCTCACCCCGCTGCTGATGAAGATTCCGTTCGGCGTGCACATCTGCAGCTTCGAGGAGAAGCCGCCGTACGGCATCAAGAACGAGCGCCTGCGGGCGGTGGTCGAGCGGCAGATGAAGGCCGGCGAAAGCAGCAGTGCCGGCCTGCTCACCATGGAGGGGGTGACCGTGCGCGAGCTGCACCGGATGAACGCGGTGGTGAAAAAACGCATGCCGTCGATCACCACCCCGGCCCTGGTGCTGCACTCCATCGAGGACGACATCACCAGCCGCTGGAACGCCGACTATGTCGAGCGCAAGCTCGGCGGCCCGGTGGTCAAGGTGCTGCTCGACAACTGCTACCACATGATCACCGTCGACCTGCAGTACCGCCGGGTGGTGGAGTTGAGCGCGGACTTCATCGAACGCCAGGCGGACCCGCGGCCCGCAGCGTACGACGACCAGCGCCAGTTCGCCTGACTCAAGGACCGCACGTGATCACCAGCCAAGTCTTTTCGAGCATCCAGGCCATCGACCGCAGCGCCTGGAACGACTGTTTTCCCGGCGCCCTGGAAGATTGGGATTATTACCTGGCGGTACAGAACGCCGGCATCGAGGGCTTCAGCTGGCGCTATCTGGCAGTGTTCGAAGATTCGAAGCTGGTGGCCGTCGCTCCGGCCTTCACCACCTGCTATCGCCTGGACACCACCGTCTCGGGCCCGGCCAAGCGCCTGAGCGAACGCCTGCAACGCTGGTGGCCGGGGCTGCTGCAACTGCGCCTGTACGCCATCGGTTCGCCGGTGGCCGAACAGTGCCACGCCGGCACCGCCAGCCATATTCCCGCGGTGCGCCGCCAGGCCCTGCTGGAGCAACTGCTGCACCTGGCCCGGCGCGATGCCGACGCCCAGGGCATCGGCCTGCTGGCGGTCAAGGATGCCGCCAGCCAGGATCGGCAATGGGCCGCCAGCTGCCAGGCGTTCGGCCTGCAAACCATGCCCAGCCTGCCCAGCGCCCTGCTGCCGGTGCCCTTCGGCTCGCTGGATGCCTACCTCGGCACCCTGGGCAAGTCCACGCGCAAGGACCTGCGCCGCAAGTTGCGCGCGCCCGGGCTGCGAATCGAATGGCGACACAACATCGACGATGTGCTGCCCGAGGTCATGCGCCTGTACGAAGCCACCCTGCGGCGCAGCGAACTGCAATTCGAACGCTTACCCGCGCCCTATTTCACCGGTATCCTCCAGCAGTTGGGGGAACGGGCCGCCTGCGTGCTGTACTGGGTCGACGACCAACTGGTGGCCTTCAACCTGGTGCTGCTGGACGAGCACCGGCTGATCGACAAATTCTTCGCCCACGACCTGGATATCACTCGTGAGCACAACCTGTATTTGCGCAGCTGGATGGCCAATGTCGACTACTGTATCCAGCACCGGATCGCGCTCTACGAATGTGGCCAGGCCGGTTATGCCAGCAAGCTGCGCCTGGGCTGTACCTTCACCGGCAACAGCCTGTTTTTCCAGCATCGCAACCCGCTGCTCGACACCCTGCTCAAAGGGCTGAAATATGTTCTCCGGCCGGATCGCACCGACCCCGCCATGGCTGCTGCACTAAGCGAAAGTTCATGACCAGAAAAGACCGCCGCGCCCCTCGCCCTTTCGCCATCTCCCGCTGGAGCCTGCAGCGCAAGCTGGTGCTGGCGTTCTGGATGGTCAGCGTGATCCCCACCATGATCGCCGCAGAGCTGGCGGCCACCACCCTGTCGCAGATCTTCGACAGCAACGTGCGCATCTGGCTGCAGGAGTCGACCAAGATCGTCGAGGACGAAATCACCGAGACCCTGCGCGACAACGCGCGCATCGCCCAGCTGTTCCTGCGTTACACCAGGTCGCCCACCGACCGCAACGCGGCCAGGCACGACAAGCTCACCGCCGACATCGCCGACTCCATGGGCATCGATGTGGTGGCGCTGATCCGCAAGCGCGACCAGCAGGTGGTGTTCAGCACCGCCGCCGACGACATCGTCGGGCAGATCAGCCTGGCCCACAACGCCGTGCTGCAGACCCTGCAGGTCGGCGGCGTGGCCACGGGAGCCGTGGTCTCGACCTTCCAGACCACCCTCGACGGCATCGACTACCAACTGCTGATCGCCACCTACCTGGACGCCAGCTTCCTCACCAGCGTGGCCGACGTGCATTCCCTCGACCTGCGCCTGTACCTGGCCAAGGCCAACGACTTCGCCGAGATCTTCGCCACCCAGCGTTTCGAAGACCACCCGACCCAGGTGCCGGAAAAGATCGAGAACATCCTGCGCGACACTCGCCAACCCACCGAGCAGTTCACCAGCCGCTACAGCGGGCTGTACCGGCCGATCTTCAACGACAGCGGCGAGCTGGTGGGGGTGATTTTCAGCGGCCTGCTGCGCCACAGCAGCCTGGTGGGGCTGGTCAACCAGAGCAACCTGTTCATCCTGATCTTCCTGCTCAGCTCGGCGGCGTCGCTGGCCGTCGGCTGGCTGGTGTCGAAACGACTGACCATGCCCCTGCGCGGCTTGTCCAAGGGGGTCCAGGCGGTGATCGCCGGCGACTACCGGCAACGCGTGCCGGTGATTGGCGGCGACGAGCTGGCGGAGCTGAGCAGTACCTTCAACCATATGAGCGAACGCCTGGGCGAACTGCATCACCTGGAAGCCCAGTTGCGCCGTCGCGACCGCCTGCACGCCCTGGGCGAAGTGGCCATGGGCCTGGCCCACGAGATCCGCAACCCTTTGGGCATCATCAAGACCGCCACCCAATTGCTGCACCGCCGGGCGGACCTGCCCGAAGGCGACAAGCGCCACCTGGAATACGTGATCAGCGAAGTCAGCCGGATCAACGACCTGATCACCGATTTCCTCGACTTCGCCAAACCCAGCGCGCCGATCCGCTCGACCCTGCTGGCGCGGCCGCTGGTGGAGGAACTGATCGGCTTCTGCGAGCCGGAACTGGCCAGCCACAAGATCGACGCCCGGATCGACGACCAGGCGCCAGGCGCGACCCTGTACGCCGACGCCCGCCAGCTCAAGCAGGCCTGCCTGAACCTGATCCTCAACGCCATCGACGCCATGCCCGCCGGCGGACGCCTGACCCTGGGCATCGCCCAGGACGCCGAGCACACCATCCTGCGGGTCGCCGACACCGGCCAGGGCATCGAGCCGGACATGCTCGAACGCATCTTCACCCCCTTCGTCACCACCAAGGCCTCGGGCACCGGGCTGGGCCTGGCCAAGGTGTTCTCGATCATGGAAAACCATGACGGGCACATCGAATGCAGCAGCGAAATAGATGCCGGCGCCACCTTCAGCCTGTACATTCCGGCCAAAGGTGAGGACGACGAAGATGATCAAGACGAGCAAAAGGCCCAGCCATGACGCATAACCTGCTGGTGGTCGACGACGAGCCCAAGCTTTGCGACCTGCTGTCCTCGGCGCTGAGCCAGGACGGCATCCAGGTGTTCACCGCCGGCAATGGCCTGCATGCGCTCAAGGTGCTGGAGCAGGAAGAGATCGACCTGGTGATCAGCGACTGGCGCATGCCCGGCATGGACGGCCCGCAGCTGCTGGCCGAGGTCAAGCAGCGCTACCCACAGATCCCGGTGATCGTCATGACCGCCTACAGCACGGTGAAAAATGCCGTGCAGTCGATGCGCAACGGCGCCTACGACTACATCGCCAAGCCCTTCGACATCGACGAGCTGGACATCACCGTCAGCAAGGCCCTGCAGTTTCGCGACATTCTCAAAGACAACCAGCGCATGCGCGCCGAGCTCGACGAGCACCGGCAGATCGATAGCCTGGTGGGCGACAGCCCGACCTTCCGCCGGGTCCTGCAAGCGGTGGACTCGGTGCGCGAAAGCAACGCCACCATCCTGCTGACCGGCGAAAGCGGCACCGGCAAGGAGATGGTCGCCCGGGCCATCCACCAGCACGGCAACCGCGCCAACAAACCCTTTGTCGCGGTCAACTGCGCGGCGATCCCCGAAGGCCTGCTGGAAAGCGAAATGTTCGGCCATCGCAAGGGCGCCTTCACCGGCGCCGTGGCCGACCGGGTCGGGCGCTTTCAGCAGGCGGACAAAGGCACGCTGTTCCTCGATGAGGTCGGCGACATGCCCCTGGCCCTGCAGGCGAAGATCCTGCGTGCCTTGCAGGAGCGGGTGATCGAACCGGTGGGCGACCCGCGCGAGCGCAAGGTCGATGTGCGGGTGATCGCCGCCACCAACAAGAACCTGCTGGAAGCGGTGGCCAACAAGGAGTTTCGCGAAGACCTGTATTACCGCCTCAATGTCTTCCCGATCCCCCTGCCCGCCCTGCGCGAGCGGGTCGAGGATATCGCGCCCCTGGCCCGGCACTTCGCCCACACCCTGGGCGCCACCGCCGGCAAACGCATCACCGGCTTCAGCCCGCAGGCCCTGCAGGCCATGGCCAATTACGCCTGGCCGGGCAATATCCGCGAACTGCAGAACTGCGTCGAGCGCGCGACCATAGTCGCCGCGGGCGCGGTGATCGAGGAAAGCGACCTGCCGGGCTATCTGTTCAGCTCACCTCCCGTGAACGCCGGGGCCTGCGCCCTGCCCGGCGACAGCCTCAACGTGCCCAGCGACCTGGACGCAGCCCTGGCCGAAGTGGAGAAGGCCTACATCCTCGCCGCCCTGCAACAGAGCAACGGCGTGCAGGCCGCCGCCGCGCAGCTGATCGGCATTTCCGAGCGCAGCTTCTGGTACCGCCTGAAGAAACTCGGGATCCAGGTCGACAAGATCGTTCGCTGATCCACCAAAGCCTGTTGCCCGCGATGGCGATATTTCAGACTCACCGCGTTGCCTCCATCGCTGGCAAGCCTGGCGCCTACAGAAGCCAGGCGCCGTCCGCTCCTACATGAGCATCAGCTCAAAGAAGATTCGGCGCAGGCAGCGGATCGATCTGTGCCCAGTGCGAAGTGTCTTCACGATGGCGTTGCAGGTACGGCAACACCGCCGCCAGTAACGGCGCCTTGAAGGCTTCCTGAAAGCGATGGGCCAGGCCCGGAATCAGCTTCAATTGGCTGCCCTGGATATGCGCCGCCAGGTGCACGCCGTGCATCACCGGCAGCAACGGATCGGCGGTGCCATGCACCACCAGGGTCGGCACGCGCAGCTGGTTGAGCAGGGCCACCCGGCTCGGTTCGGCGAGGATCGCCATGATCTGGCGCTTCACCCCTTCCGGGTTGAAGGCCCGGTCATAGGCCTCCGCCGCCTGATGCAGCAGCGCCTGCCGATCGTCGGTGACCTGCGGGCTGCCGAGGGCGGCCAGCAGGTCGGCCTGTTGCTCCAGCGCCACCTCACGGTTCGGCGCGCCGCGCCGCGACAACAGTTGCACCAGCGCCGCATTGGGCGCCGGCAGGCCTTCGGCGCCGGAGCTGGTCATGATCAGGGTCAGGCTCTCGACCCGCTGCGGCGCCATGGCCGCCAGGTGCTGGGCGATCATCCCGCCCATGCTCGCGCCCAGGACATGGAACTGCTCGACCTGCAGGGCATTCATCAGGCCCAGGGCGTCGTCGGCCATGTCGGTCAGGCTGTAGGGCGCGGCCACCGGCAGGCCGAGCTTGTAGCGCAGCACCTCGAACGTCAGGTTGGCGCTGACCGGCGCCTGGCGCCAGGTGGACAGGCCGACGTCGCGGTTGTCGTAACGGATCACCCGAAAACCCTGCTGGCACAGGGCAACGACCACTTCGTCCGGCCAGTGGATCAGCTGCCCGCCCAGGCCCATCACCAGCAGCAGGGCCGGATCGGAGGCACGGCCGATACTCTGGTAGGCCAGGCTCACCTGCTCCAGTTCGACCCTTTGGGTCGGTACGTTGACATCGCAGCGAGACGCCGCCTGAGACGGCAGGCCGAACAGCAGCGCGGCCAGGAAAACAGTCGTTGAAAAAAATCTTGCCCACATGAAGAAACACCGAAACGCAGAAGCCCAGTAGAGCGCGAGTCTGATGAACTTTGGTCGAGCGCGCTGCCACAGTTACGTGACAGTTTGATGAAGATTGCCCAGCGGTCATAAAACCCTGTAGCCGCTGCCGCAGGCTGCGATCGGCCCGAAGGGACGCAGCGATCTTGAATCCGCTGAAGGCCCTTCGGTCCTTTTCGCAGCCTTCGGCAGCGGCTACAGGGGCTATGGGTGCATTCAGGCCTGCTGGTTACGCAACTGACGGGCGGCGGCGACCATGTTGACCAGCGCGGCTTCGGTCTCCGGCCAGGCGCGGGTCTTCAGGCCGCAGTCCGGGTTGACCCACAAGCGCTCGGCGGGAATGCGCTGGACCGCCTTGCTCATCAGCTTGACCATCTCGGCGGTGTCCGGCACCCGCGGCGAGTGGATGTCATACACCCCCGGGCCGATGTCGTTCGGGTAGTCGAAGGCTTCGAACGCCTCCAGCAGCTCCATGTCCGAACGCGACGTCTCAATGGTGATCACGTCGGCATCCATGGCCGCGATGGCCTGGATCACGTCGTTGAACTCGCTGTAGCACATGTGGGTGTGGATCTGGGTCTCGTCGCGCACCCCAGAGGCGGTCAGGCGGAAGGCTTCCACCGCCCAGTCCAGGTACGGCTGCCAGTCCGCCCGGCGCAGCGGCAGGCCCTCGCGGAACGCCGCCTCGTCGATCTGCACGATCTTGATCCCGGCCTTTTCCAGGTCCACCACCTCATCGCGCAAGGCCAGCGCCAGTTGCCGCGCCTGTACTTCACGCGGCACATCCTCGCGGGGGAAGGACCACATCAGCATGGTCACCGGCCCGGTGAGCATGCCCTTCATCACCTTGTCGGTCAGGCTCTGGGCGTAGGTGATCCAGTCAACGGTCATGGCCTGCGGGCGGCTCAGGTCGCCGTAGATCACCGCCGGTTTCACGCAGCGCGAACCGTAGCTCTGCACCCAGCCGAAGCGGGTGAACAGGTAGCCGTCCAGTTGCTCGGCGAAGTATTCGACCATGTCGTTGCGTTCGGCCTCGCCGTGCACCAGCACATCCAGCCCCAGGCGCTCCTGGACCTGCACCGCATGGCGGATTTCGCAGCGCATGGCATCGGTGTAGTCGTTGTTCGACAGCTTGCCCTGCTTGAACGCCTGGCGGGCCAGGCGGATCGACGCGGTCTGCGGGAACGAACCGATGGTAGTGGTCGGGAACACCGGCAGCTTCAAGCGGGCATGCTGCTGGGTAATGCGCTGGGCGAAGGGCGAATGACGCTGGCTGTCGGCGGCGCTGACCGCCTTGAGCCGCGCCTGGACCTCGGCCTTGTGGATGCGCGGCGACTGCGCCCGGCTGGCCTGCACCTGGCGGCTTGCGGCCAGGGCCGCTTGCACCGCCGGGGCCTGGGGATCGTTCAGGGCGTCACGCAGCACCGAGATCTCGCCGCATTTCTGCACGGCAAAGGCCAGCCAGCTTTTCAGCTCGGCATCCAGCTGGTCTTCCCGGGACAGGTCCACCGGGCTGTGCAACAGGGAGCAGGAACTGCTGACCCACAGGTTGTCGCCAAAACGTTCCTGCGCCGCTTGCAGCTGCGCCAGCGCCTGCTCCAGCTCGCAACGCCAGACGTTGCGACCGTTGACCAGGCCCACGGACAGAATCTTGTAGGTCGGCAGGCGGTCGAGCACCTGGGTCAGTTGCTCCGGCGCCCGCACGGCGTCGATGTGCAGGCCGTCCACCGGCAGGCCGACGGCCAGCCCGAGGTTGTCCTGCAGGCCGCTGAAGTAGGTGGCCACCAGCTTTTTCAGCGGCGAGTACTGGAGGATGTGGTAGGCACGCTCGAAGGCGCTCTTCCAGTCCTGCGGCAGGTCGAGGGTCAGGATCGGTTCGTCGATCTGCACCCACTCCACGCCCTGGGCCTTGAGGCGGTTGAGGATTTCGCCGTAGACCGGCAGCAGGCGTTCCAGCAGCTCGAGCTTGTTGAAGTCATTGCCCTTGGCCTTGCCCAGCCACAGGTAGGTCAGCGGGCCGATGATCACCGGCTTGACCCGGTGCCCCAGGGCGTGAGCTTCATCGACCTCGTCGAACAGCTGTTCCCAGCTCAGCTTGAACGACTGGTCGGCGCTGAATTCCGGGACCAGGTAGTGGTAGTTGGTGTCGAACCACTTGGTCAGTTCCTGGGCGTACTGGGTCTTTGCGTGATCGCCGCCACAGCAGCCCGCCGAGGCGCCGCGGGCCATGGCGAACAGGGTGTCGAGGGTCGGCTGGCCCTGGGCGTCCTGGCTGCTGGCGAAGCGCTCGGGAACCACGCCGAAGGTCAGCGAGTGAGTCAGCACCTGGTCGTACCAGGCGAAGTCGCCCACCGGCAGCAGGTCGATGCCGGCGTCCTTTTGCAGTTGCCAGTGCCGGGCCCGCAACTGGCGTCCGACGTCTTGCAGCGCCTGCCGGTCAAGGTCGCCCTTCCAGTAGGATTCGAGGGCTTTTTTCAGTTCGCGGTCGGCGCCGATGCGCGGAAAACCAAGGGTGTGGGCCAAGGCCATGAGTGGGTTCCTCCCTGTAAAAGATGGCGCTATTGTCGACAGCCAACCTAACATGAGACAAACTCAACCTTTTCGTGTTGATCACAAAATTTACTCATGGAGACCCTGGTGCTCGAAATCCGTCACCTGAAGACCCTGCACGCCCTGCGCGAAGCCGACAGCCTGGTCGAAGCCGCCGAACGCCTGCACCTGACCCAGTCCGCCCTGTCCCACCAGTTCAAGGAACTGGAAGAGCGCATGGGCATGCCGCTGTTCGTGCGCAAGACCAAGCCGGTGCGCTTCACCAGCGCCGGCCTGCGCCTGCTGCAACTGGCGGACGCCACCCTGCCGTTGTTGCGCGCCGCCGAACGGGACATTTCCCGCCTGGCCGGCGGTACCGCCGGGCGCCTGCACATGGCCATCGAATGCCACAGCTGCTTCCAGTGGCTGATGCCGACCATCGACCAGTTCCGCGACGCCTGGCCGGAAGTCGAGCTGGACCTGGCCTCGGGTTTCTCCTTCGCCCCGCTGCCGGCCCTGGCCCGTGGCGACCTGGACCTGGTGGTGACCTCCGACCCGCTGGAGCTGGCGGGCATCACCTACGTGCCGCTGTTCACCTACGAAGCCATGCTGGCGGTGGCCAACCAGCACCGCCTGGCCAGCAAACCCTACATCGTTCCGGAAGACCTGCTCAGCGAAACCCTGATCACCTACCCGGTGGAGCGCGATCGCCTGGATATCTTCACCCGCTTCCTGGAGCCCGCCGACATCGAACCGGCCCAGGTCCGCACCTCGGAGCTGACGGTGATGATGATGCAACTGGTGGCCAGCGGCCGAGGCGTGTGCGGCATGCCCCACTGGGCGCTGCATGAATACAGCTCGCGGGGCTATGTGAAGGCCAAGCGCCTGGGGGAAAAAGGCCTGTTCGCCACGCTGTACGCGGCGATCCGCGCCGACATGCTGGATGCGCCCTATATGCGCGACTTCCTGCTGACCGCCAAGGACACCTCGTTCTCGACCCTGGACGGGGTCAGCGCGGTGCGTTGAAAAGCGCCATCGGCCTGCAGGAACGGGGACTGTCAGAGGGGGGAGACAACTTCACGCCACAGGTGGAGCTTGTCGAAGTACTCGACGCCCACCCGCACCGCCAGCGGCTCCAGGCCGAACTGGACGAAACCGCAACGCTGGTACAGCGCCAGGGCGGCGTCGTTGCCGGCGGTGACCGTCAGTTGCACCAGCCGCACCCCAGGGCGTTTGCGCGCCTCCTGCAGCAGCGCCTGGACCAGCCGGTAACCCAGGCCGCCGTGGCGATAAGGCGGCGCCACATACAGGCCGAACAGCGTGGCCTTGTGCCGGGCTTTTTCCCGGACCTCGAACGCCAGGCCGACGATGCCCATCAGTTCGCCATCCTCGAAAGCCCCCAGCAACAGGTCCAGCGGGCTGCTCAGCCGCGACTCCCACCAACTCAAGGGCATCACCGCACGTTCGACGACACTGGAAGTAAAGGCCTGCGGATGATGCTCGTAGGCTTCGAGCATCAGCGCGCGGTAGGCAGCGGCGTGACCGGCATCGAGGCGCTGGATGGACATGGTCGGTCGAGGCCCCCGGGCCGCAGGTGAATGAAACGGTCAGACCGTCTGGCGTTGTTCCAGCAGCAGACGCACCGCCAGCCCGGCCAGCACGAAGCCCATGAAATAACGTTGGGTCGCCAGCCACAGCGGGTTGTGCACGAACCAGGCGGCGATGCCCGAAGCGAACAGCGCGATCAGCAGGTTGACGCTGAAGCTCACGCTGATCTGGGTCAGGCCGAGGATGATGCTCTGGGTGAACACCGAACCGTGTTCCGGGCTGATGAACTGGGGAAAGACCGACAGGTAGAACACCGCGATCTTCGGGTTCAGGGCGCTGGTGAGAAAACCCATCAGGATCAGCTTGCGCGACGAATCCGGCGGCAACTGCTGCGCCTCGAACGGCGAACGCGCGCCCGGCTTCAGGGCCTGCCAGGCCAGCCACATCAGGTACAGAGCGCCGACCCACTTGAGCACTTCATAGGCCACCGGCACCGCCATGAAGACCGCGGTCAGGCCGATCGCCGCGGCGAACAGGTGGACGAAGAAACCGGCCACCACGCCGACCAGCGAGGTCACGCCTGCCCGGCGCCCCTGGCAGATCGAACGGGAGATCAGGTAGATCATGTTGGGGCCGGGGGTCAGCACCATCAGCAAGGCTGCGGCGATGAAGATCAACATGTCGTGAAGGGGAATCATGATGGGCAATCCTTTGTCCTTGAAAAATCAGGCCGAGGCCAGTTGCGAGGCGCGATAGAACGGCAAGATCAGGTCGCGTGTCAATGGGGCCAATGTGAGCTCGTCGCCAGCCTGCGGATCGATCCAGCAGACCTCCTCGATTTCCGCCGCGGGCCGGACCTCGTCGGTGTCCAGATCGAGGCGAAACAATTCGGCCTCGACCACAAAACCCGGCTCGTTGGCTGCCGGTGCGGAAAAACGTCCCAGGTAACGGGCGTCGGCCGGGGCGATCCGCAGCCCGAGTTCTTCTTCCAGTTCACGGGCCAGGGCCTGGGCCGGCAACTCGTCCGGCTCGATCTTGCCGCCCGGCTGCATGAAGGCCAGGGTGCCGCGCTTGCGCACCAGCAGGGTACGGCCGTCCGGGCCGATCAACAGGGCCGCGGCGATACGGATAAGGGGGGATGCAGCGCTTGAAAGAGTCATGAAAAACCTGGATCGGTTACGCGAGGCGGCAAGGATCCCATGACTGGCGAGGCGTCGTCACGACACAGTCGGCCGCTGTTTTTTCCATACACCCGGCGCCTCGGGCGGGACCAAGCGCTTGCCACCCAGGCCTTCCATGGGCGGGTTGGAATAGAGAGGGGAATGGACCAGAGGATGCCGCCCGCTCCTACAGGGATGCAGGAACCAGCGGCTGTGCGGCAAGGGCCGGGGCCCTCAAGCGTTGCCGGTCTTGCCGGACGAACCGAACGAAGCGAAACGCTTGTTGAAGCCGGCGATCCGCCCTTCGGACTGGGTCTTGCGCTGCTGGCCGGTGTAGACCGGGTGCGAGGCGCTGGAGACGTCGAGGGTGACATAGGGATAGGTGTTGCCATCGCTGTGGCGCTGGGTGCGGTCGGTGTCCACGGTGGAACCGATCAGGAAGTACACATCCGCGGCGGTGTCGTGGAACAGTACGGTGCGGTAGGCGGGATGGATATTGGCTTTCATGGCAGTCTCCGAGGGCTGGGTGATGATTTAATTCGTTATACAGTAACATTATCCAACCATGGAAACGAGAACCAGTTGCAATAAGGAAAGCAGCAAATCGTCTATCGCCCTCATCAACACCTGGCACCAGGGCGGACACCTGATGCTCAAGCGGTTGCTCCCGCAAGGAGATCGCTCGTAAGCTGCAAACCTTTGCCGAAACCGTGAACGTCCATAAGAAACACATCTACGGCAAGCGGGGCATCAAGTCCCGGTCCGAACTGTTTTCGATTGTTCTCCAGGCGCGCACTGCCTGACGCCTGAAGCTGCCCTGTGCGCGCACTGGCTGCGCCACAGCCGTTCTCTACAACAACAAGATCGTTGGCCACACAAGAAGAATGAGTACCCAAAAACGAAATCTATAGAGTCCGAACCAAGGAAACCGTATGAGCCTGTCCCTCCTGAGCCGCTACGCCTTCTTTGCTGCCTGCGTGATTTTCACCCTCGCCAGCTTGCCCTTTCTCGAACATGACTGGCTCTGGCCAATCACCCTGGTCACCTTCCTGCTCAGCCTGCTGGGCATTTTCGACCTGCTGCAAAGCCCCCACGCGGTGCGCCGCAACTACCCGATCCTGGGCAATATCCGCTACCTGGTGGAAGGCATCCGCCCGGAAATCCGCCAGTACCTGCTGGAGTCCGACAGCGACGCCCTGCCCTTCTCCCGGGCCCAGCGCTCGCTGGTCTATTCGCGAGCCAAGAACGAAAGCGCCGACAAGCCGTTCGGCACCCTGGTCGACGTCTACCAGTCGGGTTTCGAATTCATCGGCCATTCCATGCGCCCGGCGCCCCTGAGCGACCCGAGCACCTTCCGCGTCACGGTCGGCGGCCCGCAGTGCAAGCAGCCCTATTCGGCCTCGGTGTTCAACATCTCGGCCATGAGCTTCGGCTCCCTCAGCGCCAACGCCATCCGTGCCCTCAACCAGGGCGCCAAGCTCGGCAACTTCGCCCATGACACCGGCGAAGGCAGCATCAGCCCTTACCACCGGGAAAACGGCGGCGACCTGACCTGGGAACTGGGCAGCGGTTATTTCGGCTGCCGCACCAGCGACGGCCGTTTCGACCCGGAGCGTTTCGCCAGGCAGGCGCAGGACCCGCAGGTGCGAATGATCGAAATCAAGATGAGCCAGGGCGCCAAGCCCGGCCACGGCGGCATCCTGCCCAAGCACAAGGTGACCCAGGAAATCGCCGATACCCGCGGCATCCGCATGGGCGAGGACTGCATCTCGCCATCGAGTCACAGCGCCTTTTCCACGCCGATCGAAATGATGCATTTCATCCAGCAGCTGCGTGAGCTGTCCGGCGGCAAGCCCGTAGGCTTCAAGTTCTGCCTCGGCCACCCGTGGGAGTTCATGGGCATCGCCAAGGCCATGCTGGAAACCGGCATCCTCCCCGACTTCATCGTGGTCGACGGCAAGGAAGGCGGCACCGGCGCGGCACCGGTGGAGTTCACCGACCACATCGGCGTGCCAATGCGCGAAGGCCTGCTGTTCGTGCACAACACCCTGGTGGGCCTGAACCTGCGCGACAAGATCAAGCTCGGCGCCAGCGGCAAGATCGTCAGCGCCTTCGATATCGCCAGTGTGCTGGCCATCGGCGCCGACTGGGCCAACTCGGCGCGCGGCTTCATGTTCGCCATCGGCTGCATCCAGTCGCAAAGCTGTCACACCAACAAATGCCCGACCGGCGTCGCCACCCAGGACAACCTGCGCCAGCGCGCGCTGGTGGTGCCGGACAAGGCGCAGCGGGTGTTCAGTTTCCACCGCAACACCCTCAAGGCCCTGGCCGAAATGCTCGCCGCCGCCGGCCTGAATCACCCGTCACAACTGGAAGCCAAGCACCTGGTACGACGCATGTCGGCCACCGAGATCAAGCTGTTCTCGCAGCTGCATGTGTTCCTCAAGCCCGGCGAACTGCTCACCGGCGCGGTCAGCGGCGAGTTCTATTCGCGCATGTGGCAGCTGGCGCGCGCCGACAGCTTCGAGCCCAACAGCGAAGCCGCGGCCTGACCGGCCACACTCGGCGCCCCGCCGCAACGGCGGGGCGCTATCCATCATGCAAAGGATGCAACCCAAGTGCTCAAAGTCATCGCCGAAGATTTCATCAAGCCCGAACACCTCGACACCGTGCGCCCCTGGTACGCCGAACTGGTGGAGAAAACCCGCCAGGAGCCGAACTGCATCGCCTACGACCTGTTCGTCGACCAGCAAGACCCGGGGCACTTCATCTTTATCGAACAATGGCCAGACCGCGCGGCGCTCGAGGCCCATTGCCAGACCGAGCACTTCACCCGCCTGGTGCCACAGATCAACGCCTTCCAGGCCAGGGAATGCCGTGTGCTGCTGATGGATCAGTTCTGATCCAGCGGATAAGCCCGGCGCCTCACCAGTGCAGCGTCTTGATCGGCGCCGGTTCCTTCATGACGATAAAACCGTAATCGCCCAGCAGATAGATCCGGTAGTAGCGGCTGTCCACCAGCGGTGGATAGCCCTGGTAACCGACCAGGGTCGCATTGCGCCGCTCCCTTTCCGCGACCACGTTGGTAATACCCACCTTGGGCAGGTTCTCGGCCAGCATGAAGAAGTCGATGTTCAGCAGGTAGTGCAGCACCGGCATCTGCTTGAACGAGCCCGCGGCCGCCAGCAGCCAGTGATCGGAATAGGTCACCGACATATAGATGCGCTTGGCCTCGCGCAACGGCCGGTGGCTGGTGATGTCGCGCTCAAGGCTCGACAGCGCGCTGGCCACCAGGGTTTTCTGCACCGTCAGCACTCGGCCATAGGCGAACGACAGCGCCAGCATCGCCAGCAGCGGCACCATCAGCAGCAGCGGCAAGCGCTCATGCAGCGCTGCCAGCGCCAGGTGGCTCAGATAGAACAGCAGCACCCACAACACCGCGAAGCCCATCAAGGTCCGGGCGCCTTCATTGAAGTCGCGGAAAAACAGCGCGATCCCCGACACCAGCACAAGCACCAGCGGCAATGCCAGCAGGCAGACCAGGGCCATCACGACTTTTTTCAGGCCGCTGTCCGGCCGCTGGAACAGGTTCGCCCCCAGCCGCACGCAACCGGCCAGGGCGCACAGCGCCAGCGCGGCGAACACCCAGGCGAACCCGCCGTGAAACAGCAGCACGACTTTTTCCAGCACCCTGGCGATGTTGACTTGCAGTTGCAGCAAGGGCTGCGCCGACCCATTCAGCAGCAAGGTGCGGGTCTGTTCCATGAAGGGGTAGGCGGTGACGCAATAGATCATCCAGCCCAGGGCCGCCTGGGCGATCTTCCAGCCGATCGTTTCCCACCAGCGCGACCAGGCACTCTTGTCATTGGCGCCGCGGATCACCTCCAGGCAACACAGGCCCAGGAACACATTGATGCTGATCTGATACAGCCCGATGGCCAGCGCCACCAGCAAGGCCGGCACCAGCCATTGCAGTACACGGTACGGGTTGCGATAGGTGATGGCGTAGATCACCGCCACCAGGCTCAAGGCCATGGCCGGGCCGTCGTATTGATACGACAGGTTCTGCAGAAAGAACGGGTTGTACCAGAGCGGCAACAGCACCAGGCAGCAGGCCGCCGTCGGCTGCGGGTAGTAATGGAACGTCAGGCTGGTCAAGGCCGCGGCCATGGCGAGCGTGGCGATCAGCAGCGGCAAGGGAAAGATGTTTGGCGCAGCGCCGCTGAAGGTCAGGGCGTTGTAGAACAGCTCGGTAAACAGCCGCCCCTGCTCCGTCCAGGCGGTGCCGGCCGACAGAGAGCGCCAGTTGTCATCGATATAGGGAAAGTCCGCGAGGATCAGCGGCAGCACATACAACAAGGTGGCGCACAGAAAAAACAGCCAGGCCTGGCGACGCCCGAGTTCCCCGCTGAGCAAGCTGCCCATTCTGTCCATGCTAGAGCCCCAGGCGGTCTTTGCCGCCGATGACGTCCTTGATCACGTAGCGCGGCCGATGCTTGGCCTCGATGTAGATACGGCCGACGTACTCGCCGAGGATGCCGATGCCGATCAACTGCACGCCGCCGAGAAACAGAATGGCGGTCATCAACGAAGGGTAGCCGGGCACGCTGTTGCCGAAGAAGATCTTGTCCAGGACCATGTACACCGCGTAGAGCACGGCGAAAATCGAGATGCCGCCACCGATGTAGGTCCACAAGCGCAACGGCACGGTGCTGAACGAGGTGATGCCTTCCAGCGCCAGGTTCCACAGTTTCCAGCCATTGAACTTGCTCTTGCCCGCCACCCGTCCGGCGCGCTCGTATTCCACCACCACCGTGGTGAACCCGGCCCACGACAGGACGCCCTTCATGAACAGCTGATGCTCGGGCAGGGTCCGGATCACATCGACCACCTTGCGATCCATCAGCCGGAAGTCGCCGACGTTCTCCTCGATCCGGGTGTAGGCGATACGGTTCAGCAGGTGGTAGAACAACGCCGCGCTGCTGCGCCTGAGAAAACTGTCGGCCGTGCGCCTGCGGCGTTTGGCAAGGACCACATCGGCACCCTTCTGCCATTCCTCGATCAGCCGTGGGATGACGCTGATCGGGTCCTGCAGGTCGACGTCCATGGGAATCACCGCATCGCCGCTGGCGTGCTCCAGCCCGGCGAACAACGCCGGCTCCTTGCCGAAGTTGCGCGAAAAGTTGATCAACAGCACCTGCTCGTCCATCTGCGCCAGGGCCTTGACCTCTTCGGCCGTGCGGTCGGAACTGCCGTCGTTGATAAACACGATCTCGACTTCGCCCTGCTCGAACCGCAACTCGCGACGCACCGCCTGGTAAAACAGACCGATGGCCTGCTCTTCATTGAAGACCGGAACGATCAGCGAGATCTTCATCGTTCACACCCGCGGAACACCAGGTACTTGGCGAACAGAAAACCCGCCACCAGGCTCAGGGCGGAAAACACCAGCACCGTCAGCAAGCCGGGCAGCCGCCACACATCCCCGGCATGCCCGACACCCAGGCTCAGCGCCCCCATGCCCCCCAGAAACAGCAGATAGCCGCCGACCGAGGCCCTGGCGGCGAAGGTGAAGCGCGCATTCATATAGAAAGAAAACGACGCCGCGACGCAAAAGGCCGCCAGGTTACTGAGCGCCTGGCTGAGGCCAGCCACCAAGCTCAGCAAAAAGAACACCAGCCAGTGGATAAAGGTATTAGCGATGCCGATCACCGTGTATCTGGAGATTCCCTTCCATAAGAGTCTCATTGGTGACTCTCCCGCGTTGAATGTTGCTCAACTTGTATGGCAGGTTTTTCTGCCCATCGATTGGCGAAATCGCTGATCCGGCGGTCTTTCAGACGTGTGGCATCCAAGCCGGCCTGCATGGGCCGTCGTCGTGCAAGCCCCCTCCCAGGCCTTCTCTGGCCTGATTGCCTATCCACAACGAATTGCACAAATGCATATTTAAACTTGCATCAATGCATATTGCAGCTAAGGTTACCCCTGAGCCCGACCGGAGCAGGCCATCGAGGATGGCGAACCCTACAGGCCGGTCACGGGCTTGCGAAAAACGCTGCATCGCCACACGCAACAACGACACAAGCTGGACGCTTGTTTTCACTCATGGAGGATGAAAATGTTAACCCTTGAAGACACACCCTTTACCCGCACAGGTCCTGCCGAGGCACTGCCACAGTGCCTGGTCGGCACCCTGCTCAACGCCGGACTGAGCGAAGTCGACGACAGCGCGGAACACGCCGCCCTGGCCGCCAGCCTCAACTTCAGCATTCAGCAGCAAACCCAGACCAACTGGTGCTGGGCCGCGCTGTCGGCCTCGGTCGGCAACTTTTACCGCACCGGTTCCTGGACTCAATGCGGGGTTGCCAACACGGAACTGGGGCGCAATTCCTGCTGCAACCAGCCAGGGCCATGCAACGTGTATGGCTACCTGGACTCGGCCCTGCGCACCACCCGCAGTTTTGGCGGCATGAGCCAGGGCTCGATCCAACTCTCGGCCATCGACAACCAGATCAACATGGGACGCCCCGTTGGCCTGCGCTGTGCCTGGTTTGGCGGCGGCGCGCACTTTCTGGCGATCTATGGCACCAACGGCAGCTACCTGCTGATTGCGGATTCCATCTACGGCTATTCGACCCGTGCCCTGAACACCTTCCCCCGTTCGTACAACGGCGGCGGCAACTGGACCACCACCTACTTCACCCGGAAAAACTAAGGAGGGCAGCATGCAACTGACTTATCCCAAGGCACCCGCCAACGGCGCTCAGGTACTGCGCCCGGCTCTCCAGGCGGCCCTGCAGAGCAAAGGCTTCGGCGTCAACCGCCAGCTCGCCCAGGCCACCGCCAGTAAAGTGAGCCTGTCCGAGCCCTACCGCGGCTACTCGCTGAGCCTGGAAGACCTGGCCCAGGGCAAAGGCCTGCAGCAGGCCACGCTGGGGGACTGGCATTACCTGGTATTCAGCGACGGAGTCTCGATTGCCGACGCGCAACTGGCGGAAGTCGCCGGCCAGGTCGAGTTCTCGTCGCTGAACCACGGCGCCCTGGCGTCGGCCACGGTCAATGCGCTGAACCTGGCGGAAAAGGCGCCGCACCTCAAAGGCCGGACCTTCGAGCTGCGAGTGTTGTTTGTCTCGGCGCTGCATGTCGCGGCGATCTGGCTGCACGCCAGCGATGAAGACGTGCTGATCCCCATCGAACCAACGCCCAAGCACCTGGCGAGCACCAAGCTGTACAGCGAGGCCGCGTTGCTGGCCCTGCTGGCGCCCGCCGCGCAACAAGCGAAAGCGGCGTTCGATGCGGACACCACAGGGCTGTTGGGGAGCTGACCGTTCACCGGGCTGCGGTGAGCGGGCGATTGCAACACTAAAACCCGGAACCGCAGAAACAGCGCCCGCATAAAAAAGCCCCGGTCACTGACCGGGGCTTTTGGTTTTATCGCCTATGGCGTTACGACGCCGAACGCACCGCGCCCTGTTGGGCATTGTTCGGTTGCAGCTTGAACAGGTAGAACAACGCCGTCAGCAGCACCAGGAACGCCGGCCCCACATACAGCGCCACGCGGGTGTCCGGGAAGTAGGCCATCAGCCCCACCACCAGCACCAGGAACGCCAGGGCCAGGTAGGAACTGACCGGGTACAGCCACATGCGGTACTTCAGGCCGGCACGTTCCGAGGCGCTCAGGCCTTTGCGGAACTTGAGCTGGGCCAGGAGGATCATCACCCAGGTCCAGATCGCGCCGAAGGTGGCGATGGAGGTCACCCAGACGAACACTTTCTCCGGCACCAGGTAGTTGAGCAGCACGCCCAGCAGCAAGGCGAAGATCGACAGCAGCAGCGCGCGACGCGGCACGCCGTTGTTCGAGGTCTTGGCAAAACCGGCCGGGGCCTGGCCGTTCTGCGCCAGGCTGTAGAGCATGCGCCCGGTGCTGAAAATGCCACCGTTGCAGGATGACAGCGCGGCGGTGATCACCACGAAGTTGATGATGCCGGCGGCGGTCTTGATGCCCAGGCGCTCGAAGGTCATCACGAACGGGCTGCCCTGGGTGCCGATTTCGTTCCACGGGTAGATCGACAGGATCACGAACAGCGCGCCCACATAGAACAGCAGGATGCGCCAGAACACCGAGCCGATGGCGTTGGGAATGGTCTTCTGCGGGTTGCGCGCTTCACCGGCGGTGAGGCCGATCATCTCCACGCCCAGGTAGGCGAACATCACCATCTGCAGGGACATCAGCACGCCGGTCACGCCGTTGGGCATGAAACCGCCGTGGGTCCACAGATTGGAGATGCCCAGCGCCACGCCGTCATTGCCGAAACCGAAGGCAATGATGCCGACGCCACCGATGACCATGGCGATGATGGTAACGATCTTGATCAGGGCGAACCAGAACTCGAACTCACCGAAGGCCTTGACCGCGATCAGGTTGATCGAGCCCATGCTCACCAGGGCCGCCAGGGCCCAGATCCAGCGCGGCACATCGGGGAACCAGATGCCCATGTACACCGCCACCGCGGTGATTTCCGCGACACAGGTCACCAGCCACAGGAACCAGTAGTTCCAGCCGGTGAGAAAGCCCGCCAGCGGGCCGAGGTAGTCTTGCGCGTAACGGCTGAAGGAACCCGCGACCGGGTTATGCACGGCCATCTCGCCGAGGGCGCGCATGATCACCAGAATCGCCAGGCCGCCGAGGATGTAGGACAGCATGATGGCCGGGCCGGCCATTTCGATGGCCTTGGCCGAACCGAGGAACAGGCCGACGCCGATACAGGCGCCAAGCGCCATCAAGCGAATATGCCGTTCGCCGAGTTCGCGTTTCAGCGGGCCGCCTTGAGCGGTCTCGCCTTGGGGCAGGTGGTTGCCAACTGGCATAGGGATACAACCTCATCTTGTTATTGGATATGAGCCACCGAGTCTGTGAGGCACGGATGGATAACCCGTGCCAACCAGATCGGATCGACCTTGTGGGCCGACACGTCTTGTAGGACAAATCCTGCAAGATCAGTGGGGTGTGCAGTATAAAAAGCTGACGACAGGCTTTTTCACTCTATAAACAGCTAAATTTAGAGAGAAATCTCGGTATTTTCGGGTTTTACCGAGTGGCATTACCTGGAATTTTCGCCGTTTGTCATTTTTGAACGGCGCCGAGTATTGCACAGCCATGGTGCAGCGTCATGCCCCTACCTAGGACCTATTTACTGGTCGCGATGGCTCTATCTCAAGCTTCTTTTGCCTCGCCCCATGCCCTGTAGGAGCGAGCTTGCTCGCGATAAACCCGAGGGCGCCGCGATGCTTTGGATACACCGAGCCATCGTTGACGACCATCGCGAGCAAGCTCGCTCCTACAGGGGGAGATGAATGCTTTCAGGTCGCGCACAAATTTTTCACCATTGCCTACCACCGTCTAAGCTTCAGACAAGTCCGATCAATCTGCGTGAATGGATCAGTCGACTATGGGTGCTTTGCGACAGACCGATTCGAGTAAAAAAGTAGTGCCAACTGATCGCGTGGAAGAAGCGCCTATCCCTGAGAAATCCCATTCAAGCCGGCTTTGGTGGCGGCTGTTCTGGCTATTGCTGCTGATGGCGCTGATCGCACTGGGCTTTGCCGCGTCCAAGGAAATGCGCACCTCGAAACTGCAAGCGCGCGAGCTCAGCAAGTTCGCCGCGGACCTGAACTATTCCATGGTGCCCGGCCCCAGCGATGCCATCGTCTACCCCGGCGCCGGGCCCTTCGACAAGCGCCTGGGCTACAGCGCCCTCGATGATTTTCTGGCGCGCCTGCTCAAGCGCGGTTACGTGGTGGAGGCCCAGACCCGCTTCTCCCCCGCCTTGATGAACTACAGCGAAAACGGCTTCTTCGTACCCTATACCGAGAAGATTCAGGCCGGGCTGTCGATCACCGATTGCCGCGCGGCGCCGCTCTATCAATTCAAGTACCCGCAACAGCTCTATTCGAACTTTGCCGCCATCCCGCCGGTGATGGTGCGCAGCCTGCTGTTCATCGAGAACCGCGAGTTGCTCGACCCCGACCAGCCCCTGGCCAACCCGGCGGTGGACTGGCCGCGCTTCGCCAAGGCCGCCTGGTCGCAAGTGGCCAAGCTCCTGCACTTGCCAGGGCAGACGGCGGGCGGCAGTACCCTGGCGACCCAGCTGGAAAAGTACCGGCACTCGCCGGACGGCCTGACCGTGTCCGGCGCGGAAAAGATCCGGCAGATGATTTCCGCCAGCGTGCGTGCCTACCAGGGCGGCCAGCAGACCCTCGAGGCCCGGCGGCGCATCATTCGCGACTACCTCAACAGCGTGCCGCTGTCGGCCGTGCCCGGCCACGGTGAAGTGCATGGCATGGCCGAAGGGCTGCGGGTCTGGTACGGCGCCGACTTCGCCCAGGTCAACGAGCAGCTGGCGAGCACCGCCAGCGATCCGCAGAGCCTGGCGCAACGCGGCCTGGCCCTGCGCCAGGTGCTGTCGTTGATGATCGCCCAGCGCCGGCCTTCGCATTACCTGTCCAAGGGCCGCCGGGAACTGGCCGAACTCACCGACAGCCATATCCGCGTGCTGACCCAGAATGGCGTGATCGATGCGCCGCTGTCGGCCGCCGCCCTGGCCAGCAAGGCCACCTTCCGCGACTGGGTGCAGCAACCGACGATCCAGCCGATCGAAACCAACAAGGGCATCAGCGTCGCCCGCAGTCGCCTGGCCGGCTTGCTCAACCGGCCGCTGTACGACCTCGATCGCCTCGACCTGTCCGCCACCAGCACCCTGCAAAGCGACCTGCAACGCCAGGCCACCGAGTACCTCAAGCACCTGGCCGACCCAGTGTTCGCCGCCGAGATCGGCCTGCTCGGCGAACGCCTGCTGACACCGACCAGCACCACCCAGGTGCGCTACAGCTTCACCCTGCTCGAGCTGACGCCGGACGGTTCGCGGGTGCGGGTCCAGACCGACAGCACCGACCAGCCCTTCGACATCAACGAAGGCAGCAAGCTGGAGCTGGGCTCCACCGCCAAGCTGCGGGTCCTGACCACCTACCTGCAGATCATTGCCGAACTGTACGAGCAGTACGGCGCCGAAACCCCGGCGGTGCTGAAGAAAGTCGAGATCGCCGAACAGGACCGCCTGAGCCGCTGGGCCGTGGACTACCTGATCCAGAACAGCGACCGCAGCCTGCCGAAAATGCTCGAGGCGGCCCTGGATCGCAAATACTCGGCCAGCCCCGGCGAGAGTTTTTTCACCGGCGGCGGGCTGCACACCTTTCATAACTTCCGCAAGGAAGACAACGGCCGCATGCCGACCCTGCGCGACGCCCTGCGCGAGTCGATCAACCTGCCCTTCATCCGCCTGATGCGCGACCTGGTGCGCTACAGCACCTACGCCGGCCCGAGCAACAGCGCCAACCTGCTCAAGGACGACGGCGACCCGCGGCGCCAGGAATACCTGGCCAAGTTCGCCGACCGCGAGGGCACTTCTTTCCTCCTGCGGTTCTGGAAGAAATACCGCAACAAGGACACCCAGGCGCGCCTGGACACCTTCCTCGACAGCATGCACCCGACGCCGATCCGCCTGGCGGCCGTGCACCGCTACCTGCTGCCGGAAGCCAGCCAGGAGAGTTTCAACAGTTTCGTGCGCTCGCACCTCAAGGGCGCCAAGCTCACCGAGAAACTCACCGACGAACGCCTGGACAAGCTCTATTACAGCTACGGCCCCGGTTCCTACGACCTGCCCGACCAGGGCTACATCGCCAAGGTGCACCCGCTGGACCTGTGGCTGCTCGGCTACCTGCTGAACCACCCCGACGCCAAGTTCAGCGAGATCGTCAAAGCCAGCGAATTCGAGCGCCAGGAGGTCTACAGCTGGCTGTTCAAGAGTCGGCACAAGAGCGCGCGGGACAGCCGCATCCGCACCATGCTGGAGATCGAGGCGTTCCTCGACATTCATCAGCGCTGGCAGAAAGTCGGTTATCCGTTCGACCACCTGGTGCCCTCACTGGCGACCGCCATCGGCAGTTCCGGCGATCGCCCTGCGGCGCTGGCCGAACTGGTCGGCACCATTCTCAACGACGGTGTGCGCATGCCGACCCTGCGCATCGACAGCCTGCATTTCGCCGCCGATACGCCGTATGAAACCAAGCTGGTCAACGACCCGGCCGAGGGCAAGCGGGTGATGCCTTCGGAAGTGGCCACGGCGCTGCGCGGCGCCCTGTCGCAAGTAGTGGATGCCGGTACCGCCAAGCGCCTCTCCGGCAGCTTCAAGCTGGCCGACGGCACGCCGCTGGCCATGGGCGGCAAGACCGGCACCGGCGACAACCGTATCGAGGCCATTGGCTCCGGCGGGCGGATCCTCAGCTCGAAATCCATCAACCGCACCGCCACCTTCGTGTTCTATATCGGCGAACACCACTTCGGCACCCTGACCGCCTATGTGCCAGGCGTCTCGGCGCAAGCCTTCAAGTTCACCTCGGCCTTGCCGGTCCAGGTGCTCAAGGGCATGGCACCGATCCTCACGCCGTACCTGCAACCGGGCAGCAATACCCAATGCCTGGGCAGCCTGGCCCAACGCTGAAACCTCCCCCCGCAACGTAGCCGCCTGTAGCCGCTGCCGAGCCTGCGATCGGCTGCGTAGCGGCCGCAAACCGGGCAACCCCATTGCTCCAGGTATCACTGCGGAGGCCGTTTTGCGAGGACTGCGTCCTCGATCGCAGCCTCGCGGGCTCGGCAGCGGCTACGGGCTGTCTCGACTCTCCCCCTCTGCGACAAACGGCTGGTGCGGCCAGCACGGAAGTACTTGCGCGGTCATTAAGATATATCTTAAGTTATGTCTTAACCGCACAGGAGAAAGAGAAAATGAGAGAACACCACCACCCCCACCGTGAGTACGGCGACGGCCACGACGGTTTCGAAAAACGCCCCGGGCGCGAACGCGGCGGCCGTGGCCCGCGGGTCTTCGCCCCCGGCGACCTGAAGTTGCTGTTGCTGGCGCTGATCGCCGAGCAGCCGTGCCACGGCTACGACCTGATCCGCCAGATCGAAGGCATGTTCGATGGCGCCTACAGCCCCAGCCCTGGCGTGATCTACCCGACCCTGACCTTCCTCGAAGAGAGCGAACTGATCAGCGGCGACGCCGAAGGCGGGAAAAAACGCTATAGCGTGACCGAGACCGGCCGTCTGTCCTTACAGGACCAGGCGATTGCCCTGGATGGCGTGCGCATGCGCATCGACGTCAGCAAGCGCTCGCTGCGCGGCCACGATCGCCCGGCAGAAATCCACGAGGCGGTGCACAACCTGCGCCACGCCCTGCAGATGCACCACGGCCGCTGGAACCCGCAAGAAATCCTGCGCGTCCGCGACCTGCTGAACAACACCGCCCGCGCCATCGTCGACGGCCCGGCCCCCTCTTCCACTCAGGAGTCAGCTGAATGACCGTAGACACTTCGCCATCGATTCATCGGGTCAGCCACGAGATCAAACGCCGCCGCCTGGAAGTGCTGCGGGTGGTCGACCTGACCCCGCGCATGCGCCGCATCACCCTGGGCGGGCCGGAACTCGCCGGTTTCATCAGCCTGGGCAGCGACGACCATATAAAGCTGCTGTTCCCGCAGAACGCCGAACAGCAGGCGGCCCTGGAAACCCTGGTGCTGGGCCCGGGCAAGGACAACGGCGCGATGCCGGCCATGCGCGACTACACGCCACGACGCTACGACCTGGACATCGGTGAACTGGATATCGATTTCGTGCTGCACGGCGACGGCCCTGCCTCGACCTGGGCCGAGCAGGCCAAGCCCGGTCAGTTCCTGCATATCGGCGGGCCGCGCGGCTCGATGATCGTGCCGGACATCTTCGACAGCTACCTGCTGATCGGCGATGAAACCGCGCTGCCGGCGATTGCCCGGCGCCTGGAAGAATTGCCAGCCGGGCGCCGGGTGCTGGCGGTGATCGAGATCCAGGACGCCGCCGAGCGCCAGGTGCTGCAGAGCGCGGCGCAGGTCGAGGTGATCTGGGTCGAGCGCGACGGCGGCCAGCAGGACCTGATCGGCACCGTGCGCGGGCTGCAGGTACCGAGTGGCAAGCTGTACGCCTGGGTGGCCACGGAAAGCAAAGTCTCGCGGCAGATTCGCCGGGTGCTGCTGGACGAACACCGGCTCGACGACGAGTTCGTCAAGGCCGCCGGTTATTGGCGCCTGGACAGTAGCGAAGAAGAGTGACGGACTGCCAAGCCTCGTCCCTACAGACCCGCCTCTGTAGGAGCGAGGCTTGCCCGCGAAAGCATTCAGCCAGATGACACCGAGCCAGCTCCCCGCCACCGATCAATGCCCACCAACAGCAGCGCCACCAGCACGAACCCCGCCAGAATCCCCAGCGCATTCACGAACGCCTGCGCATAGCCCAGCTTGCCCACGTCGACAAAAGGATAGGGATACAGCCCCAGCACGTGCCCGCGCAGCAGCACATAAGCGAAGTACAGCAGCGGGTAGAGCATCCACCCGGCGACATGCCGCAGCCCCAGGCGCCCCTTGGGCACGCAGCACCACCAGTAGACGAGAAACAGCAGCGGCATCACGTCGTGCAGCAACTCGTCCGCCACCAACTGCCAGCCCTGGGGATGCCACAGGTGACGCAGCAACAGGTTGTACGCCAGCCCCACCACCACAATGCTGACCGCGATGCCGCTGCTGACCCAGGGTTGCAGAAAGAACCGCTGCCCGCGCGAGCTGCGCAGGTTCAAGCCACAGGTCAGCACCACCGCCACCAGGGTGTTGGTGAGCACGGTGAAGAAACTGAAAAAGTTGATCAGCCCGCCCAGCAGGCTGGCGTCCACTGTCCAGCGCAGATGGAGGATCAGGTACAGCTGGATCGTCAGCCCCGCCCAGCCGAGCAACGCGGCCAGCGCAGTGAACAGCCGTTTGCCGCCTGAAGGAAAAACCGGCTCGACAGCCATCGAAGGTCCTTAGAGCGGGCGTTTGGTGCGCTGCAGTTTCACGTACAGCTGCTCGACTTTCTCCCGCGCCCAGGGCGTCTTGCGCAAGAAGGTCAGGCTCGACTTGATGCTCGGGTCGCTCTTGAAGCAACGGATATCGATGCGCTCGGCCAACCCCTGCCATTCGTAGTGTTCCACCAGCGCCTTGAGGATCTGTTCCAGGGTGACGCCGTGCAGCGGGTCGTTGTTCGTTGCAGTCATGCCGGGCCTTCGAGCAAGAGAAAAAGGAAGTCGCGCACCTTAGCCGAGGCTTCGAGCCCGTGGAAGGGCGAACACTCATCAACTGTAGCCGCTGCCGCAGGCTGCGATAGCGCCGAAGGCGCTCATGCACCTGAGATCGCCGCGAGCGTTCCGCTCGATCGCAGCCTGCGGCAGCGGCTACATCGGAACGAATGCCCCCTTCTCCTGAAAAAGTTCCTTTCTTTCTGCGCAGAAAGAGATGTTATATTGTATCAATACAAAACAAACCCCTGATCCAGACACCTCGCCGTGTCACGCCTGTTCTCTTTTGACTCAAAGCGCACAGCCTTGCGCTTGCCAAGGAATGACCGATGTCCCTCTCTGCCCCCCGCCCTTCTCGCTCCTTACTCTGGCGCCTGACGCCGCTGTCCGCCGCCTTGCTGTTCGCCTCCCAGGCCCACGCCCTGGAGCTGCAACCGCAGGTCATCACCGCCAACCCCCTGGGCAGCCAGCAAACGGCAGCGCCGAGCACGGTACTGGAAGGCGACGAGCTGACCCTGCAACAACAAGGCAGCCTCGGCGAAACCCTGAATAAACAGCCGGGCGTGTCTTCGTCCTACTTCGGCCCGGGCGCCAGCCGGCCGATCATTCGCGGCCTGGACGGCGATCGCATTCGCCTGCTGCGCAACGGTGTCGGCGCCCTGGATGCGTCGTCGCTGTCCTACGACCACGCCGTGCCACTGGACCCGGTCAACGTCGAGCGCATCGAGATCGTCCGTGGCCCGGCCGCCCTGCTGTATGGCGGCAGCGCCATCGGCGGCGTGGTCAACACCTTCGACAACCGCATCCCCACCGCCGCCATCGAAGGCATCCACGGTGCCGGTGAATTGCGCTATGGCGGTGCCGACACCACCCGCAGCAGCGCGGGTAAGCTGGAAGCCGGCAACGGCACCTTCGCCTTGCACTTGGACGCCAACTCGCGGCAGTTCAACGACCTGAAAATCCCCGGCTACGCCCGCAGCCGCCACGCCCCAGCGAGTGAAGACGGCGATGGCAAAAAGGGCCGCCTGGGCAACAGCGACGGCCGTCAGGACGGCGGTGCCATCGGCGGTTCCTACACCTGGGACGACGGTTACGCCGGGCTGTCCTACAGCAACTACGACTCCAACTACGGCTCGCCCGCCGAAGACGACGTGCGCATCCGCATGAAGCAGGATCACTACGCCTTCGCCTCGGAACTGCGCAACCTCGACGGCCCTTTCAGCTCGCTGAAATTCGACGCCGGCTACACCGATTACGAGCACCGCGAAATCGAAGGCGGCGAGACCGGCACCATTTTCAAGAACAAGGGTTACGAAGCCCGGGTCGAAGCGCGCCACCAGCCCCTCGGCCCGCTCAATGGGGTGATCGGCACCCAGGTCAGCCGCAGCGAGTTTTCCGCGCTCGGCGAGGAAGCCTTCGTACCCCAGACCGATACCGACAGCGCCGCGCTGTTCATCCTCGAAGAACTACAGGCCTCCGAGCGCCTGAAACTCAGCCTCGGCGGGCGCCTGGAACACACCCGCGTCGACCCGGACAGCAAAGGCAACGAGCGCTTCAGCCAGGCCGACAGCTCCAACAGTTTCACCGCCGGCAGCCTGTCGTCCGGCGCGGTCTACACCCTGACGCCGATCTGGTCCGTGGCCGCCACCCTGGGCTACACCGAACGCGCGCCGACCTTCTACGAGCTGTATGCCAACGGCGCCCACGTGGCCACCGGCACCTATGAAGTCGGCGACGCCAACCTGTCGAAAGAAAAAGCCGTGTCCAGCGACCTGGCCCTGCGTTTCGACAACGGCACCCACAAAGGCAGCGTCGGGGTGTTCTACAGCCACTTCTCCAACTACATCGGGCTGCTCGGCAGCGGTCGTACCCTCAACGATGAAGGCGAGGAAGACGCCGGCGGCATGCCGGAATACACCTACTCCGGGGTCCGCGCGCGGTTTGCCGGGATCGAGGCCCAGGACCACTGGAAGCTCGGCGAAAGCGCCTACGGCAAGTTCGCCCTGGAACTGTCCGGCGACTACACCCGCGCCAAGAACCTGGACAACGGCGAAGCCCTGCCACGCATCGCGCCGCTGCGCCTGAACAGCGGCCTGTTGTGGGAACTGGATCGCTGGCAGGCGCGCATCGATGTCGAACACGCCGCCAGCCAGCGTCGCGTGCCGGACAACGAAAGCGGCACCGACGGCTACACCACCCTGGGCGCCAGCGCCGGTTACCACTTCGACATCGGCAGCAGCCAGTGGCTGGCCTTCGTCAAGGGCGAGAACCTGACCAACCAGACCGTGCGTTACGCCAGCTCGATCCTGCGCGACATCGCCCCGGCCCAGGGGCGCAGCATCGAGGTCGGCTTGCGCACCACCTTCTGAGGCTCTGACCCGCGACGGCCTGCAATGGGCCGTCGCGCCACGGCTTTCCTGGCATTCACCGCGCCAGCAGGCCCTGTGCTCCAGGCGGCGAGGCAGTACTGTTACCGAATCCGAAATGATTCATGTCAACAAAAGCCCTTTCTCTCGCCTGGCCCCTGATTTATTCTTCGCGCCGCTCAGGCTGAAACCTTTAATCCTGCCCTTTGAATCAGCTGTATTAACGTGCTCGCACTGCCGCGAACCGAGCCACGTCGAGCCTTTGCTTGCCTGCCCATTTCCTTGAATAAGACCAAGACTTCACCTATGCCAGACGTTCAAACCTTTAAAGACAGCGCTGTCTCTCACCCTGCCGCCCTGCACCAAACCATGGCCCTGCTCAGCGCCCTCGGCCTGGCTACCTGCGCCCAGGCCGCGCCGGCCTTCGACAGCGAGTCCCCGTGGATGCTCGGCGACTGGAATGGCAACCGCACCGAGCTGGCGAAAAAAGGCTACGACTTCAAGATCGACTTCGTCGGCGAAATGGGCGCCAACCTGCATGGCGGTTACGACCATGACCGCACCGCGCGCTTCAGCGACCAGTTCGCCTTCGGCAGCCACCTGGACCTGGGCAAGATCCTCGGCTGGAACGATGCCGAGTTCCAACTGACCATCACCAAGCGCGACGGCGACAACATCAGCAACGACCGCATCAACGACCCGCGGGTCGGTGGCTTCACCTCGGCCCAGGAAGTCTGGGGCCGCGGCCAGACCTGGCGCCTGACGCAGATGTGGTACCAGCAGAAATTCTTCGACCAGAAGCTCGACATCAAAGTCGGTCGGTTCGGCCAGGGCGAAGACTTCAACAGCTTCCCCTGCGACTTCCAGAACCTGGCGTTCTGTGGCTCCCAGGTCGGCAACTGGGCCGGCAGCGTCTGGTACAACTGGCCGGTCAGCCAATGGGCGCTGCGGGTCAAATATCACCTGACCCCTGAGCTCTACGCGCAGATCGGCGCCTATGAGCAGAACCCGTCCAACCTCGAGCGCGGCAATGGCTTCAAGCTCAGCGGCAGCGGCACCCAGGGCACCCTGCTGCCAGTGGAACTGGTGTGGACGCCGAAGCCGGGCGGGCTGCCGGGTGAATACCGCGCCGGCTACTACTACAGCAGCGCCAAGGCCAGCGACGTGTACAAGGACAGCAACGGCCAGCCGGCGGCCTTGAGCGGCGAGGCCTATCGCAGCAGTTCGAGCAAGCACGGCCTGTGGCTGGGCGCGCAACAGCAGATCACCAGCCTGGCCAGCGACCACTCGCGCGGCTTGAGCCTGTTCGCCAACGCGACGATGCACGACAAGAAGACCAACGCCATCGACAACTACGTCCAGGCCGGCCTGGTCTACAAGGGCCTGTTCGATGCACGCGCCAAGGACGACATCGGCTTCGCCATGGCCCGGGTCCACGTCAACCCGGCCTACCGCAAGAACGCCGAAGCGAGCAACCAGGCCAACCTCATCCAGGACTACGACAACCCGGCCTACCTGCCGCCCCAGGACACCGAATACAGCGCCGAGCTGTACTACGGCGTGCATGTCACTAATTGGCTGACCGTGCGCCCGAACCTGCAATACATCCGCCACCCGGGTGGCGTGGACAAGGTCGACGACGCGCTGATCGGCGGGATCAAGATCCAGAGCTCGTTCTGAGGCGCACCGGCAACGCGCCCAATCTGAATAAAACTGTTTTTCCCAAACACCGCTGAACCATGCCCGCGCCTGATCGTCATCTACAGTGAACAAGCGCGGGACTACCTTAAACGTCACGGAGAACCACACTATGAGCACTGAGGGTGCTTCAAGTCCGAGCCGCCTGCTGCCGAGCCTGCTCGGTATCTTGCTGCTGCTAATGGGCCTGGCCATGCTGGCCGGGGGGATCAAGCTGAGCATGCTCGGCGGCTCGCTGTACTACCTGCTGGCCGGTATCGGCCTGATCGTCAGCGGCGTGCTGCTGCTGGCCGGTCGTAGTGCCGCGCTGCTCGTCTACGGAGTGGTGCTGTTCTTAAGCTCCGTCTGGGCACTGTGGGAAGTCGGCCTGGACTGGTGGCAACTGGTGCCACGCCTGTCGCTGTTCTTTGCCCTGGGTGTGGTTCTGCTGCTGCCGTGGTTCCGTCGTCCGCTGCTGCGCAACGGCCCGGCGCCTGTGAGCACCGCGGTACTGGGCGTGGCTGTGGTCCTGGCCGGCGGTGCCGCGATCAACAGCCAGTTCACCAATCCGGGCGAGATCTCGGGCGAACTGGGCCGTGCAAGCGCCGACACCGCCAGCGCCGCGCCGACCATGCCCGAAGGCGACTGGCAGGCGTATGGCCGCACCGAGTTCGGCGACCGCTACTCGCCGCTGACCCAGATCACTCCGGCCAACATCGGCAAGCTGCAGGAAGCCTGGCGCATCCGCACCGGCGACATGCCGACCGCCAAGGACCCGGTGGAAATCACCAACCAGAACACCCCGCTGAAGGTCAACGGCATGCTCTATGCCTGCACCGCCCACAGCCAGGTGCTGGCGCTGGACCCGGACACCGGCAAGGAAATCTGGCGTTTCGACCCAAAAATCCAGGGCCCGAACGGCGATGACTTCCGTGGCTGGGCACACATGACCTGCCGCGGCGTGTCGTACTACGACGAAGCCAGCTTCAACAAAAGCGACGCCATCAGCACCCCGGCCAGCCTCTCGGCCGCCGGCCAGGCGATCGCCGCCAGCTGCCCGCGTCGCCTGTTCCTGCCGACCGCCGACGCGCGCCTGATCGCGATCAACGCCGACACCGGCAAGGTCTGCGAAGACTTCGGCAACAAAGGCGCCGTGGACCTGAAGGCCGGTATCGGCCCGTTCACCCCGGGCGGCTACTACTCGACGTCGCCAGCCGCCATCACCCGTAACCTGGTGATCATCGGCGGCCACGTGACCGACAACGAGTCGACCAACGAACCGTCCGGCGTGATCCGCGCCTTCGACGTGCACGACGGTCACCTGGTGTGGAACTGGGACGCCGGCAACCCCGACGTCACCACGCCACTGCCGGAAGGCCAGACCTACACCCGCAACTCGCCGAACATGTGGTCCCTGGCCAGCGTCGACGAGAAGCTGGGCCTGGTCTACCTGCCGCTGGGCAACCAGATGCCTGACCAATGGGGCGGCAACCGCACCGCGGGCGCCGAGAAGTTCAGCGCCGGCACCGTGGCCCTGGACATCGACACCGGCAAGTTGCGCTGGAACTACCAGTTCACCCACCATGACCTGTGGGACATGGACGTGGGCAGCCAGCCGACCCTGGTGGACATGAAGACCGCGGACGGCATCAAGCCGGCGCTGATCCAGCCGACCAAGCAAGGCAGCCTGTACGTGCTGGACCGTCGCGACGGCACCCCGATCGTGCCGATCCAGGAAGTACCGGCGCCGGGCGGTGCGGTCGAAGGTGACCACACCGCGCCGACCCAGGCCCGTTCTGACCTGAACCTGCTGCCGCCGCCGCTGGAAGAAAAAGGCATGTGGGGCGCCACGCCGTTCGACCAGATGCTGTGCCGCATCCAGTTCAAGGAACTGCGCTACGAAGGCCAGTACACCCCGCCGTCGATCCAGGGCAGCCTGGTCTATCCGGGTAACGTCGGTGTGTTCAACTGGGGCAGCGTGTCGATCGACCCGGTCCGCCACCTGCTGTTCACCAGCCCGAACTACATGGCTTTCGTTTCCAAGCTGGTGCCACGCGCCGAAGTCGCCGCCGGCAGCAAGCGCGAAAGCGAAACCTCCGGTGTGCAACCCAACACCGGCGCGCCTTACGCGGTGATCATGCATCCGTTCATGTCGCCGTTCGGCGTACCTTGCCAGGCCCCGGCCTGGGGCTACGTGGCCGGTATCGACCTGACCACCAACAAAGTGGTGTGGAAGCACAAGAACGGCACCAGCCGCGACAGCTCGCCGGTACCGATCGGCCTGCCCATCGGCGTGCCGAGCATGGGCGGCTCGATGGTCACCGCCGGTGGCGTGGGCTTCCTCAGCGGCACCCTGGACCAGTACATCCGCGGTTATGACGTGAACAACGGCAAGGAACTGTGGAAATCCCGCCTGCCAGCGGGCGGCCAGGCCACGCCGATGAGCTACACCGGCAAGGATGGCAAGCAGTACGTGCTGGTGGTCGTGGGTGGCCACGGCTCGCTGGGCACCAAGATGGGCGACTACATCATCGCCTACAAACTGTCGGAATAAGCCTTACCGGCGGTGAATGAAAAGGCGGCTACCTGCGGGTAGCCGCCTTTTTTGTGGGTGGCGTTTGGAGGGAGTTTCTTCGGCCTTTCATTTTTGTATTGCCCGGCCTGACGTCATCGCGAGCAAGCTCGCTCCTACAAGGACGGTGCAATACCTGTAGGAGCGAGCTTGCTCGCGATAGAGCCCGCCCAACCACCACCAGCCTCCCGGGCGATAACGATTCATGTAGCCGCTGCCGAGCCCGCGAGGCTGCGATCGTCTGCGCAGCAGACGCAAGGGCGGTATCCCCCATCGGCCTGAGACACCGCGTTGTCTGGTTTGGCGTCCGCTTTGCGGCCGATCGCAGCCTCGCGGGCTCGGCAGCGGCTACAGGGCCAATATTGATCCGAGATCGGTGTGGCAGTGGTTATAGCGAAAATTCCTACAACACGCGTCGACTCCCATCACCTTGTCCCGCCGGGCCCCGGACTCTATGGTTTGGTCTGTCACTGCAAACTCAGTGACAGGGTGTGGAAGCCCTTATATCGTTAGGCGCGCAAAGCAACGTGAGTCAGGCGTTTTTTCGCCTGCACTTTATGGCGGCTGTGCGTGGGGCACTCTTGAGTGCGCCGGGTGCCTAACGTCCCGGTCTTCCACACCTGCGTACAGCCGCCACCTGATTACGTGGAAGTGATTTCTGGCGACTCCGACTCATACGTTAGGAACAGACCAATGAAAAAACTCACTCCCGATCCACCCGCGCTCATCGACGACACCTCACCCCGCCGCTACATGGCCCTGACCAGCAACGACTGCACCATCCCCGCCTTGCTGATCGACACCGAGGCGCCATTGGATGTGCTGCACGAAGCCGCCGCCCACCGCATCCGCGCCGCGGCCCAGTTGCTGGAAAACCTCGCCAGCGACGCCAACCTGCACGGCAACCCGGCGCTGCTCCAGGATTTCGCCCAGCTCTGCGTCATCCCCCTGCGCGACGGTTGCGACCTGCTGGACGTACTCGGCCGGCGCCTGCAGGAACAACTGCTGAGCTGAACCTCGATCCGGGGCCGGCGACCTTCTGCCGGCCCTGACCCCATACCCCGCCCCTCGCAATTGCAAAGGGACATTAGCCCATCTGTGCTAATCGACCCTCCCCCACCCCGACGATATAGTGCCAACCACTCACTCGCTCTTCTCAACACCGCCGCTCTGCGGTGTCGGGGTCGGCTGCGCCGTAGAAAACACAACAATGCCAAGGAAGAATCGCCATGAACCTCCACCCCACTGCTCGCCCCCTCGCCCTGCTGAGTATCCTGGCGCTCGCCCTGGGCGGTTGCGCCATTGCCAAACCCAGCAACGACGACCTCAAGAACCGCGCCCAGACCACCCTCGGCAAGCCCGTGACCACGGTCTCCAATGTGCGTAGCGACGCGTCCCAGACCTACTTCACCGCCAGCACCAGCAACGGCGAATACAATTGCGTATTGCCCAGTGGCGGCATGGTCGCCTTCGCCTCCATGGGCGGCGTCGTGGCGCTCCCCGCAGAGTGCACCAAGCAGTAAGCCGCGGCCCATCGCCGAGGGTTCATGGCGCCAGACTTCACCCCGTGAAGCAGGGCCTGCAGATCTCTGGCTGCAGCGCCCGGTGCGGCCACACAGGGCTGCTCAGCTGGAAATCCGCGACTTCAACAGCCAGGCCTCGAAGGCTGTGGCAGTCAGCGGCCGGCTGATCAGGTAGCCCTGGGCCGTGTCGCAATGCCAGCGCTCCAGCAGGCGCAGGCTGCGCTCCTGCTCCACCCCTTCGGCCACCACCTTGAGCCCCAGGTTGTGGCTCATCTCGATGGTGGAACGTACGATCACCGCGTCGCCGCTGGTTTCGTCGAGGTTGCGGATAAACGACTGGTCGATCTTCAACTCCTGCACCGGCAGCCGCTGCAATTGCGCCAGCGACGAGTAGCCGGTGCCGAAGTCGTCCACCGACAGGCTGATGCCGCAGTCGCGCAGGCTCTGCAACACCTCCAGCGCCTGCTCCGGGTGACGCATGATGGCGCTTTCGGTGATCTCGAAAATCAACTGCTCGGCGGACAACCGATAACGCTGCAGCAACACGCTCACCCGCGCCGCCAGGTCGTGGCCATGCAGGTCGTCCGCCGAGATGTTCAGCGACAACTGCAGATGCAGCCCGCGCATGTTCCATTCGGCCAGTTGCCGCATACCCTCCTCGATCACCCACAGGGTCAGGCTGTTCATGCTGCCGGTGCGCTCGGCCAGGGGGATGAACTCCGCCGGCGAGACCATACCGAACTCCGGGTGCTGCCAGCGCAGCAGGGCTTCGGCCTGGTGCACATGGCCGTGGCGCAGGTCCAGCTTGGGCTGGTACAGCAAGAACAGCTCGCCTTCCGCCGCGGCCCGGCGCAGGTCGCGGATCAGTCCGATCTGGCGCTGATGGGCCAGGTCGCGGTCCTGCTGGTAGATCTGCAGGTAACCGGGCTGGGCGGCCGCGTCGTGGCGGGCGATGGCGGCGCGGCTGATCAGCTCTTCCGCCGATTGCCCGTCGGTGGGGTAGACCGCCACGCCGATGCACACCTGGCGCTGCACTTCATCGCCACGCAGGGGCTGCGGCCTGCTCAATAACGCATGGAGCCGGTCGGCCATGGCCACCGCGCCATCGATCTCGGTATTTTCCAGCAGCAACAGAAACTCGTTGGCGGTGATGCGCGCGGCGGTGTCGCCGGTGGACACCGTCTCCGACAGCCGCCGGCTGACTTCGCGCATCATCTGCTCCACCCCTTCCGGGCCCAGGCCTTCGTTGATCGCCCGATAGTCCTCGATGCCCAGGTACAGCAGCACCACCTTGCGCCCGGCGCTGATGGCGTTGCTCAGGCGCTCCATGGCCAGCGCCCGGTTGGGCAGGCCGGTCAGGGGGTCGTGCAGGGCGTTGTGGGCCAGTTGCAGCTCGCGGCTGGCAATCCCGCTCTGCATGGCGTTGATCGCCTCGGCCAGCAAGCCGAACTCGTCGGTGCGCTTGAGCACCACCGGCACCTGGTAGTTGCCGGCGCCGATGCGTTGGGCGGCATCGGCCAGCACATTCAACGGCCGCGACACCCGCCGTGCCATGAACAGGGCGCCGGCCAGCGACACCACCAGCGCCACCAGGGCAATTACCAGGAACTCGCGGTCCAGCGGCGCGAAGGCCTGCAAGGCGTGATCCAGCGGGCTTTGCAGCAACGCCAGAACCTTGGGGTCGTCGGGATCGTCGGTATTGGCCAGTTGCAGGGCCTGATTGAGGAAGCGCTTGCCGTGGGCATCGCTCAACTGTGGTCGCGCGCGCCAGGACGCATTGCGCAGGGTGGTGATGATGGTCGCCCAGAAAATGTCCGGCTGAGTGCTGAACAGCTCCCCCGCGCGCCCGTCCTGCAGGGTGAGGAATGACACCTCCAGGTTGCTCATGGAGCGCAACTCGCTGGCGAACAGGTCGTCCATGCGAAACGCCATGACCACCCGATTCATGTGCATCGGCGTCAGTACCTGCCCCTGGACCAGCAGATAAGGCTGGCCCTTGAGCGCGACGATCAACATGCTTTTGCTCTGCCGCAGGGCCGTGCGCAATGCTCGGTCATAGGGGAAATGCTCACGCTCGGCGATCGCCCCCAGGGTGCTGGCGATCACCGTGCCTTCGGCGCCGAGCACGAACAGCTCGCTGCCGCGGGTGCCAGTGCCATGCTGACGCAGCGCCTCCAGAATCGCCCGCGAGTCGCCGCTGATCACCGCTTCACGGAACTGCGAGTCCACCACCAGCCAGTCCACGCCATAACGCAAGCGCCGACCGCGCAGTTCGAGCAGGCGTTCGAAGACCCGGGCGCCGGTTTGCAGCTGCACTTGCGCCTGGTTTTCCACCGCATGATTGGTCGCGGCCTTGACGGCGAAATACACCACCCCGATCACGATCAACAGCAACAACGCCAATACCCCAGTGATCCTTACCTGGAACGTATGGCGCCACTTCATGAGACGGCTCTCGTCGCCGCGACCTCACTGTTGTCGACCCTGCACCCCCACGGCGACACCCGCCGCTCCCCGCTGAAAAGTCCTTTGATCATTACGCGTCCCTCTGGGCAGCTAAAGATGCGTCAAATAAATGCCATTTTCCTGACAACATTTAATCGGTCCAGATTAGACTGCCAAGAGAAGAAGATCACGCAATAAAATCAGGGGGTTCATAAAGTCATTTTTTTGTCACCGCCAATTTACCAACGTTCTTGCGCAGAAATGACAGCCTCACAATCAGCACTTTGGAGGCTGCACTGCGTTGCGGTGACAAGGACTGAAATAATTGATCCGGCCCGGGCACCATTGAAACCGCTCGTCACCTGCCCCATCTAACCTGGCATACCCCATTGCGCAGGTGCCCCATGAGCGACCAGCAAGAACTTCCTGAAACCATGAGTGAATACGCCGACCCGGAAAACGCCGAACTCCATACGTCCTCCGGCAAGGGCCTGGCCCTGCCCGGGCAGAATCTGCCGGACAAGGTCTACATCATCCCGATCCACAATCGGCCGTTCTTCCCCGCGCAAGTCTTGCCGGTGATCGTCAACGAAGAACCCTGGGCCGAAACCCTGGAGCTGGTGAGCAAGTCCGAACACCATTCCCTGGCGCTGTTCTTCATGGACACCCCGCCGGAAGACCCACGCCATTTCGACACCTCGGCCCTGCCGCTGTACGGCACCCTGGTCAAGGTGCACCACGCCAGCCGCGAGAACGGCAAGTTGCAGTTCGTGGCCCAGGGCCTGACCCGCGTGCGCATCCGCACCTGGCTCAAGCACCATCGCCCGCCCTACCTGGTGGAGGTCGAATACCCGCACCAGCCGAGCGAGCCGACCGACGAGGTCAAGGCCTACGGCATGGCACTGATCAACGCGATCAAGGAACTGCTGCCGCTCAACCCGCTGTACAGCGAAGAACTGAAGAACTACCTCAACCGCTTCAGCCCCAACGACCCGTCGCCTTTGACCGACTTCGCCGCCGCGCTGACCTCGGCCACCGGCAACGAACTGCAGGAAGTGCTCGACTGCGTGCCGATGCTCAAGCGCATGGAAAAAGTCCTGCCGATGCTGCGCAAGGAAGTCGAGGTCGCGCGCCTGCAGAAAGAGATTTCCGCCGAGGTCAATCGCAAGATCGGCGAACACCAGCGCGAGTTCTTCCTCAAGGAACAGCTCAAGGTCATCCAGCAGGAGCTGGGCCTGACCAAGGACGATCGCAGCGCCGACATCGAGCAGTTCGAGCAGCGCCTGGCTGGCAAGGTCCTGCCTCCTCAAGCGCAAAAGCGCATCGTGGAGGAAATGAACAAACTGTCGATCCTCGAGACCGGCTCACCGGAGTACGCGGTCACCCGCAACTACCTGGAATGGGCCACCGCGGTGCCCTGGGGCGTGTACGGCGAGGACAAGCTCGACCTCAAGCATGCGCGCAAGGTGCTGGACCAGCACCACGCCGGGCTCGACGACATCAAGAGCCGGATCCTCGAATTCCTCGCGGTCGGCGCCTACAAGGGCGAGATCAGCGGCTCCATCGTGCTGCTGGTGGGTCCGCCCGGCGTGGGCAAGACCAGTGTCGGCAAGTCCATCGCCGAATCCCTGGGCCGGCCGTTCTACCGCTTCAGCGTCGGCGGCATGCGTGACGAGGCCGAGATCAAGGGCCACCGCCGCACCTACATCGGCGCCTTGCCGGGCAAGCTGGTGCAGGCGTTGAAAGACGTCGAGGTGATGAACCCGGTGATCATGCTCGACGAGATCGACAAGATGGGCCAGAGCTACCAGGGCGACCCGGCCTCGGCGCTGCTGGAAACCCTCGACCCGGAACAGAACGTGGAATTCCTCGACCACTACCTGGACCTGCGCCTGGACCTGTCGAAAGTGCTGTTCGTGTGCACCGCCAACACCCTGGATTCGATTCCCGGCCCGTTGCTGGACCGGATGGAAGTGATTCGCCTGTCGGGCTACATCACCGAGGAAAAGCTGGCCATCGCCAAGCGCCACCTGTGGCCCAAGCAGCTGGAAAAGGCGGGTGTGTCCAAGGCCAACCTGAGTATCAGCGACGCGGCCCTGCGCGCGGTGATCGATGGTTACGCCCGCGAGGCCGGCGTGCGCCAGCTGGAAAAACAGCTGGGCAAACTGGTGCGCAAGGCCGTGGTACGGCTGCTGGAAGAACCGGACGCGGTGATCAAGCTCGGCACCAAGGACCTGGAAGCCTCCCTGGGCATGCCGGTGTTCCGCAACGAGCAGGTGCTCAGCGGCACCGGGGTGATCACCGGCCTGGCCTGGACCAGCATGGGCGGCGCCACGCTGCCGATCGAAGCCACGCGGATTCATACCCTCAACCGTGGCTTCAAGCTCACCGGGCAATTGGGCGATGTGATGAAGGAGTCGGCGGAAATCGCCTACAGCTACGTCACCTCGCACCTCAAGCAGTTCGGTGGCGATGCCAAGTTCTTCGACGAGGCATTCGTCCACCTGCACGTGCCGGAAGGCGCCACGCCGAAGGATGGCCCGAGCGCCGGGGTGACCATGGCCAGCGCCCTGCTGTCCCTGGCACGCAACCAGCCGCCGAAAAAAGGCGTGGCCATGACCGGCGAGCTGACCCTGACCGGGCATGTCCTGCCCATCGGCGGGGTGCGCGAGAAAGTCATCGCGGCGCGCCGGCAGAAGCTCTACGAGCTGATCCTGCCGGAAGCCAACCGCGGCCACTTCGAAGAGCTGCCGGAGTACCTCAAGGAAGGCATCACCGTGCACTTCGCCAAGCGTTTCGCCGATGTGGCGAAAGTGCTGTTCTAACCCCGGACCTGTAGGAGCGAGGCTTGCCCGCGATGAAGGTAACGCGTAGTACCTGACGCACCGCGTCATCGTTCATCGCGAGCAAGCTTCGCTCCTACAACAGCCCTGCTCCACCACATATTCCTCAATCTTCGGTTATGCTCGCCCTTTGTCATGACCGGAGCTTTCTGACCCATGTCACCGATTCGTCTGTTGCTGCCCCTCAGCCTCGCCCTGCTCGCCGCCTGCGCCAGCCAACCCAAGCACAACGTCACGGTCGAGAACCAGAGCGAATGCCCAGTGCAACTGAGCAACGGGCAAAACCTGATCCTGACCCTGCCGAGCAACCCGACCACGGGTTATCGCTGGGCGATCCAGGACTCGGCCGGCGGCGTGCTGCGCAAAATCAGCCCCGAGGTCTACAGCAACCCCGAAGACAGTGGCCTGGTGGGCAGCGCCGGCCAGTCCACCTGGCGCTTCCAGGCCTTCGCAGCCGGCACCGGGCGCCTGCTGCTGACCTATCAACAGCCCTGGGCCCCGGAAGTCGCGCCGGTGAAAGCCTTCGACTGCGCCATTTCGGTCAAATGACATGGGCTGGCTGATCCTGGCGCTGATGGGCGCGGTGACCTTCCTCTACGGCCTGAGCATTCACGCCACCCTGCTGTGCCTGCTGGTCAAGCCGCTGCCGGTGCTGGCCCTGCTCGGCTGGCTGCACGATGCGCCCCCCAGCGACTATCGCCGCTGGATCAGCCTCGGCCTGTTGTTCTCCCTGCTCGGCGACGTGCTGCTGGCCTGGCCCGCCGACCTGTTCGTGTTCGGCCTCGGCGCCTTCCTGGTCGCGCACCTGGCCTATCTCAAGGCCTATACCAGCGATTGCCGGCGCCTGGCGCCCTTGCCCCTGCTGCTGGCCCTGGTCGTCGGCGCGGCGTTGCTGGGCATCCTGATCAGCCATGGCCTCGGCCCGTTGCTGGTGCCGGTGATCGTCTATGGCCTGGCCATCAGCGCTATGCTCTGGCGCGCCCTGGCTCGCCTGGGCAGCGAGGTGCCCAAGCGCTCGGCGCAACTGGCCGCCGCCGGCGCCGTGGCCTTTGTGTTCTCCGACAGCGTGATCGGCATCAGCCGTTTTGTGGTGGCCTTCGATGCCGCGCCCTACCTGATCATCCTCAGTTACTGGCTGGGGCAATGGGGGATCGCGGCGTCGGCCTTCCGCCAGAAGCCCCGCTGAGCCTGTAGCCGCTGCCGAGCCCGCGAGGCTGCGATCGGTCTGGGCGGCATTCCGACAAAGCGGCCGTAAAACCGGCCACCGTGGTCCTTCAGATAAACTCCATGCGCAGGCTTGGCGAGGACTACGTCCTCGTGCGCAGCCTCGCGAGCTCGGCAGCGGCTACAGGGCCAGAGGCGGGGAATCCAGCGGGCGGCGCCTTGTGTCGCCCTTGCGGCCCTGAAGGCCCTTCGGGCCTTATCGCAGCCTGCGGCAGCGGCTACAATGCCGCCCCTCTTTCTATCTCCATCGCTGGAACCGCCGTGAGCAAAGACCCCGACCGCCTTTTCGCCCAGCCCCTGGCCCAGGTGCCCGACTTCGCCTTCAACGAGGACGTGGTGCGGGTGTTCCCGGACATGATCAAGCGCTCGGTGCCGGGTTACCCGACCATTGTCGAGAACCTTGGCGTGCTCGCCGCCCAGTTCGCGCAGCCCAACAGCGTGCTCTACGACCTGGGCTCGTCCCTCGGCGCCGTGACCCAGGCCCTGCGCCGCCATGTGCGCACCGACGGCTGCCGGGTGATCGCGGTGGATAACTCGGCGGCCATGGTCGAGCGCTGCCGCGAGTACCTCAACGGCCAGGACTCGATGTTCCAGGAGCTGTTGCCGGTCGAAGTGATCGAAGGCGACATCCTCGCCCTGGAGTTCCAGCCGGCCTCGGTGGTGGCGCTGAACTTCACCCTGCAATTCATCGCCCCCGAACAGCGCCTGGCCCTGCTCGGGCGCATTCGCCAGGCGCTGCTGCCCGGCGGCGCGCTGATCCTCTCGGAGAAGCTGCGCTTCAACGACCCCGAGGAGCATGCGCTGCTCACCGACCTGCACATCGCCTTCAAGCGCGCCAACGGCTACAGCGAACTGGAAATCGCCCAGAAGCGCAGCGCCATCGAAAACGTCATGAAGCCCGACAGCCTCGAAGAACACCGCGAACGCCTGCTGGCCGCCGGGTTCTCGAAAGTCGTGCCGTGGTTCCAGTGTCTTAACTTTGCCTCGTTGATTGCCTTGCCATGATTGATCTGTCCCCCCTCGCCCGCCGTCTGGCCGGTACGCCGCTGGCCGACTGGGCCAACACCCTGCAAGCGCAACTCGACACCAAGATGGAAAAGGGCCACGGCGACCTGGAGCGCTGGCAGAGCGCGCTGGACGCGCTGCCGAAGATCCAGCCGAGCACGGTCGACCTGCTCAACGGCCTGACCCTCGATACCGACTGCGACGACGCCACCCGCGCCCAGATGCGCAGCGCACTGATGGGCCTATCGCCCTGGCGCAAGGGCCCGTTCGACCTGTTCGGCGTGCATGTGGACACCGAATGGCGCTCGGACTGGAAATGGTCGCGGGTCGCGAAGCACCTCGACCTGCAAGGCAAGCGCATCCTCGATGTCGGCTGCGGCAACGGCTACTACATGTGGCGCATGCTCGGCGCCGGTGCCCACAGCGTGATCGGCGTCGATCCGAACTGGCTGTTCTTCTGCCAGTTCCAGGCGGTGCAGCGTTACCTGTCGGAGCCCGCGGTGTGGCACCTGCCGTTCCCGTTCGAAGACCTGCCACCCAACCTGGAAGGCTTCGACACGGTGTTTTCCATGGGTGTGTTCTACCACCGCCGCTCGCCGATCGAGCATCTGCTGGCGCTCAAGGACTGCCTGGTCAAGGGCGGCGAACTGGTGCTGGAAACCCTGGTGGTGGAAGGCGACCGGCATCAGGTGCTGGTGCCGGAAGACCGCTACGCGCAGATGCGTAACGTATGGTTCCTGCCGTCGGTGCCGGCCCTGGAACTGTGGCTGCGTCGTGCCGGCTTCAGCGATGTGCGTTGCGTGGATGTGAGCGTGACCAGCATCGAGGAGCAGCGCGGCACCGAGTGGATGAAGTACCAGTCGCTGAGCGATTTCCTCGACCCGAACGACCACAGCAAGACCGTCGAAGGCCTGCCGGCGCCGATGCGCGCCGTTATCGTCGCCAGGAAATAAATGCCCCACACCGTGTAGGAGCGAGGCTTGCCCGCGATAACGATTTCGAGCGTCACGCCAGGTTCGAGGTATGCATGGCCCGGGCTGGCGTCATCGCGAGCAAGCTTCGCTCCTACAGAGGCAGGGACTCAGTTGCGACTGGCCCGGCGCGCCTTGAAAAACTCGCTCAACACCGCGCCGCACTCCTCGGCCAGCACCCCGCCCTCGACCAATACCCGATGGTTGAGAAAACCCTGGCTGAAGAACTGCCCCTGGCTCTGTACGATGCCCGCCTTGGGCTCCAGCGCGCCGTATACCACCCGGGCGATACGCGAATGCACGATCAGCCCGGCGCACATGCTGCACGGCTCCAGGGTCACGTAGAGGGTGCTGCCGGGCAGGCGATAGTTGTCGAGCGCCTGGGCCGCGGCGCGGATCGCGACCATTTCCGCGTGGGCGCTGGGATCGCTGCCGCTGATCGGGCAGTTGAAACCTCGGCCGATGATTTCCCCGTCCTGCACCAGCACCGCGCCCACCGGCACCTCGCCCAGGGCCGCGCCCTGGGCGGCCAGGGCCAGGGCTTCACGCATGAAGTCCTGGTCGCGGCTGCGATCGATGATCCGGGCGGGGCGAATCTGCCGCATCAGGCCACCTCGATGGCGGCCATCAGGCCGGTTTCCATGTGGTCGATCACATGGCAATGGAACATCCACACCCCCGGGTTATCCGCCACCAGCGCCACCCGGGCACGCTCGTTCTTGCCCAGCAGGTAGGTGTCGGTGAAGTACGGGGTGATCTTCTTGCGGTTCGAGGCGATGACCTTGAAGCTCATGCCGTGCAAGTGGATCGGGTGCTGGTACTGAGTCATGTTCTTCAATTCGAAAATGTAGCTCTGGCCCTTCTTGAGCGTGGCGATCGGGCGGTCGGCGCAGGTCTTGTCGGTGATGTCCCAGGCCTTGCCGTTGATCTGCCAGAGGCTCGGTGGCTTGCCATTGTCCACGTTCACCGAGACCGAGCCAACCCACTCGAAGTTGAAGTTGAGCTTCTCGGCGTTATCCAGGTCCGGCTCGGCGATCGGGTTGGCCGGCAACGCCGGCGGCCACTCGGTCGGCGCGTCGCTGTTGGCCACCGAACGCAAGGTGCCCAGGCGCACCGGGCCGTTGCGCAGCGACAATTCTTCACCGGCCGGCGGCGCCTTGATCGCCAGGCAGATGCGCATGCCCGGCCCCAGCCAGTATTCCTTGCCCAGCGGCCGCGGCTCGATGGGGTTGCCGTCCAGGGCGTAGATTTGCGCTTCGACACCCGGAATGTTGATGCGGTAGGTCAGGGTGTTGTCGAGGTTGAGCAGGCGCACGCGGGTGATCTGCCCGGCCGGGATCTCCACCACCGCCTGGGACACGCCATTGATGGTCGACAGGCGCCCCGCCGTGCCGCCACGCGCCGCCTCGCGGGGAATGCTGAAAGGCACGAAGGCGCCGGCTTCATCCACATGCCAGCTTTTCAGGCTCAGGGTACGTTCGTACTTGAAGCCGGTGGGTTCGCGCTCTTCGATGATCAGCGGGCCAACCAGGCCGCGACCCAGTTCTTCGCTGCTGTTGACGTGGGGGTGGTACCAGTAGCTGCCGGCATCCGGCACGCGGAACTTGTAGTCGAAGTATTCGCCCGGCATCACCGGCAATTGCGAGACGTAAGGCACGCCGTCCATTTCCAGCGGCAGGCGGATGCCATGCCAGTGGATGGTGGTGGCCACCGGCAGGTGGTTGATGAAGCGCACCCGCAGCCACTCGCCCTGGCGCACCCGCAGCTCGGTACCCGGCGCGGACGGGCCGAAGGCCCAGGCTTCGGTCTTGTGGCCCGGCACCAGTTCCACGTCCAGCGGTGCGGCGATCAGTTGATAATCGTGGCCCGCCTCGGCGTCGGCCATCTTGCCCAGCCAGTAACGCGCCGCGCCGCCGGCGCCCACGCCAACCACTGCAAGACCGGCCAGACCACCGAGTATCTGTCGACGGGTAAAGGACATGGACTCAACTACCTCACGTATCCGCGGCGGGCCGGGGCCCGCAAAAGGCGAATACGATACACCCGCAGTTGAGAAACAGTAAGGCCGGCGCGGCGACCGGCCGCAGGCGTAACCGCCCCTGTAGCCGCTGCCGAGCTTGCGAGGCTGCGTACGGGCGCGAAGCGCCCGCCAAGGCATCCAACGTGGTGGCTCAGGTGCAACGCATTGCCTGGGTTGCGGACGCTTCGCATCCGTACGCAGCCTCGCAAGCTCGGCAGCGGCTACGTCGGAGATAGGCCGACGAGCAGATGCACCACGCCGCCGACCAGCGCCATCACCCCGGGCACGCCGGCGCTACGCAAGGCTGTGGCATCGAGCAAGGTCGGGTCATGCAATTCCACCCGCACCCGGGTCAGGGCCACGCGCTGCCGGGTCTTGAGGTTGTTGGCGCCGCCCAGCGCCGCAATCACGGCCTCGTCCAGGGCGGCGTCGTCCTTGACCGGGGTCGTCGCTTTCGGCTGGTCGGGCACCAGGTCCGGGGTCAGGGCCTTCCAGAACGCCCGCTGCAATTTCTCGAACATGTTCAGTTCTCCAGAACCGGTGAAGGGGCCAGCGTCGATTGCCGATGCTGGTGCAAGGCGTCACGCACCTGCTCGGCGCTTTCCAGGCCGAGAATGCGCCCGGCGAGGGCCTGGCACTGGCTCAGCTCGACCTCGCGCACGCCGGCCTTGATCGCCGGAATCAGCGGCACGCTGACCGACAGCTCATCCACGCCCAGCCCCAGCAACAGCGGCACCGCCAGGGTTTCCGAAGCCAGCGCCCCGCACACGCCGACCCACTTGCCATGGGCATGGGCGGCCTTGACCGTGGAGGCGATCAGGCGCAGCACCGCCGGGTGGAAACTGTCGGCCTGGCTGGCCAGGCGCGGATGATCGCGGTCCATGGCCAGGGTGTACTGGGTCAGGTCGTTGGTGCCGATGGAGAAGAAGTCCACCTCCGGCGCGAACAGGTCGGCCAGCAGCGCCGCCGACGGCACTTCGATCATGATCCCCAGCTTTGGCAACTCCTTGAACCCCAGGGCCAGGGCTTCGTCCTCCAGCATCTGCCGTGCCTGCCGCAACTCCGCCAGCTGGGTGACCATCGGCAGCATGATGTGCAGGCGGGCCAGCCCGGCGCTGGCGAGGATCGCCCGGAACTGTTCGCGCAACAGCTGCGGGCGCTCCAGGCACAGGCGGATCCCGCGCATGCCGAGGAAGGGGTTGGCTTCAGGCTCCATCGGCACATAGGCCAGCGGTTTGTCGCCGCCGACATCCAGGGTCCGCACCACCAGATTGCGCTCCGGCCCCAGGGCCCGGGCGATGGCGCTGTAGGTCGCGGCCTGCTCCTCGTGGCTCGGGGCGACGCCGCGGTCCTGGTAAAGAAATTCCGAACGCAACAGGCCGACGCCCTCCCCGCCCAGGTCCATGGCCTGCTCGGCCTCGGCCAGCGAGGCGACGTTGGCCGTCACCTCGAAGTGATGGCCGTCGCGGGTCACCGCGGCCTGGGCCGACTGCTCCAGCTCCTGGCGCTGGCGCTGCTGTTGCTGCTGACGTCGTGCCTGCAACTGCGCGATCACCGCCGGCGCAGGCTCCAGGTGCAATTCGCCCTGGTCGGCATCCAGCAGCACCGGTGTGCCGCTGGCCAACGCCAGCACCTGTACCGGCAGGCCGCAGATCGCCGGCAACCCCAGGGCCCGGGCCAGAATCGCCACATGGCTGGTGGCCCCGCCGCCGACCGTGGCGAACCCCAGCACCTTGTGGGTATCGAGGCTGGCGGTCTGGGACGGGGTGAGCTGCTCGGCAATCAGGATCGCCTGCTCCGGCAGGGCCCAGGCGCTGTCCTGCACACCCAGCAGCAACTTGAGCACCCGCTGGCCGACATCCATCAGGTCCAGGGCGCGCTCGGCCAGCAACGGACTGCCTGACCCCTTGAACAGCTCGGCGGTGGCTTCGGTGGCGCGGTTCCAGGCGAATGCCGCGCTTTTGCCGTCGCTGATCAGGGCCTGGGCCTGCTCCAGCAGGCTCGGGTCTTCCAGCAGTTCCTGGTGAGCCTTGAAGATCTCGCCCTGGGCTGCACTGGCGGCCTTGTCCCGCAGGACTTGCAGGGCCGCGTTGGCCTGCGCCAGCGCCCGTTCCAGCTGCCCGCGCTGCGCGGCCTGATCGCTGGCGAACTCGACGACCTCAAGCTTCTGCTCGGCCACCTGCACCACTTGCCCGAAGGCCGAGCCCGTCGAGGCGCAGACGCCCCGCAGCAACTTGCCCACTGGCGTCGCAACCGCCGCCACAGGTTCGGCGGCGATCACCGCGGTCACCGCCTCGCCACAACCACTCGCCAGCAACTCGGCCAGGGTCTTGATCGCCCTCTCGGCATCCTCACCCGCCGCGCTGACTTGCAGGGCATCGCCCTGCGCGGTCTGCAACGCCATGATCGCCACCAGGGACTTGGCGTTGGCGCTGGCCTGCTGCTTGTGCAGGCAGATGCTCGCCTTGAAGCCCTTGGCCGCCTGGGCGAACACCGCCGCCGGGCGCGCATGCAGGCCATTGGGATTGGGCAGCGTCACCGGTTTGGAAAACCGCGCCTCGCCCTCTTCCTCGGGCTCCGCGCTTGGCGCAGGCGCGCCCAGGCTCAGCTGCAACAACGGCTGGCCGCTGTCCACCAACGCGCGGTCCGCGGTCAGCCAGGTGAACGGCTCGCCGCTGACCACCAGCATCAGCGTCAGCAGGCTGCGGGCATGCACGGCGATGTAGTCGGCATCGAACTCGATCAGCGGTTGCCCAGCCTCGACCCGCTGGCCCTCCTCCACCAGGCGGCTAAAGCCCTTGCCCGCCAGGTTCACCGTGTCCAGGCCGATGTGCATCAGCACCTGCACCCCGTTGTCGTCGGTGATGCTCACCGCATGGCCACTGTCCTGCACATTGCTGACCACACCGGCCAGCGGCGCGCGCAAGGTCTGCGAGGTCGGGTCGATGCACAGGCCGTCACCGATGACCCGGCTGCTGAACACCGGGTCCGGCACTTGCTCCAGGGGCATCAGCAGCCCGGACAGCGGCGCGAGCAGTTGCAATTGTTGGGTTGTAGCCATGACTTCACCTGCTGTTTGTTCTTGTAAGTGCCGATGGAGCGCGAGCCCCGACAGCATCGCTTATTTCCACCAGTACTCGACTTGCAATCCGACGTTCGCGCCATGCCTGGCGGTGCCGAAGGCGCCGGTATCGGACAGCGCCGACCCCGCCGCCAGCTCATTGGCCGCGCGCTTGGCGGCCTGGTTCCAACTGGCATAGGTGTAGTACAGACGCACCTCGGGGCGCGCCCAGAATTCCGGGCCCTTGGGTGACCAGGTCGGGGCGAAGGTGAACTTGCTGAGCTTACGCGTGCCGCCGGGGGCCTCGACCTGATCGTGGCCCAGCTCGGTGACCAGCTTGAACTGCTCGCTGATCGCATAGGCCGGGCGGATGCCCAGGGAGATCCAGTTCTGGTCGTTGCCGTCGGGGCGGATGTCTTTCTGATAGATCGCCTCGACCTGCCCGCCAAACCGCGGGGTCAATTGCCAGTCGAAGAACTCCACCAGGCGGTAGCTCTTGTTGCTGTCGTCCAGTTGCACATTGCCGGTGTAACCCAGCCCGGTGCCCGGGCCTTCGCCGTACTGCAACGCCAGCTTGTTCTTGCCGCCGAGGAAGTCCTTTTGCACATGCTGGGCGGTGATCGCCCAACCCCGATGGGCGTCGCGACTGTCGGGCTTGTCGATGTAGCTCAGGCCCAGTTCCAGCTCGCCGCCGGGGTTGGTCTTGAAACCGGCGACATTGAAGTCGTGCCGGTTGATGTAGTCCTTCTGGTACAGGTTGTCCTTGCGCGAGAAGGCGTAGCTGTATTTCAGATCGCCGATCAGCACGTCCTCGATACCGCCGCCAGTGGCGCTCTGGTTCCAGTAGTAGAAGTCGGAGATATGGATGTCGTTGCGCTTGTAGTAACGCCGGCCGGCCCACAGCGAGCCGCCATTGAGGCTGGGCATGTTCGACCATTGGGCATACATCTGCGGCATGCGCGCCGAGCCGTTGTCGCCCTGGAAGGTCAGGCTGCGGTCGTACTGGTTATACAGCGACGCCATGGCATCGACACTGAGCACCGAGCCGTCGTCCAGGGTGTACAGGTCCTGGCGCAGCTCCAGCTCGGCGTACTGTTCGCATTCGTTGCCCAGGCGGTATTTGGACTGGGCGCCGGGCAACTGGAAACAGGATTGCGAGCTGCTGTTGACCGAGGTCCCGACGCCGCTACGCAAGTAACCGGCGAACTCCAGGGCCTGGGCCGGGAACGGCAAGGCCAGGCAGACGCAAGAGGCTGCGAGACCGCGATTTATTGTTGTTTTCATAAGCCACCCCATTATTTTTATTCTGTGTGTGCCCCGCAGGCGCCGCCCTACCGGCGAGCGAAAGCTCGCGGTGTACCGGGCACGCCGCGCTCATGCGGGGAAGGTTGTCAGCGGTCGATCAGGTGCAGGACAAAGGACTCGTAAGGCCGCAGGAACAGCTGGCGACTGCGGGTTTGATGGTCTGCGTAGTTACTGATGACCAGGCGCTGCTCCATGCGCTCGGTCATCACTCCCTCCGGCAACTGCACTTCACAGGCGCTGCCGTAGAAATTGTTCACCACCAGCAGGCGCTCGCCCTGGCCCTCGCGCAGATAGGCCCAGACCTGCGGGTGCTCGGCCAGCAGCTGGCGATATTCGCCGTCCTGGATCAGCGGCTCGCGACGGCGCAGGGCAATCAGCTGGCGATAGTGGTGCAACACCGAATCCGGGTCTTCGAACTGCTGCTCGACATTGATTTGCGCGGCATTGGCCGGCACACCGATCCAGGGCTCGACGCTGCTGAAACCGGCATGGGCCTCAGTATTCCATTGCATCGGCGTGCGCCCGTTGTCCCGGGACTTCTGCATGATCGCCGCCATGTTGTCCGCCTCGCTGTCGCCGGTTTCGCGCTTGAGGCGGTAGATGTTCAGGGTCTCGACATCGCGGTATTGGTCGATGTGGGTAAAGCCAGGGTTGGTCATGCCCAGCTCTTCGCCCTGGTACACGAACGGCGTGCCCTGGAGGAAGTGCAGCGCAGTGGCGAGCATCTTCGCCGAGACCACCCGGTACTCGCCGTCGTCGCCGAAACGCGACACCACCCGTGGCTGGTCGTGGTTACACCAGAACAGCGCGTTCCAGCCGCCACCGGCCTGCATGCCGCTCTGCCACTCGGAGAGGATGCGCTTGAGCTGGAGGAAGTCGAAATCGGCGCGGATCCACTTCTGCAGGTTCGGATAATCGACCTTCAGGTGGTGGAAGTTGAAGGTCATCGACAACTCTTTCGACTCGGGCTGCGAGTAACGAATGCAGTGCTCGAGGCTGGTGGAAGACATCTCGCCGACGTTGATCAGGTCAAAGCCCTCGAAGACCTCGCGATGCATCTGCTGCAGGTACGGGTGCACGTTCGGGCCGTCGGTATAGAAGCGCCGGCCATCGCTGGCGTCTTCCGGGAAATCCGCCGGTTTGGAGATCAGGTTGATCACATCCAGGCGAAAGCCGCCCACGCCCTTGTCGCGCCAGAAACGCATCATCTTGAACACTTCGGAGCGCACCTGGGGGTTGTCCCAGTTGAGGTCCGCCTGGGTATGGTCGAACAGGTGCAGGTAGTACTGGCCGGTCTGCGCTTCGTATTCCCAGGCGGAACCGCCGAACTTGGACTCCCAGTTGTTCGGCTGGTCGCGCCAGATGTAGAAGTCGCGATACGGGTTGTCGAGGCTGCTGCGCGCCTGCTGGAACCACTCGTGCTCGATGGAGGTGTGGTTGACCACGATGTCCAGCATCAGCTTGATGCCGCGCTTGCCGGCCTCGGCAATGAGCAACTCGCAATCGGCCATGGTCCCGTAGCTCGGATCGATGGCGTAGTAGTCGCTGATGTCGTAGCCGTTGTCGCGCTGGGGCGAGCGCAGGAACGGGGTGAGCCACAGGCAATCGACACCCAGCCAGTGCAGGTAGTCGAGCTTGTCGACCACCCCCAGCAGGTCGCCGGTGGCCTGGCCGCTGTGGCTGTAGAAACTCTTCGGGTAGATCTGGTAGATCACCGAACGCTGCCAGTCTTGCATGGCGGGCTCCTTCAATGGGTTGGGTACTGGCCCTGGGGGCCTCATCGCGAGCAAGCTCGCTCCTACAGAGGAATATGCGGTCATGTAGGAGCAAGCTTGCTCGCGATGCGATTTATCAAGCGACGCGATACCCCGGCCGGATGATCTTCATGCTCAAGCCGCAGGTCAGCACGAACGGCACCACCAGGGCGACGACCATGCCGACCACGAACATCGGGATGTACTGGGGAATGATCGAGATGAATCCCGGCAGCCCACCGACGCCGATGGCCGAGGCCTGGACCTTGTTCAGCGAGAGGAAAATGCAGCCCAGCGCCGAGCCGATCAGCGCGGCGTAGAACGGGAACTTGTAGCGCAGGTTGACCCCGAACATGGCCGGCTCGGTGATGCCGAAATAGGCGGAGATCGCCGAGGTCGAGGCCATGCTGCGGTCCCGCGCGTTGCGGCTCATGCTGAACACCGCCAGTGCCGCGCTGCCCTGGGCCAGGTTGGACATGACGATCATCGGCCAGATGAAGGTGCCGCCCTGGGTCGAGATCAGTTGCAGGTCCACGGCGAGGAACATGTGGTGCATGCCGGTGATCACCAGCGGCGCGTAGAGCAGGCCGAAAATCGCCCCGCCGACCATTGGCGCCAGTTCGAACAGGGTGACCACGCCTTCGGTGATCAGGATCCCCAGGTGCCGGGTCACCGGGCCGATCACCGCCAGTGCCAGCACGCCGGTGACCACGATGGTGGTGATGGGCACGACCAGCAGGGTGATCGCATTCGGCACCCGCGCCCGCAGCCATTTCTCGATGACGCTCATGACATAGGCCGCGAGCAGGATCGGCAGGATCTGCCCCTGATAGCCGACCTTCTCGATCTGGAACAGGCCGAAGATGTCGAAGTACGGCAGGCTCTGGCCCTCCAGCCCGGCCACGGCCTTGCCGTAGTTCCAGGCATTGAGCAGGTCGGGGTGCACCAGCATCAGGCCCAGCACGATGCCGAGAATTTCGCTGCCGCCAAAGCGCTTGGCCGCCGACCAGCCCACCAATGCCGGCAGGAATACGAAGGAGGTGTTGGCCATCAGGTTGATCAGGCTCCACACGCCGTCCAGGGTCGGATAGGCCTCGAGCAGGGTCCGGCCTTCGATGAACATGCCCTTGGCGCCGATCAGGTTGTTCACCCCCATCAGCAGGCCGGCAATGATCAGCGCCGGCAGGATCGGCATGAAGACATCGGAAAACACCCGCACCAGACGCTGCATGGCGTTGGTCTTGTCGGCGCCCTTCTGCTTGACGTCGGCGATGGTGGAAGCGGCCAGTCCGGTGAGTTGGCGCAACGCGGCATAGACCTTTTCGACCTCGCCGGGGCCAATGACCACCTGGAACAGGCCACCGGTGAAAAACGAGCCCTTGACCAGATCGATCTGGTTCAGCGTCGCGCTGTCCACCCGGCTCGGGTCCTTGAGCGCCAGGCGCAGGCGGGTGACGCAATGCGCGGCTTGTTCGAGGTTGTCGGCGCCACCGAGGCTGTGCAGCAACTCGCTGGCGATCGTGGAGTAATCGTGGCTCATGCTTGTTCTTCCGCTTTGGTTTTTTGTTATTGGCAGCACGCCGAAGCGAAAAATACTCGTCTGTACGAGTTAAAGCAACAACTCGTACAGACGAGTTTGCCGGCATCGCTCCGAAACCCGGGTCGCAGGGAGTTTCTGCTGCGCAAAAACGGCTCTAGATCCACACTCTCCGGCAGAGCGCGCCATGCGCGACAGAAAATTCTTAAACTGCTGTAAGGTGTTTCATTGCCATTTCGACACCCGCAGTCAGGCGTTCGACCCACTCGCCTCAAATAGACAAATCCGCTCACGGCCCTTAAGGTTCCCGCCTTGAGCGCAGACGGCACAGAGCCATCCCATGAGTAAATACAACCAGATCTACAGCGATCTGCTTGCCAGCATCACCACCGAGCGCCTGGAACGCGGCGCTCGTCTGCCTTCCGAAACCGAGTTGATGGACAGCTACCAGGCCAGCCGCGGCACTGTGCGAAAGGCCATAGAGCAGCTGCAGGAGCGCGGCTTCGCCCAGAAGATCCATGGCAAGGGCACTTTTGTGCTGTCGCCGCACCCGATCGAGTTCCAGCTGGGCGGCATTGTCAGCTTCCAGGAAACCTATCCGCGCCTGGGCAACGACGTCAGCACCGAGGTGGTGGAGTTCACCCAGTTTCCCCTCGAAGGCGCGTTGCGCGAACACCTGCAGGCCGAGGAAGGCAGCCTGATTACCCGCATCAAGCGGGTGCGGCGTATCGATGGCAAACGGGTGATTCTCGACATCAACCACTTCGTCGCCGAGTTGATCCCGGGGCTGGACCGGCAGATTGCCGAGCACTCGATCTACGCCTACATCGAACAGACCCTGCAATTGCAGATCAGCTACGCCCAGCGGACCATCGAGGCCACCCCGCGCACCCGGGATGACCAGCAGCACCTGGACCTGGAGGGCCAGAGCCACGTGATAGTGGTCAGCAACCAGACCTTCCTGCAGGACGGCCGGCAGTTCGAGTACACCGAATCACGCCATACCCTGGACAAGTTCTACTTCTCGGACGTCGCCCGACGCTGACCACCGCGGCAGGCCCGCTCAGCCCAGCAGCGCCACCAGCTCGGCGCTCGGGGTGCCGACCCGCCGGGCCTCCTTGGCGACGTTCACGGATTGCGCGACCCGCGCCACCTCTATCACCGGATGCTGCAACTGGTAACCGCCCCGGGCCTCCAGCCAGCTCAGCACTTCCGCCAGATGCCAGAGCGAGGCACTGCCCTCGTGGATCGCCAGGGGGAAACTGCCGGCATGGTTGAGCATCAACTTGCGCATGTTCTGCCGGGAGACCCCGACGATGTCGGCAATCTCGCTCAGGCCGACGAAATCCGGGCTGGCCTCTACCAGCCGCGCATCCGGAATGATCCGCTTGATATCGCCCAGGGCACTGAGCAGCGCCGCCTCACCGCTTTCGGCCTCGCGGCTGAACTCCAGCGCCAGGCGCCCCGCCAGCCCGGTACCGACCAGCGCATCGGTACAGCCCCCCGCGCCGAGGCGCTCCACCAGCACGTCCGGGTCGCAGTCGTGGGCGGGCAGCAGGTAGTTGAGGGTAAACAGGTATTCCATGGTCATGACTCCCGACGAGGTTGCGGGACTTTCCCGCCGCGCAGCTGATTCAGCGTGCAGTTGTCGATTACCCGGCACAGCGCCCGGGCATGCTGGAGGGGATTTTTCGGCGTGCTCCACACACTGGTGATGCAGAACTCGCCGCAACGACACACCTCGCTGTTGTAAGGGCAGTAGATCTTGCCCCAGGCATGACTACCGCCGACTTCGACGCGCCAGCCCTGCCATTCGGCGTAACGCAGCGCCATTTCAATGTCTTTCTTGGGATGAGGTGTGCGAGCCATCCATGGCCTCCAGTCTCGTCAACAATGAATTGGTTGTCAACTGACAACCACAAATATTCTGAACACCTGCGCCGGAGTCGCCAGAGGCCGCCGCTGGGAGTTCGATGAATGTCTGTCGAGGGTACACAGGCCAGGCGGGCGACGATGTGCCCATGTCTTTCCTGGTATTGCGGGAGGGCTGGAAAACGGGCTTTTTAAAGACCCTGAAACACAAATGGCGATCGACACCCGAAGGTCTCGATCGCCATTGCTGTTGCCTGAACGATCAGTTGCCGATCACTCGGCCGGGATCATTCCCACTCGATGGTGGCTGGCGGCTTGCTCGACACGTCGTAGGTGACGCGGGAGATGCCTTCGATCTCGTTGATGATCCGGCCGCTGACGGTTTCCAGCAGCTCGTAAGGCAGGTGCGCCCAACGCGCGGTCATGAAGTCGATGGTTTCCACGGCACGCAGGGCCACGACCCAGGCGTAACGACGGCCGTCACCGACCACGCCCACCGATTTCACCGGCTGGAACACCACGAACGCCTGGCTGACCTTGTGGTACCAGTCGGCCTTGCGCAGCTCTTCGATGAAGATGTGGTCGGCGCGACGCAGCAGGTCGGCGTATTCCTTCTTCACTTCGCCGAGGATGCGCACGCCCAGGCCCGGGCCCGGGAACGGGTGACGGTAGACCATGTCGTACGGCAGGCCCAGCTCCAGCCCCAGACGACGGACTTCGTCCTTGAACAGTTCGCGCAGTGGCTCGACCAGCTTGAGGTTCATTTCTTCCGGCAGGCCGCCCACGTTGTGGTGCGACTTGATCACGTGGGCCTTGCCGCTCTTGGCGCCAGCCGACTCGATCACGTCCGGGTAGATGGTGCCCTGGGCCAGGAACTTGATGTTGTCCAGCTTGCAGGATTCGGCATCGAACACGTCGATGAAGGTACGGCCGATGATCTTGCGCTTCTTCTCCGGGTCGGCTTCGCCGGCCAGGTTGTTGAGGAACTGCTCCTCGGCGTTGGCGCGGATCACCTTGACGCCCATGTTCTCGGCGAACATGGCCATCACTTGCTCGCCTTCGTGCAGGCGCAGCAGGCCGTTGTCGACGAAAACGCAGGTCAGCTGGTCGCCGATGGCCTTGTGCAGCAGGGCCGCGACCACCGAGGAGTCGACGCCGCCGGACAGGCCCAGCAGCACGTTGTCGGTGCCGACCTGGGCACGCACCTGGGCGATGGCGTCTTCAGCGATTTTCGATGGGGTCCACAGGGCTTCGCAGCCGCAGATGTCGAGGATGAAGCGCGACAGGATGCGACCGCCCTGCTTGGTGTGGGTCACTTCCGGGTGGAACTGCACGCCGTAGTAGCGCAGGTCGTCGTTGAACATACCGGCGATCGGGCAGCTCGGGGTGCTGGCCAGGATGTGGAAGTCTTGCGGCATCTTGGTGACCTTGTCACCGTGGCTCATCCATACGTCGAGGCCGAACAGGCCGTCGGCGTCGACGTGGTCTTCGATGCCGTCCAGCAGGCGGCTCTTGCCGACCACATCGACGCGGGCATAACCGAATTCACGCAGTTCGGAACCCTCGACCTTGCCGCCCATTTGCTCGGCCATGGTCTGCATGCCGTAGCAGATACCGAAGACCGGCACGCCCAGGTCGAACACCGCTTGCGGGCAACGCGGGCTGTTGGCTTCGTGCACGGACTCGGGGCCGCCGGCGAGAATGACGCCTTTGGGAGCGAATTCGCGAATCGCTTCGTCATCCATGTCGAACGGATGCAGTTCGCAGTACACGCCGATTTCACGCACGCGACGGGCGATCAATTGGGTGTACTGAGAACCGAAATCGAGGATCAGGATGCGGTGGGCGTGAATGTCGAGGGCCATGATTCAGTCTCGTCTAGGTAATTCGAAAACAGTCGTGATTCAGAAACGACTCGGGGCTGAATAAAACAGCCCCGGTCATTTAACGTTTTGCTTGAAGCATCAACCTACGCGGTAGTTTGGCGCTTCCTTGGTGATCTGCACGTCATGGACGTGGGACTCAGCCATGCCGGCGCCAGTGATGCGTACGAACTCTGGCTTGGTGCGCATTTCTTCGATGTTGGCACTACCGGTGTAGCCCATGGAAGAACGCAGGCCACCCATCAGTTGATGGATGATGGCGGTCAGGGTGCCCTTGTAGGGAACACGGCCTTCGATGCCTTCCGGAACCAGCTTCTCGGCACCCGCGGAGGAGTCCTGGAAGTAACGGTCGGAAGAGCCCTGGGCCTGGGACATGGCGCCCAACGAACCCATGCCGCGGTAAGCCTTGTACGAACGACCCTGGAACAGTTCGATTTCGCCTGGCGCTTCTTCGGTACCGGCGAACATCGAGCCCATCATCACGCAGGAAGCACCGGCGACGATGGCCTTGGACAGGTCACCGGAGAAGCGGATACCGCCGTCGGCGATCAATGGAACGCCGGTGCCTTCAAGGGCCGCGGCGACATTGGCGATGGCGCTGATTTGCGGTACGCCGACACCGGCGACGATACGGGTGGTGCAGATCGAGCCAGGGCCGATACCGACCTTGACCGCATCGGCGCCCGCCGCGGCCAGGGCCTTGGCTGCGGCACCGGTGGCGATGTTGCCGCCGATCACCTGCACTTGCGGGTAGTTCTCCTTGACCCAGCGAACGCGGTCGATCACGCCCTTGGAGTGACCGTGGGCGGTGTCGACCACCACCACGTCCACGCCGGCATTGACCAGGGCGGCAACACGGTCACCGGTGTCTTTACCGGTACCGACGGCAGCCCCTACGCGCAGACGACCTTGATCGTCCTTGCTGGCCAGCGGGTAAGCCTTGGCTTTTTCGATGTCGTTGACGGTCATCATGCCTTTGAGGGCGAACTTGTCGTCGACGATCAGCACGCGCTCGATGCGGTGCTTGTGCAGCAGCTCGCGCACGTCGTTCTTGTCGGCGCCTTCCTTGACCGTGACCAGGCGCTCTTTAGGCGTCATCACTTCACGGACGCTGGCGTCCAGGCGGTTTTCGAAACGCACGTCACGGGACGTGACGATGCCGACCAGGTCGCCATCGTGCAGTACCGGAACGCCGGAAATGTTGTGCATGCGGGTCAGTTCGAACAGGTCGCGCACCGTGGCGTCAGCCTCGATGGTGATCGGGTCTTTGACGACGCCGGCTTCGAACTTCTTGACCTTGCGGACTTCGGCAGCTTGCTGCTCGATGGTCATGTTCTTGTGGATGATGCCGATGCCACCTTCCTGAGCCATGGCGATTGCCAGACGGGCTTCAGTGACGGTGTCCATTGCGGCGGAAACCAGTGGAATATTCAGCTCGATGCCACGGGTAAGACGGGTCTTGAGACTGACTTCGTTAGGAAGCACCTCGGAATAACCGGGCACTAGGAGAATGTCGTCGAAGGTCAGAGCTTCTTGGCTGATACGCAGCATCGCGGGGGCTCCCGAGCGGGAAAATGGAAGCGCGCCATTATACTCAGACACCTACCCGGGCTCAATGTAAAAGTCTGTCTATTATCAACGGGGTGATGGATGGGGAATTTGCCAGAACACAGCATCTGTTTCGCGAGCAGACATGGCACCTGCCGATGATGAATTCACCACCCGGAACCGGCTGCCGAAATCGCCTTACAACTCCACCTTCACCCAGCTCACCGGCTGATCCAGCCATTCGGCGAACTCGTCGAGAAAACTCTGCTTGAACCCGGCTTCGGCCCAGTTGTTGAAGATGAAGCCGAGGTTGGAAAACCCGCACTCCTGCAAGAACAGAAAGCCATTGATGTCATCTTCATGCCCGCACTCGGGGCAGGTGAAGTTATCGGTGCGCCCGGGCATCCAGTCCTCCAGGCTCTCGAACAGCGCCTCCCCCACTTCCTGGCGGCATTCGGCGCAACCCGCTTCCTCGAGAAACCCCTTGGCCGGGGTATAGATGCAGCGCTTGGTAATGATTTCCAGGCCGTTGACCGGTTCACCGAAGGGCAAGGCCTCCGGGTGCAGCACCACATCCCGCGCGCCAGGGGCGATCGCATGCGCCATACGATTGCCGGTACGGCCACAGGTGCTCAAGGCTTCCTCGACGATGTTCTTGCGCACCAACCAACGCACGATCGCCCGGGCGCGGGGTTCGTGAACCGGCATGGTGGAGATTTTCGGGACGATGATGCTTTGCGAGTTCATGGATGGGGCCTGAAGCGTCTGAAGGGAAGTCTGCGTCGCCTGCTCGAACAGTACCGCCAGCAAACCGATACCTACCAATAAGTGTAGAAGTCGACATACCGGGTAGATCCGAGGGCCCGCAGCTTAATCCCTGAACCCCACAGGTCAAGTGCTCAGGTAACGACCGATCAGGGCCATGCCGCTGGCCAGCACCAGCCAGGTCACCAGCCGGACGAACGCCTCGCGGGACAATCTCATGGTCAGCCGCCGGCCAATCCACAGGCCCAGGGCCATGGCCGGCAACAAGCACAGCGCCAGCACCAATAAAGGCAGTTGCGCATAAACGCCGGCAATGGCGAACAGGCTCAGGCGCACCACCGTGCTGCAACTGATCAATGCACTCTGGGTAGCCCGTGCCGCATCCTTGGGCAGGCGGCTGTTCAGATAGATCGCATATAAAAAGCCACCGCTGCCGAACAGCGCGCCGAACGTTCCACCCACGGTCCCCATGGGAATCGCCCAGCCCGCCGCCAGCGCCTTGGGCCTTGCCTTGACCCAAAGGCTGTACGCCGCATAAGCGCTGATAAACAGCCCCATCAACAGCAGCAACACATCGGACTTGAGGTTGAGCAGGAAGATCACCCCCAGGGTGCAGCCCAGCGCCATGCACGGCAGCAAGCGCAACAGCTCGGAACGATCTACATCCCGCCGCGACGGCAGGAGATTGCCGAAGGCCGCGACAAAATCCAGCAGCACCAGCAGTGGGACTATCTTCGACAGCGGCATGAACAGGATCAGCACCGGCCCCGCCACCAGCGCCGTGCCGAACCCGGCGATGCCAAACACGATATAGGCCAGGGCGATCCCCAGGCCGATCGCCAACCAGCCACTCGTCCCCCACGACCACTGCCCCAACAACTCGACCATGCTCATCGATTCGCCTTCCTTCTTTAATCAAGGAATGACTTTAGCCAGCCACAAGCCTTGCGACTAATATCATCAAAGCCATCCACCCATCTCAAAAAGGCATGACGCGTGATTTCAACCCGCCAACTGCGCTACTTCGTGGAAATCGCCGACAGCGGCAGTTTCAGCGCCGCCGCCGAACGCCTGTTTATTGCCCAGTCCGCCCTCAGCCGGCAGATCAGGGAACTGGAAACCCACCTCAAGACCCCGCTGTTCGAGCGCACCGCGCGCCTGCCCAGGCTGACGGCGGCGGGCGAAGCGTTCTACCCGCGCGCCCGCAACCTGCTCGATGAGCTGAACAAGGCCAGCGAACTGGCGACCCAGGTCGGCCAGGGGCAGCTGGGAACATTGCGCCTGAGCCACTCCAGCACCGTGTCCATGAGCGGCCGCCTGCTGCGGGCCATCAGCGGTTACCTGGAGCAGTGCCCGGGGGCCTCGATGGACATCGCCACCCTGTCTTCCGAAGCGCAGTTGGAAGAAGTCGCCGAAGGCCGGCTGGATATCGGCCTGCTGCGACTGCCGGTACTGCGCCAGCGCGAGGGCGTGCGGATCACGCCACTGTTCAGCGAACGCCTGCTGCTGGCCGTGCCGCCGGGCCACCCTCTGGCAGCAGATCCTCCCAAGCAGGGCGTGGATCTGGCGCAACTGCGCAACGAAGCCTTTATCTCCATTCCCCATCCGCAGCGTGGCGGCCTGAGTTACCTGTCGGCCGAGCTGTGCATGCGCCAGGGCTTTTTCCCCAAGGCGGCACGGGTACTGTCGCGCAAGACCACGCAGCTGCAACTGATCCAGGCTGGATTCGGCATCGCCCTGCTGCCCGAGTCGATGCGTGACATCGCGCCCGCCAGCCTGCACTTCCTGCCCTTGGCGGACCCGGCCTGCCAGAGCACGGTCGCCCTCGCCTGTCGGCAAGATCCGACACCTTTGGTCAAGCAGTTCATCGAACACTTCCACAACGCTCTCACGCCTTAACCGCCGAAGGCGTATTCGAGGCCGGCAAAGGCATCGTCTCCTTTTGTTTCGATCCATGGAGATTGTTTGCCGAATGCCTTTAAACTGCGCCCCATGATTAAAGATCCCTTTGCAAGACTCGGCCTGGACCGCGAAGTCCTGACCGTCAGCCAGCTCAACGGCCGTGCGCGGGTGTTGCTGGAAGACGTGTTCAGCAACATCTGGGTCGAAGGCGAAATATCCAACCTCGCCCGCCCGGCGTCCGGCCATGTGTATTTCACCCTCAAGGACAGCGGTGCCCAGGTGCGCTGCGCGCTGTTTCGGCAAAATGCCGCGCGGGTGCGCCAGGCGCTGAAGGACGGCTTGGCGGTCAAGGTGCGCGGCAAGGTCTCGCTGTTCGAAGGCCGCGGCGACTACCAGTTGATCCTCGATACGGTCGAACCGGCCGGCGACGGCGCCCTGCGCCTGGCCTTCGATGCGCTGAAGGAAAAGCTCAGCGCCGAAGGCCTGTTCAGCAGCGAACGCAAAGTGCCGCTGCCCGCCCATCCGCAGCGCATCGGCATTATCAGTTCGCCGACCGGCGCGGTGATTCGCGACATCATCAGCGTGTTCCGGCGCCGAGCGCCACAGGTGGCCCTGACCCTGATCCCTACCGCCGTACAAGGCCGCGAGGCGACCGCGCAGATCGTCCGCGCCCTGAAAATGGCCGATGCCCGGGGCTTCGACGCGCTGATCCTGGCCCGTGGCGGCGGCTCCCTGGAAGACCTCTGGTGCTTCAACGAAGAAGCCGTGGCCCGGGCGGTGGATGCCTGTGTCACGCCGATCGTCAGCGCCGTGGGTCATGAAACCGACGTCTCGATCAGCGACTTCGTCGCCGACGTGCGCGCACCAACGCCCTCGGCGGCCGCCGAACTGCTCGCGCCGGACTCCAGCGACCTGCAACACCGCGTCGAAAGCCTGCATCGACGCCTGGTGATGCGCATGCGCGACCGGTTGCTGCGTGATCGCCTGCGCCTGGAAGGCATGGCCCGGCGCCTGCGTCACCCAGGTGAGCGCCTGCGCCAGCAAGCGCAGCGCCTGGACGACCTGGACATGCGTATGCGCCGGGCGTTCGAGCGCAGCCTCAATACCCGCCGCGAGCGCCTGATTCGCCTGGAAACCCGGCTCGTCGGCCAACACCCCGGGCGTCAACTGGCGCTGCTGCGGCAACGCCTCGACAGCCTGGCCGAACGCCTGCCACGGGCCATGCGCGAAGGTCTGAAATCCCGTCGCCTGCAACTGCAAAGCCAGATGCAGACCCTGCATGTGGTCAGCCCGCTGGCCACCCTGGGCCGTGGCTACAGCATCCTGCTGGACGAACGCGGCCAGGCCATTCGCAGCGCCGCACAGACCCAGCCGGGACAGCGCCTCAAGGCCCGGCTCGGCGAAGGCGAACTGCAGGTCCGGGTCGAGGATAATCACCTGACGCCTGTCACCCTTTCTTTACTGGATTGATCCATGCCGCGTTTTCTTAGCTCCTTGTTGTTGCTGTGCCTGACCTTCAACGCCCACGCCGATAGCTACATCACGCGCCTGCTGAACAAACCGGTGCCCGGCGGCGTGGCGGTGATCGACCTGGGCAGCGCCGCCCAGGCGCCCAAGGCCAGCTACCAGGGAAAACCGCTGCTGGTAGTCAAGGAACAGAACAACTGGCTGGCGATTGTCGGCATCCCCCTGACCGTCAAACCCGGTACCCAGCAAATCAGTGCTGGCGGCCGCAGCCTGAACTTCAGCGTGACCAGCAAGAAATACCCGGAACAGCACATCACGCTGAAGAACAAACGCCAGGTCAACCCCGATCCGGCCGACCTCAAGCGCATCGACGCCGAGTTGGCCGAGCAGGTCCGCGCCTACCGCAGTTTCAGCCCCAACACTCCGAGCAATCTGCTGCTGGACAAGCCGGTGAGCGGCCCGCTATCGAGCAAGTTCGGCGTCCGCCGCTTCTTCAACGGTGAGGAGCGCAATCCACACGCCGGGCTGGACTTCGCGGTACCTGCGGGGACGCCGATCAAGACGCCGGCGGCCGGCAAGGTGATCCTGATCGGCAATTACTTTTTCAACGGCAATACCGTATTCGTCGACCACGGCCAGGGCTTTATCAGCATGTTCTGCCATATGTCGAAGATCGACGTGAAGGTTGGCCAGCAACTGGCCCGCGGCGGGGTGGTCGGGAAAGTCGGCTCCACCGGGCGCGCCACCGGGCCGCACATGCACTGGAACGTCAGCCTGAACGACGCCCGGGTCGATCCGGCGATCTTTATCGGGGCCTTCCAGCCCTGAGCCGTGGCTCCCGCAGGGATTGCGCAGGTTCAAAACTCTGCGCAATAAGATCGAGCCAGCCGTAAGCTCGACAGAATAAAATCTCGCAAAAAACCATTTTTAAGAGATTTATCTCAATTTTTTTCGACTGCTTGCCATCTTTCACCCCAGTGGTTAGGGTTGAGGGCATGAAAACCTCTCACACCCTCATTCAGCGCCGTCAACACCGAAGCCTCTGCCTCGTCAGCGCACGACTGCCAGGTTGAGTCGCGGTACCTCGTCCCCTGCTTCAAACAACACACCCATTGATTCACCGGCAGGCCGCCTCTTCTCGGCCCGGACAATAAGGATTTCCCCATGAGCATGCTCAAAGACCCTTCCTCGAAGTACCGCGCGTTCCCGACCATCAACTTGCCGGACCGCACCTGGCCGTCGAAGACCATCACCCGCGCGCCGATCTGGTGCAGCTCCGACCTGCGTGATGGCAACCAGTCGTTGATCGAGCCAATGGATGCGGTGAAGAAACTGCGCTTCTGGAAAACCCTGGTCGCCGTCGGCGTGAAAGAAATCGAGGCCTCCTTCCCGGCCGCGTCGCAGACCGACTTCGACTTCGTGCGTACCCTGATCGAAGGCGGCCACATCCCGGACGACACCACCATCCAGGTGCTGACCCAGGCCCGTGAAGACCTGATCGCCCGGACCTTCGAATCGTTGCGCGGGGCGAAGAAAGCCATCGTCCACCTGTACAACGCCACCAGCCCGTCGTTCCGCCGCATTGTCTTCAACCAGGACAAGGAAGGCGTGAAAGAGATCGCGGTGAACGCCGCCAAGCTGTTCGTCAAATATGCCGCCCAGCAGCCGGAAACCCAATGGCAGTTCGAATACTCGCCAGAGACCTTCAGCGCCACTGAGCTGGAGTTCGCCAAGGAAGTCTGCGACGCAGTGATCGAGGTCTGGAACCCGACGCCAGCCAACAAGGTGATCCTCAACCTGCCGGCCACCGTCGAAGTCGCCACGCCGAACATCTATGCCGACCAGATCGAATGGTTCGGTCGCCACATCAACCGTCGTGACAGCGTGATCATCAGCCTGCACACCCACAACGACCGTGGTACCGGCGTAGCCGCCACCGAGCTGGGCTTGATGGCCGGCGCCGACCGCGTCGAAGGCTGCCTGTTCGGCAACGGCGAACGCACCGGCAACGTCGACCTGGTCACCGTAGCCCTGAACCTCTACACCCAGGGCATCGATCCGGAACTGGATTTCTCCGATATCGACGGCGTGCGCAAAGTGGTCGAAGAGTGCAACCAGATCCCGGTTCACCCGCGTCATCCGTATGTCGGCGACCTGGTTCACACCGCCTTCTCCGGCTCGCACCAGGACGCTATCCGCAAGGGTTTCGCCCAGCAGAAATCCGATGCGCTGTGGGAAGTGCCGTACTTGCCGATCGACCCGGCCGACATCGGTCGCAGCTACGAGGCGGTGATTCGTGTCAACAGCCAGTCGGGCAAAGGCGGTATCGCCTACCTGCTGGAACAGGAATACGGCATCAGCTTGCCACGCCGCATGCAGATCGAGTTCAGCCAGGTGGTACAGCGTGAAACCGATCGCCTGGGCCTGGAGATGACCGCCCAGCAGATCCACGCGCTGCTCCACAGCGAATACTTGCAGGCCAACACCCCGTACGCGCTGGTCAGCCATCGCCTGCAGGAAGAAAACGGCCACAGCGCCGTGGAAGTGGAAGTGTCCGGCAAGGGCCAGGGCGAGACCAACCTGCACTGGCGTGGCAAGGGCAATGGCGCCCTGGAAGCCCTGGTGGCCGGCTTGCCGGTTCCGGTGGAAATCATGGACTACAACGAGCACGCCATCGGCGCGGGCACCAACGCCAAGGCTGCCGCCTATATCGAGCTGCGCGTGAACGGCGAGCGTGCGGTGCACGGTGTGGGTATCGATGAAAACATCACCACCGCCAGCTTCAAGGCCCTGTTCAGCGCGCTGAACCGCTCCCTGAGCCAGCTGGACGCCAAAGCCGCCTGACGGTTTTACGGCGACAAAAAAGCCCCGGATGATCCGGGGCTTTTTTTGGCTGTGTATTTATTGCCCCGCTCAGGCGGTGGTATTGATCCGCGCCGTCAGCGCCTGGAGCAAGGCCGCCTGCAATACTTGCAGGTTGTTGGCGGTGATCGCGATCTGCGCCTGCACCTCCAAGGCCTGTTGCGCCTTCTGCTCCTCGCTCGCCTGGCCCTTCTGCACCCCGGACAATTGCGACTGCTGCTCGGACAGGGTCTTTTCGGTCTGGTCGATCTGCTTCTGCAACTGCGCGACGATATCAGCGGTGGATGAGCTGAAGTCGGCCTTGGCACCGTACTCCTGCATGTCGACACTCACCGAGTCGCTGTCATCGACAGCGCCCTTGTCCTGCACCTCGAGCGGGCTGGCCTGCTGCTCGGCGATGTTAAGCTTTTGCGGCGCGGCCCCCAACGGGAATGGATTGATGCTCGCGGCACCGATAGTGGTCATGACAAATCTCCCTGAAAATCCTCTTACCCCTTAACGGCCCACCCCGACAGATCTTTAAGCCTGGGTGAACTCGAAGGTGTCCGCATCGAGGTAGGCTGGAAAGCGCGCGCGATAGGCCGCCAGATCCGCGGCATTCAGGCAGACCTGGAATACTCCGTCGGCCTCACCGGCGCTGAGCAGGGTCTCGCCCTGGAAATCCAGCACCTGGCTATCCCCGGTGTAGGCAAACCCCTTGCCGTCGGTGCCGACCCGATTGACCGCGGCCACATAACACAAGTTTTCGATGGCCCTGGCCGGCAACAAACGGTTCCAGTGCTGGCGCCGTGCCCCCGGCCAGTTGGCCGTGTACAGCAGCAAGTCGGTATCCCGGGCATCGCGGCTCCACACCGGAAAGCGCAGGTCGTAGCAGATCAGCGGCCTGACCCGCCAACCCTTGAGTTCGAATTGCACCTGACGCTCGCCTGGCGTGTAGTGATCGTGCTCGCCCGCCATGCGGAACAGATGGCGTTTATCGTAATGCCAGACCTCACCGTCAGGGCGAGCCCACAGCAGGCGGTTGCGGTGGCTGCCGTCGGCGGCCTGGATAATCACGCTGCCAGTGATGACCGCATCGAGCCTGGCGGCCTGGCTGCGCAGCCACTTGCTGGTCGGACCGTTTTCCGCCTCGGCGAGGGCTTCGGACTCCATGGAAAATCCGGTGGTGAACATTTCCGGCAGGATAATCAGGTCGGCGCCCCGGGCCTGTTCGAGCAACAGCTCGAAGTGCTCGAGATTGGCCTGGCGGTCGTGCCAGACCAGAGAGGTCTGGATCAGCGCCACATTCAGATTGGGCAAAGCACTCAGATCACGCATAGCTTCTCCGCTGCCTGACGCAGCGTCTCCTCACGCTTGGCAAAGCATAGCCTTACCAGACGCTGTCCTTGTGGTGGCTCGCGGTAGAACACCGACACCGGAATGGTCGCGACACCGTGCTCGCGGGTCATCCAGATCGCCATCTCGACGTCATTCAGGTCCGGGCGGATCTGCGAGTAGTCCACCAGTTGGAAGTAAGTACCGGCCACCCGGGTAAAGCTGAATCGCGAAGGTGCCAGCAGGTCGCAGAACAGGTCGCGCTTGGCCTGATAGAAACCGGGTAGCTCTTCGACATGTTCCGGGTGTTCGGCCATGTAGTCCGCCAGAGCGTACTGCAAAGGGGTCACGCCGCAGAAGCTGACATATTGATGCACCTTGCGCAGCTCCGCGCTCAGGGCCGGCGGAGCGACCACGTAGCCGGTTTTCCAACCGGTCACGTGATAGGTCTTGCCAAAGGAACTGACCACAAATGCCCGTTGGTACAGCTCCTCATGGGCCAGCACGCTGACGTGGGGGATGCCGTCGAATACCAGATGCTCGTACACCTCGTCGCTGACCAGGTAGATATCCCGATCGCGAATCAGCGCCGCCAACTGGTCCAGTTCGGCACGGCTGATCAGCGCACCGCTGGGGTTGTGCGGGGCATTGAGAATGATCATCCGCGTACGCGGGCTAAGGGCTTCGCCAAGCTTCTGCCAGTCGATGGCGAAATCGTTCAGGCCAAGCTGTACATGCACGCAGCGCCCGCCGGCCAGCTCCACCGAAGGCTCATAGCTGTCGTAGCAAGGATCGAAGACGATCACTTCATCACCGGGCTGGATCACTGCCTGGATGGCGCAGAAGATCGCCTGGGTGGCGCCCGGAGTGATGGTTACCTCGGTATCGGCATTCACCTGCACGCCATAACTGCGGGCGATCTTGGCCGCCACTTGCTGGCGCAAGGCCGGCAGGCCGGTCATCGGTGCGTATTGGTTGTGGCCGCTGGCGATATGCCGGGCGACGGCATCGCGCAGGGCCTGCGGGCCATCGAAATCGGGAAAACCCTGGGACAGGTTCAGCGCGCCGGTTTCCACGGCGAGCTGCGACATTTGCGTGAAGATGGTGGTGCCGACATTCGGCAGCTTACTGGTGATCATGGGTGATTCCCTGCTGAACACCCGGCTCTACGGCGGCTCGGGGAGGTCCCGAGAATAGCCCAAAGGGCGGCGATTAAAAAAGGGTCCCTCAAGGACCCTTTTTAGTCGCAGCTACAAGCTGTAAGCCATAAGCTGCAAGCCCTTGCCACTTTTCTACTTGTAGCTTGTGGCTTGCAACTCGAAGCGCTGTGTCAGCGCTTGTCTTTGCGCTTCTTCTCGGCCTTCTTGTGGTGTGTCATCAAACGACGCTTCTTGTTGACCTGACGGTCGGTGAGCGTGTTCTTGTTGCCTTCGTACGGGTTTTCGCCGCCCTTGAATTCGATGCGGATCGGCGTACCGACCAGTTTCAGAACACGCCGGTAGGTGTTTTCCAGGTAGCGCACATAAGACTTCGGCACCTTCTCCACCTGGTTGCCGTGGATCACGATCAGCGGCGGATTGGCACCACCCAGGTGGGCATAACGCAGCTTGATGCGACGGTTGTTGACCATCGGTGGCGCGTGCTCGCTCACGGCGTCTTCGAGAATCTGCGTCAGGCGGCTGGTCGGCCAGCGGGTTACCGCGGACTTGAAGGAGTTCTGCACCGACTGGTAGAGGTTGCCCACGCCAGTACCGTGCAACGCCGAGATGAAGTGGATGTCGGCGAAGTCGACGAAGAACAACCGGCGCTCCAGCTCGGTCTTCACATAGTCACGCTCGCGCGGGTCCATGCCATCCCATTTGTTCAGGGCGATGACCAGCGCCCGGCCTGCTTCCAGGGCAAAGCCCAGCAGGTTCAGGTCGTGATCCACCACGCCTTCGCGGGCGTCCATGACGAAGATCACCACGTTGGCGTCCTTGATCGCCTGCAGGGTCTTGACCACCGAGAACTTTTCAACTTCCTCGTGGATCTTGCCGCGCTTGCGCACACCGGCGGTGTCGATCAGCGTGTACTTCTCTTCGTTACGCTCGAAGGGAATGTAGATACTGTCCCGAGTGGTGCCCGGCTGGTCATAGACGATGACCCGGTCTTCGCCGAGCATGCGGTTGACCAGGGTGGACTTGCCCACGTTCGGCCGACCGATGATGGCGATCTTGATCCCGTCTTTTTCGCTCGGGCCCGGAATGCGCTTGGCTTCCTCGCCTTCGGCTACGACTTCTTCCTCGCCCTCTTCCGGCTCGTCTGCGTCGTCTTTCGGGAACTCGCGCAGGGCGATTTCCAGCATCTGCGTGATACCACGACCGTGAGCACCGGCGATCGGGATCGCGTCGCCCATGCCCAGCGGGGCGAACTCGGCACGCGCCATGTCAGGGTCGATATTGTCGACCTTGTTGGCGATCACGTAAGAGGTCTTGTTACGTTTGCGCAGGTGCTCGCCGATCATCTGGTCGGCCGCAGTGAAACCGGCCTTGGCATCTACCAGGAACAGGACGACATCGGCTTCTTCGATGGCCAGCAGCGACTGCTCGGCCATCTTTTCGTCCATGCCATGCTCGTCACCGGAGATACCGCCGGTGTCGATCAGAATGTAGGTACGCCCTTGCCACTTGGCCTCACCGTATTGGCGATCACGGGTCAGACCGGACAGGTCGCCGACAATGGCGTCGCGAGTCCGAGTCAGGCGGTTGAACAAGGTGGACTTGCCGACGTTCGGTCGGCCCACCAGGGCGATTACGGGAACCATGCGGCTCTCCACTGCGTTAATTCAGAAAATACAAAAGCCGCTGCGAGGCAGCGGCTGGTGCTCGGGGCAGCACATGACGTGCTGCGAACCTTGCCGGGGCAAGGCCGCTTGGGGATCAACCCCAAGCATAGTCAAACCATTACTTGATGGTCAGGGCTTCCAGTTTGCCGCTGTTGCCATACACATAAATCATGTTGCCCACTACCAGAGGACGCGCACGCAGACCATCGCTGTCGATACGCTCACGGCCAACGAAGCGACCGTCAACCTGGCTCAGCAGGTGCAGGTAACCTTCCAGGTCACCGACCGCCACGTAGCTGGAGAAGACTTCCGGGGCCGACAGTTGACGGCGGGCCAGCGAGTCGTTGCTCCACAGCGCAGTGGTGGAACGCTCGTCGATGCTTTCGACGGTGCCGGAGGACAGGCTCACATAGACGCTGCCGAAACCTTGAGCGACACCCGCATAGCTGGAAGCATCGCGCTGCCAGAGCGGACGACCGCTTTCCAGGTCCAGCGCCGCTACGCGACCCTGGTAGCTGGCGACATACAGGGTGCCGCCGGACAACAGCAGGCCACCGTCGATGTCGACCACGCGATCCAGCTCGGAACGACCTTGCGGAATAGCCACGCGCTGTTCCCACACCGGCACGCCGTTGCGGATATCCAGGGCCACCACTTTACCGGTCGACAGACCGGCGACCGCCAGGCGGTTGGTGGTGATTGGCGCACTGGTGCCACGCAGGGTCAGTACCGCCGGGGTGCTGTCGTAGACCCACATCTGGTTGCCGGTGGCGGCATCGAGGCCAATCACACGGTCATCCTGGGTCTGGACCACCACCACATCGCCATTGGTGGACGGCGGAGCCAGTACTTCACTGGTCACCCGCGCGCGCCACTTCTCTTCGCCGCTCGAAGCGTCCAGAGCGACCACTTCGCCCTTGAGGGTACCGATCATGACCAGGCCGTAACCCACGCCAACGGCACCGGACACAGGCAACTCCAGGTCCTGTTTCCATTTGACGTCGCCGTTCATGCGATCCAGTGCCTCTACCACGCCAGTGACGTCGGCGGCGTAGATGGTGCTGCCGTCGATCGCCGGAACCAGCATGTTGTAGGTTTCGCCCTGGCCGTCACCGACCGAACGGCTCCACTGTTTCTGCAGGACCACTTCTTCTTTGAAGTCGACCAGTTCGGCAGGTGGCAATTCTTTCTTGCTGTTGCTGCTGCAACCCGCGGCCAGAACGGCCAGAGCCAGCAATGCTGCATGTTTCCAACGGATCACGTCACGCATCCCCTTTGGCCAGGTCGTCCAGCTTGATTTGTAGGCCACCGACCGCCGCTTCATCGGACAGCGCGGCCTTGGCTTTTTCATACGCAGCATGGGCTTCGTCAGTACGGCCCAATTGGACCAGCAGGTCGCCCTTGAGCTCTTCGCGAGTGGCCAGGAATGCCTTGTCGGCATCGCCTTCGAGCAGCTTCAGCGCTTCGTCAGCCTTGTTCTGCGCGGCCAGGACCTGGGCCAGGCGCTGACGGGCGATTTCGCCCAGCGTCGGGTTGGCCGGCTTGTCGGAGATGGCTTTGAGTTCGGTCGCTGCGTCGTCCAGCTTGCCGGTGTCGACCGCCACCTTGGCGACGAACAGGCTGCCGTATTGCGCGTAGGCAGTACCGCCGAACTCACTGTTGAGCTTGCCGGCCAGGTCTGCAACACGGGCTGCATCCGGCTTGCCGTCAGGCGTCAGCGTGGTCTCCAGCAATTGCTGATAGAGCATCGAGGCGCCTTGCGATTGATTGTTCTGATACTTGTGCCAGGCCTGCCAGCCGAACACGATGACCAGCGCCAACAGGCCGCCGGTGACCAGGGGCTTGCCGTTGCGCTGCCACCAGTCCTTCAAATCCGCCAGCTGTTCATCTTCGGTACTCGACACCCCAATACTCCTTATTCGCTAAATCGGCTGTTTGACAGCTTCAACCCTGCACGACGCAGGTGGCCAGGTGTGCAGCGAGCGCATCCCAGGCAATGCTTTGTTGTTCGCCCTGGCCACGCAGGGGTTTGAAACCTACCACTTGCTGGGCCAGTTCGTCGTCACCGAGGATCAATGCGTACAACGCACCGCTCTTGTCGGCCTTTTTGAACTGGCTCTTGAAGCTGCCGGCGCCGGCGTTGATCTGCAGGCGCAGGTTGGGCAACTGGTCACGAACCCGTTCACTCAACGCCAGAGCAGCCAGTTCGGCGGCTTCCCCGAAGGCGCAGAGGTAAACGTCGACCTGGCGCGAGATCTCTTCCGGGATCTGCTCCAGAGTTTCCAGCAGCAGTACCAGACGCTCGATACCCATGGCAAAACCGACACCCGGGGTAGGCTTGCCGCCCATCTGCTCGACCAGGCCGTCGTAGCGGCCGCCGGCACAGACGGTGCCCTGGGCACCGAGCTTGTCGGTGACCCATTCGAAAACGGTCTTGCTGTAGTAATCCAGCCCGCGCACCAGCTTCGGGTTGATCACATAAGGGATACCGGCGGCATCCAGACGGGCCTTGAGCCCCTCGAAGTGCACGCGGGACTCTTCGTCCAGGTAGTCGGCCAGCTTCGGCGCGTCCACCAGTACGGCTTGAGTGTCCGGGTTCTTGGTGTCGAGCACGCGCAGCGGGTTGGTTTTCAGGCGGCGCTGGCTGTCTTCGTCGAGCTTGTCCATGCGTGCCGAGAGGAACGTCACCAGCGCATCGCGATAACGCGCACGGGCTTCGGCGGTTCCCAGGCTGTTCAGCTCGAGCTTGACCGCGTCACGGATACCCAGTTCGCCCCACAGGCGCCAGGTCAGCACGATCAGTTCGGCGTCGATGTCCGGACCGTCGAGGTTGAAGACTTCGCAACCGATCTGGTGGAACTGACGATAACGGCCTTTCTGCGGACGCTCGTGACGGAACATCGGGCCGATGTACCAGAGTTTCTGCACCTGGCCACCGCCAGTGATGCCATGCTCGAGCACAGCGCGCACGCACGCCGCGGTGCCTTCCGGACGCAGGGTCAGGGAGTCGCCGTTACGGTCGTCGAAGGTGTACATCTCTTTTTCGACGATATCGGTCACCTCACCGATGGAGCGCTTGAACAGCTCGGTGAACTCGACGATCGGCATACGGATCTGCTTGTAACCGTAGTTATCCAGTAACCGCGCAACGGTGCCCTCGAAATAGCGCCACAGGGGCGTCTGCTCGGGCAGGATGTCGTTCATGCCACGAATGGCTTGCAGAGACTTGCTCACAAAAAATCCTTAATTCGTTCGATTAGCCGCGCGCGATCAGCGCTGCGTCGGCTTCGACCTTTTCGGCCGCTTTCTCGCGGATCAGCTTTTCCAGTTGATCCACAAGATTGTCATTCGTCAGTTTCTGCGACGGCTTGCCGTCGATGTAAATCAGGTTCGGCGTCCCGCCGGTCAGGCCGATATGCGCCTCTTTGGCTTCGCCCGGACCGTTGACCACACAACCGATGACCGCCACGTCCAGCGGTACCAGCAAATCCTCGAGACGCCCTTCCAGTTCGTTCATGGTCTTGACCACATCGAAATTCTGCCGCGAGCAGCTCGGGCAGGCGATGAAGTTGATGCCACGGGAACGCAGATGCAGGGACTTGAGAATGTCGTAGCCGACTTTCACTTCTTCGACCGGGTCGGCCGCCAACGAGATGCGAATAGTATCGCCAATCCCTTCGGCCAGCAGCATACCGAGGCCCACGGCGGATTTCACCGTGCCTGAACGCAAACCGCCGGCTTCGGTGATCCCCAGGTGCAGCGGCTGGATGATTTCCTTGGCCAACAGGCGATAGGCCTCGACGGCCATGAATACGTCGGAGGCTTTCACACTGACCTTGAAGTCCTTGAAGTTCAGGCGCTCAAGGTGCTCGACGTGGCGCAGGGCAGACTCCACCAGCGCCGCCGGGGTCGGCTCGCCATATTTCTTCTGCAGGTCCTTTTCCAGGGAACCGGCGTTGACGCCGATACGGATCGGGATCCCGCGATCACGGGCCGCATCCACCACCGCACGCACGCGGTCTTCACGACCGATGTTGCCGGGGTTGATCCGCAAGCAATCGACGCCCAGTTCGGCCACGCGCAAGGCGATCTTGTAGTCGAAGTGGATGTCGGCAACCAGCGGCACCTTGACCTGCTGCTTGATACGGCCGAAAGCTTCGGCCGCGTCCATATCCGGTACGGAAACCCGCACGATATCGACACCGGCGGCTTCCAGACGGTTGATCTGGGCCACAGTGGCCGCCACATCGTTGGTGTCGCTGTTGGTCATGCTCTGCACGGCAATGGGGGCATCGCCACCCACGGGTACCGAGCCGACCCAGATCTTGCGGGACTCGCGACGTTTGATTGGAGATTCGCCGTGCATGACTTATTGACCTAACTTCAGGCGAGCAGTCTCGCCACTGGTGAACGGAGCCACATCGACCGCTTGTCCGTTGTAGCTGACCTGCGCACCACGGGCATAACCCAGGCGCACGGCAAATGGCGGCTTGCCGGAAACATCGGCGGTCTCGCCCTTGCGCTTCAGGCCACTCAACAACACTTTACCGCTGCCGTCGGTGATCTGGGTCCAGCAATCGGCTGTGAACTGGATCTGTACCTGACCCGCGCCGGCTACAGGCGCGGCGGCGGGAGCAGTTGGAACTGCCGGGGCAGCCGGAATAGTCGCTGCTGCGACCACGGGCGCTACAGGGGCAGGCGCGGCCGAAGCGCTCGGCGCTGGTGCCGCCGGTGCCACGACCACTGGAGCAGGAGCAACCGGGGCCGCAGGTGCGGCAGCCGGCGCGCTTGGCGCAGGGGCTGTAGCATCAGCCTGGGTCTGGCCTGGAGCCGGGGTTTCAGGCAGGGCCAGGGCGGTTTCACCCTCGGCCTGACCTTCCACGACCGCCTGGTCTTCCGGCTCGTCGATCGGATGAATCTGCGTGGTGCCGTCGGCCCCTTCGACTTCGACGTGTTCCTGATTGAGGCCAACCAGCTCCTTGGTGCGCACGGACGTTTGATCCTGCCACCAGATAAAACCACCACCGATCACCGCGATCAGCAGCAACAGGCTGACGATGCGCAAAATGGTGTGGGAAACCCGTACTGGCTCTTCGATACGACCGAGGCTGTGCACATTGCTGCCCTGGGAATCGGTGCCCGTGTATTGGTCGAAGGCCTGGACCAGAACGGCCTGGTCCATCCCCAGCAACTTGGCATAGGCACGGATATAACCGCGGGCGAAGGTATGCCCCGGCAGTTTGTCGAAAGCGCCGGCTTCCAGATTGCTCAACGAGTTTGCGGTCAGATTGAGCTTGAGGGCCACTTCAGCCAGCGACCAACCATTGCTTTCGCGGGCCTGACGCAGGGTCTCACCGGGGTTGACGCGAGTCGCTGCTAGAACTTCGGGATGCGCCGCTTTCATCATTGCTCCGACAGGTATTGCTGATATTCCGGCGTACCGGGATAGAGTCGTTTTAATTGCAGGCCGTAACTGGCGGCCTTGTCGCGATCTTCAAACACCGTTGCCAGCCGAACGCCGAGCAATAGACTACGTGCATTTTGCTCGCTCAGCAGGCTAAAACGATCGTAATAGTCGCGTGCGGGCACATAATGCCTATCTTCGAAGGACAACTCAGCCATTTCCAGCAATGCGCGAGGCTGCTGGCGGTTCAGGCGCAGGGCTTTTTCCAGCTGTTGCCGGGCCAGGTCACGCTCACCCAGCATCGCGGCGGTCATGCCAAGGTTCTCGAACACTCGGGATCGCTCGGGGTACAGGGTATCAGCAGCCGCCTGTTCAAAGCGCTGATAAGCATCTTTGTAACGTTTTTCTTCAAAGAGAAAGCTGCCGTAGTTGTTCAGGATACGGGCATCGGAGGGACGCGCAGCCAGGGCCTTGCGGTAATGCTGGTCAGCCAGCTCGGGTTCCATTTCGGCCTGGAACACCAAGGCCAGAGCGGCATTGGCGTCAGCATCGGACTCGTCCAGCTCCAGGGCCTTTTTCAGCGGCACTTTCGCCCGTTCGGTCATGCCTTGTTGCAGATACCCCAGGCCCAGCTGAACATAGGCCTCACGCGCCTCGTCCCGCCCCTTGCTTGTCTTCATCGGGTTGAAATCCCCCGAAAGAACACAGCCAGCCGACAGGCTGACAAAAAGCAGAAGCAGCGCGACGCGCAAGGTCATGGAGATCCTCTCTCAGGTACGATTCGCAGCGCTTTGCGGCATATCGGCGTCGGCGCTCAACTCGCGCACGGCGATATAACGTTCGCTACGACGGGTGCGATCCAGCACCTGCCCGACCAGTTGTCCACAGGCCGCATCGATGTCTTCGCCGCGCGTGGTGCGCACAGTGACGTTGAAGCCTGCGTGATGCAGTTGATCCTGGAACCGGCGAATGGCGTTGTTGCTCGGCCGCTCGTAACCGGAATGCGGGAACGGGTTGAACGGGATCAGGTTGATCTTGCAAGGAATGTCCTTGAGCAACGCGATCATCTCGACAGCGTGTTCAACCTTATCATTGACGTCCTTGAGCAGCGTGTACTCAATCGTCAGCACACGTTTCTCGCCCAGCGACGACATGTAGCGCTGGCAGGACTCGAGCAACATCTTCAGCGGGTACTTCTTGTTGATCGGTACCAGCTGGTTGCGCAGCGCATCGTTCGGTGCGTGCAGGGACAACGCCAGGGAAACGTCGATGTGCTTGGCCAACTCATCGATCATCGGTACCACGCCGGAGGTCGACAGGGTCACGCGGCGCTTGGAAATGCCGTAGCCCAGGTCGTCCATCATCAGGTGCATGGCCGAGATGACGTTGTCGAAGTTCAGCAGCGGCTCACCCATGCCCATCATCACCACGTTGGTGATGGCACGGTCGACGGTCGCCGGGACGCTGCCAAAGGATTTGTTGGCAATCCACACCTGGCCGATGACTTCGGCGGCGGTGAGGTTGCTATTGAAGCCTTGCTTGCCGGTGGAGCAGAAACTGCAGTCCAGGGCACAGCCTGCCTGGGACGAAACGCACAAGGTGCCGCGTTTGCCCTGGGGAATGTAAACGGTCTCGACACAGCTGCCGGACGCCACGCGCACCACCCACTTGCGGGTGCCATCGCTGGAGATGTCCTCGCTGACCACTTCCGGACCACGAATTTCGGCAACGGCCTTGAGCTTTTCGCGCAAGGCCTTGCCGACGTTCGTCATGGCGTCGAAATCATCGACGCCAAAGTGGTGAATCCATTTCATTACCTGACCGGCACGGAAACGCTTCTCCCCGATTGAGTCGAAGAATTTTTCCATTTCCGGTTGAGTCAGACCCAACAGGTTAGTTTTGCCAGTCGATGTAGTCATGGTTTCACCTTCACTCACGGGCCTTTGGCTTAGCGAGTGGTCACTTCGGTGGAAGCGAAGAAGTAAGCGATTTCGCGGGCAGCAGCGGCTTCGGAGTCCGAACCGTGAACGGCGTTGGCGTCGATGGATTCAGCGAAGTCAGCGCGGATGGTGCCGGCAGCAGCTTCTTTAGGGTTGGTAGCGCCCATCAGCTCACGGTTCAGAGCGATAGCGTTTTCGCCTTCCAGAACCTGAACGACAACCGGACCGGAAGTCATGAAAGCAACCAGCTCGCCGAAGAAGCCACGAGCGCTGTGCTCAGCGTAGAAGCCTTCAGCTTCGGCTTTGGACAGTTGCTTCATTTTCGAAGCTACAACGCGCAGGCCAGCTTTTTCGAAACGGGTAACGATCTCGCCGATGACGTTTTTTGCAACAGCGTCAGGCTTGATGATGGAGAAAGTACGTTGAACAGCCATGGTGTAACTCCAGAAACGGTGATTAAAGCGAAAAATTAAACCCGCGAATTATACGCGGGTTTATAGGGATTGCCTAACTGCGTACGGGACAGACTCAGTCTGCTTCTTCGATCCAGGCGGCCTGAATGGCTTCAAGAACCTTCTCGCCACCGCGAGCCGGATCGTCGCTGAATTCCGGCAGCGCCAGAACCCATTGGTGCAGATCGACAAAGTTTACGTACCGCGGATCCACATCCGGCTTGGATTCAGCCAGCTGGATCGCGATTTCCAGCACATCAACCCATTTCAGACTCATGATGATTCCTTGAATCAGTGCGGCGCTTCGGCTGCATGGTTGAGCGAGTATTTCGGAATTTCGACGGTCAGGTCTTCCTCGCCGACGATCGCCTGGCAGGATAGACGCGATTGCGCCTCCAGACCCCAGGCTTTGTCCAGCAAGTCTTCTTCCAGCTCGTCGGCTTCGTTCAGCGAGTCGAAACCCTCGCGAATGATGCAATGGCAGGTGGTGCAGGCGCAGACGCCGCCGCAGGCGCTCTCGATCTCGATGTGGTTGTCATGCGCCACTTCGAGAATCGAGGTACCCGGGGCAGCCTCTACAACCAGGCCATCCGGGCAAAACACGGCGTGTGGCAGAAAAATGATCTGCGGCATCAGTTATTCCTCGATTTCATTCAGATTGCGCCCCGCCAGAGCGGCTTTCACCGTCGAGTCCAGGCGGCGGGCAGCAAAAGCATCGGTCACTTGCGACAGACGCTTGGTCTGCTGCTCGATGGCGTAACCATCGGTGCCACGCATCAATTCACTCAATTCCTGCATTTGCAGCTCGATGACCATGCGCTCTTCGGCATCCAGCAGACGCTCGCCGTCCGCCTCCAGAGCGCCCTGCACCGCCTCGATCAGGCGCTGGGCATCGACCTGCTGCTCACGCAGCACGCGGGCGACCTTGTCGTCGCTGGCGTACTGGAAGGAATCCTTGAGCATCCTGGCGATTTCGCCATCGGTCAGACCGTAGGAGGGCTTGACCTGAATGCTGGCTTCGACGCCCGAGCCCAGCTCGCGAGCGGACACGCTCAGCAGACCGTCGGCATCGACCTGGAAGGTCACGCGGATCTTCGCTGCCCCGGCGACCATGGCCGGAATGCCGCGCAGTTCGAAACGCGCCAGGGAACGGCAGTCGCTGATCAGCTCGCGCTCGCCCTGCAGCACATGAATCATCATGGCCGACTGGCCATCTTTGTAAGTGGTGAAGTCCTGGGCCCGGGCAACGGGGATGGTGGTGTTGCGCGGAATCACCTTCTCCATCAACCCCCCCATGGTTTCCAGCCCCAGGGACAGCGGAATCACATCAAGCAGCAGCAGTTCGCCACCATCGCGCTTGTTACCGGCCAGGGTATCGGCCTGGATCGCGGCACCAATGGCCACCACCTGGTCCGGGTCGATCTCGGTCAGCGGCTGGCGACCGAACATTTCGGCGACCGCCTCGCGAACCCGTGGAACGCGGGTCGAACCACCGACCATGACCACTGCCTGGACATCTTCCAGCTCGACATTGGAATCACGCACGGCACGACGGCAGGCCTTGAGGCTGCGCGCCACCATCGGTTCGATCAGGGCATCGAAGACTTCGCGGGTCAGCGGTGCCGACCAGGCGCCATAGGTCACATCGACCGACGGGGCATTGGTGAGCGCTTCCTTGGCGGCACAGGCGATTTGCAGCAGATTACGCTGCTTGCCCGGATCGAGATCGGCGGACAGGCCGGCGCTCTCGATGATCCAGCCGGCGATCGCATGATCGAAATCATCACCGCCCAGGGCGCTGTCGCCACCGGTGGCCAGCACTTCGAAGACACCGCCGGTCAGGCGCAGAATGGAAATATCGAAAGTCCCGCCACCCAAGTCATAAATGGCCACCACGCCTTCGGCGTGTTGATCCAGACCATAGGCCACGGCCGCCGCGGTCGGCTCGTTGAGCAGACGCAACACATTGAGACCGGCCAGCTTGGCCGCATCCTTGGTCGCTTGACGCTGCGCATCGTCGAAATAGGCCGGAACGGTGATCACCGCCCCCACCAGCTCACCGCCCAGGGTCGACTCGGCGCGCTGGCGCAGGACCTTAAGGATATCGGCGGAGACTTCCACCGGGCTTTTCGGGCCCTGGATGGTGTCGATGAACGGCATGTGCGACTCGCCGTCGACGAAGCGGTATGGCAACTGCTCGCCCAACTGCTTGACGTCGGACAGACCACGCCCCATCAAGCGCTTGACCGACAACACAGTGTTCAGGGGATCGGCAGACGCCGCCAGCCTGGCGGACTCGCCCACCTCGACACGATCAGCGTGATAGCGCACGGCAGACGGCAGGATGACCTGCCCGTTGGCATCGGCCAGCGGCTCGGAAAGACCACTGCGCAAGGCAGCGACCAGCGAATTGGTAGTACCCAAGTCGATCCCCACAGCCAGGCGACGCTGGTGTGGTTGAGGACTTTGGCCGGGTTCAGCGATCTGCAGTAGGGCCATGTTTATCTGGACTTATCTGTATATCAGGCGTGCGACCGGAGCGGCACTGGGTTAATCGTCGAGGCGCTCTTCTAACTGGCGCACTTCGTAGGTGAGCTTGTCGAGGAACTGCATGCGCCGCATCAGGCGCTCGGCCTGTTCGCGTTGCGCAGCATCATCCCAACAGGCTGCGAAGCTTTCGTTCAATTCATCCTGGGCCACTTTCAGGCGGCGCTTGAAAGCTGCGATACCGGCCAGATCGGCCTCGTCCTGCAGATCCTCGAGCTCTTCGCGCCACTGCATCTGCTGCAGAAGGAACTCCGGATCGTGCACCGTGACCTCCAGCGGCAGCTCATGGCCGCCCATCGCGAGCAGGTATCGCGCGCGCTTGGGAGGACTCTTGAGAGTCTGGTAGGCCTCGTTGAGGCTGGCGGATTGTTCCAGCGCCAGCCGCTGCTCACGCTCGGAAGCGTCAGCGAAGCGGTCCGGATGAACGGCACGCGCCAACTCACGGTAGCGCGTGGCCAGCTGCTCGAGATCCAGGCGGAAGCTCGGCTGCAGCTCAAATAAAGCGAAATGACAAGGAGTACCCACGAGCAGCCTCAGATGTTGAAGCTTTCGCCGCAGCCACATTCACCGCGCACGTTGGGGTTGTTGAACTTGAAGCCCTCGTTCAACCCTTCCTTGACGAAGTCCAGTTCGGTGCCATCCAGGTAGGTCAGGCTTTTCGGATCAATGATCACTTTCTCGCCATGACTCTCGAACACCTGATCGTCTTCACCGATCTCGTCGACGAACTCCAGGACATAGGCAAGGCCGGAACAGCCCGTGGTGCGAACACCCAGACGAATCCCATCACCTTTGCCGCGCCCGTTGAGGGAGCGCCGCACGTGTTGAGCAGCCGCTTCTGTCATGCTGATAGCCATCGTGACTCCTTACTTGTCGCTCAATCTGTGAAAGCTGATCCGCAAAAATCAGATCAGGCCTTTCTTCTGCTTGTAATCGCGAACGGCGGCCTTGATGGCGTCTTCGGCGAGTACCGAGCAGTGGATTTTCACTGGCGGCAGGGCCAGCTCTTCAGCCAGCTGAGTGTTCTTGATGGTCTCTGCTTCATCCAGAGTCTTGCCTTTCATCCACTCGGTAGCCAGGGAGCTGGAGGCGATCGCCGAGCCGCAACCGTAGGTCTTGAACTTGGCGTCTTCGATGATGCCCTGCTCGTTGACCTTGATCTGCAGGCGCATCACGTCGCCGCACGCCGGAGCGCCGACCATGCCGGTGCCGACATCAGGATCTTCCGCGTTCATCTTGCCGACGTTGCGCGGGTTCTCGTAGTGGTCGATGACCTTTTCGCTGTAAGCCATGATTCTTAATCCTCACTCATCAGGGCCGCTCTTGAGCCCCTGTAGTTACGCCTGCGTCAGTCGCCGCGTCGCTACAGGAGCTGTACCTGGCGGCTTCTATATTTAGTGTGCCGCCCACTCGATCTTCGAGATATCGACGCCGTCTTTGTACATGTCCCACAGCGGCGACAGAGCGCGCAGCTTGGTCACGGCCTCGCAGACTTTCTGCGCGGCGTAATCGATTTCTTCTTCGGTGGTGAAGCGGCCGAAGGTGAAGCGGATCGAGCTGTGTGCCAGTTCGTCGTTGCGGCCCAGGGCGCGCAGTACGTACGAAGGCTCCAGCGAAGCCGAAGTGCAGGCCGAACCGGAGGAAACCGCCAGGTCCTTGAGCGCCATGATCAGCGACTCGCCTTCGACGTAGTTGAAGCTCAGGTTCAGGTTGTGCGGTACGCGGGAGGTCATGCTGCCGTTGATGTACAGCTCTTCCAGGTGCTCGACCTGCTTGTAGAAACGGTCGCTCAACGCCTTGATGCGCAGGTTTTCGGCAGCCATGTCTTCCTTGGCTACACGGAAGGCTTCGCCCATGCCAACGATCTGGTGGGTGGCCAGGGTGCCGGAACGCATGCCGCGCTCGTGACCGCCGCCGTGCATGGTCGCTTCGAGGCGAACCCGCGGCTTGCGGCTGACGTACAGCGCGCCGATACCTTTAGGACCGTAGGTCTTGTGGGCGGAGAAGGACATCAGGTCGACTTTCAGCGCCTGCAGGTCGATGTCGACCTTGCCGGTGGACTGAGCCGCATCGACGTGGAACAGAATGCCTTTGGAACGAGTCAGCTCGCCGATGGCGGCGATGTCGTTGATGGTGCCGATTTCGTTGTTCACGTGCATGATCGAAACCAGGATGGTGTCGTCGCGCAGGGCGGCTTCAACCATGGCCGGAGTGATCAGGCCGTCTTCGCCCGGCTCGATGTAGGTGACTTCGAAGCCTTCACGCTCGAGTTGGCGCATGGTGTCCAGGACAGCCTTGTGCTCGATCTTCGAGGTGATCAGGTGCTTGCCCTTGGTGTGATAGAAATGCGCGACACCCTTGATTGCCAGGTTGTCGGACTCGGTGGCACCGGAGGTCCAGACAATTTCACGCGGGTCGGCATTGACCAGGTCAGCCACTTGGCGACGGGCATTTTCCACCGACTCTTCGGCTTTCCAGCCGAACACGTGGGAGCGGGACGCCGGGTTACCGAAGTTTCCGTCGACCAGCAGGCATTCACTCATCTTTTGCGCGACACGCGGATCAACCGGGGTGGTCGCTGAGTAATCAAGGTAAATCGGCAATTTCATGGACTCTCTCCTAAATCAGGCTGGCTGACGTGCCGCTAGCTCTTTGGCTGTCATTCGACGGCGGACGCTTCAATCTTGTCCAGGTGCTGCGCCTTGCCATTACAGCGGCGCTGATCCTGACGCTGGGCTACTTCTTGCACCTCACGGCGAGTCACAAGGTCAGCCAAGCTGATACCGCTCAGAAATTCGTGAATCTGCAGGCTCAGATCGCACCACAGGTGGTGGGTCAGACAGGTGTCGCCGGAATGGCAATCGCCCTGGCCCTGGCATTTGGTTGCATCGACCGACTCGTTCACCGCATCGATCACCTGGGCCACCTGAATGCCTTGCATGTCACGCGACAGCTGGTAGCCACCGCCTGGACCACGCACGCTGGACACCAGATTGCTGCGGCGCAGCTTGGCGAAGAGCTGTTCGAGATAGGACAGGGAGATGCCTTGGCGCTCAGAGATATCGGCCAGGGACACCGGCCCATGTTGCGCGTGCAACGCCAAGTCAAGCATGGCTGTTACCGCGTATCGGCCTTTTGTAGTCAGTCGCATGGACAAGTACCACGGAGTGTTTCGGGATGGGAGCGAGTATGCAATTCCCGAGTAATTAAGTCAACTATAAGACCTACTACTTTAGTCAGGTTTACCCGCAAAAGAGCGCGCGAATCATAGCAAAGTCTGCAGGGTAATGGCACGCCCTGGATTTGCTCGGTGACTAATGGGTCGCCAACGCTCTTTTGGACGTTGCGCGAGCAGGCTCACTTCGACAAAGCAAGCCAGCTCGCGATCAACGCCAAAGCCCCGAAAGGCTCAGCCAACCTGGCTGTCGCCCTTGTCCTTGACGCCCGCAAAGTCCTCATCGCGCAGCGCCGGCAGATCCTTGGCACAGTAGTTACTGCCCAGATCCTTCAAGGCCCCGCACATCCCCTCCAGACGCCCATCGACAGCCTGCAGATGATCGAGCAACTGGCCAATGGCCCGCGCCACCGGGTCCGGCATGTCTTCACTGACCCCATAGGCGTCGAAACCGAGCTTCTCGGCCATGGCCTTGCGCTTGGCTTCCTGCTCGTCATCAGACTTGACGATGATGCGCCCGGGAATACCCACCACCGTGGCGCCAGCCGGCACCGCCTTGGTCACCACCGCATTGGAGCCGACCTTGGCGCCCGCCCCTACAGTGAACGGCCCCAGCACCTTGGCGCCCGCCCCCACCACCACGCCATCCTCCAGGGTCGGATGACGCTTGCCCTTGTTCCAACTGGTGCCGCCCAAGGTCACACCTTGATAGAGGGTGACGTCGTCACCGATCTCGGCGGTCTCGCCAATGACGATGCCCATGCCGTGGTCGATAAAGAAACGGCGACCGACCTTGGCCCCCGGGTGAATCTCGATCCCGGTCAACCAGCGCCCGAAGTTCGACACCAGGCGCGCCAGCCACTTCCAACCCATGCCCCACAACGCGCCGGACAGGCGATGAATCCAGATGGCGTGCATGCCCGGGTAGCAGGTCAGGACCTCGAACGCATTACGCGCCGCCGGGTCACGATGGAAAACACTCTGGATATCTTCACGCAAACGCTCAAACATCATCATTCTTCCGCTTCAGGAGCTCGCCACGGGCCGCTTTCTGGGTCTCCGTGAGGATGCCACGCAAAATATTCATTTCCGCCCGGCTCACCGAGCTGCGTCCGTACAACCGGCGCAGGCGCGCCATCAAGTGCCGTGGCTTTTCCGGATCGAGGAAGTCGATGGCCACCAGCGTCTGCTCCAGATGCTCGTAGAACCGCTCCAGTTCATCCATGGTCGCCAGCTCATCACTGCGCGGCGACGCCACTTCATCCTTCTCGACCTTGCTCGGCTGACCTTCGGCCGCCAGCCAGGACATACGCACTTCATAAGCCAGTACCTGCACCGCCGTCGCCAGGTTCAGCGAGCTGAACTCCGGGTCCGAAGGGATATGCACGTGAAAATGACATCGCTGCAGCTCGTCATTGGTCAGGCCGGAATCCTCACGACCGAAGACCAAGGCAATTTCGGCACCCTGCCCTGCCTCCTGCACCACCTTGACCCCGGACTCCCGGGGATCGAGCAACGGCCAGGGAATACGCCGGTCACGGGCGCTGGTGCCAAACACCAGGGTGCAGCCGGCCAGGGCATCTTCCAGGGTGGCGACCACCTGAGCGTTTTCCAGAATGTCGGTAGCGCCGGAAGCCCGCGCATCGGCCTCATGGGAAGGGAAAATTCGCGGCTCGACCAGCACCAGCCGCGACAGCCCCATGTTCTTCATGGCACGCGCAGCCCCGCCGATGTTTCCGGGATGACTGGTATTGACCAGGACGACACGAATGTTCTGCAGCAAGGGAGGCGCTCTCGGACACGGGAAAGGGGAGCAAATCTTACAGAACAGCCAGCGCTCCCGCCTCAAAAATAACTGCTCCTGGATCGCACCTTATAGAAGCCGACCAGCTCCAGACGAACCACCACTCGTCAAAATGTCCGCGTATTTATGGGCTTGAGCGGCAGGTCAAGGCAAGCGGAGCGAATGTCGACCTTCATCTGCAAAAGTTTTCTGCTAGAATGCTCGGCTTTCTTTAACAACCTTAGGTGACCTATCCATGCAGCCAATGCTGAATATCGCGCTGCGCGCCGCCCGCAGCGCCAGTGAACTGATTTTCCGCTCCATCGAGCGCCTGGATACCATCAAGGTCGACGAAAAAGACGCCAAAGACTACGTATCCGAAGTTGATCGCGCTGCCGAGCAGAAGATCATCGACGCATTGCGCAAAGCCTACCCGACTCACGGCATTCTCGGCGAAGAAACCGGCCTGCACGCTGGCAGCGGCGAAGGCGAAGACTATCTGTGGATCATCGACCCGCTGGACGGCACCACCAACTTCCTGCGCGGCATTCCTCATTTCGCTGTCAGCATCGCCTGCAAATACCGTGGCCGCCTGGAACACGCCGTGGTCCTGGACCCGGTGCGCCAGGAAGAATTCACCGCCAGCCGTGGTCGCGGCGCCCAACTGAACGGTCGTCGCCTGCGCGTCAGCGGCCGCACCAGCCTGGACGGCGCCCTGCTGGGTACCGGCTTCCCGTTCCGTGACGACCAGATGGACAACCTCGACAACTACCTGGGCATGTTCCGCGCCCTGGTCGGCCAGACCGCCGGCATCCGCCGTGCCGGTGCTGCCAGCCTGGACCTGGCCTACGTGGCTGCCGGTCGTTTCGACGCCTTCTGGGAGTCGGGCCTGTCCGAGTGGGACATGGCTGCGGGCGCCCTGCTGATCCAAGAAGCCGGCGGCCTGGTGAGCGACTTCACCGGCGGTCACGACTTCCTGGAAAAAGGCCACGTGGTTGCCGGCAACACCAAATGCTTCAAGGCGGTCCTCACCGCCATCCAGCCGCACCTGCCGGCTTCGCTGAAGCGCTAAGCGCCAGCGACAAAAAAGCACCCCTCGGGGTGCTTTTTTTATGCCTGGGGTTTATCGGAAAACAACTCTCCCTGTAGAAGCCTCAAAAACCTGCAGGCAATAAAAAAGCACCCCGCAGGGTGCTTTTTCATGATGACACTGGATGCTTATTGCACCGGCTGGTTCTGGCCCAGGATCAACTGACCTTCCTTGTTGACCGGAATCTGGCTACCTGGATCACGATCCATACGCACCTGGCCCTGCTTGCCGTTCAGCTCATACTTCACGTCATAACCCACGACCTTTTCACTGATGTCGTTGACCGTGTTGCAGCGAGTCTGAGTGGTGGTGTAGGTGTCACGCTCCTGCATGCCTTCCTGCACCTTGTTACCCGCGTAACCACCGCCGACCGCACCGGCGACCGTGGCGATCTTCTTGCCTGTACCGCCGCCGATCTGGTTACCCAGAAGGCCACCGGCCAGCGCACCGACCACCGTACCGGCGATCTGATGTTGATCCTTCACCGGAGCCTGACGGGTCACGGTGACGTCCTTGCACACTTCACGCGGTGTTTTGATCTGTTGTTTGACCGGCTGAACTGCCAGCACCTGCGCATACTCAGGGCCACTATTGACCAGCTTGTAGGTGGCAACAGCCCCCCCAGCAGTCACAGCGACGGCACCTAATACCGCACCAACCAGCATCGACTTGTTCACGTGAACCTCCTGACCATCACAAGCGGGACAAGCCCGCGCTTCTCCCAGCCTTGGAGCATAAAAAAAGGCGCGAGTTCAATACTCGCGCCTTTTCGACTGCTTGCCGGGAAGGGAAAACCGTTATGGACGGTCGTCGACTTCCTTCTCGGTATTAGCCGGAGGAATCAAGTCCTCGCTACTCAGGTTCAGCCAGATCAGCACCACGTTGGCGATGTAGATCGACGAGTAGGTACCCGCCAGGACACCAACGAACAAGGCGATGGAGAAGCCCCACAGGTTGTCGCCACCGAAGAACAGCAGTGCCGCGATCGCCAGCAGGGTGGAGATCGAGGTCGCCATGGTGCGCAACAGGGTCTGAGTGGTCGAGATGTTGATGTTCTCGATCAGGCTGGCCTTGCGCAGCACACGGAAGTTCTCACGCACCCGGTCGAACACCACGATGGTGTCGTTGAGCGAGTAGCCGATGATCGCCAGTACCGCCGCCAGCACCGTCAGGTCGAAGGTGATCTGGAAGAACGACAGGATACCCACGGTCACCACCACGTCGTGGATCAGGGAGACGATGGCGCCGACCGCGAACTTCCACTGAAAGCGGAAGGCCAGGTAGATCAGGATGCCGCCCAGCGCCATCAGCATGCCGAGGCCGCCCTGGTCGCGCAGCTCTTCACCCACTTGCGGGCCGACGAACTCGACGCGCTTGACCTGCGCCGGGTTGTCGCCGCCGGTCTTCTGCAGCGCCTCCGCCACCTGGTGGCCCAGTTGCGGGTCTTCACCCGGCATCCGCACCAGCAGATCGGTGGTCGCACCGAAGCTTTGCACGATCGCTTCGTGATAGCCAGACTCGCTCAGTTGAGCACGAACCTTCATCACATCCGCCGGACGCTCGTAGGTCAGCTCGATGAGCGTACCGCCGGTAAAGTCCAGGCCATAGTTCAACCCCTTGTGGAACCAGCTGAACAGCGCCAGAACGGTCAGGAGCACAGTGAGGCCGAACGCAACGTTGCGCACGCCCATGAAGTTGATAGTACGTAACATGGCAGCCCCTTAAATCCACAACTTCTTGAAGTCACGACCGCCGAAGATCAGGTTGACCATCGCGCGGGTCAGCCAGATGGCCGTGAACATCGAGGTAAAGATCCCGAGGGACATGGTCACCGCAAAGCCTTTGACCGGGCCGGTGCCCATGGCAAAGAGAATCCCGCCGACCAGCAATGTGGTCAGGTTGGAGTCGAGAATCGCGGTGAATGCCCGGCCGAAGCCTTCGTTGATTGCCCGCTGCACGGTCATGCCGGCGGCGATCTCTTCACGTATCCGCGAGAAGATCAGTACGTTGGCGTCCACCGCCATACCCATGGTCAACACGATACCGGCGATACCCGGCAGGGTCAGCGTAGCCCCCAGCAAGGACATCAGGGCCAGCAGCAGCACCATGTTCAGCGCCAGCGCCACGGTGGCGATGATGCCGAAGAAACGGTAGATGGCGATGATGAACAGCGACACGAACAGCATGCCCCACAGCGACGCATCGATACCCTTGGTGATGTTGTCGGCACCCAGGCTCGGGCCAATGGTGCGCTCTTCGGCGAAGTACATCGGCGCGGCCAGGCCACCGGCACGCAGCAGCAGCGCCAGCTCGGAGGACTCGCCCTGGCCGTTCAGGCCGGTGATGCGGAACTGGCTACCCAGCGGCGACTGAATGGTCGCCAGGCTGATGATCTTCTTCTCTTCCTTGAAGCTCTGCACCGCGACGTCTTTCTCGACACCGTCGACCACTTGCTTGGTGTAAGTGGTGGTCGGCTTCTGCTCGATGAAGATCACCGCCATGCTGCGACCGACGTTGCTGCGGGTCGAACGGCTCATCAGCTCGCCGCCGTGGCCATCGAGCTTGATGTTCACCTGTGGACGACCATGCTCGTCGAAGCCCGCCTGGGCGTCGGTCACCTGGTCACCGGTAATGATCAGGCCACGCTCGATCAGCGCAGGAGGACGATTGCCTTCACGGAACTCGAAAGACTCGGAAGTGGCTTTCGAAGCGCCCGGCTCAGCGGCCAGACGGAACTCAAGGTTGGCCGTCTTGCCCAGGATACGCTTGGCTTCAGCGGTGTCCTGCACGCCCGGCAGCTCAACCACGATACGGTTGGCACCCTGGCGCTGAACCAGAGGCTCGGCAACACCCAGCTCGTTGACGCGGTTACGCACCGTGGTCAAGTTCTGCTTGATGGAGTATTCACGGATTTCCGCCAGCTTGGCCGGGGTCATCGCCAGACGCAGCACCGCCTGACCATTGAGGTCGGCCGGAACAATGTCGAAATCGTTGAAGTTCTTGCGGATCAGCGCACGGGCCTGTTCACGGGTCGCTTCGTCGCTGAAGCCCAGTTGAATGGCACCGCCCAGCTGCGGCAGGCTGCGATAGCGCAGACGCTCTTTACGCAGCAGGCTCTTCACATCGCCTTCGTAGACTTTCAGGCGGGCGTCGAGGGCTTTTTCCATGTCCACTTCCAGCAGGAAGTGCACACCACCGGACAAGTCCAGGCCCAGCTTCATCGGATGCGCGCCGAGGTTGCGCAGCCATTGCGGGGTGGTTTGTGCCAGGTTCAATGCAACGACGTAGTCGTCACCCAGAGCCTTGCGCACGACGTCCTTGGCTGGAAGCTGGTCTTCCTGCTTGGTCAGACGCAACAGGCCGCCCTTGCCCTTGGCCGCGATGGTCGCTGCCTTGACGTTGATCCCGGCGTCGGTGAGCGCTTTGCTCGCACGATCCAGATCCGCCTGAGTGACCTGCAACGCGGTGCTCGCGCCGCTGACCTGAATGGCCGGATCATCAGGGTATAGATTGGGAGCGGAATAAATAAAACCGATCGCCAGCACCGCCAGGATCAGTACGTATTTCCACAGAGGGTATTTGTTCAGCATCACGCCGCCCGTTTATGAAGCGGGGCGCCTTGCGCGCCCCGTCGATTGGTAAAAGTTGAAACTTAGATCGCCTTCAGCGTGCCTTTTGGCAGCGTGGCAGCGATCGCGCCTTTCTGAAACTTCATCTCGATAGTGTCGGAAACTTCCAGCACTACGAAGTCATCGGTCACTTTGGTGATCTTGCCGGCGATACCGCCAGTAGTCACAACTTCGTCACCTTTCTGCAGGCTGCCCAGCAGGTTCTTTTGCTCTTTGGCGCGCTTGGCCTGTGGACGCCAGATCATCAGGTAGAAGATGACCAGGAAACCGACCAGGAAAATCCACTCAAAGCCAGTGCCGGCGGGGCCAGCAGCAGGTGCAGCAGCATCAGCCATTGCAGTCGAGATAAAAAAGCTCATGTAACACTCCGGATAATTGCAAAAGTGGGTCTAAACGTCTTTAGAACTTATTCTAAAGGCGGCACGGGTAACCCGCGTTTGGCATAGAAGGAATCGACAAAGGCGGCCAATGTACCCTGTTGAATAGCCTCGCGCAAACCAGCCATAAGCCGTTGGTAATGACGCAAATTATGGATGGTATTGAGCATGCTCCCCAGCATTTCGCCGCACTTGTCCAGATGATGCAGATAAGCACGGGAGAAGTTCTGGCAGGTATAGCAATCGCAGGTCGGATCCAGCGGCGAATCATCATGGCGATGGAACGCGTTGCGGATCTTCAGCACGCCAGTGTCAATGAACAGGTGCCCATTGCGGGCATTACGGGTTGGCATCACGCAATCGAACATGTCCACACCGCGGCGCACACCCTCAACCAGATCTTCCGGCTTGCCAACACCCATAAGGTAACGAGGTTTGTCTGCTGGCATCTGGCCTGGCAGGTAGTCCAGCACCTTGATCATCTCGTGCTTGGGCTCGCCCACCGACAGGCCGCCAATGGCCAGGCCGTCGAAGCCGATCTTGTCCAGGCCTTCCAGGGAGCGCATGCGCAGGTCCTGGTGCATGCCGCCCTGGACGATGCCGAACAGCGCCGCCGTGTTGTCGCCATGGGCGTTCTTCGAGCGCTGGGCCCAGCGCAGCGACAGCTCCATGGACACCCGCGCGACGTCTTCGTCGGCCGGGTACGGGGTGCATTCGTCGAAGATCATCACGATGTCCGAGCCCAGGTCGCGCTGGACCTGCATCGACTCTTCCGGGCCCATGAAGACTTTGGCGCCGTCGACCGGCGAGGCGAAGGTCACGCCCTCCTCCTTGATCTTGCGCATGGCGCCCAGGCTGAACACCTGGAAACCGCCGGAGTCGGTGAGGATCGGGCCTTTCCACTGCATGAAATCATGCAGGTCGCCGTGCTTCTTGATCACTTCGGTGCCCGGGCGCAGCCACAGGTGGAAGGTGTTGCCCAGGATAATCTCGGCGCCAGTGGCGACGATGTCCCGCGGCAGCATGCCCTTGACTGTGCCGTAGGTGCCCACGGGCATGAAGGCCGGGGTTTCCACAGTGCCGCGGGGGAAGGTCAGACGACCGCGACGAGCCTTGCCATCGGTGGCGAGCAGCTCGAAAGACATACGACAGGTGCGACTCATGCTTGATCCTCAGGGCCGCGTGGCGCGGGATTGCGGGTGATGAACATCGCATCACCGTAGCTGAAAAAGCGGTATCCATGCTCGACGGCAGCCTTGTAGGCGGCCATGGCTTCGGGGTAACCGGCGAACGCCGAAACCAGCATCAACAGCGTGGATTCGGGCAAATGGAAGTTGGTGACCAGGGCATCGACCACATGGAACGGCCGGCCCGGGTAGATAAAGATGTCGGTGTCGCCGCTGAACGGCTTGAGCACGCCATCGCGCGCCGCGCTTTCCAGGGAACGCACGCTGGTGGTCCCCACCGCCACCACCCGACCGCCGCGCGCGCGGCAGGCGGCTACCGCATCCACCACGTCCTGGCTGACTTCCAGCCATTCGTTGTGCATATGGTGATCTTCGATGCGCTCCACCCGCACCGGCTGGAAGGTCCCGGCGCCGACATGCAGGGTCACGAACGCGGTCTCGACGCCCTTGGCGGCAATCGCCTCCAGCAGCGGCTGGTCGAAGTGCAGCCCCGCGGTCGGCGCGGCCACCGCGCCCAGGCGCTCGGAATACACGGTCTGATAACGCTCGCGGTCCGAGTCTTCGTCCGGGCGGTCTATATAAGGAGGCAACGGCATATGGCCGACGCGCTCCAGCAACGGCAGCACCTCCTCGGCAAACCCCAGCTCGAACAGGGTGTCGTGGCGGGCCAGCATCTCGGCCTCGCCACCGCCGTCGATCAGGATCTTCGAACCCGGTTTCGGCGACTTGCTGGAGCGCACATGGGCCAGCACACGGTGGCTGTCGAGCACCCGCTCCACGAGGATTTCCAGCTTGCCGCCGGAAGCCTTCTGGCCAAACAGGCGCGCCGGAATCACCCGGGTATTGTTGAACACCATCAAGTCGCCCGGGCGCAAATGCTCAAGCAAATCAGTGAATTGACGGTGGGCCAGGGCGCCGGTGAGCCCATCCAGGGTCAACAGGCGGCTCGCGCGACGCTCGGCCAGGGGGTGGCGGGCGATCAGCGAATCAGGGAGCTCGAAGGTAAAGTCAGCAACACGCATGATGGGGTTCGTCTAGCAGGGCCGGAAAGTTTAGCGGAAATAGCCAAAATTGACCATGAAACCTGATTGACCAACGGTAGGCACGTCTCTATACTTCGCCGCCATTGAGCCCTGATGGCGGAATTGGTAGACGCGGCGGATTCAAAATCCGTTTTCGAGAGAAGTGGGAGTTCGAGTCTCCCTCGGGGCACCAAACTTAAAAAAGACCTTGAAATTCAAGGTCTTTTTTTTCGCCTGCAGAAAAGTGCCGCAGCCCCTGCGCGCCAGGATTCCGCAGGAGCGAAGCTTGCTCGCGATGAACGATGACGCGGAGAGACTGCTACTGCGCAGCGTCTGTTTCGCGGGCAAGCCTCGCTCCTACAGAGGACTAAAAAGCGCCAATGCAAACCTGCTCAAAAGCTTCCTTGATACGCATCAAGAAGCCCTGACTTGTGCGCCATAGACTGTCTGAAAGACATTGGAGCGATCAGACAGGCCCGATATGAGCGAAGAATCCACCGCGCGTCCCCTTCCCGAAAAAGCCACACCCACAGCCAAACCGACCGTCACGGCCAGCAGCAAAAGCGCCCCACGCAAGCCCGCCACCCCACGCCCGCGCCGGCCTCGTGCGGCCAGTAAACCTGCCGCGGCCAAAAACGCCGAGGCCGAAATCAGCGCCATCAGCCAGCAGCCGGTCGCCCTGCAGGTGGCCAGCGCGCCCCATGGCAGTAATGAAGACAGCTCCACCGCCAAGCTGCCGGCCAGTTACCCGTACCGCAGCCGCATGCGCCGCGCCGAATATGAAAAGGCCAAGCAGGAATTGCAGATCGAACTGCTCAAGGTGCAAAGCTGGGTCAAGGAAACCGGGCAGCGCGTCGTGGTGCTGTTCGAGGGGCGCGATGCCGCGGGCAAGGGCGGCACCATCAAACGCTTCATGGAGCACCTGAACCCGCGGGGCGCGCGGATCGTCGCCCTGGAAAAGCCCAGCGAACAGGAACAGGGCCAGTGGTATTTCCAACGCTACATCCAGCACCTGCCCACCGCCGGGGAAATGGTGTTCTTCGATCGCTCCTGGTACAACCGCGCCGGGGTCGAGCGGGTCATGGATTTCTGCTCGCCCCTGCAATACCTGGAGTTCATGCGCCAGACGCCCGAACTGGAACGCATGCTGTGCAACAGCGGCATCCTGCTGTTCAAGTACTGGTTCTCGGTCAATCGCGATGAGCAACTGCGCCGCTTCATTTCGCGCCGCGACGACCCGCTCAAGCACTGGAAGCTCTCGCCCATCGACATCAAGTCGCTGGACAAGTGGGACGAATACACCGCCGCCAAACAGGCGATGTTCTTCCACACTGACACCGCCGATGCGCCCTGGACAGTGATCAAGTCGGACGACAAGAAGCGCGCGCGGATCAACTGCATCCGCCACTTCCTGCATTCCCTCGACTATCCGGGCAAGAACCTGCGCGTGGCCCATCAACCCGACCCTGTGCTGGTGGGCCGGGCGTCGCGGGTGATGGAGGAAGACGAGCGGGTGTACAACGAAGCGGCCGCGGAGCCGGTGCGCAATCCGCAGGCGACACTCGCCTAGGCAGCCAGCCTTGAAGCGGGCCCCGCTCCAGGATCGCTGAAAGATCCTGAAGCAGGGCCAGCCAGCTAGATACCCTGCACCGGCAACAATACACAGGCCTGCAGCCCGCCACCGTCACGGTTGCGCAAGCGCAGTTCGCCGCCATGCTCCAGCACGATCGCCCGCGCCGCGGAAAGCCCCAGGCCGACGCCGCCGGTGTTGCGGTTGCGTGAGCTTTCCATGCGGAAGAACGGTTCGAACACCTGTTCCTGCCACTCGACGGGAATCCCCGGCCCGCGATCCAGCACACAGACCTTCACCTGCTCGGCATCCGCCACCACTTCAATCGCCGGTTCGCTGCCATATTTGATGGCGTTTTCCAGCAGGTTGCTCATGACCCGCTTGAGCCCCAGCGGGCGGCCGAAATACACCAGGCGCGGCGGGCCGCTGAACGCGATGTCGATGGACTGGTCGCGGTAATCGTCGACCAGAGTTTGCAGCAGTTCCGCCAGATCGAAGGACGTCGCCTCCTCCAGCCGCGCATCGTCACGGAAGAAATCCAGGGCCGAGTTGATCATCGCCTGCATCTCGTCGACGTCATGGAACAGCCGACGCTGCTGCTCGGGGTCCTCGATGAACTCGCCGCGCAAGCGCATGCGCGTCAGGGGGGTACGCAGGTCATGGGAGATCGCCGCGAGCATCTGCGTGCGGTCCTTGATGAAGTGCTGCAACTGGGCCTGCATGGCGTTGAACGCGAGGATCGCCTGGCGAATCTCGTGGGGCCCGACCGGCTCGATGGGCGGTGCGCGAAAGTCCACGCCAAAGCGCCGCGCGCCCAGGGCGAACTGTTGCAAGGGCCTGGCCAGGCGGCGGGTGGCGATCAAGGCGACCAGGACGGTGGACAACAACACCAGCCCGATCACGATCAGGTTACGCGGCCCCTCGTCCAGCCCCCAGTTGCGCGAGACCGAGGAGAACATCAGCCAGGAGCCGTCGCTCATCTGGATCAGCAACGCATAAGGTCCGCCCGGCTCCGGCCAGTCGCTGGGCTGGTAGGCTTCAATGTGCCCGGCTCCCGGCCTGAGCAGTTGCTTGAGTTTCGTCGAACCCTCGCGGTACTCAGGCTCATCGACTACCGGCACCTCGATATCCCGTCGCGTAGGGTGCCAGGTCACGCTCAGGCCGTGGTCGCTGACCGACTCGGCCAGGCGCGCGCGTTGCAGCGGCTGCGAGGCATCGATCAGATTGCTGATGGACGCGATCTTTTCCACCAGGCCGGATTCGCTCAACGGCGGCTTGGCCCAGACCCCGGCCAACTGCACGAACAGCGCATTGAAGGCCAGCGCGGTGAGCATCGCCATCAGGGTGGTCAGGGCGATCCAGCGGGCAATGGTGTCGCGCGGGCCGCCCGGTCTGTGTCTTGCCCTCATTGGCGGGTCACGCTGGGGGTGAACAGATAGCCGCCATTGCGCACCGTGCGAATCATCGCCGGGCGCTTGGTGTCGAACTCCAGCTTGCGCCGCAGGCGACTGACCTGCACATCGATGCTGCGGTCGAAGGCGTCATGGGCCTGCCCGCGCGCCAGGTCGAGCAACTGCTCGCGGGTGAGGATGCGTTGCGGATGCTCGACGAATACCAGCAGCAGGTCGAACTCCCCCGCCGACAGCGGGATCATCACCTGGTCTGGCGAGCGCAGTTCGCGGCGGGTCAGGTCCAATTGCCAGTCGGCGAACCGGATCAACGGGCGCGGCACCTCCCCGGTCACCGGTCGACTCTCCCCGGCCCGGCGCAGCACCGCGCGCACCCGGGCCAGCAACTCGCGGGCATCGAAGGGCTTGCTCAGGTAATCGTCGGCGCCCATTTCCAACCCCACCACGCGGTCGCTCAATTCGCCCATGGCGGTCAGCATGATCACCGGCACGGCGTGCTGCTGGCGCAGGCGCTGGCACAGGGTCAGGCCGTTTTCCCCCGGCAGCATCAGGTCGAGAATGATCAGGTCCGGCACCTGCCGCTCCAGCGCCGCCCACAGCGAAGCGCCCTCGGTGGCGACTTCCACCGAGTAGCCGTGTTGCACAAAAAATTTCTTCAGCAGCGCGAGGACCTCAAGGTCGTCGTCCACGATCAACAGACTGCTCACCAGTGTGTATCACTCAAGCTCGGAATGAGCTGTCATTCAAAACCATTGGACGCGGCCCGTCATATATTTCAACGCAGTAACAAACCGACAACCCCGCAATAAAGCAGACATCTTTAAGCAAAACGCCCATGCCAGCATCGGCCTCCCTGTTCCCAAGGTCCGCCGCCCATGCGCTCATTCCTGTGTTCCGCCCGCCTGCCTCGTCATACCGCCCTGCTGCTGTCCCTGTCCTACCTGGCGGGCTGTACCAGCCCGGGCCCCACTACCCAAACCGCCTGCGCGAAGGTCGACTATCCGATCTATGACCCCGCCGAGCCGGTCAACCGTGGCGTGTTCGCCTTCAACAAGGCCGTCGACGACTACGCACTGGCACCGGTCGCCCGCGGTTACCGCCACCTGCCCGACTTCATGCAACAGGGTGTGCACAACTTCGCGAGCAACTTCGGCGAGCCCAAGGTCTTCATCAACGACCTGCTGCAGGGCAACCCGCAGCGCTCGGTCAACAGCCTGGGGCGCTTTGCAGTCAACACCACGGTCGGCGTGCTCGGCCTGTTCAACGTCTCGGACCCGCTCGGCATCCCACGCCACACCGCCGACTTCGGCCAGACCTTCGGCGTGTGGGGCATCGGCAACGGTCCCATCGTCGAACTGCCGCTGCTGGGCACCGACAACAGCCGCGACTCCGTGGGCAAGATCCTCAACTTCGTGGTCTCCCCCTTCGGCGACAACAGCGACACCGTGCAGACCCTAGGCACTGTCGCCATGGTCGGCGGCGTAGTGGACGGCCGCGCCGCCCTGCTGCCGCTGACCGACAGCCTGAAAACCATGCCCGACTACTACAGCGCCCTGCGCGACGTGAACGCCGAACACCGCGCCGCCTTCGTGCAGGAAGGCAAGCAAGGCGCTACCAGCCCCGCGAAAAACCGCTGTGAAGGAGCGACTCATGATGACTTCTGAAACCGACGCCCTGGTCCTGCTGCAACGCGTAGCCAAACACGGCGACGCCTCCCTGCAATGCCGCGAAGTCAGCCTGCGCCTGTCAGACGACCAGCAACACCTGACCCTCAGCCGTTACAGCGAGCACTACAGCCCCGAAGGCCTGGAATGGGTCGAACGCCAGCACCGTATCAGCGTGAGCGAGTTGATACGGTGGGTGATCAAGCAGGGGGAACCGCAGGTGTTGGTGCGAGGGGTGGACAGCGATCTTGCGTCGTTATGAGTCGGCGGGGCTGAGGCCAGCCGAGGAGATAGGCATTTCAGGATCGCCTGATTCAGCAGCCTGATATTCGTCGTTACGTTCGAGGGCCCATCCCTCACCAGGAACGTACGCCATGGCTTTTGTCATCAGGGAAGGCGACCCCACCACAACCGGCGGCAAGGTCATCGCCGGCTCGGGCACCACCTTTGTCGTGAATCAACGAGTGGCCCGCATTGCCGACCCGGTCTGGTGCCCGGTATGCCAGACAGTAGGTTTTATCGCCGAGGGCCATCACACCTGGGTGGATGACCAGCAAGCCACGGCGGTGGAGGGCAGCCTGGTGCAATGTGGCTGCCCGACCGGGGCCAACCGACTGGTAGCCACTCAGTGGACGGTCTGCTCCGGGAATCAACCGACCATCCCGCTCGACAGCGATTGCGTCGGGCCGGCGGTGATCAATACCCAGCGCTGGGCCGACGCCATTCATAAGGGCTACCCGCAAAACGAGTTTGCCGATGCGGTGCCGCGGGATCAGGTGCGCGGCCTGAGCGTTGCTCACGGCGATATCGTTTCACCGCCGTTGTCCGTGCAGGACACGCAGCATCTGGTAGAGCCGGGTTTTCATATCGTGCAAACGCCCATGAGCCGAGCGGCACTGGAGACGGTGCTGTTCGGTCAAGCCGATAAGGCGGTGCTGGAGAAATTCCGTCGGCTCAATCCTCAACTCTCAAACGATGCTAAACCTGGGCAACTGGTCGTGCTCAGTCATCCTGACAACTACCAATGCACTCGCGAAGAAGCGCTGTTGATGGAAGCGGCGGAAAAGGTCAGCGCGGCCTTGGCATCCCTGAGCGATGAGGAAGCGGTTTTTATGCTCAAGTATCGGGCCCAGGTTGAGTCGATACTGTCCTATGGTTCGACTGCCTTGGGTGTCAGCACGGCGGCCGTTGGTAACCATATGGATAGCTTGAAAAGAACGTTGCTGGATATCGAAGCGCTTCATCAGAAGTTCTTCCTGCGAGACGGCCACCTTCGTAGCGTCGAGTTCTTCAGTGAAAGAAAAAAGCTGTTCGTGCAGTTGGACGCTAACCTGACAACCGTCACGAAAATGAGCATTGCCTTCCCTGATCACCCCAAACTCAAGAGTGCCTTGAATATTTCAAGCCGCAGCTTGGTGCATCGCTGGACTCAGGCAGGCGCGGTGGGACAGATACCGGGATACGCAACACAGATTGAAGGTGTTGCAACAGCCTCCAAGGTAATCAAGTGGGGCGGTTGGCTTGGGACAGCGTTGGGCGGTGGAGCGTCTTATGTGAAGGTTCAGGACGTTTGCTCAGCAGGGAATAAGCAGGCTTGTGAGAAGGTACGCTTTACGGAAACCGGAAGCTTTACCGGCGGAGTAGCAGGTGGAATGTTTGCAGGAATGGCACTAGGTACTGCCGCTACTGGAACTGTCTGTGTAGCCATTGGAGTCCCTACAGGTGGCATCGGTAGCATGGTGTGCGGCCTGATAGTCGTCGGAGGGGGCTCTTATGCGGCAGGGAAACTGGGTGAAGCCGGGGGCGGAAGCATAGGAGAGTTTATATATGAGAAAGGAAAATGAACCTGATTAGCTCCCCACATGATTTTTTTGTTGTTTTATGCGCCCTGACTTTTCTTGGCATATTCAGTATGGGTGGTATCTATCTCTATTGGGGGTACACCCGCATGGAGGAAATACTTGGCCACGTTAAAAACTGCAAGGCAATAACCGGGAGCAGGTTCTATCTTCACATGGGCCCCTGGGGAAGACTTGTAATGGTCGGCATGGTGGCGGGTTTCTTAGCCCGACCTACTTCCTATGTCAAAAAAGGCATACTGGACGCTAACGAGATAGACACCTTTCCCCAGCCACTTAAAAGAAGGCTCACCCTATCGCATTATATTGTATGGGGACTTGGGGGAAGCATGCTGTTATCGGTTAGTGCAATGAAAGCGATTGAGCTTTTCACCTGAATACAAAAAGGCCCTTTAAGGGCCTTTTTGCATCCTGCCTTCCCTCTCATATAGCAGCCAGTATTCCCTTCCGTATCCTCATAACGTTGTTGTTCCACTCATGAAGCGTCCACTGCGCTTGAAGGAAGCCTGCGAGCGCAGTTGGCATTACCGAGTGAAAGGTGCTTTGCCTTGGCATGAAGGCCCATCAAAGGGGCCTTCCCTCAGGGCTTACATCAGGTAACAGATAAACATCAGGGCCGACGACTATCCGCTACCGGCCACTCACCAAGACACAAATCATCGACAATCGCCTTACCCATCTCGCTGAAATAATGGGACGCCCAGGCATAACGATCGTCCCGCTCCATGGCCGCATCCAAGGCCAGCATCTTGGCGTGGAACAGCAACTGCGACACATGCTCCAGCGCCTCGCGCAGCGGCACATCGGGGTTGACGCGAAACAGTGGATGTTGGGATTCGCCGACAGGGGCGAAGGTGACGGTACCGAGGGTTTTGATTGAAGTACTCATTGTGCACCTCCAGTAATTACCGGAAGGCTGGAGATTGCGAGGTGAAGATACTGAGTCAAAACGTCCATGCGACTAGCTCCTATACCTAAGAAAGAGCTACCACGTTCGTTTCCAAGCGAATGGGTGGCAGCTGTACGCAGGTTGGAAAACCGGGGGTATAGGTCCCGGCAGGACCGAAGCCCTCCCGCGCACAGCCGCCATTACACGAAACCGCAGGCAAAAAAATAGCGCCTGCAATCGTGATCGGGGCGCTTGTGCGCCTATACCTTTGCGGGTTTCCAAGCCCGGTCGCTGAATTTGCAACGACGAATAGAGAGTAGCTTGTGAATTACGTTTCTGCAAAAAAATCTGGCACTCACAATGCAGTACACAAAAATGCAAAGATCTCAAATAGTCCCTGGATAGATTTGCCTAGCCAACTTTTGGTATGGAGGAATACCTTTAATCATCGAATCAATTTCACTTTCAATATAGTTATAGAGACTACCACCACGTTCAGCCATAACTGTTGGAGCATTCCCTCGCCCCTTTGCATGCTTATACAAAGTAACGACTGCACAACGATCAAAGCGATAAAAACTTGTCACAGGAGTCTCATCATGTATCCACACACTAAAATCCAACTTATCATTTCCCACAGAGGCGAATAGGTCTTTATATTCATTTATAGCCTGCCTAACTCGCCCCTGCATTGTCGCAGAGTCATTTGCATTAAAACGCTTAGCAAGATCCTTCATTATCTCCTCATTATCAGGATCCGGAACTATCAACCTAATCCGACTACCTTTCTTAGAAGCCAAAAACTTAAGATCCTCTTCAAATGTAGCTCGCCATGTATTTGCATAACAAACAAACATATCAAGCCGCTCACAAGATCTAATGAGCTTTGAAAAATTAGGACCTTGAACCGGATTTAACGATATCCCCGTAACCCCCACTGTTCGTATATCATCAGCAAGCCCAGTTTTTGCCAATAACTCATCCAAAAAAGACCTTTTCGAGAACAACTCCCAAAGCATTGCAATTGATACCGAGGCAATCAAAAGAGCCCCAATATTAGACATTAACGACTTAACCCAAAGATACCCATCAGGAAAGCCAAACCGCTCACTCAGCGCAAGTAAAACCACACCTAAAACAAAGACAAACACTGATGCCACATACGTTCTAAGATTGGTAATCTCTTTTAACTGCTTAATCATCACCCACTCCATTGGTCATCTACCGATATTTAAAATTTTTAACTGAAAGCTTGACTACTATTTAGGAATAACAATCGGAATCACCATCGGCGTCGGCCCAGCCGGCGGCATCATCATTCCTTCGCTCTTCACCACAGCCACTCCGCGCTTCTTGATGGTCTCGTACACGCGCTCCGTCGCTGCCGTGTCGTGATAGCCACCATCATCGATCATCACACTCAGTGCGCTCTGACGGCGTTGTTCGATCAGTTGCACCTGGTTGGTCCGAAAGTACGAATCCAAAGCGACCTTGCTCAGGGTCGACAGGTCGACCCGCAGGATTTCCTTGTACTTCAGCGCCGTGGCGTCCCAGCCCTGGACGTAGAGTTCGTCCTGGGTCAGGGCGAAGGTGCAGAAGTGGTAGGTGCCGATGGTAGAGCCCGGAGTGGGGATAAGTAGCGAGCAGCGACCGTGTTGCAGGATCGGTCCCTTGATGTCCGGGAAGTCTTTGCTGACTTGAGTCGTGAACTGCGTGCGATCGTAATAGATGGTGGCCCTGTCATAGGGTGTGGTGTTGCAGCCTGACAACAGAACGGTCGCGCCGATCAACAAGCTGGCACAAAGGTTACGCATGGATCACTCCTGGGAAGGTCAATCGAATCGGTCGTGGCCGACCAACTCAGCGAGCCTGCTGGTCGGGGGCTCTATTTTTGTTGCGCACGTACAACACCGCCCCGCCGGTGGGCGAGCCGCCACGGGTGTCCAGGTCAAACCATTTGCTCTGGCTACGGATCAGGCCACTGAGTTTGGTGTGGCCGTACAGCCGGGAGTCGAAGGCGGGACGCACCTTGCTGATGGTGGTGCCCAACATGGCCAAGGGCGCCCAGCCATCCTCTTCGGCGATGTCATCGAGGATCTTGGCGATGAACTCCACCGGTACTTTTGCCGGACTGCTGGAAAATGAAGCGGCTGTTTGTTTGCCCGTCTCCTCGATGGGACCGGGGGTGACCTGGGCCTTATCGCCCTGGGCGGCGGATTCAGTGACGTCCTGGGCCCGGAGAATTTCGGTGTAGATAAACTTGTCACAGGCCACGACAAAGGGCTTGGGCGTTTTCTCTTCGCCGAAGCCATATACCGTCATGCCTTCCTCGCGCAAACGCCCGGCCAGACGCGTGAAGTCGCTGTCGCTGGACACCAGGCAGAAGCCGTCGAAACGCCGGGTGTAAAGCAGGTCCATGGCGTCGATGATCAACGAACTGTCAGTGGAGTTCTTACCCTTGGTGTAGGAGAACTGCTGGATGGGCTGGATCGAATGCTCCAGCATTAGCTTCTTCCAACCGCCCAACTGCGGCCCGGTCCAGTCGCCGTACATGCGCTTCACACTGGCGATGCCGTACTTGGCGATTTCCTCGAACAACGCCTCGACAATCGACGCCTGGGCGTTGTCGGCGTCGATAAGCACGGCGAGGTGTTTTTGCTGGTTCGAGTGCGTGGACTTGGTGGCCATGGTTCATCCTTGATAGGTGGCAGCTAGGGTAGAACGTCTTCCTTAATGAGCATGAAGAGCCGGACCACGGCATTTTTTGGGGGCCGTAAGCAGAGGCGCTGGGGATCGAAGCTACTATTTTGCCATCGCGCCGTCCACCACCGACTACCGGAAGACGTTCAAGGGAGATTCGCTGATAAATCTCAGGACAACCAAGCACTGAAGGTTGAGCTGAATGACGCTCAAGTACCGGTGTAACTCCACTCGATTCAGATCAGCCGCGTCAGGCTCACTCTTATACAAAATAGCTTTCCGTTCAGGTTTGAAGAACCTGCTCGGCTACTGCATCATGCGCGCGCCAAAGGGATGACTCGCAACACTTCAAGGACCGATCATGAGTGGCAAACCCGCTGCCCGCGTCAGCGACCCAACCGCCTGCCCGCTTCCCGGCCACGGCACCAACCCTATCGTCACGGGTTCGCCCAATGTCGTTTTCGACGGCCTGGCCGCCGCTCGAAAGAGTGACCAATCAGCTTGTGGCAGCCCGATAACCGGGGCGGTTTCCAGCACTGTTTTCATCAATGGCTTGAACGCCGCCACGCTGGACAGCACCGGCGGGCACGGCAACATCATCATCGGGGGCTCCGGCACCGTCATCATTGGCGACACCGTGGTCAACGCCCCCTTCACCGGGCTCTTGCCCATGCCGGTCAACTTCACCGACCGCTTGAAGCTGGTGAACGATGTAACGGGCGAACCGATGCCCAATCATGCTTACGTGATCCAACGTGCCGATGGGCGCCTTGAGCATGGGGTTTCGGACGCCGCTGGCTTCACCCATGAAATCAGCTCGCATGTTGCAGAAAGCATCAAGTTGTTTTTGGAAGAGTGACGCATGGAAGCCAACACCATTACCTCGGCGAACGGTAAACCCGTCAAGTTGAAAGCCGAGCACACGCTTACGGATAAAAAAGACAAGAGTGACAAAGTCATTCCTATCGAAAGCACCAAGGCCATTGTGTTTTTTGTGGGGGGTGCAGGGGACAAGGAAAGTTATTATTTTTCTGGCCCTTATGAAAATATAAAATACGCACAAGAGCCCTTAGATAAGCGAGCCAATACCTTACAAAAACAAGGAAAATACAGATCCGCATGGCTTGGGTACAACCAGATTAGAGGAAAGAAAGATATTCAGAAAAATGTCTTGAATATTATCCCTTATAAATCGTGCCCTATTTACATTATTGGCCATAGCTTGGGAGGCTGGAACAGCGGGCATTTGACTAAAACCATGGCTGACTGGGGGTACACCATAACAACACTGGTGACTCTCGACCCCGTCGGAGAAGGTACACTGGTGTGGCTTGGCTCTGACATTGCCGGATCTGCGCCTACACCGGTTGCAGAGAAGTGGATCAACATCAGAGCCACACCATCCAAACCTGACGATTCAGACAAAGTCGCGGACTTTGGTGAAAGATGGATAATGAATAGCGGGCCTGATTTGAATCTAAACATGGATATTAATCATGCAAATGCATTTGGTATGTTCATGCGGCCAATTGTGGGCTCACAATCCGCCTGCGATATCATCTTTGAATCCATTACCAACAAGCTGGAAAAAACATGAAAAGACTATGGCTGCTTCTACTGGCTATCGCCTGTTCCTCCTGCGCAAAAGATCATGAGAAACCGCCAGCAGACTTGAGTTTCATTTCTGTCGAACGCAAAGCGGATCTTTCGCTGTACATCATCCGCTACGAATCAAACATCAACCTTCTGGATCTCTACGGAAGAGGTATGGGAGAAGGTATTGCCTCAGCTCAATTTATTTGTGCATTAGACGGTGACTATGACTTTTCTGTTGAGCATGAAATTGCGCGTTCTGCCTATGGCAGGATTCAGGCTGATACGGCTCAAGCGAATCAACCAACTTCAATCTTTTTCACTGAGGCTTTTTTGAGTGAAACCCTCGATAAAGGACAATCCCGTCGCGACCTCTCTGTCGAAGAATTGAACGCCTTGTTAGCCAACAAAAAGACGATTCCGTGCAAAGCACTTATCACCGCCTATGGCTACAAGGCCTACTACTCCAACACCCTGCAATTACCCGTTGCCGATCTGCTTCGAGAAATCAATAAACCCGAGACCCCGTAGCCCTCTACGAGTACCGCGCAGTTCTTACCCCCTCCCTGCGCGACTCTCCCTAGCAACCTGAGCACTGGCTGACAAATCTTCGACATCAGCTGCGGTACTATCGGCGCTTCCGTCTGCCGTATGAGCTTTGAATTCGCGTGTCTCGAACGTCCCCCTCGACCGCTGCTAGCAACAACTTGCCCTGCGTCCTCGCCGGCCCCCTGCTGCGCCGCCTGGAACCCACGCGGCTGGTGCTGTGGCTGGCGGGCTCGCGGGCGCTGGAGCTGACGTTGCGTTTGCAGGCAGGCAGCGAGGCGCAAATCCGCGACTACCCGCTCAGCGCCGAGCAGTGCCAGGTCATCCCTGTAGGCCAGCACGCGTTTATCCATCTGATAGATCTGCCGCTGGACAATCCCCTGCCTTGCGATGTGCCCATCGACTATGACCTGCTGATCGCCAACGCCGACGGCTCCAGTTCGGGGATCGCCGAGTGGGCGCCGCATTTGCTGTATGGGCAAAAGCAGCAGCCGGATTTTGTGCTGCACAGCCGCATCCAGCAGTTGGTCCACGGCTCCTGCCGCAAGCCCCATCATGCGGCGGACGAGGGTTTGCTTTGCGTCGATCGCCTGCTGGCGGAAACAGCCGATCCGCAGCAACGCCCTGCCCTGCTGCTGATGACCGGCGACCAGGTATACGCCGACGACGTGGCCGGGCCGATGCTGCGGGCGATTCATGCGCTGATCGAGCGCCTGGGTTTGTTCGGCGAACATCTGGAAGGCGCGGTGGTGAGCGACAGCGCTGAGCTTTACCGGCATCGCGCCAGCTATTACAAACGCGCCGAATTGCTGCCGGCGCTGAAAAGCAATGAGACCCTGCGCGAGCGTTTCTTCGGCGGGGTGAAGAAGCCGATCTTCACCAGCAGCAGCGCCGACAACCATCTGGTGACCTTCGCCGAGGTCATGGCCATGTACCTGCTGGTCTGGTCGCCGGTGCCTTGGAGTCTGATCGATCCGCGACCACCACAGCTCGCTGCCAAGGAGCAGCAGCGCTACCAGCGCGAACAACAGCGGATCGAGGCTTTCGCCAAGGGCCTGGACGGCGTGGCGCGGGTGTTCGCCCACCTGCCGAGCCTGATGATCTTCGACGACCACGACATCACCGACGACTGGAACCTCAGCGCCCAGTGGGAAGAAACCGCCTACGGCCACCCGTTTTCCAAACGCATCATCGGCAATGCGCTGATCGCCTACATGCTATGCCAGGGCTGGGGCAACAATCCGGATGCCTTCGCCACGCCGCTGCAACACACCCGCGCCCTGAGCGCCGAGGCCCAGGGCGATGCGCTCTACCTGGACAGCACCACCCAGGACACCCTGATCGACGAATTGCTGCGCTTCCAGCAATGGCAATACACCCTGCCTACCACCCCGGCGCTGGTGGTGCTGGACACCCGCACCCGGCGCTGGCGCAGCGAGTTCAACCTGGCGCAGCCCTCGGGCCTGCTCGATTGGGAAGCTCTGAGCGAGCTGCAACATGAACTGCTGGATCACCCGTCGGCGATCATCGTTTCACCGGCGCCGGTGTTCGGCGTCAAGCTGATCGAGACGGTGCAGAAGGTCTTCAGCTGGTGCGGTCACCCGTTGCTGGTGGACGCGGAAAACTGGATGGCCCACCGCGGCGCGGCCCAGGTGATCCTGAATATTTTCCGCCACTCGCGCACCCCGGGTAACTACGTGATCCTCTCCGGCGACGTGCACTATTCCTTCGTCTACGAAGTGCTGATCCGCCACCGCAAGGGCGGCCCGCAGATCTGGCAGATCACCAGCAGCGGCATCAAGAACGAGTTTCCACCGACTCTGCTGGAATGGTTCGACCGTCTCAATCGCTGGCTGTATTCGCCACGCTCGCCGTTGAACTGGTTCACCCGCCGCCGGCTGATGCGAGTGGTGCCCTACAGCCCCGAACATCGCGAGGCCGGCGAACGGCTGTGGAACTCGGCGGGCATTGGCCAGGTATTCTTCAACGACCACGGCCAGCCCCGGGAGATCTACCAGCACAACGCCAATGGCGCGCCGAAAACCCGGATGCTGGCGCCGGAGGAAGACTGAGGGGTGAGAGCGACTGGGCAAAAACCGAGTCGCTCAGGCGTCTTTCGGTTCAGCAGGTTGATCCCTGTCCGCCATAAAGTCCGTACTCATAGAAGCCTCATCAAACCAACTGTCCCAAGCTTCTCCAGCCGGAGCGATGACCCGAGTACGCCCCATAGCGATGATCTCCACTTGCGTAACATCGCCAGGAAACGCCATAGCCTCAGTCAGGTAAATAGTCTGACCGCTGCTGTTTCTAAAGACTGATCCTTGCGCCATCGAGCTATCTCCTGGCGTTTTCAAATAGAGCCACCAGCCTAGCGCGCGTCACCAACAGGTCAACGATCAGGCAAACTTTTCCCCTATGCTTGGGCAGGCCAAGAGATATCTCGGCGCTTCTAAAGCTTACGGACTACTTCTGCAAAGGCCCTTTCATTCCCATGTTCGAACACCTCGACCTGCACGCCCTGCTCGCGACCTACGGTTACTGGGTGATCGTCCTCGGCTGCCTGCTGGAAGGCGAAACCGTGCTGATCCTGGGCGGCATGGCGGCGCATCAGCAAGTGCTGGATCTTTGGGCCGTGATTGCCGTGGCCACGGTCAGCGGGATGTTCGGCGACCAGTTGCTGTTCTGGAGCGGGCGGCATTTCGGCGGGCGTTTGTTGCCGCGCCTGAAGGGCCAGCAGGCCGCCATCGAGCGGGTGAGCGGGCTGATCCGGCGTTACCCCTCGACCTCGGTGCTGGCGGTGCGTTTCATGTATGGCATGCGCTGGGTCGGCCCGGTGGTGATCGGCGCCAGCGGTCTGTCGCCGCTGCGTTTCACCCTGCTGAACATGCTCGGCGCACTGCTCTGGGCCACGCTGTTCGTCTGCGGCGGCTACTGGGCCGGCGATGCGCTGGAGCATCTGTTCGGTGATTTGAAGCCTTATCGCCTGCCGATTGTCCTCGGTGTCGTGGTGCTGGTGGTGGCGGTCGCACTGCTGCGCCAGCGCCGGGCCAGAGCCAGGAACGTTGCGCCGCTGAACGACTGATCCAACCCTCCTCCCGACATCCGGAATTTTCATACTGACCCCCGCACTTTATTTCGTTTGCGGCCCCACCCCGCTCTTGGCTTAGATAGCCCGCATGTTCCAGGCAGACAGAGCCCTTAGCCCATGAGCAGCGAAAGCATCAGCCAGTCGATTTCCATCGTTCACCCCATCCGCCTGAGCCACGGCAGGAATGCCGAGGTGTGGGACGAGAATGGCAAGCGCTACATCGATTTCGTCGGTGGGATCGGCGTGCTCAACCTGGGGCATTGTCATCCGCGGGTGGTGGCGGCGATCCAGCAGCAGGCCACCCGGCTGACCCACTACGCATTCAACGCGGCGCCCCATGGGCCCTATGTGGAGTTCATGGAGCGGCTGGCGCGCTTCGTGCCCTTGAGTTACCCGGTCAGCGGCATGCTCACCAACAGCGGCGCGGAGGCGGCTGAGAACGCCTTGAAGATCGTCCGGGGCGCCACCGGGCGTACCGCGGTAATCGCCTTCGATGGCGGTTTCCATGGCCGCACCCTGGCCACCCTCAACCTCAACGGCAAGGTCGCGCCCTACAAGCAGAAGATCGGCGTGCTGCCCGGCCCGGTGTACCACCTGCCCTACCCGAGCGCGGACAACGGCGTGACCTGCGAGGAGGCGCTGAAGGCCATGGACCGGCTGTTCAGCGTGGAGATCGATGTCGCCGAAGTGGCCTGCTTCATTGTCGAGCCGGTGCAGGGCGAGGCTGGTTTCCTGGCCCTGGACGTCGAGTTCGCCCGTACCCTGCGACGCTTCTGCGATGAGCAAGGCATCCTGCTGATCGCCGATGAAATCCAGTCCGGTTTCGGCCGCACCGGCCAGCGCTTCGCCTTCTCGCGGCTGGGGATCGAACCGGACCTGGTCCTGCTGGGCAAAAGCATCGGCGGCGGTGTGCCCCTGGGCGCGGTGCTCGGGCGCAAGGCGCTGCTGGACAACCTGCCCAAGGGCGGCCTGGGCGGCACCTATTCCGGCAACCCCATCGCCTGCGCGGCGGCCCTGGCGACCCTGGACGAGATGAGCGACCACAATCTGCAAACCTGGGGCGAACGCCAGGAGCAGGCCATCGTCAGCCGCTACCAGCACTGGCGGGCCGAGCGCCTGACACCTTATCTAGGGCGCCTGACCGGGGTCGGCGCCATGCGCGGCATCGAGCTGCTCAAGGCCGACGGCTCGCCGGCCCCGGAACAACTGAGCGCGCTGCTCAGCGCGGCGCGGGACGCCGGCCTACTGTTGATGCCCAGCGGCAAGTCGCGGCACATCATCCGCCTGCTGGCGCCACTGACCATTGAGCCGCAGGTGCTGGAAGAAGGGCTGGATATTCTCGAGGGCTGCCTGGCGCGGTTGGCATGACACCGCGCGTTTGCACAAAAGCCGCTTGCCATGGACACTGGCGCGCCTCATGCCATCGACAAGGAAGTGCAACATGACGTGTCCCAGCTACAGAGAGCGGCCCACGGCCGCCAGCCCAGGAATCTTCGGCCGCGGCGAGCAAGACTCATGAAGCAGTACATTCCCTTTGTGCTGGTCTACCTGCTGCTGACGCCGCTGTACTACTGGATGAAGCCTTACCCACTGAGGAAGTGGACAGGCCTGGCCCTGGGCCTCACCGGGCTGCTGTGGATTCTGTTCCTGCCGCCCATGCTGGGCGAGATCGATGCCGGGCTGATTGCCGTGGCGCTGGTGGCCATGGGCAGCTCGCTATTTTTCAGCCGGCGCCGCTACCAGGACCACGCCTGAGGCGCCGCGCTACAAGCCGAATACCCGCCGCGCATTGCCCTGCAGGAACTTGTCCCGCACCGGCTCCGGCAACTCCAGGGCCTGGACCTGCTGCATGCATTTGGCGAACGGCAACTGCGGGAAATTGCTGCCGAACAGCACCTTGTCCTGCCCGTAGCTGCGCATGAAATGCAGCAGCTGCGGCGGGTAATAGGCCGGCAGGTAGGCCGAGGTGTCGATGTAGATATTGTCGTGCTTCCAGGCCAGGCCGATCATCTCGTCGGTCCAGGGATGGCCGATGTGCCCGGCGATGATTCGCAGTTCCGGGAAGTCCAGCGCCACCTCATCCAGATAAGGCACCGGCCGCCCGGTTTCCGAAGGCATCAGCGGGCCGGTGTGGCCGACCTGGGTGCAGAAGGGAATGCCCAGCTCCACGCACTTGGCGTACAGCGGGTAGTACAGGCGGTGGTTGGGCGGCAGTTTCCACAGCCAGGGCACGATGCGCAGGGCCTTGCAGCCAAGCTCGTCCACCGCCCGCTGCAGCTCGGCCAGCGCCGCCATCGGCCGGCTCAGGTCCACCGTGGCCACACCAACAAAACGCTCGGGATAAGCCCGGGTATAGGCGGCGATTTCATCGTTGCTGAACACCCAGCGCTCCGGCCGGCACCAGGCCGCCAGCATCAGCTTCTCGACCCCGGCCTGGTCCATCAGCTCGACGGTCTGCTCGATGCTCAGCGGCTGGTCCAGCAAATGCGCGGAACCCGACTTCTCGAACAGCCGCGCCACCTCCGGCAGCAACAGCCGCGCCCGGCCGTTGGCCGGTTGTGCCCATGCGTCGATTGCACCCTTCATGAGAGCTATCCCCCTCTGCTGACCGTGATTCAGGCGACGAGGGCTCAGGCTACGTCCGCGCCATGACAGCGACAATGTTCGCAGCGCTCGGCGGCGTTGACCGATCCGCCCAGGCTCGACTCCCGCCCTTGACCTTGTTCCGCCTCCCTCCTTTCACCTTCTGCGCCCTCGGACCGACCAGCGGTTCCAAGCGCGCATTTTGCAGGCATCGTCGTTGATCGAGCCGAAAACGAACTTCTAGAAACAGAACTAGCTGAAACGTATCAGCCTCAGCAAAAACGGCAAATATGCATAAATGCAAATTTATTCTTGACCCAAAAAACCGCCTCGCTTAAGGTGAAATTGCTGTATGCACATACAGTATTTTTTGATGAACATTTATGTGAACCCATTCACGGACGAGGTATTACCTATGAAAAGCAACACTGAAAAATTCGGCAAAACACCCCATCAACCCAGCCTCTGGACTCGCGCCGATGCGCTGAAAGTCCATGCGGACGATCCCACCACGACCCAGCCACTGGTCAGCGCGGATTTCCCGGTACTGAGCAACGAGGTGTTTATCTGGGACACCATGCCGCTGCGCGACCTGGACGGTAACGTGACCTCCGTCGACGGCTGGTCGGTGATCTTCACCCTGACCGCAGATCGTCATCCGAACGACCCGGAATACATCGACGAAAACGGCAACTACGACATCACCCGTGACTGGAACGACCGCCACGGCCGGGCAAAGATGTACTACTGGTTTTCCCGTACCGGCAAGGACTGGGAACTGGGTGGCCGGGTGATGGCCGAAGGGGTTTCGCCCACGGTTCGCGAATGGGCCGGCACGCCGATCCTGTTGAACGAACAGGGTGAAGTGGACCTGTACTACACCGCCGTCACGCCGGGCGCGACCATCGTCAAGGTGCGCGGCCGGGTGGTGACCACCGAGCATGGCGTCAGCATGGTCGGCTTCGAGAAGGTCAAGCCGCTGTTCGAGGCCGACGGCAAGATGTACCAGACCGAAGCGCAAAACCCCTTCTGGGGCTTCCGCGATCCATGGCCGTTCCGCGACCCCAACGACGGCAAGCTGTACATGCTGTTCGAAGGCAACGTGGCCGGCGAGCGCGGCTCGCACACAGTGGGCGAAGCAGAAATCGGCGACGTGCCGCCAGGTTATGAAGACGTCGGCAACTCCCGTTTCCAGACCGCCTGCGTCGGTATCGCCGTGGCCCGCGACGAAGACGGCGACGACTGGGAAATGCTGCCGCCGCTGCTGACCGCGGTCGGCGTCAACGACCAGACCGAACGCCCGCACTTCGTGTTCCAGGACGGCAAGTACTACCTGTTCACCATCAGCCACACCTTCACCTATGCCGACGGCGTGACCGGGCCGGACGGGGTGTACGGTTTTGTCGCCGATTCGCTGTTCGGTCCCTACGTGCCGTTGAACGGTTCCGGCCTGGTGCTGGGCAACCCGTCCTCCCAGCCGTTCCAGACCTACTCGCACTGTGTGATGCCCAACGGCCTGGTGACCTCCTTTATCGACAGCGTACCGTCCGACAAAAGCGGCACGCAGATTCGTATCGGCGGTACCGAAGCACCGACGGTCGGGATCAGGATCAAAGGGCAACAGACCTTCGTGGTGGCTGAGTACGACTACGGTTACATCCCGCCGATGCTCGATGTAACGCTCAAGTAATAGCGACACCGGGCGTTCAGGCAGCAGGTTCGAGTTCGATGAAGAACCCGTTGTGGATATGAATCGAGATATCCCGCCTGGCTCACTGCGACTTTGCTCAGGAGCTTCATTGAACAATGCGTAGTACCGACCCTTCGGAACTGGCTACACGGATGTAGCCAGTTCTGCTCCTTCCTTGCGCGACGCCCCTTTCCCCTTGGCCAGCATGGCTGTCCACGCCCCCCAGGCTCAGCTCCCGGTCTTGACCTTGCTCCAGACCCGGGTCCGCACCCGTTCCATTTTCAGCGGCAGCGGTTCCAGCGGGAACAGCGTGGCCATCACTTCCCTGGACGGATAGACACCCGGGTTGTCGCGGATTTTCTGCTCCACCAGCGCCGTGGCATCGCGGTTGGCGTTGGGGTAGCCCAGGTAGTCGGAAGACTGGGCAATCACTGACGGACGCAACAGGTAGTCGATGAACTTCAGGCCGTCCTGTGGGTGCGGCGCGTCCTTGAGCAACACCAGGTTCTCCACCCAGACCGGCCCGCCTTCGCGCGGAATGCTGTAGACCAGATGACGGCCGTTGTCAGCCTTCTGCGAGGCGACCTGGGCATCGAACACCCCGCCGCTCCAGCCCACCACCACACAGACGTTGCCGTTGGCCAGGTCGGAGATGAACTTCGACGAATCGAAGTAGCGGATATGCGGCCGGACCTTGAGCAGCAAGGCCTCGGCCTTCTTGTAATCCTCGGGGTTCTGGCTGTTGTAGGGCAGGCCCAGGTAATGCAGGGCAATGGGGATGATTTCGTTCGGTGCATCGAGCATGGCCACCCCGCACTGGCTGAGCCTGGCCAGGTTCTCTTCCTTGAAGATCAGGTCCCAGGAGTCCACCGGCGCCTGGTCGCCGAGCAGCGCCTTGACCTTGTCGACGTCATAACCGATGCCCGTGGTGCCCCACAGGTAGGGTGCGGCGAAGCGGTTGCCGGGGTCGTTGCTCTGCACCTTGGCCAGCATCTCGGGGTCCAGGTGCGACCAGTTGCCGAGCTGGCTGCGGTCCAGTTCCTGGAGCACCCCGGCCTTGATCAGGTTCGGCAGCAGGTCGCTGCTGGCCACCACCACGTCATAGCCACTGCGCCCGGCCATCAGCTTGCTTTGCATCACGTCGCTGTTGTCGAAGGTGTCCTGCAGCACGCTGATGCCGGTTTCCTTGTGGAACTGTCCGGGCGTGTCCGGGGCGATGTAGTCGTACCAGTTGTAGAAATGCACGCTCGGTTCGGCGGCCTGGGCCGTAGCGAAACCGAACAGTGCGGCCAGGGCCAGGGGCAAACAGCGGATAGCTTTCATCTGAGGACTCCGAGCGTTGGCACCCGCCCAAGGGACGTGCGCCTCGCCTGCTGATTATGGATTGTTATGGCAGGGCCGAAAGCGGCGGAAAAACAGCGATGGGGTTTAAGGGATCAACAGCTCGCGAAGGCCATCGGCGTGCTCGACGTATTCGCCGGACAGTTGCAGGCGCCGGTCGTGCAGGTAGTCGTAATCGCGGCGAGCGGCCTTGAGTTGCCCGAGGTCGAGCTGCACCACCTGCCGGCACTCGTCGCGGCCGGCCTCGAACAGCAGTCGGCCGAAGGGATCGACCAGCGCGCTGCCGCCGGCGAACACCAGGCCGCCGGTGCCGCTGCCGACCCGGTTCACCATCACCGCGAAGGCCTGGTTCTCTTGGGCACGGGCCATGATCGCGGTGCGGTGCACCGGGCCGTAGGGGTCCATGTTGCCGTTGCTCACCAGAATCAGCTCGGCGCCCAGTTGGCCGAGGGCGCGGGCGCTTTCCGGCAGTTCGATGTCGTAGCAGATCAGCAGGCCGACCCGCACGCCCCGCCAGAGCACGGTGGTGTAACGGTCACCGGGCTGGAACAGACCGCGCTCGTCGGGCCACAGGTGAGTCTTGCGATAACTCGTCGCCACCCCTTCGGGGGTCACCAGCAGCGAGGTGTTGTAGTAATGGCCGGCGGCTTTTTCGGCGATGCCGACCACCACCGCGACCCCCTTGGCGCGCACCGCCCGCAATACGGCCTGGATACTCGGCCCGTCCAATGGCTCGGCGACCTCGGCCAGTTGCTGCTGGCTGGCGAAACCGCTGATCTGGGTTTCCGGGAAGACCAGCAGGTCGATGTCGTCATCACAGTCGGCAACGCCCTGCAGGACCCGCTCGAGGTTGTAGGCCGTGTCGCCGTCACGACCGGCCAGTTGCATCAGTTCAATCTTCATCGTGGATCCTTTGAAGTGTCGGCAGGTCTCCGGACGCCACATGGGTGGCACCCGCCAGGGCTGGTGGCGAGTATGGAGGGGATGCAGCCGCGCGGTAATCACTGCAAAGGAGTACCCCGCCAGGGTTAGCTGGCGGGACAAGGCAACAGAAGACTGGCGGGGTCAGGCGTTACCCAGCGACTGGCGGGAAACCCGCGCAGCCTTCAGCGCGCGCCAGGTCCACAACGCGCCGCACAGGTCCGGCAAGGCCAGCAGCAACAGCACCGGCGACACCAGCCCGGCGGCGACGAAAGCGGCAAAAAACACCGGCACCGACAGGCGGATCGCCACCGTCAGGGCCATCAACTCGCGCCGCTCGGTGTAGCCGGCCCAGACGTAATAGACGCCCAGGTACAAGGCCAACTGGCCCATCACCCGGATCCACACCTCATCGGTCAGGGCGAAGCCGAACAACGGCAACAACAGGTTCGGCGCCAGCACCAACGCGGCGCCCAGCAACAACATGTACAGGCCGAACACAAACACGCTCTTGCCCGGATGGCTCATGGTTTCACTCCTTGGGGGTGCGAGGTGAGGCGATAGGCCTCGGCGTCGAAATAACGGGTCTGCTGGCGGAACTGCCAGCTGAACCCTGGCCACAGGGCGACGTTGCGCCCGCTGTCGGGGTCCATGTACCAGCTCTGGCAACGGCCGACGCTCCATACCGCGCCGCGCAGCCGGTGGCGCAGGCCCTGGTTGAAGCGCGCCTGGGCCTGTGGATCGACATCGACGCTGGTCACGCCCAGGCGTTGCAGGGTGTCCAGGGCACCGAGGATGTAGGCGATCTGCGACTCGATCATGTAGACGATGGAGTTGTGCCCCAGGCCGGTGTTGGGCCCCATCAACAGGAACAGATTGGGAAAGCCGCTGACCGTGGTGCCCTTGTAGGCTTCGCTGCCCTGCTGCCAGGTGTTGACTATGTCCACCCCGCCACGCCCGAGGATCATCCCCGCCGGGAACGGCGTGCGCGCCTTGAAACCGGTGCCGAAGATCAGCGCATCCAGGGCATGGCGCTGGCCGTCGACGGTGATCAGCGCGTCCTCGGTGACTTCACGGATACCGCTGGTGACCAGTCGGGTGTTGGCCTGGGCCAGGGCCGGAAAATAATCGTTGGACAGCAGGATGCGCTTGCAGCCGATGGCGTAGTCCGGGGTCAGTCGCCGGCGCAGTTCCGGGTCCTTGACCTGGCGCCGCAACAGGTTGAGCGCCAGCCATTTGTGCAAGGCCATCAGCCGCGGGTTGAACACGAAGCCCAATACCCGGGTTTCATGGGCGGTGTAGATCAGCCCGCGCAACAGCCGCTGCACCGCGGGAAAACGCCGCAGCAGGCGCTGGGCGGTCGTGGAAAAGGCCCGGTCCGGCTTGGGGATGATCCACGGCGGCGTGCGCTGGAACACCGCCAGGCTGGCCACCCGCGGCTGGATCTGCGGCACGAACTGGATCGCCGAGGCGCCGGTGCCGATCACCCCCACCCGCTTGCCGGCCAGGACATAGTCATGGTCCCAATGCTGGGAATGAAAGACCCGGCCCTTGAAGCGCTCAAGCCCCGGCAGTCGGGGATAGTCCGGGGTCGACAAGGCCCCGGTGCCGGCCACCACCACCTGGGCGAAACGCACGCCGCCACGGGCATCCGTCACCTGCCACAGGGCGCGCTCTTCCAGCCAGCGCAGGCCGGTGACCGCGGTGTTGAAGCAACAGTGTTGCAGCACCTGATACTTGTCGGCGCAGTGCCGCAGGTAGTCGCGGATCTCCGGCTGCGGCGAAAAGCGCCGCGACCAGTCGGGGTTGGGCTCGAAGGAAAACGAATAGAGGTGGGAAGGAATATCGCAGGCACAGCCGGGGTACTGATTGACCCACCAGGTGCCGCCGACGCCGGCTTCCTGTTCGAGGATCAGGAAGTCCTGTTCGCCGCGCTGGCGCAGGTTGATCGCCATGCCGATGCCGGAGAAGCCGGCGCCGATGATCACGACCCGATAGACCCGCGCGGGGTCGGCCTGCTCCTGAAGTAGCGCACTCATGTTCCTGACTCCTGGCGGCACAAACGCCGGGCGAGACCGCCCGCAGCGCATGCACGGCTGTTCATTCCGAAGTTCCGTGGATCGAGGGTGGGCCGCTCACCGGCCCTGGCGGTCAGGTTGACGCTGCGTGCAGCCTGCTGGTCCGGTGCGCCAGGTTCTCCAGCGCCTGCGGGTCGAGTTCGGCGGCGATCACCAGGGCCTGGCGGCGCAGGGTCTGCAGGGGCGTGCGGCGGCCGAATATGCCGGTGAAGTGCATGAACATGCGCAGGCCGAAACCCAGCCCATCGCCCCTTTGCCGCGGTACCAGGTGCAGGTGGGCGTGGGGAATGTGCTGGTTGGTGGCCTTGCCGTCGTTGACGATCAGGTGCGTGCCTTCCACCCCGAAGCCGGCGCGCCGCTGGGCGGCGAGCAGGGTATCGAACACCTGGTACAGGTGCTGGCGGATGACCGTGGGCAGTTGCTCGAGTTTTTCCACATGGGCCAGCGGGATCAGCAGCAAGTGCCCCTGCCCCAGCGGATGCACATCCATGAAGGCCATGCAGTGGGTGTCGCGATAGACCAGGGCACTGGGCAATTCGCCGGCCGCGATCTGGCAGAAAATACAGGTCATCCGTGAATCCTCGGTGAGTGGCGCTCCTTCGGGCGCTGTAAATGTAGCTCACGCCGCTCGCCGAGGTTCGGCGCAAGTTGTTACCGGACGTCGCGCGAACATCCGCGCCAGCAGCCAGCGGTCGCGCAGGTAGGGCTTGTTGTCCAGCAGCGCCGCCAGCCGCGGCAGGTTGACGAAGGGCACGCCGGGGTAGATGTGATGCTCGACGTGGTAGTTGATATTGGCCCACAACAGGCCGATCAGCCGGTCGCTGACGGTCACGGTGTTCTTCGCCAGGTCCAGGCGCTGCGGGTCGCCAACCGCCAGGGTGGCCATGGGGAAGTGCTCGTAGCCCCGGGAAATCGGGTTGATCACCAGCGCCAGCAACAGCAGCGGCACGATGAAAATCAGCACGAATTGCAGCATCAGCCCCTGGCTGTAGCACCAGGCGCCGATCGCCGCCAGCGACAGCAGATTGAACGCCAGCTCGCGCAGAACCCGGTTGCGCACCGCCTTGCCGTAGCGCACCAGGGAAAAGTAGATGAAGCGCGGCACGAACACGGCGATGCGCAGGAACATCCACTTCACCCCGCCGGTGTAGTTCCAGTCGTCGGGGTCCTTGTGCGGATCGCCCAGGTAGCGGTGATGGTATTTGTGGCACTCGGTGAAGGAGGAAAACGGGAACACGATGAACCAGGCCATGAAGCGCCCGACCCACAGGTTCAGCGCCGCCGAACGAAAGCCGCTGGCATGCCCGCAATCGTGCTGCAGCACGGTGAAGGCATGCAGCTGGTTGCCCAGCACCAGCACCGCCAGCGCCAGGCCCCAGGGGTTGTCGCCGAGCAGGATGTACAGCGCCGCCGCGCACCAGACCAGCACATGCAGTACCGACCAGAGCACGAACTTCAGCGGCTGCGGCTGCATCAGTGCCTGCAACTGAGCCTGGCGTTCGCGGTCGACCCGCAGTTCGGCGCGCTTGGCCAGCCGCAGTTCGTCCTCGGCGGCGTGTTGGGTTGAATGATTCATGAATTGACCTTCCTCTGTCTGTATCGCTAATCGACTTGCAGGCGCACGTCGTCCGTCAATGGATAGCCCACGCACAACAGTGCCTGGCCCCGGTTCAGTTCGTCCGCCGACAGCCCATGGTCCTCGCGCATGCGTACCTGCCCCGCCAGCCGGGTGCAGACGCAGGCCGTGCAGAAACCGCTGCGGCAGGAAAACGGTGGCTGCACGCCGCTGGCCAGGGCCGCGTCGAGCAGGGTCTGGCCCGGGGCGACCGTGAAGCTGAACGCCTGGCCCTGCATCAGCAGCTCCACGCGTTTTTCCGTGTCGCCGCTGGCCACTGGCGCCTTGGCCGGGGTGAAACGCTCCTGGTGCACGCTTTCCGGGGCGATGCCCAGGGCCTCCAGGGCGGCGGTCACCTCGTCCATCATGCCGCTGGGGCCGCAGCTGTAGTATTCGCGGGCTTGCGGGCCGGGCAGCGCGCCGAGAATGTCGATCACCCGCTGCCGGGTCAGGCGCCCTTCGTGGGCCCCCGGGGTGTCCGGTCGCGACAGCACATGCACCAGTTGCAAACGCTCGCCGAAGGTCTGGCGCAGCTGGTCGAGCTTGTCGCGAAAGATCACCGACTCCTGATTGCGGTTGCCGTAGATCAGCGACACCTGGGCATCCGGCTCGAAGTGCAGCGCCGACTTGAGGATCGAGAAGATCGGCGTGATCCCGCTGCCCGCAGCCAGCAGCACCAGGTGCCGCCCCCGGCCCGGCTGCGGGGCGAAGGTGAAGCGGCCGTGGGTGCCGAGGGTCTGCACCGCGTCGCCGGCGCTCAGCTCCTGCACCAGGCGGTTGGAAACCTTGCCGCCGGCCACGCGCTTGACGGTGATCGACAGGGTCTTGTCCAGCCCCGGCGTGCTGCTGATGGAATAGGCGCGGCAGCCCTTGGCGCCGTCGACGTCGACCTCCAGGGTCAGGTACTGCCCGGCGCTGTAGCGGACTTTGCGCAGCAGCGGCTGCTTGAGGTGAATGGTCACCGCATCGTCGGTTTCCCGTTCGATGGCGGCGACTTTCAAGGTCAGGGGACGGTTCATGGCTGGCCCAGGGCGCTGTGCGCGGGGGTGGGTTCGTCGGCGTTGCGCGGTGTGGCGAGGCGCCGTTGATGGGCATGTTCATGGGCCGCGATGGGCGCCGGCAGCACCCGGAATTGCAGCAGGCGGACTTTCTCTGCGTGGTCCAGCGGCTGCCACCAGTCGAGCTTGTCCGCCAGCGCATCGAAGCGGCGCAGCATCAGCAGTACGAACAGGCCGAATACGCTGAGGTCGCGAAACACCATGGAACCCGCGGCCGCCAGTTCCGGCTTGAGCCGCTCGAACAGCGCCGGGCTCTCCGACCAGTGGCCGACAGACCAGTGATGGTGGCAGGCGTGGTAACCCTCGTTGAGGATGTTCACCGGTGTTTCCAGCAGGGTCACGGTGTTGTACATCCAGTCCTTGGGGTCTTGCTGGCCGCCGTAGAAGGCGTGCTGGCTCCAGTGGATGACGCCCATCAGGAAGTTGCTCGCGCACCAGGGCACCAGCATGTAGAGCACGGCGATCGGCAGGCTGTAGCACGCCAGCGCGACGAACAGCCCGACATGCACCAGGTTGCCCATGACCATGGCCCGGGCCTGGCTGCGCTTGTGTTTGCTCTTGAAGTACAGCCAGGGCGAAACCATGAACTGCTGGTACATCACCTCGCGCACCATATACACGGCGAAATCCCAGGCGCTGGCATGGTCGTAGCGCGCGGTGGCGTAGACATCCAGCGGCCCGGCGTTTTCCCGGTGATGCTGTTGCAGGTGCGCCGCCGCATGGGGGATCAGGCCCATGGGAATGGCGAAGAACATGTACAGGAAGGAATTGCCGACCCAGCGATCGAGCAGGCTCGAACGCTTGAAGATACCGCCGGGCACATGGCCTTCCTGATGCATGGCGCTGAAGGAGCGGACAAAGCCGCGAATGTTCGGCCCATAGACGAAGGCGTAGAACAGCAGCACCAGCAGCCAGGAGATTTCCTTGAGCCACAGCTGGGCGATGAACACCGGCCCGGCGGTCAGGCCCAGGCTGATGGCGGCGGCCAGGATCGGCTCGTCCCGCGGGTCCTTGAGCAAGCGGTCGGCCAGGGGTTGCAACAAGCGGTGATAGCTCGTCACCAGCCAGTTGCCCAGGGCCTTCATGCCCGGCAGCCACGACAATGACCGGCGCCCGGCCTGCAAGGTGCATGACAGGGCCAGAATCACAGCGATGGCTGCGGTGTTGAACACCAGCAGCAGGCTGAACAGCGGAATAGCCAGGCAGTGAAACCCGCGACCGACATTGGCCGGGCGCGGCGGATAGAGAAAATCGCTACTCATGCTTCTACTCCATTAGGCATGTTGCCGAGGCCGGAGCGACGCCAGGGGCGCCGAAGCTCCGGCTGCGGTAGCAGGCGAATCAGGCGCTGTAGGACTCGCGCAGGAACTGCGCCAGCAACGGCGTGGCGGCACTGCGGGAGATCGGGTGGAAGCCGATCGCCCGGGAGGCCGCCAGCAGATAGGCCACTTCGTCGGAGGCGATGAACGCCATGCCACCCAACAGCTCGACGCTGAGGTTGGTCGCACGCTCGATCGCCGCCTGCACCAGGAAGCGCGTGCACAGCGCCTTGTGGTAGGTGTTCATCGGCGCATCCTGTTGTGCCTGCAATTCGCCGGCGGTGCCGAGCAGCGCCTGATGGGCGCCCTCCAGCTCGATGCACAGCAGGGCCAGTTGCGCGGGGTCGGCGAAGGGCTTTCTCAGCAGCCGGTCGACCAGCGCCGAAGCCACGCCCAGGTAGCTGCCGCCGACCATCAGCTGGAACCAGCTCAGGCCGTTGAGCGAGGTTTCCATGGCGGTGGCGGCCACTTCTTCGCTGTCGGCGCCGTCGGCCAGCAGCATGCGCTCGCTGGGCACGAACACGCCGTTGAACACCAGTTCGTTGCTGTCGGTGGCACGTAGCACCGTGGCGTTCCAGAAGGGTTCGCGGGTGATCGTGCTGCCATCGGCAAAGACCACGGCAAAGCCCTGGCTGACGCTGCCGTCGTCCTGTTCACAGGCTACGCCGACCACGATCACGTCCATGTGGTGGCTCATGGTGCAGGGCTTCTTGCTGCCGTCGAGGACAAAACCGCCCTTCACCGGCCGCGCCTTGACGCTGCGGTTGAAGATCTCCGAGCCCGGCTTGCCCTCGGCGAAGGCCGAGGCGATCAGCAGCTGGTTCTGGGTGATGCCCCACAGCAGCTCTTCCGCCGCCGGGATCAACCCGCCCAGCTGCACGATGGTGGCGATGGTGTGGTGATGCATGGTCATCATCACCGCCAGGGATGGGCACAGCGAACCGATGGCGCGCAGGATCTCCACGGTTTCCTCCGGCGAGGCGCCGAGGCCGCCGTAGGTCTCGGGGATGATCAGGCCGGCGGCGCGATAGTCGCGAAACAGCCCGCAGAGCACGGCCGGGTCGGCTTGCTCCAGGGCCATCAGGCCGCGCTCCCGGAGGGCGGCGAGCAGGCCCGGCAGGTACTTCTCGGTGGCGTTGCGGGCGTTGTGCATCGACATGGTGTGGACTCCTTTCTCGTTGTCAGGGTTAACCGGCTTTTTCGATCAACTGCTCCACCGCGGGGGCGAAACCGAAGGCTCGGGCCAGGTCGAAGATCGCTTCGGCATCCTCCAGTGGAGGACGCTTGCCGATGCTGTAGTCGCGCTGCAGGCCGGCCATGGTCAGGACCATGGTTTCGGCCAGGCAGCTGAAGGTCACGCCCGTGGGCAGACCGGTGAGGTTCTGTTGGCCGAAACGCTGGCTGCGGTCGGGCAGATGGATCAGGCCGCCTTCGATCACCGTGACGTCCGGGCGCAGCGCCAGGGTGACGTGGCCGATGTCCGGCGGCTGCGCGCAGTCGCAGATGATCGCGTTCTGATGCAGCACCAGCGGGTCGATAAAGGCCGAGCCATTGGAGGTGGCCGAGAGCACGGTTTCCAGGCGCGGCAGCCAGTGGCCCAGGTCCGCGGTGATCACCAGCGGCGGCTGCACCTGCGGCTTGCCCTGGGCCAGGGCATCGACGCTGTCGAACAGCGTACGCAATTGCTCCTCGTCGCCAAGGTCGCGATCCAGCAGTTGCTCGACGCTGGCCAGGCTCGGCAGGAGCAGCACCAGGGTCTTGGCGATGCCGCTGCTGTGGCCGCCCTGGATCTGCAGCAAGGCATCGCGATACAACTCGCCGGCCACCAGCCGCAGCTCGTCCATGGCGCCCCGATTGGCCCCATTGCCGAGCAAGACCAGGTGCTCGCAGAAGCGCCCCAGGCGCAGGCTGGCCAGGCGCCCCACCGAACCGTAGGCACCGATCACCCCGGTCAGGCGCTTGGCCAGCGGCGCACCGCGGTTGGCGCAAGTGCTCAGCAGCGCATCGACACCGACCATGGCCGTCAGGCTGTTGCCGGTGGTGGTGTGGAACCGCTCGTTGATGACATCCACGCCGGCACTGGAAATCACCGAGGTGTAGGCCCCCAGCCCGACGAAATCCACCTCCAGCTCGGCGACGCTGTCCAGGTAGTTGGCCAGCAGCTTGCGCCGCTTGCCCAGGCTCAGGCGCATCAGGTCGCGCGGTTGCAGCAGGCTGCCGACCAGCCAGCCTTCGACGTAGTCGCCGGCATCGTTGTAGACCCGGCGGGCGTGATAGGACACCCCGGCGTCGAGGTCGGGCTTGGCCCATTCGGAGAAGTCGTCGAGCCAGCCCTGCATAAAGGTTTTTTCCGCCGCCGACAGCCCCAGGCCGTCCACCACGCTGTCACCGTTGACGCTCTCGGCGGTGGTCGGGTGCAGCAGGAAGGCGAAGCGTCCCAGGCAGCGCCCGCTGCTGCGCGGTTTGCCGGGCACCACCCAGGGGCTCGGCACACCCCGTGGCCCGGCATAGCCGTGGGCTTCGAGAATCAAGCGATGCTGCTGGTTGTGCACCACCAGTTCCGCCACCGCCTTGAGGCCTTCGAGCAACAGGTCGATATCGGCGCGCTCGATGCACAGCGGCGGCTGGATGCGCAGCACGTTGCCTTCGGTGAGGGTCGGCAGGCAGTACACGCCATGCCGGCTTTTCAGGTAGCCGCAGACGATCGGCACCAGGGCGCCGAAGGCGCTGGCCAGGGACAGCGTATACAGGCGCTCGCCGCTCCAGCGGCGGAACTTCAGGCCGAGCATCAGGCCGCGGCCGTCGAGGCTGTGGAACACCTCGGGATAGTCGCGCACCAGACGCGACAGCCCGGCGTACAGGTAGGCGCCCTGCTGCGCCGCATGCTTGAGCTGGGCGCCGTCGTTGGCCGTAAGCTGATCGAGCACGGCCAGGCCGATGGCGGCGCTGAAGCCGTTCACGGCGAAGGTGGAACTGTGGTGCCGGTCGAAATCGCGGCTCCAGCACTGCTCGCCGTAGATGCACGCGCCGATGGCCGCGACGCCGCCGCCCAAGGCCTTGGCCAGCAGCACCACGTCCGGTTCCAGACCGTGGGCGGTGGCGGCGAACAGCTCGCCGGTGCGGCCCAGGCCGGTCTGGATCTCGTCGAGCACGAACAAAGTGCCGTATTGGCGGCAGAGGTTCTGCGCCGCCAGCAGGTAGCCTGGCGGCGGGGTGATCATGCCCGCCTCGCCCTGCACCGCCTCGACGAAAAAGGCCGCGGCGCGCCGGGTTTTCAGCAGCGCCTCGAGGGCCTCCAGGTCGCCATAGGGCACATGGCTGAAACCGTCGGCGCGGATCTGGAACGGCTCGCGGTAAGTGGCCTTGCCGGTGACCCCGACCGCGCCCTGGGTCTTGCCGTGAAAACCGGTCAGGGTGCCGATCACCAGCTCGCGCTGGGTCGCGGCGCGACACAGCTTGATCGCCGCTTCGACGGTTTCCGCGCCGCTGGTGGTGAAGGTCACCTTCGAGTGGGTACCCGGCGCCAGCTCGATCAGGCGTCGCGCCAGTTCTTCGGCGCCGGGGTTGATCAGCGGCTGGACCAGCGAGGCCTGGCCGCTGGCGAGAAAGGTGTGGATCGCCTCGGTAACAGGCGCCGCGCCATAACCAAAAGGCACCGCGCCGAACTGGCCGACGAAATCGATCAGGGTCTGGCCGCTGGCGGTTTCGATGCGGGTGCCCTGGGCGCGCACCACGGTCTCGTTGAGGCCGACGAATTCCAGCAGTTCCTGGCGGGTGATATTGAGCAATGAATCAGCCATGACTGACCTCCCCCACTGCGCCGAACGCGCCCTGGTTGATGACGCCGTACAGGTGCTGGCTGACCTTGCTCACGGTGTCGTGCAGGTAGGCCAGCTCAGGGTCCAGGGAGATGCCGAAACGGTCCTCGAACTCGGCGGACAGGCCGACGATCAACACCGAGTCGACGCCCATCTCGTGGAACGAGCGCTCGACGTCCAGCGACCCGGAATCGACCTCCAGCAGGCTGGCCAGGGTTTCGGTCACGGCAAAGGTTATTTCGTCTATGTGCACAGTCGCCTCCCAGCGTATTTCGCTTCCTTTGCATGGCCGTTGGCCCGCGCCAACCGCGTGGTGAAACCAGCGGATCAACGCTTGGGCAGGCGTCATGATGCAAACGCGTTTTGAGTGTGGATAACCCGACGGAGCAGGCTATTTGCTACACCCCGATGCTCGGCGTCATGCCGGTTCAGCTCAATACTCCGTAAGGAGTAGCGAGCCCTGTAGCCGCTGCCGCAGGCTGCGATAGGACCGAAGGTCCTCCAGCGGCCTCAAGATCCCTGCGCCTGCTGCGCAGTCGATCGCAGCCTCGCAGGCTCGGCAGCGGCTACAGGGTTTGGCGCCGACCGGTAGGTCGCGCCAGGCTTTGGCTTTGGCTTTGGCTTTGGCTTTGGCTTTGGCTTTGGCTTTTGATCTTGATCTACCCGCCCCATCGGGAGGCTTCGTTCCGGTGTTCATCAGGGGGATGGCGCGCAGCGCCCCTCGACGCAGTCGAGGACATCGTATGGAGGTCGAAGCGAAGCCGACCGGAGTCGATGCCCCCTGAGGGACGCCGGAGCGAGGGAACCTGAGCGCAGCGAAGGCCGTACGCAGGGGCAAGCGTTTTTGGTTCCTTTTTAGGCGTTTGTAAAAAGGGACTCGCCGTAAGGGCGAAACCATAAGCAGCCGTTACCGTAGAAATGGATATGTACACCATCCCAAACATGCAGCACCCAAACAGACCCCATCGCGGCCAATCGAGCGTCGACCGGCCGCTCCTACAGAGGCGCAGGCGACGCCGAAGCACTGACCCCCGTCAGCACTGTGGAAGGGTTACCGGATGAAAGACAGGCAGGCAGCACTCACTCGTCGCAGAACAACGCCGCGATCTGCGCCCGACTCGACGCCTGGAGTTTGGAGAAGATGTTCTGCAGATGGGTTTTCACGGTCTTGTCGCTGATGCCGAGGATCTGGCCAATCTCCCAGTTGGTCTTGCCTCGGGCCACCCAGCGCGAAATCTCCGCTTCGCGGCTGGACAGGATGGACAACAGTTGATGGTTCGGCCCCGGGTTGTGGCGCAACAGCTTGCTGCCCAGCGCCCGGTTCAGGGCGATGTGCAGGTACGGGGCGAAGACCATCATGCGCATTTTGCTTTCGTGGGCCACGGTGGCCGAGATGTTGTGAAAGAAGTAGCCGGTGAAGGTGTTGCGGTGCAATCCGGGCAGCAGGGTCCAGCCCAGGTTGCGTATGCCGTGTTCGCGAAAGATTTTCGCCCACACCTGGTCCTGCGAGTTGCCCAGGCGCTCCAGGGTGGTGAACTTGGGGCGCCCGCAATGCTCGATGGGGTCGATGCCCAGCGGCGGAATCATGCCGTCGCGACCGACGATGGCCTTGATCAGGTCATCGGAGACGCTGTCCGGATGAATCAGGTGCGAAAAGAACACCCGATGCGCACGGACCCTGCCGCTGGCGAACACGAAGTTCTCACAGGGCAGGATCTGCGGCAGCGCCAGCTGGGTCTGCTGCGTCAGCTCGGCGATGCTGCGCGCCGAGGTGATGCAGTTGAGCACGCTGGTCAGTTGCAGCCGTTGCTGGCTGTCGGTGGGCGGCAACGACAGCACCGACCGCGGGCGGCTGGCCAGTTCCAGCCGCGGTTCGCAGAAGGCCGGCTGGGCGAACAGCAGCGCCGCGGGCTTGGGCGCATGCACCGGGCCGATCGATAGACTGGTCATGCTTCCACGACCTGGCTGTCGACGGTGATGTCACGCAATACCCGGCCGTTGCTCTCCACCGCGATCACCGACTTGTCCAGCGGGTGGGCTTCGGCCGGCGCGGCATCATCGAGTGCCGCCAGCCAGGGAGCGAACTGCTTGCGGCACTCCTGGCGCTTGATCTTGCCGCTGGAGGTACGCGGCAACGACCCGCCGAACACCAGCAACAGCACCGGCCGCGCCAGTTGGTGCTGTTGCCACAGCCGCGCTTTCAAGTCGCTGAGCAGCTGTGGCAGGTCGAGGCTGCGCAAGGCACGCCGTTCGATTTCCTGGGCGATCACCACCTGCTCGCTGTCGCCGGTCTCGATGCTGAAGGCCGCGGTGCCGTCCGGGCGAAAGCTGTCATGGGTGCGCAGCACGGTGTTCTCGATATCACCAGGGTGATGGTTGACGCCATTGACGATGATCAGGTCCTTGAGCCGCCCGGTGACGAACAGCTCGCCGTCGAGCAGGAAGCCCAGGTCGCCGGTGCGAAAGTAGCGCGACCAGCCGAGCGCCGGCGGGGCCGGGCGAAAGGCCGCGGCGGTGCTCTCCGGGCGCTGCCAGTAACCGCTGGCGACGCTGTCGCCGAGGATGCAGATCTCCCCGACCCGCCCGTCTTCCAGCGGCTGCTCGGTGTGCGGGTCGCAGATGAACGGACCCTGCCCGGGGATCCCGCGGCCGCTGCTGACCAGGGTGCGCAGGCGCAACTCGGCGTCGCTGCCCGGGCCTTCATGCAGGCATGCCACATTGTCCTCCAGCAAGCCGGCATGGAACTGACGGATCACCGGCTCGCGCTTGCTGCCGCCGGCGCTGACCATCAGCGTGCCTTCGGCCAGCCCGTAGCAGGGAAAGGCCGAGGTGCTGGCAAAACCGGCGCGGGCGAAACGCTCATGGAAGGCGGCAATGGTCTGCGCCCGCACATGCTCGGCGCCGTTGAACGCCACCTCCCAGCTGCTCAGGTCGAGGCCGGCCAGCTCTTCGTCCTTGATCTTGCGCAGGCACAATTCATAGGCGAAGTTCGGCCCGCCGCTGACGGTGCCGCGGTAGGTGCTGATGGCCTGCAACCAGCGCAGCGGCCGTTGCAGGAAGTGGATCGGCGCCAGCAGGGTCGAGCCGAAGCCGACGAACAAGGATTGCAGGATGCCGCCGATCAGCCCCATGTCGTGATACGGCGGCAGCCAGCTGACCAGGTGGCTGTCCTTGTGGGTCAAAAAACCGCGGCTGATGCTGCGCGAATTGTGAATCAGGTTGCCGTGGGTCACCGCCACTCCTTTGGGAATCCCGGTGGAGCCGGAGGTGTATTGCAAAAAGGCGATATCGTCCCGGGTTACCGGGACGGCCCGCCACTCGCTGGCCAGGGCCAGGTCGAGGCTCGCCATGTCCAGCACCCGCGGACTCTGCGCCTGCCCCAGCCGGGCCAGGATGGTCGGGACATCCTCGCCACTGGCCAGTGCCGCCGTCGGCTGGCAGTCGTCGATGATGCCGTCCAGCCGGTCCAGGGTCTTGGTCGCCCCCGGCGGGTAGGCCGGCACCGCCACCAGCCCGGCATACAGACAGCCCATGAAGGCGATCACATAGTCCAGGCCTGGCTTGAGCAGGATCAGCACCCGGTCCCCCGCCTGGCAATGCCCCTGCAACCGGGCCGCCGCCGCTCGGGCCGCGCGGTCCAGTTCAGAGAAGGTGATCAGGGTTTCTTCGTCTCGCCCGTTGTGCAGAAAACGATAGGCCAATCGGTCCGGGATCGTATGGGCGTGAAGCTGCAGACATTCCGAAAAATTCGCATACGGAACGTCGCTATCGTGGTCGTTCGTAGTCATTATTTTGTGTCCAGGCAGCCGTACTTAGCCATCTCCCGCAAGGCCCGAAATCTGCGGCCTTGCGCATCCATTACGCTTGATCATCCTCTGGGAGCGCGCAGTCGAAGTTAATACTCCGAACGGCGTATACCCGCAATTTCCGCCCCCGGCGCATATTCGCCTCACAGCTCGATGCATGCATGGCTTTTTGCCATATCACTTGCAGTCATCAGCTTTTTTCAAGGGTGTGAAGCCGATATATCCAGGCCCGTGCAAGCCGGGCCTGTGCAACCGGCCATGCCATCAAACCCAGGCCGGAGCGGGAGCGCCCCGGTATCGCCAGCAGCGTGCGCAGCACGGGAGAACAGGATGTCTTTTAGCGAATACGCCACCTTCGATGCGGTCGGCCTGGCCGATCTGGTCAGGACCGGGCAGGTACGCCCCTCCGAACTGCTGGAGGAAGCCATACGCCGCATCGAAGCCTTCAACCCGGCGGTCAACGCCGTGGTCTACAAAGCCTACGACAAGGCCCGGGCGCAGGCCGCCGCACAGGACAAGGCGCCGCCGACCGGCGCGCTGCACGGCGTGCCGTTCCTGCTCAAGGACATCCTCGGCGACTGTCAGGACCTGCCTTCGACCCTGGCCTCGCGCATGCTGCAAGTGCGGGTCATGCCCCAGGACTGCGAGCTGGTGAAGCGCTTTCGCCAGGCCGGACTGGTGTTCGTCGGCAAGACCAACGCCCCGGAGTTCGGCATTCTGCCCACCACCGAAGGCGCCTTCCATGGGCCGGCGCGCAACCCGTGGAACCTGGAGTATTCCACCGGCGGCTCCAGTGGCGGCGCGGCCGCCGCGGTGGCCACCGGCATGGTCCCGGCGGCCCATGGCAACGACGGCGGCGGCTCGATCCGCATTCCCGCGTCCTGCTGCGGCCTGGTCGGCCTCAAGCCGACCCGGGCGCGCAACTCCCTGGCCCCGGACTTCGGCGAGCTGCTCAGCGGCCTGCTGGACGAACATGTGCTGACCCGCAGCGTGCGCGACAGCGCCGCCCTGCTCGACGCCACCCACGGCGTGGTGCCGGGCGACCCGTATCGCGCGCCGCCGATGCAGGGGCGTTTTCTCGACCAGCTCGGTCGCGAACCGGGACGCCTGCGCATCGCCTATTCCAGCACCGACCCGGCCGGGCGGCCGCTGCACCCCGACTGCATCGCAGCGGTGGAAAGCACCGCGCGCCTGCTCGAATCCCTCGGCCACCATGTGGAAGAAGCGGCACCGCAGCTGGACCTGCAAAGCTTCGCCGAAGCCTTCAGCGCCCTGTGGTTCTCCGGCATTGCCTTCGCCGTGGAACTGATGAGCCTGCAACTGGGACGCGGCCCGTTGCCCGGCGAGCTGGAAAACCTGACCCAGGCCGTGCATCAACGCGGCCTTGGCGTCAGCGCGGTGGAGTACCAGATGTCCGAGCTGGTGTTGCAGCAGGTCGGTCGGGAAATGGCGCGCTTCCATCAGACCTACGACTGCTGGCTGACCCCGACCCTGGCCCGGCCGCCGCTGCGCAATGGCGTAGTGGATATCCATTCCAGCGACCTGGAAAGCACCTACGGCCCGCTGATCGACTACAGCCCGTTCACCGCCATCCATAACGCCTCGGGGCAACCGGCGATTTCCTTGCCGTTGCACTGGAACGCCGAGGGCCTGCCGATCGGCCTGATGCTCAGCGCCGCCTTTGGCGAGGAAAGCCTGTTGTTCCGCCTGGCCGGCCAGTTGGAACAGGCACGCCCGTGGAAGGACCGGCGGCCACAGTTGTTCATGCAGCACAGCCCCGACGAAGCGGTTATCGGCTAAGGAGAGCACCGAGCATGCGCACGCTGGACACCTCGACCGCCTCTGCCTGTTGCCGTGCCGGCGCAGGCCAGGAGCCGCACCAGCCGGGGGCCATCCCCTGGCCCACCGACGGCCTGGACCGCGAGCAACTGGCGCGTTATGGCAAGGAGCTGATTCGCCAGACCCTGCCCTTCACCGTGGAAAACCGCCGCCTGAGCTGGTGGCATTTCTACTCGACGCTTTTGGTGATCGGGCTGTTCGGCGCGGCCGTGGCCCTGCCGCTGTGGTGGCCGCTGCGCCTGGGCTGCAGCGTGCTGCTGGGCTTGTCCCTGGTGCGCATGTTCGTGCTGTACCACGACTACATGCACGGTGCGATCCTCAAGGGCTCGCGTTTTGCCGAGGTGTTTTTCAAGACTTTCGGCCTGCTGCTGATGGCCCCGCCGACACTGTGGAAGCAGTCCCACGATTACCACCACGGCCACAGCTGCCAGTATGTCGGCGCGGAGAAAAACCGCCTGCCGCTGCTCTCTACTCACACTGACCTGGGCACCTTTCCCCTGCTGTCCACCGAGGAATATGCCCGCGCCGGGCGCCTCAAGCGCTTGCGCTACCGCGTCGCCCGACACCCGCTGATGATCCTGCTGGCGTCATTCAGTATCTTTATTTTCAGCATCTGCCTGGTCTCGCTGATCACCCAGCCGCGGCATCGACTGTGGTCGCTGTTGGCCCTGGCGCTGAACCTGGCGAGCGCCGTCGCCCTGGCGCTGCTGGCGCCGGACATCCTGCTGTATGGGGTGCTGGTCCCCAGCCTGTCCGGCTCGGCGCTGGGCGCCTACATGTTCTACTGCCAACACAACTTCCCCGGCGTGCGTTACCCCGAGCGCGCCGACTGGGACTACGCGGCCACCGCGGTGTTCTCCTCCAGCTACATGCGCACCGGTCCACTGATGGCCTGGTTCACCGCCAATATCGGCTACCACCATGTGCACCACGCCAACTCGGGCATCCCCTTCTACCGCCTGCCGCAAGCCATGGCGGCGATCCCGGCGCTGCAATCGCCGATCACCACCTCACTGCACCCGCGGGATATCTACCGCTGCCTGCGGCTCAAACTATGGGACCCAGCGCGCCAGCGCATGGTCTCGTTCGCCGAGTTTCACCAGCAGGCGCGACGCTGAAGGAAATGCGGCAGAGGCGTTGCCCCGCGAACGCTCGCCAGGGATGATCGGCGCCGGAATTTTCCCGTCGATCGCGGGTCAGTAGAGCCACGCCTTTTCGCACCGGTCCGTTGGTCCGTGACAATGGGGCCTCGGTCCCATAAATTAGGCGCCCTGAAAAGGCCCGGTGCTTTTCTAGCCTCATTTCCAGTTAAACGAAGTAGTGAAATATCAATGTCCGATTCCAATACAGAAGAATCCGTAAACGCCTTGTCGTCCAAAGCGGAATACGAAAACGCCATCAATCTTTCACAGCATGTCTCCCAGGCCAAGACCATCAGCGAGATGGTCCTCGACGCTTTCCAGTCCACCAAGGAAAGCGACCAGATCCGCGAATTGCGCGCCGAGATCCGCCAGGCTCACGACCGCTTCGACGACGACCGCGCCTATGAACTCATGGGCCAGCTCAAACAGCTCAAGGACGCCGAGGCCGCCGACAGCGCCGCCCTGGAAGACCTGAGCAGCAAGTTCCCGATCAGCCGCATCCTCTCCAGCTACAAGGACGACCCGAGCTTCCAGGAGCTGGTCTACGGCCTGGCGCTGAAGGTGCTGAACCAGACCCACCAGGCCATCAGCAGCCCGGGTGGCGGCAAGAGCAAGGCCTCGCGGGCCAAGAAGGAAATGGAAGTGTTCGCCATCAGCAAGGACGGCATCAGCGTCACCCTGCCGATCCGCCCGCGTTCCAAGGCCAACGTCGACCGTGAAGCCTTCGAGTTCCTCGGTTTCGCCTTTGTCGGCGAAGGCGACGAAGCGGAACTGGAAAGCGAAGTGTTCTTCGACAAGGACGGCAACGAACAGCCGGCCACGCGCAAGAACATCGTCACCGCGATCCAGCAGCAGACCGCGTTCGAAGGCTACAGCGCTCTACAACAGCAGTAACCCGTACCCGCGGGCTTGCTCGCGCAGACGGCGGATAGGGCAACAGTGCAGCGCGCCCTTCCGCCGGCTGGCTCCTACGAATCAAAGGCCGGGGCCCCCTCAGTTGCCCCGGTAATCGGCGATGGGATACATCGCGCACAAAGCCTCGGTCTGAAGACGGAACTGTTCCTGCAACTCAGGCTCCAGGCGGTACTTCTGCTCGCTGAGGGGCGTCACCTTGTCCAGTATCCGGCAGACCAGTTCGACGACTTCACGACAGCCCTGGGGATCGATGTAGCGTTGGGCGATGGAGCCCGTGCCGATACACAAGCCATTGGCGACGAATGAGGATCGGGTTTCCCCCAGTGCGCGTTTTTTACTCACGATGATGCCGCATCGCTCCAGTGCCGAGGCGGCAATCGAACCGCTAACCCCACCACGCAGCCTGAGCAGAATCGTGTGGTTCTCCGTCCCCCCGCCCACGACTTCGTAGTCCTGTGCCATGAATGCGCTGGCCATTGCATCGGCCGTGCTGCGAATCCGTCCCATGTAGGCGTCGAACTCCGGGGTCATCGCGTAGCCCAGCGCAGCCGCCTTGGCGGCGATCATGTTGACCGCCGGCGAGCCCTGCATCCCGGGGAATACCGCTTGCTCAAGGACACGACTGAAGCTCGCCCTCAGGCCGGGAACCTTGGTGTCGGCGTCCCGGCCGGAAAGGATGAGGCCGCCACGCGGCCCCGCGAGTTGCTTGTGGGTACACGCGGTGGTGACGTGCGCCACATCGATCGGGCTCGGATGTCGACCCGTTGCGACCAGCCCGGCGATAGAGGAGATATCCGCCAGCAGGATGGCCCCGGCCTCGTCGGCAATAGCGCGAAAGCGTTGGAAGTCCACGACCCGGGAATAGGCCGTCGCACCGCAGATGATGATGCGCGGACGATGGGCGAGCGCCAGATGGCGTACCTCTGCGTAATCGATCACGCCCTGCGATGTGGTGCCGTAGCGGATCGCCTTGTAGTGAGTGCCTGTGAATGCGACAGGGCTGCCGTGGGTCAGGTGCCCGCCATGATCGAGGGCCATGCCGAGAATGGTGTCCCCGGGCTCGAGCAGGGCAGCAAGCACCTGGTAGTTGGCGTTGGAGGCGGAATGCGACTGTACGCTGGCATATTGCGCCCCGAACAGCTCCCGCGCCCTGCGAATCGCCAGGGACTCGACCAGATCGACGTTCTCGCAGCCGACATGATGGCGCTTGCCTGGTATGCCCTCGGCGGTGACGTTGACCAGTGCCGAGGCAGACGCCGCGAGGATTCGAGGGTTGGCCGCGCAGGAAGATGAAACCAGGGACAGTGTGCGGTGTTGACGCCTGACTTCAGCGTCCAGGATCCCAGCCAGTTCGGCGTCTTCTGCCCGCAGATCCGCCAAACCTCGTCGCAGCAGGTCGGCCTGGTTCCTCAGTGGTGCTGTATAAGCTGCCATCGTTCGGTATTCCTTCCTTGTCATTTGCGTGCCACGAACGACAGCACGCTTCCTGATTTAACGTTCGCGAGCCGCTAATTAATCAAAGAATTAAACATTTTCCAAACAAAATGCTTCTTTTCCGAGAATCAGGAGGGGACAGCAGATTTGCGTTGCCGCCGAATATTCGTCAATCGAGGCCAGGGCACCGGACGTTTCGGGGCTTTATTGTCATGACTGGGACATGCAACACTTGCCGCCGCGGCGCCTCCGGTCCGGACCCTCCCGACAATTCCGAGTGCGCCCCATACCGACAGCGAAATATCCCAGGATGGATGCAGGCTGGCTAAAGGAGTGCTAGCGAGTTGGTACAGGCCACGAAAGAACCCGACAAGCTCTTGCCGCATCAATCCGACTGTTCTCACCTTTGGCGTCGAGCAGTTGAATGTCATGCACGGCACGCATTCCATGAAAGACCCTATGCGTGGCGACTATAAGGAAATGGTGAGCATTTGATGCACAGAAGAGAAAGAACAGAGTATTTGAAGAGCAACATCAAATACCTGATAAAAAGTCGCGGCGAGACGCAACTGTCTTTGTGCAATGCCAGCGGCCTGACCCGAACGACCATATACAACATCCTGGAAGGCAAGGTCAGCAACGTACAGCAATCCACCATTCGCAAAATCTCCGATTTCTTCGGTGTCTCCTACGAAGAAATAGAAACCGTCGATTTTGAAGAGAAGGAGATCATCGACAGCAGTATTTCCCCACAAGGAAACATGAACCCGGCGGCGGTTCCGATCCTCAAGGAAAGCCTGCTGATGATCAACATGGACAAACGGATTGGCGAACTGGCCATACTTCACCCACTGACTTATTACTTCGGCGCATCCTACAACTTGATAGCGGTGCTGCTCGAGAATGAGATCAAGGGCCTGTACGAGGCCGGTGACCTGTTGATCATTCAAAAGGCAACGTCGACCGACGACAAGGAAAAACTGGTTTACGACAGGCAGACAAAAAAGCTGTTCATCATCAATGAGCCATGCTCCGACTCAGATCGAGTATTTGTGGTGGGTGACATCATCGAGGAGCGGTTCAATGGCAGCTTATGAAGGCGAACTCGAGAACAGCAAATACAAACTTCTGGGCTTTGAAAACAACAAGAACCTGGCCGTGATCATGATCATCGCCACAGGCAAAGTCATAAAGATCAAATTAAGCGAAGTGCTTAACAGCGAAATAATGGAAAACCTGAACAAAATGGAAGTTAAAAACATTTACAAGAAGTTCTACTCCCAAGGAGGAGCACTTACCGCATACGACCTGAATGACCGCCACGAAAGCTCATGGATGATTTATATCATCCTGAATCTACTGCTCTTTACATTTTATATATTCACCAGCATTGCCGCCACCAAGCCCATTTATCTTGAATCCCTTGGCATCATTATCACTCCGGGCACCTTTCTTTACCCGCTGACCTTCCTGATCGTTGACCTGTTGAACGAAAACTTTGGACTCAGGCTGGCAAGAAAAGCGATTTTCTTTGCCTTTGCCAGCAACGCCATGATTATCATCCTACTCTATGGCTCGACCTTTCTCCCCGGCCTGCCAGGCTGGAAGCTCGACACCCCGTACAATGACGTCATCATTCATGTGTCATCCGTGCTGGTGGCGTCTTCGGTCTCGTTCCTGGTTTCTGAAAACATAAACTCATACTTGCTATGCAAGATAAAAGAGCTGACCAACTCCAGATTCCTGTTCCTGCGGATATTCTTGAGCACGCTGTTCGCGGTCATTATTGACAGCTTCGTGTTTTGCTACATTGCCTTTTACGGCTCGATGGAGAACAACGACATCCTGAACATGATTTATGTGCAGATCGCGATCAAGGTATGTTTTGCCTTCTTCAACATCTTGCCTGCCTATGGCGCAAGGTCACTGTTCAAAAGATATATAACGGACAGCCAGGCAAAATAGTACAAGTACGCTTTAGCTCAAATTGATGGATTCAACACTCATCCAGCAGGCAGATGCAGTGTTGAACTCCATTGAGACGGTCGATCAAGCCTTCATTGCAGGTTCATCTTGCTTCTCAAGCTGCTCATGACTGCTGCCTTGTTCCCCAGATAATCATTCAGCCCTCTGCTACGAAGATTGCACGCATCGCAATTGGCACAACCGCTGCCAATAACGCCGTTGTAGCAGGTCAGGGTCTGCTCGCGAACCAGGCTCAACTGATGGTGATGATCCGCCAGCGCCCAGGTCTCCGACTTGTTCAGCCACATCAGCGGAGTCTCAAGGCGCAGGCGGTATTCCATGCCCAACTCGACGGCCTTGTTCAAGGCCTTTACAAACTCGTCGCGGCAATCGGGATAGCCGGAGAAGTCCGTTTCACACACCCCGGTAATGACCGTTTCAGCCTTTACCTGGTAGGCATAGATAGAGGCCAGGGTTAAAAACAGAATATTTCTTCCTGGCACGAAAGTGCTGGGCAGGCTTTCGCCCGAACTGTTCACCGTGGGAACCGGGATATTGTCCCGAGTGAGACTGCTGATCGCCAATTCATTGAGTAGCGAAGCATCCAGCACTTTGTGGACGGTCGCCCCCAATTGCTTCGCGAGTTGCTGCGCCACTTCTATTTCCGCGCGGTGGCGCTGACCGTAATCAAAGGTAATGCAGTGCACTTCATCATAGAGCGGCAATGCGTGGATCAGACAGGTCGTCGAGTCCTGCCCGCCACTAAATACGACAACGGCTTTTTTCTTCATCATTCTGCTTCCTGCATGAATAGAGTCATTTGAATATTTAAACAGCCCACTGACTGACACTCAATAAAAAAGCCCCGCGCTTCTCTCGAAGGCGGGGCTTTTTCATAGCGTTTGCAGCTTATGGCGCGTAGGTCAGCAGCAGCTCGCTCGGTACCTTGAAATCCAGGGACATCATCACGCTCAGCGCGGTGATGGTGAAGATCGAGAACACGAACAGCTTGCGCGCCCAGACGGTGTCGTCCACCGCCTTGTAGCCGGTCCAGGCCATGTACAGCCAGTACATGCCCATCGCGGCCGCGACGGCCAGGTAGCTCATGCCGGCATACCCGCTGAAGGTCAGCATCAGGGTCGCCACCAGGAACGCCAGGATGTAGAGCAGGATGTGCTTCTTGGCCACCAGGATGCCGCGCTTCACTGGCAGAACCGGAATCGATGCGGCCAGGTAATCGTTGAAGCGGAAGATCGCGATGGCATAGGAATGCGGCATCTGCCACAGGCTGAACATCACCAGCAGGGTCAGCGCGGCCATGTCGAAGCTGTTGCTCACGGCCACGTAGCCGATTACCGGCGGCATCGCCCCCGACAGGCTGCCCACCAGCGTGCCGTGCACCGACTTGCGCTTGAGGTACAGGCTGTAGAAGCCGACATAGATGACGAAGCCGATCACGGCGAACAGCGCCGCCAGCGGATTGGCCACCTTGTACAACAACGCAACGCCGGCGACACCCAGAATGGTCGCGTAGACCAGTGCCACTTTCAGGGAGATCAGGCCCTGAACCAGCACACGGTTCTTGGTGCGTTCCATCTTCAGGTCGATGTCACGGTCGATGCAGTTGTTGAACACGCAACCGGAAGCCACCACCAGGGACGTGCCGATCATCGCGGCCAGGAAGATGGCCAGATCGACATGTCCCTTGGAGGCCAGGAAAAAACCGCCCGCCACAGAAAGCACGTTACCGAAAATGATCCCCGGTTTGGTGATTTGGATAAAGTGCTTGAGCGACATCGGGTCTTACCTCACTTCGCCATCATGTAGGTGTGGATGCTGAACATGATCCACAGCGACAGACCAACCAGCAGGACGATCACCAGGGCAGCGAAGACGAACGCGATCACGTTGTTACGCTGGGCCTCGGAGCGGTCCAGGTGCAGGAAGTACACCAGGTGAACCAGGACCTGGATCACCGCGAAGGCAAGCACGATCATCAGGGTGATGGATTTCGGCAGGGTCGGGTACATCACCAGGCCGAACGGGATGATCGTCAGGATCACCGACAGGATGAAGCCGATGGCGTACGACTTTACGCTGCCGTGGCCCGCATCATGGCTGTCATGGGAGTGTGCATTAGCCATTACATAGTCCCCATCAGGTAAACAACGGTGAAGACGCAGATCCAGACCACGTCCAGGAAGTGCCAGAACAGGCTCAGGCAGCTCAGGCGGGTCTTGTTGGTTGCGGTCAGGCCGTGCTTGTTGACCTGATACATCATGATCGCCATCCAGATCAGGCCGGCGGTCACGTGCAGACCGTGGGTGCCGACCAGGGTGAAGAACCCGGACAGGAAGCCACTGCGGCTAGGGCCGTAGCCTTCGGAGATCAGCAGGTGGAACTCGTTGATCTCCATGCCGATGAAGCCCAGGCCGAACAGGAAGGTCAGGGCCAGCCAGCCCAGGACCTGCTTCTTGTTGCCCCGGAAGAACGCCAGCATGGCGAAGCCGTAGGTAATCGAACTGAACAGCAGCAAGGCGGTTTCGCCGAGCACGTAAGGCAGTTCGAAGATGTCGTGGCCCGACGGGCCACCCGCTACGTTGTTTACCAGTACCGCGTACACCGCGAAGATCGACGCAAACAGAATGCAGTCGGTCATCAGGTAGAGCCAGAAACCGTATACGGTCATCTCGCCCGAGTCGTGGTGATGGTCATCGTGCCCATGGTCATCGACATGGGTGTGTCCAGCATTGGTCACTAAGTTCGACATGGTTTAAGCCTGTTCCAACGAGGTTTCTACACGGTTGGCCGGAATCTTCTTCTCGGCTACCAGGCGAGCGTGCTGCTCGGCTTCGATGCGTTCGATCACGTCGACCGGCACCATGTAGCCTTGATCATCGCGAGCCGCGTGGATCACGAAATAGATCACGGTACCGGCCAGGCTAGCGATCGCCAGCCACCAGATGTGCCAGATCATCGCGAAACCGAAGACGGTCAACAGAGCACCCATCACCAGGCCGGTGGCGGTGTTGTTCGGCATGTGGATCGGTTCGTAGCGAGCAGGCTTCTGGTACGCGGTACCGTTTTCCTTGGCTTCGGTGAACGGGTCGATGCCATTGGCCTTCGGCAGTACGGCGAAGTTGTAGAACGGCGGTGGCGACGAAGTCGACCATTCCAGGGTGTGGGCATTCCACGGGTCGCCGGAAACGGTCTGGTTCTGCTTGCGATCACGCACGCTGACGTACAGCTGGATCAGCTGGCAGGCGATACCGATGGCGATCATCACCGCACCGAACATGGCGACGTACAGGTACGGCACCCACTCAGGGTTGGTCGTGGCGTTCAGACGACGGGTCATGCCCATGAAGCCCAGTGCATAGAGCGGCATGAACGCGACGAAGAAGCCCGAGATCCAGAACCAGAATGCAGCCTTGCCCCAGCCTTCGTGCAGCTTGAAGCCGAACGCTTTCGGGAAGTAGAAGCTGAAACCGGCGATGTAGCCGAACACGGCACCACCGATGATCACGTTGTGGAAGTGCGCGATCACGAACAGGCTGTTGTGCAGGACGAAGTCGGCACCCGGGATGGCCAGCAGTACGCCGGTCATGCCGCCGATGGCGAAGGTCACCATGAAGCCCAGGGTCCACAGGACCTGGCTGGTGATACGCAGACGGCCGTGGTAGATGGTGAACAGCCAGTTGAACAGCTTCACCCCCGTCGGGATGGAAATCAGCATGGTCGCCAGGCCGAAGAAGGCGTTGACGCTGGCCCCCGAACCCATGGTGAAGAAGTGGTGCAGCCAGACCATGAAGCCCAGTACCGAGATCGCGCCGGAAGCGTAGATCATCGAGTGGTGGCCGAACAGGCGCTTGCCCGAGAAGGTCGAGATGACTTCGGAGAAGATACCGAACGCCGGCAGGATCAGGATGTACACCTCAGGGTGACCCCAGGCCCAGAACAGGTTCACGTACATCATTGGATTGCCACCAAGTTCATTGGTGAAAATGTGGAAATCCATGTAACGGTCGAGGGTCAGCAGTGCCAGGGTAGCGGTCAGGATCGGGAACGAAGCCACGATCAGCACGTTGGCCCAGGTGCAGGTCCAGGTGAAGATCGGCATGTCCATCATCTTCATGCCAGGGGTACGCATTTTCAGCACGGTGGCCAGGAAGTTGACCCCCGTCAGCGTCGTCCCTAGCCCTGATAGCTGTAGCGCCCAGATGTAGTAGTCGACACCCACGCCCGGACTGTATTGCAGGCCCGACAGCGGCGGATAGGCAACCCAGCCGGTCTTGGCGAATTCGCCGACGCCCAGGGACAGGTTGATCAGCACGACGCCGGAAACCAGCAGCCAGAAGCTCAGGGAGTTGAGGAACGGATAGGCAACGTCACGCGCACCGATCTGCAGCGGCACTGCAAGGTTCATCAGGCCGGTGAAGAAAGGCATCGCCATGAAGATGATCATGATCACACCGTGGGCGGTGAAGATCTGGTCATAGTGTTCAGGAGGCAGGTAGCCCGGCGAACCCTCGGTGGCCATGGCCAGCTGGGTACGCATCATGATCGCGTCGGCGAAGCCGCGCAGGAGCATGACCATGGCGACGATGATGTACATCACGCCGATTTTCTTGTGGTCGACCGAAGTCAGCCATTCGGTCCACAGGTAGGACCATTTCTTGAAGTACGTGATACCCGCGACAAGCGCCAGACCACCGAGGATGATCATGGCAACGGTCACCATGACAATCGGCTCGTGGAACGGTATCGCGTCCAGACTTAATTTACCAAACATCGTTTACTCCTCTGCCCCAGCAGCTGAATGCGAGCTCATGTCAGTCCCTTCCACAGCGGCCACTTCTTTCTTCTCGTGCTTGACCGGTGCGCCTGGTTTCATGCCTTCATACTTGTCGACAATTTTCTGAAACAGGTCCGGCGTGTACGAGGAGTACAGCGCGACAGGGTTGTTCTGGCTTGGCTTGGCAAGGGCTTCGTATTCAGCTTGATCAAGCTGTTTAGGTGCGGCCTTGACTTCGGCTACCCAGGCGTCGAAATCTTCCTGGCTCGTCGAGATCGCTTTGAATTTCATGCCGGTGAAGCCAGCGCCACTGTAGTTAGCGGAGATGCCTTCCATTTCAGCTTTCTGGTTGGCGATCAGGTGCAGCTTGGTCTGCATGCCTGCCATCGCATAGATCTGGCCGCCCAGGGCAGGGATGAAGAACGAGTTCATCACGGCGTCGGAGGTGATCTTGAAGTTCAGCGGAGTGTGCTCCGGGAACCGGATCTGGTTAACAGTGGCGATACCCTGGTCCGGGTAGATGAACAGCCACTTCCAGTCCAGCGCGACCACTTCGATGTTGATCGGCTTGACGTCGGATTCCAGCGGACGATACGGGTCCAGCGCGTGGGTGGACTTGTAGGTCACATAACCCAGGGCAATGATGATGAGGATCGGGACCAGCCACACCGCGATTTCGATCTTGGTGGAGTGCGACCACTTGGGCGCGTAGGTCGCGTTGGTGTTGGACGCGCGGTATTTCCAGGCGAACGCGAAGGTCATCACGATCACCGGAATCACGACCAGCAGCATCAGCAGGGTAGCGGTGATGATCAGGTTTCGCTCATCCAGACCGACCTGTCCCTTCGGGTCGAGCAAGGTCCACTTGCAGCCTCCCAGCATTAACATCATGCCAAGCAGCGGCAAAAAGCCTAGTAATCGGGGGTACCTGTTTTTACTCATCTCACGACCTCTAAAGCAGCTTGCGCCATGCAGTTGGGTTTTGATCGCCAACACTTCACCGTGCCAAGGGTTGGCATTTTTTCTTCGATTGAATAAGGGCCTGCCCGACGCGTTACGCGTTGTTTGACAAATCCTGGGCTAGCAGTGAGTTCTTATTCGAATTCGTGGTCAAAGGCCTTTTACAGACCAATTCCATTTGGTGCGGATATTTGGAAGGTGCCGACACCTGGGGTCGCATGGAGCGTCCAACGCCCCTCGACCGCCGCCGTATGCTCAGGGGTGAGCAGCGCCGGAAATTCAGTGCGGGCGATTGTAGATATGTAGCGTTTTATAAACCATGTCTTATCCCGAAATAATTTTTATCGGCTCGCGCAACAATGCGTGGCGATTATTGCAACGGGTCGCGATCATATCGAGATTCATTCGCAATAAAAAGCCCCAAAAACACCTTCCAGCCAAGTCGAAAAAGGCGCCTTTCACCCGTACAAAATCCACCGATGGCATCGCGCTACCCCTTGTAAAACGAGGGCTGAACCGATTTATTTAGATAGCAGGCTATGCTTGCCTGGCCGTTCACCGCGCCGACACGAACTGACAGACTTTTTTCGCTCCTGGCGCAAGAAAAATCGTCTCGACGTCATCCTCTGAAACACAGCTGCGACATCACCATGTGACAACATGTCGCACTTTTATCGCGCATCCGATTGCCCCATATCACGCCCCCTTCACACATTGTCCTACACGCAAAAAAGCCCCGGCCCCGAACATCGGGACCGGGGCTTTTTGCGCCGGGTCAGGCGCTCTTGCGACGGTTACGAATGATGCCCAGCGGCACCAGCACCAGGGTCAGCACAAAGGCCACCAGCGCCCACTGCGCCAGGGACAGGCCCAGCACCGGCGGGTACGGCGTGGAGCAGAAGCCATCGACCTGGAACCCCAGCGGGAAGACGGTCGCCAGCGGCAGGCTGTCGACGATCGGCTGCAACACATCGATGCCGCAACTGACCGCAGGATGGGCCTGGGTGTAGACGTGATGCCCCGCCACCGCCGCCCCGAACAGCGCGCTGATCACTACCAGCGCTTCCAGCACGGTGAGGCTGCGACGGCTGCGCATGGCCGCGCCGATGAAGGCGAAAATCGCGATCAGCAGAAACGCGTAGCGCTGCAGGATGCACAACGGGCACGGCGCCTCGCCCAGCACCACCTGCATGTACAGCGCGCCGCCGATCAGCGCCAGGCAGATCACCCCCAGCAACACCAGAAAACGTCGCTCGCGCCCCAAACGCAGTGTGTCGTCAGTCATCCTCAATTCCTTTCTGTCTGTGGCTCAACCCGACGGCAGCGTTTGCAACTGCTGCATCAGGCTGAGGTTGTCTTCGATATGCCAATTGGCGGTGATCCGGCCATCGGCGATCTGATAGATGTCGGTTGCCCGGAAGTCTACACGCTGACCATGACCTTTGAGTGCATTGAAGGTCCCGCTGAAGTGCCCGCGAAAATGCAGGTGCAGCACCACCCGATCCCCGGCCACGATCATCTGCTCGATGTCTGCGCTCAGGTCCGGCACCGCCGTGCGAAAGAACCGCGACGCCAGCAGCGGCCCCGTCGGCCCCTGGACCCGCCCTGCAGGCGGCGTCATATCGACGAAATTCTCCGCCAGCGCGGCCCTGGCCAGGCTTTCATCGCCGCTGTTCCAGAAACTGCCGTAGCGCCGCGCGGCCAGCTCCATGGCTTCACGCTGGGCCTTGGGCAGGCTCTGATCGACGATCAGGGTCTGCGGTTGGAGCAAGGCCGGCTCGGCGAAAACCAGGGGACTGGCGAGCAGGGTCGCGGCCAGGGTGATGCGGGAAATGGCTGAGAGTTGCATGGGATGATCCTGATCAGTGCGAACGAGCGCCTATCATCAGCATCGGGGAATTAACGATAAACAGGTTAAGAACGGATTAACCTTTAAAGGATTTTTACGAGTGCGCCCCTGTAGCCGCTGGCGCAGCCTGCGATCGGTTGCGCAGCGACCGCGAGACCAGGCGACACCGGAGCTCCGGTATACCGCGTCGCCAGGTTTACGGGGCTGTGCCCCGATCGCAGGCTGCGCCAGCGGCTACAAAGAGGCCAGCCTCCGGGCGGAGGCTGGCCGGTGGGGTTACTCCAGCGCCGCGGCCGGGCCGAAGAACTCGTAACGGCTTTGTTTTTCCGGTACGCCCAGGGCCTTGAGGTGGCGCTTGATCGCCGCCATGAAGGCTTTCGGGCCGAGGAAGTAGGCGTCCAGGTCACGCTCCTGCGGCAACCATTCGGCCAGTTGTTCCTGGCTCAGCAGGCCGACCTTGTCCGCCGCCGGGCTGATGCCGTCGTCTTCGGCGTAGCAGTAGAAGCGCTTGAGTTGTGGATGACGCGCGGCCAGGCCGTCGACCCAATCGCGGAACGCATGCACCCCACCGTTGCGCGCGCAGTGGATAAAGTGCACCGGACGCTCGGTGGCCAGCGCGGCTTCAAGCATCGGCAGGGTCGGGGTGATGCCAACGCCACCACTGATCAGCACCAGCGGCTTGTCGCTGTCCGCCAGGGTGAATTCGCCCGCTGGCGGGAACAGCTGGATGCTGGCGCCGATCTGCAGTTGGTCGTGCAGGTAGTTGGAAGCGCGGCCACCGGCCTCGCGCTTGACGCTGATGCGATACTGGCCGGCGTCGGACAGGGCCGACAGCGAGTAGTTGCGGCGGATTTCCTCACCCTCGAGGAACAGCTGCATGCCGATGTACTGACCCGGCTCGGCGGCGAGAATCGGGCCGTTATCCACAGGCTCGAAATAGAACGAGGTGATTTCCGCGCTCTCCTGCTCGCGGCGGACCAGCTTGAACTCCCGCGCACCACGCCAGCCGCCCGGGGCCTGGGCCTTCTGGTCGTAGATCGCGCCTTCGGCACCGATCAGGATGTCCGCCAGCTGGTTATAGGCCGCGCCCCAGGCGCTCATCACCGCCGGCGTGGCGATCTCTTCGCCCAGCACTTCGGAGATGGCGCGCAGCAGGCAGCTGCCGACGATCGGGTAATGCTCCGGCAGGATCTGCAGGGCCACGTGCTTGTTGATGATCTTGGCCACCAGGTCGCCCAACTGGTCGAGCTGGTCGATGTGCCGGGCGTACATCAATACGCCATTGGCCAGGGCCCGTGGCTGGTCGCCGCTGGCCTGGTGCGCCTGGTTGAACAGTGGGCGCACTTGCGGATACTCGCAGAGCATCATCCGGTAGAAGTGGGTGATCAGGGCTTCGCCACCGCTTTCCAGCAACGGAACGGTGGATTTGATGATGGCACGATCTTCGACGCTAAGCATAAGTACAACTCCTGAGCTTTCTGACTACTTGCAGGTTGCCCTTTACCAATCAGTTTTCGTGCCAACAATAAAAACCATACAAATCAATTACTTGAAATATTTGTAGTCATATCGACAAAGCCGCATTTATAGTCATTAAGACCATACGGAGTCATTATGACCGCAAAATCCCTGCTCACCGCCTTGTTGCCCCTGGTCTCCGACCTGTCCCGCGAACTGCCCGAAGGCGAGCGCTACCGCCGCCTGCTGGAAGCCATGCGCGCCCTGCTGCCCTGCGACGCCGCCGCGCTGCTGCGCCTGGATGGCGAATGGCTGGTGCCGCTGGCGGTGGACGGCTTGAGCACCGACACCCTGGGCCGACGCTTCAAGGTCAGCGAACACCCGCGTTTCGCCGCCCTGCTCAGCCACCCCGGCCCTACCCGCTTCGCCAGCGACAGCGAGTTGCCGGACCCTTACGACGGCCTGGTGGATGGCCTGCACGAACACCTGGAAGTCCACGACTGCATGGGCTGCCCGCTGTTTATCGACGAGCGCCCCTGGGGCCTGCTGACCCTGGATGCCCTCGACCCGCAGCGCTTCGAGCCGATCGAGCTGGATGCCCTGCAGGCGTTCGCCAGCCTGGCGGCGGCCACCGTCAACGCCGCCGAGCGCATCGAGCGCCTGGCCCTGCGCGCCGAAGACGAACACCAGCGCGCCGAGGTCTATCGCCAGGCCAGCGGCCAGAACCGCGAGATGATCGGCCAGAGCAAAGCTCACAAACGCCTGCTGGAGGAAATCGGCCTGGTCGGCGGCAGCGACCTCACGGTGCTGATCACCGGCGAAACCGGGGTCGGCAAGGAACTGGTGGCCCAGGCCATCCACGCCGCCTCGCCCCGGGCCGACAAACCGATCATCAGCCTCAACTGCGCCGCCCTGCCCGACACCCTGGTGGAAAGCGAACTGTTCGGCCATGTGCGGGGCGCCTTTACCGGCGCCACCAACGACCGCCGCGGCAAATTCGAGCTGGCCAATGGCGGCACGCTGTTTCTCGATGAGGTGGGCGAGTTGTCGCTGACAGTGCAGGCCAAGCTGCTGCGCGTGCTGCAAAGCGGCCAGCTGCAACGCCTGGGTTCGGACCAGGAACATCAGGTCGACGTGCGGCTGATCGCCGCCACCAACCGCGACCTGGCCGAAGAAGTGCGCAGCGGCCGCTATCGCGCGGACTTCTATCACCGCCTCAGCGTCTACCCGCTGCTGGTGCCGGCCCTGCGCGACCGCGGCCGCGATGTGCTGCTGCTCAGCGGCTACTTCCTCGAACAGAATCGCTCGCGCATGGGCCTGGGCAGCCTGCGCCTGACCAGCGATGCCCAGGCGGCGCTGCTGGCCTACGCCTGGCCGGGCAACGTGCGTGAGCTGGAACACCTGATCGGCCGCAGCGCCCTCAAGGCCCTGGGCAATTGCCGCGAACGACCGAAGATCCTCAGCCTGAGCGCCGCCGACCTGGACCTGCCGGACGCCTCGGCGCCGCTCACGCCCCAGCCCCCGGCTGCGACGACCATGGCCGACCTTCCCGGCACCGGCGATCTACGGCAGGCCACCGAAAACTACCAGCGCCAACTGATCAGTGCCTGCCTTGAGCGCCACCAGCACAACTGGGCCAGCGCCGCCCGCGAGCTGGGCCTGGACCGCGCCAACCTGGGGCGCATGGCCAAGAGGCTAGGCTTGAAGTGACTCACCTGTAGCCGCCGAAGGCTGCGATCGGCTTAGGCGGCATTGCCACGAAACGGCCATGAACCCGATACATGAGGTGTGACCGAAACGACGCAGTGGCTGATCTTGCGAGGACTGCGTCCTCGATCGCAGCCTTCGGCAGCGGCTACGGATTGCGCGGGTCGCGGATATTGGGATTAAGCCTAAAGCCAGCCCTTTGCACGTCGATAACCCGTTATCGCTAGCTGTTCGCGACCCATGGCGCGAACCACCTTTTTTCCACAGAAGGTTTTTATGTCTTCCAACAAAGCCCGCGCAGACTCTCTTTCGCTTCTGCTGTTCACCTTGCGCAGCGGCAAGCTGATGGCGATCAACCTGCTCAAAGTCAGTGAAATCATTCCCTGCCCACCGCTGACCAAACTGCCGGAATCGCACCCGCACGTGAAAGGCATCGCCACCCTGCGCGGCAATTCGCTGTCGGTCATCGACCTGAGCCGGGCCATCGGCGAACGGCCGCTGGAAGACCCGGAGGGCGGCTGCCTGATCGTCACCGACGTCAGCCGTTCCAAGCAGGGCCTGCATGTGCAGGCGGTGAGCAAGATCGTGCATTGCCTGACCACCGATATCCGCCCGCCGCCCTATGGCTCCGGCGGGGTCAAGTCCTACATCACCGGGGTCACCCAGGTCGACGGCACCCTGGTGCAGGTGCTGGACATCGAGAAAGTCATCCATGGCATCGCCCCGGCGCAGATCGAAACCGCGCCGACCGAGCTGAGCATGCAAGACGCCGAACTGCTGGGTAACGCGCGGATCCTGGTGGTCGACGATAGCCAGGTGGCCCTGCAGCAGTCGGTGCATACCCTGCGTAACCTCGGCCTGCAATGCCACACCGCGCGCAGCGCCAAGGAGGCCATCGACTGCCTGCTGGACCTGCAAGGCACCGCCCAGGAGATCAACCTGATCGTCTCGGACATCGAGATGTCGGAGATGGACGGTTACGCCCTGACCCGCACCCTGCGCGAGACCCCGGACTTCGCCCACCTCTACGTCTTGCTGCATACCTCGCTGGACAGTGCCATGAACGCGGAAAAGGCCCGCCTGGCCGGCGCCAACGCGGTGCTGACCAAGTTCTCCTCGCCGGACCTGACCCGCTGCCTGATCGAAGCGGCCCGTCACGTCGCCGCCCAGAGCGCCTGAGCCGTGGCCGACGACTATTGCCTGCTGATGCGCCGCGACCTGACCGGGCAACCGGAGCCCGCCAGTTGGCCGGCCACCTTCAGCCTCGACAGCTATCGACCGGAGCTGGCCGCAGCGGTGCATGGCCTGATGCACCTCGGCTACCAGGACGGCGGCGGGAGCGTGCCGGAGCTGGACAGCTGGCGCCAGCGTTTCGAAAGCGACGCCGAATACGACCCGCAACTGTGCCTGGTGGCGCAGGATGCCGAGGGCGTCGTCGGGGTGATCCAGTGCTGGACCAGCGCCTATATCAAGGACCTGGTGGTGCATCCGCGGGCCCGCCGCCAGGGCCTGGGACGGGCCTTGCTGCTGCAGGCCTTCGAGGCCTTCCGCCAGCGCCGCGAAGCCTTTGTCGACCTGCGGGTGCTGGAAGACAACCAGCGAGCCCGTGGGCTGTACGACAGCGTCGGCATGGTCGCGATCCGCCGTGAGCAGGTTCCCCACACGCCGCTGTAACCTGTAGCCGCTGCCGCAGGCTGCGATAAGGTCCGCAGGACCTTCAGCGATTTCAAGATCGCCGCGGCCGTTCCGGCCGATCGTCCGAACGCGGCCCGAGCCTGCGGCAGCGGCTACAGCGATTTTCATTGTCGGCGCCTCAGGCATACTCCCGCGCACACTCGTGAACGAAGGAGCGCCCTGCCATGAAAGCCCTGTCCCTGAGCTTCGCCTGCCTCACCGCCCTCCTCGCCAGCCAGGCCCAGGCCTCCAGCCCGGACGCCTGGGCGACCTTCGACAAGCAGGTACGGGCCAGTTGCACCAAGGCCAGCCAGTTGAAGAATGTCAAAGTGCTGGGCAACGCCGCGCAGTTCGACGACCGGGTCGGCTACAGCGCGTTGCTGCTTCAGGGCCAGTACCCGCAAAAACACATGAAGGGCCAGATTGGCGTGGAACTGTGCCTGTACGACAAACAGCGCAAGAGCGCCCATGTCACCGAATGGGATTCGATCCGTCCCGCCCTCGAGGCCAAGGGCCGGTGACTGGCGCATAACTTGCTTCGAGAGCGCTATTTAGAGGGCGATGTGAGTCATTCCGTCGCCGCTTCCGCCTTTCGACTATGGCTGCCGGCTCAATGAATACTCGTTTTTCCTGCGTAGGCTGCGGCAAGTGCTGCAACGATCACCACGTTCCCCTGACCCTCGGCGAAGCCCGCCAGTGGGCGCTGGATGGCGGCCAGGTGATCGTGCTGGTGGAAGGCTTCCTGAGCAATGGCCTGGGGCTGCCGGCCCAGCAGCGTGAGCACGCCGAACGGCGTTCCTGCGTGGTGCCCAGCGGCAATGCCCAGGCCCACGTGGCGATCACCTTCGCCGCCTACAACGTCGGCCCCTGCCGGAATCTTGACGAAGACCAGCTGTGCCGGATCTATGAACGCCGGCCGCTGGTGTGCCGCATCTACCCGATGGAAATCAATCCGCACATCCCGCTCAACCCGGCGGTCAAGGATTGCCCGCCCGAGTCCTGGGAAAAAGGCCCGCAGCTGATTGTCGGCGGTGAGCTGGTGGACCTGGAACTGGCCGAACTGATCCAGCGCTCGCGCCAGGCCGACCGCGACGATATCCACAGCAAACAAGCCATCTGCCAACTGCTGGGCATTCACACCACCGCCCTCAAGGGCGATGGCTTTACCGCCTACCTGCCGGACATGGCAGCCCTGGCCGAAGCCATCGAGCGGGTCCAGGCGCAACCGCTGGCGGCGCCGACCGGCGAGTGGCTGTTCCATGTATCCGGTGAAGACATTGCCGGGCAAGTGCAGGACGCCGGCGCCCAGGTGGTGACCGAGGCGCCGCTCACCTACGCCTTCATTTCCCTGCGGGCAGCATGAAGCCCTGCCGCTGACCCGCAGAGTCTCCGGTGTCCGTCAAATCGTTGCGAGCGCGCCGCTCGTACGCAGCCTGCGGCAGCGGCTGCACGGATTGGGATATCGCGGCATTCGCGGAACTTGTAGCCGCTGCCGCAGGCTGCGATAAGGCCGAAGGTCTTCGGCGATCTTAAGGTCGTGCGCCCGCTTCGCGGTCGATCGTCCGAACGCGGCCCAAGCCTTCGGCAGCGGCTACAGAAGCTTGGACTCAGCGCTTGCCCATCGAGCGGCGGGTGCCGGGTGGCGCCGCGCCTGGGGTCTTGGTGTGGCCGTTGGTGGCGCCGTTCTTGTACCAGGGTTGCTGGGCATTCTTGGCCTGGGCGAACTCGGACGGCTTGAACGGAAACTTGAACGGCGCGATCGCCGGCTTGCCTTCGCCAGGCGCGCTGGCGTCGTCGACCTGGTCGGCGCTGGGCGCGTCGGACACAGGCGGTTGTGCTGGGGTAGTCATGGAAGCTCCGGGTGAAAAGCAAAGGCCGGGCCCGGGGAAGCGGGCCGCGAAGGCCGGCAGTATACCCGCGTTACGGATCGTTGAGCGGCCGCGACCGTCATCGGCCAAAGGTCATCGGTCGGCCTTTGCTGACAGCGCTGTCAGGCAGGCGTCACGTTGCTGACCGGGTCGGCCGGCTATAAAGGGGCCATCGATTCTGGCCATCTTCCCGTCCCCCTGCCCCCCGGCGCTGGCGTCCATGCGTAATCGAAAAACAACCCTTGTGCTCGCAGGCGTGCTCGCCGTTCTCGCCGCCGCTGGCCTGTGGTCCCTGCTCAAGCCGCCCAGCCCCAAACTGGCGGCGCCGACCGCCGTGCCGGTGCGGGTGATCAGCGTCGCCCAGCAGGATGTACCGCGGCATGTCAGTGGCATCGGCTCGGTGCTTTCGCTGCACAGCGTGGTGATTCGCCCCCAGGTGGACGGCATCCTCACCCGGCTGCTGGTCAAGGAAGGCCAGTTGGTCAAGGCCAGCGACCTGCTGGCGACCATCGACGACCGCTCGATCCGCGCCAGCCTCGATCAGGCCCGGGCGCAACTGGCGGAAAACCAGGCGCAACTGCAAGTGGCCCAGGTCAACCTCAAGCGTTACAAGCTGCTGTCGGTGGATGATGGCGTGTCCAAGCAGACCTACGACCAGCAGCAGGCGCTGGTCAACCAGCTCAAGGCCAGCGTCCAGGGCAACCAGGCCGCCATCGATGCGGCGCAGGTGCAGCTGTCCTATACCCAGATCCGCTCGCCGGTGTCCGGCCGCGTCGGCATCCGCACCGTCGACGAAGGCAATTTCCTGCGCACCAGCGATACCCAGGGCCTGTTCTCGGTGACCCAGATCGACCCGATCGCGGTCGAGTTTTCCTTGCCGCAACAGATGCTGCCGACCTTGCAGGGGCTGCTGGTCGCCGAGCACCCGGCCTCGGTGGACGCCTACCTGGGCGCCGATACCGACTCCGACACGGGCGAGCGCCTGGGCGAAGGTCACCTGAGCCTGATCGACAACCAGATCGACACCAACACCGGGACCATCCGCGCCAAGGCCGAATTCAGCAACCCCGGGCAAAAGCTCTGGCCCGGCCAACTGGTGACCATCAAGATCCAGACCGCCGTGGAAAAAGCCGCCCTGGTGGTACCGCCCGGCGTGGTGCAGCGCGGCCTGGACAAACACTTCGTGTATCGGGTCAAGGACGACAAGGTGGAAATCGTCCCGGTGCAGATGGTCTATCAGGACAGCGGCCAGAACATCATCAAGGGCGTGCAGGCCGGCGACCTGCTGGTCAGTGACGGCCAGTCGCGACTCAAGGCCGGCTCACATATCGAAGTGCTCAGCGAACCGCCGCAACAGATCCAGGCGGCGAACGCGGAGCCACAGCCATGAAGGGCCACGGCTCGATCTCCGCCTGGTGCGTCGACCATCCGGTCGCCACCCTGCTGCTGACCTTCGCCCTGGTGCTGCTGGGCGCCATCGCCTTTCCCCGGCTGCCCATAGCGCCGCTGCCGGAGGCCGAATTCCCGACCATCCAGGTCACCGCGCAACTGCCCGGCGCCAGCCCGGAAACCATGGCTTCCTCGGTGGCCACGCCGCTGGAGGTGCAGTTCAGCGCCATCCCCGGCATGACCCAGATGACCTCCAGCAGCGCCCTGGGCTCGACCAACCTGACCCTGCAATTCACCCTCGACAAGAGCATCGACACCGCCGCCCAGGAAGTACAGGCGGCGATCAACACCGCCTCGGGCAAGCTGCCCAACGACATGCCGAGCCTGCCCACCTGGCGCAAGGTCAACCCGGCGGACAGCCCGGTGCTGATCCTCAGCATCAGTTCCACGCAAATGCCCGGCACTGAACTGAGCGACTACGTGGAAACCCTGCTGGCCCGGCAGATCAGCCAGATCGACGGTGTCGGCCTGATCAACATCACCGGCCAGCAACGCCCGGCGATCCGCGTCCAGGCCTCGCCCGACCGGCTGGCGGCCATCGGCCTGACCCTGGCCGATATCCGTGTCGCCCTGCAGCAGGCCAGCCTCAACCTGGCCAAGGGTGCGCTGTATGGCGAGTCGAGCATCTCGACCCTGTCGACCAACGACCAGCTGTTCCATCCCGAGGACTACGGCCAGTTGATCGTCTCCTACAAGAACGGCGCGCCGGTGCAGCTCAAGGACGTCGCCCGGGTCATCAGCGGCCCGGAAAACGCCTATGTGCAGGCCTGGTCCAACGACCAGCCGGGGCTCAACCTGGTGATCTTCCGCCAGCCGGGGGCCAACATCGTCGACACCGTGGACCGCATCCAGGGCGAGTTGCCGCGCCTGGAGGCCATGCTGCCGGCCTCGGTGGACGTGACCGTGCTCTCGGACCGCACCAAGACCATCCGCGCGTCCTTGCATGAAGTGGAAATCACCCTGCTGATCGCGGTGCTGCTGGTGGTGGCGGTGATGGCGCTGTTCCTGCGCCAGCTGTCGGCGACGCTGATCGTCTCCAGCGTGCTCGGGGTGTCGCTGGTGGCCAGTTTCGCGCTGATGTATGTGATGGGCTTCAGCCTGAACAACCTGACCCTGGTGGCCATCGTGATCTCGGTGGGCTTCGTGGTCGACGACGCGATTGTCGTGGTGGAGAACATCCATCGCCATCTGGAAGCCGGCGATGGCATGCGCGAGGCGGCGATCAAGGGCGCCGGCGAAATCGGCTTCACTGTGGTGTCCATCAGCTTCTCGCTGATCGCCGCGTTCATTCCCCTGCTGTTCATGGGCGGCGTGGTCGGGCGGCTGTTCAAGGAGTTCGCCCTGACCGCCACCTCGACCATCCTGATTTCGGTGGTGGTGTCGCTGACCCTGGCGCCGACCCTGGCGGCGCTGTTCATGCGCGCGCCGACTGATCATCCCCACGATCGCCCGGGCTTCGGCGAACGCCTGCTGGCACTCTACGAGCGTGGGCTGAGCCGAGCCCTGGCCCATCAACGGCTGATGCTCGGCCTGTTCGGCCTGACCCTGGGCCTGGCCATCGCCGGCTATGTTTTCATTCCCAAGGGTTTCTTCCCGGTCCAGGACACCGGCTTCGTGCTCGGCACCAGCGAAGCGGCGGCCGACATCTCCTACCCGGACATGGTGGCAAAGCACCTGGCCCTGGCGAAGATCCTCGGCGCCGACCCGGCGGTGGAAACCTTCTCCCACTCGGTGGGCGTCACCGGCAACAACCAGACCATCGCCAACGGCCGCTTCTGGATCGCCCTCAAGGACCGCGGCCAGCGGGACGTCTCCGCCAGCCAGTTCATCGACCGCATTCGCCCGCAGTTGGCCAAGGTCCCGGGCATCGTCCTGTACCTGCGGGCCGGCCAGGACATCAACCTCAGCTCCGGGCCGAGCCGCAGCCAGTACCAGTACGTGCTCAAGAGCAACGACGGGCCGACGCTGAATACCTGGACCCAGCGCCTGACGGAAAAACTGCGGGCCAACCCGGCCTTTCGCGACCTGTCCAACGACCTGCAACTGGGCGGCAGCATCACCCATATCAGCATCGACCGCAGCGCCGCGGCGCGTTTCGGCCTGACCGCCACCGATGTCGACGAAGCGCTCTACGACGCCTTCGGCCAGCGCCAGGTCAACGAGTTCCAGACCGAGACCAACCAGTACAACGTGATCCTCGAACTGGACGCCCGGCAGCGCGGCAAGGCCGAGAGCCTGAATTACTTCTACCTGCGCTCGCCCCTGAGCGGCGAGATGGTGCCGCTGTCGGCGCTGGCCAAGGTCGACCCGCCCACCGTCGGCCCGTTGTCCATCGCCCACGACGGCATGTTCCCGGCCGCCAACCTGTCGTTCAACCTGGCGCCGGGCGTGGCCCTGGGTGACGCGGTGATCATGCTCGACCAGGCGAAAAACCAGATCGGCATGCCCGCCTCCATCGCCGGCAATTTCCAGGGCGCGGCCCAGGCCTTCCAGAGTTCCCTGGCCAGCCAGCCGTGGCTGATCCTCGCGGCGCTGGTGGCGGTGTACATCATCCTCGGCGTGCTCTACGAGAGCTTCGTCCACCCGCTGACGATCATTTCCACCTTGCCCTCGGCCGGCCTTGGCGCGCTGATCATGCTCTGGCTGCTGGGCCAGGATTTCTCGATCATGGCCCTGATCGGCCTGGTGCTGCTGATCGGCATCGTCAAGAAAAACGGCATCCTGATGATCGACTTCGCCCTCGAAGCCCAGCGCCAGGGCGGGCTGTCGCCGCAGGAGGCGATCTACCAGGCCTGTATCACCCGTTTCCGGCCGATCATCATGACCACCCTCGCCGCTTTGCTCGGCGCCTTGCCGCTGATGCTCGGCTATGGCGCCGGCGCCGAGCTGCGCCAGCCGCTGGGGATCGCCGTGGTCGGTGGCCTGCTGGTGAGCCAGGCGCTGACGCTGTTCACCACTCCGGTCATATACTTGTGGCTCGAGCGGCTATTCCATCGGCCCACACCAGCGCCAGCGCTGGCGAGCACATCCTGAGGCGGGGTCATGCGCGTTCTGATTATCGAAGACGAAGAGAAAACCGCGGACTATCTGCACCGCGGCCTGACCGAACAAGGCTACACCGTGGACCTCGCGCGCGACGGCGTCGAGGGCCTGCACCTGGCGCTGGAAGGCGACTACGCGGTGATCGTGCTCGACGTGATGCTGCCCGGCCTCGACGGCTTCGGCGTGCTGCGGGCGCTGCGCGCGCGCAAGCAGACGCCGGTGATCATGCTCACCGCCCGCGAGCGCGTCGAAGACCGCATCAAGGGCCTGCGCGATGGCGCCGACGATTACCTGGGCAAGCCCTTTTCCTTCCTCGAACTGGTGGCGCGCCTGCAGGCCCTGACCCGCCGCAGCGGCGGCCACGAACCGGTGCAGATCAGCATCGCCGACCTGTGGATCGACCTGATCAGCCGCAAGGCCAGCCGCGCTGGTACGCGCCTGGACCTGACCGCCAAGGAGTTCTCGCTGCTCAGTGTGCTCGCCCGGCGCCAGGGCGAGATCCTGTCGAAAACCGCGATCGCCGAGATGGTCTGGGACATCAACTTCGACAGCGACGCCAATGTCGTCGAAGTGGCGATCAAGCGCCTGCGGGCCAAGCTCGACGGGCCGTTCGAGCAGAAACTGCTGCACACCATCCGCGGCATGGGGTATGTGCTGGAGAACCGCGGTGCCTCGTAATTCGATTGCCCTGCGCCTGAGCGGGCTGTTCACCCTGGTCGCCCTGCTGATCTTCCTGCTGATCGGCGGCGCGCTCTATCAACAGGTGGACAAGGGCCTGGGCCTGCTGCCCGAGGCCGAGCTGGACGCGCGCTACAGCGTGCTGGAGTCGGCCCTGACGCGCTTCGGCAACCCGGAGCACTGGGCCAAGATCAACAACAAGCTCAAGCTGCTCAGCGAAGAAGACAAGCGCATCCGTTTCTGGGTGGTCAGCGGCGACCCCGCCTACGAATACGGCAACCCCGACCCGCAGATCCGCCGCTTCGCCCAGGGCCCGCTGGGCATGCGCGACCTGACCCTGCCCGGGCATCCCTATCCGCTGAAAGTGCTGGTCAGCCAGCTGCCGGCCAAGGAGCTGCGCCCGCCGCTGCGCTTTCTGATCGCCATCGACACCGAGACCTTCTACGAGACCCAGCACCAGCTGCTGATTGCCTTGATCAGCCTGGCCATCATCGGCGTGCTGCTGGCCTCGGCGCTGGGTTACTGGGTGGCGCGCATCGGCCTGAAGCCCTTGATCGGGCTGTCCGAAGAAGCCCAGCGCCTGGCCCCGCCGAGGCTTTCCGGACGCCTGCAGCTGTCGTCGCTGCCGCCAGAGCTGACGCAGTTCGCCAACTCGTTCAACTCGACCCTGGAGCGGGTGGAACAGGCCTATTCGCGCCTGGAATCCTTCAATGCCGACGTCGCCCACGAACTGCGCTCGCCCCTGACCAACCTGATCGGCCAGACCCAGGTGGCACTGACTCGCGGGCGCTCCGCCGAGCATTATTTCGAGGTGCTGCAATCCAATCTCGAAGAGTTGGAACGTCTGCGTTCGATCATCAACGACATGCTGTTCCTGGCCAGCGCCGACCAGGGCAGCAAGGCCACCAAGCTCACCAGCACCTCCCTGGCCAGTGAAGTGGCCACCACCCTGGACTACCTGGACTTCATCCTCGAAGACGCCCAGGTCAAGGTCGAGGTGCGCGGCGATGCCCAGGTGCAGATCGAGATCGCCCATCTGCGCCGGGCGCTGATCAACCTGCTGAGCAATGCCGTGCAGCACACCGAGCCCGGGCAGGTGATCCGGGTGCAGATCGATGTGCAGGAACACCAGGTGGCCATCGCCGTGAGCAACCCCGGCCAGGCCATCGCCCGCGAGCATCTGCCACGGCTGTTCGAGCGCTTCTACCGGGTCGACGCCTCCCGCAGCAACAGCGGCGCCAACCACGGCCTGGGGCTGGCGATCGTCAAGGCCATCGCCCTGATGCACGGCGGCGACGTGTTCGTGCGCAGCGATGACGGCATGAACACCTTCGGCCTCTACCTGCCGATCTGACCTCTCCCTCTCCTCTGTGGTCGACGCTCGATTGCTCGCGATGGCGGCATGTCAGATACATCGCATTACCTCTATCACCGGCAAGCCTGGCGCCTACAGAAGCGGTGTCAACTATTGCTTTTGGCGTAACAGTGCTTATCCTGTTCGGCGCTTTTTCCAGCCGTCTTGAAGTTATATTTTTGTCGCACCTAATTTGAACTTGCTCTGCAAGAAGGTCTTCAGAAATGTCCAACAGTATGGGTATTGCCAGCGCCTTTGTTTTGTCCTCCCTGTTCTTGGCCCCTATGGCCATGGCCGAAGAATCGCAGACTTTCGCCGCGCATAACGCCGCGCGCGCCGCTGCCTTCCAGGACGCCCAGGAAGCGCTGGCTGCCAAGCAACAGAACGGCAAGCAGCCGCAGGAAATCACGGCGGAACAACGCCAGCCGGACGTTCAGAAGGACAGCTGACACCCGCTACCGACTCGTTTCCCTCGACAACTTCTCTGCTCTAACCCTGGAGTAAGTTGTCTTAAAGCCGCTGATAACAGCGGCTTTTTTTTGCCATGTAGAACTACCTGTTTCATTCGTTTCACCCAGAACAAGAAACACCCGAATCGACAATAACAACTGTCATCATTCATCCAAGGAGCTTTTTACCGGTGAAGGTCACTTCAACTCTCAGCCCGTTGTTCATTGCAATGGCTGCAACTATCGCCCCCTGTGTCCAGGCCGCCGACGAGGCCAGCCCCGAAGGCTTCGTCGAAGGCGCAAGCCTCAAGCTCAACGCCCGCAACTACTACATGAATCGCAACCGCCACCAGCAGGCTCCCGACAATATCGAATGGGGCCAGGGTTTCCTGGGAATCTTCGAGTCGGGTTATACCCAGGGCACGGTCGGTTTCGGCATCGATGCCAACGCCATGCTTGGCTTGAAACTCGATGGCGGTGGCGGAACCGACAGCTCGAGCATCCTGCCGGTCAGCGATGGCAGCGGCAAAGCGCCGACCTCGTTTTCCACGGCTGGCACCACCCTGAAAATCCGCGCCTTCGACACCGAGCTCAAGGCCGGCGATCTGTTCCTCAACAATCCGGTGATCGCCGGTGGCCAGAGCCGCATGCTGCCGCAGACCTTCCGCGGGGTCAGCCTGGCCAACCACAGCTTCGACGGCTGGCTGCTCGAAGGCGGCCAGGCCAGCTTCACCAAGCCCTATAACCAGAGCGGCCGCCGACGTATCGACACGGCCTACGGCAAACTGGCGAATGGCGACGAAAGCCGCCACCTGAACTGGGCCGGCGTGGCCTGGAGCGGCGTGCCCGGGCTGACCAGCAGCCTGTACGCCGCCGAACTCAAGAACATCTGGAACCAGTACTACTACGACCTCGACTACAGCTATGCGCTGAACGAGCGGGTGACCCTGAACCCGGGCTTGCACTTCTATCACACCCAGGACACCGGCGACGCGCTGCTGGGCGACATCGACAACAACACCTACAGCCTGCATTTCACCCTGGGCATCGGCCATCACAGCCTCACCGCCGCCTATCAGCGGGTGAACGGCAACACCCCGTTCGACTACATCAACCAGGGCGACAGCATCTACCTGGACAATTCCCAGCAGTATTCGGACTTCAACGGCCCCAACGAGCGTTCGTGGAAACTCAAGTACGCCTACGACTTCGCCGGCCTCGGCCTGCCGGGCCTGACTTCGGCGCTCTCCTACTCGCGCGGCGAGCTGGACCTGACCAAGGTCGACCCGCACAGCCGTGGCTACGCCAACTGGTACAGCGCCGGCGGCGAGCACGCCAGGCACTGGGAACGCGACCTCGACCTCAAGTACGTGGTGCAGGGTGGCAAGGCCAAGGATCTGGCGGTCCGCCTGCAGTGGGCCACCAACCGTGGCGGCAACGGTTATGGGGCGCTGGACAATGACACCGACGAATACCGGGTGATCGTCGATTACCCATTCAATGTGTTCTAAGCGCGAATAAGCAAAAGGCCAGCATCATTTTGCTGGCCTTTTTTTTGTCTGCGATTTATACATGCGCCCGCAGGCGCGATCGGTCTCTGCAACTCTGCTTGCTTCATCCGGAAACACCCCTGAAACGTACACACCGCAGAAGTCAGAACCATGAGTGTGAGTAGTGCGACACCCCGCAACACGACCACTTTGACCCGGTCGGAAAGGATGCTGATTCTTGGAAGCTCACTGATGGTCATCTCCATCCTGAGCATCGTGACCTTCTTGCTGATTCGCGAACGCGGCAGCGCCGAAATGGCCGCCACCCGCGCGGCCTCCAACATCGTGCAATTGATCGACGCCGACGTGCTGCGCAACGTCGAGCTGTACGACGTATCCCTGCGTGGCCTGATCAGCGCCTCGCAACGCGACGACCTGAAACAGGTATCGCCGACCATTCGCCATATGGCGCTGTTCGACCGGGCCACCGCGGCCCCCTACAAGGGCAACATCCTGCTGCTCGACTCGCGCGGCGACGTGCTCGCCGATTCCGCCTCGGTCGAACCGCGCCAGGGCAACTTTTCCGACCGGGAGTATTTCCAGTCCCATGTGAACAACCCTGATCCGGGCATGCTGATCAGCCGACCGTTCCGCGCCCGCCCGCCCGAGCTGGATTGGCGCATCAGTTTCAGCCGCCGGGTGTCCGGCGAGCGCGGGGAGTTCCTCGGCGTGGCCGAAGCGGCCATGCGCCTGGACTACTTCAGCCAATTGTTCAAAAGCCTGAATGTCGGCCGCGACAGCTCGGTCAACCTGATCAGTAGCGACGGTATCCTGCTGGCCCAGGAACCACCGCGAGCGGACAACCTGATCGGCCAGGACTTCAGCCAACGGCCCAATTTCATCCGCATCCTGCGCGAGGGGAACGGCAGCTTCAAAGGCATGTCCAGCACCCAGCAGCCGCGCCTGTATACCTTCTCCCAGGTCGGAGACCTGCCGCTGATCGTGATCGTGGCGCTCTCCAGCAATGAAGTCTTCGCCTCCTGGCAGCGCACCGCGCTGGTGGTCGGCGGCGCCACCGGTGCGCTGTGCCTGGGCCTGCTGTGGCTGACCTGGCTGCTTTGCCGGGAATTGCGCCGCCGCCAGAGCGCCGAGCAGGAACTCGCGCAACTGGCCGCCACTGACGCGCTCACCGGCTTGGACAACCGCCGCAGCCTGGACCAGACCCTGGCCCGCGAATGGGGACGCGCGCAACGCTCCCACAGCGCCCTGTCGCTGCTGATGTTGGACGTGGATCACTTCAAGGCCTTCAACGACCGCTACGGCCACCCGCTTGGCGATGAAGCCCTGCGCATCGTGGCCCGGGTGATCAGTGACAATATCCGGCGCCCCGGCGACCTGGCCGCACGCTACGGCGGCGAAGAGTTCGCCGTGGTCCTGCCGGAGACCGATAACGAAGGCGCCCGGCGTATCGCCGAGCATATCCGCCTGGCGATCGAGCTCCTGCCGCCGATCCGGGACGGCGCCTCGCCGATCACCATCAGCATCGGCCTCAGCACCTGGGCGGGCACGCCGAAGCCCAGCCTGGAAGCGCTGTGCTCGATGGCCGACAAGGCGCTGTACCAGGCCAAGGCCGAAGGGCGAAACCGGGTGGTGGGTTAACCTCATCGCGGGCAAGCCTCGCTCCTACGGGGCCCGTGCTGCCCGCGATAACCTCATCAGCCGCGCAGCAATCTGCAGGCATAAAAAAAGGCCACCCGAAGGCAGCCTTTAAAAACTAAAGGAAAGAGAGTGTTACTTACACGGCCGCAACCGGACGCATGTAAGAGATCGGTGCAGTGCTGGCATCTTCGAAGGTCACGACTTCCCAAGCGTCTTTCTGCTCAATGAGCTTGCGCAGAAGCTGGTTGTTCAGTGCATGGCCCGACTTGAAGCCTTTGAACTCACCTATCAGGCTGTTGCCCAGCAGGTAGAGGTCACCAATTGCGTCGAGGATCTTGTGCTTCACGAATTCGTCTTCGTAGCGAAGGCCGTCCTCGTTCAGTACACCATCCGCGTCGACCACGATGGCGTTTTCCACGCTGCCGCCGAGTGCGAGGTTGTGCTTGCGCAGGTACTCGATATCACTCATGAAACCAAAGGTACGGGCGCGGCTGACTTCCTTCACGAACGAAGTGCTGGAAAAGTCCACGCTTGCACTCTGGGTGCGGTCACGGAAAACCGGGTGATCGAAATCGATCTCAAAGCTCACTTTAAAACCGTCGAAAGGCACGAAAGTGGCGCGCTTGTCGCCGTCTTCCACTGTCACCTCGCGAAGGATGCGGATGAACTTCTTGGCTGCGTCCTGTTCTTCCAGGCCGGCAGATTGAATCAGGAATACGAAGGGTCCAGCGCTGCCATCCATGATCGGGACTTCGGACGCGGAGAGCTCGACGTAGGCGTTATCGATGCCCAGGCCAGCCATGGCCGAGAGCAAGTGCTCCACCGTGTCCACTTTGGTGTCACCGTTGACCAGGGTGGTCGACATAGTGGTTTCACCAACGTTTTCCGCGCGAGCAGGAATCTGCACCACAGGGTCCAGGTCGGCACGACAAAACACAATGCCGGTGTCGACAGGCGCAGGCTTGAGGGTCAGGTAAACCTTCTCCCCGGAGTGCAGGCCTACACCTGTGGCACGGATAATATTCTTCAGGGTGCGTTGTTTAATCATGGCTTGGGCCGCTTCAGCGCAAATTGCGAACTGGTATCAACAAAGGCTGGCGATAATAGCAGACCAGACCTTTGCTGAACACCAATCACCCTAATACCCCTGATACATTCCATCAATCGGCCTGGCGACGCAGGAAAGCCGGGATGTCCAGGTAGTCCAGATCATCTTGCGGATTCAGCTTCGCCGCAGTCGCAGCACTGGCCTGGGCCTGGTTGCGCATGACGGTCGGACGGTCCAGATCACGGTAGTTGACCGACGGCAGTTCCTGACGCGCAGGTGCTGGCGCCTGTGCAGCGGCCATGGAGGTTTGCACGGTATTGTCGATGACCTTCACAGGTTTCTCGATTTTCGCGCCCAGACCTGTGGCAACCACAGTCACGTGCAGCTCGTCGCGCATGTCCGGATCGATAACGGTACCGACCTTGACCATGGCGTGCTCGGAAGCGAAGGCTTCGATGATGCTACCCACGTCGGAGTACTCACCCAGGGACAGGTCGGGACCGGCGGTGATGTTCACCAGGATGCCGCGCGCACCTTGCAGGTTCACGTCTTCCAGCAGCGGGTTGCGGATCGCCGCTTCGGTCGCTTCACGTGCACGGTTAGGACCGCTGGCGCAGCCAGTGCCCATCATCGCCATGCCCATTTCGCTCATCACGGTGCGTACGTCGGCAAAGTCGACGTTGATCATGCCCGGACGCTTGATGATGTCGGAGATACCGCGAACGGCACCGGCCAGGACGTCGTCGGCCTTGGCAAAAGCCGACAGCAGGCTGGCGTCTTTGCCGAGGATGGTCAGCAGCTTTTCGTTGGGAATGGTGATCAACGAATCGACGCTTTCGCTCAGCGCGCGGATGCCTTCATCGGCGATCTGCATGCGCTTGCGGCCTTCGAACGGGAACGGACGGGTCACCACCGCAACGGTGAGGATGCCCATTTCCTTGGCCACTTCGGCGATGATCGGCGCAGCACCGGTACCGGTACCACCGCCCATGCCGGTCGTGATGAACACCATGTTGGTGCCCGCCAGCACTTCAGCGATACGCTCGCGGTCTTCCAGGGCGGCTTGACGGCCGACTTCAGGATTGGCGCCAGCACCCAGGCCCTTGGTCACGCCGGTACCCAGTTGCAGGATGGTCCGCGCGCCGATGTTTTTCAGCGCTTGAGCATCAGTGTTGGCGCAGATGAATTCGACGCCTTCGATGTTGCTCTTGACCATGTGATTGACGGCGTTGCCGCCGCCACCGCCGACACCGATAACCTTGATTACCGGACTTGCGGGGACGTTGTCTACGAGTTCGAACATTTTCCCTCTCCTTTCATTTCTCTAGTTTTTTCGCCTACTGCTTACAACGGTGTTGCGGTAAATCTTCAGAAATTGCCCTGCACCCAGCTCTTGATGCGATCGAGCAAGGCGGCCTTGGGTTCATCGCTGCTGTAGCTGTCTCGGCTACCGATGCCGGAGAACGAGATACCGTCGGACTGCTTCTGCAGCCCGTACAACAGCAAGCCCACGCCGGTGGAGTAGATCGGGTTGCGCACCACGTCGGACAGGCCTTTGACGGTGTGCGGCACGCCCAGGCGGACCGGCATGTGGAAAATCTCTTCGGCCAGTTCGACCGCGCCTTCCATTTTCGAAGTACCGCCGGTCAGCACGATGCCGGCCGGGATCAGGTCTTCGTAGCCGCTGCGACGCAGTTCGGCCTGGATCAGGGTGAACAGCTCGTCGTAACGCGGCTCGACCACTTCGGCCAGGGCCTGGCGGGACAGCTCGCGCGGCGGACGGTCGCCAACGCTTGGCACCTTGATGGTTTCGCCGGCACCGGCCAGCTTGGCCAGGGCGCAGGCATAACGAATCTTGATTTCTTCGGCGTACTGGGTCGGCGTACGCAGCGCCATGGCGATGTCGTTGGTCACCTGGTCGCCGGCAATCGGGATCACCGCGGTATGGCGGATTGCGCCTTCGGTGAAGATCGCGATGTCGGTGGTGCCACCACCGATATCCACCAGGCACACGCCCAGCTCTTTCTCGTCGTCGGTCAGCACCGAATACGCCGAGGCCAGCTGTTCGAGAATGATGTCGTCGATTTCCAGGCCGCAGCGACGCACGCACTTTTCGATGTTCTGGGCGGCATTCACCGCGCAGGTCACCACGTGCACCTTGGCTTCCAGGCGTACGCCGGACATGCCCAGGGGCTCGCGCACGCCTTCCTGGTTATCGATCACGTAATCCTGCGGCAGGGTGTGCAGCACCCGCTGGTCGGCCGGAATCGCCACGGCCTGCGCCGCGTCGAGTACCCGCTCCAGGTCCGCCGAGCTCACTTCGCGATCACGAATCGCCACGATGCCGTGGGAGTTCAGGCTGCGAATGTGATTGCCCGCCACGCCGACGAACGCCGAGTGGATACGGCAACCGGCCATCAGTTGCGCTTCTTCTACCGCGCGCTGGATCGATTGAACGGTGGACTCGATATTCACCACCACGCCCTTCTTCAGGCCGCGCGATGGATGGGTGCCGATACCGACGATTTCCAGCGTGCCATCGGCCGCGACCTCGCCTACCAGCGCCACCACCTTGGAGGTACCGATATCCAGACCGACGATCATTTTGCCGCTTTGCACGTTTGCCATGGTCCTGCCTCTTCTTAATTCTTCGCGACGGCGGGTTGGGCCGTCGTGGGCGCTACAGGTTCCCGCCAGCCGACGGCCAGGCCGTTGGCATAACGCAGATCGATGCGCGCGATGTTCGTAATCTGTTCTTTCAGCGTTTTTTCATAAATGGCAATGAAGCGGCGCATCTTCTCCACCAGGTGATCGCGTCCGAGCAACAGTTCGATACCAGGACCGGCGCTGCCGGCCCCCGTGGTCAGGAACCAGCTGCCGCGCTCGCGCAACTCCAGACGGGCAATGGAGAAACCCATCGGGCGAAGCATCTGGCTCAACACCTGGTACTGCTGCATCACCTGCTGCTGGGCCCGCTGCGGGCCGAACAACTGTGGCAAGTGCTCGTAGTTCGCCAGCTCACGCGGGGTGAAGGCCTGGCCCTGGTTGTTCAACAGCGCCTCGTCGCCCCAACGGGCCACCGGCAACTGCTCTTCCAGGCGAATCACCACCTGGTCCGGCCACACACGCCGTACCTCGGCATGAGCGATCCATGGCATCTGTTCCAGCTCGGTACGCATACTCGCCAGGTCGATGGTGAAGAAGCTCGCCGCGACGTAGGGCGCGATCCGCTGCTGCACCGCCTGCTGGCTGATGTAACTCAGGTCGCCCTGCACCGCGACCTTGGTGATCGGCCGGTCGGCATAGGGCAACAGGCGCTGCGCGCCCTCGTAAGTGCCGAAGCCCAGCGCGACCAGCAGCACCGGCCACATCAGGCTTTTCAGCACGCCAAAGTTGGCTTTCGGCAGGCGCGCCGACATCGGCTCCTTGGCCACCATCCGGCTGGCACCACGCGGCACCGGCTTGCGGCCGGGAGCGGGTTGCTGATGACGTAGCTGGGCGCCTTGCATGGCCTTAACCTCGCGGCTCTGCGTTACTGACGACACTCTCCGCCAGGATGGCCAGAACCAGCTGCTGGAAATCCAGGCCGGCGGCACGGGCCGCCATCGGAACCAGACTGTGATCGGTCATGCCGGGAGCGGTGTTCACTTCCAGGAACCAGAACTGGCCATCAGCGTCCTGCATCACGTCGGCACGCGCCCAACCGGCGATACCGAGCGCCCCGCAGGCTTTCGCCGTCAGGTCCATGAGCTCCTGCTCTTTATTGCTGTCGAGGCCACACGGAATCCGGTACTGGGTATCGGAAGCCAGGTACTTGGCGTCGTAGTCGTAAAACGTGTGGGGCGTGCCCAGGGCGATCGGTGGCAATACCTGGCCGCGCAGCGTGGCGATGGTGAACTCCGGACCTTGAATCCATTGTTCAACCAAGACTTGCGAGTCGTAGGTACTGGCCGCTTTCCATGCGTCGATCAGTTCGGACGCGGATGTCACTTTGGCCATACCAATACTGGAACCTTCATGCGCCGGTTTGACGATCAAAGGCATGCCCAGTTCCGTAGCCGCAGAAATACAATCGGCCTCGGAGCCAAGTACGGCGTGGCGTGGCGTCGGAATACCGAGGCTGTGCCAGACCTGCTTGGTACGCAGTTTGTCCATCGCTAGCGCCGAAGCCAGGATGCCGCTGCCGGTGTAGGGAATGCCCATGCATTCCAGCAGGCCCTGCATGCTGCCGTCTTCGCCGCCACGACCGTGGAGGATGATGAAGGCGCGATCGATCTTCTCGTTCAGCAGGCGCTGCAGGAAGTCGTCACCGACGTCGATGCCGAAGGCGTCCACACCAGCGCTCAGCAAGGCTTCGAGCACGGCGTTACCGGACTTCAGCGAGACTTCGCGCTCGGCGCTCTTGCCGCCGAACAGCACGGCGACGCGACCGAAATCCTTCGGCGCGAGGGTCGAAAACAGAGAGGCGTAGGCGGCGGTCATTTCGACTTCCCCTGACCGGCAGGCACGGCGCCCGCGAACAACGGGCTGCCCAGCAGCTTCGGCGCAAGACCGCCGATATCACCGGCGCCCTGGCACAGCAGGATGTCGCCGGCGCGCAGCAGCGGCTTGACCAGCGGCGCGAGGTCGACCCCACGCTCAATGTAGATCGGGTCCAATTGACCGCGCTGACGGATGCTGTGGCACAGCTGACGGCTGTCCGCCCCCGGGATCGGCTCTTCGCCCGCTGGATAGACTTCCATCAACAGCAGGACGTTGGCGTCCGCCAATACCTGGACGAAATCGTCGTACAGGTCGCGGGTGCGGCTGAAACGGTGCGGCTGGTAGACCATCACCAGGCGACGCTCAGGCCAGCCACCGCGCACGGCCTTGATCACCGCCGCGACTTCGGTCGGGTGGTGGCCGTAGTCGTCCACCAGCATCACATTGCCGCCATCCACCGGCAGTTCGCCGTAGACCTGGAAGCGACGTCCCACGCCCTGGAAGCCCGACAGGCCCTGGACGATGGCTTCATCGCTGATGCCTTCGTCGGTGGCGATGCAGATGGTCGCCAGGGCGTTCAGCACGTTGTGGTTACCCGGCATGTTCACCGAGACATCCAGCGGCTCGCGATCGGGACGCAGCACGGTGAAGAAGGTCTGCATACCCTGCTGGCGTACATTGATCGCGCGCACGTCGGCGCCTTCGTTGAAACCGTAGGTGACGGTCGGACGCTTGACCTGCGGCAGGATCTCGCGCACCACCGGGTCGTCCAGGCACAGCACGGCCAGGCCATAGAACGGCAGGTTGTGCAGGAATTCGACGAAGGTTTTCTTCAGCTTGTTGAAGTCACCGTCGTAGGTCGCCATGTGGTCGGCGTCGATGTTGGTCACCACGGCCACCAGCGGCTGCAGGTGCAGGAAGCTGGCGTCGCTTTCATCGGCTTCGGCGATCAGGTAGCGGCTGGTGCCCAGCTGTGCATTGGTGCCAGCTGCATTCAGCCGGCCACCGATGACGAAGGTCGGGTCCAGGCCACCGGCGGCGAACACCGAGGCCAACAGGCTGGTGGTGGTGGTCTTGCCATGGGTACCGGCAACGGCGACGCCGTGGCGGTAGCGCATCAGCTCGGCGAGCATTTCCGCGCGCGGCACCACCGGGATGCGGCGTTCCAGGGCGGTGGCCACTTCCGGGTTGGAGGTGTTCACGGCGCTGGACACCACCAGTACATCGGCGTTGGCGGCGTTCTCGGCACGATGGCCGATGAAGATCTGCGCACCAAAGGACTCGAGGCGCTCGGTGACCGGCGACGCCTTGAGGTCGGAGCCGGAAACCTGGTAGCCCAGGTTCAGCAGTACTTCGGCGATCCCGCACATGCCCACGCCGCCGATACCGACGAAGTGGATGCGACGGATACGGCGCATTTCCGGTTGTGGCATGGCTTTCTGATTCTCAACCATGGGCCACCTCCAGGCAGATATCGACCACGCTACGGGTGGCATCGGGTTTGGCCAGGCGACGTGCGGCGTCGGCCATGCTGTTGAGTCGTTCCGGTTGCATCAAAACCTCTGTCAGGCGAGCGGCAAGGTCCGCTGCGCCAGTCGTTCTTTGCGGCATCAGGAAGGCAGCGCCTTCACGAGCCAAATAATCGGCATTGCGGGTCTGGTGATCGTCGATGGCGTGAGGCAAAGGCACGAGCATCGAAGGCAGACCGGCGGCAGCCAGTTCACTGACGGTCAACGCACCTGCGCGACAGACCACCAGGTCAGCCCAGCCGTAGGCTTGGGCCATGTCTTTGATGAACGGCTGCACCTGCGCCTCGACGCCGGCGGCGCGATAGCGCTCTGCAGTCACTTCATCGTGGTTTTTGCCGGCCTGATGAAACACTTCCGGACGCAGTTCGGGGGAGACCAGCGCCAGGGCTTCAGGCAGCAACTTGTTCAACGGCTCTGCTCCCAGGCTTCCACCCAGGATCAGCAAACGCGCCTTGCGTCCGGCCAGGGCCTCGCGCGGTGTATCGAGGAACAGCTCGGTGCGCACCGGGTTGCCGGTGGTACGCCGGCTGCTGGAGGCACCAAAGGTGTCCGGGAAAGCTTCGCAGACTCGGGCCGACAACGGCACCAGCAGCCGATTGGCGGTACCGGCGACCGCGTTCTGTTCATGAACGATCACCGGCACGCCGGACAGTTTGGCCGCGACACCGCCAGGGCCGGTCACATAACCGCCAAAGCCCAGCACGCAGACCGGCTTGAGCTGACGGATGATCCGACGCGCCTGCAGCACGGCCTTGAGCAGCACGAATGGCGCCTTGAGCAGCGACAGCTTGCTCTTGCCCCGCAGGCCGCTGACGTTGATCAGGTGCAGCTGCAGGCCGGCATTCGGCACCAGCTCGTTTTCGATACCGCGCGGAGTGCCGAGCCAGTGCACGGTATAACCGCGCGCCTGGAATTCGCGGGCACAGGCCAGCGCCGGGAACACGTGACCGCCGGTGCCACCGGCCATGATCAGCACATTAGCGCCCATGGCTTGGCTCCTCGGCGAAGTCGCTCTCGCTGAACTCCATTTCCTCGCTGCCCAGGTGGGTCCGACTCTCCCACTCGATACGCAGCAACAGGCCCAGACAGGCGCAGCAGATCACCAACGAACTGCCGCCATAACTGAGGAACGGCAAGGTCAGGCCTTTGGTCGGCAGCAGGCCGACATTCACCCCGATGTTGATCAGGAACTGGCCGATCCACAGGAACGACAGGCCATAAGCGACATAGGCGGCAAAGAACTGCTTGGCTTTCTCGGCCCACAGGCCGATGTACATGCCACGGATACAGACGAAGACGAACAGCGCCACCGTGCACAGGGAACCGACGGCGCCCAGCTCTTCGGCCAGGACCGAGAACACGAAGTCGGTGTGGGCTTCCGGCAGGTAGAACTGCTTCTGCACGCTGTTGCCCAGGCCAACGCCCAGCCATTCGCCGCGGCCAAAAGCGATCAAGGCCTGGGACAACTGGTAGCCAGCGCCGAACTGGTCGGCCCAAGGGTCGGCAAAGTTGGTCAGGCGCGCCATTCGATAGGGCTGCATCTGAATCAGCAGGACCACCGCCGCGACCGCCAGGACCACCATCAAGGAGAAACGGAACAGCCCGACCCCACCGAGGAACAGCATCGCCGCCGCCGCCCCCATCATCACCACGGTGGCACCGAAGTCCGGTTCCATCAGCAGCAGGCCAGCCATTGGCAGCAGCACGATGAACGGCTTGAAGAAGCCCATCCAGCTTTCGCGCACTTCTTTCTGGCGACGTACCAGATAACCGGCGAGGTAGATCACCACGAACACCTTGGCAATCTCGGAAGGCTGGACGTTGAAGAAACTGAAACCGATCCAGCGCATCGAACCGTTCACCTCACGGCCGATCCCCGGAATGATCACCATCACCAGCAAACCGAAGGCACCGAGCAGCATCATCCAGCCCAGGCGTTGCCAGGTGGCGATCGGAATCATCATGGTGACGATGCAGGCACCCAGGCCCAGCACCACGTAGATCAGGTGGCGAATCATGTAATACAGGGCGCTGCCCGATTGCACCGCCGCCACTTCGGTGGAGGCCGAGGCGATCATGATCAGCCCGAGGCCAAGCAGCGTCAGGCAGCCGGCGAGCATCGGGAAGTCGAGGTCGACGCCGCGCCCGGTGATGATCGGCGATGGATAAGGCTTGATGATGTCTCTCAGGTTCATGCCAGATCCTCCACGGCGCGGACGAACTGGTGACCACGGTCTTCGTAATTCTTGAACATGTCGAAACTGGCGCAGGCAGGCGACAGCAGCACCACGTCGCCGGACTGGGCGGCGGCACGGCATTGCGCCACGGCGTCGACCAGGGAGCCGACACGAATCAGCGGCACGGCCTCGCCGATGGCCTCGCCGATCTTGTCGGAATCGCGGCCCATCAGGATCACGGCGCGGCAGTTGGCCGCCACCGGATCGCGCAGGTCCTTGAACTCGGCACCCTTGCCGTCGCCACCGGCGATCAGCACGATCTTGCCTTCGATATCCGCGCCCAGGCCTTCGATGGCCGCCAGTGCGGCGCCGACGTTGGTGGCCTTGGAGTCGTTGTAATACCCCACGCCATCCAGGTCACGAACCCATTGGCAGCGGTGCTCGAGGCCGGCGAAGGTGCGCAGGGCCGAGAGCATGGCATCGAACGGCAGGCCGACCGCATGTCCCAGGGCCAGCGCCGCCAGGGCGTTGGACTGGTTATGGGCGCCACGGATCTTCAGCTCGCGCACCGGCATCAGGTTCTGGAATTCGAAGGCCAGGTATTTCTCGCCATTCTCTTCACGCAGGCCGAACGCCTTGAAATCGGGTTTGCTCAGGCCAAAGGTCCAGCACGGCAGGCCTTCGCCGATCAATGGCCGAGTCAGGGCATCCTGGCGGTTGAACACCACTTGCCGGGCGCCACGGAAGATCCGGTGCTTGGCCAGGTGATACGCCGGCAGGCCGCTGTAGCGGTCCATATGGTCTTCGCTGATGTTCAGCACGGTGGCCACTTCGGCCCCCAACTGGTCGGTGGTTTCCAGCTGGAAGCTGGACAGCTCCATGACATACAGCTCGACGTCGTCGCTGAGCAGGTCCAGGGCCGGCGTGCCCAGGTTGCCGCCCACGGCGACCCGCTTGCCCGCCGCCGCAGCCATTTCCCCCACCAGGGTGGTCACGGTGCTTTTCGCGTTGGAACCGCTGATGGCGACGATCGGCGCCTTCGCGTTACGCGCGAACAGCTCGATATCGCCGGAGAGTTTCACCCCACGGGCGGCGGCGGCTTGCAGGGCCGGGGTCGCCAGGGCCAGGCCGGGGCTCACGTAGAGCTCGTCGGCACGGCACAGGAAGTCGACGTCCAGCTCGCCACAACGCACTTCCACATGCGGATAGTCACGGCACAGCGTGGCCAGTTCCGGTGGATTTTCCCGCGTATCGGCGACGGCAAACGACACGCCCCGGTTCGCCAGGAAGCGAACCAGGGACATGCCGCTCTTGCCGAGGCCGACAACGATGCGGAAGTGGTCAGAAGCGATCAGAGACACTCGTTCTACCTCAGCTTCAGGGTGGCAAGGCCGATCAGCACGAGAATCACGGTGATGATCCAGAAACGGACGATCACACGCGGCTCGGGCCAGCCCTTGAGTTCAAAGTGGTGGTGAATCGGCGCCATGCGGAAGACACGACGACCGGTCAACTTGAAGGAGGCCACCTGAATGACCACCGACAGGGTTTCCATCACGAACACGCCGCCCATGATGAACAGGACGATTTCCTGGCGAACGATCACCGCGATGGTGCCCAGGGCCGCGCCCAGCGCCAGCGCGCCGACGTCGCCCATGAAGACTTGTGCCGGGTAAGTGTTGAACCACAAGAAACCGAGCCCGGCGCCGATCAGCGCGCCGCAAAACACAATCAGTTCACCCGCGCCCGGAACGTAAGGAATCAGCAGGTACTCAGCGAATTTCACGTTACCCGACAGGTAGCAGAAGATACCCAGGGCGCCGCCTACCATCACGGTCGGCATGATCGCCAGGCCGTCGAGGCCATCGGTCAGGTTGACCGCGTTGCTGGAGCCGACGATCACGAAATAGGTCAGGACCACGAAGCCGATACCCAGCGGAATACTGACGTCCTTGAGCATGGGGATCAGCAAGGTGGTTTCGACCGGGGTTTGTGCGGTGACGTACAGGAAGATCGCCGCGCCCAGGCCAAATACCGACTGCCAGAAGTACTTCCAGCGGCTAGGCAAGCCACGGGAGTTCTTCTCGATTACCTTGCGATAGTCATCGACCCAGCCGATGGCGCCGAACAGCAGGGTGACCAGCAACACCACCCACACATAACGGTTGCTCAAGTCGGCCCAAAGCAGGGTGCTGATACCGATTGCCGAAAGAATCAACGCGCCGCCCATGGTCGGAGTACCCGACTTGGAGAGGTGCGATTGCGGACCGTCATTACGCACGGCCTGGCCGATCTGACGGGTCTGCAGAGTGCGGATCATCCACGGCCCCAGCCACAAGGACAGCACCAGTGCAGTCAGTACCCCGAGAATCCCGCGCAGGGTCAGGTACTGAAAGACCGCGAAGCCTTTGTAGAACTGTTGCAGGTACTCCGCTAGCAGCAGCAGCATCAATGTTTCTCCGTGCTGGAACCACACAAAGCCGCGACGATGTTTTCCATCACCGCGCTGCGCGATCCCTTGATCAAAATAGTGGTGTTTGTATCTTGCTCGGCGCCCAGGGCTGCAATCAGCTCGGCCTGGCTGGCGAAGTGTCGGGCGTGCTCACCGAAGGCGGCGACCGCGTGGGCCATCATTGGACCCACGGCATAGAGCGCCGACACCTTGCCGGCGGCATAAGCACCCACTTCGCGGTGCCCCTGCTCCGCCCAATCGCCCAACTCGCCGATCTCTCCGAGCACCAGGACGGTGCGACCGGAAAAGCCGGCGAGTATATCAACGGCCGCGCACATTGACGTGGGGTTCGCGTTATAGGTGTCGTCGATTACCCGCATACCGTTTTTCGCCAGCTGGGCGACAGTGCGGCCCTTGACCGGCTGCACCGCGTTGAGCCCGGTGGCGATGCCGAACAACGACACGCCCAGGGCATGCGCGGCAGCGGCAGCGGCCAGGGCATTGGCAACGTTATGGGTACCCAGCAGGTTCAACTGGACACGCTCGGAACCGTTGCCCGCGTGCAGGGTGAAGTTCGGACAGCCACGGGCATCGCGCTGGATATCCGAGGCGTAAAAGTCGGCGGCATTGTTGGTCAGGGCAAAACTCAGCACCTGACGGCCAGCGGCGCGGGCTTTCCAGATCGGGAAGGCCTTGTCGTCGAGGTTGAGCACAGCGATACCGGAAGCATCCAGCCCTTCAAGGATCTCGCCCTTGGCCTCGACGATTTTCTCCGGCCCGCCAAACTCGCCCACATGAGCGGTACCGGCATTATTGATGATGGCGACCTGCGGCTTGCTCATCGCCACGGTGTAGGCAATTTCGCCGATGCGCGAAGCCCCCAGCTCGATCACGGCCGCGGTGTGCTCCGGGGCCAGTTCCAGCAGGGTCAAGGGCGCGCCCAGGTCGTTGTTCAGGTTGCCGCGTGTGGCAAGCACCGGCCCGCGCGTGCGCAGGATGCTCGCAAGCATTTCCTTGACTGTGGTCTTGCCGCTGGAGCCGGTAATCGCCGCTACCGGCTTGGTGAAAGCCGCGCGATTCAACGCCCCCAGTTGGCCGAGCGCCTGCCGGGTATCGCTGACCAGCAGCTGCGGCAGCGTGCTGTCTGGCACTTCGCGTTCGACCAGGGCCCCGACGGCGCCTTTGGCGGCGACTTCATTCAGGTAGTCGTGCCCGTCGAAACGTGGGCCGGCCAGGGCAATAAAGAGTTGGCCCGGCTTGATCGCCCGGCTGTCGATGCTCACGCCATCGAAGCCGCAATCGCCAGCCAGCAGGCGCCCCGCCAGCGGTCCGCTCAGTTCACTGAGTTTCAGGGCCTTAAGCATGGGCCACCTCCCACGCGGTCAGCGCTCGATCGGCTTCCACCAGGTCGGAGAAGTCGAGACGCACGCCATTGATTTCCTGATAGTCCTCATGACCTTTACCGGCCAGGACAATCACGTCGTCCACCGAAGCGCCGGCGACCAACTGGGCGATGGCCAGGCCGCGACCGGAAACGAACTCGACCTTGTCCACTGCGCTAAAGCCGGCACGAATGTCGTCGAAAATCTGCGCCGGATCTTCCGTGCGCGGGTTGTCGTCGGTGACCAGCACGCCGTCGGCCAGGCGCTCGACCACTTCCGCCATCAGCGGACGCTTGCCGCGATCGCGATCGCCGCCGCAGCCGAACAGGCACAGCAAACGGCCCTTGGCATGGGGACGCAGGGCCAGCAATACCTTTTCCAGGGCATCCGGGGTATGGGCGTAATCGACCACCACCAGCGGTTGCGAACCACCGCCCAGGCGCTGCATGCGACCGGCCGGGCCTTCCAGTTTCGGCAGTACGTGAAGGATTTCGTCGAGGGCGTAATCCAGGCCGAGCAAGGCGCCGACAGCGGCCAGCACGTTGCTCAGGTTGAAACGACCGAGCAAGGTGCTACGCAGATGATGTTCGCCCTGCGGAGTCACCAGGGTTGCACGCACGCCTTCGTCGTCGAATTGCGCTTCGCGGCAGTACAGATAGGCCCGCGGATCCTTGAGACTGTAGGTAATCAACCGCGAATCCTGTTCGTCACTGGCCAGCAGCCGACCGAAGTCATCGTCGAGGTTGATGACACGGCACCCCAGATCGGTCCAGCCGAACAGCTTGGCCTTGGTGGAGCCGTAGGCTTCCATGGTGCCGTGATAATCCAGATGATCGCGAGACAGATTGGTCAGCACCGCCACGTCAAAGGCCAGAGCACTGACTCGCCCCTGGTCCAGACCATGGGACGACACTTCCATCGCCACGGCCTTGGCGCCGGCCTTTTTCAGGTCGGCCAGGGTGGCCTGCACGGCAATCGGGTTCGGCGTGGTATGCATGCCGCTTTGCAGCGCGCCATAAAAACCGCTGCCGAGGGTGCCGACAATGCCGCAGTGCTGGCCCAGCAGATCGAGTGCCTGCGCCACCAACTGGGTCACGCTGGTCTTGCCGTTGGTACCGGTCACCCCGATCAGGTTGAGGTTGCGGCTCGGGTCGCCATAAAAACGCCCGGCGATATCCGACAGCTGCGCCGCCAGGCCTTTGACCGGAATCAGCGGCACATCGGTAATCGGCAGGACGGTCGCGCCTTCGACTTCATAAGCCACCGCAGCCGCACCGCGCTGCAAGGCGTCGGCGATGTGCGCACGACCATCGAACTTGCCGCCAGGCACCGCGAGAAACAGATCGCCGGCGCGCACATTACGGCTGTCCAGAGTCAGTTCACGAATCAGCAGATCACGACCAGCGTGGGCGAAAATTTTGTTCAGGCTAAGAGACATCAGCCGCGCCCTCCTTTAGCTGGTGCCGCATTGGCTTGTTGGGTAGGTGGCAGGTTGTCCGGCGAGATATTCATCAGACGCAGGGTGCCGGACATCACTTTGCTGAACACCGGCGCCGATACCAGACCACCGAAGTAACCAGCCTTGCTCGGCTCGTCGATCACCACGACGATGGCGTAGCGCGGATCGCTCATCGGGCCGAAACCGGCGAACAGGGAGCGGTAGGAGTTCTCGGCATAACCCTTGGTACCGACCGAAGTCTTACGCGCAGTACCACTCTTGCCGGCCACGTGATAAGCCGGTACCTGGGCACGGAACACGCCACGCGGCGCCTCGATCACCTGCTGCAACATGCCTTGCATGGTCTTGGCGACCTTTTCCGGAATCACCTGGGCGGTTTCCGGTGTCCTGTCGGTTTTGATCAGAGTCAGCGGAGCGATGCGACCGTTATTAGCCAGGGCCGAGAAGGCGTGAACCAGCTGGATCGCGGTCACCGAAATGCCGTAGCCATACGACAGTGTGGCTGTCTCGGCCTTGCGCCATTCACGATAATTCGGCAGGTTGCCGACACGTTCGCCCGGGAAGCCGAGGCCGGTGTCCTGGCCAAGACCGATTTTCTGGGCCAGGCGGAAGATGGCTTCGCCACCGATATCGAAGGCGATCTTGCTCATGCCGACGTTACTGGAATTGATCAGAATCCCGGTCAGGTCGAGTACCGCGCCTTCACTCTTGGATACGTCACGAATGGTGTATTTGCCGATCTGCAGCGTGCCTGGATAAACCTCGACGGTGTCGCTCGGTTTCCAGCGGCCGGTTTCCAGCGCCGCGCTCATGGAGATGGCTTTCATGGTCGAACCCGGCTCGAACACGTCGATCATGGCGCGGTTGCGCATCATCGCCGGTTGCAGGTTGCGACGATTGTTCGGGTTGTAGGTCGGCTGATTGACCATGGCCAGGATCTCGCCGGTCTTCACGTCCATGATGACCAGGCTGCCGGCCTTGGCGCCGTTCTCGACGATGGCGTTGCGCAGCTCGCGGTTGGCCAGGTATTGCAGGCGCAGGTCAATCGACAACGCCAAGGGCTTGCCGGCCTTGGCGTTTTTGGTGACCTGGACATCCTTGATCAGTCTGCCGCGCCGGTCCTTGATGACCTGGCGCTTGCCCGGAACTCCGGCGAGCCACTCGTCATAAGCCAGTTCGACCCCTTCGCGGCCGCGATCGTCGATGTCGGTAAAGCCGACCATATGCGCGGTCACTTCGCCGGCCGGGTAGAAGCGCCGGAACTCTTCGATGCCATACACCCCCGGCACTTTGAGATCGAGAACTTGCTGGCCCTGCTCGGGCGTCAGGCCGCGCACCAGGTAGATGAATTCTTTATTGGCTTGCGCTTCAAGGCGCTCAGCCAGCGCCTTGGGGTCTTGTCCCAAGGCAGCAGCCAATGCCGGCCACTTGTCCTTGGCCAGCTGCATTTCCTTGGCGTTGGCCCACAGGGTGGTCACTGGCGTACTGACGGCCAGCGGCTCGCCGTTACGGTCGGTGATCAAGCCACGGTGAGCCGGGATCGGAATATGCCGAACGCTGCGCGCATCGCCCTGCCCCTTGAGGAAGTCGCGATCGACGACCTGCAGGTCGATGATGCGCCAGGCGATCGCCGCCACCATGATACCGAGCAAGCCCAGCACCAGGCGGAACCGCCAGGGGAAGAGTGCGCCTTCAAGCTTCATCATGGCGCCACCATCTGGACTTCTGCTGCGCCGGGAATGCGCATTTTCAGTTGCTCGGTGGCCAGCACTTCGATCCGGCTATGGGCGGTCCAGGTGCTTTGCTCGAGAATCAGCCGTCCCCACTCCGCTTGTGCCTTGTCACGCACACTCAACTCGCCGTACAGCGTGTTGAGCAGTTGGCGATTCCAGTGGGCGCTATAGGACACCGCAATCGCGGACACCAGGACGCCGATGAACAGCAGAAGCATGAAAAAGCTTCCGCCTGGAAGTGGCTTGGCGAAAAGCTTGCTCACCGCAGCTTCTCCGCAACGCGCATGACAGCACTACGGGAACGCGGGTTGGCCTTGAGCTCGGCATCGGAGGCCGTCTGCGCTTTGCCATGGACTTTGATTTTCGGCTCGAAAGCCACATGGCGCACCGGCAGGTTGCGAGGCAGGTTGTCCGCCTCGCCCTTCACCAGCTTGCGCATGAACAGTTTGACGATGCGGTCTTCCAGCGAGTGGAAACTGATGACCACCAGACGGCCGCCGACCTCCAGGCATTCCAGCGCGGCTTCGAGGCCGGCTTCCAGATCGCCCAGTTCGTTGTTGACATGAATGCGCAGCCCCTGGAACGCACGGGTTGCCGGGTTCTTGCCCTTTTCCCAGGCCGGGTTGGCGACTTTCAAGACTTCCGCCAGGTCGGCGGTACGTTCGAACGGCTTGATGTCGCGGCGCTCAGCCACGGCGCGGGCCATACGACCGGAGAAACGCTCTTCGCCGTATTCCTTGAATACACGGGCGATTTCTTCCACCGGCGCGGTGTTGACGAACTCCGCCGCGCTGATGCCGCGGGACGGGTCCATGCGCATATCCAGGGGACCATCATTGAGAAAACTGAAGCCGCGCTCAGGATCGTCGAGCTGCGGCGAAGACACACCCAGGTCGAGCAGCACGCCGCTGACCTTGCCATCCAGGCCGCGCTCGGCCACTTCCGAGCCCAGTTCGGCAAAGCTGCGCTGCACAACGACAAAGCGGCCGTCTTCGGCCGCTAGCGCTTGCCCGGTGGCAATCGCTTGAGGATCTTTGTCGAATCCGAGCAGCCGACCATCCGGCCCAAGCTTGCTGAGGATCAGACGACTATGACCACCGCGACCGAAGGTGCCATCCAGATAGCAGCCATCAGGACGTACGGCGAGAGCCTCGACGGCTTCGTCAAGCAGTACGGTGATGTGGTTAAAGCCGCTATCAATAGTCACAGGATCAAATCACGCAGTTCATCAGGCATGGCGCCCGGTTGTTGAATAGCTGCCAGGTCCGCTGCGGAAACAGCATTCCAGGCATCCTCGTCCCACAGTTGGAACTTGTTCAATTGGCCTACCAACATTGCGCGCTTATCCAACTTGGCATATTCGCGCAGACGCGGCGGAACCAGAAAACGACCACTGCCATCGAGTTCGAGGTCGACGGCATTACCAATCAGCAAACGCTGCAAGCGACGGTTTTCTTCACGTAGCGAAGGCAGCGCACGCAGCTTGGTTTCAATAATTTCCCACTCGTCGAGGGGGTAGACACACAAACACGGATCAACGGCATCAATAGTGACGATAAGTTGCCCGGAACTACGCGAAACGAGCTCGTCACGGTACCGGCTCGGCATGGCGAGACGGCCCTTTGCGTCGAGACTGATAGCGTTAGCTCCGCGAAACACGTCAGCGTTTCTCCAAATTTTAGCGTTTTACGTCCAAAAAACCCACTTCATGCCACTTTCCGCCACTTGCGCACACTATAGGAATGCGCCCACCACACCGTCAAGGCACGGAGCGACGGAAAAGCCTTATAGAACGGAGATTTAGGAGACTAAAAGGAGGGGTAACGGGAATTTGGCGAAGGATTTGGCGCAATAACTTCAATCAGCTCAAGAAGCTGTATCGCGAAGTTAAAGTAATTTGTTAAGAGTAAGATCTTTTCGGTATTACAAAAGCGCTTCTGCTATTGATTCAAGCAGGGAGGGAAAAGGTGGAGAGTCGATCTGTAAGCCGGGTTCTGTCGAGGACAGTCATTCCTCTACGATGGCCATCACTGGACATCTTTAGCAACCTACCCGGTTCCAGCGCGGGCCACGCCTTGGAACCCTATTTGGTCTTGCTCCGAGTGGGGTTTACCTAGCCACGAACTGTTGCCAGACGTGCGGTGCGCTCTTACCGCACCTTTTCACCCTTACCGGCACCGAAGTGCTTAGGCGGTTATTTTCTGTGGCACTTTCCGTAGGCTCGCGCCTCCCAGGCATTACCTGGCACTCCGCCCTATGGAGCCCGGACTTTCCTCCCCCCTCTAATTTTCATAGAGGGCAGCGACTGTCCAATCGACTCTCCGCCGCGCAGGTTAACGGCAGAGCGGCGGAAGAACAAGGGATAAAAGCCTTTTGCCATTCCGCCGATCGCGTTTACTCGCCTTTCTGTTTATCCAGCGCCACTTGATAGAGCACATTCTTGCGCACGCCGGTAATTTCCGCCGCCAATGCCGCGGCCCGCTTGAGCGGCATCTCGTTGAGCAGCAGGTCGAGAACCCGCATCGCCTCACTGCTCACAGCCTCGTCGCTCTCCGGCGCTGACCACCCCGCTACCAGTACAACGCATTCGCCGCGCTGCTGATTGCCGTCTGCCTCGACGAAAGCCCGCAACTCCGAAAGCGGCAGCCCCTTGAGGGTTTCAAAGGTCTTGGTCAACTCCCGGGCCAGCAATGCCGGACGCTCGCCACCGAACACCGACTCCATATCCTGCAAGCACTCGAGAATACGGTGTGGCGCCTCATAGAAAATCAGCGTGCGCGGCTCCTCCTTTAATAGCTCAAGACGCCCGCGCCGTCCTACCGCCTTGGCCGGCAGAAAGCCCTCGAAGATAAAACGATCGGAAGGCAGCCCCGCCGCCGACAAGGCCGCAATCAGAGCGCAAGCCCCAGGAACAGGAACGACATTGATACCCGCCGCACGCGCCTGACGCACCAGGTGGTAACCCGGATCGGAGATCAACGGCGTGCCCGCGTCGGAAATCAGCGCAACGCTGTCTCCCGCCAACAGACGCGTGAGAAAACGGCTGCCTTCATCCCGTTCGTTATGTTCATGGCAGGCGGCCAGCGGTGTGGAAATCCCGAAGTGCTGCATCAAACGTTGCGAGTGGCGCGTGTCTTCGGCGGCAATCAGCGCCACCTCACGCAAGATCTTCAAGGCCCGGGCACTGATGTCGTCCAGGTTGCCGATGGGCGTCGCCACCACATAAAGCGAGCCAGCAGCGGAATTCAAAGGACCTGGAGCAGTCAAAGCGCACACCTCTTGATCGGTAAAAGCGCCATTGTAGCGCGTAGAAGCCTTCGGAATGCGCGCCACAGGCACCTCACGCCTGCGACAGCGCCTGCCGTTCTAAAGCACTGCAACATTTGCTCGACCTAAAATAGACGGTTTATTGCCAGTAACATCGCGCCCCGGCCAGTGCTTGGGTACAATTCCACGCTAATTTGATCGAGTATCAGGAACACTTACATGATCGCTTGCCTGCGGCTGTTCTCTGCCTTATGCCTTGCCGCCCTCCTGGCGGCTTGCGCCAGCTCGCCCTCCTCCAGCCTTGGCGAACTTCCACGGACCCCGGATGCCAGCATCGAGCAACTGCTCGAACAGGCCGCCAACAGCAAAACGCCCGACAAGGCAGCCCTGCTGCGCTTGAGCGCTGCCGACCTGGCCTATCGCCAGGGCAACGCCGGCCAGGCCGCGCAAATCCTGCAACAAGTGCCGATGGAGCAACTCAAGCCCGGCCAGCAGGTTTTCGCCAGCACCCTGGCCGCCGAACTGGCCATGACTCGCAACCAGCCAAAGGCCGCCCTGACCGCCCTGAGCCACCCGAGCCTGCAACGCCTGAGCGAACTGCCGGAAGAGCAGCAGATCCGCACCGGCACTGTCCACGCTCGCGCACTAGAGGCTGACGGCCAGGCCCTCGCCGCGGCACGGGAGCGCATTTTCATTGCGCCACTGCTCAAGGACGACGCCGCGAGCAAGAACCACGAAGCCATCTGGGCGTTGATTGCCAGCCTGCCGACCGATCAACTGCAAGCCGTCGGCAACGATGACCTGGGCGGCTGGATGAGCCTGGCGCTGGCAGTGAAGACCGCCGGCACCCTGGAACAACAGCAGGCCGCCATCGACAACTGGCGCGCACAGAACCCCAAGCATCCGGCGGCCATTCAGCTGCCGCTGCCGCTGACCAAACTCAAGGAGCTGGCCAGCCAGCCGCTGTCCAAGATCGCCCTGCTGTTGCCGCAGGACGGCCCGCTGGCCGCGGTCTCCAAGGCCCTGCGCGACGGCTTCATGGCCGCGCACTATCAGGCTCAGCAAGCCGGTCAGAAACCACCCAGCATCGAGTTCTACGACAGCTCGCGCCTGACTTCGCTGGATGACTTCTATCGCAAGGCCCAGGCAGATGGCGTGCAACTGGTCGTCGGCCCGCTGGAAAAACCGCTGGTCAAACAGCTCGCCGCGCGCCCGCAACTGCCTATCACCACCCTGGCGCTGAACTACAGCGAAGGCGAACAAGGCCCCGCGCAACTGTTCCAGTTCGGCCTGGCCGCCGAAGATGAGGCTCGCGAAGTCTCCCGCCGCGCCCGCGCCGACGGCCTGCACCGCGCTGCGGTCCTGGTGCCACGCGGCGAATGGGGTGATCGTGTGCTCAAGGCTTTCCGTCAGGACTGGGAAAGCAACGGCGGTAGCGTGGTCGGTATCGAACGCGTCGATCAGCCAGTAGCCCTGGCCCAGCAGATTGCCGACCTGTTCCAACTGCGCCAGAGCGAAGCCCGCGCCAAGAGCCTGCAGAACGCCGCCGGTACTCAAGTGGCCGCACAACCTTCGCGCCGCCAGGACATCGAGTTCATTTTCCTGGCATCCACTCCGCAACAGGCACAACAGATCAAGCCGACCCTGAACTTCCAGTACGCCGGCGATGTACCTGTCTACGCCACCTCTCATGTCTTCAGCGCCAGCGGCGACCAGAACCAGTACAACGACATGAACGGCATACGCTTCTGCGAGACGCCTTGGCTGCTGGATGCCAATGACCCGCTGCGCCGACAGGTCGCCGCGCAATGGCCACAAGCCGGTGGCAGCCTGGGTCGACTGTATGCGATGGGCGCCGACGCCTACCGCCTGGCACCACGCCTGGGGCAACTCAAGGCCCTGCCGGACAGCCGCATCGAAGGCCTGTCGGGCAGCCTGACCATGAGCCCGAGCCAGCGTGTTCAACGCCAGCTGCCATGGGCCGAGTTCGTCAGCGGCCAGATCACTCGCCTGCCTGACACCCAGCGCTAATGCCACAACGATCACGCCAGCAAAGCGGTCAGGATGCCGAAGCCCAAGCGCTCCGGCATCTTGAACAACAAGGGCTGCGCCTGCTGGCGCAGAACTGGTTGTGCAAACGCGGCGAGCTTGATCTGGTCATGCTTGACGGCGATACAGTAGTATTCGTCGAAGTCCGCTACAGACAACACACGCAATGGGGTGGCGCACTAGGCAGCATCGACGCACGCAAGCGTCAGAAACTGATACTCGCCGCACAGTTTTTCCTGCAGCGCGAGTCGCGCTGGTCCAACCACCCTTGCCGTTTCGATGTGGTCGCCATAGACAGCGCCCCAGGTACGACCACTCATTTGAACTGGCTACGGAATGCCTTTGAAAGCTGATCGACGCTCTCGGGCCGAGCCGGACATTTTCACTCAACATTTTTGCTCTTTGCTATGCGGGCAGCACATTCATGTGCCAGAAAGCCGCGCCACTTAAGGTCACACAGATGGACATGCAATCCCGAATTCGCCAGCTTTTTCAGGCCAGTATCGACACCAAGCAGCAGGCGATGGACGTACTTGCACCGCACATCGAGCAAGCCAGCCAGGTCATGGTCAACGCCCTGCTAAACGAAGGAAAAATGCTCTCCTGCGGCAATGGTGGCTCGGCCGGCGATGCCCAGCACTTCTCCTCCGAACTGCTCAACCGTTTCGAGCGCGAGCGCCCGAGCCTGCCAGCCATTGCGCTGACCACCGACAGCTCGACGATTACCTCGATCGCCAACGACTACAGCTACAACGAAGTCTTTTCCAAGCAGATTCGCGCCCTGGGCCAGCCTGGCGATGTCCTGCTGGCGATCTCCACCAGCGGCAACTCGGCGAATATTATTCAAGCGATCCAGGCCGCACATGATCGCGAAATGATTGTCGTAGCATTGACCGGTCGCGATGGCGGCGGCATGGCGTCCCTGCTATTGCCGGAAGATGTCGAGATTCGCGTACCGGCCAATGTCACTGCACGTATCCAGGAAGTCCACCTGCTGGCGATCCACTGCCTCTGCGACTTGATCGACAGCCAACTGTTCGGGAGTGAAGAATGACCCCTAATCGCCTTGGCCTACTGGCCCTGACCCTAGCCTTGAGCATCAGCGGTTGCAGCTCGGTGATTACTGCCACCCGCGAAAGCCCGATCGAAGATGACCGCGGCACCCGCACCTTCGGCAGCAAGATCGATGACTCACTGATCCAGACCAAAGTCGAAGTGAACGTCGCCAAGGCCAGTCCGGACCTGGACCACAATTCGCACATCGTGGTGACCAGCTTCAACGGCATCGTTCTGCTGGCTGGCCAGACCCCGCGCGCCGACCTCAAGACACTCGCCGAGCAGGCCGCCAGCGCCGTGCAACGGGTGAAGAAAGTCCACAACGAACTGCAGGTTCTGCCGCCCTCTTCCCTGCTGGCCCGGCAGAACGATGCCTGGCTGACCACCAAGATCAAGACCCAGATGCTGACCGATGCCAGCATTCCAGGTTCGCGCATCAAGGTCGTGACGGAAAACGGCATCGTCTACCTGCTGGGCCTGCTGACCCAACAGGAAGCCACCCAGGCGACCAATCTGGTACAGGGCGTTTCCGGCGTACAGAAAATCGTCAAACTGTTCGAATACATCGACTGATACAGGCGAAAGGTACGGGCACAAAAAAGGCGATCCGGATGGATCGCCTTTTTTATTACTTCACGACCTTCAGACTCGGTCGACCGCTTGGACGCGGCGGCTCGTTATCCGGTGGTGGAATATCATCATCCGGCTCGATTTCATCGTCCTCGTCATCCACGGGCGACTCCAGATCGAACACCATACCTTGACCATTCTCCCGAGCGTAAATGCCCAGGATCGCCGGCACAGGGACGTACAAGCTATGCGGGACGCCACCGAAGCGCCCCTCGAAAGTCACCACCTCGTTATCCATGTGCAAATGACGCACGGCACTCGGCGAAATATTCAGGACGATCTGTCCGTCACTGGCGAAGCCCTGAGGCACCTGCACCGCCGGGTATTCGGAATTGACCAGCATATGCGGGGTGCAATCGTTGTCCACAATCCACTCGTAGAGCGCGCGGACCAGATAAGGTCGACTGGAGTTCATAGCGGCTCCTTAAGCCTTAGCGCATGTCGCGTTCGACGCCAGACAGACTTGCCTGGAACGTCTCACGGGCGAACTGGCGCTCCATGTAATCAAGCAACGGCTTGGCTTGCCGTGGCAATTCAATACCCAGAATCGGTAATCTCCAGAGTATTGGTAATAGGCAGCAATCCACTAGACTTTGTTCCTCACTGAGGAAAAACGGCTTCTCCGCGAACAGCGGCGAAACGCCGGTCAGGCTCTCGCGCAGCTCTTTGCGAGCCTGAGCCCGAGCGGCTTCCTTGGTCCGGGAATCCAGGATCAGATCCACCAGCCCACACCAGTCACGCTGGATCCGATGAATCAGCAGACGGCTGTTGGCACGCGCCACTGGGTAAACCGGCAGTAGTGGCGGGTGCGGGTAACGCTCATCCAGATATTCCATCACCACGGTCGACTCCCACAACGCCAGGTCACGATCGACCAGGGTGGGCAGACTGCCGTAAGGGTTCACTTCGATCAGCTTCGGCGGCTGACGCCCCGCCTCCACACTGATGATCTCGGCGCTGACACCCTTCTCTGCGAGCACGATACGTACCCGGTGGGAATAGTGGTCGGCGGGGTCGGAGTAACAGGCCAACCGATTGGTCACGCCCATGGCGGTCCTCCTCGCTTGTTGAAATTATCGGAAGCAGAAAAACGAGCGCGCCCAGAGGGCGCCTCCCGTAACGCCTGGATGATCCAGACTCGTTACACCTTCAGAGACGCCCTTGGGCGCGCACGATTAACAGCAATGAATTACAGCTTTATCAATGAACGTCTTTCCAGTATTCGCGCTTGAGCAGATAGGCGAACACGAAGAAGAAGGCCAGATACAGTAACACATAGGTGCCGATACGTTGATGCTCCAGCTTGACCGGGTTGGCCGAGTAGGCCAGGAAGGTCACCAGGTTCTTGACCTTCTCGTCGAACTGCTCTTCGTTGAGCGTGCCGGTTTTTGGCAGCACGGTCAGCTGGTCGCAGGCTTCATGGGTCAAAGCGGTACCGGTCAGCGGATCGTATTGCTTCTTGCCGTCTTCGACGATCTGCACCTGTTTGCAGCCAACAACCTGGCGACCCTGCAGGCCGACCAGGACGTTAGGCATACCCACGTTCGGGAAGACCTTGTTGTTCACGCCCCATGGACGCGCAGGGTCTTCGTAGAAGGAGCGCAGGTAGCCATAGAGCCAGTCGGTACCACGCACACGAGCCACCAGGGTCAGGTCGGGCGGAGCCGCACCGAACCAGGTCTTGGCGTCAGCCGGCTGCATGCCGATGCTCATGTGATCGCCGATTTTCGCACCGGTGAACACCAGCTTGCTCATCATCAGATCGTGAGGAATCCCCAGATCGTCGGCAACGCGCTCATAGCGTTGGAACTTGGCGCTGTGGCAGCCCATGCAGTAGTTGGCGAATGTCCGTGCGCCATCCTGCATGGCGGCCTTGTCGGAGACGTCGATGTCGACTTTTTCCAGCTCGGGACCACCGTGTTCGGCCGCGAAGGACAGTACAGGCATAGCAGCAAGAATCAGTACAGCAAATAGCTTTTTCATCAGCCAGTCACCCTTTCCGGAACCGGTTTGGTCTTCTCGAGCCTGGTGTAGAACGGCATCAGAATGAAGTAGGCGAAGTACAGGAAGGTACATACCTGCGACAGCAGCGTGCGACCCGGCGTCGGTGCCAGAACGCCGAGGATCCCCAGGATCACGAACGAGATGCAGAACACCACCAGCCAGATCTTGCTCAGCCAACCCTTATAGCGCATGGATTTGACCGGGCTGCGATCAAGCCATGGCAGCACGAACAACACGGCGATCGCCGCGCCCATCGCAATCACACCCAGCAGCTTGTCCGGAACCGCGCGCAGAATCGCGTAGAACGGGGTGAAGTACCAAACCGGGGCAATATGCTCAGGCGTCTTGAACGGGTTGGCCTGTTCGAAGTTCGGCTTCTCGAGGAAATAACCACCCATTTCCGGGAAGAAGAACACGATCGAGCAGAAGATGAACAGGAACACCACCACGCCGACGATGTCTTTCACGGTGTAGTACGGGTGGAAAGCGATGCCATCCAGCGGTACGCCGTTTTCGTCTTTGTGCTTCTTGATGTCCACGCCATCCGGGTTGTTCGAACCCACTTCGTGCAGCGCCAGGATGTGCAGCACTACCAGACCGAGAATCACGATTGGCAGGGCCACTACGTGCAAGGCGAAGAAGCGGTTCAGGGTAATACCGGAAATCAGGTAGTCACCACGAATCCACTGGGTCAGGTCGTTACCGATGACCGGGATCGCGCCAAACAGCGAGATGATCACCTGGGCGCCCCAATAGGACATTTGCCCCCAAGGCAGCAGGTAGCCCATGAAGGCTTCGGCCATCAGCGCCAGGTAGATCAGCATGCCGAACAGCCACACCAGTTCACGCGGCTTCTGGTAAGAACCGTAGAGCAGGCCACGGAACATGTGCAGATAGACCACGATGAAGAACGCCGAGGCGCCAGTGGAGTGCAACAGACGCAGGATCGAGCCGTACTCGACGTCGCGCATGATGTATTCGACGGAAGCGAAAGCCTCTTCCGCCGACGGGGTGTAGCTCATGGTCAGCCAGACACCGGTGACGATCTGGTTAACCAGAACCAGCAGAGCCAGGGAACCAAAGAAGTAGAAGAAGTTGAAGTTCTTCGGGGCGTAATACTTGCTGAGATGGTCTTCCCACATTTTGGTCGCGGGGAAGCGCGCATCAACCCAATCCATGAACTTGCTCATCACGCTTTCTCCGTATCGACGCCGATGACAATAAGGTCGTCCGACTCATAGGAATGCGGGGGTACTGGCAGGTTCAAAGGCGCAGGTTGCGACTTGTAGACGCGGCCAGCCAGATCGTAGTGGGAACCGTGGCAAGGGCAGAAATAGCCACCTACCCAATCCTTGCCCAGATCCGCAGGCGCCACTTCAGGGCGGAAAGTCGGCGAGCAACCCAGGTGGGTGCAGATACCGATCAGCAGCAGAATCTCTGGCTTGATCGAACGCACTTCCGGGTCGACGTAGGTTGGTTGGACAGAGTTCTTGGAGTCGGGGTCGGAAAGTTGACCCTCGATCTTTTTGAGATTCCCCAGGATTTCCTGTGTGCGGCGGACGATGAATACCGGCTGACCACGCCACTCAGCAATCATCTGCTGACCTGGGTCGATCTTGCTGATATTCACTTTCACCGGTGCCCCTGCGGCTTTCGCCTTGGCACTGGGAAACCATGACCCCACGAACGGGACCGCAGCCCCCACCGCTCCTGCAGCACCCACCACGGATGTGGCTGCTACAAGGAAGCGACGCCGGCCTGCATTCACGCCGTCATTGCTCATTCAGTCCTCTCCCATCAGCTTTGTGGCCTGTTAAATCAGGCATCTACTAAGTAAAAATCTGAACTTATAAAAATTTTGCCGAATGGTAATGAAAAGCCCCTACTCTGACAAGGTAATTACCAACTTGGCCCTGCCCCAAGCCCTGTAGTATAGGGGCTCTGCAGATGTGGCAAGTTGTCACAGCGCAAAATAATCACCCATAAAAAAACGCCCAGCTCCGCGAGGAGACTGGGCGTTTTTTGAACGCGAAAGCGAATTAACGCTTCGAGTACTGCGGACGCTTACGCGCTTTACGCAGACCAACTTTCTTACGTTCAACTTCACGTGCGTCACGGGTTACGAAACCGGCTTTACGCAGAGCGCTGCGCAGAGTTTCGTCGTAATCCATCAGAGCGCGAGTGATGCCGTGGCGGATTGCGCCAGCTTGGCCACTCACACCACCGCCGATAACGGTGACGTAGATGTCGAACTTCTCGACGGTCTCGGTCAGTTCCAGCGGCTGACGAACTACCATGCGGGCAGTTTCGCGGCCGAAGAAGTTATCCAGGGAGCGGTTGTTGATGGAGATGTTGCCAGTGCCCGGACGCAGGAAAACGCGTGCGGTTGCAGTCTTGCGACGGCCAGTGCCGTAATTTTGAGTCGCCGACATAATGAACTATTCCGTTAAATCTTCAGTTCTTGGGGCTGCTGAGCAGTATGAGGGTGTGCAGCGCCCGCATAGACTTTCAGCTTACGGTACATGTCGCGACCCAGCGGGTTCTTAGGCAGCATGCCTTTTACCGCGGTCTCGATCACGCGCTCAGGGGCCTTGGCGATCAGCTTTTCAAAGTTGATCGACTTGATGCCGCCCGGGAAACCGGAGTGGGAGTAGTACATTTTGTCAGTGGTTTTAGCGCCAGTAACACGTACTTGCTCAGCGTTGATCACGACGATGTAGTCACCGGTGTCGACGTGAGGGGTGTACTCAGGCTTGTGCTTGCCACGCAGACGGCTCGCGATTTCGGTGGCCAGACGACCCAGGGTCTGACCAGCAGCGTCGACGACAAACCAGTCGCGCTTAACTGTTTCCGGTTTAGCAGTAAAAGTTTTCATTCTTTATAGCCTCAGGGGCCGCCCTGTAAATTAGACGGCGGATCTTACTGAATAGTGCGTACTTTGACAAGTCAAAGGCAGCCGGATACAGACGCTATCGGGGGCTCGGGTCAGCGCGTCCGTTATACGGCAAGATTCTTCGGCAGGCGGCGCATCACTTCCACTGCAGAAAGAGCTGCGGAATTATGCAGATTGCGAAAAAAAATTCAACCTGCTTTTATGATTGTTTTGCCGAAGGAGCACCCGATGGACTATCGCCAGCTAGGCCGGACCGACCTGAACGTGAGTGCAATCTGCCTGGGAACCATGACCTGGGGCGAGCAAAACAACGAGTCCGAGGCCTTCGCCCAGATCGAACGGGCCAAGGCTGCCGGGATCAATTTCATCGACACCGCGGAGATGTACCCGGTGCCGCCAAAGGCCGAAACCTATGCCACCACCGAGCGCTACATCGGCAACTGGTTCAAGGCTCGCGGCGATCGCGCCGACTGGATCCTGGCGAGCAAGATCGCCGGCCCCGGCAACACCATCGACTACATCCGCGACAACCAGCTCAAACACAACCGCAAGCACATAGTCCAAGCCGTGGATGCCAGCCTCAAGCGCCTGCAGACCGACTGGATCGACCTCTACCAGTTGCACTGGCCAGAGCGCAGCACCAACTTCTTCGGCCAACTGGGCTACAAGCACAAGGAAGAAGACTTCACCCCTCTGGAGGAAACCCTCGAAGCCCTGGATGAGCAAGTCAAGGCCGGCAAGATCCGCCACATTGGCCTGTCCAACGAAACGCCCTGGGGCACCATGAAGTTCCTGGCCCTCGCCGAGAGCCGCGGCTGGCCACGGGCGGTATCGATCCAGAACCCCTACAACCTGCTCAACCGCAGCTTTGAAGTGGGCCTGGCGGAAATCGCCATTCGCGAACAATGTGGATTGCTGGCCTATTCGCCACTGGCGTTCGGCTTCCTCTCCGGCAAATACGAAGGCGGCGCGCGCCCGGCCAAAGGCCGCCTGAGCCTGTACAGCCGCTTCAGCCGCTACTTCAACCCGCAATCGGAAGCGGCCTGCAGCCGCTATGTCGCCCTGGCCCGCGAGCACGGCCTGGATCCGGCGCAAATGGCCCTGGCATTCGTCACCCAGCAACCGTTCGTCACCAGCAACATTATTGGGGCGACCACCCTCGAACAACTGGACAGCAATATCGCCAGTCTCGAGCTGAAGCTGTCGAATGAGGTGCTGGCCGGCATCGAGGCGATCCACAAGGACCACCCGAATCCGGCGCCGTAACCTGCCCTCCCGAATAGAAGCGAACTGGCCCGCCAAGCTCGCCTCTACGCGGGAGAAAACGCGCTACAGGGAACGCGCAATGATTTCCTTCATGATCTCGTTGGTCCCGGCATAGATCCGCTGCACCCGCGCATCCGCCCAGGCCCGGGCCACCGGGTACTCCCACATGAAGCCGTAACCGCCGTGCAACTGCACGCATTCGTCGAGCACCTTGCATTGCAGGTCCGTGCCCCAGTACTTGGCCATGGCGGCGGTCGGTACATCGAGCTTGCCTTGCAGATGCAATTCCAGGCAGCGGTCGACGAAGACCCGGCCGATCTGGATCTCGGTGGCCATTTCCGCCAGTTTGAAGCGGGTGTTCTGGAAGTCGGCGATCGATTTGCCGAAAGCCTTGCGCTCGCGGGTGTACTCCAGGGTCCACTGCAATGCCGCCTCGGCTGACGCCAGACCGCCTACCGCCACCGTCAAACGCTCCTGCGGCAGCTCCTGCATCAGATAGGCAAAGCCCATTCCGGCCTGCCCCAGCAGGTTTTCCTTGGGTACGCGGACGTCCTGGAAGAACAGCTCGGAAGTGTCCTGGGCCTTCATGCCGACCTTTTCCAGGCGTTTGCCCTTGGAAAAACCGGGCGTATCCGCCTCCACCAGGAACAGGCTGGTGCCCTTGGCGCCGGCCTTCGGATCGGTCTTGGCCACGACAATCACCAGATCGGCCAGATAGCCGTTAGTGATAAAGGTCTTGGAACCGTTGATCACATAGTCGTCACCGTCCAGCACCGCAGTGGTCTTGACCCCCTGCAGGTCGGAGCCGGCGCCCGGCTCGGTCATGGCGATGGCCGTGACCATCTCGCCGGACACCAGTTTCGGCAGGTACTTGTGCTTAAGCTCCTCGCTGCCGTAATGCAGGATGTAAGGCGCGACGATATCGGAATGCAGGGAGAAGCCGATACCAGTCAGACCAAGGCGCCCTACCTCCTCGATCACTACCGCGCTATAGAGAAAGTCAGCCCCCAGTCCGCCGTACTCCTCGGGGAGATGGGAGCAGAGCATTCCCGCCTCACCGGCCTTGTTCCACAAGGCGCGGTCGATGTAGCCCTGTTTTTCCCATTGCCCATGGAACGGCACGGCCTCCTTTTCCAGGAAGGTACGTACGCTGTCACGAAAGAGTTCGTGCTCGGAGCTGAACAAGGTTCTGGGGATCATGGGGCCACCTGTCGTTATTGTTAGCCGGGATTGGCCCACAGAGCCTAAGCCCACGCGTACGACACAGGACACTGGACACATCCGACAAAAAATAAGACGATCCAGCCGTCTGGTGACCACTTTCCCCTATAAGAACAATTTAATTATGTCTAACCAAACCTCCACGCCCTTGCGGCGCGTCAGCATCCTGGCCATCGACCGGGTTTTCGCCTCCACCCTCATGCAAGCCAAGGATTTCTTCCATCTGGCCAGCCTGCGCTACGGCAAGCAGCTGGGTCAGGGCCTGACCCCGGCCTTCGAAACCCGCCTGGTCAGCCCCGATGGCAAACCGGTATGCAGCTTCAGCAACGTGATCATGCCGGTGGACGGCGGCCTGGAAGATACCGACGTGATCATCCTCCCGGCGTTCTGGGACGATTTCGAAACCCTCTGCCAACGTTATCCACAGATCCTGCCCTGGCTGCGCCAGCAACACGCCCGCGGCGCCGTGCTCTGCGGCGAGGCCACCGGGGTGTTCTGGCTGGCCGAAGCCGGGTTGCTCGACGGCAAGGAAGCCACCACTTACTGGCGTTTCTTCAATGCCTTCAGCGAACGCTTCCCCAAGGTCCAGCTCAATCAGGACAAGCACCTGACCGACGCCGACAACCTGTATTGCGCCGGCGGCACCACTTCGGCCTGCGACCTGTACATCTACCTGATCGAGCGTTTCTGCGGCGCCAACGTGGCCCAGGCCGTGGCCCGCGACATTCTCTATGAAGTGCAGCGCAGCTATTCCCCGGGGCGTATCGGCTTTGGCGGCCAGAAGCTGCACCAGGACGTGATCATCCTGCAGATCCAGCACTGGCTCGAAGAGCATTTCGCCGACAAGTTCCGCTTCGAGGACGTGGCCCGCGAACATGGCATGAGCATTCGCAATTTCATGCGCCGCTTCCAGACCGCCACCGGCGACAAACCCCTGCATTACCTGCAGCGCCTGCGCATCGAAACCGCCAAGGGCCTGCTCTCGGGGACGCGCAAGAGCATCAAGACCATCAGCTACGAGGTCGGCTATGACGATGCGAGCTTCTTCGCCCGCCTGTTCCGCCAGCACACCGAGCTGTCACCGAACCAGTACCGGCAGCAGTTTCACCAACAAGCCGCGTAAATGAAAAAGGGCCTGCAATGCAGGCCCTTCTTTTATCCGGAAACCGTTAAGGCTTGTGCGCCCGCGAGAGGAACTCGTGGGACTGCATTTCCAGCAGACGGCTGAGGGTGCGCTGGAACTCGAAGGTCAGGCGGCCGCCGGTGTACAGATCCTTGAGCTCGACTTCAGCGGAAATGATCAGCTTGACGTTACGGTCGTAGAACTCGTCGACCATGTTGATGAAGCGACGGGCGATATCGTCGGTGGCGACGCTCATCTGCTCGACACCGCTGACCAGCACGGCGTGGAAGATCTTGCCCAGCTCGATGTAGTCATTCTGGCTGCGTGGGCCATCGCACAGTTCGCGGAAGTCGAACCAGGCCACGTCATCGCAGGTACGCAGGGCGCGGATTTCGCGGTTCTCGACGATCAGCACATCGTTTTCCACCGCCTGGGTGCATTCCGGCGTCAGCGCGCGGAAGCTCTTGCGCAGGCTTTCGTGGGCCGCTTCGTCCAGCGGGAAGTGGAACAACTCGGCCTGCTCCAGGTGACGCAGACGGTAGTCGACGCCACTGTCGACGTTGACGATTTCGGTGTGCTGCTTGATCAGGGCGATGGCCGGCAGGAAACGCGCACGTTGCAGGCCATCCTTGTACAGACCGTCCGGCACGATGTTCGAGGTAGCCACCAGAGTCACGCCGTTCTTGAACAGCTCTTCCATCAGCGTGCCGAGGATCATCGCGTCAGTGATGTCGGAAACAAAGAATTCGTCGAAGCAGATCACCCGGGCTTCGTCGGCGAAGCGCTTGGCGATGATGGTCAGCGGGTTCTTCTCGCCGCCCAGGGTCTTCATCTCCTCGTGCACACGCTTCATGAAGCGGTGGAAGTGAGTACGGACCTTCTGCTTGAACGGCAGGGCTTCAAAGAAGGTATCGACCAGATACGTCTTGCCACGCCCTACCCCGCCCCAGAAGTACAAGCCCTTGACCGGCACTTGGTCTTTCTTGCCAAACAGCTTGCCCAGCAGGCCCGGCTTGTTGTTCGACGCGGCGATCAGATCGTCGTACAGGCGCTGCAAATGACGCACGGCGGTTTCCTGCGCGGCGTCGTGGAAGAACTCCGGGCGTTTCAGATCAGCTTGGTATCGTTCTAGGGGCGTCATAATTCGTTAGCAAGGCAACAAAAACGGGCCGTCACTGTAGCGACGGCCCTTGAGAATGGCAATCAGCCCTTGGTCGGGAGATTGCGGTTAGTCCTGCACAGGCGCCAGGGCGACGCGCAGCGCATCGATCGCCGCATCGCGGGCCGCCGTGTCGGCAAAGGCCGGGCTATCGGCCACGCACTCGCCTTCCAGCCACACGCTGAAACCCAGCGCTTCACTGCGCAGATCCAGAGCCTGGCCGGATTGCAGTTGCTTGGTCACCGCACCTGCGGTCTTGCCGTCGGCGAAGTTGCGCGACAGCAACAGTTGCTCGCCATCGGCGGCCAGCAGGCGGAAACGGAAGCTGCCGTCGTCTTCGCGGAAGCTGACGAAGCGCGCGGCCTTGGCCGCTTTCTTCTTGGTGGTCGCCGCCACTTGTACCTGATTGACGAACGAACGCAGGCCCACGGCCTCGCGCAGCTCGTTGAGGAATGGCGTGGCCACGGCGCGGGCTTTCTTGGCGCCGGCCTGGAGGATGTCTTCCAGGTCCGAAGGACGCTCGATCAACTGGTGATAACGCTCACGCGCCTCGCCCAACTGGTTGTCCAGCAGCAGGAACAGACGATTCTTCGCCTCGCCCCAACCCAGGCCCTGCAGCAGCTCGCTGCGGAATTCGTCGGCCTGGGCCGGCGTCGCGAAAGCCTGGAACAGGGTGAACAGGTGCGCGTTGTCCGGGTCCTTGGCTTCGCCTGGAGCACGGGAGTCGGTGACGATGCGCGAGATCGCGTCCTTCATGTCCTTGGCGCTGCTGAACAACGGGATGGTGTTGTCGTAGCTCTTGGACATCTTGCGGCCATCGAGGCCCGGCAAGGTGGCGACGCTTTCCTCGATCAGCGCCTCGGGCATGGTGAAGAACTCTTTGCCCTGGCCGAACAGATGGTTGAAGCGCTGGCCGATATCACGGGCCATTTCCACGTGCTGGATCTGGTCGCGACCGACCGGTACCTTGTGGGCGTTGAACATCAGGATGTCCGCGGCCATCAGCACCGGGTAGCTGTACAGGCCCATGGTGATGCCGGCGTCCGGGTCTTCGCCGGTCTCGACGTTTTTATCCACCGAAGCCTTGTAGGCGTGAGCACGGTTGAGCAGGCCCTTGGCCGCCACGCAGGTCAGCAACCAGGTCAGCTCCGGGATTTCCGGGATGTCCGACTGGCGATAGAAAGTCACGCGCTCCACATCCAGGCCACCGGCCAGCCAGGTCGCGGCGATTTCCAGGCGCGAGCGCTGGATACGCAGCGGGTCATCGCACTTGATCAGCGCGTGATAGTCGGCCAGGAAGTAGAACGAATCGGCATTGCTGTCGCGGCTGGCGAGAATCGCCGGGCGGATGGCGCCGGCGTAGTTGCCCAGGTGCGGCGTGCCGGTGGTGGTGATGCCGGTGAGGATGCGCGTACGAGTAGTCATGGGTAATCGCTTATCAGACTGCAATCAATTCGAGAGTCGTGGCAGCACCAGATCCTTGAGATCGGTGAGCTTGCCATGAAAAAAGTGTCCGCATTCTGCCACTTTCAGCAGCTCATGGGGGCGCTCAAGCGCGTCGGACCAGTCGTAGACCAGCTGCGGGTCGACCACTTCGTCGGTTTCCGGCTGGATCAGGGTCAGCGGGCAGTTCTGCGGCAGCAGGTCGCTATCGCGCAAACGCATCACGGCGGCGGCAACCATGAACAGGTGCTTGAGCGGCTCGCCGCGGGCTTCCAGGCGTCCGCCGAGGCTGGCGGCGACGAAGCCGCCGAAGGAGAAGCCGAGCAGGGTCATCGGCAAGTCCGGGTGCCTGGCTCGCAGCCATTCGGCCGCCGCCTGCGCGTCATCGACTTCACCACTGCCCATGTCGTGGCTGCCTTCGCTGGCGCCGACGCCACGGTAGTTGAAACGCAAGGTGATCAGGCCGGCGTCACGCGCGGTACGTTGCAGGGTCGAGACCACCTTGTTGAGCATGGTGCCGCCCTGCACCGGGTTCGGATGGCAGATCAGCGCCACGCCACGGGCGTCGGCGACATCCAGATACAGGGCTTCCAGTTGGCCGACCGGGCCGGCAATCACTACGGGGGTTTCACGCATAAGCAAGGAAGGAACTCCGTGACCTCGAATCGGGTCGACTCGTCTAGCAAATTGTCTGTGCCAATCTATTGCGAGTGAATCGCGGTATACAGCGCAGGTTCGAGCCGTTAACGTAAAGCAAAGCCGTTTATAGAGGAAGGACTCGTGGAACACTCGCTCCTAGTTTGGTTGTTGCCGACTCTTGCCCTGATCGCGGGTGTCGCCATTGGATTTCTGGTCGCTCGCCTGCTGCCGAATGCCGCGCCTAACCGCACGCAACGTCAGCTGGATGATATTCAGGAACGTTTTGACAGCTATCAGAACGAAGTGGTCACCCACTTCAACAGCACCGCCACCCTGGTGAAAAAACTCACTCAAAGCTATCAGGAAGTGCAGGACCACCTCGCCGAGGGCGCCAACCGCCTGGCCCTGGACGAGTTGACCCGCCAACGCCTGCTGGCCGCGCTGCACTCCGACTCGGTGCAGGCTCCACGGGAACGCCTGACGCCACCGCGCGACCAGGAACCGCCACGGGACTACGCGCCAAAGACGCCTAACGCGCCCGGCATGCTCGACGAGCATTATGGTCTGAAGAAGTAATCAGGCTCCGCGTCCAGTAAAAAGCCCCCGGACCATTCGGTTGTCCGGGGGCTTTTTTGTATCTGGTGATTTGATAGCGGCTGGCAAGCCTGCGAAGAGGCTGGCAAAGGCCACACACAAAAATGCCCGATCACAGGATCGGGCATTTCTTCATTCAAACGATCAGTTACGGATACTGCTGAACCGTACCCGGTTGTTGCTGCTGACCACCATACTGCTGGCCAGGAATCGCCTTGAGGTTCACTTCCACTCGACGGTTCTGCGCACGGCCATTGACGTCGCCGTTGCTGGCGATCGGGTTATCCGGGCCAGCGCCACGGGCCGACAGGTTGGCACCGCTGACACCTTGCGAGGTCAGGTAGGTCGCCACGCTCTGGGCCCGGCGCTGGGACAGGTCCATGTTGTGCTGGCGGCTGCCGGTGCTGTCGGTGTAGCCGACGATTTCGATCTGGTTCTGGTTGAACTCCTTGAGGGAGTTGGCCAGGTTGTTCAGCGGTTGATAGAAGCTTGGGGCGATGTTCGCCGAGTCGGTGGCGAAGGTGATGTTGCCCGGCATGATCAGTTTGATCTGATCGCCCTGGCGCTGCACTTCGACCCCGGTATTGGCCATGCTGGCACGCAGTTTCTTTTCCTGCTGGTCGGCGTAGTAGCCATAGCCAGCGGCGGAAGCACCGACTACCGCGGCGCCGATCAGCGCGCCCTTGCCACGGTTGTTGTGGTCGATGGCGGCACCGGCCAGCGCACCGGCCAAGGCACCCAGGCCACCGTATTTTGCAGTTTTGCTCATGCCCGTGGAGCCGTCGGCCTGCCCCTGATTGTCATAGGGGTTAGGCGAAGCACAGCCGGACAACAAGGCCACAGCGGTAGCAACAACGATCAAACGACGCGAGGTGAACATGGAGAAGCTCCTACTTTTTTCATTCTGTGATGCAGCGGACGTTGGCAACAGACCTTTGCAGGCGTTTGAACACGGCCAATGACAAAAATTCCGTGAAACTTTTGACAGCAAAGGTCAGGCCCTGACAAAGGGATTTTCACGCATTTCATCGCCCAGGCGGGTGTCCGGACCATGCCCGGCCACCACAGTCGCGTCTTCGTCGAGGGTGTACAGACGCTGCTTGATCGAACGCACGATGGTGGCCTGGTCGCCCCCCCACAGATCCGTGCGCCCTACCCCGCGCTTGAACAACGTGTCGCCGGCAATCAGCAGCTTAGCCTCTGCGAACCAGAAGCTCATGGAACCTGGGGTATGTCCCGGCGTATGCAGGGCCACGCCGCAACCGCAGGCCAGTTCTTCGTCGTCCGCCAGCCAGCGATCCGGTGCCGGTACCGGCGTGTAAGGTACGCCGAACATGCTGCACTGCATCTCCAGGTTGTCCCAGAGGAACTGATCCTCCTTGTGCAGGTGCAGGGTTGCGCCGGTTTTTTCCTTCATCTGTCCGGATGCCAGGAAGTGATCCAGGTGGGCATGGGTATGAATGATGCTCACCACCTTCAGCCCCAGCGCGTCGAGCCGCGCCATGATCAGGTCGGGATTGCCGCCCGGGTCGACGACTATGGCCTTTTTTGTAACAGGATCGCCAATGATCGTGCAGTTGCACTGCAAGGGACCGACGGGGAAGGTTTCGCGAATAAGAGTGGGCTTGGCGGCTTCCATGGGATGTTCCTGAAGAAATCGATGGGCCATTCTCGCACAGCTTGCAGCCGCAGCTTTGCCGCGCAATGCAGACAACGACAACTGCCGCCCACGCCCCGGGACGGCAATCATTCACAGTCAGAACGCCAACTGCAGGGTTTCCTCGCCTTCCAGCGCCAGCAGAAACTGCTTGGCCTGCAGGCCGCCGGCAAAACCGGTGAGGCTGCCCGAGGCGCCGATCACCCGGTGGCAAGGCGCGATGATCGAGATCGGGTTCCGGCCATTGGCCGCACCGACTGCGCGCACGGCCTTGGGACTGCCCACCTGCGCGGCAATCTGGCTGTAGCTGCGGGTTTCACCGAAAGGAATGGTCAGCAGCGCCTGCCAGACCTTGCGCTGGAACTCGGTGCCGACAAAGTCCAGTTCCAGTTCGAAGCGATCGCGGCTGCCGGCAAAGTACTCCTTGAGCTGGCGTTCGGTTTCCAGCAAGACCGGATGATCGTCGGCAGGCTGCAACGGGCCGAGACGCACCCTGTTTTCGCGTTCGTTCTCCCAGAGAATCGCGGCGAGCTTCGTGCCTCTGGCAACCAGGGTCAGTTGACCGACGGGCGAGTTGATCAATTTGAATACGCAGGACATGGTAAGCCTCCTTTATCTTCCAGGGAGATCAGGCCCGGACCTGGCCTTCATCTCGGTACGCCTGCACTGTAGATCGACATTCAAGCGCAAGAACTACGTTTCTTGCGCTTGAACTCAGTGCCGGATTTTCCTGGGGCCGCTACATCGGCTACTCATCCTCTTCGATCAGATAGCAATTGTCACTGCTGCTGCGCCGGCCGTGGGGATCGACGATAAAAGCCCCGCGCCCGTTGCCGCACTCCAGCAGATGCACCGGCGACAGCTCACGCTGTTGATCGATACGCGCATTGAGCCGGACGATATAGGTACCCAGCGCAAGCGCCACGCAAAGAATCAGCAACAGGCACAACACCAACTGGTCGGTGTAACCCGCGCAGGTCTTTTCAGAAGGCATAGGCAATAGAGCCCGATCCTGCTGCCAGCCCGCCCCCATTCCCGGTCAAGAACCCTGACAGCGGCCCACCCCCGCCCAGGCGCGCCACAGACGTGCCGGGCGACAAGGCACAGGCCATCAGGCCGATGACAATCAAGACCAGCAGAATGCCTTTGACGACAGGAGACAGGTTCATGGTGGCGCTCTCTTGGTGTAAAAGCCGCCACCCTAGAGTCCGACAGGTTAACGCCAGGTAAACATCGGTAAAAAACGCGCCGGCTCCGTTATCCTCTGGGCCACTGAGCGACACAGGTCCAAGGGGACGTTCCCGTGCATATCCACCTGCTGCTGGTCGAGGACAACCTCGACCTGGCCAACACCGTCATCGAATACCTGGAGATCACCGGGATCGTCTGCGATCACGCCAGTAATGGCCAGACCGGCCTGAACCTGGCGCTGAGCCAACACTATGATGTGATCCTGCTGGACATCATGCTGCCGCGCCTGGACGGCCAACAGCTGTGCAAACAGCTGCGCGAACAGGGCAAACAGACACCGATCCTGATGCTCACCTCGCTGGATGCCCTGCCGGACAAGCTCGCCAGCTTTGCCATGGGCGCCGACGATTACCTGGTCAAGCCCTTCGAACTGGCCGAACTGGTAGCCAGGATCCGCGCCCTGAGCCTGCGGCGCAGCGGCCAGGCCAGCCGCCTGCAAGTGGCCGACCTGACCATGGACCTGTCCACCCGCAAGGTCAGTCGCGCCGGACAGGAACTGCACCTGTCGCCCACCTGCTGGACCCTGCTGGAATGCCTGATGCGTGCCAGTCCCGAGCCGGTGGGGCGCGAACGTCTCGAGGCGACGGTCTGGGGCGACGAGCCGCCGGACAGCAACACCCTCAAGGTGCACATGCACCGCTTGCGCAAGGCGGTGGACAAGGATTTCAGCCAAACGCTGATCCACACTATTTCTGGCGTCGGTGTGCAGTTGAGGACCCCATGCGTAAAGGCCTGAGTCTGAAATGGGTGATCAGCGGCAGTTTCCTGCTGTTGATCGCCGTGGTGCTGCTGATCTACAGCCAGCTGCTATCGAGCTATAGCATCCGAGGCCTGCTCTATACCGCCAGCGCCATGATGGAAGAAGAAGCCCTGTATTTCGTCAGGCACTACAAGAAAGACCCAAGCCTTGCCCCGCCGCAGAACTATTTCTTCAGCAGCGTTATCGGCAAGGAAGCGCTGCCGCCGAAAATTCGCCAGTTACTGGATACGCCGCCAACCCTGTCCTTCGGCGCCGTGCAGGTGTTCGGTGAACTGGACGCCGATGGACAGGATGAAGTCAAAGCGATCCTGGCCCAGCCCCTGGGTGACGGCAAAATCCTCTACATGTTCGATGTCGACCACGACCATGAAGAAGGTGGCGAGGTCGAGACCCCGTTGTCGGATGCCTATCTCGATCACGAACTGAACAGCATTAATGTCATCAGTCTGGCGGTATTCATCCCGGCACTGATCATCATCGCCCTGCTGGTCTGGTGGCTGGTACGCCCTCTCGGCCGGCTGGCCCAGTGGTCCACCACCCTGAAAGATCCGGAGGAGGTGTCCAGCCAACGCCCGAATTTCCGTTTCAAGGAGTTCAATGTCCTGGCCGACTCCCTGGCCCAGAGCGTGCAACAGGTGCAGGCCGCCAGCCAGCGCGAAGGGCGCCTGCTGCGCTACACCAGCCATGAGTTACGCACGCCGCTGGCGGTGCTCAAGGCCAATCTGGAACTGCTGACCCTGCAGGCCGGGGGCTCCCTGCCCCCGCCTCTGCAGCGTATCGAACGCTCGGTGCTGAACATGCAGCGCATTGCCGAGACGCTATTGTGGATGAGCCGCGAGCGCGTTGAACCCTTGCCGGAAGAAGCCATCGACATGGCCGAGTTGTTCAACGAATTGATCCAGGAGCATCGCTACCTGATCGGCAAGCGGGATATCGAACTGATCCTCGACATCAGCAACGAGCCTTGTCGCCTGCCTCTGACCGCCTGCCGAATCGTGGTTGGTAACTTTCTGCGCAATGCCCTGCAATATGCTGAAGAAGGCAGCATCGAAATCACCTTCGAACAGCTGCAACTGCGCATCGTCAACCGTATCCGTGATACCAGCCAGTCAGAAGAATCCAGCGACTTCGGCTACGGCCTGGGCCTGGAGCTGATGCGTCAGTTGTGCGCCAGGCTGGGCTGGCACATCCAGGTCCTCACCGAACAACAGCGCTTCACCGTGACCCTGGACTTCAACACCGCAGAGCCCCCTGCTTCGCCCCAGGAGCGAGCCGAGGACGATACCTGCAAGATCAGCTGAGCGCTCAATCAGCCCAGTAATCCCAACTCCTGAGCCCGGGCCACGGCCTGGGTGCGACGCTCCACCCCCAGCTTGCTGTTGATATGACTGGCATGGGTCTTCACGGTGTGCAGCGAGATAAACAACTGATCGCTGATTTCCTGGTTGGAACAGCCCTGGGCGATCAGTTGCAGCACCGCCAGCTCGCGGGAGCTGAGGGCTTCACCGTGATGCTGCTCCAGGGAATCACGTGCCACGGCGGCCGGCAGGCGTTCGAGCAAGGTCTGGCGCAATGACGTCGCCGCCCCCTGCTGAAGTTGCTCGCGAACCCAGGCCGGATGCGCCCGCACCGCCCATTCGAACGGTTGCAATGCCCCGCCCACGGCAGCCTCCAGCGCCTGGGCAAAGGCCTGTCGGGCCTCGGGGTCGCGCCCCTGGGCCAGCAACAGCGCGACCTTCTGATTCAGCGCCATCACATTGAGCATCTGCCGCCCGGTCTGCCGGCCATGCTCCAGCAGTTTGTCCAGGCGCTGCTCGGCCAGGGCCGGCTCGCCCTGGATGCTGTCGAGCAAGGCTTGCTGCAATTCGATATGCAGCGGCAGCTGTGGATGAAATTCCGGCGCCGCTGCGGCCTGGTCGCCGGTGTAGGTCTGCCCCAGGCGAGCCAGCCAGGCCTGCGCCAGGTCCGTGCGGCCCTGGGCCAGCCAGAGTTCGCATTTGACCAGGGTGATCATCGCCAGGTAGTAGATCGGCGGTACGTCCCAGATGTGCATCAGGCGTTCGGCCTCGGCCAGTTCGGCAAAGGCCTTGGCAAATTCACCGTTGTGACCTTCCAGGTTGGCGATCACGCAATGGCCGATCAGCACGCTGATATCGCGACAGGCCCGTGCCTCGACCAGCCCCGCCCGCAGGCGCGCCAGTCCGGTCTCGGGCTGGCAGCGCAACGCCATCAGGTAACCTTCGTACAGCGTCAGCCGCGCCCGTATCGCGTACAGGCGTTGCGCCGACAGGCCATACAAGCGCTGCAAGCCCTGGCGGACCTCATCCAGCGCCCGCAGGATCTCGCCGCGGGCTTGCAGCACCCGGGCCCGGTCGTAATGGGCCAGGGCCTCGAACAAGGGGTTGCCGACCCGCTGCGCCAGTTCCAGGGACTCGCGGTTGAGCCCCCGGGCACGCCACAGGTCGCCATCGGCGATCGCCAGGTTGGACAGGGTCGACAGGCACACCAACCGCTGCCCGTAACGCTTCTGGGGCAAGGTTTCCAGGGCTTCGGTGCAATACAGCAGGGTCAGCTCGCGATTCCCCCGTCCGCGGGCGACGATCCCGCTCAAGGCCAGCCATTGCGCCAGCATGGATTTCTGCGCGGTGGCCGAGGGGGCCGGCAGGAAGCGGCTCAAATGGCTGGCCAGCTCCTCGGCGGCGTCCAGCTGGCACGCCAGCCCCAGCGCCCAGCTGTACAGCACGATCAGCCGCGGGGTGCTGATCAGCAGGCTGTCGGGCAAGTCCATTTTCCAGCGCAGCAGCATGCCGACGTTCTGCTCGGCCAGCAGTTGTTCCTCGGACAGGTTCTGTACCAGGTTCGCCGCCACGTCCAGGTGCCCGGCGCGCAACGCCTGCTCCACCGCTTCATCCAGCAGCCCCTGGGCGTTGAACCAGCGACAGGCCCGCAGGTGCAGGCTGGCCGGCGGCAATATCGCGTTGGCGGTGGGCCGGGTGCGCAGCAGGTCGGAGAACAGGTGGTGATAACGGTACCAGTGCCCCTGCTCGTCCAGCGGCACCAGGAATACCTGGTGGGCCAACAGGTAACGCAGGATCTCGGCACTGTCGTGGGACTCGCGCAATGCATCGCACAGGTCGATGCAGAAACGTTCCTGGGGCGCCGTGTCGTAGAGGAACGACTGCACTTCGGCAGGCAGGCAATCGATGACCTCTTCCAGCAGATAATCGCGAATCAGGCCTTCACCGCCATTCAGCGACTGCGGCAAGGTTGCGCCACTGCCCGCCTCCGAGGCCGCCAACAGCCAGAAGCGCAGCCCCGCCACCCAGCCTTCGCTGCGCAGGATCAGGCTTTCCAGCGCCTCGCCGCGCAGCGAACTGCTGTGCCGGTCGAGCAGGGTCAGGGATTCGTCGTAGGTCAGACGCAAGTCCTGCTCATGCAGTTCCAGCAACTGCCGCGACAGGCGCAGACGCGCCAGGTGCCAGTCCGGGCGCTGGCGGCTGGTTACCAGCACCAGCAAGCCGTCGGGCAAATGATTGAGAAAGAACTGCAAGCAGCGATCGAGCACCGGCCCCTGGGCCAGGTGGTAATCGTCCAGTACCAGCAACAAGGGAGAAGCACTGGAAAGATGGGCCGCCAACTCATCGAGCAGCCCGTCCAGCCATTCTTCGAAGGCGAAGGGCTGGTGGCGCTGGCGCATCTTCAGCAGCCCGAGGGATTGGTTGCCCAGTTGGGCGAAATATTGTTGCAGCCCCTCAAGCAGGCGCTCGAGAAAACGTCCCGGATCGCTGTCCCGGCGACTGAGCCCCAGCCACAGGCTGCGCCAGTGCGGCGGCAGGCTTTGGCAGAACTCCACCGCCAGCGAACTCTTGCCAAAACCGGCCGGTGCGCTGACCAACAGCAGCCGGCCATTGAGGCCCGCGCTCAAGCGCTCGCACAGACGCGGCCGCAGTACGTAGCCGTCGGGCAAGGGAGGTCGGTAGAAGCGCCCTTCCGGCGCGGGAATGGCCGCACCGGCAGGCCCCTGGATACGGGACAGATCAGTCATGGCCAACTCTTATTGAAGTGCTGTTGTCGGCAATACAGATGTCGGCAGACTAGCGGTAAAAAGCCCCCTGTTGAAGATTTTTGCTACAGATGGATAGAAAAAGAATACAACCGGGTTTTTCAGCGTTCCCCGCGTACCAGTAGGAGCGAGCTTGCTCTCGATAAGGGCAGCGCGGTTTTACCGGGAGGTGGCATCGTCTGGAGTATTTTTCGCGAGCAAGCTCGCTCCAGAGGCCACCCCGGGTCTTGTAGAAAAACGCAGACAATAAAAAACGCCCCGAACCAGTCGGGGCGTCGATCGAGGATGCGCCTCGATTTACCGCGGGTTAACGAACGCCATCCTGGCGCAGGGCCGCCGGAGTGAAGTCGCTGGTGGTGGCGGTGAAGCCGAAGTCGTAGGCCGATTTCTCTTCGTTCTTCATGCCCAGTGCCAGGTAACGACCGGACTGCAGGTCGTAGAGGGTTTCCAGGGCGTACCACGGCACTTGCTTGTCGTAATAGTTCTCGGCATGCGCCTCGGCCACGCGCCACAGCTGGCCACGACCGTCGTAGTGGTCGATCACCGCGGCCTGCCAGGTGTCTTCGTCGATGTAGAAGTCACGCTTGGCGTAGATATGGCGCTGACCTTCCTTCAGGGTCGCGACCACGTGCCAGACACGGCGCAGCTCGTAGCGGGCCAGGTCCTGGTTGATGTGGCCGGCCTTGATGATCTCGGCGTACTTCAGTTGCGGCGAATCGAGCTTGTAGCTGTTGGAGGCGATGTACATCTCCTTCTTGCCTTCCAGCTTCCAGTCGTAGCGGTCCGGCGCGCCGTTGTACATGTCGAGGTTGTCGGAGGTACGCAGGCCGTCGGCGGCGGTACCCGGACCGTCATACGACACTTGCGGGGCGCGACGCACACGACGCTGGCCAGCGTTGTAGACCCACGCCGAACGCGGCTCCTTCACCTGGTCGAGGGTTTCGTGCACCAGCAGCACACCACCGGCCAGACGCGCTGGCGCGGTCACTTTCTGCTTGAAGTAGAACAGGATGTTGCCCGGGTTGGCCGGATCGTAGTCCTTCATCTTGTCGCGGAACACGAACTGGTCCTGGAAGTACACCAGGCTGAACGAGCCGTTGGCCTGTGGCGTCGCCTGGGTCACCAGGCGAGTCACGCTGCCGCCGCGATAGCGGGTGATGTGGTTCCAGATGACTTCCACGCCGCTTTTCGGAATCGGGAACGGAATGGCGGTCTTGAAGTTTTCCAGGCCGTTGCCGCCGCTGACCAGGTTGGTCTTGGTGGCGTTTTCCTTGATCGCGGCGAACACATCGGCAGGCACCGTGGCGCCGCGATGGGAAGGATAGACCGGCATCTTGTAGGTTTCCGGGTAGCGCTTGAACATCGCGTACTGCCCCGGCGCCAGCTTGTCCTTGTACTGCTCGACGTTCTGCGCGGTGATGGTGAACTGCGGCTGCTCGCTGGCGTACGGGTTGGACAGGAAGCCCTTGCCATCCACACTGCCGGCGTTGGTCGGCAAGGCTTTCCAGGCCGGAATGGTGCCGGCTGAGTTACCGGCCATTTCCGCGCCCATCGGCGTCAGGGAGGTACCCAGCTTGGCCGCTTCATCGGCCGAGACCGCGGCCATGACCCCGGTCGCCAGCAGCGACAGCCCGAGGACACCGACCTGCAACAGACTCTTGGTTACTTTCATATTCTTGTTCTTCCTGAAAATGCAGTGCTTAGAAGTTCACGCCGAAACTAAGGGCCACGAAGTCACGGTCATCCACGGTGGTGTACTTGCCGTCGAAGAAGTTGGTGTACGCCAGGCTCGCGGTGTAGGTGTTCTGGTACTCGGCATCCACGCCCAGGCTGATGGCCTTGCGACCTTCCTCGAAGTTGCCGCCAGGGCCAGGCGAGTAACCGCTGACGTCATGGGACCAGGCCACGTTCGGCTTGAGGTTCACACCGGCGAACACGTCGTTGTATTCCCAGATGGCACGACCGCGATAACCCCAGGAAGTCGAGGTGGTGAAGCCGTCGTCGTTGCAGTTGCGGCTGCGATTGTTGGTCGCCGCGCCAGGACCCGCGCCGTTGATGGTGCTGGTATTGAGGATCTGCGAGCAGGTGTCCAGGCTGCCGGTGGCAGGCAGTTCGCCCGGGCCATAGACCGGATCGCGGCCGTAACGAACCTTGGAGGTGCTTTCCAGTCCGCCCACGTAGGTCAGGCCGACTTCACCAACCAGGGTCAGGCGGCTCGCGCCCATGACCTGATCGAAGAAGTGGGTGAAGGTGGTCTGCAGCTGGGTGATCTCTTTACGGCGATAGCCGTGCAGGTCCTGACCCGGGGAGCCGTCGAGCAGCGAGGCATTGGCCAGGGTGCCGCCCAGGGGGCGAACACCGGCGAACAGGATATCGGTGGAGTTCAGCTGCACCGGAGCGTTCGGGCGATAGCTGATCTCACCGCTCCATGCGGTACCGGTAGGCAAGGTGGTGGAGAAGCTCAGGCCGTAGAGGCGGATGTCTTCAGGGTACTCGACGAAGTACTCGGAGCTGCCCGCCACCACCAGTGGGCCCAGGGCGCGGAACGCTGGAGGCAAGGCCGCGACACGGTCGAAGACCGACTGCGGAGCACCGGTGGCGCTGAAGATCGGCGCACGGCTGTGGTAGTTCATGAAGTACGCGCCGAACTCGGTGTCGAGCGGCTCGTACATGTACTTGAAGGACACGCCCCACTGCCCGCTGTCCCGTGCATCGCGGTCCGGGCCACGACGCACCAGCACGCCTTCCTGATTGACGTCGACGCCCGCGGCGGCCAGTGGCCCAAGGGCAATCGACGGAATGGTCGAGCGCTTGTTCAACACGCGCAGATTGTCGCTGCAACCGTCGGCGATGATGTCCGGCTGGGAGAAGAAGGTGCCGCAGTTGTCGACGACGGTCTGGTCCCATTCCAGCTGATAGAAAGCTTCGGCCGAGAGGTTCTCGGTCAGGCTCTGGGAGACATAGAACATGTTGACCGGGATCAGGCCTTCCTTGATCTCCGCGCCAGGACGGCGGAAAGCCGATACGTCGATCGGGTTGATCGAGTTGATGCCGCCGCCGATGAAGGTACTTTCACCCCAGCTCACCACTTGCTTGCCCAGGCGCACGGAACCCGGCTGCTCGGCGATCGAGTAGTTGTGGTAGATGAAGGCGTCGAGGATCTGCCCGCCGGAGGACTTGGCGCCTTCCTTGCGGTTGCTGTCGCTGATGTCCTTGAACTCGCGGCTTTCGTCCTTGAGCTCGAAGTCATACCAGTATTTGCCACGGACGAAGACGCCGGTATCGCCGTATTTCAGTTCAAGGTCGTGGATGCCCTTGAAGATCTTGGAAAAGGTTTCGCCGCTTTTGAAGTTAGCGTGGCCATCGTCAGAGGTCTGGGACAGGCCATGACCACCGTTGTTGACACCAATCAGATTCTTGTTGGGGCTCTGGGTAGACCAGCTCGCACCCAGCGATAGAGAAGAGTCGAACTGACCTTCGATTTCACCGATGTTGAAACTGACGCCGAAGGCAGGTCCGGCGAGCGTAGAGGCGAGACTGACGGCCAGAGGCAGTTTCGCCCGGCGCCAGAACTGGTTTACTGATGTCATCGACGCTACTCCATGTGCTTTATTGTTATGGCAGTGAGCACTTTTAAAAACGCTCTGAACGGGCGGAACCCAGTCAGCCCCGAAATCGTTCAAAGTTGCATCGCCCCATGTTGTGCGGTTGCCCCGTTCTTAAAAATCCTTGGGCGGACTATAGCCAGCAGGTGGTACGGCTTGATCCCTCTAAAGTGTGATTTGCAGCCTCCAACCACTCTGGAACGGTCCTTTCGCCAGTCCGGCAAATGCCGGCACGGCAAGGATGGCTGAAAATTCGGATTTGACAAGGCAAGCGCTTGCTTGGTGGGCTCTACCGTGCCCTTTCGGGCACGGTAGGAGGTGTTTATAGCGTCGAAAGAAAGGTGCTGTTGTTGGCCTGCCATTCGGTGATGTCGAGGCGGATGCGCTTCTTGTCGAGCTTGCCGACACTGGTCTTGGGAATTTCAGTAACAAGGGCGATCTGGCTGGGAATCGCCCACTTGCTCAAGTGCCCCTGTTCGACAAACGGCTTGAGATGCTCCTTGAGCTCCTTGGCCTCGATCGCATGCCCTTCACGGACCACCAGCAAGGCGAACGGGCGCTCGCCCCATTGCGGATCGGGGATCCCCACCACTGCTACTTCGCGTACCGCCGGGTGACGGCTGATCAGGTCTTCCAGGGCGAGGGACGATACCCACTCGCCTCCGGTCTTGATCACATCCTTGATCCGGTCGCGAATATCGATCACGCCCATGCCGTCGAGAGTCGCCACGTCGCCGGTGTGCAGCCAGCCGCCTTCCCACAGCTCTGCGCCCTTCTGCGGCTCGTTGAAATAGCCTTCGGTCAACCAGGGCGCGCGCAGCACCAGCTCACCCTGGGTCTCACCATCGGCCGGCAGGAAGTTGCCGTCGCCATCGACAATCGCCGCCTCCACCAGAGGTCCGGGCACGCCGGCCTTGATCCGGTAGGTAGTGCGTTCATCCTCGGTGCCCACCAGCAGTTCTTCGTTGAGGTGAGCGCAGGACACCAGCGGCCCGGTTTCCGACATGCCATAGGCTGCCGTCAGCTGAATGCCCTTGGCCTTGGAGGCCTCGTACAGCGCACGGTTGAGCGCGCTGCCGCCAATGACGATCTTCCAGCCGCCGAAATCCGTGCCCTGGGCCGCCTTGGCATTGAGCAGCATCTGCAAGATGGTCGGCACGCAATGGGAGAAGGTGACCTTTTCCTTGCGCCACAGCTCCACCAGCAGTTCCGGGTCGTAACGGCCGGGGTAGACCTGCTTGAGGCCGAGCATGGTCGCCACATAAGGCAGGCCCCAGGCATGCACATGGAACATCGGGGTAATGGGCATGTACACATCGCTGGTGCCCAGCAGGCGCACGCTGTCGATGCTGCCCATGATCACCGCCACGCCCATGGTGTGCAGCACCAGCTGGCGGTGGGTGAAGTACACGCCCTTCGGATTGCCGGTGGTGCCTGTGGTGTAGAAGGTGGTGGCCACCGAGTTTTCGTCGAAATCCTCGAAGGCGTACTGGGTGCTGGCAGCCGCCAGAAGCTGCTCGTATTCGCCCACCAGGTTGGGCAGGTCGGCGCTCTTGTCCGGGCCGTCGGTCAGCAGCAGGGTTTTCTGCACCGTGCTCAGTTGCCCGGCGATCGCCTGGTAGAGCCCGACAAACTCGCTGTTGACCAGCACGAAGCGGTCCTCGGCGTGATTCATGGTGTACAGGATCTGTTCCGGCGACAGACGCACGTTGATGGTATGGATCACCGCGCCGATCATCGGGATGGCGAACATGCACTCCAGATAGCGATGGCTGTCCCAGTCCATCACCGCCACGGTATCCCCGGCCTTGACCCCGGCAGCCGTCAACACGTTCGCCAGCCTGGCCACGCGCTCGATCAGGGTTGGGTAGCTGTAACGCAGCTTGTCCCGGTAGACGATTTCACGGGTTTTCTCGTAACGGGTGCCGGACATCAGCAGCCGCTTGATCAATAGCGGGTATTGGTAGGCGCCTTCGGCTGGCGGAATAACGCGAGTCTGCAACATAAGCATCCCTTTTCGTGACTGCACGGTCGTGGCTGAAGAACGCTCACTCTAGAGCGCCGCTGGCTCTGCCAAATCAGCCAAAGGAATGATTTGCAGAGCCGTACGAATGCTAGCTCCAAGCCAGCATTCGCGCGACCAGACATTCGCCATGGGAAGGCACATGCGTGAGCGTCAAGCCGTTTGCTCGGCCACCCTGCGCGGGAATAGCTCGGCGCCCCGAATCAGCTCAAGGCGCCAGGCCCCATTACAGCCCCATCAGTTAGCCCCGGGTGTAGCCCCGTGCGGTTGCAAATGCTGTTGCAGGTAGCTGCGCAGACGTTTTTCCACATCGCGGTTACGCGGCCTGGGCAACCCGGCCGGCCATTCGCCACGCGCCAGCGCGCGAATCGGCGCCTGCTGGCTCATGCCCCGGCGCTGGATCTGACGCAGCCCCTGATCCCACCAGACATGGCGGCAAGCCTCGACATAGGGCGAGATCGGGCCGCAGCTGCCATACAGCAGGTCGCGTCCGACTTTTTGCATGTCCTTGTTCTGCCGCCTCAAGTAGAACTTGATCCGCGAACGCTGAAACAGCGACGGCAAGGGTTTACGCCGTGGGACCTCGCGCTGCAGGCGCAGCAACTCCGGCCGGAAGGCTTCGCCATGGCGCTGGAAGAACAGCGCTTGCATGGCGTGGAAGAAGTCCTTGTCGGAGAAGTAGTGATAGATGCAACTCTTGCTCTCGCCCACGGATTGACCGCGCAAGGCGAATGACAAGGCGATCTGCTCCAGGGTGTGCAGGTCCTTGATGTGGGCGCTCCACTCGTCAATCAAGGCAATCGAGGCTTGCATCAGCGGACCATCGCCAGCCGTCAGGCCACAAACCCCGCTGTTGAACAGGCGCTGATCGTCGGCTACCGACTGACCGCTGGCCTGCAGATAGCGGTCGAGCTTGACGAACTCAGGCCGGGTACGGACTTCGGACCAGAGAAACTCGTCTTCGTCGATCAGGTACCGGCCGGGCGCGATGCGATCGAACAACCGCTGCGGGTCGGCCTCGAACAAGGTGTCGGTATCGACAAACAGGGTCTTGTCCGCCAGCACGAGGCCCGCGGCAAAGGCACAGGCCTTGCGCCGGTGGTAGTAGCCCTGGTCACCCTGCCACTCGACCAGCGTTTGCTCGCTCAACGGCACCACTTGCACCGGCCAGCCGCGGTAATCCTCGGGACGGTCGGTCATGACCCGAATCACCAGCGGCTCGGCACTCTTGCTCTGGTCGAGGGCCGTCAGAATGCTGAACTTCGCTTCATGGCGATAAACCTCTTTGCCGCCATAAACCAGATAGAGCAACTGCTGCGGTACTTTTTGTATCGTCATCAAGCGTCCGGTCTCGCGCGCTCCGGACGGTCAAGGGGCTCGACCTGCCGGAGTGGCCATAAAAGCGGACGATTGTACGATTAATCCCAATTAATGATCAGAAATATCCTATAAACCTGGACGAGAAAGACCGCCTCAATGCATCTCGGTAAAGGCCAGCTTCACCCCGATGGCGATCAGTACCGCGCCCATGGTGCGGTCGAACCAGTGGCCCATGCGGGCAAAACCGGCGCGGACTTTCTGCTGGCTGAACAGCAGCGCCACCAGGCAGAACCAGGTAGCCGTCGCCACCGCCAGGTACACGCCATAACCGGCCTGGATGGCCAGGGGCGTGTGCGGATTGATGACCACGGTGAACAGCGACAGGAAAAACAGCGTCGCTTTCGGGTTCAGGCCGTTGGTCACGAAGCCGGAAGTGAAGGCACCGCGCGCGGTGCGCTCGCCAGCTTCCAGGTGCAGATTCTCGGTAGCAGGCTTGGCCGGCTGCGCCCGCAGGGCCTTGTAGCCGATGTACAGCAGATAAGCGGCGGCGGCCCATTTCAGCGCGTTGAACAGCACGATCGACTGCGACACGATCAGGCCGATACCCAGCAGCGAATACCCCACGTGCAGGAAGATCGCGGTGCCGACGCCCAAGGCGGTCCATGTGCCGGCGCGGCGACCGTGGGTCACGCTTTCGCGCACCACGACGGCGAAATCCGGGCCCGGGCTGGCCACTGCAAGCAGGTGAATAAGGGCGACGGTCAAGAACTCGGCGAGGTACATGGACACTCCTGTGTATCTAATTATTTCATCTGTTAGGCTCGGCAGATTACGCCTTCAGACCCTCGTGCAAAAGGTACAGTTGATGACTAACAATCGCCGCGCCGTCTTCCTCGACCACAGCTCCCTGGACCTCGGCGACCTCGACCTCAGCGCGCTGCGCCACAGCTTCGACGAACTGCAACTGCATGACCGGACCAGCCCCGAACAGGTGGTCGAGCGCCTGCAGGGAGCCCAGGTGGCGATCAGCAACAAAGTACCGCTCAATGCCGAAACCCTGGCCGCCTGCCCCGAGCTGAAACTGATCCTGGTGGCGGCCACCGGCACCAACAATGTCGATCTGGCCGCCGCCCGCGCCCAAGGCATCACCGTCGCCAACTGCCAGGGCTACGGCACACCATCGGTGGCCCAGCACACCCTCATGCTGCTGCTTAACCTCGCCACCCGCCTCGGCGATTACCGCCAGGCGGTCAGCGACGGTCGCTGGCAGCAGGCCCGGCAGTTCTGCCTGCTGGACTTCCCGATCGTCGAACTGCAAGGCAAGACCCTGGGTCTGCTGGGCCATGGCGAGCTGGGTGGCGCCGTCGCCCGCCTGGCCGAGGCCTTTGGCATGCGCGTGCTGCTGGGGCAGATTCCCGGCCGCCCGGCCCGCGCCGACCGCCTGCCGCTGGATGAATTGCTGCCACAAGTCGATGCGCTGACCTTGCACTGCCCGCTCAACGAACACACCCGGCACTTTATCGGCGCCCGGGAGCTGGCCCTGCTCAAGCCCCAGGCCTTTGTGGTCAATACCGCCCGTGGCGGCCTGATCGACGAGCAAGCCCTGGCCGACGCCCTGCGCCGCGGTCACCTGGGCGGCGCGGCCACCGACGTGTTGAGCGTCGAGCCTCCGACCGCTGGCAACCCGCTGCTGGCCCATGACATCCCGCGGCTGATCGTGACCCCACACACCGCCTGGGGCAGCCGCGAAGCCCGGCAGCGCATCGTCGGCCAGCTGGCGGAAAACGCCCAGGCGTTTTTCAGCGGTACAGCGCTGCGGGTCGTCAGTTGATAAACTGCGCCACTTTTTTCCCAGGAGCAGATTATGGATCCGCGCAGTGAAGTACTGCTTCGTCAGGCTGACTTGTTTCAAGGCTCGCTGCTGCTGGCCGGCCTGCCCGCCGATGACCTGCTCGGCCGCCTGCCGGCCGCCCATGGCTGGTGCTGGCACGCCGGCGACCAGGCCGCGCTGGATGCACGCTTCGCCGGGCGCAGCCACTTCGGCGTGACGGCCCCCGAGCCAGGCTTTGCCAACGCCGTGCTGTTCCTGCCCAAGTCCAAGGAATTGACCGACTACCTGCTCAACGCCCTCGCCTCGCGCCTGGCCGGGCGCGAGCTGTATCTGGTCGGGGAAAAACGCAGCGGCATCGAACGCGCGGCCAAGCAGCTCAACCCCTTCGGCAAACCGCGCAAGCTCGACAGCGCGCGGCACTGCCAGCTGTGGCAAGTGACGGTCGACAACGCGCCACAAGCCGTCAGCCTGGAAAGCCTGGCCCAGGAATATGAACTGCCGTTGGCCGAAGGGCCGCTGAAAGTGGTCAGCCTGCCGGGGGTGTTCAGCCATGGTCGCCTGGATCGCGGCAGCGCCCTGTTGCTGGAACACCTGGACAAACTGCCCAGCGGCCACCTGCTGGATTTCGGTTGCGGCGCCGGGGTTCTGGGCGCGGCGATCAAACGTCGCTACCCCCATAACAATGTGACCCTGCTGGATGTCGATGCCTTCGCCGCTGCCAGCAGTCGCCTGACCCTGGCCGCCAATGGCCTGGAAGCCGAGGTACTGACCGGTGACGGTATCGATGCCGCGCCTATGGGTTTGAACACCATCCTGACCAATCCGCCGTTCCATGTCGGGGTCCACACGGACTACCAGGCAACGGAGAACCTGCTGCGAAAAGCAGCCAAACATCTGAAAACCGGTGGCGAACTTCGGCTGGTGGCCAACAGCTTCCTGCGTTATCAACCGCTGATCGAAGAGCATCTCGGCCCTTGTTCGATCAAGGCCGAAGGCCAGGGTTTTCGCATCTACAGCGCCAAGCGCGGCTGAAAACCTTTTTGCAAAAGAACGCTTGCCGAATGGATTTTGCCTAGGCAGAATCCGCTCCGTCCTAGGGGAGTAGTCTCCCGCGAGCGCCACGCTCGCCCGGCATGCGTCAACATACTTGATCCTCAGATCATGGCGCATGCGACCCAAGAGTCCGCACAGACGGACCGCAGGGTTTGACAAGACCTATGACACGCACACCTTACCCGGGGCGGGAAGGCTGTACGTGTCATAGCCGTGTCGACCCGCCCCTTAGGAATGCCCTGATGCTGGATTCTCTACTGGTTCCCACCGCGATCGTTGCCTTGGCCGAAATCGGCGACAAGACGCAACTGCTTGCCCTCATTCTCGCCGCGCGCTTTCGCAAACCCTGGCCGATCATCGCCGGCATCGTCGCCGCGACCCTGGCCAACCATGCGGCAGCCGGTGCGGTAGGCGCCTGGTTCGGCAGCTTCTTCTCGGACGCGACCTTGCACTGGATCCTCGCCGCGAGCTTTACCGCGACCGCGCTCTGGACCCTGGTGCCGGACAAGATGGACGACGACGAAGCCAGCACTGCCCGCAAGTTCGGCCCCTTCCTGACCACGCTGATCGCGTTCTTCCTCGCTGAAATCGGCGACAAGACCCAGATCGCCACCGTCATGCTCGCGGCGCAATACCCGGAACTGTGGCTGGTGATCATCGGCACCACCGCCGGCATGCTGATCGCCAACGTCCCGGTGGTACTGGCCGGCAACTTCGCGGCGGAGAAACTGCCCCTGACCCTGATCCGTCGCCTCGCGGCCTCGGCGTTCTTCATCCTGGCCATTGTCGCGGTGTACAAGGCCATGCAGAGCAGCGGCTGGTTGTAAGCGCACCATCAGCAGGCACGCCTCCAGGCAAACCTGCGAGCACAAAAAAGCCCCGAACCAGTCGGGGCTTTTTTTGCAGGGGGCCGGCTTGTTCACGACCCTGTCGTCAACAACGACGCCAGACGATCAGGGCCTCTTGGCCTGCTGGTACAACGGCATCACCTTCGGAATCGCCGCTTCCAACGAGGAAATACGACTGCCGGACGCCGGGTGAGTACTGAGGAATTCAGGTGGCGCGCCTTCCGAGGCCTTGCTCATCTTGTTCCACAGGGTGATGGCCGCGTTCGGGTTGTAGCCGGCGCGGGCCGCCAGTTCCAGGCCGATCAGGTCGGCTTCGTTTTCATTGCCGCGACTGTTGGGCAGGGTCATCAGCAGGTTGACCCCGTTGTCGCCCACGGCGACCGCTTCCTGCGGCGCGCCGGCGATCAGCGCAATCTGCTTCAGTGCGCTGACACCGTAGGCCTTGGACATCGCTTCACGGCCGTGCTCGCGCAAGGCGTGAGCGATTTCATGCCCCATGACCGCGGCGATTTCATCGTCGGTCAGTTGCAACTTGTCGATGATCCCAGTGTAGAAAATGATCTTGCCGCCAGGACCGCAGTTGGCGTTGAGCTCATCGCTCTTGATCAGGTTGACTTCCCAATTCCACTGCGCGGAATCCGGGCGGAACACCGGGGCCTGGGCAATCAGCCGGTTAGCGATCGCCTGGAGGCGCCTGGCATTGGCACTGGACTTGTCCAGCACGTTCTTGCTGCTCGCCTCGCCGATCGTCTGTTGATAGGACTGCGCGTAGGACTGGTTGACTTCATCGGTCGACAGCATGCTGAACATGTACTGCTTGCGATCGACCCCAACAGCGCCACCGCTGGTGGTGTTGACCGACTGGCAACCCGACAGCAGCAACGCAGCGGTGAGTGCACCCAAAACCTGCTTCTTACTCATGAAAACGCTCCCTGAAAACATGGCGCGTATCCTAGGCCCAGTTGTGTATCGACGCCAGATACAACGGACGTGTAGCACACTGTTTTCAGATACGGCGCCGTAGGAAAAAATTCACAGAACCTTCCCCTCCGCGCTGGCAACGGCCGGCAGCTGTCCATTTGCGACATGCCAGCCTACAAAACAGCCATTTTTCCAATCCTCGCTCATGGTCGGCGAGGGCCTTGCCGATACAACGGGGCAGACGTCATTCCTGCGTCCGGAGCCCTTATGAAATTCAAGTCGATCCAGTTTTCCGTGGCCGCCCTGGCCGGTGCCATCGTCCTCAGCGTGGTCGTCGCCCTGGTGCTGTACGCCCTGTTCGCCGGCGCTCGGACCCAGGAGATGGTGCAGCAGCAAACCCAGGCTCAATTCGAGCAAGTCATCGAGCAGCGACTGGTCGGACTGGCGCAGACCCAGGTCAGCCAGATCCAGCGTGAACTCGAGGCGCCCCTGCTGATCGCCGGCGGGCTGGTGCGGATCAACGCGCTGATCGGCAGCAAGGGCGCGGACGGCAATCCACAGCTCAATCTCAGCCGCGAGCAGTTGATCAACCTGATCAAGGAAAACGTCGCGCAGAACCCGAAGATTCTCGGTGCCTATATAGGCTGGGAAAAGAACGCCATCGACCATAACGACAGCGCCTATGTCGACACCAAGGTGGTGGGTATCGATGCCAGCAACGGACGCTTCCTGCCGTGGTGGTTCCGCAACGAAGACGGCAGCCTGGGCCTGGACAAACTGGTGGACGTGGACGACCAGAAAGTCCTGTCCACTGGCGTGCGTGCCAGCGAGTACTACCTGTGCTCCAAGGAAAGCAAGAAATCCTGCGTGATCGACCCGGCGCCGTACAAGGTCGGCGACAAGATCGTCATGCTCGCCTCCTTTATTGAGCCCATCCTGCTCGACGGGGCCTTCCAGGGCATCGTCGGCGCCGACCTGTCGGTGAACTTCATCCAGGACATGCTCCTGGGCGCCAACCGGAAACTCTATAACGGCGTGGGCGAAATGGCCCTGATCGGTGGCAATGGCCGGCTGGTGGCCTACACCAAGGACCCGAGCAAGTTCGGCGAAAAGGTCAGCGACATTCTCGACAGCGAGGAAGTCGCCAAGCTGGGCAACCTCAAGCGCGGCGAAGTGAACTACAACGTCGATCAGGCCAACGGACGGATCGAGCTGTACCTGCCGTTCGGCATTGGCCAGGCCGACGCCCGCTGGACCCTGATGCTGCAACTGCCGCTGGACGCTGTCATGGCCGACCTGCAGAAACTGCAGAGCGACCTGGCCGAACAACGCAAGGCCGACACCTTCGGCATGGCCATGGTCGGCCTGATCATCGCCGGCCTCGGCCTGCTGGTGATCTGGCTGGTGGGCCACGGCATCGCCCGTCCGCTCAAGCAAATGGTGGCCATGCTCGACGATATCGCCCAGGGCGAAGGCGACCTGACCCGCCGCCTGAGCAGCGACCGCGCCGACGAACTGGGCTCGATCGCCAAGGGCTTCAATACCTTCCTGGCCAAGCTGCAGGCAATGATCAGCCAGGTGGTGACCTCGGTGCAGAGTGTCAGCGACTCCTCCGAACACACTGCCGATATCGCCATTCGCACCAACCAGGGCGTGCACAAGCAGATGGCCGAGATCGACCAGGTGGCCACCGCCGTGCATGAAATGACCGCCACCGCCCAGGACGTGGCCCGCAACGCGACCCAGGCCGCGCAAGCCGCCAACCATGCCGACCAGGCCGCCAGCCAGGGCATGCGGATCGTGCGCGACACCTCGACCGCCATCGGCGCCCTGGCCGTGGAAATCGGCCGGGCTGTGGGCGTCGTGCAGACCCTGGCCAAGGACAGCGAAAACATCAACGCAATCCTGATCGCCATTCGCGGCATCGCCGAACAGACCAACCTGCTGGCCCTCAACGCCGCCATCGAAGCCGCCCGCGCCGGCGAACAGGGCCGCGGCTTTGCCGTGGTGGCCGACGAAGTACGCAACCTGGCGCAGAAGACCCAGCAGGCGACCGAAGAAATCCAGTCGATGATCCAGCAACTGCAGCAAGGCACCCGCGATGTGGTGCGGGTCATGGAGGACAGCCAGAACCGCACCGACGAAAGCGTGCAGCACGCGGCAAAAGCAGCCGAGGCCCTGGAAACCATCACTCAGGCGGTGTCGGTGATCAACGACATGAACACCCAGATCGCCAGCGCCGCCGAAGAGCAGAGCGCGGTCGCCGAGGACATCAACCGCAACGTGATCAATATCGGCCAGGTGGCCAACGAAGTGGCGGGCGGCGCCGACGAATCCAGCGCGGCCAGCGCCGGCCTGACCAAGCTGGCCGAGCAGCAGCGGCGCCTGATCAATCAGTTCAAGGTGTAAAAAAGGTCCTGCGGACCTTGCGCAGCCTTCGGCAGCGATCGAGTTGGGCGGCACTCCGTGCGAAGCGCTCGCCGAATCAGGCCACGCGATTCAGGGACGGCGTCAACCCGGGGTCAGGCATTCCGGGGCGTTGAGCTTCGGATCGTTCACCAGGTTGGCCAGCACCCGCTCGCGCAAGGCGGCTGGTGGGCTGGCCAGCAAGGCTTGCAGCATCGGCAACGGTGTATCGGGGTCGAGCCAGGCTTCCTGGCCCTGGGCATCGAGAATCAATGGCCGACGCTGGCTGGCCGCCGGCTGGGTGACCACCGCGGTGCTCAGCCAGACCTGTTCCTGCACTGGATAGGCTTCCCAGATCGCTGCGAAGAACAGCGACGAACCCTCCCCCGGCGTCAGCCAGTACGGGCGTTTGCGGGTGCCGCCGCGCCATTCGTAAAAACCGTTGGCCGGCAGCAGGCAGCGGCGCTGGCGAAAGGCTTCGCGGAACATCGGCTGTTCGGCCAGAGTTTCGGCACGGGCATGGGCCGGGGTGCGCGACAGATCGGTCAGCCAGGGCGGCGTCAGACCCCAGCGGGCGCGGGCAAGGTTGCGCTGGCCGTCGCTGCTGCGCAGGATCAGCACCGAATCGTTGGGTGAAATGTTCCACTGCGCCTGCTGGTCCGCCGGAAATCCGGGCAAGGCGGCAAACGCTTGGTTCCAGCGAAACAGGGCATAACGTCCACACATGGGGCAAACAACTCTCGGAAAATCGGCGGCCAGCCTAACAGATCAGCACACCGGCATGATTGGCCGGCTCGTCGCCGGGCATCGGCAGCGCGGCATTGTACGCGGCGATCAGCTCCCGAGCGTATTGCGCCTGATCGTTATCCACCGCCAGCCCAAGGAGGCCGAACATGGGCAACTCACCGGTACCGCCAAGCAAATCCCGCCCCACCAGATGCGCCTCGACCCCCTCGCTGGCCAGCATGCCCTGGAGCAACTCTGCCTCCAGCAGGTTTTCCGGTTCGTAGATTCGCTGCATAAAGCCCCCCGTCACTCGTTTTCGCTGCGCACGTCGAGCATCCATTCCTGCCCGTCGGTCTGCAGGGTGAACACAATGGGCCGACAACAGACCGGACAATCCTCGATGTACTGCTGATCGCCCCCGGACAGGTCCAGTACAGCCTCGGCCTCTTCACCACAGTAGGGACATTGATAGCGCTCGGTTTCCAGCATCGCGGCCTCCGGAGTGACTTGTGCGTATAATCGCCGGTCTATTTGCAGGGCTATTGAGATCTGAGCTTACTTTTCAGACCGCGCCCGGCTATTTTTCGATCCAAACCTTTTCTTACCTAGCCGTTTCCAACAAGAGAGCATGATGGGCGAATTCGATGCCATCCGACCTTACGACGACACTGAAGTACCAGCGGTGCTGGCTCGACTGCTCGGCGACAAGGCGTTTCTAGATATCCTCACCCACTTCAGCTTCCCGCGCTTTGCCGGTGCTTTCGGCTGGCTGCTCAAACCCCTTATAGCTCATCGGCTGCGCCGTGAGTTCGCCGCGGTCACTTCGGTGGCGACCCTGCAGGACAAGGTCGAGTTCTACGTCGACCGCACCATCGAGCGGGCCACCGACGGCGTGACCTACACCGGGGTCGAGCAATTCAAGTCCGGCAGCGCCTACCTGTTTATCGCCAACCACCGCGACATCGTGATGGACCCGGCCTTCGTCAATTACGCGGTGTACCACGCCGGGCTGCCGACCCCGCGCATCGCCATCGGCGACAACCTGCTGCAAAAGCCCTTCGTCAGCGACCTGATGCGTCTGAACAAGAGCTTCATCGTGCACCGTTCTATCAGCGGACGCCGGGAAAAGATGGCCGCCTACCAACTGCTGTCGGCCTACATCAACCACTCGATCCGCAACGATTGCGCGTCGATCTGGATCGCCCAGGCCGAAGGCCGGGCCAAGGACGGCGACGACCGTACCGAGTCGGCGATCCTCAAGATGTTCCATATGAGCCGCAAGGACGAGCCGTTCGGCGAGGTCATCCAGTCGCTGAACCTGACCCCGGTGTCGATCAGCTACGAATACGACCCTTGCGATCAGGCCAAGGCCCGCGAGCTGTATATCCGCGCCACCACCGGCAGCTACACCAAGGCCCCGGGCGAGGACGACATCAGCATCGCCAAGGGCATCACCGGCTATAAGGGCCGGGTCCACGTGAACTTCGCCGCGCCGATCAGCGAGCTGTTCGAGGACACCAAGCAATTGGCGGTGGAGATGGACCGGCAGATCCTCGGCGGTTATCGCCTGTTCCCGGTGCATTACCTGGCCTACGCCCAGTGGAGCGATGCCGACCCGGCGCTGCAGGTACCGAGCGCGGCCCAGGTGTTCCCGGCGGACGAACTGGCCAAGGCCCAGGAAGAGTGGCAACGGCGCCTGGACGCCTGCCCGGAGGAACATCGCCCGTACCTGGTGCTGCAATATGCGACGCCGGTGCGCAATCAGTATCGGGTCAAGGCGGGACTGGCATTGCCATAACGCTCATCGCACACGACAACGGCGCCAGAAGGCGCCGTTGTCGTTTGTGCAATGTGTGCCGGGAAACGATGCCGATCGCCAGCTTGCTCGCGAGAGCGGCCTCGGCTTTCAGAACCGCGTACTGATCCAGGACACCAGCAACGCCAGCCCCAGGCAGGCAAAACCGAAGCGGTAGAAGAACCGGTTCATGCGCAAGGTCGCATCGTCCAGCACTTGGGCCGGCAGATCCTGGGAGCGGGATTGGCCCTGGGCGGCCAGATTCGCCAGCGCACGCTGCTCACGACGTCGGGTGGCGTGCAACAACCAGCTACCGGGAAAGGCGAACAGCAAGGCAAGAATATTGATCAGCTTGGCGGGGTGGGCGCTGAACAGCGACCAGATCAGTTGCAGCGACATCACGAACCTCGAATGAAACCGGATAACGAGCCCTGGCGACTCGCGGCGCGGATTTTACCCAAAGGCCCACTTTCTGCCTGGGCTTTCCGACAGATAACAAGCCGCCTGCCGGTTAATTCGCCCTGTCATACGTTCGTCATACAAACAGGCCAGTCTGGCGCCCCTCGAAACCGACACGGAGCTTGTCATGCTGCACGCAGAAAACCAGGACCGCCTCTACCTGATCGCCCCCAGCGACGAACAGGAAGCCTTGGTCGGCGCCCTGGCCTTCAACGTCCAGGACCGCCACTGGCTGGTGTATTGCGCCCTCGGCGGGCACCAGCATGCCGACCTGCCGGAAACCGACCTGCTGACAGGCGTCAGCGTGCTGGATTTTTACGTCGAGGCGGCGTGACTTCTGGCCTGACAGGAATCAACAGGAAATAAAAAAGCCCGGTTTCCAATGGAAACCGGGCTTTTTTGTGTAGGGAGCTCAAGGCGTCAAGCAAGGCCCTTCGGGCCTTATCGTCCGAACGCGGCCCGAGCCTGCGGCAGCGGCTACACAAGGCTCACATTATTCGCCGAGAATCTGGCCGATGCTCGGGTCCTTGAACAGCCGGGTCAAGGCGTCGCTGAGTACGTCGCTGACCAGCTTGGTATTGGTTTCCTGGTTCGGCGCCATGCCGAAACGCTGGTCCAGGGACGCACCGTAGCGACCGCTGTAGCGGCGGTTGGCGTTCTGCACATCGGAACGGAAGGTCGCGCCGATGGTGGCCTCGGTCACGTACAGGCCTTCCTTGGGCGACTGATACTTCAGCTCGGCCAGGGTCACGGTCAGTTGCGGAGCGTTCAGCGCGTTGGCGGTCGGGGTAAAGCCAAGCAAACGTACCGCAGCTTCGGCCTGGGCCTGCAGCTTCGGCAGGATCTGCGCGCCCTGGACGGTAATCGCACTGGTTTCAGGGTACAGCCCGCCGCGGGTACCCAGGGTTGGCGACGGACGGCCATCGACCACTTTCACGACCACCGGCTGACCATGGCCGACCGGCGCAAGCTGAGTGGTGAGCTTCGGTTCCGGACTGAGTTGTTGCGGGCTATGGGCGCAGCCAGCCAGCGTCAAACTGGTCACAGTGATCAAACCGAACAACAGGCGTTGCAACATGCTCATTTCTCCAGGAATCAGGCACAGACAGACGCGCAGTATAGCGGGGGTCAGCGGCCGCTAACCAGCGGCCCGGCGCGAGTCAGTCAGCTCTCATACAGGTTCGGCACAAGGCGCTTGCTGTAACCTCCCCGTCACGGACGTTACATGGCCATGTAACGCCCGGGCGGCATTCTTCATCGCAACTGCCCAACAGGTACATCGCCATGCATTTCCTCTGGTCCTTGTTCGCTCCGCGCCAGAAATACCGCAGCTTCGCCAAGCTCGACCCGCAGGGCCGCTGCCAGGCTTTCAAGCACTGCAAAGTGCCGCCAATGGGCGACGGCTGGGTGGAAATCGAGGAAATCCGTCTCAACTGGTTGCACCAGCCGCTACCCGCCAGCGCCCGCGTCAGCCCACGCATTGCCCGCGCCCGGGTGCAACCGATGATGGCTACCTGACCAAAAGACTAATAAAAGTCATTAAACAGGATCATTTCCGCGCGTTTCTTCGTTACAATCTCCCCCCGATTATAAGGACGTCTCCTGATCGGGCCTCGCAGCATCGCTGATGCATCAGCTTCAGCTCCCCCGCATTGCCCACAGAGAGCCGCCCACACAGATCGAGTGAAGCCGGCGTGCTTGCTGTTCATCTTGCAAACCACCGCTTTTCGCGCATCTGCAGAGCTGCCATTGCTCGGCCACTAAGCTGTTCGCCCGTTAATGCCACGTGCTCCATGTCGGCATTCACCCCTCGGGCCGGTGCCAGGCTTGGACAGCCCTTTTTTGAGGTTCACGTCTTCAAAAGAGCGTGAAAAAACGGGTTTTCACAACTTCACAAGAGTGTGGCGAGCAAATGAATAGTTTTGCGTCTGTACTGGCACCATTAGCGTCTACAACAGCCCGATTACACAGGACCGAGCACGCCTCAGATACTTGCGCTTGAAGCCTGTCCGCTACGGATTTGGTTGCACAAACGGACTCTTGACCATAAGTCGAATTGCCGGCCCTGCCCTGAAATGCGTTCATACGCGGATCAGGCCCGGTTGGTAGCGTCCGTCGAAGTTGCGAAAAATTGCGAAGATTCGGACATGGCGATCCTGGCCATGAGTGACCCGGGGCATAACGTGAACCGCCCCTTACTCCTGGCAGCTATGCCGTCAATTTGGTGCTGCAGATTTTGGAGACGCGTTAATGGCGCATAACGAAGCAGTAGACGTCGTATTGGTTGGGGCCGGCATCATGAGTGCCACCCTCGCTGTACTGCTCAAGGAGCTCGACCCCGCGATCAAGCTGGAAGTCGTCGAGCTGATGGATTCGGGTGCCGCGGAAAGTTCCAACCCGTGGAACAACGCCGGTACCGGCCACGCCGGCCTCTGTGAGCTGAACTACACGCCACAGGCCGCCGACGGTTCCGTCGATATCAAGAAAGCCGTGCACATCAACACCCAGTTCGAGGTGTCGAAGCAGTTCTGGTCCTACCTGACCAAGAAAGGCACCTTCGGCTCGTCCAAGTCCTTTATCAGCCCGGTGCCGCACCTGAGCTTCGTCCAGGGCGACAGCGGTGTGTCCTTCCTGAAGAAGCGCTTTGAAGTGCTGAGCAAGCACCACGCTTTCGCGGACATGGAATACACCGAAGACAAGGCCAAGATGGCCGAGTGGATGCCGCTGATGATGCCGGGGCGCGCGGCTGACGAAGTCCTCGCCGCCACCCGTGTGATCAACGGCACCGACGTCAACTTCGGCGCCCTGACCAACCAGTTGCTCAAGCACTTGACCAGCGCACCCGATGCCCAGGTCAAGTACTGCAAGCGCGTGACCGGCCTGAAACGCAACAAGGACAACGGCTGGACCGTCAGCATCAAGGACGTCAACAGCGGCAACACCCGTGAAGTCGACGCCAAGTTCGTGTTCCTCGGCGCTGGTGGCGCGGCCCTGCCGCTGCTACAGGCTTCGGGCATCGAGGAAAGCAAAGGCTTCGGCGGCTTCCCGATCAGCGGCCAGTGGCTGCGCTGCGACAATCCGGAAGTGGTCAAGCATCACCAGGCCAAGGTCTACAGCCAGGCCGCGGTCGGTTCGCCACCGATGTCCGTGCCGCACCTGGACACCCGCGTGGTCGATGGCAAGAAGTCCCTGCTGTTCGGACCTTACGCCGGCTTCACCACCAAGTTCCTCAAGCACGGTTCGTTCATGGACCTGCCGATGTCGGTTCGCGCCGGCAATATCGGCCCTATGCTGGCCGTGGCCAAGAACAACATGGACCTGACCAAGTACCTGGTCAGCGAAGTGATGCAGTCCATGGAGCAGCGTCTGGAATCCCTCCGCCGCTTCTACCCGGAGGCCAAGGCCGAAGACTGGCGCCTGGAAGTGGCCGGCCAGCGGGTGCAGATCATCAAGAAGGATCCGAAGAAAGGCGGCGTGCTGCAGTTTGGTACCGAGCTGGTCGCGGCCAAGGACGGCTCCCTCGCCGCCCTGCTCGGCGCTTCGCCAGGCGCTTCGGTGACCGTCTCGATCATGCTGGAACTGATCGAGCGCTGCTTCCCGGCCAAGGCCAGCGGCGAGTGGGCCAGCAAGCTCAAGGAAATCTTCCCGGCCCGTGAAAAGGCCCTGGAAACCGACGCCGCGCTGTACCGCAAGATCAACAGCGAGAACAACGTCAGCCTGGAGTTGGTCGAACAGAGCAGCGAAGCCGAAAGCTACGCTTAAGCCGCGCTCATGAAAAACGCCCCGCTCTCTTGGAGAACGGGGCGTTTTTTTATGGCTGCTTAAAGACAACCACAGCCGGCGCGGCGCATTTTCAGCCGCGGGCTTTTTCGATCAGTTCGATGTAGTCGGCGGCATTGCGCTGGTCCTGGATCAGGGCCACGAAGTCCTTGCCGTGTTCGTCCTTGCCGTCCAGGTCGTAGCCGGCCTCGACGAAGAACACCAGGAAACGCTCGAAATCGTCGATACGCAGGCCACGATAGGCCTTGATCAGCTTGTGCAGGGACGGCGAAGTGGCGTCGGCCGGCTCGAAATCGAGGAACAGTTTGATCTGCGCATCGCCGATCTCGTCACCAATCACTTGTTTCTTATCTTTACGCATTGCCGACTCCAGCTCGCAGACATTTCACGGGGCAGGCAGTTTACCCCCAGGCTGCGTCGGGCCTCAACGCGAGCGTACGGCGCCGGTGTGCAGATCGGCCCAGATGTGGCCGTTGGCGTAGCTGAGGAACTGGCAATACACCGTGTCGTTGCGCAACAGGTCCATCACCACCCGATACTGGGCCAATGGATAGAACAGGGTGAGGGTCTTGCTCTTGGCGTCGAACTGGGGCTTTTTCAGGCTTTTGCTCTCGCCGTCGAAATTCACCAGCACCTGGCTGATGGTCGCGCCCTTGTTCAACGGCTTGCCCTTGAGCCGGACCAGCAGCGGCGAAGTGACCGGGATCGGTTGCTGGTTGGATTGGCGCTGGCTGCCGATGACCACCGAGTATTCGGTGACCTGCAACAACTGTTGCTGCTCGGGGGCGGCGTCACGCAGGGTCAGATCATCGGGAGGCAGGAACTGCGCATGCATGGGCGCCGGGGCGGCGGCCAGGGGCAGGCTCAGGATCAGAACAAAGGCCGCGCAACTGCGAATCAAAAGGCTCATGACAGGCTCCGGACACAAGGCCTGGCACTCTAGCATGGGTCAGAGCAGATTTTTGCAGGCGCGGCTACAGCTCAAGCGCGAGGATGGCGCTCAGTCGAACTGGGCGCGCATCCAGGCCTGGTATTCAGCCACACCCGACTCCCCCTCGCGGGGCGCCCAAGCGGCCAGTTCACCTTCGCCGACCGGGCGATAAGGCCCGGCCTTGCATTCGAACATCAGGCTATCGGGCTCAAGCACCACCAGGCCATGGAAGACGCCGACCGGCAGGTCGACGCCCATGCAATCGCCACCCGCCTGCAGCACACGTTTTTCCAGTACCTGACCGGCGTCGTCGAAAATCAGCAGGCCCAGGCGCCCCTTGAGCACCAGCAGAGTCTCGGCCTTGTCGTCACTCAGGTGGCGATGGGGCGGGATATAGGTGGATGGCTGCAGCCCCACCGCCATGCGGTGACAAGGCTCTGGCATCTGATGGAAATTGTGGTGATGGCGACCACGGGGGCTGGCCGAGGCTTTTTCGGTCAGTTCGGCAAACAGCGACTGATCCAGATAGCTCGGCCCGCTCATGGCTTACATGCCCTTGACGGCAAAAATGCCGGCAGCGTTGCGCCAGTAACCCTTGTAGTCCATGCCATAACCGAAGATGTAGCGGTCCACGCAGGGCAGGCCGACGTAGTCGGCTTTCAGGTCGGGACGGGCCTTGCGGTCGTGGTCCTTGTCGATCAGCACGGCGGTGTGCACCGCGCGGGCACCGGCGTGTTTGCAGAAGTCGATGATCGCGCCCAGGGTATGACCCTCGTCGAGGATGTCGTCGATGATCAGCACGTCACGGTCGATGAAGGACACTTCCGGCTTGGATTTCCAGAACAGCTCGCCGCCGCTGGTTTCGTTGCGATAGCGGGTAGCGTGCAGGTAGGAAGCTTCCAGCGGAAATTTGAGGTGGGTCAGCAGCTTGCCGGAGAAGATCAGGCCACCGTTCATCACGCAGAAAACCACCGGATTGCGTTCCGCCAGTTGTTCATTGATTTGTGCACCGACTCGGGCGATGGCCGCCTCGACCTCAGCTTCGGTGTACAGGCAGTCAGCCTCGCGCATGATTTGACGGATATGCTCGAGATCAGCGGACATGGCGCTCTCCAGGGGGGTGGCAGTTTCGGAAAAGCGAGCAAAGGTACGCATCCGGCCCGGTCAGATCAAGCGTTTCTGGACTAACGTACTTAGATGTCTATAGGACAACACCCTCGGATAGATTAATCTAGGCCGGTTTTTTTGCCCGCCGCCGGAGCCTTTCCCTATGCCCATCCGTGAGATCCGCCATCCGCTGATCCGACACAAACTTGGCCTTATGCGCCGCGCCGACATTAGCACGAAGAACTTTCGCGAGCTCGCTCAGGAAGTCGGTGCCCTGCTGACGTACGAAGCCACCAAAGACCTGCCGCTCGAATCCTATGAGATTCCGGGCTGGTGCGGCCCCGTCCAGGTCGAGAAGATCGCCGGCAAGAAGATTACCGTGGTGCCGATCCTGCGCGCCGGTATCGGCATGCTCGAAGGCGTGCTCAGCCTGATCCCGGGCGCCAAGGTCAGCGCCGTGGGCGTGGCCCGCAACGAAGAAACCCTGCAGGCGCACACCTACCTGGAAAAACTGGTTCCGGAAATCGACGAACGCCTGGCCATGATCATCGACCCGATGCTCGCCACCGGCAGCTCCATGGTCGCGACCATCGACCTGTTGAAAAAGGCTGGCTGCAAGGACATCCGCGCCATGGTGCTGGTCGCCGCTCCCGAGGGCATCGAAGCCGTCGAGAAAGCTCACCCGGACGTGACCATCTACACCGCATCCATCGATCAGAAACTCAACGAGCACGGCTACATCATCCCAGGCCTGGGCGATGCCGGCGACAAGATCTTCGGCACCAAGCAGAAGGACGCCTGAGCATGCGGGATGAGTTCAACGATCCGCTCTGGCGCCAGGTGCTGTCTGGCGCGCAGATGCTCTTCGTGGCCTTTGGCGCGTTGGTGTTGATGCCGCTGATTACCGGTCTCGACCCCAACGTGGCGCTGTTCACGGCGGGTCTCGGGACTCTGTTGTTCCAGCTCGTGACCGGGCGCCAGGTACCGGTATTCCTGGCCTCCAGCTTTGCCTTCATCACCCCGATCATTCTCGCCAAGGGCCAGTTCGGCCTGGCCGCGACCATGGGCGGGGTGATGGCGGCCGGTTTCGTTTATACCTTCCTGGGCCTGGCGGTGAAGATCAAGGGCACCGGTTTCATCGACCGGCTGCTGCCGCCGGTGGTGATTGGCCCGGTGATCATTTCCATCGGCCTGGCCATGGCACCGATCGCCGCCAACATGGCGATGGGCAAGGCCGGCGACGGCAGCGAGCTGATTCATTACCAGACGGCGATGATGATCTCGATGCCGGCGCTGCTGACCACCCTGATCGTCGCGGTGTTCGGCAAAGGCATCTTCCGCCTGGTGCCGATCATCTCCGGGGTACTGGTGGGCTTTGCCCTGTCGTTCTACTTCGGCGTGGTCGATACCGCGAAGATCGCCGCGGCCCCCTGGCTGGCCCTGCCGCACTTCACCGCGCCGGAGTTCAACTGGCAGGCGATCCTGTTCATCGTCCCTGTGGCCCTGGCACCCGCCATCGAGCACATCGGTGGGGTGATCGCAGTCGGCAGCGTGACCGGTCGCGATTACCTGAAGAAGCCCGGCCTGCATCGCACCCTGTTCGGTGACGGCATCGCCACCACCGCCGCCGGCCTGTTTGGCGGTCCGCCCAATACCACCTACGCCGAAGTGACTGGCGCGGTCATGCTGACCAAGAACTACAACCCGAAAATCATGACCTGGGCGGCAGTCTTCGCTATCAGCCTGGCGTTTATCGGCAAGTTCGGCGCACTGCTGCAAAGCATTCCGGTACCGGTGATGGGCGGGATTCTCTGCCTGTTGTTCGGCTCGATCGCGGCGGTGGGCATGAACACCCTGATCCGTCACAAGATCGACCTGGGCGAAGCCCGCAATCTGGTGATCGTCTCGGTGACCCTGGTGTTCGGGATTGGCGGGGTGTTGATCGGTACCGGTACAGGTCCGGACGACTTCGGCCTGAAAGGGATCGCCCTGTGCGCCGTCGTCGCGATTGCGCTGAACCTGATCCTGCCGGGTAACGATGGCTGGAAGAACAAGAAGGCTGAGGAACCGCTGATCTGAGGATCCGCGTCAGCCGGAAATCCATCGCGGGCAAGCCTCGCTCCTACCAACGGTGTTGCCGTAGGAGCAAGGCTTGCCCGCGATGCGTTTACAACGCCAAAGGCGCACGCTCGCACAAGGTGTTCAATGCCTTGGCCCATTGCGGGTCGTCGTTCAGGCACGGCACCAGCACCAATTCCTCCCCTCCCGCTTCGCGGAACTGTTCGCGACCGCGATCACCGATCTCTTCCAGGGTCTCGATGCAGTCGGCGACAAACGCCGGGCACATCACCAGGATCTTCTTCACCCCCTGTCGGGCCAATTCATCCAGGCGCGCTTCGGTATAGGGCTCGATCCACTTGGCACGCCCCAGACGGGACTGGAACGACACCGACCACTTGCCGTCCGCCAGCCCCATGCGTTCGGCGAATGCCCGGGCCGTGCTCAGGCACTGGCCGCGGTAACAGGTGGCGGCCACCTCGGGTGTCGCGTCGCGGCAGCAATCGCCTTCCAGGCTGTGGCCGGGATTGAGCTTTTTCAGGTGCCGCTCGGGCAAGCCATGGAAGCTCAGCAGCAGATGATCGAAGTCCTGTTGCAGGTGCGGCCTGGCACTGGCCACCAGCGCTTCGAGGTACTCCGGCCGATCGTAAAACGGCCGCAGCACCGAAAGCTGCACGTCCAGCTTCTTGTCCCGAATCACCCGCCGGGCTTCCTCCACCACCGTGGTCACGGTGCTGTCGGCGAATTGTGGATAGAGCGGCGCCAGGGTGATCTTCTTCTGCCCCTGGGCCACCAGGCGCAGCAACGCCGACTCGATGGACGGCTCGCCATAACGCATCGCCAGTTCCACCGGGCCGTGCTTCCACTCCCGCGTCATGGCTTCCTGCAAGCGGCGGCTGAGCACCACCAGCGGCGAACCCTGCTCCCACCAGATCGAGGCGTAGGCATGGGCCGATTGCTCCGGCCGCTTGATCAGGATCAGCGACACCAGCAGCCGCCGAACCGGCCACGGCAGATCGATCACGTAAGGGTCCATCAGGAATTGATTGAGGTAGCTGCGAACATCCGCCACCGAGGTGGAGGCCGGCGAACCCAGGTTGACCAGGAGCAACGCGTGATCGGTCATGCAACGTCCTATTTCAGAGGCGGCTGGACAGGTCGTCCAGGGCCGCACGCAAATCAGTGAACTGGAAAGTGAATCCGGCGGCCTGCAACCGCGCGGGGACCGCGCGCTGACCACCCAGCAGCAACAACGACAATTCCCCCAGGCCGACACGCAAGACAAAGGCCGGCACCGGCACTACCGCCGGCCGGTGCAAGACGCTGCCCAGGGTCTTGGCGAACTCGCGATTGCGCACCGGCTTGGGCGCGCAGGCATTATAAGGACCGCTGGCATCACTGCGGTGCAGAAGAAAATCAATCAGGGCGATTTGATCCTTGATATGAATCCACGGCATCCACTGCCGACCGTTGCCGATCGGCCCGCCCAGCGCCAGTTTGAAGGGCAGCAGCAGGCGCGACAAAAAGCCGCCCTCGGCCGCCAGCACCAGGCCCGTGCGAATCAGCACCACACGCAGGCCCATGGCCTCGGCACGCTGCGCGGTCTCCTCCCAGGCGATACACAACTGGCTGGCGAAATCCTCACTGACCGGGGGCGAATCCTCGTTCAGCTCGCGCTCCCCGCCATCTCCATACCAGCCCACGGCCGACCCGGAGATCAGCAACCCGGGCTTCTGCCCCCGGCTTTCCAGCCAGGCCAGCAGCTTTTCCGTCAGGGTAATGCGGCTGCTCCAGAGCAACGCCTTGCGCCTGTGAGTCCAGGGCCGATAGGCGATCGGTGCTCCCGCCAGATTAATGATGGCGTCGACCGGTTCCTCTGCGAGCTCGTCCAGGCGGGCGATGCCGCGGACCTGAGTGCCACACAGTTTGGGCACCTCGGTGGGCCGACGACTCCATACGGTCAACTGATGGCCCTGGGTCAACCAGTGACGGCAGAGCTGACGTCCTATCAAACCAGTACCGCCGGTCAGCAATATGTGCATGACATCTTCCTCGCGTGGCGTTTTACCCCCATCCCTAGTCTATTTTTATAAGCAGGGATCTTTTCAATCGGGCAGGCTCTGTGTTTAACAATAGGACACCCTGTAAAACCGATAACGCCGAAAGTTATACCAAACAACAAAATTGTACAGATTTTAACGACGGCGTAGTCTGCACAGAAAGGTAAACGAGGCCCCTATGACCGTACCCATCGCAATCATTGGTACCGGCATCGCCGGACTCTCCGCCACCCAGGCGCTGAGAGACGCCGGGCATGTCGTGCAACTCTTCGACAAGAGCCGCGGCAGCGGCGGGCGTATGTCCAGCAAACGCAGCGACGCCGGCGCGCTGGACATGGGCGCGCAATATTTCACCGCCCGCGACCGGCGCTTCGTCACCGAAGTCCAGCGCTGGCAAGCCAATGGCTGGGCCGCCGAATGGGCGCCGCAGCTGTACAACTTCCATGGCGGCCAGCTCACCCCGTCGCCGGACGAACAGACCCGCTGGGTCGGCACCCCACGCATGAGCGCCATCACCCGTGGCCTGCTGGGCGAAACGGAGGTGCATTTCGCCTGCCGCATCACCGAGGTCTACCGCGGCGAACAGCATTGGCACCTGCAGGATGCCGAAGGTTTCACCCATGGTCCGTTCAGCCACGTGATCATCGCCACGCCGGCCCCCCAGGCCACCGCCCTGCTGGCCGCCGCACCGAAACTGGCGAGTGCCGCCGCCGGGGTGAAAATGGACCCGACCTGGGCTGTCGCCCTGGCATTCGAGAGCGCGCTGGAAACCCCGGTGGAAGGCTGCTTCGTACAGGACAGCCCGCTGGACTGGCTAGCCCGCAACCGTAGCAAGCCAGGACGCGACAACAGCCTCGACACCTGGGTCCTGCATGCCAGCAGCACCTGGAGCCGCCAGCACATCGATCTGCCGAAAGAAGCCGTGATCGAACAGCTGCACGGCGCATTCGCCGAACTGCTGCACAGCGCCATGCCCGCCCCGACCTTCAGCCTCGCCCACCGCTGGCTCTACGCTCGCCCGGCCAGCAGCCATGAGTGGGGAGCCCTGGCGGATGTCGACCTGGGGCTCTATGTGTGCGGCGACTGGTGCCTGTCCGGTCGCGTCGAAGGAGCCTGGCTCAGCGGGCAGGAGGCCGCCCGCCGGTTGCACGAAAACCTGTAAGCGCATCACCCCGCGTAACCTTGCTGCTGTCGCCATGGACAGCAGCCTGTCTGCTCCGCTCAAGACTCGAACACACTTCTGCCAGTCGGACCGTTCCGAGACGAAGAAAAACGCGCGCCACAATCTCATGCGTTAGCCAGCCAGCAATCGCACGACAGATGAGCAGGACGTAACCCAAAAGGCTGCGCGGCAAAGCTGTACAAAATATTTGACTTGCACACCTTTGATCCTATGATGAGGGAAAATTGTACAAGATCTTATTTTTGTACATAAAACCGGAGCCTCTCACATGCCCGACAATCCAGCCCAGGCCGACAAGCCGAGAATCGCCATCAGCGCCTGCCTGTTGGGGGCGCCTGTGCGCTACAACGGCGGGCACAAGGAATCGCGCCTGTGCAGCCAGGCCCTCGCTGAGTTTTTCGAGTTTGTCCCGCTGTGCCCGGAAGTCGCCATTGGCCTGGGTACCCCCCGCGAACCGATCCGCCTGATGGGCGATCCGCGGCAACCGCGGGCCGTTGGCAGCGTCGACCAAACCATGGATGTCACCCGGGCACTCACGGATTACGGCCAGCGCATGGCCGCTGAACTGGACAGCCTCTGCGGCTACATCTTCATGCAGAAATCTCCGTCCTGCGGCCTGGAGCGGGTCAAGGTCTATCAGGACCTGGGCCGCCCCGCCAAGCTCAGCGGACGCGGCATCCATGCCCAGGCTTTCTGCAGCCGCCATCCGGACCTGCCGGTGGAAGAAGACGGCCGGCTCAAGGATCCGGTGCTGCGGGAAAACTTCCTGACCCGGGTATTCGCCTACAGCGCCTGGCAGGACGTGCTCAGGCAGGGCCTGAGCCGTCGCCGCCTGACCGACTTTCACGCGCGCTACAAATACCTGTTGATGGCCCACAACCCGGAGCAATACAAGGTCCTCGGCAATCTGCTGGGCAGCATGGGCCAAAGCGACCCGGCGCACGTCGGCCCGCGTTATTTCAGCCAGTTGATGACGGCCCTGAAAAAGTGCGCCACCCGCCGCACCCACAGCAACGTGCTGCAACACATCAGCGGCTATCTCAAGCAAGCCATCAGCCGCGACGACAAACAGGAAATGCAGCACCTCATCACCCAGTACCGCCACGGCATCGTGCCGCTGGTGGTGCCGCTGACCCTGCTCAAGCATCACCTGCGCCGGCACCCCGATCCCTACATCGCGCAACAGGCGTACCTGCAGCCCCACCCGGAAAGCCTCAGCCTGCGCAACGCGCTCTGAACCATGAATGACTCGAGGCTCGACCCGGATGCATCCGCCAGCGAATCCGATGGCGCCCATGAGCAAAGCTGGTTGCCGATTCGCGAGGTGACCCGCCAGACCGGGGTCAACGCCGTCACCCTGCGCGCCTGGGAACGTCGTTACGGGCTGATCGTGCCGCAACGCACCGCCAAGGGTCACCGGCTGTTTTCCAACGAACACGTGCAGCGCATCCTGAAGATCCTGACCTGGCTCGATCGCGGGGTGGCGGTCAGCCAGGTCAAGCACCTGCTGGACGCCGAGCCGGCGCCCAGCGAACCGGCCCACAACGACTGGCACCTGCAACGCCAGCGCCTGATTCAGGCCATCAGCCAACTGGCCGAGCGCCAGGTCGACGAAAGCTTCAACCAGGCCATGGCGCTCTATCCGCCACGAACCTTGTGCGAGCACCTGCTGCTACCACTGCTGGGCGAACTCGAACAGCGCTGGCAGGGCCGCTTTGGCATGCGGATGGAGCGGGTGTTTTTCCATTCCTGGCTGCGCAGCAAATTCGCGGTGCGGGTCTATCACAACAATCGCCAGCTGCAAGGCGCCCCGCTGCTGCTGATCAATCACTCGGACCTGCCGCTGGAGCCGCACCTGTGGCTCTGCGCCTGGCTGATCAGCAATGCCGACTGCCCGGTGGAAGTCTTCGACTGGCCGCTGCCCCCCGGTGAACTGGCCCTGGCCGCCGAACACCTGAAAGCGCGGGGCGTGCTGCTGTACTCGAGCCAGTCGATCAACCTGCGGCAACTGCCACACCTGCTCGGCGGCCTCGACCGCCCGGTACTCATCGTCGGCCCAGCAGTGAGCATCCACCACGCCGAACTGGCCATCTGCACTACCGAGATCGCCAATCTGCACCTCGCCGCAGACCCGCTCTCGGCACACCAGGCCCTGACCGGGCTAAGGCTTCTCTAATGCAGGAATTCCCATGCAACTGATCTGGCTACGCAGCGACCTGCGCCTGCATGACAACACCGCGCTGAGCGCCGCAACCCAGCGCGGGCCGACCGTGGCCCTGTACCTGCTGAGCCCGCGGCAATGGCAGGCGCATGACGATGCGCCGTGCAAGGTCGACTTCTGGCTGCGTAACCTTGAGCAACTGAGCGGCGACCTGGCCCGGCTGAACATCCCGCTGCTGATCCGCCAGGCGCCGAGCTGGGAACAGGCACCCCAGGTGCTGTTGCAGCTGTGCCGGGAACTGGCCATCGAGGCGCTGCACGTCAATGAGGAATACGGCATTCACGAGAGTCGCCGTGACATGGCGGTGGCCAGCCTGCTGAAGAGCCAGGGCGTGGGCTTCCACAGTTACCTCGACCAACTGCTGTTCCGGCCCGGCAGTGTGCTGACCAGGAGCGGCGGCTACTTCCAGGTCTTCAGCCAGTTTCGCAAGGTCTGCTACAACCGGCTGCACAGCGCCCTGCCGCCACAGCTGGCGGCTCCCAGGGCGCAAGCCGCGCTGAGGATAAAGGCCGATGCGCTGCCCTGGCAGGTCGAGGGCTTCCCCACACCCGGCCCGCACCTGCAGGCGCTATGGCCGGCCGGTGAAACCGCGGCGCAACAACGCCTGGCGCGCTTTGCCGAGACGCAGCTCGACCACTACCAAGCCGAGCGCGACTTGCCGGCCAGGCCCGGCACCAGCCAGCTTTCGCCCTACCTCGCCGCCGGCGTGCTGTCGCCGCGCCAATGCCTGCACGCGGCGCTGCAAAACAACCGGGGCGAGTTCGCCAGTGGTAGCCCCGGCGCCGTCACCTGGATCAACGAACTGCTCTGGCGCGAGTTCTACAAACACATCCTGGTGGGTTATCCGCGGGTGTCCCGGCACCGGGCCTTCCGCCCGGAAACCGAAGCCGTGGCCTGGCGCGATGCCCCCGAGGAGCTGGCGGCCTGGCAGCAGGCCCGCACCGGCCTGCCGATCATCGATGCAGCCATGCGCCAGTTGCTGGAAACCGGCTGGATGCACAATCGTTTGCGGATGATCGTGGCGATGTTCCTGACCAAGAACCTGCTGATCGACTGGCGCCAGGGCGAGCGTTTTTTCATGCGCCACCTGATCGACGGCGACCTGGCGGCGAATAACGGTGGCTGGCAATGGAGTTCATCCACCGGCACCGATTCGGCGCCCTACTTCCGCATCTTCAACCCCTTGAGCCAGTCGCAGAGGTTCGACAGCCAAGGGACGTTCATCAAGCACTGGCTGCCAGAGCTGGCGGGATTGAGCGAAAAAGATATCCACAACCCGGCTGCCATGGGTGGCCTGTTCGGCGTGGCCGATTACCCGCCGCCGATGGTCGATCTGTCGATGTCCCGCGAGCGCGCCCTGGCGGCCTTCAAGAACCTGCCGTCACGGGTGGCGGCCGAGGAGTATCGGGAGTAAGGGCGGCAGGCGTCCGTCAGTGGTTTCACACAGCCTGCGGCCACTTGCCTTACACTGCGCGCCTATGACCACTATTCCTGTCACCCAGATCGCCGAAACGGCGGTCACCTGCTCGAGCTGCGCGGCCTGCTGCTGCCAACTGGAAGTGATGCTGATCACCGAAACCGGGGTGCCCGAACGTTTTATCGACACCGACGACTGGGGCGGCGAAGTCATGTTGCGACTGGATGATGGCTGGTGTGCTGCGCTGGATCGCAACAGCATGCTGTGCAGCATCTACGAACAACGGCCACTGATCTGCCGGGAATTCGAGATGGGGGAAGCGGACTGCCTCAACGAACGCCGCGGCATCGCCACGGCGTATCGCTGAAAGGGTCTTACAACGGCATGGTGTAATGCAGCGAGTAGCTCTCTACACCGTCGTTGGGCGTCGCGATGCCAGCGTTGGAATAGTGCGTGGCACGGAGACCGACTTCATGCCCGCCGTTGAACCGCAGGCCGAAACCGAAGCGGTCCTCGAACTGGAACGCCGAACCCAGCTTGTTGTCCTCCACCTCGGTGTTGGCGAACACCGCCACGCCAATCCCCGCCTCGATGTAAGGCTTGATGTTCTGCCCGGCAAATTCGTACACCAGCACCGGCGAGAACGACAGGCTGTGGTTGCTGGACTTCTCGTCGCCATCCCAGAAGGTATAGGCGCCGCTCCAGTAGCCGGTCAGGCGACCGACATCGCTTTGCAGCCAGCTTTTGTCCCAATCGAATTGCATGCCCAGGCGATAGGTCTGGGTCGAATCGCCGGTCTGCCCCACCGAAAACTCGACGCCGGCCGCCTGTGCCGAAAAACTTTGCCCCAACAGCGCGGCCGCAAGCGCGGCCAAACAAAACATTCGTCTCATCAGGAACATCCTTTTCAAACGATTTGTATGGTGTTGTACAGATTCCGCAGACACGTTAATAGAAATCTGCGCTTGAACAGAAGTTCAGAGCAAATCAGCGCTTCTGCAGGATTTTTTATAAAGCGAAGCTTTGCACCGCTCCCGCCTCTTTCCAGAGCAACGGCAGAATATGTCTGAAGTGACACGGATCGCCACTGGTCCAGAACCGGGCCTGGCGTGCAGGCCCCGCAGCCAACAGCTCGCGCTCGCCGAGCAGGCGCTCCAACTGGCGGGCAACCGCGGCCCCGGTATCGATCAGGCTGATGTCCTCGGGGATCATCGACTTGAGCAACGGCTTGAGAAACGGATAGTGGGTGCAGCCGAGGATGAGGGTGTCACAGCCGGCCGCCAGCAGCGGTTCGACATAACCCTGCAGCAGTTGGCGCAACGCGGGGCTGTGCAGGTCCCCGGCTTCGATCCGTTCCACCAGGCCCGGACATGGCCGGGTAATGACCTTGATATCGGTGGCGAAACGATCGAGCAAGGCGGCGAACTTGGCACTCTGCAAGGTTCCGGTGGTGGCCAGCACGCCGACCACGCCGCTGCGGGTGGCGGCAGCAGCCGGCTTGACCGCGGGCTCCATGCCGATGATAGGCCAGTCCGGGTAGTCCCGACGCAGGTCGGCGACAGCGGCCACAGTCGCGGTGTTGCAGGCCAGCACTAGCGCCTTGGCGCCCTGCTCGCGGAAAAACCCGGCGACCAGGCTGCAACGCTGACGGATGAATTCGGGGGTTTTCTCGCCGTAGGGAATGTTGCCGCAATCGGCTACATATAGCAGCGATTCATGGGGCAGGCGCTGCTGGATCTCCGCCAGCACCGACAGGCCGCCGACGCCGGAGTCGAAGACACCGATCGGCGCCTCACGCATGTGGGCCCCCACAGACGCTGCAGCCCGGGTCGCGCTTGACCCGCAGTTCGCGAAAGCGCGTGCCCAGGGCATCGATCAACAACAGGCGCCCCACCAGCGGCTCGCCGAACCCCACCAGCAGCTTCAAGGCCTCGAGGGCCTGCAAGCTGCCCACCAGCCCCACCAGCGGCCCGAGCACACCGGCCTCGCTGCAGGTCAGTTCGGCTTCGCTGCCGTGCCCATATAAGCAGTGGTAGCACGGGCTCTCGGGACGCCGTGGGTCGAACACCGACAGTTGCCCTTCCAGGCGAATCGCCGCGCCGCTGACCAGCGGCTTGCCGGCGGCGACACAGGCGGCATTCACTGCTTCGCGGGTCGAGAAGTTGTCGGTGCAATCGAGCACCAGGTCCACCGCCGTGACCGCGGCCACCAGGGAGTCGGCATCCAGCGCGGCACGATGAGGCACCAGCTGGATCTCGGGATTGATCGCGGACAGGCGGCGCATTGCCGAATCGACCTTGCTCAGGCCGACGCTGTCAGTGTCATGAATGATCTGGCGTTGCAGGTTGGTCAGGTCGACCGTGTCGAAGTCGGCCAGGTGCAGCTCGCCGACACCCGCGGCGGCCAGGTACAAGGCCACCGGAGCACCCAGGCCACCCAGGCCGACGATCAATACGCGGCTGGCCTTGAGCCGCAACTGGCCGTCGATGTCGACGTGCTGCAACAGAATCTGCCGGCTGTAGCGCAACAACTCCTGATCGTTCAGCACGGCAGGCTTCCTAAGCTGATGCGTTCATGACCGCCCAGGTCGACACGGCTGTGCACCTCGGCAAACCCTTGGCTGAGTAACAGGTCGCGTACAGCCGGCGCCTGGTCGTAGCCATGCTCGAGCATCAACCAGCCGCCAGCCTCGAGGTGCTCTGGCGCCTGGGCAATGATCAGGCGCAGGTCGTCCAGCCCGTCCTTGCCCGCGACCAGGGCGCTCTCCGGCTCGAAACGCACATCGCCAGCCGCCAGGTGCGGGTCGGCGTCGGCGATATAGGGCGGGTTGCTGATGATCAGCTGATAACACTCGCCTGGGAGGGCACTGAACCAATGGCTGCTCAGCACCGTGACATTGTCCAGTTGCAGGCGCTGGCGGTTGCGTTCGGCCAAGGCCACGGCTTCCAGCACCCGGTCGACCGCGGTGACCCGCCACGCCGGGCGCTCGCTGGCCAGGGCCAGGGCGATGGCGCCGCTGCCGGTGCCCAGGTCGAGCACTCTGGCCGGGGTGGCGGGCAGCAGTTCCAGCGCCGCCTCCACCAGCAATTCGGTGTCGGGACGCGGAATCAGGGTGTGTGGCGCCACTTCCAGGTCGAGCTTCCAGAAGCCCTGCTGGCCAAGGATATAGGCCACCGGCTCGCCGGAACGGCGCCGCTGCAAGTAACTGGCAAAAGTCAGTGCCGCTTCGCTGGGCACGATCCGCTCGGGCCAGGTGTGCAGGAAGCTGCGCGGCTTGCCCAGGGCAGCGGCCAGCAGCAACTCGGCATCCAGGCGGGCCGTGGGCGAATCGGGCAATTGGGCGGCGCGCAACAGGCTGGCGATGATGGTCATTTATGTTTACTCGCCCAGTGCCGCAAGTTGATCGGCCTGGTATTCGGCCAGAAGCGGTTCGATCACGGCTTCGACGCCACCGGCGAGGATTTCATCCAGGGAATAGAGGGTCAGGTTGACACGGTGATCGGTCACCCGACCCTGGGGAAAGTTGTAGGTGCGAATGCGCTCGGAACGGTCGCCCGAACCCACCAGCAGCTTGCGTTCGCTGGCAATCGCGTTGGCTGCGGCGCTGGTCTGCTGGTCGTTGAGCTTGGCCGACAGCCAGGACATGGCCCGCGCCCGGTTCTTGTGCTGGGAACGTTCTTCCTGGCACTCGACCACGATTCCCGACGGGATGTGGGTGATGCGGATCGCCGAGTCGGTCTTGTTGACGTGCTGGCCACCGGCACCGGAGGAGCGATAGGTATCGATCCGCAGGTCCGCGGGATTGATCTCGATGGCTTCCTGTTCGTCCGGCTCGGGCAATACCGCCACGGTGCAGGCCGAAGTATGGATGCGGCCCTGGGACTCGGTGGCCGGCACCCGCTGCACGCGGTGGGCACCGGATTCGAATTTCAGCTTGCCGTAGACGTTCTCGCCTTCGACCCGGGCAATGACTTCTTTATAGCCGCCGTGCTCACCCTCGTTTTCCGAGAGGATCTCCAGCCGCCAGCCACGCCGCTCGGCATAACGCGAATACATGCGGAACAGGTCGCCGGAGAAGATCGCCGCCTCGTCGCCACCGGTGCCGGCGCGGATTTCCAGGAACACGTTGCGCCCGTCGTTGGGGTCCTTGGGCAGCAGCATGCGTTGCAGGGTGCTTTCCAGTTCGACCAGTTGTTCCTTGGCCTCGCGAACTTCTTCCACCGCCATTTCGCGCATGTCCGGATCGCTGTCCTTGAGCAGCGCCTGGGCGCCCTCGAGGTCGGCCTGGACCTTGAGCACCTGTTTATAGGTCTCGACGATCGGCTCGACTTCCGCGTACTCCTTGGAATAGGCGCGGAACTTGGCCTGATCGGAAATGACTTCGCCGTCGCCAAGCAACGCGGTCAGTTCCTCGAAACGGTCCTGGAGGACATCCAGCTTATTGAGCAGTGACGCTTTCATTGCGGTTTTTTATCCGAAGAGTCCGAAGCGCCCTCACCGAGGGCAAAGAGTTCCTGGGCCATGGCCAGCGCATCCAGGCGGCCTTCAGCGGTCAGTTTTTTCAACTGGACGCTGGGCGCATGCAGCAGTTTGTTGGTCAGGCCGCGAGCCAGTTGCATCAGGACGTCTTCGGCACTGCTGCCGTTGCTCAGCATGCGCAGGGCCTTTTGCAGTTCTTCATCGCGCAGGCGCTCGCTCTGCTGACGATACGCCTTGAGCACGTCCACCGCAGCCAGCTCGCGCAGGCGCACCATGAAGTCCTCGGCGCCGATGTTCACCAGCTCTTCCGCCGCCTGCGCCGCGCCTTGGCGGCTCTTGAGGTTTTCGGCGACCACTTCGTGGAGATCGTCGACGGTATAGAGGTAAACGTCGTCCAACTCGCCGACTTCCGGTTCGATATCCCGCGGAACGGCAATATCCACCATGAAGATCGGCTTGTGCTTGCGCAGCTTCAGCGCGCTTTCCACCGCGCCCTTGCCAAGGATCGGCAACTGGCTGGCGGTGGAACTGATGACGATATCGCTGTGCACCAGCTCCTGAGGAATATCCGACAGCAGCACGGCATGGGCTCCAAACTGTTCGGCCAGGGTGCTGGCGCGCTCCAGCGTGCGGTTGGCGACCACGATGCGCTTGACCCCCAGGTCATGCAGGTGGCGGGCGACCAGGGTAATGGTCTCGCCGGCGCCGATCAGCAGCGCCTGGCTGCGCTGCAGATCGCTGAAAATCTGTTTCGCCAGGCTCACCGCGGCAAAGGCCACGGAAACCGGGTTTTCGCCGATGGCGGTGTCGGTACGTACCTGCTTGGCGGCACTGAAGGTGGCCTGGAACAGCCGCCCCAGCAGCGGGCCTATGGTTCCGGCCTCACGCGCCACGGCGTAGGCGGACTTCATCTGCCCGAGGATCTGCGGTTCGCCCAGCACCAGCGAGTCCAGCCCCGAGGCGACACGCATCATGTGACGAACGGCCGCATCGTCTTCGTGCACATAGGCACTGGCGCGCAGGTCTTCGAGGCTCAGATGGTGATACTCGGCCAGCCAGCGCAGCACGACATCCGCCGAAAGGTGATCCTGTTCTATATAGAGTTCACTGCGATTGCAGGTGGAGAGGATCGCAGCTTCGCGGCTGTCGGTGAGGCGGCAGAGCTGCTGCAAGGCCTCAACCAACTGCTCAGGGGTAAAGGCCACGCGCTCGCGGACGTCTACTGAAGCAGTCTTGTGGTTAATACCGAGTGCGAGGAAGGCCATTCAAGGTCGCTGATGATGTCGAGAAGCCGACAATTGTCCTACTTCGAAAGATTCAGAACAACCACTGCCGACTATTGTCCCAATAGACTGCCTCTGTAAGGCATCCGCTGAGTCTCGGTTATGTTTGGCCGAAGGCTTGTGTCATGATGATCCGACCGCAGGTTAGTCGTCCTCTTCCTATATGAATAGATCTTCCGCGTTGCTCCTCGCTTTTGTCTTCCTCAGCGGCTGCCAGGCCTTGGCACCCGTTTCACCGGACGGTACGCCGCCGGTCGAAGACACTACCCCGGCTCCTGAAAAGCCCAAGGTTTACTCCTCGTTCAGCGAAGACACGGTCTTCAGCCTGCTGAGCGCGGAGCTGGCTGGCCAACGCAATCGTTTCGACATTGCCCTGGACAACTATGTCACCCAGGCCATCAATACCCAGGATCCGGGCATCTCCGAGCGGGCGTTTCGCATCGCCGAATACCTGGGCGCCGACCAGGCCGCGCTGGACACTGCGCTGATCTGGGCGAAAAACGCCCCGGACGACCTGGAAGCCCAGCGTGCCGCCGCCATCCAGCTGGCCCGCAGCGGGCGCTACGACGAATCCATGGTCTATATGGAGAAAGTCCTGCAGGGCAAGGGCGACACCCATTTCGACTTCCTCGCGCTGTCGGCCGCCGACACCGACCAGGACACGCGTAACGGGCTGATGAAGAGCTTCGACCGCCTGCTGCAAAAACACCCGAACAACGGCCAACTGGTGTTCGGCAAGGCGCTGCTGCTGCAACAGGACGGCGATACCCGCGAAGCCCTTAAGCTGCTGGAGCAGAATCCGCCGGAAGAAGGCGAGATCGCGCCGATCCTCCTGCGCGCCCGCCTGCTGCAGAGCCTCAGCCGCGCCGACGAAGCCCTGCCGCTGCTGGAAAAAAGCATTCGCAAGTACCCGGACGACAAGCGCCTGCGCCTGACTTACGCGCGCATGCTGGTCGAGCAGGATCGCATGGACGACGCCAAGGCCCAGTTCTCCAGCCTGGTCCAGCAGTACCCGGAAGACGACGAGCTGCGTTACTCCCTGGCGCTGGTCTGCCTGGAAGCCAAGGACTGGGAAGAAGCCAAGGGTTACCTGGAGGACCTGATCGCCCGGGAAAGCCACGTCGATTCGGCGCACCTGAACCTGGGCCGTATCGCCGAAGAACTCAACGACCCGCAAGGCGCGCTGGCGGAATACGGCCAGGTCGGCCCAGGTACCGACTACCTGCCGGCACAATTGCGCCAGGCCGACATCCTGATGAACAACGGCCGTACCGCCGAAGCCGAAAAACGCCTGGCCGCCGCCCGCGACACCCAGCCGGACTACGCCATCCAGCTGTACCTGATCGAAGCCGAAACCCTGTCCGCCAACAAACAGGGCGACAAGGCCTGGAAGATTCTCCAGCAAGCCCTGCAGCAATACCCGGACGATGTGAACCTGCTCTACACCCGTGCGATGCAGGCCGAGAAGCGCAACGACCTGGCCCAGATGGAAAAGGATCTGCGCCTGATCATCAAGCGCGAGCCGGACAACGCCATGGCATTGAACGCCCTCGGCTACACCCTGTCGGATCGCACGACCCGCTACGCCGAAGCCAAGGCCCTGATCGAACAGGCCCACCAGCTGACCCCGGACGATCCGGCGGTACTCGACAGCCTGGGCTGGGTGAACTATCGCCTGGGCAACCTCGCGGAAGCCGAACGCCTGCTGCGCCAGGCGCTGGAACGCTTTCCCGACCAGGAAGTCGCCGCGCACCTGGGCGAAGTGCTCTGGGCCAATGGCAAGCAACGCGAAGCCAAGCAGATCTGGAGCAAGTTCCTCAAGGACCAGCCAGACAGCCCTATCCTGCGCAGCACCATCAAGCGCCTGACCGGATCAGAGACCCTTTAAGACTATGTTTTTGCGCCACCTTATCGTTTTCGGCTTTATCGCTCTGCTCGCCGGCTGCTCGGGTTTCGGCACCCGCGAATCCGTCGAGGGTCACGGCAGCCCTGCGCTATGGCGCGAGCACAAACAGCAACTGAGCGGCCTCGACGGCTGGCAGATCAACGGCAAGATCGGCATTCGCGCCCCCAAGGATTCGGGCAGCGGCACGTTGTTCTGGCTGCAGCGCCAGGATTACTACGATATCCGCCTGTCCGGCCCGCTGGGTCGCGGCGCCGCCCGCCTGACCGGACGTCCCGGCAAGGTCGCGCTGGAAGTCGCCAACCAGGGACGTTACGAAGCCCCGACTCCGGAAGCCCTGCTCGAAGAACAGTTGGGCTGGAACCTGCCGGTCTCGCATCTGGCCTGGTGGGTTCGCGGGCTGCCCGCCCCCGACAGCAAGAGTCGCCTGACCCTGGACGGCGACAGCCGCCTGTCCAATCTCGAACAGGACAATTGGCAGGTCGAATACCTGAGTTATGCACAACAGAGCGGTTACTGGCTGCCCGAGCGGATCAAGCTGCATGGCCGCGACCTTGACGTCACGCTGGTGATCAAGGAATGGCAACCACGCAAGCTGGGGCAGTAAGCATGAGCGCGCCACGACTGACCCTGCCCTCCCCGGCAAAACTCAATCTGATGCTGCATATCCTCGGCCGCCGTGAAGACGGCTATCACGAACTGCAGACGATTTTTCAGTTTCTCGATTACGGCGATGAAATCACCTTTGCCGTGCGCGATGACGGCGTCATTCGCCTGCATACGGAGTTCGCCGGCGTCCCCCACGACAGCAACCTGATCGTGCGCGCGGCCAAACAGCTTCAGGAACAATCCGCATGCCCGTTGGGCATCGATATCTGGATCGAGAAAGTCCTGCCCATGGGCGGCGGCATCGGTGGCGGCAGTTCCAATGCAGCAACCACTCTGCTGGGCCTGAATCACCTCTGGCAACTGGGCTGGAACGAAGATCGCCTGGCCGCGCTGGGCCTTTCCCTGGGCGCCGACGTGCCGGTTTTCGTGCGGGGGCATGCAGCTTTCGCCGAGGGCGTGGGAGAAAAACTCACCCCGGTAGACCCCGAGGAACCTTGGTATCTCGTGCTGGTGCCGCAAGTCTCTGTAAGTACAGCAGAAATTTTTTCAGATCCGCTGTTGACACGTGACACTCCGCCCATTAAAGTGCGCCCCGTTCCCAAGGGAAACGGCAGAAATGACTGTTTGCCGGTGGTTGCAAGGCGTTATCCAGATGTACGTAACGCATTGAATTTGCTAGGTAAATTTACCGAAGCAAAACTGACCGGAACTGGAAGTTGTGTGTTTGGGGGCTTCCCAAGCAAAGCTGAAGCTGATAAAGTCTCGGCCCTTCTTACAGAGACCCTTACAGGGTTTGTAGCAAAAGGAAGCAACGTTTCGATGTTGCATCGCAAGCTGCAAAGCCTGCTCTAAAAGGAACCAAGTGCCAGGCACTTGATGCAACAGATACAGGGGCGTCGCCAAGCGGTAAGGCAGCAGGTTTTGATCCTGCCATGCGTTGGTTCGAATCCAGCCGCCCCTGCCATTTTCCTTATACTCATCCAGGTATACCCTCAGCCTTCAGGTACTGCGCGTGTCCAAGATGATGGTCTTTACGGGGAACGCTAACCCCGATCTGGCTCGACGTGTCGTACGTCAGCTGCATATCCCTCTCGGTGACATCTCTGTCGGTAAATTTTCCGACGGCGAAATTACCGCTGAGATCAATGAAAATGTCCGCGGTAAAGACGTCTTCATTATTCAGCCGACTTGCGCTCCGACCAACGATAACCTGATGGAACTCGTCGTGATGGCTGATGCCTTCCGCCGCTCCTCAGCGACTCGAATCACTGCTGTAATTCCTTACTTTGGTTATGCCCGTCAGGATCGCCGTCCGCGTTCCGCACGTGTGGCTATCAGCGCGAAAGTCGTGGCTGACATGCTTACCGTAGTCGGCATCGACCGTGTTCTCACGGTTGATCTGCATGCTGACCAGATTCAGGGCTTCTTCGATATTCCAGTAGATAACATCTACGGCTCCCCGGTTCTGGTGGATGACATCGAAGACCAACGTTTCGAAAACCTGATGATCGTCTCCCCGGACATTGGCGGCGTCGTGCGTGCACGTGCCGTGGCCAAATCCCTGGGCGTGGATCTCGGGATCATCGACAAGCGCCGCGAGAAAGCCAATCACTCTGAAGTGATGCATATCATCGGTGACGTTGAAGGCCGTACCTGCATCCTGGTTGACGACATGGTCGATACCGCCGGCACCCTGTGCCACGCGGCCAAGGCCCTGAAAGAGCATGGCGCTGCCAAGGTCTTTGCCTACTGCACACACCCTGTGCTGTCGGGTCGAGCAATCGAGAACATTGAAAATTCCGTGCTGGACGAGCTGGTGGTGACCAACACCATCCCGCTGTCCGCTGCAGCACAAGCCTGTGCGCGTATCCGTCAACTGGATATCGCACCGGTTGTTGCCGAAGCGGTTCGCCGTATCAGCAACGAAGAATCGATCAGCGCGATGTTCCGCTAGGGCCCTGCCCTAGCCTTACATCTCGATGACGAAAAGCGCCCCGCCCCAGCATTCCTGTTGGGGCGGGGCTTTTTTGCCCATATCGCCTTTAGCGCTGGTCGCAAACGCTGGGGCGAGTGTGGTTATTTTGGAGATACAACATGAACGATTTTACTCTGAATGCTGAACTGCGTTCCGACCTGGGGAAAGGTGCGAGCCGCCGCCTGCGTCGTCTCGCAAGCCTGGTTCCAGCTGTAGTTTACGGTGGTGACAAAGCCCCTGAATCCATCAGCATGCTGGCCAAAGAAGTTGCCAAACTGCTCGAAAACGAAGCGGCTTTCAGCCACGTTATCGAACTGAACGTTGGCGGCACCAAGCAAAACGTCGTGATCAAGGCGCTGCAACGTCACCCGGCCAAAGGCCACGTGATGCACGCTGACTTCGTACGCGTTGTTGCTGGTCAGAAACTGACCGCTATCGTTCCAGTGCACTTCATCAACGAAGCTGCTCCGGTCAAGAAAGGCGGCGAGATTTCGCACGTTATCGCTGAAATCGAAGTGTCCTGCCTGCCGAAAGACCTGCCTGAGTTCATCGAAGTCGACCTGGGCGACGCTGAAATCGGCACCATCGTTCACCTGTCGAACATCAAGGCTCCTAAAGGCGTTGAGTTCGTTGCTCTGGCTCACGGTAACGACCTGGCTGTTGCCAACGTTCACGCTCCACGTGTTGCTCCAGAAGCTGCAGAAGGCGCTGCAGAGTAATTCACTCTGCTTGCCGGAGTTACCGGAAACATCGCGGACTGGAACGTAGCGAGAAAGCGGGCGGGAACGCGGAGTTTACATAATGGTAAATGAGCACTTGTCGTCCACTTTCGCCGCACACTCCAGTCGCGGCGATGTTATCCACAACTCCAAGGAAGGGCCCCTATCGTGACTGCCATCAAACTGATCGTTGGCCTGGGTAATCCAGGCGCCGAATACGAACAGACCCGGCATAACGCAGGGGCCCTTTTTGTTGAGCGCATCGCCGAGAAACAAGGCGTCAGCCTTGTGGCCGATCGCAAATATTTCGGCCTGACCGGGCGCTTTTCGCACCAGGGTCAGGACATTCGTCTGCTGATACCCACCACCTACATGAACCGCAGCGGCCAGGCCGTGGCGGCATTGGCCGGTTTCTTCCGTATCAAGCCCGAAGAAATCCTGGTGGCGCATGACGAACTCGACCTGCCACCCGGCGTCGCCAAGCTCAAACAGGGCGGCGGGCATGGCGGGCACAATGGGTTGCGCGACATCATCGCGCAACTGGGCAACCAGAATACCTTTCACCGCTTGCGGCTTGGCATCGGCCACCCAGGCGTCGCCAGCATGGTCTCGAACTTTGTCCTGGGTCGTGCGCCGCGCGCCGAACAGGAAAAGCTCGATGCCAGCATCGATTTTGCCCTCGGCGTGCTGCCGGATATCTTCGCCGGTGAATGGAACCGTGCGATGAAAAACCTGCACAGCCAGAAGGCCTGACTCTTATCCGAGGGGAAACACCATGGGATTCAACTGCGGCATCGTCGGCCTGCCTAACGTCGGCAAGTCCACCCTGTTCAACGCCCTGACCAAATCCGGTATCGCGGCCGAGAACTTCCCCTTCTGCACCATCGAGCCGAACAGCGGCATCGTGCCGATGCCGGATCCGCGTCTGGACGCCCTGGCCGCCATCGTGGTGCCCGAGCGCGTGCTGCCGACCACCATGGAGTTCGTCGACATCGCCGGCCTGGTGGCGGGCGCCTCGAAAGGTGAAGGCCTGGGTAACAAGTTCCTGGCCAACATCCGCGAAACCGATGCCATCGCCCACGTGGTCCGCTGCTTCGAAGACGACAACGTGATCCACGTGTCCAACAGCGTCGACCCGAAACGCGACATCGAGATCATCGACCTGGAACTGATCTTCGCCGACCTCGACAGCTGCGAAAAGCAACTGCAGAAAGTTGCGCGCAACGCCAAGGGCGGTGACAAGGACGCCGTGGCGCAGAAAGCCCTGCTCGAGCAACTGATCGCGCACTTCACCGAAGGCAAGCCAGCGCGCAGCCTGATGAAGAACATGAGCGCCGACGAAAAAGCAGTGATCAAAGGCTTCCACCTGCTGACCACCAAGCCGGTCATGTACATCGCCAACGTTGCTGAAGACGGTTTCGAAAACAACCCGCACCTTGACGTGGTCAAGGCCATCGCCGAAGAAGAAGGCGCCGTGGTGGTGCCGGTCTGCAATAAGATCGAAGCGGAAATCGCCGAACTTGAAGACGGCGAAGAGAAAGACATGTTCCTCGAAGCCCTGGGCCTCGAAGAACCTGGCCTGAACCGCGTGATCCGCGCCGGCTACGAGATGCTGCACCTGCAGACCTACTTCACCGCCGGCGTCAAGGAAGTGCGCGCCTGGACCGTCCGCGTCGGCGCTACCGCTCCGCAGGCCGCCGCGGTGATCCACACCGACTTCGAGAAAGGCTTCATCCGCGCCGAAGTGATCGCCTACAACGACTTCATCCAGTTCAAGGGTGAAGCCGGTGCCAAGGAAGCCGGCAAATGGCGCCTGGAAGGCAAGGACTACATCGTCAAGGACGGCGACGTGATGCACTTCCGCTTCAACGTCTGATCTGACCTGTGCGAAATGCCCCGTGGCTTGAAACCCAAGCCACGGGCTCGCCGATGGGACTCCTGGCCCTGCTGGCTGTTACGCCCCCCCCTTACTCCCTCCTATTTGCCAATGTTTTACGGACATCCCCTGCCCCATGCCCGCTGTCAGGCCAATGCCTGTTTTGCCTGAAGCGGTGGACACTTCATCGCGCCACTCGACAGGAGTACCCTGCGCACCGCTGACACTGTCAGATACTTGCATGCGTTCTGCTTAACTCTATGCTCTCGCTACGCACGGACAGGAACCCACCACAGATGCAAAGGAAAGTAATACTCGTCGACGATCATCTGCTGACACTGATCGGCATCCGCGCCTCGCTCAGCGGCGACAGCACGTTGCAGATCGTCGGCGAGGCCCAGAATGTCGAAGGGCTGTTCCAGCTGTTGGCCGAACAGCCCTGCGATCTGGTCGTCACCGATCTGATGATGCCCCACAGCGAACAGGCCGACGGCATCCGCCTGATCGAACAGTTGCGCCGCCGTTACCCCGAGATCGCAGTCATCGTGGTGACCATGCTCAACAACCCGGCGCTGCTGGCCTCGATCCTCAAGCTGGGGGTCCAGGGGTTGATCAGCAAGCGCGGGGTACAAGGCGACCTGCAAAAGGCCATTCGCGCCAGCCAGGCCAAACCCTTCGTCTCCCCGTCCATCCGGCATCTGTTCGACCCCATGGAGCCTCTGGCCGAGGTCGAACAACTGTCCCCTCGCGAAGTCGAGGTGCTACGCCTCTACGGCGCCGGGCTGTCGGTCAATGAAATAGCCACGCACCTCAATCGTTCCAAGCAGACCATCAGCAGCCAGAAGAGCAGTGCCATGCGCAAGCTGGGCCTGGACAGCAATGCCAGCCTCTACCTGTACATCCAGGAAGTCGGGCTGGCCTGAGACTATGCCGAACCCTCCAGCCGGCCTGCCGCGCCTGATCCTCTGGATCATGCTCTTGCTGACCAGTGTCGCGTCCCTGGGCGCCGCCGAGCCTGAGCCTGCTCCGCTGTCCCTGGCCACGCTGATGGCCATGCGTCAGACGCTGCCCCCTCGCCCGCTACGGGTCGCCGAAGTGAGCGCCTCCAACGAGCAACCCGAGCCTCGTGGCAACGATGTGCTCAACCAGATCACCAACGACTACCTGGAACATATCAGTCAGTTTCTCGAACTGCCGATTCAACGGGTGCCCTACCCTTCGGTGGACAGTGCCATCGCCGCCCTGATCGCTGGGGACATCGACCTGATGCCCCGCGCCACCGAGTACGAAAGAAAACAGCCAGGGTTCGTCTACAGCAAGCCCTACCTGGACAACGAGCCGATCATCGTCGGACGCATCGCCGACAAGGACCTGTCCCCTGACCTGGCGGGCAAACGCGTGCTGGTTCCGGCCTACTACGTGCAGGCTGAAACAGTCGGCAAGGCCTATCCCAAGGCTGAACTGATCGTGATCAACAGCATTGTCGAAGGCCTGCAGCGCCTGTCCGACGGCGAAGCCGACGCCCTGATCGGCGATCAGCTGCGCACCAATTTCTACATGCGCAGCCTGGCCAACCTCAAGTTGCAGAACAAGTACGTCGCCAATCTGCCGGCCATGGGTTTCAGCTTCGCCGCCCGCGGGCATGAGGACAATCTGGTGCCCCTGATCAACGCCGCGCTGAAGACGGTTTCCCGGGAGCGCAAGCAGGAGATATTGCAGCACTGGGAACGCTCGCCCTGGCTGTTCGCGCCGACCGACTCCTTCGCCCTCAACAGCGCGGAAGACAACTGGCTCAAGCATCTTCCTTCGCTGAACCTGATCGCCCACGAAATCCCCAATTACCTGTACCGCAAGGACGACGGCCAATGGGCCGGACTGGCGTTCAATGTGCTGCGCAGCCTGGCCGACGACTATCAACTGCAACTGAACATCATCGACAGCCAGTCCCCGGACATCGACCGCCAGCGCCTGGAACGGGATGAGGCGCAAATCGCCCTATCGCTGGCACCGATTCCGGTCCGGCAAAAGAGCCTGTTATTCAGCGATGGCTTCGGCACCGAGTACTGGGCCTTCATTACCCGCGAGGGCGCCAGTTCCCCCAGCTCGCTGGCGGCCCTGGGGGGCAGGCGCCTGGCGATCGCCGCCGGACATCCCCTGCAGCCTCTGCTCCAGAGCCGCTATCCGAGCATCGAACTGGTACTCACCGACCACTACTCCCAGTCCCTGCATCTGGTCGAACAGGGCATGGTCGACGCCACGCTGAACAGCGCAGCCGATGCCCAACAGCTGGACAATCCCCGGCTCCGGGCCGGCAAGCAGTTCCAGGCCCAGGCCGAGCCCCTGGTGTTCGCCGTATCGGCCAAGCACCCCGAACTCCTGAGCATTCTCAACAAACTCCTGTATTCGTTGAAAACTTCGGACGGCAACCAGGACCGCATCAGCATCCAGGCGCGCCCCGCCACCAAGGGTTCGCTCTGGGCCTACCTGCCGAGCTGGGTCTGGCAAAGCGCCGCGCTGGTCCTGGTGCTGGTGCTGCTGTCGTTTTACTGGAACTGGCGCCTGCGGATTCAGATCCGCCAGCGGCGCGTCGCGCAGAATCAGCTCAAGGACCAACTGGCCTTCCAGTTCGCCTTGCTCAACGGCTTGCCCATCCCGCTTTACGTGCGTGACTTGCAAGGGCGGCTGAGCACCTGCAACCACGCTTATGAGCAGTTCTTCGGCCGGTCCCTGGACGAGATGCGCGGCACCACGCCGCAAGAGCAAGGCATCGCCCCACGCGCCCTGGCCCTGGATCTGGAGGAGCAGCACCAACGGCTGCTGGATAACCGCCAGTCGCAATTCCTCGACAGCGTGATCGAGGTCGATGGCCAGGCCCATCATATCTACCAATGGCTGGTGCCCTTCTACACCGCCCTCGGCAAGCAGCAGGGCCTGCTGGGCGGCTGGATCGACATCAGCGTGCGCAAGCACCTGGAACACAAGCTGCTCGAAGCCCAGCAGCAGGCAATCGACGCCAGCGCGGCGAAAAGCCAGTTCCTCGCGACCATGAGCCATGAGCTGCGCACCCCGCTGAACGCCATGGTCGGCCTGCTGGAGCTGGAAACCAGCGGCGCGTCCACCCCTTCGCAAAACCTCAGCATCGCCCAGCAGTCGGCGCAATCGATGATCGACCTGATCGGCAATATTCTCGATCTGGACAAGGTCGAGACTGGCCAGATGGAGCTGGTGCCCGGCCCCACCGACCTCGATCAACTATTGGCCAACTGCCTTGAGCTGTTCGCCGCGCAGGCCCGGGAAAAACACCTGGAGCTGAAGCTGCGACACCGCCTGCCCCCCGAGCGGCGCTACCAGGTGGACGCCCTGCGCCTGACGCAGATCCTTCACAACCTGTTGTCCAACGCCTTGAAGTTCACGAACCAGGGCTGGGTCGAACTGTCGGTCCAGGAGCTGGACTCGGGGCCTCGGCAAAGCCGCCTGATGTTCCATGTCAGCGACACCGGCATCGGCATCGCCGAGGATCAGCAGCCGCAGATTTTCGCGCCTTACCAACAAGCCCACGCCGAGATCGCCCACCTGCACGGCGGCTCCGGCCTGGGCCTGAGCATCTGCAAACAGCTGGTCGAACTCATGGGCGGCAGCATCCGCCTCGCCAGTGCAGCGGGCCAGGGTTGCCGGGTCAGCTTCGAACTGACCCTGCCCTGGCAACCGGACGAGGACGAGCCGCAGCATGCCCTTCAAGGCGCTACGGCGGTGGCCGGGTTGAATGTACTGATCGTCGACGACGTTTCCACCAACGGCCTGGTGCTCGAACAGCAACTGCTCAGGCTCGGCCATCGCGGGACCTACGTCAGCAATGGCAAGGCGGCGTTGCAAGCCTGGGAGCAGGGCCACTTCGATGTGCTGGTCACCGATTGCAACATGCCGCACATGGACGGCTACGCCCTGGCCCGCAATGTCCGTGCCGCAGAACAGGCGCGCGGGCTACCCAGGATCCCGATCATCGGCTACACCGCCCGCGCCCTGGCAGACGAAAAGCAGCGTTGCCAGGCGGCCGGCATGGATGACCTGATGATCAAGCCCATCGTCCTCGAGCGTCTGCGGGAAATACTCGGCAAGCTGAAAGCGCCCGGGCTATCCAGTTCATCTCTCAACGCCCCCCTCACGCCGCCCCTCGCCCCAGCGCCTGACGAGGAGGCTGCCGCGACGTTCGACCTGTCCTACCTGGAGGGTTTCCAGAACGATCCGCAGCTCAAGGAGCGCTTGCTCCAGGAGCTGCGCCGGAACCTGGAACAGGAGCGCGAGCTGCTGAGCGCCCCGCTGCCCGACACACCGGATTTCCTCGAACAGTGGGTCCACCGGGTCAGCGGCCTGGCCTGCACGGTCGATTCGCCGGCGTTGATGCGGGCCTGCCTCGACCTGCAACGTGCGACTCATGAAGGCGAGCAGGCCCTGGAGGCGCAACGCCACGCGGTGCTGTCGGTCATCGAACGCATGCTGCGCGATATCGAACACCACGCCTGACCCATCCCGGACAGCCCTGAGCAACAATTCCGGCCCTGGGCAACCCCAGGCTGCCCTCCTGAAACATTTTGTTCCATTCCCTGGCTCGCCGTTTCGTACTCGTCTCATACAAGGCAAAAGCCCCGCTCGGCATCCTAGGCCCCCTTCGAAGCCGGGCGCCGCGGACCAGGAACATTCCAGGTCGACTCATTGGGCGGCCGGCATCGAAGAACTCAAAAAAGACTCTTTCACATCCCTAATTCAAGGTGATTCGATGCTTCATAACACCCGCGCCAGCGCCATGCGCAAGCTTCCGTTGGCCATCACCCTCGGCCTGGCTTCACTGGCCAGCCAGCAAGCCTTCGCCCACGGTTATGTCGAAAGTCCGAAGTCCCGTGCCTTCATGTGCTCCGCCACCGGCGGCAACCTCAACCGCGATTGCGGCCCCGTCACTTACGAACCGCAGAGTGTCGAGTACTCGCCATCGGTCCAGCATCACTACCCCAAGGATTACTGCTCGGGCGACTTCACCCAATGCGGTCCGGCGAACGGCACCATCCCGGCGGGCGGCATCACCAGCTTCTCGCAGCTCAACGAGCAGACGGCGACCCGCTGGGAGAAAACCACGATCAAGCCGGGCATGAATGAATTCACCTGGCACTACTCCGCCGGTCACGCCAGCGCCTACTACCAGTTCTACATCACCAAGAAAGACTGGAACCCGAACCAGCCGCTGACCCGCGACTCCTTCGAGATGACCCCGCTGCTCAATGAAAACGCCGGTGGCGTGCGTCCGCCGGCCGGTGGCAAGACCAAGCACAAGGTCAACATTCCTGCTGACCGCAGCGGTTACCACGTGATCCTGGCGACCTGGAAAATCGCCGACACCGCCGCCACCTTCTACCAGGCCATCGACGTCAACATCGACAACGATGGCGCGCCGATTCCCGACTGGAAAATCCTCGGCGCGGTACAGCCTGAACAACTGCGTGTCGGCGACAAGGTCAGCACTCGCGTGTTCACCAATGCCGGTGAACAGCAGAACCGCCAGACCCGCCTGAACATCGAAACCGCCGAGCAGGCCCAGGCCAACACCTGGCCGTTCCTGTTGGCGGAAAAGGTCAACAAGGCCAATGCCGGCTATGTGATGGGCGAGCTCAACGCCAACAACGAAGTCGTTCCCAACTACGGCAAGAACACCATGTACGCCAAGAACAACAGCGACGTGGTGCGTGTGGAAATCCAGAAAGAGCAGCCGAGCATTCCTGGCGAGCTGAAACTTTCCGGCCTGCAGGCCGAGTACACCTTGAAGGACAACGCCACCGACCTGCACTTCAACGCCATTGCCCAGGGCGGCAAGTACACCATCAGCTCGACGGTCTTCAACGGCAAGAACGAAAGCATTGCTCACGTACAAGCCGAGCCTGGCAACAACACCCCGCACTTCTCCATCCCGCTGCGTAATGTCAGCGAAGGTGAGTACGACGTGGTGGTCGTGGCCAAGCCGGAGAAAGGCGAGCAGCTGCAACAAAGCCAGCGCATCACCCTCAAAGCCGAGGAAGTGGGCGGCGGCGGTGATTACGACTTCGTCTTCCCCAAAGGCCTGACCGGCTACAAGGCCGGCACCAAGGTCCTGGCCAAGGACGGCAACGTCTATGAATGCAAGCCGTTCCCTTACAGCGGCTACTGCATCCAGTGGAACGCTGGCGCCACTCAGTTCGAGCCTGGCGTGGGCAGCAACTGGAAGGACGCCTGGATTCGCAAGTAATCCATAACCTGACCAACCGCAGCGTGGTGCCTCGGCACCGCGTTGCGGACCTTGGGAATCGACATGAATCACCCTCACTACTCAAGACCGCGCAGGCTGCTGCACTGGCTGTTCGCCGCCGTTGTGCTGTGGGCCACGATCAGCGGCTATGCCAGCGCCCTGTTGCAGCCGCCAAGCTCGGTCCAACAGGCGATCGCCTTTATCAATGTCTCGCTGACCACCCTGCTGGTGCCGCTGTTCGTCCTGCGGCTGTTCTACCTGGTGCGTCATCCCGCTCCGGCGGCGCCCGCCCATCAGAGCGCGGCTGAGCGCAAGCTGGTGCATGCCGGGCATGGCGCCCTGCTGGTCACCCTCGGTACCGTGCTATTCAGCGGCGTGCTGATGATGTCGCGCCCGATCGACCTGTTCGGCCTGCAGCTCCCGCAACCCTTGCAGGACCCGGCGGCCATCACCTTTTTCGAAGAGCTTCACCACTACAGCTGCATGGCCCTGGCCCTGCTGGTAGCCGGCCATATCGCCGCGGTGATCCTCCACCAATGGCGCGGGCAGGGCGTGCTCAGACGCATGCTGCCCAAACGCCCATGAAAACGCTGCTCTCATGGCGCCCGCGCGGCGCCGGCCAGCGCTATCTACTGCCCGTAAGCCTGGTCGCCCTGGGTCTCTGGCTGAGCTGGCTCGGCCTCGACAGCTGGACCTACCGGCAAGTCGTGGCGGGCCAGCCGGTGCCGAGCGCGGTACCGAGCGCCAGCGCCGAACAGCGGCTGCCCGCGCCCCTGGACGATCGCAACATCGCCAGGGTGTTCGGCGCCGTACCGGTCGAATTCGACAGCGCGCAGGCCAGCCTGCCGCTGGTCCTGCTCGCCAGCCTGCTGGGCAGCCAGCCCGAACAATCCAGGGCCCTGATCCAGTACGCCGACAGCCGGGCCTTCTACTCCCCGGGCGAACGCCTGCCCGACGGCACGCTGCTCAAGAGTGTCAGCGCCGATCAGGTGGTGGTGCTGCGCAACGGCCGTGAACAGAACCTGCTGCTACCCGGGCGCCAACTGCGCCTGCTCAGCCCCCAGACAACCCCACCGGAGGTCGCCGACCGAAAAGCCACGGCCCTTCTGCGAGCGATAGAGAACACACCATGAAACTGTCCAAGATTGCAGGCGCCGTGCTCAGCCTCGGCCTTCTTTTGAGCGCCCTGCCCAGTACCGCGGCCCTCACCACCCAGCGCCTGTGGACGCTGAACATGAAGGACGCCGAACTGCGCGACCTGGCCAGCGAAGTCGGTGAAATCACCGGCAAGACCCTGGTGGTCGATGCCCGGCTGCAAGGCAAGGTCAGCGTGCAATCGTCCAGTGCGCTGGACAAGGACGGTATCTACTCGCTGTTCCTCAGCGTGCTGCGCAGCCAGGGTTTCGTCGCCCTGGACCAGGGCGACCGGGTGCTGATCGTGCCGGCGGTGGAAGCCAAGACCAAATCCAGCGAGCAATCGGGCGATGAGTTCGTGACCCGGGTCCTGGACCTGCGCAACGCCAACGCCGCGGAAATCTCCGGGGTGGTCCGCCCACTGGTGAGCGACGACGCCTATGTCGCGCCCTCGGCCAGCTCCAATGCCCTGGTGGTTTCCGACAGCGCCAGCAATGTCGAACGCATCCGCCAGGTGGTCAGCGAACTGGACCAGGCCGGCAATCGCTCGTTCAGCACCGTGGCGCTCAAGCATGCCTGGGCCAGCGATGTGGCCCGGACCCTGAACGAAAGCATCAGCCAGACGGGCAACGGCCCCAGCGACGCCAAGGCCGTGGGCGACGCCCGCAGCAACCGGGTGATCCTCGCGGGCTCCGCCCAGGCCCGCCAGCGCATGGCCGATCTGGTCAAGGCCATCGACGTGCCGAGCAATGCCAATGACAGCGCGCGGGTGGTGCGCCTGCACCACAGCGATGCGAAAAAACTCTCGAAGCTGCTCGACGGCATCGGCAAGCGCCTGGAAGACGGCAATCGCGGTGGCGGCGAAGGCAAGGGCAGCGGCAACTCGATCCTGGTGAGCGCCGACGAAAGCCAGAACGCCCTGGTGCTGATGGCCGACCCGGCGCAACTGAGCATGCTCGACAAAGTCATCACCCAGCTGGACCAGCCACGGGCCCAGGTGCTGGTGGAAGCGGCCATCGTCGAAGTCAGCGGCGACATCAACGAAGCCCTCGGCGTGCAATGGGCGGCGCGCGCCGGCAACGTCGCCGGCGGCACCAACTTCAGCGGCACCGGCCTGTCGATCGGTACGTTGCTGAGCTCGGGCAAGGACAAGAACATCACCCTGCCGGACGGCGCCATCATCGGCATCGGCACCAGCAATTTCGGCGCGCTGGTCACCGCCCTGTCCAGCGACTCGAAGAACAACCTGCTGTCCACCCCGAGCCTGCTGACCCTGGACAACGAAGCGGCGGAAATCCTCGTCGGCCAGAACGTGCCGTTCCAGACCGGCTCGTACACCACCGACACCGCCGGCGCCAGCAACCCCTTCACCACCGTGGAACGCCAGGACGTCGGCGTGACCCTCAAGGTGACGCCGCACATCAACGAGGGCAACACCCTGCGCCTGAAGGTCGAGCAGGAAAGCTCGGAACTGGCCAGCGCCCCGCCCGGCATCACCACCAGCGACGTGATCACCAACAAGCGCTCGGTGAAAAGCACCATCCTCGCCGACGACGGGCAGATCATCGTGCTCGGCGGCCTGATCAAGGACAACGTCAAGACCCAGGTCAGCAAGGTGCCGGTGCTGGGCAGCATTCCCCTGCTCGGCCGGCTGTTCACCAGCACCAAGGACGTCACCGAAAAGACCAACCTGATGGTCTTCCTGCGGCCGACCCTGGTGCGCGGCAGCGCCGATGCCGTCAACGTCAGCCAGCGCAAGTACAACGACCTGCGCAAGCTGCGCGCCAACGGTGACAGCCGCAGCGGCCTGGCCCTGCCCGCCGATTCACGCCAACTGTTCGATGCCGCCCCGCAGGATGGGACCATCGACATGCGCGCCAGAGAGCCACGCCGATGAACCCGGTCGCGCGCCTGCCCTTTGGTTTCGCCAAGCGCCATGGGGTCCTGCTGGAGCCCCTGGAGAGCGGCCTGCGGCTTTACTGCCGGGCCGATACGCCGGTGGAAATCCTCGCCGAGATCCGCCGCTGCCATGGCCCGCTGCTGGGCCACCGGATACTCGACGCCGAGGGTTTCGCCGAACTGCTGGCCGAGCACTATCGCGATGGACGCGACGACGCCATGCAAATGGCCGAGGGCCTGGGCGACCAGATCGCCGGCCAGGACGACCTGGCCAGCCTGGCCGAGCAACTGCCGCAGATCACCGACCTGCTGGAGCAGGAAGACGACGCGCCGATCATTCGCCTGATCAATGCGATCCTCGGCGAAGCGGTGAAGGTCAAGGCTTCGGATATCCACCTGGAAACCTTCGAGCAGCACCTGTCCGTGCGCCTGCGGGTCGACGGCCTGCTGCGCGAAGTGCTGCGCCCGCGCCGTGAACTGGCGGGCCTGCTGGTGTCGCGGATCAAGGTCATGTCCAAGCTCGACATCGCCGAGAAACGCATCCCCCAGGACGGCCGCATCGCCCTGCGCATCGGCGGCCATGAAGTGGACGTGCGGGTCTCCACCCTGCCTTCGGCCTACGGCGAACGGGTGGTCATGCGCCTGCTCGACAAACAGGCCGGGCGCCTGAACCTGGGGCGGCTGGGCATGGCCGAGGCGATCCGCGACAAGCTGGAAGACGCCCTGCGGCGCCCCCACGGCATCCTGCTGGTCACCGGCCCTACCGGCTCCGGCAAGACCACCACGCTGTATGCCGGGCTCAGCAGCCTGAACAACCAGACGCGCAACATCCTGACCATCGAAGACCCGGTGGAATACCACCTGGCCGGCATCGGCCAGACCCAGGTCAACACCAAGGTCGACATGACCTTCGCCCGTGGCCTGCGCGCCATTCTGCGCCAGGACCCGGACGTGGTCATGGTCGGCGAGATCCGTGACCGGGAAACCGCCGACATCGCCGTGCAGGCCTCCCTCACCGGCCACCTGGTGCTGTCCACCCTGCACACCAACAGCGCCATCGGCGCCGTCACCCGCCTGCTGGACATGGGCATCGAGCCCTTCCTGCTATGCACCTCGCTGCTCGGCGTGGTCGCCCAGCGCCTGGTGCGGGTGCTCTGCGGCGATTGCAAGAGCGCCACGCCGGCCGACGCCGCGGCCTGCCGCCAGTTGCACCTCGACCCGCAACAGGCCCCGCTGCTCTATCACCCGGTCGGCTGCCCGGCCTGCCAGCACAGCGGCTATCGCGGCCGCCAGGGCATCTACGAACTGGTGCTGTTCGACGAACCGCTGCGCCAGTTGATCCACGAAGGGGCTGGCGAGGCCGCCTTGACCCAGTACGCGCGCCAGCATGCCCACAGCCTGTTCGCCGACGGCCGGGACAAGGTGCTGCAAGGCGTCACCAGCGTCGAAGAACTGCTACGCGTAACCCGGGAGCACTGATCGTGGCCGCCTACGAATACCTCGCCATGTGCAACGCCGGGCGCAAGACCCGCGGCGTGCAGGAAGCCGACAGCGCCCGGCAGGTCCGCCAGCTGCTGCGCGAACGCAACCTGATCGCCCTGCAGGTCAAGCCGGCCCGCGGGCAACAGGACCGCTCCGGCGCCACGCTGACCAGCAGCCAACGCCTCAGCCCGGCGCGACTGGCCTTGCTCACCCGCCAGCTGGCGACCCTGGTCCAGGCCGCTCTGCCCCTGGAAGAAGTGCTGGCCGCCGTCGCCGCGCAATGCAGCAAGCGCGCGCAGCAAAGCATGATGCTGGCGATCCGCGCACGGGTGCTGGAAGGCCATGACCTGGCCCGAGCCATGGGCGAATACCCGCGCGCCTTCGCCTCGATGTACCGGGCCACGGTGGCCGCCGGCGAACGCGCCGGCCACCTGGCCCAGGTGCTGATGCAGCTGGCCGACTATACCGAGGCCCGGCATGCCGCCCGCCAGCAGCTGCAACTGGCCATGCTGTACCCGAGCATCCTGCTGCTGGCGGCCTTCGGCATCGTCGGTTTCCTGCTCAGTTTCGTGGTGCCGGATGTGGTCAAGGTGTTCATCGACAGCGGCCAGCAACTCCCGGTGCTGACCCGCGGCCTGATCGCCACCAGCGACTTCGCCCGGGACTACGGCCTGCTCCTGCTGCTGATGCTCGGCAGCCTCGCCGTCGGCCTGCGCGTGGCCCTGCGCAAGCCCGCCCTGGCCATGCGCTGGCATCAGGCCCAGCTGCGCTTGCCGGTGATCGGGCGGGTCATCCAGACCAGCAACAGCACCCGTTTTGTCAGCACCCTGGCGATTCTCGGACGCAGTGGCGTGCCACTTGTTGATGCTCTGGAGATTTCCGGCGAAGTGGTCGCCAACCAGCAGATTCGTACTCGTATGAAAGACGTGGCGCGTGCCGTACGCGAAGGTAGCGGGCTGACCCGAGCCCTGGAACAGAGCGGCGATTTCCCGCCGATGATGCTGTACATGATCGCCAGCGGCGAACGCTCGGGGGAACTGGACAGCATGCTCGAACGCGCCGCCCACCAGCAGCAGACCCAGCTGTCCAACGGCATCGCCATGCTGGTCGGGCTGTTCGAGCCGGCGATGCTGGTGTTCATGGGCGCCAGCGTGCTGGTGATCGTCCTGGCGATCCTGATGCCCATTCTCAACCTCAACCAACTCATCACCTGAAGAGCACACAACATGCGCAACCCTTCCCGCCAACGCGGCTTCACCCTGATCGAGATCATGGTGGTCGTGGTGATTCTCGGTGTCCTGGCCGCCCTGGTGGTCCCGCAGATCATGAGCCGTCCGGACCAGGCCAAGGTCACCGCCGCCCGCAGCGACATCAAGGCCGTGGCCACCGCCCTGGAAATCTACAAGCTCGACAACCATCACTACCCGTCGACCCAGCAGGGCCTGGAAGCCCTGGTGAAGAAACCGGCGGGCATGCCGGCGGCCCTCAACTGGAACCCCGACGGCTACCTCAAGCGCCTGCCCAAGGACCCCTGGGGCAACCCTTATCAGTTCCTCGCCCCGGGTCGCGAAGGCTCGGCCTACGACCTGTATTCCTTCGGTGCCGACGGCCGCAACGGCGGCGACGGGACCAACGCCGACATCGGCAACTGGGAGCCTTGAGGTGCGCAAGCCAATGGCGGGTTTCACCCTGCTGGAGCTGCTGGTGGTCATGGTGATCATCGGCTTGCTGGCCAGCATGGTCGGGCTGGTCCAGAGCGACTCGGGCGGGCAGAAGGCCCGGCGCGAGGCCGAGCACCTGCAAAACCTCATTGGCTTGCTGCGCGAAGACGCGGTGTTGAACAACCTCAATCACGGGCTGCGCCTGGAGCCGGACCACTACACAGTGCTGAGCCTCGACCGCGGCGGCCAGTGGCAGGCCGACAAACGCTTCAAGGAACACCGGCTGCCCGGCGAACTGCGCCTGAACCTGCAGGAGCCACCAGGCCAGAGCCAACGCCTGGGCCAGGGCAAGGAGCCGCAACTCTGGGTGCTGGCCAACGACCAGATCTCGCCCTTCAGCCTGCAGCTGGAGTACCGCCAGCAACCGCTGCTGTCGCTGTCCAGCGACGGTGTCGAGGAGGTGCGTCTTGCCCCGGTGCAATAAACAGGCGGGCTTCACCCTGCTGGAAGTGATGGTCGCCCTGGCCATCTTCGCCGTGCTGTCGCTGTCGCTCTACAGCGCCACCGAACACCTGATCGGCAACAACGGCGGCCTCAGCGAACGGACCCTGGCGCAATGGCTGGCGGACAACCGCCTGAACGAACTGCGCGCCGGCATGCGCCAGCCCCAGAGCCAGCGCCAGGAACCGGTCCGCTTCGCCGGGCGCGACTGGCTGCTGACCAGCGAAACCGCCGCGGCGCCCGACCCGCGTCTGCTGAAGATCGTGCTCGAAGTCTCCACCGACGCCCCCATGCCCCGGCAGCGCGCGCGCCTGGCCGGTTACCTGGAGGCCCGCCCATGAAACGCCGGCAACAGGGTTTCACCCTGCTCGAAGTGCTGATCGCCATGGCCCTGTTCAGCCTGCTCGGCCTGGCCTGCTATCAGTTGCTCGAACGCATGATGCACACCGACCAGCGGATTCATCAGCACGAACTGCAACTGCGGCGCCTGCAACGCGCGGTGGGTATCTTCGAACGTGACCTGACCCAGGCCATCGCCTATCCGGTCAATGGCAGTTCGGCGCGCCAGGCCCTGATCGGCGAACCGGGGCGCATCCAGCTGGTACGCGGCGGCTGGAGCAATCCCTTGCAACAGGCGCGCAACGACCTGCTGCTGGTCACCTATCGCTGGAGCGACAGCCAATGGCTGCGCGAGTACCGCAGCCCGGTGGACGGTCCCGACCTGTCCGGCACTGCCGCGCAACAACTGCTGCTCGATGGCGTCCGCCTCGAACGCCTGCGCTACATCGACGACCAGGGTCAGGCCCATTCCAACTGGCCCGTCGGCCAGGCGCCATTGAGCCTGCCCCAGGCGATTGAACTGGAACTCGACGCTCCGGGTTATCCCGGCCTGCGGCGGGTGATCCTGCTGCCGGGCTTCAAGGGGCTGGACCATGGTTAAGGCCTGTAGACAACGGGGCATCGCGCTGATCAGCGTGCTGTTGATCACCTCCCTGGCGACCCTGATCGTCAGTGACATGCTGGCCCGCCAGCGCCTGAGCCTGATCGGCAGCTCCAACCAGCTGCTGCAGCAACAACTGTGGCAACTGGCGCTCAGTGGCGAAGCCTGGGCCCGCGGCCAACTGCGCGACGACTGGCGCGACGAGCCGGAACCCAAGCGCGTACACCTGGGCCAACGCTGGGCCCACAGCACGCCGACCTTCGACATCGACAGCGGGCGTATCCGCATCCAGCTGCAAGACCTCGGCGCGCGTTTCAACCTCGGCACCCTGCGCACGCCCAACGACCGCATCAGTCGCCTGCGCTATCAACGCCTGCTGCAAGTGCTCGGCCTGCCGCCCCACGACCCCAGGCGCCTGCCGCCGGTCCGTGGTTTCGACGGCAAGCCGCTGGCCTGGAACGACAGCAGTGAGCTGATGCGCCTGGAAGGCGTCGACACAGCGGTCATGGAACGCCTGCGACCCTGGGTCAGAACCACGCCGGGGGCGCTGAACCTCAACACCGCCCCGGCCGAACAACTGGCCAGCCTGGGCAAGCTCGACCTGGCCCAGGCCACCGCCCTGGTGCAGGCGCGTCCCGCCGATGGCTACAAGACGGTGCAGGAGTTTCTCGACGCCCCCGTGCTGAAACAGCACGAGATCAACAGCCAGGGGCTCGATGTCAGCAGCCGCTATTTCCAGGCGGTGCTGGATGTCGAACTGGGCGACCGCCAATTGCGCCTGATCAGCCGCCTGCGCATCGAGCAGGACGGTCAGGTCAGCGTACTGCAGCGCACCCTCGCCGCCCCTTCCCGTTTTCCGGAGTAAACCCCATGCAAGCCTGGCTTTACCTCACCACCGTGACCGTGGACGACGACTCGCCCGTCACCTGGTGGCAAACCGACGGCGAGCCGGTGCACGGCACGCTGCAACAGGCGGCGGTGCTGGCCGGCCAGCGCCTGACCCTGCTGCTGCCGGCGGAAATCGCCAGCCATCACCGCTTCGACGTACCACCGCGCAGCGGCCGCTGGTTGCAGCAAGCCATCCATTCGGTGCTGGAAGAACGGCTGCTGGACGACCCCGAGCAATTGCACCTGGCCCGTGGGCCGTTGCAGGCGCGGCGGCACTGTCGCCTGTTCGCCCTGCAACGGCAGTGGCTGGAGCAACTGCTGGAACGCCTGGCCAGTCATGGCCTGACGGCCGAGCGCATTCATGTCGATGCCGACTGCCTGCCGGACAGCCAGGCCCTGGCCCTGCGTTGCCACGACCGCTGGCTGATCGGCGGGGCCTGCCAGCAACGCCTGGCGCTCGACGACCGGGCCCTCGAAGAGCTGGCCCCGCTGCTACCCGACAACCTGCAACGCAGCGAGGAAGCGCCCTGGCCGCTGTTGGCCCGGGGCAGCGCGCAAGCCATCGATCTGCGCCAGGGAGCCTTCGCCCCGCGCAGCCCGTCGCGCACGCCATGGCGGGCGTTGCTGGCAATCCTGGTCATCGCCTGCGGCGCTCAAGTGGCCCAGGACGTGGGTCATCGCTGGTTGCTGCAACACAAGGCCGCCGAGGTGACCGAGGCCAGCCTGGAACTCTGGCGCCAGCGCTTCCCCGACGAGCCCCGGGTGATCGACCTCGCCCGCCAGGTCCAGGCCCGTGCCCAGCAGGCCGGCCAGCCCCGACAAAGCCTGGCGCGCCGGCTCGACAGCCTGGCCCGCCAATGGACCGGCAGCGATGGCGGCGATACGCGGGTTCGCCGGCTGGACTACCAACAGGCGCAAGGCTGGACCCTGCAAGTCAACGCGCCGGATTTCTCCACCCTCGAACGCCTGCGCGAAGCCCTCGCGCAGCAGGGCGCGAATGTGCAGGCCGACTCGGCCGTGCTCGCTCCCGACGGGGTCAGCGCCCGCCTGAAAATCACGGACTAACCCATGACCACCCTTTTCAATCGTTACTCGAACCGCTGGCAGCAGCTACCGCCTCGCGATCGCCTGGCCCTGAAGCTGCTCAGCCTGTTTCTGGCCGTGACGCTGTTCTGGACCCTGCTCTGGAGTCCTCAGCGCCAGGCCCTGCGCCAGGCTGAACAGCAGTTCCAGGAGGCCCTGCAGTTGCAAACCGATCTGCTCAAACTCCCTTCGTCCACCCAGGCCCGCGGCCCGCAGGCCAACGGCCGAACCCTGGCCGGCCTGATCACCGCCAGCACGGCCGCGGCCAACCTGAGCATCGAACGCATGGACAGCGAAGAGTCCGGACGCCTCAATCTCAGCCTGGGCGGCGCGCTGCAAGACCTGCTGACCTGGCTGGACGACGTGGAAAACCAGGGCGTCAACCTGGTGTCGCTGCAGCTGGAGGTCGACCCTCAGGCCCTGGTCCAGGCCCGCCTGACCCTGGAGGCGAACTGATCGCGCCCGCCGCTCAGCGAACGGGCTCCTCATCGGCAGGCACAGTGCCCTGCAGGCGCGGGGCCCAATCCTCGACCGCCGCCTGCTCGACCCGGCGCTCCAGGGTACGGCGCCAGGAGGGCACCAGCGGCAGCTCCAGGCACAGACGAATCTCCTCCAGCGCCACCTCGCGGGAAAACAGCACCGCGCTCAAGCGCGACAGCGGCCACTGCTCGAACGGGCGCTCGACCTGCTGCAACACGTCCCCGGCGCTCAGGCTGCCCGCCTCCAGCACCCGGTAATACCAGCCGGTGCGTCCGCTCTGCTGGACCCGCAGCGACATGTCTTTCACGGCAAAGCGGTCATTGAGTTTCCAGCACGGCATGCGGCCCTGGGACACCTCCAGCAACACGCTGCCGACCCGGACCCGGTCGCCCAGGCAGACGTTATGCTCGGTCCAGCCGTGGCTGCTGAAGTTCTCACCAAAGGCGCCCGGCTGCTCCAGCAAGGCATGCGGCCCCAGCTCGGCGGCCCAGGCGGCGTAATGCTCGCGGGGATAGTGATGAATGGCTTTCTCGGTGCCGCCATGCACCCGCCGGTCGCCTTGCTCGTCTTCCAGCAGGCCCTGCGGACCGACCTGCAGGCTGCCGGTGCGCGGGGTCTTGGCGATCGCACTCATGGACCCCGGGCGGCTATAGGCCACGGCGCGGCCAGTCAACAGGGCATCGAGGGTTATACGCTCAGGGGTCATTACCTTACTCCATGGTTTCAGCGGCGAACGGACGTTCCCGGCAGATCAACTCACTGTCGGCAGCTGCCAGCGACTCTTCGGCCAGGCCCAAGCTCGGCACGTCCCGGGCCCTTTCGTTCAAGGCATGCACTCAGGCTTTTCGGGTCCGCGGCAGGAAGATCGCCAGCAGGCCGAACAGCGGCAGGAACGAGCACAGGAAGTACACGTACTCGATGCCGTGGATGTCCGCCAAGTGGCCCAGCAATGCCGCGCCGATCCCGCCGAACCCGAACATCAGGCCGAAGAACACCCCAGCGATCATGCCGACGTTGCCCGGCACCAGCTCCTGGGCGTAGACCACGATGGCCGAGAACGCCGACGCCAGGATGAAGCCGATCACCACGCTGAGCACGCTGGTCCAGAACAGGTCGACATGGGGCAGCAGCAGGGTGAACGGCGCCACGCCGAGGATCGAGAACCAGATCACCGCCTTGCGCCCGATCTTGTCGCCGATCGGCCCGCCGAAGAAGGTCCCGGCCGCCACCGCGCCAAGGAACAGGAACAGATGCAGCTGCGAGCTGGCCACCGACAGGTCGAACTTCTCGATCAGGTAGAAGGTGAAGTAGCTGGTCAGGCTGGCCATGTAGAAATACTTGGAGAACACCAGCAGCCCCAGCACCACCAGGGCGCTGAGCACCCGCCCCTTGGACAGGCCGTGGGTCGCCGCCTGGCCCTGCTTGAGCTTGAACAGCTTGAGGTGGTTGGCGTACCAGCGGCTGATGGCGTAGAGCAGCGCCACGGCGAACACCGCCAACAGGCCGAACCAGGCCACATTGCCCTGGCCGAAGGGAATGATGATGGCCGCCGCCAGCAGCGGGCCGAAGGCCGTGCCGGCATTGCCGCCGACCTGGAAGGTCGATTGCGCCAGGCCATAACGCCCGCCGGAGGCCAGCCGCGCCACCCGCGAGGCTTCCGGGTGGAAGGTCGAGGAGCCGACGCCGATCAGCCCCGCCGCCAGCAGGATCAAGGCAAAGCTGCCGACCTGGGACATCATCAGAATGCCGATCAGGGTGCAGACCATGCCCACCGGCAACAGGTACGGCTTGGGGTGGCGGTCGGTGTAATAGCCGACCCACGGCTGCAGCAGCGAGGCCGTGAGCTGGAAGGTCAGGGTAATCAGGCCGACCTGGGTGAAGGTCAGGCCGTAGCTGGCCTTGAGCATCGGGTAGATCGCCGGCAGCACCGCCTGGATCAGGTCGTTGATCAAATGCGCCAGCGCCACCGCGCCAATGATGCGCAGCACCAGGGGGCTGCTGTGTGAAGGCGCGGGAGTCGCCACGGAGGCGGACTGAACATTGCTGATAGCCATGAGAGTTTCCGTACAGCAGATGGATGCGCAGTTGCAGGGGTGGCCAATGTGCCATTTTTCGGTGCGCCGCGGCTATCCCCTTAGCTTGCTAACGACTTGAATATTTTGCTTGATGCGCGGCACGACAAAACATCGAAGCCTGCGTTCAGCGGCACGGCCGACGCAAACCAGCCAATACGGTGTAGCGACTAAAACGCGGACCAGGGTTCACGGCGCGTTGCGCGTGCAATCGCAGGATGCGCTGACGGCTACAGGAGGGAATTGGATAAACGGTTGATAGCGTAGATAATTTTTTTATAAAAAGCGCTTGACGCCTTACCGTTCTACGCGAATAATGCGCGCCACTTGGCTACATAGCTCAGTTGGTTAGAGCATAGCATTCATAATGCTGGGGTCCGGGGTTCAAGTCCCTGTGTAGCCACCAAGTACCTCAACAAAGCCCGCCTTGTGCGGGCTTTGTTGTTTCTGGCTATCTCTCCACCTTCCCTCCATGTATCTCCTATCCTCGCCAAATAATTGAACTGAGGGGGATGCAAGCCCAAAACGCCGCACCCCCTGCCCCATGAGCGCACCAGCCATTCTCTACGACTCCCTGGGCCAGACTGCCGCCTTCAATGCCGACGGCCGGATCAACGCCACTGTTGTCGCCGCCCGCTTCGGCACAGTCCCCAGCGAATGGCTTCACCTCGATGCCACCGATGCCCCTACCAGATCTTGCAGGTGCCAAGCCGGTACAAGTCCTCTATAAAACTGCACTCCCTTCATCCCTAAGGAAAACTTCAGTAATGCACATGGAAGAGCACACACTGAACGAAATGAGCGACGAGCTGAAACTCATGCTCGGCCGCTTTCGGCACGAACAATTCGTCGAGAAACTCGGATGGCGGCTGCCGGCCCATCCGAGCCAGGCAGGTTGCGAATGGGATCAATACGACACCGAGCACGCCCGCTACCTCCTGGCGTTCAATGAAGACCGCGCCATCGTTGGCTGCGCCCGCCTGATTCCCACCACGTTCCCCAACCTGCTTGAAGGAGTGTTCGGCCATACCTGCGCCGGGGCGCCGCCCAAGCATCCAGCCATCTGGGAAATGACTCGCTTCACCACCCGCGAACCGCAACTGGCGATGCCGTTGTTCTGGAGAAGCCTCAAGACGGCCAGCCTGGCGGGCGCAGATGCCATCGTCGGGATCGTCAACAGCACCATGGAGCGCTATTACAAAATCAACGGCGTCCACTACGAACGACTGGGCCCGGTCACGGTGCATCAGAATGAAAAAATCCTCGCCATCAAACTCTCGGCCCACCGCGAGCATCACCGCAGCGCAGTCGCACCGTCAGCCTTCATGTCCGACACATTATTGAGAGAGACCGCTTGATACAGGCCGAGTCGTCCTTCTTGAAGACCCTCAGATATAGCCCATCGCGACGGCGTAAGAGACTGCCTGCACGCGGTTACTGGCGCCGATCTTGCGCTGGATGTTGCGGTGGTGGTAATTCACCGTATCGGTGCACACCCCCATGATCACGCCGATTTCCTCCGAGGTCTTGCCGTCGGCCGTCCAGCGCAGCACATCACATTCCCGCCCACTGAACTCCACATCCGTATTGAAGACACGCACGTCGCTCTCCAGCTCGGAAATCTTGTCGTGGACCGCTGCGGCAAACGCCTTGGTCACCACCTTCAACGCCTCAAACTCCTGAAGACTGATGGGATTATCCTTGCGCGCCAGGCTTAACACCCCAACCCTCCCCTGGGTGTTGAACGAGGGTTGTGCCAGGCCGTGGCGTAAATTCGAGTCGTTGGCTTCGGACCACAGATCCGGGCACCCCCGGAACAACTCATTGCTCCACAAAATGGGGGACGACGAGACTTTGCTGTGCTTCACCGTGGGATCGATCACCGCGTAGTTAGCCGCCTGATATCGCTGCACCCAGTCCTGGGGATAATTGCCATACATATAAGTCCTGGGCCGCATGAACGGAGTCACGCTGCACATGCCGTAGGCAAAAAAATCAAACCGTAGTTCGCGCAAGGCCCTCAACGCGACAGCTGTAAACTCCTGCATGTCCATGGTTCGCGCAAAGATACTATAAAAGTACGTATCCCATCCCAACTGCTGCCCTAATTCCATTCTGAGCACCACCAAAGTTGAAAACAGGCCGTTAGCCTAGACCAACCTGACCCTCTGTCAACAAGCAAAACCACACAGTCATAGGCTGCTTCGCACTAGCACTAGATTTATTGCATCTAATACAACTAACCAAATAGAACATTGCATCCTGACGATGCTAGTAAGCCATTACCGCCTCTCAGCCGACGAATGAACCTGCCTCTTCATAATAATGCAACAGTTCATCCGGCGGACTGCAGTCTGCCCGTTCACGTCCTACATCACTACAAGATCTGGTAGTTCCACCCCCAAGAAATGCAGGTGTATAAACAACACCCGCTCGGCACGGCCACGAAGGAACAATAGTTAAAAACTGTAAACATTCACCCGCGCCAATTAACTAAATATTTACTTTCAAAAACACAACCCCAACTAAGGAGGATGCTGCCCATGCCTGCTTCGCTTTCCCCTAGCGGCTTTAATGATCACCTTGAACTTCGCCAAAAAAATCGCGCCACGGTCGAACAGTACATGCGCACTAACGGCAAAGATCGCCTGCGTCGTCATGAACTGTTCACTCAGGACGGCAGTGGCGGTTCCTGGAACACCGAAACCGGTGAACCCCTTGTGTTTAAAGGCCACACGAAGCTGGCTGCCCTCGGCGTATGGCTGGAGAAGTGCTTTCCGGACTGGCAATGGCACAACGTCCGGGTGTTTGAAACCGATAACCCCAACCACTTCTGGGTGGAAAGCGACGGTCGCGGCAAGACCCTGGTTCCCGGTTACCCCGAAGGTTATTGCGAAAATCATTACATCCATTCTTTCGAACTGGACGACGGCAAGATCACGCAGAACCGTGAATTCATGAACCCCTTCCAACAACTTCGCGCCTTGGGCATCCCCGTTCCAAAAATCAAGCGTGAAGGTATCCCCGCCTCATAACCCCCCCTTATTCATTGGAGACTGAGCATGCCCAATAGCGCAGCGCAACAACTAACCGCTAGCGACATCACTGAACTTCGCCGCAAGAACCGCGCCACGGTCGAGCAATATATGCGCACCAAAGGCCAAGACCGCCTGCGCCGCCATGAACTATTTACCGAAGATGGTTCAGGCGGCTTATGGACCACCGATACCGGCGCGCCGATTGTAATCAGTGGCAAGGCCAAGTTGGCCGAACATGCTGTTTGGTCACTCAAGTGCTTCCCGGACTGGGAGTGGTACAACGTCAAAGTATTTGAAACCGATGACCCTAACCATATCTGGGTCGAGTGTGATGGCCACGGCAAGATCCTCTTTCCCGGCTATCCGGAAGGCTATTACGAGAACCACTTCCTGCACTCCTTCGAGCTGGAAGACGGCAAAGTAAAACGCAATCGCGAATTCATGAACGTCTTTCAACAACTGCGCGCCCTGGGTATTCCAGTACCGCAAATCAAACGTGAAGGCATTCCAACTTAATCCTCGTGAGAGTGATCGCATCATGGAAGACTTACTGAAACGGGTTCTAAGTTGTGAAGCGTTCCAGCAGCCTCAATGGAGCGAACCATCACAATTGCATGACGCGCAGGCCTACCTCAGGGACAGCGCCTCATTGATTCGAGTGGAAGACATCCTGGTGCTGCGCGCCACCCTGGCGCGTGTAGCGGCCGGCGAAGCGATGGTCATCCAGTCCGGTGACTGCGCCGAGGACATGGATGAAAGCACTCCCGATCATGTGGCCCGCAAAGCAGCGGTGCTGGACATCCTGGCCGGAGCGTTCCGGCTCGTGACCCAGCAACCGGTGGTACGGGTGGGACGGATTGCCGGGCAGTTCGCCAAGCCCCGTTCCAATAACAACGAACGCATTGGCGATCTCGAGTTGCCGGTGTATCGCGGCGACATGGTCAACGGCCGCGAGGCCGTCTGCGGCCATCGCCAGCACGATGCGCAACGCCTGGTTCGAGGCTATGGCGCCGCACGGGACATCATGCAGCACCTGGGCTGGAAAGCGTCGGCAGGCCAGGAGCAACTCATAGGTTCACCGGCCTGGACCAGCCACGAAATGCTGGTACTCGACTACGAACTGCCACAACTGCGCCAGGACGAACAGGGCCGGGTATTTCTCGGTTCTACCCACTGGCCGTGGATCGGCGAGCGTACCCGTCAGTTAACGGGCGCTCACGTGGCGCTGCTCAGCGAAGTGCTCAACCCAGTGGCGTGCAAGGTCGGCCCGGACATTACCCGGGACCAGCTGCTGAGCCTGTGTGAGCGCCTGGACGCCAAGCGCGAACCCGGCCGGCTGACCCTGATTGCCCGCATGGGCGCCCAGAAGGTCGCCGAGCGCCTGCCTCCGCTGGTCGAAGCGGTGCGCCAGGCCGGCCACAAGATCATCTGGCTGAGCGACCCGATGCACGGCAACACCATCGTCGCGCCCTGCGGCAACAAGACCCGCATGGTGCAGGCCATCACCGAGGAAATCGCCGCCTTCAAGCATGCCGTGACCTCTGCCGGTGGCGTGGCCGCCGGCCTGCACCTGGAAACCACCCCTGACGACGTCAGCGAGTGCGCTTCCGATGCCGCCGGCCTGCATCAGGTCGCCAGCCGCTACAAAAGCCTGTGCGACCCGCGCCTGAACCCCTGGCAAGCCATTACTGCGGTGATGGCCTGGAAAAACCAGCCCTCCTCAACCCTTGCCTCCTTTTGACTGGAGTTTGTCGTCATGACCGGCATTCCATCGATCGTCCCTTACGCCTTGCCTACCAACCGCGACCTGCCCGTCAACCTCGCACAATGGAGCATCGACCCCGAGCGTGCCGTGCTGTTGGTGCATGACATGCAGCGCTACTTCCTGCGCCCCTTGCCCGACGCCCTGCGTGACGAAGTCGTGAGCAATGCCGCGCGCATTCGCCAGTGGGCTGCCGACAACGGCGTTCCGGTGGCCTACACCGCCCAGCCCGGCAGCATGAGCGAGGAGCAACGCGGGCTGCTCAAGGACTTCTGGGGCCCGGGCATGAAGGCCAGCCCCGCCGACCGCGAGGTGGTCGGCGCCCTGGCGCCCAAGCCCGGCGACTGGCTGCTGACCAAGTGGCGCTACAGTGCGTTCTTCAACTCCGACCTGCTGGAACGCATGCGCGCCAACGAGCGCGATCAGTTGATCCTGTGCGGGGTGTACGCCCATGTCGGGGTACTGATTTCCACCGTGGACGCCTACTCCAACGATATCCAGCCGTTCCTCGTTGCCGACGCGATCGCCGACTTCAGCAAGGAGCACCACTGGATGGCCATCGAATACGCCGCCAGCCGTTGCGCCATGGTCATCACCACCGACGAGGTAGTGCTATGAGCCAGACCGCAGCCCACCTCATGGAACGCATCCTGCAACCGGCTCCCGAGCCGTTTGCCCTGTTGTACCGCCCGGAATCCAGCGGCCCCGGCCTGCTGGACGTGCTGATCGGCGAAATGTCGGAACCGCAGGTCCTGGCCGATATCGACTTGCCTGCCACCTCGATCGGCGCGCCTCGCCTGGATGTACTGGCGCTGATCCCCTACCGGCAGATCGCCGAGCGCGGTTTCGAGGCGGTGGACGATCAGTCGCCGCTGCTGGCGATGAACATCACCGAGCAGCAATCCATCAGCATCGAACGCTTGCTGGGGTTGCTGCCCAACGTGCCGATCCAGTTGAACAGCGAACGCTTCGACCTCAGCGACGCGAGCTACGCCGAGATCGTCAGCCAGGTGATCGCCAACGAAATCGGCTCCGGGGAAGGCGCCAACTTCGTCATCAAGCGCACCTTCCTGGCCGAGATCAGCGAGTACGGCCCGGCCAGTGCGCTGTCGTTCTTTCGCCATCTGCTGGAACGGGAGAAAGGCGCCTACTGGACGTTCATCATCCACACCGGCAGCCGTACCTTCGTGGGTGCGTCCCCCGAGCGCCACATCAGCATCAAGGATGGGCTCGCGGTGATGAACCCCATCAGCGGCACTTACCGCTATCCGCCCGCCGGCCCCAACCTGACCGAAGTCATGGACTTCCTGGCGGATCGCAAGGAAGCCGACGAGCTCTACATGGTGGTGGATGAAGAGCTGAAAATGATGGCGCGCATCTGTGAGGACGGCGGCCATGTCCTCGGCCCTTACCTCAAGGAAATGGCGCACCTGGCTCACACCGAGTACTTCATCGAAGGCAGGACCCATCGCGATGTGCGGGAAATCCTGCGCGAAACCCTGTTTGCCCCGACCGTCACCGGCAGCCCATTGGAAAGCGCCTGCCGGGTCATCCAGCGCTATGAGCCGCAAGGCCGCGCGTACTACAGCGGCATGGCCGCGCTGATCGGCAGCGATGGCAAGGGCGGGCGTTCCCTGGACTCGGCGATCCTGATTCGCACCGCCGACATCGATAACAGCGGCGAGGTGCGGATCAGCGTGGGCTCGACCATCGTGCGCCATTCCGACCCGATGACCGAGGCTGCCGAAAGCCGGGCCAAGGCCACCGGCCTGATCAGCGCACTGAAAAACCAGGCGCCCTCGCGCTTCGGCAATCACCTGCAAGTGCGCGCCGCACTGGCCAGCCGCAATGCCTACGTCTCGGACTTCTGGCTGATGGACAGCCAGCAGCGGGAGCAGATCCAGGCCGACTTCAGTGGGCGCCAGGTACTGATCGTCGACGCCGAAGACACCTTCACCTCGATGATCGCCAAGCAACTGCGGGCCCTGGGCCTGGTGGTGACGGTGTGCAGCTTCAGCGACGAATACAGCTTTGACGGCTACGACCTGGTCATCATGGGCCCCGGCCCCGGTAACCCGAGCGAAGTCCAACAGCCGAAAATCAACCACCTGCACGTGGCCATCCGCTCCTTGCTCAGCCAGCAGCGGCCGTTCCTTGCGGTGTGCCTGAGCCATCAGGTGCTGAGCTTGTGCCTGGGCCTGGAACTGCAGCGCAAAGCCATTCCCAACCAGGGTGTGCAAAAACAGATCGACCTGTTTGGCAACGCCGAACGGGTGGGTTTCTACAACACCTTCGCCGCCCAGAGTTCGAGTGACCGCCTGGACATCGACGGCATCGGCACCGTCGAAATCAGCCGCGACAGCGAGACCGGCGAGGTGCATGCCCTGCGTGGGCCGTCGTTCGCCTCCATGCAGTTTCATGCCGAGTCGCTGCTGACCCAGGAAGGCCCGCGCATCATCGCCGACCTGCTGCGGCACGCCCTCATCCACACACCTGTCGAGAGTAACGCTTCGGCCGCCGGGAGATAACCATGCACCATTACGTCATCATCGACGCCTTTGCCAGCGCCCCGCTGGAAGGCAATCCGGTCGCGGTGTTCTTTGACGCCGATGACTTGTCGGCCGAGCAAATGCAACGCATCGCCCGGGAGATGAACCTGTCGGAAACCACCTTCGTGCTCAAGCCACGCAACTGTGGCGATGCGCTGATCCGGATCTTCACCCCGGTCAACGAACTGCCCTTCGCCGGACACCCGTTGCTGGGCACGGCCATTGCCCTGGGGGCGCACACCGACAATCACCGGCTGTTCCTGGAAACCCAGATGGGCACCATCGCCTTTGACCTGGAGCGCCAGAACGGCAACGTCGTCGCCGCCAGCATGGACCAGCCGATACCGACCTGGACGGCCCTGGGGCGCGACGCCGAATTGCTCAAGGCCCTGGGCATCAGCGACTCGACCTTTCCCATCGAGATCTATCACAACGGCCCGCGTCATGTGTTCGTCGGCCTGCCGAGCATCGCCGCGTTGTCCGCCCTGCACCCCGACCACCGTGCCCTGTCCAGCTTCCACGACATGGCCATCAATTGTTTTGCCGGCGCGGGACGGCGTTGGCGCAGCCGGATGTTCTCACCGGCCTATGGGGTGGTCGAGGATGCGGCCACAGGCTCCGCTGCCGGGCCCTTGGCGATTCATCTGGCGCGTCATGGCCAGATCGAGTTCGGCCAGCAGATCGAGATTCTTCAGGGCGTGGAAATCGGCCGCCCTTCACTCATGTTCGCCAGGACCGAGGGCCACGCCGATCAACTGACGCGGGTCGAAGTATCAGGCAATGGCGTCACCTTCGGACGGGGGACCATCGTTCTATGAACAGTTCAGTACTAGGCCAGCCGCTGCTGGGTAAAGGCATGTCGGAATCCCTGACTGGCACACTGGATGCGCCGTTTCCCGAGTACCAGACGCTGCCTGCCAATCCCATGAGCGTGCTGCACAACTGGCTCGAACGCGCACGCCGCGTGGGCATCCGCGAACCCCGTGCGCTGGCGCTGGCCACGGCGGACAGCCAGGGCCGGCCTTCGACGCGCATCGTGGTGATCAGTGAGATCAATGACACCGGGGTGCTGTTCAGCACCCATGCCGCAAGCCAGAAAGGCCGCGAACTGACAGAGAACCCCTGGGCCTCGGGTGTGCTGTATTGGCGCGAAACCAGCCAGCAGATCATCCTCAATGGCCAGGCCGTGCGCTTGCCGGATGCCAAGGCTGACGAGGCGTGGCTGAAGCGTCCTTATGCCACGCATCCGATGTCATCGGTGTCTCGCCAGAGTGAAGAACTCAAGGATGTTCAAGCCATGCGCAGCGCCGCCAGGGAACTGGCCGACGTGCAAGGTCCGCTGCCGCGTCCCGAGGGTTATTGCGTGTTTGAGTTGCGGCTTGAGTCGTTGGAGTTCTGGGGTAACGGCCAGGAGCGCCTGCATGAGCGCCTGCGCTATGACCGCAGCGATACGGGCTGGAAGGTGCGGCGTTTGCAACCCTGAATAACGCAGGTATTTGCACAAGACCCGCCTCGTCGACGAGTCAACCAAGGTGGCATGACTCGCTCAAGACAGAGCTGGCGCGGTTCAATGATTAATGACAGGAGTTACTAAATGTGTGGTCTCACAGGATGGGTAGACTATACGCGCAGGCTCGAAGGGGAAGACCCTGCGATTCGCGCCATGACCAATACGCTCGCACTGCGCGGGCCTGATGCCGAAGGCATATGGAAACATCGACATGCTCTGCTGGGGCATCGGCGGCTGGCGGTCATCGACCTGAGCGGCGGTACCCAGCCAATGGTCTATCGCTTTGCGGACGGCCAGGAGGTCTCGCTGGTCTACACAGGGGAGGTCTACAACCACGATGCGTTGCGCGACCAGCTACGACAGGCGGGGCATGAATTTCAGACCCGCAGCGATACCGAGGTCGTGCTGCATGCCTACCTGGAATGGGGCGAGCGTTGCTGCGATCACCTGACAGGCATGTTCGCCTTCGCCCTGTTCGACGGACGCGATGGCCACCTGCTGTTGGTACGCGATCGCCTGGGGATCAAGCCGCTGTTCTATGCCCGGCATCGCGAAGGGCTGCTCTTCGGCTCGGAGATCAAGGCCATCCTGGCTCACCCGGAGTTCACCACGGGGTTGGAGGTGACGGGGCTGGTCGACGTGCTCACGCTGTCGAAGGGAACCGCCCAGACGCCTTTCAGGAACCTGATGGAGCTGCTTCCCGGCCACTTCCTGTCCTGGCGCCCCAATGGGCAGATGAAGATCCAGTGCTACTGGAAGGTACGCCGTCAGGAGCACCAGGACGACCTGCAGACGACCGTGCAACAGACCCGCGAGTTGGTCACCCACGCGCTGGGTTCGCAGTTGTATGCCGACGTTCCCGTGTGCTCGCTGCTGTCCGGCGGGCTCGACTCCACCACCCTCACGGCCATCGCGCAACGTATCGTCAAGGCGAAGACCGGCGGGGATATCAATTCCTTTTCGGTGGACTTCACTGGCCAGTCCGCGCAGTTCAAGAGCGACGACCTGCGTCCCGACCAGGACCAGCCCTTTGCCCTGTTGGCCGCGGAGTTCATCGGTAGCCGGCACCAGACCGTCCTCATCGACAATGAGGAACTGATCTCCGACCTGGCGCGCGAGGAGGTATTCCGCGCCAAGGACGTACCGTTCACCTTCGGCGACATGGATACCTCGTTGAACCTGTTGTTCAGGGAAATTCGCAAGCACTCCACGGTGGCCATCTCCGGGGAGGGTGCCGATGAGGTCTTCGGTGGCTATGGCTGGTTCCGTGATCCTCAGGTCATCGCCTCCGCGTCCTTTCCATGGGCGTCGCGAGTGAAGTTGCCGGCCGCGTTTATCAATGCCGACTTCAACCGCCAATGCGATCTCGCCCAGTACCAACAGGCGAGCTACGACGATGCGCTGCGCCAGGTCGAACACCTGGCGCAAGACAGCCCGCACGAACGCCGGATGCGCGAGCTTTGCCACATGCACCTGAAACGCTGGATGGTGATGCTGCTGGATCGCAAGGACCGCCTGAGCATGTGCAACAGCCTCGAGGTACGTGTGCCGTTCACCGATCACCAATTGGTCGAGTACATCTATAACGTGCCTTGGTCGATCAAGAGCAAGGATGGCGAGGAGAAGTGGCTGCTCAAGCAGGCCTGTGCCGACTTCGTACCGGAGGCGGTGCTCAAACGCCGCAAGAGCCCCTATCCGACCTCAGCCGACCTGGGTTACGAACGCTTCCTGCGCCAGAGTGCCCGGCAGCTTCTGCAGGACACGGGGAACCCGGTGTTCGGCATCGTATCCCACGCCTATATGGCCGAGGAACTGCGCCAGCCCGAGGGCCACTTCAATACGCAAATGAGCCGGCACAGCCTGGAAACAGCGCTGGCGCTGGATGCCTGGCTACGTTTGCACGGGATCTCGCTCTGATACGAGCCTGAGGCAGCCACAGGCAGGCCCGCCGGCCTGTGGCTGCCATTGCCGGCATGATGTTTCTACCTTGATTCAAGGCGCCCCGCGCCCCGCGCCTTCAATGCCAAATCCCAGCAGCGCCACCGGCCACCTCCAGGCCAGTGTCCGGCATCGGGCCTTGCCCGCAAGCACCGGCAATCCCGGCACCGTAGCGCCCAGCGAAAGGGTCAGCATGGGCCCGCTCACTGTTGTACATTCCTCCCCACGGACGACACATCATTTACCCAGTGAACGGAGTTCAACGCGTGTTCTCGACCCTCAATCCGCGTCACCGCCGGCTTGCCAGTTTCTCGCTGCTCGCCGTCGCCTTAAGCCTCGCCGCCTGCAACACTTGCGCCCCTTCCCACACCGCCCTGCCCCCCGCCCCGGAAATCGCTTCGGGTTATCGCACCGACCTGCAAGTGCAACACGCCGACCGGCATATGGCGGCCGCGGCCAACCCGTTGGCGGCCGAAGCCGGGCGCGAAATGTTGCGCAAGGGTGGTTCGGCCATCGATGCGGCGATTGCCATGCAAGCGGTATTGACCCTGGTGGAGCCGCAGTCGTCGGGTATCGGCGGCGGGGCCTTGATCGTGCTCTGGGACGGCAAGGCGGTGCGCACGTACGACGGTCGCGAAACCGCGCCGGCCGGGGCCACCGAGAAGCTGTTCCTGCAAGCCGACGGCAAGCCCATGCCGTTCCCGCAGGCACAGATCGGCGGCCGTTCGGTGGGTACGCCCGGCGTGCTGCGCGCCCTGGAACTGGCCCATGAAAAACACGGCCGCCTGCCGTGGGCGCAGCTGTTCGAGCCGGCGATTCGCCTGGCGGACCAGGGTTTCCCGATCTCTCCGCGCCTGCACAGCATGATCGTCGCCGATCCGTACCTGGCGAAATCGCCGGACATGGCCGCCTACTTCCTGCAGGCCGATGGCACGCCGAAAGCCGTCGGCACCCTGCTGAAAAACCCGCAGTTGGCCGCCGTGCTCGAACGCATCGCCAAAGAGGGCCCGAACGCTCTGTACCAAGGGCCGGTCGCCCGGGAAATCGTCGCCAAGGTGCAGGGCCACGCCAACCCGGGCAGCCTGTCGCTCAACGACCTGCAAGGCTACCGCGCCAAGGAGCGCGAACCGCTGTGCACCGACTACAAGCGCTGGCAGGTCTGCGGCATGCCGCCGCCTTCGTCGGGCGGGATCGCCCTGGCGCAGATACTCGGCACCCTGCAGGCGCTGGAAGCCCGCGATCCGCGTTATGCGCTGCCACCGTTGAAACCGGCCAAGACCCATCTGCCGGCCGGCCTCGAACCGGCGCCTGAAGCCGTGCACCTGATCGCCGAAGCCGAACGCCTGGCCTACGCCGACCGCGCGTTGTACGTGGCGGATTCGGACTTCGCCCCGGTGCCGATCGCCGGCCTGGTCGCCCCGCGATACCTGGCCCAGCGCGCTGCCTTGATCGGCGAGCGCAGCATGGCCAAGGCCGAGCCCGGCAAGCCCCAGGGCATCCAGGTGGCCTACGCCCCGGATCGCTCGCCGATGCGTATCTCCACCTCGCAAGTGGTGGCGGTGGATGACCAGGGCGGCGCGGTGTCCATGACCACCACCGTGGAGGCGGCCTTCGGCTCGCACCTGATGGTCCAGGGCTTCATGCTCAACAACCAGATGACCGACTTCTCCTTTATCCCCGAAGAGAACGGCCAGCCGGTGGCCAACCGCGTGCAGCCGGGCAAACGCCCACGCTCGTCCATGGCGCCGACCCTGGTCTTCGACCGCGACAGCGGTGAACTGCTGGCCACCGTCGGCTCGCCGGGCGGCTCGCAGATCATCGAGTACGTGGCCAAGTCGGTGATCGGCATGCTCGACTGGAACCTCGACCCGCAAGCCGCCATCAGCCTGCCCAACTTCGGCAGCCGCAACGGCCCGACCGAACTGGAACAAGGCCAGTTCACCCCTGGGTTGAAAGCGGCGCTGAAAGCCAAGGGGCATGAGGTGACCGACATCGACATGACCAGCGGCACCCAGGCGATCGTGCGGGTACGCGATGCCCAGGGTAAAACCTCATGGGCCGGTGGCGCCGATCCACGGCGTGAAGGGGCAGCGTTGGGGGATTGAGGCCAACGCAGGAAAACCCAAGGGGCTTGCCGCGAGGTGGGCCCTTTTTATTTTTCACGCCGCGCAAGCGCGGGCATGGGTGATGAATGCTGTATGCCGATTTTTCCTGCGTTCTGTGTCTGACGCCGTCTTTCGATCGCTCCTAGCATCAGGTTTTTTGGCCGAGGTGCAGGCGATGAACCCGATTCCCGGCGGTATCGATTTTTCCGGCTTAACGGTGCGCCGACTGGTGGCCGACGACCTCGAACTGGTCTGCCGGCACCGCGAGGCGATGTTCCTCGAAGCGGGAGGTGAACCCGCGGCCCTGCAAGTGATGAGCGAACACTTCCGCCCCTGGCTGCGCGAGCGCTTGCCCGATGGCCGCTATTACGGCTTTGCCCTGCTGGACGGCCAGCAACCGGTGGCGGCGATTGGCTTGATGAGCATCGACTGGCCGCCCCACCCGGCCCATCCGACCCAGGACCAGCGCGGTTATGTGCTCAACCTGTACGTCGAACCCGCCTACCGGCGCCGAGGGCTGGCCTCGGCGCTGATGAAGCTGGCGGAAGCCGAATTCATCCAGCGCGGGCTGAGCTTCGCCGTGTTGCATGCGACCGAGGTGGGCAAGCCGGTGTATGCCGGATTGGGCTGGGCGGCCACCGCGGAAATGGCCAAGGTGCTGAACACAGGCCTGTAGCCGCTGCCGAGCCCGCGAGGCTGCTAACGACCCCGCAGGGGCGCAGGGATCTTGCGACCGCTGGAGGACCTTCGGTCCTATCGCAGCCTTCGGCAGCGGCTACAGGGGCCAATGGGCTTTCGACTGGTGCGTTAGGCCTTTTGGGTAGCCGCTGCCGAAGGCTGCGATCGACCGGAACGGGCGCAGCGATCTTACTGACGCCGAAGGCCCTTCGGGCCTTATCGCAGCCTTCGGCAGCGGCTACAGAATCCTTTAGGGCATTCAAGAAATGCGCACATCCCATAGTCACAGAATGTCGCAGTAACAGCGTTGCGACTCCATCTCTTCCACCCTATGGTTCGACCATCGCTGCAAAACCAGCGAACAGGCTTGGCGGCCTGATAGAATCGAGGCGCACAAGCGCCCCCACCTTTGCAGGCGCTTTTTTTTGCGCCCGCATACCTGCGTTATGACGGGTTGCGTGGGAGAACCTTCGGGTTCGCCGGTTGCCTTGATTCCCGGTCCGCCAATCCTGCGTAACCCGTCACCCTGATCTGTTTGGCGGCAGACGGTGATGATTCTTCGAATCAAGGAGGTTCACCATGAAACACCCCCTCAATCCGTCCCCTTCCTCCCTGCACACCCTCGGCGAAATAACCTTTGCCAATTGTGGCGAAGGCCAACGTCCGCTGCTGCGGGTCAACGCCGACGTGCCCCTGGCCGACGCCCTGGAACACGCTTCGTTGCTGCTACATCTGGCAAAACAGTTGACCCTGGACGCGGCCATGGAACCACAGGCGGACCGCTATGCTTGGGCGGCACATTACCTGGGTGAGATGGGTAAAGCGGTGATGGATGATGTGCACACCGCGATGACAGCAGGCGCTGATCGACACTGAGCCACACCTCTGGGACGGGTAGCCTCGATGACTATCCGTCCATCGGCTTCCTCTCTCACCCCATTGCTTAAGTCCCATGACGGGACTAGGATTTCGAGCCATGAGGATTATCGCCGTCAATCATTTGAAGACGTTCTGGGAACAGCACCCGGATGTCGAACAACCGCTTCTGGCCTGGATCGATGAAGCGCGCAATGCCAACTGGTCCAATCCGGCACAGATCAAGGAGCAGTTTTGCAGCGCCAGCATTCTTAAAAGCCGTCGTGTGGTGTTCAACATCAAAGGCAATGACTACCGCTTGGTAGTCGCCGTGGCTTACCGCTTTGGCGCCCTCTACATCAAGTTCGTTGGCACTCACCAGCAGTACGATGCCATCGACGCCGACCGCGTTGAAATGGAGTAACGACCATGCAGATTCGCCCTATCCACACCGACCAGGACTACCGCGCGGCGCTCAAGCAAGTGTCGGTGCTGTTCGATAACGAGCCCGAACCCGGCACCGCAGAAGGCGACTACTTCGACGTGATGATCACTCTGATCGAAGCCTATGAAGCCAAGCACTTCCCGGTCGACCTGCCCAACCCGATCGACGCCATCAAGTTCCGCATGGAGCAATCGGGTCTGTCGGCCGCCGACCTGGCTCCCGCCATCGGCCGAACCAACCGGGTCTACGAAGTACTCAACGGCAAACGCGCCCTGACCCTGCCAATGATCTGGAAACTGCACCAACTGTTCGGCATCCCCGCCGAGAGCCTGATCAAGCCGGTGAAATCGGTCTGAGCCGCTCCATCCGCTGCATACATCCACCATCACCGCCCTATGCCCTATGCCCTCGTTGTCCACGATGGCATTTTCATGTGAACTCCATCGCTGTGGGCCCCGACCCCATGACAGGTCCGAACATCCCCCCGTGATAACCAGAAAAAAGAGAAGACGGCCTTGAGCTTGCCCTTGGGTAAACCCCTAAAGTGCCGCTCGACCCTCACCACAAAAAAGGACGTTTGCATGCTCACCATCGGTCAAATGGCCCGCTGCCATGACCTCACCACCAAGACCTTGCGCCACTACGACAGCATCGGTCTGTTCACCCCGGCGCTGACCGGGCAGGACAACGGTTATCGCTATTACAAGCCGGAGCAGATCGGCATCCTCGGGCGCATTGTCTGGTTGCGGCAGCTGGGCATGGGGCTGGAGGAGATTCGTGGGCTGGCGGACAGCGGTGCGCTGCACAGTGTGTTGAGTCTGCGCCAGGCGTTGCAGGCCCATGCCGGTGAGCTGGAAACCCAGATCGCCCGCAGCCAGAACGTGCTCGGCCAGTTGCAGCGTTATCTGGCGCAGCCCGAGCACAGCCTGCCGGCGCCGCAGACGCCGGTGCGGGTGACGCTGGCGGCGCAGCGCATCATCGGCATGGCCTGGCAGCAGGATGACCAGGGCTCGATTGCCGAGCTGTGGCAGCGCTTCGAGCCACGGGAGCAGGAGATCCAGCGCCTGGCCGAACCGGTCGGCACTTATGGTATTTGCCAGCCCTTGGGCGACGGCCAATGGCGCTACGTCGCCGGGCTGCCGGTCAGCGCCGAGGCGCCCTTGGTGGAAGGCATGGTGGAACTGGAAATCCCCGCCCGCCAGTACGCCCGGGTCGAGCATCGGGGCACGGTGCAGACCCTGCCGGAGACCTTCCGCGCCGCCTACAGCGAATGGCTGCCGGCCGCCGGGATGCGGGCCGATGAAGGGGTGGAGTTCGAGTACACCGGGGAGCGCTTTTTCGGGCCGATGCACCCGGACAGCGTGGTCGAACTCTATATCCCGCTGAAAAACTGATGCCGCGATCGGACGAGCTGCCGACCAGTTGACAGGCCTCTGTCAGCAAAAGGACTCATGATCCCGCTATGCTCTGTAGCAGTCCAAGGCAACAGAGCGAAGGTCCGATGAGTTTCCAGGCGCCAGTGTTGAAGCAGATACCGGGCATCCGTCACGAGTTTTCGCGTATCGGGGCAACAAAGCCCGCCAACCTGTTCTTCTGCTCCCAGGCCCACACCGGCGAGGTGGTGGAGGCCAGCACCACCCTGCCGAGCGGCATCATCCGCGGCGACGCGGTGTTCACCCGCACCGGTCGCCCCATTGCGGTGATCACCGCCGACTGCCTGCCGCTGCTGATCAGCAGCGAGGACGCCTCGTGGGTCGCCGCGGTCCATGCCGGCTGGAAAGGCTTGCACGGCGGCATCATCGACAATGTGCTGCAGCACTTCGCCGCCAAGGGCATCGCCGCCCATCAGTTGCGCGTGGCGTTCGGCCCGTCGATCAAGCCTTGCTGCTACGAAGTCAGCCCGGATTTCATTAACACCCTGTCGGCCACCCAAGGCCACCTGTGGTCGCCGGAGCAGACACCCTGGAGCCAGCAGCGCCCGGCGCCACGGCTGCCCCCGGAGATTGCCCCGCCAGCGCCGACCCGGCCGGACTCGCTGTGGTTCGACCTGAGCCTCTATGCCCTGAACCTGTTGCGCGCGGCAGGCATCGATGAGGAACAGATCGAACACTGCGAACACTGCACCTACTGTTCCAGCGCGACCCTGGCCAGCTATCGCCGCCGCGGCCACCGGGGCGAGGAGAAGTCCTTCCAGTATTCCTGGATCGGGCGCGCCTGAAACCGCATCTTCAGATTTATCGCGATAGGTCCTTGGCATCGCACCGGGTTAATCTTGCGCGCCCTGTAGACCCACAAAGGAATGATCGTGTCTGACAAGCTCTATGCCCCGTCTCAAGCCCAGCTGGCCACTGCCAGCGACGTGCAGCGCCCTTTCTACGTAGTGTCCAAGACCAAGTTCATGACCCTGTTCATGCTGACCTTCGGCCTCTACCTGCTGTACTGGGCCTACAAGAACTGGCAGCAGTTCAAGCAGGCCAGCGGACAACCCATGTGGCCCATCGCCCGAGCCATGCTCATGCTGTTCTACACCCACGCGCTGTACCGCGAAGCCAATACCCTGATCAAGAAAAACGGCCGTCGCCATGACTGGCTACCGTGGGACCTGGCTTCGCAGTTCGTGGTGATACTGCTGATCAGCCACGGCCTTGATGGCATGTCCAAAAGGCATCCCGACAATCTGTGGCTGGATATCACCAGCCTGGTGCTGTTGCCGATCCAGGCGCTGGTGACCTTCAAGGGCCAGCGCGGCCTCAACGCCGCCGCCGGTGACCCACTGGGCGAAAGCAACGCGCGGTTCACCCCGATCAACTATGTGTTCATGGCTCTCGGGGCAACGCTGTGGTGCACGATGCTGTACTACATGGCCACGACTGTGAACTGAGCCCGGGCCTCAAACGCTCACATACACCCACGCCTCGATCCCGGACTGCAGCACCACGCTCACGCGTTTGTAGTCCGCCACCTCGTAGCTGTCCGCCGCGGCCAGCTCCTGGGCAGTAATGCGAAACACCGTCCCCGGGATAGGCGCGCTGGCCGCGCTGCCCGGGCGCAGGATCGGGTGATGGGTCTTGCCGCTGGTGGCCAGCACCTGGGGGTCGGTGATCTGCACCCAGGCCTGTTCATACCCCGGCAGCGCGTCCGCGCTGCCCTCCAGCTCGCGACCGAAGTTGGCCAGTTGCACGGCCTTGTCCTGCAAGGTGCCGTAGGAAAACAGGTACTGCGACGCTTCAGTGGCAACGCTCATTGTTCACTCCAGAATTCAGCGGCTGATTTTCAACGCCTGGCGCGCCGCATGGCGCTCCAGCGCCAACTCGATCAGGCGGCTGACCAGTTCGCTGTAGGTCATGCCCGCGGCCTGCCACAGCTTCGGGTACATGCTGATGCGGGTGAAACCGGGCAGCGAATTGATCTCGTTGATCAACACTTCGCCGCCCTGGGTCAGGAACACATCGACCCGTGCCAACCCCGAACAGCCCAGCACCTGGAACGCCTCGACCGCCAGGGTGCGAATGCGCTCGCTGACCTCTTCGCTGAGGTCCGCCGGCACCACCACCTGGGCCGCCTGGTCGTCGATGTATTTGCTGTCGTAGGAATAAAAACCGCTGCCGACCACGATTTCCCCGCAACCGCTGGCGATCGGCCGGTCGTTGCCCAGCACCGCGCATTCGATCTCGCGACCACTGACCGCCGACTCCACCAAGACCTTTTCATCGAAGCCCAGCGCCAGCTCGATGGCAGCGTGGTACTCCGCTGCGCTGGTGACCTTGCTCACGCCCACGGACGAGCCCTGGTTCGCCGGCTTGACGAACATCGGCAGGCCCAGTTTGCCCTGCGCCTGGGCAAAGTCGGTGCGCGCCGCGGTGGCCCGGTTCAGGGTGATAAAGGGCGTCACCGCCAGGCCGGCATCGCGCAGCAGGCGCTTGCTGATGTCCTTGTCCATGCACACCGCCGAACCCAGCACATCGGAACCCACGAACGGCAGGTCGGCCATGCGCAGCAGGCCCTGCAGGCAACCGTCTTCGCCGAGGGTGCCGTGGACGATGGGGAAAATCACATCGACGTGGCCCAACAGTTCCTGGCTGGAGGTTTCCAGCAGTTGCTGGCTGGCCTTGCCCGGCACCACCGCCAGTTCGCGGTTGGACCGGTTGAGGGCGATCAGCGCCGGGTTTTCCTGGTTGATCAGGAAGTTCGAGGTGTCGTTGAGGTGCCAGTGGCCGTTCTTGTCGATGCCGATCAGCACCGGCTCGAAGCGTTCGCGATCCAGCGCGTCGACGATGTTGCGCGCCGATTGCAGCGACACTTCGTGTTCGGCCGAACGGCCACCAAAAATAATCCCGACCCGCAGCTTGCTCATGGTTTGTTCCCGTTAAAAAAGTGGTTCAGCGCTTGTATCGGACCGCTCAAGCCGGCTGATGTCGCAGGTGAATCAGCGCCACCCGCTGATTTTGTTTGTTCCGGCGTTCTTCGATGGCGAACGGCACGAAACCGAGCTTGGGATACAGCAGCAGGCCCGCCACGTTGTCATTGAAGCAGGACAGGGTCACCTGCGCGGCCTGGTGCTTGTCCCGGGCGATGCGCAGCATCTCGCCGATCAGCTGCCCGGCGACACCGGCGCCGCGGGCCTCGGGATCGACGATGAGATTGCCGATGGTGCAGGTGCCGTGGGTACCCCATTGGTAGAAGTTGGCGAAACCCAGCACCTGGCCGTCTCGCTCGATCACTGTCGAATCGGAACGCTGGGCAATGGAGTCGCGCAGTTGCTCATGGGTCAGCGGCCAGCTGGCCGCCGGGAAAAAGAAAAACAACTCGCCGGGATCCCGGGCAAAACCGCAGATCCGTGGAATATCCCGATCCTGCACGGGGCGAAAAGTGAAGCTCATGTCCTGTCTCCTGACCCTGAAAATCCATGGCGTGCGCCCGGCCCCGGTTTCAGCGATTGGCCACCAGATGGGCGCCGAACAGCAGGTAGCAACTGCCGGCAAAGCGGTCCAGCCATTTGCGTGAACGACTATAGACGGCAGCCATGCGGCGGCTGGCGAAGAACAGCGCAACGCAGCAGTACCAGGTGAATGACAGCGAAGCCATGGTGAGCACGGCCAGGGCCAGCAGCAACGGCGGCGGTGACGCCGGCATCGAGGTGGCGAAAATGGTAGCGACGAACAGCGCCGACTTGGGGTTGGTCATGTTGCCGAGAAAGCCCAGGCGATAGGCCGAGAACAGGCTACGGCCCGACTCGTCAGGCAAACCGTTGCCCCCCCCGGTCGGCGCCGGTTTACGCTTGAACTGCTTGAGGCCGAGGTAGATCAGGTAGCAGCCGCCGGCAATCTTGAAGGCCAGGTACAGGGCCGGGGCCGCGCTGAACAGCGACTTGATCCCCAGGCCGCCGGCCAAGCCCCAGAGCACCGTGCCAGTGGCGACGCCCAGCGCCGCGGTCATGCCATGCCGACGCGAGCAGCTGGCGGCCAATTGCGCCGTGGTAAAGAAATTCGGCCCCGGCGTGACCACGGCCACGGTCCAGAGCAGCGCCAGCGACAGCAGCGGACCGGCATACAGCCAATGTTCAAGCGCCATGACACAACCGCCTTTTGTCACATGAGGGGGGACGCTGACGCTACTCCACCTCGGGCTCATGGATCAACAGGTCGCCCGGCTGACACTCCAGGTATTGGCAGATCGCATCCAGGGTCGCGAGCCGCAGGCCCTTGACCTTGCCCTGCTTGAGCAGGGACAGGTTGGCCTCGGTGATGCCGATCGCCGCGGCGAGGTCCTTGGATTTGACCTTGCGCCGGGCCAGCATCACGTCCAGCTGAATAACAATTGACATACTGATCTCACACGAAGGCGCGGTTTTCCGAATCCACTTCACTGGCCTGCCAGAGGATACGCGCGATGATGGAAATACACGCCGCCAAAAACAGCGCGACAAAGGTCGGTGCAGTGATGCTGAGACTGATCAGGCGTTCGCCCACTGGCGCGTTCAGGGTGACCCAGACACTGAGCAACGGCTCGCAGAGAAAATCCAGCAACACCCACAGCCCCACGCCCCGGCCGACCTTGCCCAGGTGCACCGCCGCGGCACAGGAAAAATACTCGCCACGGGCATAGCTCTGGAACAGCCGGCGCAGATGGCTCAAGCCATAGGCCAGCGCCAGCAGGGGGATGCTCGACAGCAAAATACCGCCCAGGGTTTGCCACCAGGGAAAAGCGGCACCGGCAGCCAGATGGCTCGACAGGCCATTGCTCAGGCCAAACCCGAACCCATAGCCATTTTCCGCGCTCAACTGCGGAAACAGCCACAGCGCCGCGTTGAGCAGCAGCATGGCAATGATCAGTAACAGGGTGACAGCCGACATGCGCTGGCTGAACCGGGCAAGACCTTGGGACGTCATGGGAAGGCTCCAGAGGAAGGAATGTGGGAGAAACCATAAATAATTAATTATCGTAAAACAATAATTAATTTTTGTTTTTCGATCATTAAATTCATAAGCCCAGCGATACCCCGGGGCTATGCTGAAAGTAATGGAGGCCATTGGAGAACGCTCATGAACGGTTTCCTGGTGATTTTCTTCACCCAGCAGAATCGCCGCTATCACGGCAAAATGCTGGGGGACTGGCTCGTCGACCTGGCCAATGAACTGGGCCTGCGCGGCGCGACCATGAGCACCGCCATCGAAGGCTTCGGCCACACCGGCCGGCTGCACTCCGCACACTTTTTCGAACTGGCCGACCAGCCCATCGAGGTCCGCCTGGCACTCACCGAAGAGGAGTCGGCCCGGCTGTTCGAACGCCTGGAGGACGAGGACATTGCGCTGTTCTACATCAAGACGCCGATCGAGTTCGGCACCCTCGGCAAAGAGGCCAAGGAAGCCGACGCGGGCAGATGACGCGCTGAAGACAGGTGCGCCCTCCTGGGTTACCGTACTGGCCTGACGTTGTGTCGAGGACAGTTTCATGGGCAAGCCCGCCCCCCGCAAAGACTGGGTCCACCGCGCGCCTCCCGCCCGGGGGCTGGAGCGTATCGAGGCGTTTTTCGCCGGGCATGGCTACGACCTGCACCGTCACGACACCTACGCCATCGGTCGCACGCTGTCTGGCGTGCAGAGCTTCCAGTACCGCGGCGGCTGGCGCCATAACCTGCCGGGCGGGACCATGGTGCTGCATCCGGATGAAGTCCACGACGGCGAAGCCGGCACCCAGGACGGTTTCCATTACCGCATGCTGTATATCGAGCCGGCGCTGATCCAGCAGATCCTCGGCGGCCAGCCGCTGCCCTTCATCAAGAACGGCCTGTCCACCGACCTACGCTTGTTCGCCGCCACCGACACCTTGCTGCGCAGCATGGACGGCCCGCTGGATCCGCTGGAACAGGAAGACGCGCTGTTCGATCTGGCCCATGCGCTGAATGCCGTGTCCGGCGTTTCCCGGCCGGCGCAGCGCTTCGACTATCAGGCCGCGGAGCGGGCGCGGGAATACATGCACAGCGCCCTGGACCAGAGCATCACCCTCGACGAACTGGCCACCCACAGCGGTCGCGACCGCTGGAGCCTGTCGCGGGACTTTCGCCTGCTGTTCGGCACCAGCCCCTATCGCTACCTGACCATGCGCCGCCTGGACCTGGTCCGGGCGCTGTTGCTGCAAGGCCAGTCGCTGGTCAGCGCGGCGCTGCTGGCCGGCTTTACCGACCAGAGCCACATGACCCGGCAATTCAGCAAGACCTACGGCCTGCCGCCAGCGCGCTGGCTGAAAATGCACGGCCGCTGAACGCCGCCCGGCACGCACAATCGTACAAGAACCGCAGCACCGCGCTGATTACCGTAGAGGCCCGATCCCCTCTTTACGGAGCCGCAGCATGAACCCGGCCAGCACCACGCCCATCACTTACCAGAGCCTGAATTTCGCCTACAAACTCAGCCTGTTCGACGACCACTGGCAAGCCCGCGTCATCGCCGAAATGAACGACTACCAGTTCAAACTGGTGAAGCTGCAAGGGGACTTCATCTGGCACGACCACCCGCACACCGACGAGACCTTTATCGTCCTCGAAGGCCAACTGCGCATCGACTTCGCCGACGGCCAGGTGACCATCAACCAGGGTGAGATGTTTGTCGTGCCCAAGGGCATGAAGCACAAGCCGTACGCCGAACAGGAGGTCAAGTTGCTGCTGATCGAACCCAAGGGCGTGCGCAACACCGGTGAAGAAGGCGGCGAACGCACGGCCGCCAATGATGTGTGGATCTGAGCTCTCACGCTGACTCACCCTGTAGCCGCTGCCGAGCAACGCGAGGCTGCGATCGGCAGCGCAGCGGCCGTAAAGACGGGCAATGCATTCTTCAAGGCAAACCGTATGCGCAGGTTTGGCGAGGACTGCGTCCTCGTTCGCAGCCTCGCTTCGCTCGGCAGCGGCTACAGGTGCACTGTCATCTGCTGCCACTCAGCCGCGCTCGGCAGTTGCCGCCAGGCTCTCGGAGCCAGACGCCGGCACTCGCAAACGCAGGGCCAACAGCGCCCCCAGCAGGGCGAGCAAGGCGCTGGCGCCCACCGCCTGCTCGATGCCGGCCGCCTGTGAGCCGCCCAGCCCGGCGTTGGCCAGCGACACCAGCAGCGCCAGCCCCAGCGCGCCACCGATCTGTTGGCTCGTGGAGGCAATGCCCGCCGCCACGCCCTGCTCGCCCGGCGCGATGCCCTGCCCGGCCGAGACCCACATGGCGGTCCAGGTCATGCCCTGGCCGATGCTCAGCACCACGATGCCCGGCATCAGGCTCCAGAACCCTGCCCCATCGGGCAGCGCCACATACACCCCGCCAATGCCCAGTGCACCCAGGAGCAAGCCGCTGACCAGGGTCGCCCGCAGCCCGAAGCGCAGCAACGAACGTTCGGCCAGCCAGATGCCCACGGTGCACAGCAGCGTCGCCGGCAAAAACGCCACGCCGCTTTGCAGCACGCTGTAGCCATAGACCTGCTGGAAATACAGGGCGAGGAAGTAGTACTGCACGCCGAAGCTGCTCATGAACAAGGCCGTGAGAAACATCGCCAGGCGCAGCTCGCGATGGGCCAGCAGGCGCAGCGGCATCAGCGGGTCGTGGCCACGCTGTTCGATCCACACGAACACCCCGAGCAGCAACAGCGCCAGCGCCCCGCAGCCCAGGGTCGCCGGGGCGCTCCAGCCCCATTCCGGGCCCTGGACGATGGCGAACACCAACAGCGTGCCGCCCACCGTCACGGTCAAGGCGCCGCTGAGGTCGAAACGCCGGCCGCGCTCGCGCTGGCCATCGGCCGGAATCCAGCGCCGGGCCAGCAAGGCACAGGCCCCAGCCAGCGGAACGTTGACCAGAAACACCGCCTCCCAGCCCCACCATTGGGTCAGCACGCCACCGAGCAACGCGCCCAGGGCCAGGCCCGCCGCCGAGGCCGCGCTCCACACCGCGAACGCCCGGTTGCGCGCCGGCCCTTCGGGGTAATGGCTGTTGATCAGCGCCAGCGTCGCCGGGAACAGCATGGCCCCACCGACACCCTGCACCGCCCGCGCCAGCACCAGCAGCAGTGCGCTGCCGCCCAGGCCACCGGCCAGCGAAGCCAGGGCGTACAGGCTTTGCCCGACGATGTAGAAACGGCGCTTGCCCAGCAGGTCGGCCGCCCGACCGCCCAGCAGCAGGAAGCCGCCGAAGGCCACGCTGTAGGCACTGACCACCCATTGCAGCTGTTGCGCGGAAAACCCCAGGTGGCTGCCGATCTCCGGCAAGGCGACGAAGACGATGGTCGCGTCCAGGGCGATGATCAGCTGCGCGCTGGCCAGCAGGAGCAGCATCCAGCCTGACGGCCTGGCTGAAGAGGTGGCGGGCATCACGTCGAGTCCTTGTGTGGAAAATAAAGGGGGGATGAATCAAGGACCCTCAGTTTCTTTGATGCTGATTAGATGATAAATACCGTCATTGCTCTTTCAGTGATGACTTTAATCATGGATCTGAACGCCGTTCGTTTGCTGGTCCGGGTCGCCGAGACCCGCAGCTTTACCCGCGCCGCCGGCGATCTGCGGCTGACCCAGTCCGGCCTGTCGCGGGCCATTTCGCGCCTGGAGCAGCAACTGGGCGTGCGCCTGCTGCAACGCAACACCCGCAGCGTCAGCCTGACCCCGGACGGCCAACTGCTGGTGGAGCGCGCCGCGCCGCTGCTGGCCGAACTGGCGCAGACCGAAAGCCTGCTGCTGGACCGCCGCGACTCGCCCACCGGGCTGCTGAAAATCAGCACGCCGTCGCTGTTCGGACGCAAGGTGGTGATGCCGTTGATCGGCCGCCTGACCGAGCAATACCCGGACCTGAGCATCGAGGCGGTGATGACCGATCGGCTGGTGGACATCGTCGACGAAGGCTTCGACGCCATCCTGCGCACCGGCGAGATCCAGGACCAGCGCCTGATCGCCCGGCCCCTGGCGCCGCTGCGTTGGGTCACGGTGGCGTCCCCGGACTATCTGGCGCGCCATGGCACGCCGCAGACGGTGGAAGAGCTGCAACAGCACAACTGCCTGACCGTGCGCAATTTGCGCAGCGGGCGCCTGGTGGACTGGCAGTTCACGCGCGACGGCAAGGTGCGCGATGTCAGCGTGCCCAGCCGGCTGATCTTCGATATCGGCGACGCGCTGGTGGACGGTGTGCTGGGGGGCTTCGGCATCGCCCAGTTGATGAACTTCGCCGTCGAGGACGCCCTCGCCGACGGCCGCCTGGTGCCGATCCTGCAGACCTTCTCCGGACGCAGCCGGGCGCTGTCGCTGGTCTACCCGCCGTCGCGTCAGTACTCGCCGAAACTCAAGGTCTTCGCCGACGCCCTGAACACCGTCAGCTGGTAAGCCCGCCTGTAGCCGCTGTCGAGCGAAGCGAGGCTGCGTTCGAGGACGCAGTCCTCGCCAAACCTGCGCACGCGGTTTAGCTGGATGAATGCGGCGCCTGGTTTGGCGACCGCTGCGCGATCGATCGCAACCTCGCGGGCTCGGCAGCGGCTACGGGGGTAGCGGCGCAGGCGGTTCACAAGGCCAGGGTCTTGCCGTCCAGCGAGTCGCCAATCGTCAGGAAATGCCCGCCCGCCACATGGTGCAGGGTGCGCAAGGCATCGTGCCCGGTGAAATGCCAGCGGCCGGCGCTGAACACTCGCTCATCGGCCTGGGCGGCGATGACTTCGCCGAGGAACAGGTCGTAGCGTTCATGGTTGTGCGGTTCCGGCAGCAACCGGCATTCGAGCCAGGCCACGCAACCCTCGAGCAGCGGCGCGTCGATCAGCTCGCCGGCGAAGGTCGCCAGGCCATAGCGCTCGAACTTGTCGCGGCCCTGGTCGCGGTTCAGTTCCAGGCCGGAAGTGGAGCCCACGGTCTGCGCGATATCGACCTGGGCGGCGCACGGCACGTTGAGCACGAAGGTGCCGGAGGCTTCCAGCAGTTGCCGGGTCCAGGTGGATTTGTCGAGCACCACGGCGACTTTCGGCGGCTCGAAATCCAGCGGCATGGCCCAGGCCGCGGCCATGATGTTGCGCTGGCCGCCATGGGTGGCGCTGACCAGCACGGTCGGCCCGTGGTTGAGCAGACGGTAGGCCTTGGCCAGCGGAACCGGACGACGATGGGATGGGCTCATGGGTAAGGCTCCAGGAGAAAAACGTCGATTGTAGCGACATCCCGGTTCGGCACGGCAGTCGGGATTGGGCAATTTCCCTGGACAATCCATCCAGATTGACCGGGCTTATCCCTGACTCGCGGCTGCTTAGACTGGGCCTTCACCTCACAGGCTGAAGGAGCTTTTCCATGGCAGACCATTCTTTGAAAAACCACTCGTTGAAAGACAAGGTCGCGTTGATCGCCGGTGGCGTGAAGAACCTGGGCGGCCTGATCGCCCGGGACCTGGCCGCCCATGGCGCGAAGGCCATCGCCGTGCATTACAACAGCGCCGCCAGCAAGGCCGACGCCGACCGGACCGTGGCGGCGATCAAGAACCTGGGCGTCGATGCCCACGCCTGGCAGGCCGACCTGACCGCCGCCGCGGCCGTGGAGCAACTCTTCAGCGACGCCAAGGCGCATTTCGGCAAGATCGACATCGCCATCAACACCGTGGGCAAGGTCCTGAAAAAACCCATAGTCGAGATCAGCGAAGCCGAGTACGACGACATGTTCGCGGTCAACTCCAAGAGCGCGTTCTTCTTTATCAAGGAAGCCGGCAAGCACCTGGAGGACCACGGCAAGCTGGTGTCGCTGGTGACCTCGCTGCTCGGCGCCTACACGCCGTTCTATGCTGCCTACGGCGGGGCCAAGGCACCGGTGGAACACTTCACCCGCGCCGCCTCCAAGGAATTCGGCGCCCGCGGCATCTCGGTGACCGCCGTGGGCCCTGGGCCGATGGACACGCCATTCTTCTACCCGGCCGAAGGCGCGGACGCCGTGGCTTACCACAAGACCGCCGCGGCGCTGTCCGGCTTCAGCAAGACCGGCCTGACCGACATCAAGGACGTGGTGCCCTTCATCCGTCATCTGGTCACCGACGGCTGGTGGATCACCGGCCAGACCCTGCTGATCAACGGCGGCTACACCACCAAGTGAGGCCCGGCCTTCTGATCGACGGTTGTCATCGACCCGAGTAATCCGCCAAGGGGCGAGGTAGATTGGCGTTTGCGAAAGATCGCCATCAGGTGCGACATGATCCCGTAGGAGCGAGCTTGCTCGCACCTACAACAGTACCCAGCGCACCACCCACAAGCTCCGGAACAACGCCCCATTCATGGATAAGCTCGAGCAGTACCGTGTATTCATCCAGGTGGCTGACATGGGCAGTTTCATCAAGGCCGCGCACGCCCTTGAACTGCCCCGGGCTACCGTCTCGGCAGCGGTACAGCAACTGGAAACCGCCCTCGCCACGCGCCTGTTGCACCGCACCACGCGCCAGGTTCAGCTGACCGCCGACGGCGCGGTCCTGCTGGAGCGCGCGCGTCTGTTGCTGAGCGATGCGGTGGAACTCGAGCAGCTGTTTCACACCCGTCAACTGGACGTCTGTGGCCGGCTCAATGTCGACGTGCCCAGCCGCATTGCCCGGCGCTTCATCGCCCCCGCCCTGCCCGAGCTTTTCGCCCGCTACCCCAGCCTGAAGCTGGCGCTGGGCTCCACCGACCGTTCCATCGATCTGGTGCAGGAAGGCGTGGATTGCGCGATCCGCGTCGGTACCCTGCGCGACAGCAGCCTGATCGTCCGGCGCCTGGGCCACCTGGCCCTGATCAATTGCGCCAGCCCTGACTATCTGGCCCGGCACGGCCAGCCACAAACGCCGGGCGACCTGGCCGACGGTCACTGGATGGTCGGCTACGGCTCCCCCAGCACGGGCCGCGAACAGCCCTGGGAATACCTGGCCGAAGGTCACGAGCTGGAACTGAATTTGCCCAGCCGGGTGATCGTCAACAACGCCGAAAACTACATCGCCTGCTGCAGAGCCGGGCTGGGCCTGATCCAGATCCCGCGCTTCGACGTGCAGTACCTGCTCGACCGGGGCGAACTGGTGGAAGTCCTGCCCGGTTTTCGCCCCGCGTCCATGGCGATTTCCGCGCTCTATCCCAATCGCAACCATCGCTCGCGCCGGCTGAACGCCTTTATCGAATGGTTCGAAACCCTGATCGCGCCCCATCTCGAAAACGACCGGCAGGACTGACAGCGGCCCCACCCAGGCTGCTGGCTGCAGCCAGCCCATCAGCCGGACAACTGATGGGCGAACTGGCCGACGGCGCTTACCACCTTCTGCGCGCCGTCCTGGATCTCGACGATCACCGTGCCGGCTTCGGCGGCCAGGCCCAGGCCCTGCTCGGCCTGGGTCTTGCCGTCGACCATCAGCACCACCGCGTCGCGGGCCATGTCCTGGTTGCGCCGGACCACGCCGACGATCTCGTCGGTGGCCTTGCTGGTGCGCGAGGCCAGTTGCCGGACCTCGTCCGCCACCACCGCGAAGCCGCGCCCCTGGTCACCCGCGCGGGCCGCTTCGATGGCCGCGTTGAGCGCCAGCAGGTTGGTCTGTTCGGCAATGTCGCTGATGGTCTTGACGATGCTGCCGATCACCCGCGACTGCTCGTTCAGCGCCTCGATGCTGTCGCTGGCCTGCTGCATGTGGGTCGCCAGGTCGCGCATCACCTGCACCGCTTCGGTCACCACCGAAGAGCCGCGCTGGGCGCTGCTGTCGGTCTGCTGCGAGATGGTGTAGGCGATCTCCGCGGCGTCGGCGACGGTCTGCTCCTGCTTGACCTGCTCGGTGATCACCGTGGCGAATTTCACCACCTTGTAGAGTTTGCCGTTGGCATCGACCACCGGGTTGTACGAGGCATCGAGCCAGACCACGCGGCCGAGACTGTCGATGCGCTTGAAGCGGTCGGCGACGTACTCGCCGGCATTCAGCCGCTCCCAGAACACCTTGTAGGCCGGACTGTTGTACTCCTGCGGCTCGCAGAACAGGCTGTGGTTCTGGCCCAGGATCTGCTCGAGGCTGTAGCCCATGCAGCTCAGGAACCGCTCGTTGGCGGTCAGTACCCGGCCCTTGAGGTCGAACTCGATCACCGCGGTCGAACGCAGCAGGGCCGCGATCAGGTTGTCGTGCTCGCAGGCGGTTTCCACGGTTTCGGTCAGGTCATTGGCGATCAGGGAAAAGGACCTGAGTTGCCGCTCGGAGTTGAAGATCGGCTGCAGGATCACCCTCAGCCAGGCGTCATGACCGTCACCACGACGCAGACGCAGGGTGTCGTCGAAAGGCTCGCTGCAGGCCAGCGCCGTCATGAAACGCGAGTGCGCCTCTTCGGGCCGGGCATCGTCCGGCAGCAGATTGTCGATGGGCCAGCCCAGCAGCGCCTCGGGGGAATAATGCATGCCCTGGGTGAAATTGCGGTTCGCCACCAGGATCCGGCGCTGCGGATCGAGATCGACACTGAGCTGGGTGCGCTCGAAACCTTCCTTGACCTGCTCGAGCGCACGAAACTCCTCACCCAACGCGAGGAGCTTCTGATTCAAACGTTTATTGAACATGGATACACCGATAGCCTGTGATTGGAGACTGCAGCAGCCTCACCATCGGCGTTGGAAACGCGTTCTTGACGCGCTCAAGGCTCTTTAGGATTTATCTTCCATAGAGACAGGAAACTTCCTAACCACCCGCGCAGGGCGCGCTGGCGTTGGAGCAGATCGTGGCCGTCGACCTGGCGGCCACTCGGCACCCGACGTCATGGCCTGGAAAAGGCCTGACGCCGGGTCCGGGACAGGACTCAGTTGGACAATTGGCTGGCGAACTGGCCGACGGCGTTCACCACCTTCTGCGCACCGTCCTGGATCTCGACGATCACCGTGCCGGCTTCGGCGGCCAGGGCCAGGCCCTGCTCGGCCTGGGCCTTGCCATCGGTCATCAGCGCCACGGCCTCGCGCGCCATGTCCTGGTTCTGCCGTACCACGCCGACGATTTCGTCGGTGGCCTTGCTGGTGCGCGAGGCCAGTTGCCGGACTTCGTCGGCCACCACGGCAAAGCCGCGTCCCTGTTCACCGGCCCGCGCCGCTTCGATGGCCGCGTTGAGCGCCAACAGGTTGGTCTGTTCGGCAATGCCGCTGATGGTCTTGACGATGGTGCCGATCACCAGCGACTGCTCGTTCAGCGCCTCGATGCCTTCACCGGCCTGCTGCATGTGCTTGGCCAGGTCGCGCATCACGTTCACCGCCTCGGTCACCACGGTGGTGCCGCGCTGGGCGCTGTTGTCGGTTTGCAAGGAGGTGCTGTAGGCAATGTTCGCCGCCTCGGCGACTGCCTGCTCCTGGTTCACCTGGTCGGTGATCACGGTGGCGAACTTCACCACCTTGTACAGCCGGTTGTTGGCATCGACCACCGGGTTGTAGGAAGCCTCGAGCCAGACCACGCGACCGTAGCTGTCGATGCGCTTGAACCGCCCGGCGACGAACTCACCGGCGTTCAGGCGCTTCCAGAATGCCTGGTACTCCGCGCTGTTGTATTCCTCAGGCTCGCAGAAGGTACGGTGATGCTTGCCCTGGATTTGCGCCAGGCTGTAGCCCATGCCGTGGAGGAAACGCTCGTTGGCCGTCAGCACGTTGCCGTTGAGGTCGAACTCGATCACCGCCGTGGAGCGGACCAGCGCGCCGATCAGATTCTCGTGCTCGCGAGAGGCTTCGATGGTGCGGGTCAGGTCGCTGGAGTAGATCGAGAACTGTTTGATCCGCCCCTGGGAATCGCGAACCGGCTGGGAGATCGAGCGCAACCAGGCTTCCTGGCCGTTGCCGCGCAGCAGGCGTACCGCGCCGGCAAAATGCTCGCCACGGGTCAGCGTCGCCTTGAAACGGTGGTGGAACTCATCGGTCTTGACGTGGGCCGGCACAATGTCCTCGATGTGACGACCGACCAGTTCGCTGCCCCTGTAGAGCATTTCCAGGTTGAAGTTGTCGTTGACCGACAAAATGCGTCCATCGGGATCGAGAACCAGCACCAGCATTTCGCTGTCGAGACTGTCCTTTACTTGCTGGAGGCTCGAGAGTTCTTCGCGTAGAGCCAACAGCTCTTGCTTCAAGCTTTTGTTGAACATGGGATGCACCGATGGGCAGTAATAATGGGCAGCATTGTCTCTAGCCATCGGCGCTTGAGTATTTTTCTGAAGACCCCATAAGACATATCCGACCAAAAAACTTTGAAACGCCTCGGGCCCCGGCCCCGCGGGGCTACAACCCATGCTCCGGAGCCCGGAAGAGGGGCTATAGTCGTGCTCTGGAAAATCAACGGCAATCGACGGAGTGCAATCTATGGAGGCTTCACGCAAGGCCCTGTTCGACCAGGTGGCGACGCGTCTGGGACACGCTTTCGACGGTGAAATGCGCATCGGCGGCAACTATGTGCCCGCGGTGCAGAACGGCGACGAGGTGTACGTCAGCGGGCAGATCCCCCGCATCGACAACACCGTGAAGGTGGTCGGGCGGGTCGGTGGCGATGTTTCGCTGGAAGACGGCCGGTATGCCGCACGTATTTGCACCATGCGCGCCCTGGCGATCCTCGCCCAGTTGCTGGGCGATCTGCAGCGGGTGAAAAAAGTCCTGCGGCTCAACGTCTATGTGCAAAGCGCCGCCGACTTCACCCAGCAGAGCGAAGTCGCCGACGCGGCCTCCGAAGTGCTCTATTCGATCTTTGCCGAGGCCGGGGTGCACACCCGCACGTCCCTCGGGGTCTATCAGCTGCCGAAGAATGCCGCGGTGGAAATCGACATGATCGTAGCCCTCGAACCGCTTCCCGCGCCCCATGAGGACGTTGAGGATTAGGGCCCTAGCTGCCATTGGTGCGGCACTGGCCCATGACCTGATACTCAACGGTCTTGAGCTGTCCGGCCGAATCCTCATAGGTCATGCGTGACGGCACCGGGTTGCAGGCCTTGGCCGGCGGCGTCACGTTGACCACCTTCTGGATGTCCAGGGGCATGCCGTAGCGATAGTTTTCCACCACCGGCGCCTCCTTGCCCTGCTTCGCCGCGTAGGCCGCCATGGCCTTCTCATTTGCCTGCATGGCGCGGTCGAAGGTGCGGTCGCCGCCGCCCTCGGCCATGGCCAGAGACGAAATGGAAAGTACCAGCGCGGCGATACTCAATTTAAATAACTTCATGACTGTTTCCTCGTTCTGGTTAGTTGCAACGAGGATAACCAACAGACCCTGTCGGGAAGATCACGGGTACATTACTTATATGTAATAAACCCGAGACCGCTTCTTGCCCTTGAGAAAACCCCATATAAAACAAGGCCTCCAACTAAAAACAAATACAACTTACAACTTTTATCCTTGCAGAATTGTAATAACCGGGTCACCTCCGCGTTATCTGTTGTTTGCAACTATCGACGCTGACTCCAGCCGTTAACCAGACGGTTCGCGAGTACAACTAACAAGAACGCCCCAGGCGACATAACAGCTGATAGCTGCCCATATCCAGGAGCAAACAACATGCGCATTCAAACCCGCTGGTCCCTGTCCGTGTTTTCTGCGGTACTGGGGCTGAGCCCGTTGGCCGTGAACGCGGCAGACGACCAGCCCGAAGGTTTTATCGAAGGCAGCAGCCTCAACGTGCTGGCCCGCAACTACTACTTCAATCGCGACGATCGCAAGGGCCAGTCCAGCCCCACCGGCAACGGCTATTCGCAGGCCTGGGCCCAGGGGCTGATCGGCAAGTTCGAATCCGGCTTTACCCAGGGCACCGTCGGTTTCGGCCTCGACGCCTTTGCCATGTATGGCCTCAAGCTCGACTCGGGCGCCGGCCGCAGTGGCGGTCGCGGGTCGTTCGGCATGCTGCCGGTGGACAGCGACAACCAGCCGGCCGACAACTACAGCAAGGTCGGCGGCGCGGCGAAAATGCGCCTGCTCGACACCGTGATCAAGGTCGGCGACGTCTTCCCGAAAACCCCGGTGGTACATTACGGCGACTCGCGCCTGCTGCCGGAAAGCTTTCGCGGCGCCACCTTCGAGAACACCAGCATCGACGGCCTGAGCCTCCAGGGCGGGCGCCTGCACAGCATGAGCCAGCCCGACAGCAGTAGCCTGCGCGACGGTTTCGCCACCTTCTATGCCGGCAAGGTCGACTCGCCCTGGGTCGCCTACTTCGGCGGCGACTACAGCCTGAACAAGCACCTCAGCTTCAGCCTCTACAGCAGCCGCCTGAAGGACGCCTGGGACCAGTACTACTTCGGCACCGCGGCGACCTGGCCGATCTCCGACGAGCTCTCGCTGTTCGCCGGGTTCAACTATTACAAGGCGGTGGACGAGGGCAAGAAACTGCTCGGCGAGTTCGACAACGACATCTGGAGCGCCAAGATCGGCGCCACCTATGGCGCCCACACCCTGTCGCTGTCGCACCAGCGCAACAACGGCGACGACGACTTCGACTACCTGCGCCAGTCGGACTCGATCTTCCTCGACAACTCGATCCAGTACAGCGACTTCAACTCGCCGAAGGAACGTTCGTGGATGGTCCGCTACGACCTCGACATGCAGCCCCTGGGCATCCCCGGCCTGTCGTTCATGACCCGCTATGGCAAAGGCAGCGACGCCGACTACAGCAATGCCAACTCGGTGTACATGCGCCGCGGTGCGGACGGCAATCCGCTGACCGACCAGCGCCGCTGGGAACGCGATATCGAAGCCAAGTACGTGGTGCAGGGCGGCACGCTCAAGGACCTGTCGCTGCGCATCCGCCAGGCCACCGTGCGCTCCAGCAGCTTCGAATCCGACCTGGAGGAATTCCGCCTGATCGTCGAATACCCGCTGGCCATTCTCTGAGCCCTTGCGCCGGGCAGGCGCAAGGGTCTGTCCGAAAAGTCGGCAAGCGAAGGTCAGGCTGTTTTAAACGCAGCATGACCTGCATAGCGCCGAAGGCGCCCAACGCGCAGCCACTTTTCGGACAGCGCCTAAGCCCGCCCGACGTTAAAACTTCTTCACAGACTCCTGTCTTTCAGAACTGTAATATCGCCCTCACCTTCTCGTCAGGTTGGCCTTCGTATACTTGCCCGCATGCCCGAGCCGACAGCGCTTCGCTGGCGGCCAGCCACTTGCGGGAGATCATGTCTTGAAGCCTGCCCACCTGACTCCGCCTGGCCAGCCCAGCGCGCTTCCCAGCGATAACAGCAGCGAACGCGCCAGGCATGCCCTGGAACAATTCTGGCTCGGCCAGCAACAGCACAACGGCGAAAACAACCACAACGGCGCAACCGGCGCCGCCCCTCACAGAACCGCAGGGCCCCAGGCATGCACAGCCTCCCGCTGACGCCGGCCCACCCCGAGCACATTCATCTCTGAAGCGTTTTTTCGAATGCTCCTTTGGAAAGAGATGAATTTTTAGCGTCCCGCATGGGGCGCTTTTTTTTGCCCGCCACTTCCCTCCCCGTAGCCGCTGCCGAGCCTGCGAGGCTGCGATCGACCGCAAAGCGGGCGCAGCTCTTGAAATCGCAGGAGGTCCTGCAGACCTATCGCAGCCTTCGGCAGCGGCTACATCTGCCCCCGTAGCCGCTGCCGAGCCCGCGAGGCTGCGATCGACTGCGAAGCAGGCGCCGCTTCTGAAATCGCAGGAGGTCCTGCGGACCTATCGCAGCCTTCGGCAGCGGCTACATCTGTCCCCGTAGCCGCTGTCGAGCCCGCGAGGCTGCGATCGACCGCGAAGCGGGCGCAGCTCTTGAAATCGCAGGAGGTCCTGCGGACCTTTCGCAGCCTGCGGCAGCGGCTACATCTGCCCCCGTAGCCGCTGCCGAGCCCGCGAGGCTGCGATCGACTGCGAAGCAGGCGCCGCTTCTGAAATCGCAGGAGGTCCTGCGGACCTTTCGCAGCCTTCGGCAGCGGCTACATCAAAGCCAGATGGCGTCCCAGAGGGGATAGTCGCCGGGACGTTGAACGAGCCCTGCTCGCACCGGATTGAGAATGATGTAGCGGGCGATGGCCTTCAGGTCCTCTTCCTTGCGCAGGGCGCGGTCGTGATAGCCCTTTTGCCAGAGACGGCCCTGACAGCCGAAGTGTTGATTGATCTGCAGGCTGCTTCTGGATTTGAAACGGCACATCACCTTTCCCAAAGATCTGTCTCGCAGTTCAAATAGCCAGTGAAGATGGTCAGGCATGACAACCCAAGCCAGTGAACGTACATGATCGGCTTCGTCGACTTGCTTGAGCTGATCAACCACCAGGCGGCCAACACGAAAGTCGCGAAACAAGGGGCGCCGTTGCTGGGTCACGACGGTAATCGAATAGATACGGCCGGCTTCCGATACCCGTCCTTTGAGTAGGCGGTAGCCATTGGAGTGGACAAGCATTCCTTTGCTCTCCATACAGGTCATTTACCTCAACCTAGCTGCTCATGCTTTCGCATGCGGGAGCACTCTTTCAGCAGATGTTTCCAGATCCCTGTAGCCGCTGCCGAGCTCGCGAGGCTGCGATCGACTGCGAAGCAGGCGCCGCTTCTGAAATCGCAAGAGGTCCTGCGGACCTATCGCAGCCTGCGGCAGCGGCTACACATCGGCCTGTAGCCGCTGCCGAGCCCGCGAGGCTGCGATCGACCGCAAAGCGGGCGCAGCTCTTGAAATCGCAAGAGGTCCTGCGACCAGCGTGGCCCGGACCATCGCAGCCTGCGGCAGCGGCTACAGGCGGGTGCTCTCGGGATAAACAAAACCCCGCCTGCGCATGACGCAGGCGGGGTTGGTTGACGCCAGTCGCGGGTCAGTCGTTTAGCAGGTCCTGCAGTTCCTGCTCTTCTTCCTTGCGGTGCGCCCAGTGGTACAGCGCCGGCAGCACCAGCAGGGTCAGGGCGGTGGAGGAGATGATGCCGCCGATGACCACGGTGGCCAGCGGCCGTTGCACTTCAGCACCGGTGCCGGTGGCCAGGGCCATGGGGATGAACCCCAGCGACGCCACCAGCGCGGTCATCAGCACCGGGCGCAGGCGGGTCAGTGCGCCTTCGTTGACCGCCGCGGCGAGCATCCGCCCTTCTTCGCGCAGGTTGCGGATAAAGGCGATCATCACCAGGCCGTTGAGCACCGCCACCCCCGACAGCGCGATGAAGCCCACCCCCGCCGAGATCGACAGCGGGATGTCGCGCAGCCACAGGGCCATGATCCCGCCGGTCAGGGCGAAGGGAATCCCGGTGAACACCAGCAGCCCATCCTTGAGGTTGTTGAACATCATGAACAGCAGGCCGAACACCAGCAGCAGCGCCACCGGCACCACGATCTCCAGGCGCTTGGAGGCTTCCTGCAACTGTTCGAACTGGCCGCCCCAGGTGATCCAGTAGCCGGTCGGGATCTGTACCTGATCGCCAATCGCCCGGGTCGCCTCTTCGACGAAGGAACCCATGTCGCGCCCGCGCACGTTGGCGCTGACGATCACCAGGCGCTTGCCGTTCTCGCGGCTGACCTGCGCCGGGCCGAGCACCAGGTCGACGCTGGCGACTTCCGAGAGGGCGATGAAACCCAGTTGCCCGTTGACGCTGCCCGCGGCCGCCGCCACCGGAATCAGCAGGCGCGACAGCCCGTCGATGTCGGTGCGCAGGCTGTCGGACATGCGCACCAGCATGTCGAAGCGCCGGTCGCCCTCATACAGAATGCCCGCCTTGCGCCCGCCCACGGCAATCGCCACGGCGTCCTGCACATCGCCGACGTTGAGGCCGAAACGCGCGGCCTTGTCGCGGTCGACATTCACCGTCAGCACCGGCAGGCCGGTGGTCTGCTGCACCTTCACTTCGGCGGCGCCGTCGATCTTCTGCAAGGTCTGCGAAATCTCTTCGGCGGTCTTGTTCAGCACCTCCATGTCATCGCCGAAGACCTTCACCGCGACATCGCTGCGCACCCCGGAAATCAGTTCGTTGAAACGCAGCTGGATCGGTTGCGACAGCTCGTAGACGTTGCCCGGCAGGCTGTTGCTGACCCGTTCGATGTCGGCAATGATCGCCTCGCGCGACTTGCCCGGGTCCGGCCATTGCGCCTTGGGCTTGAGCATCAGGTAGGCATCGGAAATGTTCGGCGGCATCACGTCCGAAGCGATCTCGGCGGTGCCGGTACGGGCGAACACGCGCTCGATTTCCGGGATCTGCGCCAGCAGGGTTTTCTCCAGGGTCTTCTGCATTTCCACCGACTGAGTGAGGCTGGCGTCGGGCACACGCATCGCCTGCTGGGCGAAGTCGCCTTCGCTGAGGCTGGGGATGAATTCACTGCCCATGCGACTGGCCACCAGGCCCGAGACCAGCACGCTGAGAACGGCCAGGGCAAAGGCCAGGGAACGGTGGCTCATCACCCAGCGCAGCACCGGTTCGTAACCCCGGCGGGCGCCGCGCATGACGAAGTTTTCTTCCTCCTTGACCTTGCCGGTGACGAACAGCGCGATCGCCGCCGGGACGAACGTCACCGAGAGGATCATCGCCCCCAGAAGGGCTATCACCACGGTGAAGGCCATCGGGTGGAACATCTTCCCGGCCACCCCGGACAGGGCAAAGATCGGCAGGTACACCACCATGATGATCAGCTGCCCGTAGATCAGCGCCCGGCGCGCTTCCTTGGCCGCGGCGAAGACTTCGTGCAGACGCTCGGAGCGAGTGAGCATGCGCCCGTGATGCTGCTGGGCATGGGCCAGGCGGCGGATGGCGTTCTCGACGATGACCACCGCGCCGTCGACGATGATGCCGAAGTCCAGCGCGCCGAGGCTCATCAGGTTGGCGCTGACCTTGTTGGTGAACATGCCGGTGAAGGTGAACAGCATGGCCAGCGGGATCACCATGGCGGTGATCAGCGCGGCGCGGATATTGCCCAGGAACAGGAACAGAATGGCGATGACCAGCAGCGCGCCTTCGATGAGGTTTTTCTTCACCGTGGCCACGGCCTTGTCCACCAGGTTGGTGCGGTCATACACGGTGACCGCCGTCACCCCCTTGGGCAGCGAGCGATTGATCTCGGCGAGTTTTTCCGCCACCACCCGGGACACCGTGCGACTGTTTTCCCCCACCAGCATGAACACCGTGCCGAGCACCACTTCGCGGCCGTTCTCGGTGGCCGCGCCGGTGCGCAGCTCGCGGCCGATGTCCACGGTGGCCACGTTGCTGACGCGGATCGGCGTGCCGTCCACGGTGTTGATCACGATGTTGGCGATGTCCTCGATGGACTTCACCTGCCCCGGCGCGCGGATCAGCAACTGCTGGCCGTTGCGCTCGATGTAACCGGCGCCGACGTTGGCGTTGTTGCGCTCCAGGGCGGTCATCAGGTCGCTCAGGGTCAGGTTGTAGGCCGCCAGGCGCCTGGGGTCCGGGGCGATCTGATAGAGCTTGGCGAAACCGCCGATGGTGTTGATCTCGGCCACCCCCGGCACGTTGCGCAGTTGCGGGGCGATGACCCAGTCCTGGATCACCCGCAGGTCGGTCGGCGTATAGGCCGTGCCGTCCTCCTTGAGCGCACCCGGCTCGGCTTCCACCGTCCAGAAGAAGATCTCGCCGAGGCCGGTGGAGATCGGCCCCATGCTCGCCTCCACGCCTTCGGGCAGCTGTTCGCGGGCCACCTGCAGGCGCTCGTTGACCAGTTGCCGGGCGAAGTACAGGTCGGTGCCTTCCTTGAAGATCACCGTCACCTGGGACAGGCCCGAGCGCGAGGTCGAGCGGGTCTGCTCCAGGCCCGGCAGGCCGGCCATGGCCACTTCCACCGGGTAGGTGATGCGCTGCTCGGTCTCCAGCGGCGAGTAGCCGGGCATGCTGGCGTTGACCTGGACCTGGACGTTGGTGATGTCCGGCACCGCGTCGATCGGTAGTTTCTGGTAGCTGCCGACGCCCACGGCGGCCATCAGCAGCACCGCCAGCAGCACGATGATGCGCTGCTCGATGGCGAATTGAATGATGCGTTCAAACATGGGAAGTCACTCTCCAGGGAAACACTCAGTGCGGATCAATGGCCGTGCTCGGCCGAGCCCTTGCCCAGTTCGGACTTGAGGATGAAGCTGCCGGTGGTCGCCACCTGCGCCCCGGCGCGCAAGCCTTCGCGGATCTCAACGAAGCCGCCTTCGCTGCCGCCCAGCACCACGGGGGTGGCCTGGAAACCGTCGGCGACGCGCACGAACACCGCAGGCTTGTCTTCCACGCTCTGGATCGCGCTCTGCGGCACGGTTACCCCGGCCTGGTAGGTGTCGGTCGCCACCTGCACCGAGACGAACAGCCCCGGCCGCCAGACATCGTCCGGGTTGGGTACGGTGACCCGCACCGTGGCGGTCCGAGTCTGCTCGCCCAGCAAGCTGCCGACATAGGCCACCGTGCCCTGCACCTGGGTGCCCAGCTCGGTGGATTGCACCCGGACCGGCTTGCCGACCCGGACCTTGTTCAGGTCCTTGGGAAACACGCCGAAGGTGACCCAGACCCGGGACAGGTCGGACAGGGTGAAGGCGGCGCTGGTCTCACCCACCACCTCGCCGACGCTCAGGTGTTTTTCCACCACCACGCCGTCGAACGGCGCACGCATCTCATAGCGGTTGCCGCCCGCCAGCACCGCGCTGCCACTCAGGGCATTCATCTTTTGCCGGGCGTTGTTCAGGGCGATTTCGGCTTCCTGCTGGGTCTGGCGCGCCAACAGGTAATCCTGCTCGGCGGAGATCTGGTCGACCCACAACTGGCGCTCGCGCTGGAAGGTGGTGCGCGCCAGCTCGACCCGGCGCTCGGCGGCGGCCAGTTCGCTGCGCTGGTCGGAGATCTGCTGGCTGGCGATCACCGCCAGCAGCTCGCCCTTCTTCACCGTCTGGCCGAGATTGACCGCCACCGACTCCACCACTCCGGCCGCGCGCGGCACGATGTGCGAGGTGCGGTCCTCGTCGAAGCGGATCTCCCCCGGCAGCGTCAGCAAGCTGCTGAGATTGCGCGGTGCGGCCTCGGCCAGCTGGATGTCCGCGGCCTTGATCTGCTCGGCACTGAGCTCGACCTTGCCCTCTTCCTCGGCATGCCCCTCAGCTTCCGCTTGCCCCTCTTCGCCTTCCCGATGCGCCTCGCCGTCCTGGTGCGTGTCCGCCTTGGCCGCGGGTTTCGCCTGCGCGGCCACCGGCGCCGCCTGGAACAGCTCCTGCCACATCAACCCGGCCACGCCGAGCGCGATCGCCACGGCCAACGCCAAGGCTGTGCTTCGTTTCTTGTCCATGCATGCTCCTGAAAAAATCGACTCGACGCGCCAACCGGCAACAGCGACGCGTCATGAGGTCTGTGGAAAAAAGAAATCGCCGAGCGCCCGATGCAGCTCATGCAGGCACCAATGGGACGCGCCCTCCTCGACCCGGCTCGGCAGCGGGACGCTGCAATCGGTGACCAGCAGCGCGCCCAGGCACAACAGGACGAACAACGCGGTTCTCACAGTGTGCGATCGGGGCCGACGAGATCGCCGTAGATGCGCTCGATGCGCACCCAGGCGTCGGTGGACTGGGCCACGGCGGCGATGTACTGGGTGCGGGCGCTGATCAGCGTGCGCTGGGCGTCGAGCACCTCGATGAAGTTGAACTTGCCCATCTCGAAGCCACGGGTCGCGGTGTCCACGGCGTTTTGCGCGGCCGGCAGGATCACCTGGTTGAACGACTGCACTTCGTTGCTGGCGGTGCTCCACTGATCCAGGGCCTGACGGGTTTCAGTGCGCAGGCGCAGCTCCGCGGCGTTGCGCAGATCCCGGGCCTGATCGGCACGGCGCGCCGCCGACAGGACGTTGCCCTGGTTGCGGTTGAACAGCGGAATCGGCATCGACACCCCGACCAGGTTGACCCGCTCGCGCACGCTGGCGTCGTACTGGCTGCCCACGCTGATATCGAGGTCGGGAATGCGCTGGGCCTTTTCCAGCCCCAGGGAGGCTTCGCGCTGCACCACCTGCATTTCGGCCAGGCGCAGTTCAGTGGTCTGTTGCAAGCGCGCCAGCAATTGCGCCGAAGGCGGCAGCGACGGCAGCCCGCTGGCCGGCTCCGCGACGGCGCTGAAGTCGGTGGTGGCGGCCCCGGTCACGGTCGCCAGCTGGCGATAGGCGTTGGCCCGATCCATCTCGGCGCGGCTCAGCTCCAGGCGCACTTCCGAGAGCTGGACCTGGGCGCGGGTGGCCTCCACGGGCGAGGCCTTGCCAGCGCTGACCCGGCCCTTGGCCACCGTCAGCCCGCGCTCGGCCAGGGCCAGGGAGCGGCCGGCCAGATCGCTGCGCTCCTGGGCACGCAAGGCGCCGTAGAAGGCGGCGATCACATCGGCGCGCAGCTGGTTGCGCTGGCGTTCCAGCTCCAGCGCCGCGGCGTCCTGGGCACGGCTGGCGACATCGATGCGCGCGCCGCGCTTGCCGCCCAGTTCCAGGGTCTGGCTGAGCTTGACGGTGGTGGTGCGCGAGCTGCGGCGGGTGTCTTCGGCGTCCCAGGACAACACCGGATTGGGGATCAACCCGGCCTGCTGGCGGCCACCCTGGGCGATGTCGATTTCCCAGCGCGCCGCCGCCAGTTCGGGGTTGTTGGCAAAGGCACTGGCCAGGGCGTTGTCGAGGCTCAGCACCCGACTCTCGGCCGCCGCGGCGTCCTGCAGCGCGGCACTGGCCAACAACAGGACGCCGGACAATGCCCCGACTATCCAGGCAAGTTTTTTAATGAAGGTTGGCATAACGCGTTCTGGCCCCTTACCGATACAGAGTGACGGCGGAGGCTCTGCGGTGCGAGGAAGTTGAACCGGCACGACGCATCCACACTCCACCCATAAAACAACTAACAGGTGAGTATTTAGTGCCGGCCAAATGTAGCCTTCGGTACTTATCGACAGGGTGGCGCAAAGATTACAAATCCGTTAGCAAACGCTCTGCCACGGGCTTATGCATTAACATCCCGGCCATCGACCCGAGAGCAAGCTCAATAAATCCACAACTTGAAATATAGAGAAACAACTTCTCCCCGCACGACACTTCGAAGCTTTTAAATTCAGAGCCTTTAAATTAATAACCTTGAAATCCGCAACTTTGAAAGTTGAATCATCCAGCCCGTTACTTCCAACGAAGTTATTGGACTGCCCCACTGCATTAAACACCGAGGCTAATTCAGCATGCGCATTCTGGTGATCGAGGATGAACCGAAAACCGCCGACTACTTGCATCAGGGATTGAGCGAAAGCGGCTACGTCGTCGATTGCGCCAATAACGGCGCCGACGGCCTGCACCTGACCCGCCAGCACGCCTACGACCTGGTGATTCTCGACGTCAATCTGCCGGAGCTGGACGGTTGGGGGGTGCTGCAGCGCATTCGCCAGAACAGCAATACGCGGATCATGATGCTCACCGCCCAGGGGCGGCTGGTGGACCGGATCAAGGGCCTGGACCTGGGCGCCGACGATTACCTGGTCAAGCCGTTCGAATTCCCCGAGCTGCTGGCGCGGGTGCGCAGCCTGCTGCGGCGCAGCGAGCAGTCGCCGACCCCCGACGTGCTGCGGGTGGCCGACCTGGAGCTGGACCAGGGCCGCCACCGGGCGTTTCGCGGCAAACAGCGCATCGACCTGACCACCAAGGAGTTCGCCCTGCTGCACCTGCTGATGCGCCAGAGCGGCGTGGTGCTGTCGCGGACCCAGATCATCTCGTTCGTGTGGGACATGAACTTCGATTGCGACACCAATGTGGTGGAAGTCTCGATCCGCCGCCTGCGGGCCAAGATCGACGACCCGTTCGAGAGCAAACTGATCCACACCCTGCGCGGCGTCGGCTACGTGCTCGAAGAGCGCGACTGAAACCCTGTAGCCGCTGCCGAAGGCTGCGATAGGTCCGCAGGACCTCCGGCGCCCCACAGAGCGGCGCCCGCTTCGCGGTCGATCGCAGCCTCGCAGGCTCGGCAGCGGCTACAGGGTGCAACCCGATAGTTCAGTGCCGCGATCGGTGTAGCCGCTGCCGAAGGCTGCGATAGGTCCGAAGGACCTCCGGCGCGCCCAAGAGCGGCGCCCGCTGCGCGGTCGATCGCAGCCTCGCGGGCTCGGCAGCGGCTACAGGGGCAACCCGATGGTTCGGTACACGCGATCGATGTAGCCGCTGCCGAAGGCTGCGATAGGTCCAAAGGACCTCCAGCGCGCCCAAGAGCGGCGCCCGCTGCGCGGTCGATCGCAGCCTCGCAGGCTCGGCAGCGGCTACAGGGTGCAACCCGATAGTTCAGTGCCGCGATCGGTGTAGCCGCTGCCGCAGGCTGCGATAGGTCCGCAGGACCTCCGGCGCGCCCAAGAGCGACGCCCGCTTCGCGGTCGATCGCAGCCTCGCGGGCTCGGCAGCGGCTACAGGGGCAACCCGATGGTTCGGTACACGCGATCGATGTAGCCGCTGCCGAAGGCTGCGATAGGTCCAAAGGACCTCCAGCGCGCCCAAGAGCGACGCCCGCTTCGCGGTCGATCGCAGCCTCGCGGGCTCGGCAGCGGCTACAGGGGCAACCCGATGGTTCGGTACACGCGATCGATGTAGCCGCTGCCGAAGGCTGCGATAGGTCCAAAGGACCTCCGGCGCCCCACAGAGCGGCGCCCGCTTCGCGGTCGATCGCAGCCTCGCAGGCTCGGCAGCGGCTACAGGGTGCAACCCGATAGTTCAGTGCCGCGATCGGTGTAGCCGCTGCCGAAGGCTGCGATAGGTCCAAAGGACCTCCAGCGCGCCCAAGAGCGGCGCCCGCTGCGCGGTCGATCGCAGCCTCGCGGGCTCGGCAGCGGCTACAGGGGCTGCAGGTGATTAATGTACGTGCTCTTCGTGCCCCTGTTCGTGAAAGCCGGCCTGTTCGACCTGATCGATATCGATGCCGTCCGGCACGCCTTGCAGCAACACGTTCATGCTCTCCCTGAGCAATGTCCAGGTGCGCGGCAGCACCCAGAAACCGATGGCCGCCGCCACCAGCGAATCGACCCAGCCCCAGCCGGTGTACATGATCACCAAGGCCGCGACGATCACGCCGATGGAGCCGAGCATGTCGCTCCACACCTCCAGGTAGGCGCCCTTGACGTTGAGGCTTTCGGCGCTCGCCGAGGCCAGCAGGCGCATGGAAATCAGGTTGACGACCAGCCCCAGCACCGCAATCACCAGCATGCCCGTGGACTGGATTTCCGCTGGCGCGGACAGGCGCTGCCAGGCCTCGAACAGGATGTAGAAGGCGACCACGAACAACAGGAGGGCGTTGAACGCCGCGGCGAGAATCTCGAAGCGCGCATAACCGAAGGTGCGCTTGCGATCGGCCGCGCGCTTGCCGACCTGGATCGCCACCAGGGAGATCGCCAGTGCCAGCGCGTCGGTCATCATATGGGCGGCATCGGACAGCAGCGCCAGGCTGCCGGTGACAAAGGCGCCGATCACCTCGGCGATCATGAAACTGCCCGTCAGCCCCAGGGCCATCCATAACGTGCGTTCGTGTCCGGCCCGAACCTGTCCGTGACTGTGCCCTGCGCCCATGAAAGCCCCCACCTGTGGAAATCGTCGTGGCTGATGATAGCCGGCCCAGGCAGCCGGCCCCGGCAAAATGACGCAATGGTCATGCTGCTGCCATCTGGCGGTTATGGATGACGGCTTTCAGCGCCCCAGGCGCGCCATCACCGCGAGCATATCCGGGCGCCGGGCGACCCATTCCTCGCGGGTGATGCCGAGCAGCACCACGTCGATGCGCTGGCCGTCCTTCTCGACGTTCTGCCGGCGCACACCCTCGAGGGTGAAACCGAATTTCTGGTGCAGGCGAATCACCGCCTGGTTCAGCGCCAGCACCTCGCAGTTGAGCTTCGCAAGGCCGGCCGCGCCAAAGGCATGGTCGAGCAGCCAGAATTCCAGCTGGCTGCCCAGGCCTTTGCCCTGCAAGCCGCTGTCCAGGTAGAAGGCCCAGTCGGCGCTCTTGTGCAGGGCATTGATCGCGTTCAGCGACACCACGCCGCAGGCGATTCCCTCTTGCAGCACCACGAACACCGACTGCCGCGGATTGCCCACCAGCGAGTCGAGCCAGGCACGGTGCTCGGCCTCGGAAATCTCGTGGGAGGTGTACATGTACTTGCGCACGTCCGGCTGGTTGCGCAGCTCGCGCACACGCGCCTGCACCTGTGCACAAGTCTCGAGTATCGGCACGACCTGCATGCGGGGCTCCTGGTCTGAAACGGATGCCGCACAGCCTAGGGGCAACGGTGCCCGGCGGCAATTCAAAAGATCCCGCTACCCGACGCGGGCTTGCGCCGGCGCAGCACATGCAGGCCCAGGCACACCAGGCTGGTGCCGAACGCTACGATCAACATGCCCTGCGGCGTCTCGCGCTCGCGGCGGCTGTCCAGGCATTCCATGGCGTTGGCGCATTGCGCGATGCACAGCTCCTGGCCATCGAGGGTGCAGCTCAGCACCGCGTCGCGCAGGTGGGTGAAGCTCAGCGTGCGCCCCAGGATCTGGTCATGGCCGACGTTCAGATAGCTGATGCCACGAACCACCTTGAGCCGGGTGTATTCGCCACTGTCCGCGTCCTCTATCAGCATCCCGCCACGGTCGGCATACAGCACCTTGCCGCTGAGGGATTCGACGTTGGCACCGTCCAGCCCATAGTCGACAAGGTTGAAGATCCACAGATGAAGCAGGGTCATGAACAAGCCAATGGCAAAGGACAACCACGCCGCCTGCAGCAGCGGGGGCAGCGTGGAGAAATCACGCAGGGAACGCAGGACGGACCGGATCAAGGCAGCTCCCGAAAACTGGCGCGTGGACCGCGCGTTTTTTTTCGAGAGATTAGCGGGTAAATGGGCCTTGGCTAAGCACAACTTTCAGCGGTATGGGTCGGGCTAAAACGCGGGCTGGCAGCGAAGGCTCTAGCCCGCGTTCCCCGGCGCCTGCAGGCGTTTGCGGGGGCGAATTTTTCTGCTGCGCGAAAGCGCCTCAGGACCCGGCACAGACCCCAGGCGCCCCACTGCCTGCCAGCCTCGGCATGCGCGTACCGAAGTACCCCGCGCTGACCACCCCGACCGCGCCCATCACCGCGCAATAGATCACGCAGATCCACGGGCTCCAGGGCATCAGGCCGATCAGCAGCAAAGGCGTGGTGCTCGCCCACAGCGCGTAGGCGATGTTGTAGGTAAAGGAAATGCCGGAGACGCGAATCCGCGCCGGGAACAAACCGACCATCACCGACGGCACTGCGCCCACCACGCCACAGCCAAGGCCGGCGATGGCGTAGGCCAGGCCGACCCAGGCGCCGCCGCTGATCAGGCAGCCATAAAGCAGGCCGATGCCCAGCGGCAGCAGCAGGCTGTAGAGCATCACCGTGCGCCAGGCGCCGATGCGGTCGACGATCAGCCCGGCCAGCACGCAACCGATATTCAGGAACACGATGCCCAGGCTGCTCAGGGCGAAGGTGTGGCTGGCGCTCATGCCGAAGGTTTTCTGCATCATGGTCGGGGTGATGACCACGAACACCACCACCGCCGAGGTCAACACGCAGGTGAGAATCGCCGCCGGCAACAGGGCCAGGCGATGCTCGCGCAGCACGGTGCGCAACGGCAGTTCGACGGCGCTGTCGCGCTGTTCCTGCATGGCCATGAACACTGGGGTTTCGCTGAGCCAGCGGCGCAGCCAGACGCCGATCACACCGAACACCCCACCGAGCAGGAACGGGTAACGCCAGGCGTGATCGAGGATTTCCGCCGGGGTGAAGAGTTGCGCCAGCAGGGTCGCGGTCAGCGCGCCGATCAGGTAGCCGAAGGTCAGCCCGGCCTGCAGAAAGCCCAGGGCGTAACCGCGATGGCCGGCCGGTGCGTGCTCGGCGACGAACACCCAGGCGCTCGGCACTTCACCACCCACCGCCGCGCCTTGCAGCACCCGCAGCGCCAGCAGCAACAGCGGCGCGAAATAACCGATCTGCGCGTAGGTCGGCATGATGCCGATCAGCAGGCACGGCAGGGCCATCATCAGGATGCTCAGGCTGAACACCTTCTTGCGCCCCAGGCGGTCGGCGAAGTGCGCCATGAGAATGCCGCCCAGTGGCCGCGCCAGGTAGCCGGTGACGAAGATCCCGAAGCTCTGCAACAACCGCAGCCACTCGGGCATTTCCGGCGGGAAGAACAGCTGGCTCAGGGTCAGGGCGAAAAATACGAAGATGATGAAATCGTAGATTTCCAGGGCGCCGCCCAGTGCCGCCAGGCCCAGGGTCTTGTAGTCGGACCGGGAAAACGGCGCCGGCCGCGCGTCAGGGGAAAAGGACATAAAGCCACTCGGTGTTGGGCACAATTCAAGGCGCCCATGGTCTACGCAAACGCCGCGAGGGACAACCGCAACACCCTTCTGGGTCGGTTTTTAGGCTTTTCCTGTGCATTGAATCGCCGCCGCGGACGCCAATAATCGGCGACTTTCCCACCCGCAACAGGAAAGCCGCCATGAGCATCCATACCCGCAGCAAACGCCTGACCGTGCCGCAACTGGTGGCCATGAAAGGCCAGCAGAAGATCGTCTCCCTGACCGCCTACACCAGCCACATGGCGCGGCTGATGGACCCGTTCGTCGATTTCGTGCTGATCGGCGACTCCACGGCCATGGTCGGCTATGGCCGCACCTCGACCCTGGACATGAGCCTGGAAGAGATCATCGGCCACACCCGCGCCGTGGTCGCCAGTACCCGACTGGCCTGCGTGATCGCCGACATGCCGTTCGGCAGTTACCAGGAATCGCCGCAACAGGCCTACCGCAATTGCGCCGAGGTGCTAGCGCGCACCGGCTGTGACGCGCTCAAGCTCGAAGGCGGGCTGGCCCTGGCGCCGACCGTGGAGTTCCTGGTGCAACGCGGGATTCCGGTTATGGCCCATATCGGCCTGATGCCCCAGTACGTGAACGTCATGGGTGGCTTCAAGGCCCAGGGCCTGAACGACGCCACGGCCCAGGCCATCGAAGCCGACGCCCGTGCCCATCTCGAAGCCGGGGCGTTCAGCCTGCTGCTGGAAGGGGTGGCGGAAAACCTCGCGCGGCGTATCAGCGACTTTTCGGCGATGCCAACCATCGGCATCGGCGCCTCCCCCGCCTGCGACGGCCAGGTGCTGGTGACCGAGGACCTGCTGGGCCTGGGCGGGCCCCAGGTGCCGCGCTTCGTCAAACAGTACGCCGATGTCGGGGCGCTGATCAGCCAGGCCTGCGAGCGGTTCGCCGCCGAGGTGCGCGATGGCCGCTTCCCCGAGGTGCGGCACTGCTACGGCGTCTGATCGATGGCCCGGGCCAGGCGTTGCACGGCGCCGGCGATGTCCTGGCGCCAGTCGAGGGTGAAGCTCAGGCGCAGGTGATGGCGCCACAGGCCTTGCTGGCTGAACATCTGCCCCGGGGCGATGACGATGCCCTGCCCCAGCAATTGCTCATAGACCTGAAGCATCTCCACCGGGCGCGTGGCCTCGGCCCAGAGGGTCGCGCCGCCGGCCGGGGTAACCACCCGCAACTGCTCGGCGGCGTGTTCGGCCAGCAGCGCCTGCAGCTGGCCCATGCGTTCACGCAGCAGGCCGCGCAACTGAACCAGGTGCTGATCGACCCGGCCGCTGCCCAGCAGTTTGGCCACGGCCTTCTGGCGGATCGGTGACAGGCGGAACGCGCGCTCGAGAAAGTGCCGCTGCAAGCGAGCGCCCTGGCCACGGCACAGCACATAGCTGAAGGGCGCCTCGGAACCGATGACTTTGTCGAAGGTGGAAAACACCAGCAGCCGCTCGGGATCGGCGTAATCGCGATACCGCGCCGGCGCCGGTGTAAAGCAGAACTCGCCATAGCTGTCATTTTCCAACAGCCAGATACCGTGCTCCCCCAGCCAGCGGCACAGCTGCCGTTTGTCCGCCGCGGGCATCAGGCTGCCGTGGGGCGCGCTCAGGGTCGAAGACAGCAGCGCCAGGCGCACCGGTTCGCGTTGCAGCACCTCATGCAGGCGCTGGCGATCGAAGCGTCCTGCGGCGTCCAGCGGCAGCTCGATCACGCGGATCTTCGCCGCCTGCAATTGCCGCAGGATCGCCCAGGAACAAGGCGACTCCACCAGGGCGACGCTGCCGTTCAGCTCCAGGGCATCCAGCGACAATGCCAGCACCGCGCGCAAATCCGTGCCGAGAAACACCTGCTCGGCCTGCCAGTAATCCGTGGTCGAGCGGGTGTAGCGCTCGGCCAGCGCCGTGCGCAGCTCCGCCTCGCCAAACGGCTGGTACAGCGGTGCCTGAGAGCGTGGGTACTGGCGTACCAGCTCGCGCTCGGCGCTCAACAGGGGATTGTCCAGCGACAGCAGCATCGCCGGGGCGTCGCTGCACAGCGCCAGCATTCCGGGCTGGCGGGCGTAGGCATAGACCCTGTCCAGCAACTCCGTATCCGGCGCCAGCCCTGGCGCCGGCACGGGGCGGCTGAAGTAACCCTGCTTGGGCCGGGCATAGATCCGCCCTTCATCCTCGAGCAAGCCGTAGGCGTACTTGGTGGTGGAAACCGAGACCTTGAGGCGCTGGGCCAGGGCGCGCAATGACGGCAGGCGCTGCTCGGCCGCGCTGGCGCCGTCCAGCCACTCCACCAGGTAGCGGTAGACCGCCTGATAGGCGAAAGGCGTTTCGCGGCTCACCGCGTCAAGCGTCCTTGGCCAGGGCAATCGCCGCCTGGATCGCCGCGCGGGCCTGGGGGCTGTTTTTCCAGCAGCTGGAGCCGACCAGGGCCGAGGCCTGGGTGACGATCTCCAGGGCATCGGCCTGGGCCAGTTGGGCGAGGGAATCGATGCCCAGTTGTTCGAGACGGGCGACCACGTTTTCGCCGACACCCTTGAGCTTGAGCAGCGCCTGGCGTTCTTCGAGCGGGAATGGCATGTACTTCAATCCTTTGCAGTGGTTACCAATTGCCGCATTCTTGCACAGTTCTCGATCGCCCCAGCCTGAGGCGACCGACCTCCTGACAATCATAAAAAGACTTGAGGTATCGACGTGTCCACAGACATTGAAGACAGCCGTTCCGCCCGTTTTGCCCTGCGCTGCTCGAACTGGGCCGAGCGCTGGTTCCCCGACTCCTGGGTGTTCGCCGCGCTGGCGGTGGTCATCGTCGCCCTGGCCACCATGGCCATGGGCGCCAAGCCCACCGACACCGCCATGGCCTTCGGCGACGGTTTCTGGAGCCTGATCCCCTTCACCATGCAGATGGCCTTCGTGGTCATCGGCGGTTATGTGGTCGCCAGCTCGCCGCCGGCGGTGAAGCTGATCGACAAGCTGGCACGCATCCCGAAGAACGGCCGTTCCGCCGTGGCCTGGGTCGCACTGATCTCCATGGTCGCCTCCTTGCTCAACTGGGGCCTGTCGCTAGTGTTCGGCGGCTTGCTGGTGCGGGCCCTGGCCCGGCGTACCGAGCTGCGCATGGACTACCGCGCCGCCGGGGCCGCGGCCTACCTGGGCCTGGGCGCGGTCTGGGCCCTGGGCCTGTCGTCCTCGGCCGCGCAATTGCAGGCCAACCCGGGCAGCCTGCCGCCGTCGATCCTGTCGATCACCGGGGTGATTCCGTTCACCCAGACCATCTTTCTCTGGCAGTCGGGCCTGTTGCTGCTGGCCTTGATCCTGGTCTCGCTGGTCATCGCCTATGCCACCGCGCCCGGTCCGAACTCGGCGCGCGACGCCAAGGCCTGCGGCATCGACCCGAGCTTCAGCATGCCCAAGCCACAACCGCGCACCCGCCCCGGTGAGTGGCTGGAATACAGCCCGCTGCTGACCATCCTGCTGGCCTTGCTGGCAGCCGGCTGGCTCTACCATGAGTTCGCCACCAAGCCGGCGATCACCGCGATTTCCGGGCTCAACACCTATAACTTTCTGTTCCTGATGCTCGGCGCGCTGCTGCACTGGCGCCCGCGCAGCTTCCTCGAAGCCGTGGCCCGCGCCGTGCCGACCACCACCGGGGTGCTGATCCAGTTCCCGCTGTACGGCTCCATCGCGGCCTTGCTGACGGTGGTCAAGGGCGTCGACGGCCAGACCCTGGCCCACCATATCTCGACCTTCTTCGTGCAGATCGCCTCCCACGACACCTACGCGCTGCTGATGGGGGTCTACTCGGCGGTGCTGGGCTTCTTCATTCCGTCGGGCGGCGGCAAGTGGATCATCGAGGCGCCCTACGTGATGCAGGTGGCCAATGACCTGCAATACCACCTGGGCTGGGCGGTGCAGATCTACAACGCCGCCGAGGCACTGCCGAACCTGATCAACCCCTTCTACATGCTGCCGCTGCTGGGGGTGCTGGGGCTCAAGGCGCGGGACCTGATCGGCTTCTCCTTCGTCCAGTTGCTGGTCCACGCACCGCTGGTGCTGGTGCTGCTGTGGGCACTGGGCACCACCTTGAGCTACATGCCGCCCGTGGCGCCGTAATCTGTTGCCAGCGGCTCGCTTCCCTGTAGGAGCGAGTCTGCTCGCGATCGGCCGCCAGGCCGAGGGTGCCCGCCATGCCCTCATCGCGGGCAATCGAGCGTCGACCGGCCGCTCCTGCAGAAGCAGCCCTACATCCTTTCCAGCCTCCCCCTACTATCTTCTAAGCCCCGTCCCAGAGCCTTTTCTGTAGTCTTTCCGTCATATTCGGTTGCTACCGTGCAGCCGAAATACTTTGTTACGAATTGATCGAAAGGTAATCAGGGACCCGGCATGAGCGACGAACACTCGAAAGACCCAGAACATTCCAAGGCCACGGAGCCACCCACCGACACCAGCCGCCGGCGTTTTCTCGGCGGCGTGGCGGTGCTGGGTGTCGGCGCGACGCTCAGCGCCTGCGGCCACAACGACCCGGCGCCGGGCAAGCCGGTGGAGCGCCCGCTGTCGCCGGCCGAGCTGGACCGGGCGCTGCGCGACAACGTGAAGAACGTGGTGGTGATCTATGCCGAGAACCGCAGCTTCAACAACCTGTTCGCCGACTTCCCGGGGCTGGAAAAACCGCTCTCGGCCCTCAAGCCCGCCGACTATCAGCAACGCGACCGCGACGGCAGCCTGTTGTCGGTCTTGCCGCCGGTCTGGGGTGGCGTCACCCAGGTCGGGCCCCAGGCCCTGGATGGCGTGACCTACCCGGTCGGTACCCAGTACCAGGAGCACCTGCCCAACGCGCCCTTCGCCCTCAAGGGCCCCGATGGCCAAGACCTGCCCCTGGGCTTGGTCACCCGCGACCTGTGGCACGTGTTCTACCAGAACCAGATGCAGATCAACGGCGGCAAGAACGACGGTTTCGTCGCCTGGGCCGACGCCGGCGGCCTGCCCATGGGGTATTACGCCCAGAGCCGCTATGAGCTGCGCTTGTGGGATATGGCCCGGGAATTCGTGCTGTGCGACAACTTCTTCCAGGGCACCTTCGGCGGTTCGTTTCTCAACCACCAGTACCTGATCAGCGCCGCGGTGCCGTTTTATCCGGACGCGGCCAATTCGGTGGCCAAGCCACAGATCGCCACCCTGCAGAGCGACGACCCGCTCGACAGCCGTCTCAAGCCGCTGGAGCAATCCCCGGCCAGCGCCATGAGCGGCCCGCCGCAATTCGGCCCGAGCCTGCTGACCCCGGACGGCTACGCGGTCAATACCATGGCCCCGCCCTACTGGCCGACCTGGATCCGCGACCCGCAGCGCCCGGCCTATTCCAAGGCCGACCTGCCCAATGTGCTGGTACCGCAGCGCCACGACACCATCGGCGACAAGCTCTCGCGCAAGGACATCGACTGGGCCTGGTACGCCGGCGCCTGGCAGGTCACGCTGGACGCCTACAAGGATTCGGCGGGGATTCCGAAGATCCCCAACTTCCAGTACCACCACCAGCCGTTCAACTACTTCGCGCAGTTCGGTCCCGAGCATCCCAACGAACGTAACCACCACCTGCGCGATGCGGGCCTGGGCGATGAGTCGAGCAGCAACCGCTTCCTCGCCGATGCCGAGGCCGGCAAATTGCCGCCGGTGGCGTTCTACAAGCCCCAGGGCAACCTCAACATGCACGCCGGTTATGCCGATGTGGCCGCCGGCGACCGGCATATCGTGCGCGCCCTGAAGGTGCTGCGCGAAAGCCCGCAGTGGCAGAACATGGTGGTGATCGTCACGGTCGATGAGAACGGCGGCTGGTGGGACCACGTCGCCCCGCCCAAGGGCGACCGCTGGGGGCCGGGGACACGCATCCCGGCGCTGGTGGTGTCACCGTTCGCCCGCAAGGGCACGGTGGACCATACGGTGTACGACACCGCGTCGATCCTGCGGCTGATCACCCGGGTGTTCCAGCTGGAACCGCTCGACGGCCTCAAGCAACGGGACGCGGCGATGATCGCCCGGGGGCAGGCGCCCATGGGCGACCTGAGCAATGCCCTGTACTTCCCGGCCTGAACCGGCGGCAGCGGCCGCCCGGGCGGCCGTTTGTGGGTGCAGAAATGAAGATTTATTCCACCCTTTTCCTTGTCACCCGCTACTGTTTCAGGGTGGAACTTACCTCGCCCAGACGAGGCCAACGCTGACAAGGAGCCAAGCATGAAACTCACAGGATTGTCCCTTCCCCTCGCCGCCCTGACCCTGGGCGGCCTGACCCTGAGCACCGCAGCCCAGGCCAACGTCGATCTGAAGCTGGGCAACACCCAGCGCGTCACCCAACTCTTCTCCTACCCCAACAACTGCAACGTGATCTGCTTTCGCAACTGGACGCTGGAACAGACCGTCGAGCATTACCTGACCCAAAGCGTGAAACGCGATGGCTACAGCACCGCCAAGGTCAAGGTGAAGACCGATAACAACCAGCTGTACGCCAACATCAGCGGTGTTCCGAAGGACTATGGCAAGCCGCTGACCGCCCTGCTGGATGCCGGCGACCTGGCCTACAAGGGCGCCAGCAAGCTCAACAGCGACGGCAAATGGACCTACAGCTGGTACCTGTTCCTGCCCCTGGGCATGGCCCTGGAAAACCGCAAGAGCGTCGAGTTGCTGCACTTCCCGCCGGACTACTCGCTGACTCAGGCCCAGGACTACCTGAAATCGGCCACCACCGACCGCTGGGCCACCCTGCTCACCACCAATGGCATTCCCGCCGAGCAGACCCCGGGCTACCAGACCATCATCGACATTGCACCGATCGCCGCCCCCTCCAGCGCGGGCAAGGACCTGGAAGGCGTCTATGGCTACTTCCAGGACTACCAGACCACCATGGTCAAGCAGATCAGCCAGAGTGCCAGCGGCGCCGCCCTGCCAATGGTGGCCTTCGGCGCGCCGGTGCGTAACTGGATCAAGCAGCAGTACGGCCCGACCGTGAACGTACTGGGCCTGGCGCAGATCAGCCCGAGCGCGGGCCTGAAGGTGCCGGTGCTGGGCTCCAACCACCCGAGTTACATCTGGTACGCGGCGGATCCAGAGAACTACGACGGCGACGAGGCCAAGGCCGACGCGGCCGGCTTGAAGGTGATGGGGCAGGATCTGAGCGCGGCCTGCTGGCAGGCCGGGATGGGCAGCAAGCCGGGCAGCGACCCGACAGTGCAACTCAAAAGCTGCACGCAGAACTGGCAGGTGACCAACAAAGAGCAGACCTGCGCCCTGTTCTACACCTCGATCCGCAAGCTGACGCCGGAGCAGGCCCAGGCCAAGTGCACCAGCGAGCCGGTACAGACCCAGCTGAAGCAGCTGAAGGCGCCGGCACCGTCGATGAGTGCCGAAGTACCGCCGCATATCTGACGGACAAGCGGTAACAGCTACATCCCATCGCGAGCAAGCTCGCTCCTAAGAACGGCACATCGCCCGTAGGAGCGAGCTTGCTCGCGATGGGTTTTCAGCGCCTCAGAGCGCCCCGACCGGACGCAGGCGGTACTGCGGCGGCAGCTGCTCGAAGCCACTGATGGTGGCGTTCAGGCTCTTCCAGCGACCGTCCTTGATGCCATAGATGCAACCGTGGATCGACAGGCTCTGCCCACGATGCCAGGCGTTTTGCACAATGCTGGTGTGGCCGACGTTGGCCACTTGCTGGATCACGTTCAGCTCGCAGAGGCGGTCGACCCGTTCTTCCTCGGTGGCCAGTTGCCCCAGGACTTCGCGATGTTCGTAGTACAGGTCGCGAATCGAGCGCAGCCAGCCGTCGATCAGGCCCAGCTGGCGATCCTGCATCGAGGCGCGCACGCCGCCACAGCCATAGTGACCGGTGACCAGGATGTGTTTGACCTTGAGCACGTCCACCGCGTACTGGATCACCGACAGGCAATTGAGGTCGGTGTGCAGCACCACGTTGGCCACGTTGCGGTGTACGAACAGATCCCCGGGAAGCATGCCGACGATCTCGTTGGCCGGTACACGGGCGTCCGAACAGCCGATCCACAGGTATTCCGGCGTCTGCTGGCGGGCCAGCTTGGAGAAGAATTCAGGATCTTCCTGCTTGATCGCTTCGGCCCAACGCTCGTTGTTATCAATCAGGTCTTGTAGTTCGTTCATGCTGTGAAACCTCAGGATTGATGCGTTGCTATGACAGACGACTGTCTATCGGGGTCACGCGCGTCTATGCAGATACCGCTTATCCACCCCTTTGAATCTTGCCGGGTCTGGTGGGTCCACTCTTTAAGCCCAAAAGTATGAGCAACCGTCATGACTGAATCACGACGTCCCTATGGCGCGCCTCAGCCCGAGCCCATCGACGACAACGAAGACCGCATGGGTTCCATGGAAGAGCTGGATTTCGATGAAGAAGAACCCGGCGCCAGGGTCGGCGACCCTGCTTCCAGCCCTGTGGAGCATCGTACTCCCCACAGGCACATCCATGGCTCCAGCCTGACCGGCAACGCCGAGGATGAGCCCAACGACGATGAGCTGACCCCGGAAAACCTGATCCGCGAAGACGGCGCCCGCTCCGCCCATGAAGCCGGTGAAGACCAGCCGGCCGACTGGGACCTGAGCATTGTCGATGAAAACGATATCGGCGGCGGCAACGGCCTGGACGAAGCCGAACTGGCCCAGCGCGACCCACTGGATGGCAAACGCTGATACCTGCCTTTAACAACTGTAGGAGCGAGGCTTGCCCGCGATAGCGGTTTGCCTGACACAGCGCTATCGCGGGCAAGCCTCGCTCCTACGATAGCGGCTCGATACGCCGTCAATCGACCAGGGTGCAGGCCATCACCAGCGCATCTTCGCGCCCGCCTGTCGCCGGATAGTAATCGCGGCGGCGGCCCACTTCGTTGAAACCGTAGCGCTCGTACAGCCGGTAGGCGGTCTGGTTGCTGGAACGCACTTCGAGGAAGCATTCGCGCGCGTCTTTCTGGTAGGCGCGCTTCATCAATTCTTCCAGCAGGCGCAGGCCCAGGCCACGGCCCTGGCTTTCCGGCTTGACGGTGATATTGAGCAGGTGGGCTTCGTCGATGATCACCTGGATCACTCCGTGGCCAACCTGCTGGCTGCCTTCGAACATCAGCCAGACTTCATAGGATTTCAGGGCATCGGTGAAAATGCCGCGGGTCCAGGGATGGCTGAACGCCGCGTATTCGATTTTCAGGATGGCATCCAGATCCGCCTCGGTGGCCTGGCGGAACGATAAAGCGTCACTCATTGCTACTTTTCCAACGCGCCATCAGCCGACGCATGGCTTGCCAGACATCAGCCTTACGCTGTGGCTCTTCCATTAATTGTTCCAGCCCAGGCAGCGCCCAGGCCGAGCCCAGGCCTTCGACCTGGAGTTCACGGTTGTAGGACTGCGCATCAGCCTCGCCCGCGAAACGCACCGCCGGCAGGCCGATCAGCCACAGGCAGACACAAGGTTCTTCTTCGACGCGCGCCCCGACAAAGGCCTGGACGAAATCCCGCGCCGCGTCCGGCCCCTGGTCGAGATTGCCGCGGGTCAGCATCGGCCAGCGCACCGGCTCGGCGAGGATCTGCGGGCTGTCCGGCAGGCCAGCGGCGCGCAGCATGTCCTTGAGCAGCAGATAGGCCGGGTCGCGGCTCTGGAAGGCTTCGCCTGTGGGTAACTCCACCAGCAGCAGGCAACGACCGGCGCGCAGCAATTGCAGGGCGAAACGCGGTGGCGGCACGGGCGGGGCCTTGACCGGCGCCGGGGCCTCCTCGGCATCGACCACGGGCTTGCTGACCGGACGAACGGCAGCGCCGGCGGGACGCGGCACTTCGATTTTCGGCCGTTCGGCAGGCTTGGCCACAGGCTCGGCAACCGTTTTGGCCACAGGTGCAGGGGCTGCCGGGGCCTCGACCACGGGCTCGGCAATCACCAGCAACTCGGGACGGGACGGCGCCGCAAAGGGCAACTCGGTGCGCGGCAGCCAGCTGACCACCTGCATGGCGGACAGATAAGCGCGACGGCGGGACTCGATAAGCAAAGGTCGGCCACTTGTGGATAACTGAAGTGGGGGGATTCTACCGTCCTTCGCCGAAGATCGCCCGCAGTTGATTCGTCACAAAAACACCGGTCCAGCCCATGACAAGACCGAGGGGTGAATCGTCAGCCTTCCGATGCAGTACAATCGCTGCTTTTCATTGCCAACCAGCCGGCCATTCCGATGATCGAACCCAAGCGCGTGTTGCGCGCCCTCGCCGAACACTGGGCACTTCTGGAGCCACTGTGCGAGCACTTCGACCAAGGCACCCTGAGCCTCGCCGAACTGCGTTCACAGCTGGCCACCCAGCAAATTGACAGTACGCCACAGGACATTACCAGCCTGCTGGACGTGTGGATCCGCCTGGATATCCTGGTTCCGGTGGCGAAAAGCCCGAACCGTTTCGAGCTCAACGCACAGATCCACGACTTCCTCGCCTACCTGCGGCGCGAGCACCGCCTGGGCCTGTGCCTGGAAATCGAAGCCTACCTGCGCCACCTCGAACGCCTGGCCGGTTACATTCAGGACGCCTTCGACATCCGCGACGGCCATGACCTGGCCCGCCAGCTGCGGTTGCTGGACATGCGCGTGCGCGATGTATTGAAAAAGCTCGCCAACGACGAACAGGCCCTGGTGGCCGTCGCCGAGCGGGCCAAGACCAGCGACCGGCAGATTCCCCTGCGCCAGCGATACGCCGAGGTACTGGCCACCTGGGACGAATACGTCGAGCCGATGATCCAGCTGGTGAACGCCGACGGCGCCTTCGAGCAAGGCGTGCGCAAGGTCGAGAACGTCCTGCTGCGCATGCTCACCGAACAGCAGCGCCTGGGCCACCTGGTGGACGACGACATGCTGCTGCGCACCCACGCGCGGATCCTGGAAATGCAGACCAGCGCCCAGCTGACCCTGCGTCACGCCCGGGAACTGCTGCTGCCGCTGCGTGAAGAAGCCCGCCGGCACAACGCCGTGACCCGCGGCGCGGCCCTGGCGCTGTCGGCCATCCGGCGCAAGGGCATCGACGCCGTGCCGCAAGCGGCCATGCCACTGTTCACCCGTCCGCAAAGCACCTTCCTCGGCAGCTCCGGCCAGGTCGAGGCTTATGTCTATGCCCTGGCCAGCTTCGAGCCGAAGCCGACGCGCTTCCCCAAGGCGCACAAGACCCACAAGGGCGGCAATGCGCCACGGGCGCCACGTACGGTCCGCGAGATGCTCGACCGCTGCGAAGACGCCCTGCCGATGCCGGACCTGATGACCTGGCTGCTGGAGCAGGAACCCGACGGTGCCACCGACGAGTTGCTGTACTGGTTCTCCCGTCTGTCGCGGGAAAAACGCTTCAAGCGCGAGCGTCTGGAACGCCGCGACTACCACACCCACGAGCACCAGGTCAGCCTGCGCTCCTTCGCCCTGCTCTCGGCCCGCGATGACGTGACCGAGAATTCTGCGAGCACTCCACATGCATCTTGATCTTTCCGAACTGTCCCAGCTGGCGCCGATCTTTCGCGAGCTGTTCAAGGGTTATCACGTCAGCCGCCGCGACCCGGAGCTGTACTCCCAGCTGTCGAACTTCCAGGACCAGTACCGCACCCTGTTCAAGGCCCTGGGCTTCGAACTGGTATGCGACACCCGTGGTTTCTACTACTTCGTGCCGGAGAACGCCGCCGCCCAGGTGAACAAGACCGCCCAGCGCCTGGCGCTGTTCACCTTCATCCTGGTGGAGCACCTGGCCGACCAGGGCCGCGACCCGGTCGCCGTGCTCGACGGCGGCAGCCTCGGCCGCGACGAACTGCCGTCCTTGCTGGAGAAGTACCGCGACCTGTTCATCCAGGCCGAAGTGCAGACCCATGAAGAACTGGAAGAAAAAATCATGCGGCGCATGACCCAACTGGGTTTTGCCGGCGAGGAGCCGGGCATCTACCGCTTCCTGCCGCCGATGCACCGCTTCCTCGATGTGTGCCTGTCGGTGCAGCAGGACCGTGACCTGGCCGCCAGCCTGCACAGCGTGCTGCCGTTGCCGACGCCGGTGCTGATCGACGAAGACAGCGACGAAAAACTGCTGCAGACCGACGACCCGCTGGACCTCAGCGAATTCGTCGAATCGGAAAGTGAAGAAGACGCACTGGCCCGCGCCATTGCCGAAGAACAGGAGCTCGACGCATGAGCAAGGAACGCTACGGCATCCGCCGCTTTGCCCTTTTGAACACCGCCGGCTACAGCCTGGGCCTGTTCCCGCTGGAAGAGCCGCTGTCGGTCTACGGCGCGAACAACCTGGGCAAGTCCGCTTCGATCAACGCTCTGCAATTCCCGATCCTGGCACGCATGTCGGACATGAGCTTCGGCAAGTACAGCCTGGAACAGTCGCGGCGTTTCTACTTCGCTACCGATACCAGCTACATCCTGGTGGAAGTGTCCCTGCCCCATGGCCCGCATGTGATCGGCGTGGCCGGGCGCGGTCCGGGCGGCAGTTTCGGTCACCAGTTCTTCGCCTATGCCGGCTCGCTGGACCTGGCGCACTACCAGAAAGACGACACTTGCCTGCGGCAGAAAGAGCTGTTCACCAACCTCGAGCGCCAGGGCCTGAAGGCCTATGAACTCAAGCCGGACGAACTGCGTCGCCTGCTGGTCGGCGGACATACCTCGATTCCGCTGGACCTGACCCTGATCCCGCTGCGCTCCACCAGCGAGCAGAGCCTGAAGACCTTCCGCGCGCTGTTCATCAACCTGCTGCACATGCGCGAAATCACCGCGGCCAAGCTCAAGCAGCTGTTCCTCGATGCCTTCGAGCACAGCCTGCGTTCCGGCAGCGTCGACTACATCGCCGCCTGCGAAGATGCCTTCCGCGACGTGCGCCGCATGGAGCAGGACTACAACTCGCTGGTGGCCGCGGGTCCCCTGGTGGAAGCCCTGGCCAACGGCGTGACACAGCGCGACATCCTGCGCGGCAAACTGCATCGCCTGTCGCCGCTGCTTGATTCGCTGCTGGGCACCTGGTCCGACTACGCCAGCGCGCGCAAGGAAGAGCTGACCATCCAGGCCGAGCACTACCGCAACGAGCAGGACGCACTGCAGAACGACCAGCGCAGCAGCACCCAGGAAATGATGCGCCTGGAGCGGGAAATCACCGGCACCCAGCGCTGGCTCGGTGAGCTCTCGGTGCTCAAGCATCGTTTCGCCCTGGTGGACGATGTCAAGGTCCTGGAGCAGCAACTGCTGGCGGCCAAGGATGCCCACGACGAACTGGCCGGCGCCCTGGCCCAGTCCCGACAGTTCTCCGCCGAGGACCTGGAAGAGCGCCTGCGGGATCTGGAAAAACGCCTGAAGTCGGTCAAGCAGCAGCTCGATAACGCCGACAACAACAGCTATGCGCGCCTGCGCGAGGAATTCTCGCAACAGGACGTCGAGCGCCTGATGCGCCTGTTCAACAGCCAGTTGTTCAGCCTGCCGCTGGGCGAACATGGCATTGCCTTGGACGAGAACGGCGACTGGGTCAAGTCCGTGGAGCTGATCCTCGATGGCTTCAAGGGCGAGCGCTTCGAAGTGCCGGGGCTGTCCATCGACATTTCCCACATCGAACCGCCGGCCTTGCAGGCCCTGGCGGATCGCGCGGCATTGCGCGACCAGAAAGAGCGCCTGGACAAAGAACTCAAGCAGCTGAAAACCCAGGCCGCAGTGGCCGCCGACCGCGCCGCGAGCAAGACCCAGACCGAAGCGCTGTACCAGCAGGTGCTGGATGCGCAGAAAGCCCTGGAAGATTTCCGCCGCGCGCAGACCCTGAGCGCCGAGGAAGGCGAAAAGCTGGAACAGCTGGCGCAGATGGAAGCCGCCCAGGACGAACTCAAGCGCTCCAGTGACGCCTTCACCGAACGCGTCCAGCAGCTGTCGGCCAAGCTGCAACTCGTGGGCCGGCAGATCGGCGACATGGAAGCCAAGCAACGCACCCTCGACGATGCCCTGCGCCGTCGCCAGCTGTTGCCGGCGGACCTGCCGTTCGGCACGCCGTTCATGGAGCCGGTGGACGACTCCATGGACAACCTGCTGCCCCTGCTCAACGACTATCAGGACAGCTGGCAAGGTCTGCAGCGGGTCGATGGCCAGATTGAGGCGCTGTACGCTCAGGTGCGCCTCAAGGGCGTGGCCAAGTTCGACAGCGAAGACGACATGGAGCGTCGCCTGCAACTGCTGATCAACGCCTATGCGCACCGCACCGACGAAGCCCTGACCCTGGGCAAGGCGCGTCGCGCGGCCGTCACCGATATCGCCCGGACCCTGCGCAACATCCGCAGCGACTACGACAGCCTCGAGCATCAGTTGGCGCTGTTCAACCGCGAGATCAACAAACGCCAGGTGTCCAACCTGCAGAGCTTCCGTATCGTGCTCGCACCGAACAAGGAAGCCCTCAAGCACATCGACCAGATCATCCACAGCGCCGGCCAGTACGAAGAAGGCGAGACCCTGTCGGTGTTCGACCTGAGCCAGAGCGCCGAACAGGACAGCAAGAACGAAGAGGCCAAGGAATACCTGGCCCGCCTGGTAGCGGCCAACCACAACCAGTTGGGCCTCAAGGATCTGTTCGAGCTGGCGTTCGAGATCACCAAGGTCAATGGCCAGCCGGTGATCCACACCGATATCGATGGCGCGGCGTCCAACGGCACCACCATGACCATCAAGGCGCTGACCAACATGTACCTGTTGCTGCACTTGATGGACCGCGAGCAGGCCGGGCGCATCCGCCTGCCGTACTACCTCGACGAGGCTGCGGACATCGACGAGAAGAACCAGGCAGCGCTGCTGGAAACCAGCCTGCAACTGGGCTTCGTGCCGATCCTGGCCAGCGTGAAGCCGCAGGTGTCGGCCCAGGTCGCCATCGACCTGGAAGGCGGCAGCGGCCCGAACGGTATCTACATCGACGAGGCGGACTGGAAGTACATCCGCCGTCACGATCAGGTCAAGGCCACCCTGAACGTCGAACCAGAAGCCGAAGCGGAGCTGGACGAGGTGTAACCGCCGAAGCCGTAAAACAAAAAGGCCGTGATCTTTCGATCACGGCCTTTTTGCTTTCTGGGTTATTTGCCCAGGGGGATTTTCGGTGCCCAGGTCAGCCATTCGTCCTCGAACTTGTCGAACAACGGGAAGGTCTGTTCCGGCCGTGCCGGGTTGCCCATGCGCTCGCCATCCGGCGTGGCAAAGGCGATGCCGCCCTGGATCAGGGTCTCCAGCGACTCGGTACGGACGGTTGCGCCCTTGAACAGGCCGATGTCGATACCGAACCCACTGCTGTTCCAGAAACGCGTACCGCCACGCACCAGCGGCGCGTACTTCGGCTCGATCAGGATATGGATCAACACCCGGTCGGCAGTCTGGCCCAGTTCGTAGCCCGTGACCTTGCCCACCGTTACCTCGCGGTAAGTCACCGGCACGCCGACCTTCAGCGAGCCGCGCCGCGCCGCGCTCAGCACCAGGCTCAGGCCGGCCTCGGCGACCGCGGTTTCCGGTGGCTGGGGCAAGGCGACAAAGCTGGTTTGCGCGCCGAGGTTCTTCGCCGCCGGCTGCACTTCGATGTACTGCCCGGTCACCAGGGTTTCCAGGTTGGCGGTCTTGATCAAGCCAAGCTCCGGCTTGACCACCCAGAACTGGCTGCCGACCCGCGCGATACGCTCCGGCACCTCGGTGATCCGAGCCTTGAGCAGCACCGACTGCAGATCGCCGCTCAGGTCGACGTCTTCGACCTTGCCGACATCCAGCCCCTTGAAGCGGATAGGCGTGCCCGGACGCAGGCCATCGGCGCGATCGACCTTGATGCTGATCAGGGTGCCCTTCTGTGTCGCCTGCTCCTTGTCGGCATACAAGCGGAAACGTGGGATGCGCTTTTTCAGCGGCACGTTGGGTTCCGGCGTGTCGAAGGCGATACCGCCGGCCATCAGGCTTTGCAGCGACTCGCTCTTGACCTGGATGCCGCCGGTCAGGCCACCGGTCAAGGTGACACCGCTGGCATTCCAGAAGCGCGTCGAGCCGTTCACCAGCCCTTCGTATTCCTTCTCGATATGCACGCCGATGACCAACTGCTTGCGGGTCCGCGAAAACTGGTAGCTCTGCACCGAGCCGACCTTGACCTGCTTGTACAGAATCGGGCTGCCCACCTCCAGCGAACCGAGGTTTTCGGTGAACAGCACCAGGTGCAGGCCAGGGGAGCGCAGGTCCAGCGGCGGCGCCTTGGGCCGCGCCTCGAATTCGCGTTGCGGAGCACCGCCCTTGTCACCTGGGCGCACCGCGATGTAGTTGCCTTTGACCAGGGCTTCCAGACCGGTGATACCCGCCAGGGAGATCGAAGGCTTGACCACCCAGAACTGGGTGCCTTGCACCAGGTAATCCTCGGCCAGGGGGTCCAGGGTCAGCTCCGCCGTGGCGCTGGACAGATCCGGGTCGACCTTGAGGGCCTTGAGGTTACCGACCTGAATCCCCTTGTACATGACCGGTGTGCGGCCTGCCTGGAGCCCTTCGAAATCACTCAGCTTGACCTTGACCCGGATGCCCGCCTGCGCCGCGTCGAAGTCCTCGTAGAGACGGAACGGCAGGGTCGGGTCGGTTGGCGGGCTGTCCCGGCGATTCTCCGGGGTAGCAAAGGCGATACCGCCGGCGACGATGCTGGCCAGGGATTCGCTACGCACTTTCACTCCGGACAGGTTGGCGTCGATGCTGATGCCGCTGGCGTTCCAGAAACGCGTATGTTTGCGCACCAGGTTGGCGTAGGTCGGCTCGATAAAGACCTTGATCTCCACCGTGTTCTGGTCTTCGGAGAGCAGGTAGCTTTTCACCTGCCCCACCTGGATCTGCTTGTAGAACACCGGGCTGCCGCGGTTCAACGATCCCAGGCGATCCGCCTTGATGGTCAAGTGCAAGCCCGGCTTGGCGTCCGATAACGGTGGTTCTTCGACCAGCGCCTTGAACTTGCGCGCAGGCTCGCCCTCTCCCGGGCTGATGGCGATGTAGTTACCTGAAACCAGCGTCTCCAGCCCGGTGATCCCGGCCAGGGTCACGCTCGGTTTGACCAGCCAGAAGCGTGTGCTGCTCTTCAGGTATTGCTGGACGTCCTTGTTCATCTCGACAGTGGCAATCACCCCTCTGGTGTTGCCTTCGTCGTCCAGGGCCAGGGCCTTGACCTTGCCCACCGACATCCCTTTGTAGACCACCTCGGTCTTGTTGGCCTGAATGCCCTCGCCGCTTTCAAAGCGCACCTGGACCTCGATACCGGTCTGACTGTAGGCACGCCAGCCCAACCATCCGCCAATCAGCAACGCGATCAGAGGCAGGACCCAGATGGCCGACCAGTTCGAAGCCGGACGGGTTTTAGCTTTAGGCAAATCACTCATTGTCGTCGTCCGACTCCGTGTTATCCCAGATCAGTCGGGGATCAAAAGTTACTGCAGCGAGCATCGTCAGAATCACCACGCTGGCAAAGGCCACTGCACCGAGATTGGCCTCGATACTGGCAAGTCGGCCGAAGTTCACCACCGCCACCAGGATGGCGATCACAAAGATATCCAGCATCGACCAGCGGCCGATGAACTCGATAAAGCGGTACATCCAAATGCGTTGTCGCGCCGATAACGGCTGGTGGCGCTGGACCGAAAACAGCAACAGGGCAATCCCCACCAGCTTGAAGGTAGGAACCAGGATACTGGCGATGAACACCACCGCCGCAATCGGGATCATGCCGTGCTGCACCAGTACGATCACCCCCGACATGATGGTGCTGGGGTCACCCTGGCCGAGTGACGTGACCGTCATGATCGGCAGTACATTGGCTGGGATGTACAGGATCGCCGCAGTAATCAGCAGTGCCCAGGTACGCATGATGCTGTTGGGGCGACGAGCATGCACCAGGGCCCCGCAACGAGTGCAGGTTTGCTCATCGGTATCGGGTTCCTGCCTGTTCAGCTCGTGGCATTCATTACAGACCAGAATGCCCGCATCAATCGCCCGCATACGCATCCTCCCCGGCCAGGGCATCCCATATCTGATGGGGCGACATGACCACCTCAAGCCACACTTGAACCAATAACAGGCTGACAAAACACACCAACCCCAGGCCGACCGTCATGGCAGCCAGGTCCGCCAGCTTGACGATGGCGACCAATACCCCCATCAGGTAGACCTCGAGCATGCCCCAGTCCCGCAAGTGGTGATAAATGCGGTACAGCAACAGGCCGTAACTGCGACCTATGTCCAGGCGAATACTCAGGAGCACGAGCAACTGGCAGACCAGCTTGAGCAATGGAATGCCCATGCTGCAGAGAAACACCACCACCGCCACGCCTTGCATATCGGTATTGAACAAACCGATAACGCCGCTCCACACAGTGTCCTCAGAGGATTGTCCGAGTAGATTGAGCTGCATGATGGGTAAAAAGTTCGCGGGGACATAGAGCAGTAGCGCGGCAATAACCAATGCCAAGCTGCGATCCACGACGTTATGGCGGTGTGCGTATAGCTCGTAACCACAGCGGGGGCACTGGGCTTTTTCTCCGTGGGCCAGCTCTGGCTTGCGCATCAACAAGTCGCATTCGTGGCAGGCCACCAGATCGTCCAGCGGCAACTCCGACAGCCCGGGGGCGTCAACCGTATCTGACATACAAGGCTCTGGCTCTGAAAAGGCGTGAAGCTATTCTAGAGGTCCGTCCCGAAAATAACTGTGCAAAATTGTTTGGAGATAAGAACCGTTTTCTACGCGCAAAAACAAAACCCCAATTGCTTTCGCAATTGGGGTTTCGGAATTTAATCTTGACGATGACCTACTCTCACATGGGGAAACCCCACACTACCATCGGCGATGCATCGTTTCACTGCTGAGTTCGGGATGGGATCAGGTGGTTCCAATGCTCTATGGTCGTCAAGAAATTCGGTGTGCCGAGTCGTCTTTCGACGCTTCAGCAAATTGGGTATGCGATAGTTTGTGTGTTTTTTCGAACTTTCGGTTCGTTTCGTCTTCACACACCGCAATCTGGCTGTTAAGCGCAAATTGCTTGGGTGTTATATGGTCAAGCCTCACGGGCAATTAGTATTGGTTAGCTCAACGCCTCACAGCGCTTACACACCCAACCTATCAACGTCGTAGTCTTCGACGGCCCTTCAGGGAACTCAAGGTTCCAGTGAGATCTCATCTTGAGGCAAGTTTCCCGCTTAGATGCTTTCAGCGGTTATCTTTTCCGAACATAGCTACCCGGCAATGCCACTGGCGTGACAACCGGAACACCAGAGGTTCGTCCACTCCGGTCCTCTCGTACTAGGAGCAGCCCCTCTCAAATCTCAAACGTCCACGGCAGATAGGGACCGAACTGTCTCACGACGTTCTAAACCCAGCTCGCGTACCACTTTAAATGGCGAACAGCCATACCCTTGGGACCGGCTTCAGCCCCAGGATGTGATGAGCCGACATCGAGGTGCCAAACACCGCCGTCGATATGAACTCTTGGGCGGTATCAGCCTGTTATCCCCGGAGTACCTTTTATCCGTTGAGCGATGGCCCTTCCATACAGAACCACCGGATCACTAAGACCTACTTTCGTACCTGCTCGACGTGTCTGTCTCGCAGTCAAGCGCGCTTTTGCCTTTATACTCTACGACCGATTTCCGACCGGTCTGAGCGCACCTTCGTACTCCTCCGTTACTCTTTAGGAGGAGACCGCCCCAGTCAAACTACCCACCATACACTGTCCTCGATCCGGATAACGGACCTGAGTTAGAACCTCAAAGTTGCCAGGGTGGTATTTCAAGGATGGCTCCACGCGAACTGGCGTCCACGCTTCAAAGCCTCCCACCTATCCTACACAAGCAAATTCAAAGTCCAGTGCAAAGCTATAGTAAAGGTTCACGGGGTCTTTCCGTCTAGCCGCGGATACACTGCATCTTCACAGCGATTTCAATTTCACTGAGTCTCGGGTGGAGACAGCGCCGCCATCGTTACGCCATTCGTGCAGGTCGGAACTTACCCGACAAGGAATTTCGCTACCTTAGGACCGTTATAGTTACGGCCGCCGTTTACCGGGGCTTCGATCAAGAGCTTCGCGTTAGCTAACCCCATCAATTAACCTTCCGGCACCGGGCAGGCGTCACACCCTATACGTCCACTTTCGTGTTTGCAGAGTGCTGTGTTTTTAATAAACAGTCGCAGCGGCCTGGTATCTTCGACCGGCATGGGCTTACGGAGCAAGTCCTTCACCCTCACCGGCGCACCTTCTCCCGAAGTTACGGTGCCATTTTGCCTAGTTCCTTCACCCGAGTTCTCTCAAGCGCCTTGGTATTCTCTACCCAACCACCTGTGTCGGTTTGGGGTACGGTTCCTAGTTATCTGAAGCTTAGAAGCTTTTCTTGGAAGCATGGCATCAACCACTTCGTCACCTGAAAGGTAACTCGTCATCAGCTCTCGGCCTTAGAACCCCGGATTTACCTAAGATTCCAGCCTACCACCTTAAACTTGGACAACCAACGCCAAGCTGGCCTAGCCTTCTCCGTCCCTCCATCGCAATAACTAGAAGTACAGGAATATTAACCTGTTTTCCATCGACTACGCTTTTCAGCCTCGCCTTAGGGACCGACTAACCCTGCGTCGATTAACGTTGCGCAGGAAACCTTGGTCTTTCGGCGTGGGTGTTTTTCACACCCATTGTCGTTACTCATGTCAGCATTCGCACTTCTGATACCTCCAGCAAGCTTCTCAACTCACCTTCACAGGCTTACAGAACGCTCCTCTACCGCATCACTTACGTGATACCCGTAGCTTCGGTGTATGGTTTGAGCCCCGTTACATCTTCCGCGCAGGCCGACTCGACTAGTGAGCTATTACGCTTTCTTTAAAGGGTGGCTGCTTCTAAGCCAACCTCCTAGCTGTCTAAGCCTTCCCACATCGTTTCCCACTTAACCATAACTTTGGGACCTTAGCTGACGGTCTGGGTTGTTTCCCTTTTCACGACGGACGTTAGCACCCGCCGTGTGTCTCCCATGCTCGGCACTTGTAGGTATTCGGAGTTTGCATCGGTTTGGTAAGTCGGGATGACCCCCTAGCCGAAACAGTGCTCTACCCCCTACAGTGATACATGAGGCGCTACCTAAATAGCTTTCGAGGAGAACCAGCTATCTCCGAGCTTGATTAGCCTTTCACTCCGATCCACAGGTCATCCGCTAACTTTTCAACGGTAGTCGGTTCGGTCCTCCAGTCAGTGTTACCTAACCTTCAACCTGCCCATGGATAGATCGCCCGGTTTCGGGTCTATACCCAGCGACTAAACGCCCTATTAAGACTCGCTTTCGCTACGCCTCCCCTATTCGGTTAAGCTCGCCACTGAATATAAGTCGCTGACCCATTATACAAAAGGTACGCAGTCACAGAACAAAGTCTGCTCCCACTGCTTGTACGCATACGGTTTCAGGATCTATTTCACTCCCCTCTCCGGGGTTCTTTTCGCCTTTCCCTCACGGTACTAGTTCACTATCGGTCAGTCAGTAGTATTTAGCCTTGGAGGATGGTCCCCCCATATTCAGACAAAGTTTCTCGTGCTCCGTCCTACTCGATTTCATGACTAAGAGATTTTCGCGTACAGGGCTATCACCCACTATGGCCGCACTTTCCAGAGCGTTCCGCTAATCTCAAAGCCACTTAAGGGCTAGTCCCCGTTCGCTCGCCACTACTAAGGGAATCTCGGTTGATTTCTTTTCCTCAGGGTACTTAGATGTTTCAGTTCCCCTGGTTCGCCTCTTGCACCTATGTATTCAGTACAAGATAACCATCTTATGATGGCTGGGTTCCCCCATTCAGACATCTCCGGATCAAAGTCTGTTTGCCGACTCCCCGAAGCTTTTCGCAGGCTACCACGTCTTTCATCGCCTCTGACTGCCAAGGCATCCACCGTATGCGCTTCTTCACTTGACCATATAACCCCAAGCAATCTGGTTATACTGTGAAGACGACATTCGCCGAAAATTCGCGATTAAACTCACAAATTTTACCTTAGCCTGAACAACACCAGTGAAAGTGCTATCCAGTCTATCTTTCTATCACATACCCAAATTTTTAAAGAACGATTCTGATAAAGATCAGAAATCAACATTCACCATCAACTTGATGGAATGCTCATTTCTAAGCTTTAAACGATGGACACCAATCTGTAATGGTGGAGCCAAGCGGGATCGAACCGCTGACCTCCTGCGTGCAAGGCAGGCGCTCTCCCAGCTGAGCTATGGCCCCGTATCGCTACAGGGTGCACCAGTAATTGGTGGGTCTGGGCAGATTCGAACTGCCGACCTCACCCTTATCAGGGGTGCGCTCTAACCAACTGAGCTACAGACCCAATCGTCTTCTTCAATGAATCAAGCAATTCGTGTGGGAGCTTATGAAGCAGCTGATGTCGTCGATTAAGGAGGTGATCCAGCCGCAGGTTCCCCTACGGCTACCTTGTTACGACTTCACCCCAGTCATGAATCACACCGTGGTAACCGTCCTCCCGAAGGTTAGACTAGCTACTTCTGGTGCAACCCACTCCCATGGTGTGACGGGCGGTGTGTACAAGGCCCGGGAACGTATTCACCGCGACATTCTGATTCGCGATTACTAGCGATTCCGACTTCACGCAGTCGAGTTGCAGACTGCGATCCGGACTACGATCGGTTTTGTGGGATTAGCTCCACCTCGCGGCTTGGCAACCCTCTGTACCGACCATTGTAGCACGTGTGTAGCCCAGGCCGTAAGGGCCATGATGACTTGACGTCATCCCCACCTTCCTCCGGTTTGTCACCGGCAGTCTCCTTAGAGTGCCCACCATAACGTGCTGGTAACTAAGGACAAGGGTTGCGCTCGTTACGGGACTTAACCCAACATCTCACGACACGAGCTGACGACAGCCATGCAGCACCTGTCTCAATGTTCCCGAAGGCACCAATCCATCTCTGGAAAGTTCATTGGATGTCAAGGCCTGGTAAGGTTCTTCGCGTTGCTTCGAATTAAACCACATGCTCCACCGCTTGTGCGGGCCCCCGTCAATTCATTTGAGTTTTAACCTTGCGGCCGTACTCCCCAGGCGGTCAACTTAATGCGTTAGCTGCGCCACTAAGAGCTCAAGGCTCCCAACGGCTAGTTGACATCGTTTACGGCGTGGACTACCAGGGTATCTAATCCTGTTTGCTCCCCACGCTTTCGCACCTCAGTGTCAGTATCAGTCCAGGTGGTCGCCTTCGCCACTGGTGTTCCTTCCTATATCTACGCATTTCACCGCTACACAGGAAATTCCACCACCCTCTACCATACTCTAGCTCGCCAGTTTTGGATGCAGTTCCCAGGTTGAGCCCGGGGATTTCACATCCAACTTAACGAACCACCTACGCGCGCTTTACGCCCAGTAATTCCGATTAACGCTTGCACCCTCTGTATTACCGCGGCTGCTGGCACAGAGTTAGCCGGTGCTTATTCTGTCGGTAACGTCAAAATACTCACGTATTAGGTAAGTACCCTTCCTCCCAACTTAAAGTGCTTTACAATCCGAAGACCTTCTTCACACACGCGGCATGGCTGGATCAGGCTTTCGCCCATTGTCCAATATTCCCCACTGCTGCCTCCCGTAGGAGTCTGGACCGTGTCTCAGTTCCAGTGTGACTGATCATCCTCTCAGACCAGTTACGGATCGTCGCCTTGGTGAGCCATTACCTCACCAACTAGCTAATCCGACCTAGGCTCATCTGATAGCGCAAGGCCCGAAGGTCCCCTGCTTTCTCCCGTAGGACGTATGCGGTATTAGCGTCCGTTTCCGAACGTTATCCCCCACTACCAGGCAGATTCCTAGGCATTACTCACCCGTCCGCCGCTCTCAAGAGGTGCAAGCACCTCTCTACCGCTCGACTTGCATGTGTTAGGCCTGCCGCCAGCGTTCAATCTGAGCCATGATCAAACTCTTCAGTTCAAACATCTTTGGGTTTTGAGAAAACCCTAAACTTGGCTCAGCAATCGTTGGTTACATCTTTGATTTCTCGCGGAGTAACTTGTGATGCTGATAATCTTTCTGACTATCAGTCTGACTCCACAAGCACCCACACGAATTGCTTGATTCAGTTGTTAAAGAGCGGTTGGTTAAGTCTTTCGTCTCAACCGAGGCGCGCATTCTACAGCAGCCTCTGCATCTGTCAAGCGGTTATTTTAAGAAGTTTTCAAAGTTTCCTTTGCAACTTCAACCACTTGCGCTTTCGATCTCTCGTCAGCGGGAGGCGAATTCTACAGCGTTACACGCTGCTGTCAACACCTCTTTTTCTCCGCTTTCGACCGAGAAGATCGAATCGTTAACTCGGCGAAAACTTACTGCCGAATCAACTCCTTCGGGCTTCGATGAACTGAAGCGTAACCACTGCCGAAAACCGCGTAACTCGTTGAATCTCAAGGAGTTTTCCGTTTCGACTGCGCCGGAAGTGGGGCGAATTATAGACTTCCAGAATCTGCCGTCAACCCCTAATTACGCTTTTGTTGCAAAAGATGGTTTTTCCCCACTAAACGCGGGATTCGCCGTGTCACCGGCGGCACCCGCAACAGTAACAACAACGCGCCAATAGAGGCGTAGATAGCCCACTCTTTAAGATCAGCCCGAACAATCCAGAGCATATGCAGTAAACCCAGCCCGAGAATGAGATACGCCAACCGATGCAACTTCTTCCAACGACTGCCCAGGCGACGCTGGCTGTATCGATTGGAAGTCACCGCCAAGGCCAACAATCCGAGAAAGCCCAGGCTTCCTACAATAATGTAGGGCCGCTTACGCAACTCCACGCCCAACTGCGACCAGTCGAGCCCGAGGATAAATACAGCGTAAGCACTTAAATGCAGCACTACATAAGCAAAGCACCACAAACCAAGCTGGCGTCGTACCGCGATCCACCCCGCCCATCCCGTGAGTTTCTGCAGGGGCGTCATGCTCAGGGTGATCAGTAAAAAGATCAGGGTACCCAGACCCAATCGATCGACCAGTACCTTTCCCGGGTCGGGCCCGAGGGCGGAGGCCCAAGCCTGGTACAACCAAAGCAAAGGCCAGATAGCAGCAACGATGAAGACGCCAAGGCGCCAGAGTGGGTAGCGCATCAGTAATTCTTCCGCAGATCCAGGCCGGTATATAAAGAAGCGACTTCATCCGCGTAGCCATTGAACATCTGTGTCTCACGCACGTTGGGACTGAACAGACCGCTAGGCAATCGACGTTCGCGTGCCTGAGTCCAGCGAGGGTGATCAACCGTGGGATTCACGTTCGCGTAAAAACCGTACTCATTGGCAGCGATGCTTTGCCAGGTGGTTTTCGGCTGCTCCTCTACCAGACTGATACGCACGATGGACTTGATGCTCTTGAAGCCGTACTTCCAGGGCACTACCAAACGCAACGGTGCGCCGTTCTGGTTGGGCAGCTCACGGCCATACATCCCCACGGCAAGAATCGCCAAGGGGTGCATCGCCTCATCCAGGCGCAGCCCTTCTACATAAGGCCAATCGATCAGAGCAAAACCCGAACGTTGACCGGGCATGCTTTTAGGATCCTGAAGGGTTTCGAAGCGGATGAACTTGGCCTTGGAGGTTGGCTCGACCTGCTTGAGCAGCTCGGAGATCGGGAAACCGATCCAGGGAATCACCATGGACCAGGCCTCGACACAACGCAGCCGGTAGATCCGCTCCTCCAATTGATAAGGCTTCATGAAGTCTTCCAGCGCATAACGCCCTGGCTTGCCCACCTCCCCGTCCACCACCACACTCCAGGGCTCGGTTTTCAGCGCGCCGGCATTGGCAGCCGGGTCGCCCTTGTCGGCACCGAACTCATAGAAGTTGTTGTAGTGGGTGGCATCCTTGAACGGAGTGATCGCCTCATCCTTGACGTTGACCGCCTGCCATTTGGTTTCCGGCAGCTTTTGCGCAAACCATGACGGCGCCTTGCCAGGCTCGACATCTGGATAGCGCCCAGCGTCTTCGGCACTGGCCCAACGTGGCAGCGCACTGGCAGCCAAGCCAGCAATGGCCCCACCCAACAGGCTACGGCGAGAGAAATAAAGAGATTCAGGCGTGACGTCCGACTCTTTGCAGTCAGACGACTTGGGGATTTTGATCAACATGGCAACTCCGCAGTATTGGAGGACTGATGCACCAATAGACTGCGGAGTATGGGGGAAATTACATTAAGGCAACGTTTTGCGTCGACGAAGACGCAGCAGGTATTGCACTGGACCGGACGCCGCATAAGCGAGGAAAACCAGCAGCAGAATCCGCGGCGGATCACTGAAGACCACGGCGAATACCAGAACCACGGCGAGAATCGCCACGAAAGGTACACGCCCCTTCAGGTCCAGCTCCTTGAAGCTGTTGTACTTGATATTGCTGACCATCAGCATGCCGGCCGCCGCCACCATCAGCGCCACCAGGAACGACATCTTCGAACCCTGGATGCCGTAATCGCTGAACGCCCAGACAATACCGGCCACCACACCCGCCGCGGCCGGACTGGCCAGGCCGATGAAGTAACGCTTGTCGGCAGTCCCCACCTGGGTGTTGAAGCGAGCCAGACGCAACGCTGCGCCAGCTACATAGATGAAGGCGACCATCCAGCCGACCTTACCCATGTCGCCCAGCGCCCAACCGAATGCCAGCAAGGCAGGCGCAACGCCGAAGGCAACCATGTCGGACAGCGAGTCATACTCGGCGCCAAAAGCGCTCTGGGTATTGGTCATGCGGGCCACGCGCCCATCCAGACCGTCGAGCACCATGGCGACAAAAATCGCGATGGCCGCGAACGCGAAATACTTGCTCGCTCCTGCCGCGTCCCCGGCGCTCAACGCGCTCTGGGCACTCATGGAGTTGATGATCGAGTAGAAACCGGCGAACAGGTTCGCGGTGGTGAAGAGATTCGGCAGCAGATAGATACCACGATGCCGGACTTTACGGCCTTCAGCGTCATGCCCTTCTTCGACATGCTCATCGATGGGTAGCAGGCTTTCGGCGTCAGAGGCCTGGTTTGGCTCTTCGGGACGTTCGCTCATGGACATTACCTTGCAACGGTGTGAAAAGTTTCGACGATACCCAGGGTCACGATTGGACCACAAAGGATCCAGCTTTATACCAGAACCTGTCTATCCAAACGAAAAAACGCGGCCTAGGCCGCGTTTTTCCCTGACAAGACTCGAACTTAGTTCTTGGCTTTGTCGACGATTTTGTTGGCACCGATCCACGGCATCATCGAGCGCAGTTGCTCACCGATGATTTCGATACCGTGAGCAGCGTTGTTACGACGCTTGGCGGTCATCGATGGGTAGCCGGTAGCACCTTCGCTGATAAACATCTTGGCGTACTCGCCGTCCTGGATGCGCTTCAGGGCGTTGCGCATGGCCTGACGGGATTCGGCGTTGATCACTTCAGGGCCGGTCACGTACTCGCCGTATTCGGCGTTGTTGGAGATCGAGTAGTTCATGTTGGCGATACCGCCTTCGTACATGAGGTCAACGATCAGTTTCAGTTCGTGCAAGCACTCGAAGTAAGCCATTTCCGGCGCATAGCCAGCTTCGACCAGGGTTTCGAAACCGGCCTTGACCAGCTCGACGGTACCGCCACACAGAACAGCCTGCTCGCCGAACAGGTCGGTTTCAGTCTCGTCCTTGAAGGTGGTTTCGATGATACCGGTACGGCCGCCGCCCACGCCTGCCGCGTAGGACAGAGCAACGTTCTTGGCGTTGCCGGAAGCGTCCTGGTAGATAGCGATCAGGTCAGGGATACCACCACCCTTGACGAACTCGGAACGTACGGTGTGGCCTGGGGCCTTCGGCGCGATCATGATCACGTCGAGGTCGGCGCGCGGAACAACCTGGTTGTAGTGGATCGCGAAGCCGTGGGAAAAGGCCAGGGTGGCGCCCTTCTTGATGTTCGGCTCGATTTCGTTCTTGTACAGCTGGGACTGGAACTCATCCGGAGTCAGGATCATGACCAGGTCGGCGCCGGCAACGGCAGCGGCTACGTCGGTCACTTTCAGGCCATGGGCTTCAGCCTTGGCAACGGTGGACGAGCCTTTACGCAGGCCAACGGTGACATCAACGCCGGAGTCTTTCAGGTTGCACGCTTGAGCGTGGCCCTGGGAACCGTAACCGATGATGGCAACTTTCTTGCCCTGGATGATCGAGAGGTCGCAGTCTTTATCGTAGAAAACTTTCATGAATTTCCCCTATATCAGGCCGTTCAGGCCGTTCGCTAATTTGAGTTAGATGCTGAGTACTTTATCGCCACGGGCAATGCCGGTGACGCCACTGCGTACGGTTTCCAGAATCGAGGCGGTGCCGATCGACTGGATGAAACTGTCGAGCTTGTCGCTGGTACCGGTCAATTGAACGGTATACACGCTGGCACTGACATCGACGATCTGCCCACGGTAAATATCGGTGGTGCGCTTGACCTCGGCGCGCTGGGCGCCAGTGGCTTTGACCTTGACCAGCATCAGCTCGCGTTCGATGTGAGCGCTTTCCGACAGGTCGACCAGCTTGACCACTTCAACCAGCTTGTTCAGGTTCTTGGTGATCTGCTCGATGATTTCATCGTGCCCCACGGTGGTCAGCGTCAGACGCGACAGGGTCGGGTCTTCGGTCGGCGCCACGGTCAGGCTTTCGATGTTGTAGTTGCGCTGCGAAAACAGGCCAACCACACGAGACAAGGCGCCCGGTTCGTTTTCCAGAAGCAAGGAGATAATGTGCCGCATGATTAAGTACGCTCCGTCTTGCTCAGCCACATATCGCGCATGGAGCCGTCTTTGATCTGCATCGGGTAGACGTGCTCGCTGGTATCGACCTGGATGTCGAGGAACACCAGGCGATCTTTCATGGCGAACGCTTCTTCCATCTTCGGCTTCAGATCCTTCAGGTCCGTGACGCGAATGCCCACGTGCCCATAGGCCTCGGCCAGCTTGACGAAATCAGGCAGCGATTCCATGTAGGAATGCGAGTGACGGCTACCGTAGTTCATGTCCTGCCACTGCCGCACCATACCCAGCGCACCGTTGTTCAGGTTGATGATCTTGACCGGCAGGTCGTACTGCAGGCAGGTCGACAGCTCCTGAATGTTCATCTGGATACTGCCCTCGCCCGTTACACAGGCAACGTCAGCATCAGGGAAACTCAGCTTGACGCCCATGGCCGCAGGGAAACCGAAGCCCATCGTGCCCAGGCCACCGGAGTTGATCCAGCGATTGGGTTTGTTGAACCGGTAGTACTGCGCCGCGAACATCTGGTGCTGACCCACGTCGGAGGTCACATAGGCATCGCCCTTGGTCACTTCGCAGAGGGTCTCGATCACGGTCTGCGGCTTGATGATGCTGCCGTCGCCCTTGTCGTAAGGGAACAGGCCGCGATCACCGCGCCACTCCTCGATCTGCTTCCACCAGCTGGCGACTGTGTCCTTGTTCGGGGCTTCGCCGATTTCCTTGAGGGCCGCGACCATTTCGGTCAGGACGCTCTCTACCGGACCCACGATCGGCACGTCTGCCTTGATGGTCTTGGAGATGGACGCCGGGTCGATGTCGACATGGATGATCTTGGCGTTCGGACAGAATTTCGCCGGACCGTTGATGACACGGTCGTCGAAACGCGCGCCGACTGCCAGGATCACATCGGCATGGTGCATGGTCAGGTTGGCGGTGTAGCTGCCGTGCATGCCGAGCATGCCGACGAACTGACGATCGGTGCCAGGATAGGCACCCAAGCCCATCAGGGTATTGGTGACCGGCAGGTTGAGCATTTGTGCCAATTCGGTCAGCGGCGCGGAACCGCCACCGAGGATCACCCCGCCGCCTGCGTACAGCACAGGACGCTTGGCCGCCAGGAGCATTTCTGCCGCCTTGCGGATTTGCCCGGAGTGACCACGAACAGCTGGGCTGTAGGAGCGCAGCTTCGCTTTTTTAGGGAAAACGTATTCGAACTTTTCAGCCGGATTGGTCATGTCCTTAGGGACATCGACCACGACTGGACCCGGACGACCGGATTGCGCCAGGTAGAACGCCTTCTTCATGACTTCCGGGATTTCCGAAGCATGCTTGATCATGAAGCTGTGCTTCACGATCGGCCGGGAGATACCGATCATGTCGGTTTCCTGGAACGCGTCGGTACCGACCATGGTGCTAGGCACCTGACCGGAAATGATCACCATTGGAATGGAGTCCATATAGGCAGTGGCGATACCGGTGATGGCATTGGTCGCGCCAGGGCCGGAAGTCACCAGTACCACGCCGGCCTTGCCGGTGGCACGGGCGTAGCCGTCAGCCATATGGGTAGCCGCTTGCTCGTGACGAACCAGGATGTGGGTCACTTCCGGTTCTTTGAACAGGGCATCGTAAACATGAAGGAGAGCACCACCCGGGTACCCATAGATATATTTGACGCCTTCGTCACGCAAAAAGCGGACGAGCATCTCACCGCCAGATAAAAGCTCCACGTTGTTCACCTCTAAAACGCCAGAATACCGCCCTCTTGAAAGGGGACGGGTCTTAATAGGTTTACTTCTCAGCAGAGCATGAGCGACGGTGGTCGCCGACTACGTCAGCACTGACTGAGCAAGTATTGGGAGTGCCCCAAGTGTTGCGGGGTTTTCCCACCCAGCGCGAGGTAACGCGTTGCGGGTGTAGCAGGTCGGCGCGGATGTGCGCCTCATGTTCTGCCGAGTGGGTCTGCTTCTGGCAGTCCCTCTACAGCGGACTTTGGATTCTTCTGTTTCGCCCTCTGCAAGTCAAGACGTCAATGTGCTTTATTCGAACTAAGCGCATGAGAACGCAAGAAAAAACCTGTAAACCGCGAGTGTCTGCGCTTCAATTGCGCAATCCTGGATAAGGAATTCAAAAATGCGAACCTTCGCCATGACCGCTGGACTGCTGCTCGCCATGAGCCTCCCGTGCCAGGCCGGCCAGATTTACAAATGGGTCGACGCCCAGGGAGTCACCCATTTCGACGCCCAGCCACCCCAAGGCGTGGGCAGCACTGCCATCACCCTGCCAAAAGCGCCGAAAGGTGCGAGCAGTACGCCGCCGCCCGACAAGCCGGGCCCTCAGCAACAAGTCATGGACAATCAGGTCAAGCAGCAGCTCGCCAGGCAGGAAGCCGAACGCAGGCGTTTTTGCACACAGGCACGGGCCAGCCTGGCGCAGTTGCAGAACAACCCGCGCCTGAGCGAGAACACAGAGGGGGGAGTGCGCCGCCTGACCGAGGAACAACGGCAGCAGCGCATTGCGGAAACACAGAAGGCGATAGACAACCACTGCCGCTAGGCAGTGGTTGCAGAAGGTTTAGCGGGCGCCGCCGATCAGTTGGTCAAACTCCTTGAGCAGGATCTGCAACTGATGGTCCCGGCCTTGCATCGAGCGACCGGCGAATACCACTTCGGCCATTTCCTGGATACCCGAGGCGTTGGGCAAAGGCAGATCCTGCTCAAGAATCGCCTTCATCCGCGGCAGGAAGATCCACTGCAGCCACTGCTCGAACTCCAGCGTATCCACGGCAAACGGCTCGACACTGGCCAGCGCTTCGGCACTCGGCGGGGTGTCATCCCACAGCCCTTGCAACCGCATCTCACGTTCGATCAACAGCAACTGATCGGCAATCTTTGGAAAACGTGCATCCATCAGAGCGACACCTTGGCTTTTTGCCGGGCCTGAGCGGCACCAGCGGCATCGCCCTGTTTCTCGCGTGCCTGGGCAATCAATGCCCACAGGCTGGCCTGCAGATCCGGACGACCGTTGGCGAAGCTCAGGCCGCGACGGGCAAACTGTTCAGCCTGCGGGGCATCGCCCTGGGCCATGCGTACCTGGGCCAGGCGATACAGCACCTGCGGCTCACGCGGCGCGACACGCTGGGCGCGCTCAAGACTGGAGGAAGCACCGTTCAGATCACCACTCGCCTGTTGCTGCTGAGCGGTGGTCAACAGGGCCAGCACCGGACCGTCCAGCTGCTCATCGGCGGACAGCCCGCCGGAGCTGGCCGAAGGCACTCCGCTCGGCGTCGGCGGCAGGCTGTAGCTGCCCTGATTGATCGGCGCGGACTGGATCGGCGCGGTATCGATAGGACCTGGGGTGATCGGGCCCGGGGTGATCGGTGCGCTGCTGATCGGCGCGGCAGTGGCCGCAGCCCCGCCCGGCACCATCACCACCACGCCCGAGTCCTGGGGAATACTTTGAGCCTGAGCTTGCGCAGGACGCTTGATGGTCGTCTGACGGAAGCCGCCATTGGCCGAAATGCGTTCGCTGTTGGACACTGCGGTACCGGAGTCCACCACCGGAATCGAGCCACGCTGCACGCTGGCGCAACCATTGAGCAAAGCCAGAGCTGTAATAGCTGGAATCCACCACTTGTTCACGTCAAACCCTCTTCGCTTAATTCATCCAGCCCTTGACCCAATCCATCACCGACTCGCCGGACGCCGGGCTTTCGCCACCGCATGCCGGACCGGGAGGAGGTTCGCTGCCGCGAATATACGGCATCTGTACCGCGCCCGGACAGTTGGCATCCGAGCCTTGCCCGGTCCGCGAGTCGACCCAGGCCTGCACCACGTTATCCGGTTGTGGCATATCCAATGGCAACGGGTCGGCCTTGCGCATGAAACTGGTCCAGACCTGCAGCGCACCGGTGGCACCGGTGAACGGTGTCTTGCCGTTGTCATCACGCCCCAGCCAGACCACGGCCAGCAGATCCTGGCTGAAACCGGCGAACCAGCTGTCGCGAGAATCGTTACTGGTACCGGTCTTGCCCGCCAGCGCCAGGGAGCGCGGCAGCACGTTGTAGACCGAACTACCGGTACCTTCGCGCATGACGCGCTGCATCGCGCTCTGGATCAGGTAGATCGAGCCCGGGTCGAAACGTTGCTGGATCTGGAACGGATAACGCTTCAGCGGTTCGCCCTCAGCGGTCAGCACGCTACGGATCCCGCGCATCGGGGTATTGAAACCGCCGTTGGCCAGGGTCTGATACATGGTGGCGACTTCCATCGGGCTCAAGCCCCCCGCCCCCAGCAGCATCGAAGGGAACGCCGGGAATTCGCGGGTGACACCAAGGCGCCCCAGGGTTTTCAGCACATTCGGCACACCGACTTCCAGGCCCAGGCGCGCGGTCGACAGGTTATAGGAATGGGCCAGCCCCTGATAAAGGAAGACCGTGCCGTGGGAACGACGGTCGTAGTTCTGGGGTTTCCACACCTGTCCGTCGCCACCCTTCACCGAGAACGCCTCGTCGGAGAGCCAACTGGTCAGGGTGTATTGGCTGGGTTTCTCCAGCGCCGTCAGGTAAACCGCGGGCTTGATCAGGGAGCCGATCGGCCGCACCGCATCCAGCGCCCGGTTGAAACCGGCAAAACCGGCCTGGCGGCTGCCGATCATGGCCTGGACTTCGCCGGTTTCCGGGTTGGTCACCACCATCGCTGCTTCGACTTCATCCGATCCCTTGCGCCCGGCCAGGCGCTTGAAGGTATCCCCGACCGAAGCCTCGGCCTTCATCTGCAGAATCGGGTCGAAGCTGGTGAAGATCCGCAGGCCTTCCTCGGTCAAATCTTCGTCGCGGTAATCCTCACGCAGCTGACGCTTCACCAGATCCAGGAAGCCCGGGAACGAGCTGTCCGCCAGACTGCCGCGTTTGGTCACGCCCAAGGGCATTTTCTTCGCCGCTTCGACCTGCTCCGGAGTCGCCACACCCTGCTGTGCCAGTAGATCGAGCACCAGGTTACGCCGCTCCAGCGCGCGCTCCGGATAACGACGCGGGTTGTAATAGGACGGCCCCTTGACCATCCCCACCAGCAAGGCGATCTGATGCAACTTGAGTTCGGCCAGCGGCTGGCTGAAGAAGAACTGGCTGGCCAGGCCGAAACCGTGCACGGCACGCTGGCCATCCTGGCCGACGAAGACCTCGTTGAGGTACGCCTCGAGGATCTCGCGCTTGTCGTAATGCAGCTCAAGCAGCAGGGCCATCATCGCTTCGGTGAGCTTGCGGCTCAGGCTGCGTTCGTTGGTCAGGTAGAAGTTCTTGACCAACTGCTGGGTCAGGGTACTGCCGCCCTGGCGCATGGCGCCGGACGAGGTATTGACCCACACCGCCCGTGCGATCGACTTGGGCGACACGCCAAAGTGGCTGTAGAAATCCCGGTCCTCGACCGCCACCAGGGTTTCCAGCAGATAAGGTGGCACCTGATCGATCTTGATCAGGATCCGGTCTTCGAGATTCTTCGGATACAGGCCGCCGATCAGCAGCGGCTCCAGGCGTACCACGGCCAGTTTCGAGCCTTTGCTACCTGACAGCTCGGCCACGTAGTCACCGGAAAAACGCACCCGCACCGGTTGCGCCTGTTCCATGCCTTCATAGAACTGGAAACCGCGGGTATTGAGTTCAACGGTGTTACCACTGACCGACGCAGCGCCAGGGCCATTGACCACGCTTTCGCGGCGATAGCCGAGTGCGTCGAGTTCGGTGAGGAAGTCGTCCTTGCTGAGCTTCTGTCCGACGAACAGCTCCAGCGGGCGCGCATAGACCTTGGCCGGAATGGTCCAGCGCTTGCCGGAGAATTTCTCCTGGACCACGGCATCGAGATAAACCGCAAAGCCGGCGAGCACCACCAGAGCGACCAGACCGAGCTTCAAGGCCCAGCCCAGCCAGGGGCGCGGGCCACTAGACGGACGTTTTTTAGCGGAACGGGGGGATCGAGTACGAGTCATGGCGGCGGATTATACGCACTTTATTCATCGTCAACAGGAGCGGCCCGAGGTTTGCGTTAGCCCTGTCAGCGGCCATAATGACGCCCTTGAATTTCCCCCGACTCTGAAGGATCGCCTGTGAGCCAATCCCTGATCGCCGCCCTGCAAAACCCGGCCCTCTACCCGCATTCCGTAGACGGATTCCAGGTCATCGAGACCCATATCTCCTGGGTCCTGCTCACCGGTCCCTATGCCTATAAGCTGAAAAAGCCGGTCAACTTCGGCTTTCTCGATTTCACCGGCCTTGAAGCGCGCGGGCACTTCTGCGGCGAAGAGCTGCGTCTGAACCAGCGCCTGACCGATGATTTGTATCTGGAAGTGTTGCCGATCACCGGCAGTGCCGAAGCGCCACAGATCGCGGGTGACGGCCCGGTTATCGAATACGCCCTGAAAATGCGCCAGTTTCCGCAAAGCCAGCTGCTCAGTACGCTGCAAGCCAATGGCGAACTGACCACCGCGCACATCGACGAAATGGCCCGGCAGATTGCCAGGTTCCACCTCGAAGCCCCACGGGTCCCGGCAGCCCACGAAGCCGGCACCCCGGAAAGCGTCATGGAGCCGGTGCGTCAGAACTTCGAGCAGATCCGCCCATTCCTCAGCGACAAGGCCGACCTGCAACAGCTCGAAGCCCTGCAAGCCTGGGCCGAAAGCAGCTTCGAACGACTCAAGCCACTCCTCGCCCAGCGCAAGGCCGAAGGCTTCATCCGTGAATGCCACGGCGACATCCACCTGGGTAACGCAACGCTTATCGATGGCAAGGTGGTGATCTTCGATTGCATCGAGTTCAACGAGCCGTTCCGCTTCACTGACGTCTATGCCGACACCGGTTTCCTCGCCATGGACCTGGAGGACCGCGGCCTGAAATGCCTGGCACGCCGTTTCATCAGCCAGTACCTGGAACAGACCGGTGACTATCAGGGCCTGGAGCTGTTGAATTTCTACAAAGCCTATCGCGCCCTGGTACGAGCCAAGGTCGCCCTGTTCAGCATGCCGGCCGACGCCAGTCCGATGCAGCGCGCCACGGCCCTGCGCCAGTACCGCAACTACGCCAACCTGGCAGAAAGCTACAGCACCATTCCATCGCGCTTCCTGGCGATCACTTCTGGCGTTTCCGCCGTTGGCAAAAGCCATGTGGCCATGCGTCTGGTGGAAGCCCTGGGCGCCGTTCGCCTGCGTTCCGATGTCGAGCGCAAACGCCTGTTTGGCGAGCAGCAGGTACAGAACGATCCGAATGCCGGCATTTATAATGCCCAAGCCAATACCGCGACCTATGACCGCCTGCATGAACTTGCCGGTATCGTCCTGCGCGCCGGTTTCCCGGTGGTCATCGATGCCACCTACCTCAAGCGCGACCAGCGTGATGCCGCGGCCAAGGTTGCCGAAGCGACCGGCACGCCTTGCCTGATCATCGACTGCAATGCCCCGCAGGCCGTCATTGCCAGCTGGCTGGCACAACGCCAGGTCGATCGCAACGACCCCTCGGACGCGACCCTGGCCGTGATCGAACAGCAGCAAGCCAATCGCGAAGCCCTGAGCGCCGAGGAAGTGCTACGCAGCAAGCGCGTCGAGACCAATGAAAGCGGGAGCCTCGACGCCCTGGTCGCGAACATTCGCCAGCGTCTCCCAGGCTTGTAATCAACTATTTCAGCCGTGAAATCGCAAAGGCTTCACGGCTGAAAAATAGTGGCACTATACTGGCGTCATAATTCCAGCAGGTGACGCCCCATGAGTCAGCCCAAACTTCTCGATACTCCCCTTTACGCTTTGCTGCACAAAGACGACATCGACGGCTTTAACCGGGAACGCCCGAAAGACCAGACTGTCGACATGCGCGGCGGCGATTTTCGTGGGCTCGACCTGCGTGAACTGAATGCCGACGGCATCGACTTCACCGACGCCTACTTCCGTTCTGCCGACCTGCGCGGCCTCGACCTGCGTAATTCCTCCATGGAAGGCGCCAGCCTGGCCCATGCGCAAATCTCCGGCGCCTACTTTCCGCCCGAACTGACTGCCGATGAAATCCTGATGTCCGTCAATTTCGGCACTCGCCTGCGCTACCGCACCAAGTAATCGCCCCTTTTTGCTCCGAGGTCCGGCGCTCTCTGCCTTACGCTGGACTTGGTCTTCTCCCGCCCCCTCTTCCCTCTGTTTCTGGCGTACTTTCCTCTGTCGCCTTAGAAGCTTTTGCGCCAAAACCGACCAAAGAACAGCGCTTTTCCTACTGAGCGCTACACTCCTTTGAGACTTGCCCACGCACCATTCGGCCGTCGCAAGGAGGCTTGATGAATGATGAATTGCAACACCTGAAAAACCTTGGCAAGACGTCGGCACAATGGCTGCATGCGGTGGGCATCCATAGCGCTTCGGACTTGCGCCGCCTGGGGGCGGTGGATGCCTATCGGGCCGTGCGGACCCGAGGGTTTCGAGCCTCGAAGGTGCTGTTGTACGCCATTGAAGGCGCACTGATGGATGTGCACTGGAATGACATTCCGGCAGAACGCAAGGAAGCACTCAACAAACAGCTGGATGCCATTTCTTCACGCCAAAAGAACTGACCTGGCAGGCTTTTTATGTATTTACTGGGGGAACAACCGGCTTACGCCGATGCCTTGATCAATCAGCTGCAGAGCATCCCGCCGCGCCTGCTGGAAGGCCTGCTGCCGTCCGGCGATGTGTTGGAAGTGGCCCCTTCCAAAGACCTCTCCAGCAGCCTTGCCGACAGCCAGTTGTTCCTGCTCGGAAGCGGCCAGGTACAAGCCAGCGTCGATGAGCGCCCACTGTTTTATCTGCATGAAGGCGATCTGCTCGGACTGCGCCGAGGAGCTGAGTTGCCTCACTGGCAACTCAGCAGCGAGCAGCCGTTGAGCCTGATCCCCTATCAGCGTTCCGCGGTGTTCCAGCATCTGTATGCCGACGAACAGCGGGCCGAACTGTTTCTACAGTACCTGATCGGACAAACCGCCCTGCTCTCCGATGCCGTTGCCCGCCTCAAGCAGCCCGAGTTGCGCAACAGCAACGGCTTTCAACGCGTGGCCAAGGGCGAAGTGCTGATTCGCCAGGGCGATGACGCCGATCATGTGTTCGTCATCATCGAAGGGCACGCCGAAGCCTTTGTCGACGGGCACAAGGTCGGGGATGTGCCCAAGGACGAGATCTTTGGTGCGATGGCCATTTTTACCGGGGAGAAACGCAACGCCAGCGTGATTGCCAGCGAGCCATCCACCCTGATGCTGATCCCCAAGAGCCAGTTTCTCAGCCTGACCCAGAGTAATCCACGTATCGCCCATAGCCTGATCGAAAGCATGGCACGGCGAATCGACCTGTTGAACAAGGAAGTCAGCCGCCTGCACAGCCTGAGCGCTAACCTTTGAAGCCCCGTTTTACAAGCAATCCAAACGAGCGTTTGGCGGAATTCGCAGAAACAGGAAAAACTTTGTTGACTTGGAAATGAGAATCGTTATGATTATCACAGCTGGTCGCGAGATCAGTCGATAACCTGGAAGACCAGTGGTTCGGACTCTCAGATTATCTCCTCATCAGGCTAATCACGGTTATTTGACCCGGCTCTTGCCGGGTCTTTTTTTGCCTGAAAAAAGCCTACTGGCGCATCTGGGCGCAGTAGTCCTTCTCCGGCAACCGCGCGCTGTACCACACGTAATCCGCGCTTTGCGGCGATACGTGCATGCCCTTCTGCGCCAGCATCAGTACCACGGTGCCGTTCGATGCGTCGAGGTCCCGCAGGTGAACCGGCACCCCGACATCCCTGCGTGCATGAAAGGCCCCGGCAAACAGCAGCGCCGGCGTCGGTGCCGCCAGCAAGCGCTCGGCCATGCGTCGGTCGCGCTGCTGCTGAACCGCCAGCATCGCCGGCATCTGGCTTTCGGGCAGCAGGCCACAATGGGAATCACGAACTTGCTGCAGCAACTCATTGCGCACCAGGGCGGCATTCGAGTGCTCGCCACTCAAGGCTGGTGCCTGGCGATAGATGTCGCGAACTTCGGAGCTATCCAGATTGGCGGCCAGCAACGGATAAGGCTGGAGCAACGCATAGTGCACGACAGGTCCGTACAGCGCCCAGTCCCACCCCGGCGACCAGGCCAATGCACCTGGCAGATCATCGGGCAAGCCCTGCGCCGCCTTGTGCTGGCGGAGCGAGTCGACCCGCGGCTGCTGGTCCGGCGTGAGCATCTCCAACAGCAGGCTGCCTTGCGTGCGCTGGGTCGCCATCGCCTGCAACAACCACAGCTGCAAGGCGTGATGCTCGGGGTGGTCATGCTGCTCGCCGACAATCACCCGCGGCGCCCGGGCCAGACGAATGACCAGTTCCTCTGGAGTCAGGAGCTTTCCACTGCGCAGGTCCTGAATCGCCCCGTGTTCAGCCTGGACCGGAAGTTCAGGCATGACCGGCACGCCCTCGCAGGCGCCCAGCAGCAACACACTCAGGATCAATAACACACGCATGTGGCGTCTCCGCGAATCGCCTCAGCGGGCGATAATCAAAGGGTGGCCGCGCTCGGGGTGCGCCTGCACCAGTACCTCCAGTCCGAACACCGCCTTGAGCGGTTCGGGCCGCAGCACCTGCGCCGGGCTGTCCAGCGAGTGGGGCCGCCCGCCTTCGAGCAGCAACAGGCGATCACAATATCGCGCGGCGAGGTTCAGATCATGCAGGATCACCAGGACCGCGACCCCACGATCGGCAAATTCGCGGATGGCCTGCAACGTGACATGTTGATGCAAGGGATCGAGGGCCGAGGTCGGCTCATCGAGCAACAGGGTCTGGCCGACCGCGCCCGGCCACAGCTGCGCCAACACCCGGGCCAGGTGCACGCGCTGACGCTCGCCACCCGACAAGGCCACATAGCTGCGACCGTGCAGGTGCCCGGCATCCGCCGCTTGCAGGGCCTGCAGGACGATCTCGTCATCCCGCGCCCGGCCGCTTTGATAAGGCAGGCGCCCCAGGCCGACGACCTCTTCGACCCGGAAGGCGAACTCGAGCGTCGAACTTTGCGGCAACACCGCCAGCCTTTGCGCCTTTTGCCCGCCGTCCCACCTGGAGAGCTCACGCTGATCCAGCCAGACCTGCCCCTGATCGGGTTTCAGCTCGCCGCACAAGGCCGCCAGCAAGGTGCTTTTGCCCGCGCCATTGGGCCCCAGCACTCCCAGCACTTCACCGGGCTTGAGCTCGAGGTCGATCCCTTCCAGCACGGTTTTCCTGCCACGGCGCACCGCCAGATTTTCCGCTCGCAGCATCAGGCGCGCCCTCGCAATAACAAAAACAGAAAGAATGGCGCCCCGATGAAAGCAGTCACGATGCCGATGGGCAGCTCCGCAGGCGCCAGCGCCAGGCGCGCCACCAGATCCGCCAGCAACAGCAGGCTGGCGCCGGCCAGTATCGACGCCGGCAACAAGGTCCGGTGGTCAGGCCCCGATAGCAGTCGCACCAGATGGGGCACCACCAGCCCGACAAAGCCGATCAACCCGGCAGCAGCGACAGCCGCGCCGACCCCCAGCGCGGTACAGAACACCAACTCCCGCTTCAGCCGTTCGACATCGATCCCCAGATGACCGGCTTCAGACTCCCCCAGCAGCAAGGCATTCAAGGCCTTGGCCCGGCGTGGCAGCCACAATGCCACGGCCGCGCTGATCAGCAGCAGCGGCCACAACCTCGAATAACTGGCACCGTTGAGACTGCCCAGGTTCCAGAACGTCAGGGTGCGCAAGGTCGCGTCGTCGGCCAGGTAGGTGAAAAGGCCCACCGCCGAGCTGGCCAGCGCCGTCAACGCGATCCCGGCCAACAGCATGGTCGCCACATGGGTCTGGCCGTTGCGCCGCCCCAGGCGGTAGACCAGCCACGCCACCACCAGACCACCGAGAAAGGCACAGAACGACAGCAGGTAAGGACCGATCGCTTCCGGCACGCCACCCAGCAACGAGCCACCGACGATGGCAAAGGCCGCGCCCAGCGCCGCGCCACTCGAAACGCCTACCAGCCCCGGGTCGGCCAGGGGATTGCGAAACAGCCCTTGCATCGCCACGCCGGACAGGGCCAGGACGCCCCCTACGGCCAACCCCAGCAAGGTGCGTGGCAGGCGAATCTGCCCGAGGATCAGTTCAGCCTGCTCCAGCCCCTGCCCCTCAATAGGCAGGCCCAGCAAACGCAGGGCGGCACGCAGGGTGTCGAGCAACGGCAGGCTGACCGGCCCGAGTGCCAGGGACAGCCAGATCGCCAACAGACACAGCAGGCTCAGGCCAATGAACAGCGCACGGGGTTTAAGCAAAGGGGTCATTGGGCGGTGCTGGCCTGGCTCGACTCGGCTGGATAGAAACCGGCCGACAGCCTTTTCAGGCTCTGTGGCAAGCGCGGCCCCAGGCCTCCCACCAGCAAGGTCGGATCAATCTCGAAGACCCGGCCGGCCTTGGCCGCGCCGCTGGAGGCGAGAATCGGGTTCTCCTTGAACAGCGCGGCGCGGGCTGCCTCACCACTCAGGCTGCGATCGGCAAACACCAGCACCTCGGGGTTGAGTTCGGCCAACGACTCATTGGAAAAGGGCTTGTAGCCCGTGTGGGTCGCAAGGTTGCGTCCGCCCGCCTGCTGCAGCAGCCAGTCGGCGGCCGTGTCCTTACCGGCAATCAGAGGTTTGCCACCCGCATGCCCGAGCAACAGCAGCACACCTGGCGCGACCTGTTTCTTCTGGGCCTGGCCGACCCAGGCCCGCTGCTGCTCCAACTGCTGCTGGTATTGCTCGAACAGCTGCGTCGCCTTGTCTTCGCTACCCAGCAACTTGCCCAGATGCTGCAAATTGCCCCGCAGGGTCGGCAGGTCGGCCTGGGCCGAGAACAGCTCGACCTGCACCCCAGCGCTGCGCACCTGCGAGAGTACTGGCGGCGGCCCCATCTCTTCGGTACCCACCAGAATCTGCGGGCGCAGGCTGAGAATGCCTTCCGCCGACAACTGACGCTGATAACCGATACTCGGCAGGCTCTTCAGGGATTCGGGATGCTGGCTGGTGGTGTCCACGCCCACCAGCTTCGATTCGGCGCCCAGCGCGCTCACCCATTCGGACAAGGCGCCGCCGGCGCTCACCCAGCGTTGTGGTAGCTCGGCCGCCGCAGCGGCATGGCTGGCCAGAAGTCCGACACAGAGCGCGATTGCGCGGGCACTCGAACGCATAAAGGTATTTCCTTCAGAGAGTGGGCCCACGGAAACCGCCGTACATGTGACATGCCCTGCAACCCAGGCATCGAAATGAGCAAGCGCCCCACAGGCGAAGCGGCCATTTGATAATTGTTTGCATTTGACCGTCAAGCACAGACATGTTTCACCAAGCGCCCACAGGAAAACTGTGACAGCCTGAGCCCAGAGCCGTCGGTTACCGAGGATAGACATGAAGTTTCTTTGCCCCCCCGGCGATCTGCCGGAGGCTTCCAGCCGAGGTTTCAACCTTGAAGGCCAGCCGCTTTTCGCAGTGCGCCGCGATCGACAGGTATACGTCTACACCAATCGCTGCCCCCATCGCGGGGTCGCTCTGGAGTGGCAACCCGACCAGTTCCTCGATCCCAGCGCCAGCCTGATCCAGTGCGCCACCCACGGTGCGCTGTTTCTGATCGAAAACGGTGAATGCGTGGCCGGCCCCTGTGCCGGGCAATCCCTGACGGCCATCCCCTGCCGGGAAGACAGCCAGGGCATCTGGGTTCAGCTTTAGCCGTTGAGCAATACGTCCAGACGACGGTCGATGAACACTTCCTCGGCGGTCAAGCGTACCCCGTAGGCCAGTACCTCGACCCCGGACGCCACCGCCTCGCGCAGCGCCGCGGCATAACCGGGGTCGATCTCTTCGGCCGGTCGCACCGCTTCGACACCCGACAGGTTGACGCAATACAACTGCACCGCGCGAATACCGTCCCGCGCCAGACAGGCCAATTCCCGCAGGTGCTTGGCCCCACGCTGGGTCACCGCATCCGGAAAGGCCGCGACCGCGGAGCCGTCAAAGCCCAGGGTGACGCTTTTGACCTCGACAAAAGCCGGGCCGTCCAGATAGTCCAGGCGGAAGTCGATACGACTGTTTTCCTGGCCATAGGGCACTTCCCGCTTGAGGGCGGTAAAACCGTTCAACTCAGCGATCACCCCGGCGTGCAAGGCTTCTTCCACCAGCGTGTTGGCCCGCGCCGTATTGACGCAAGCCAGCCGCCCCTGGGGCGTTTCGCTGATTTCCCAGGTCCCCGGCAATTTGCGCTTGGGGTCATTGGAACGGCTGAACCAGACCTGCCCGCCCTCGACCATGCAATTGAACATGGAACCGGTGTTGGGACAGTGAATGGTCAGCAACTCGCCGCCAATGGTCTCGATATCAGCGAGAAAACGCTTGTAACGACGGACCAGGCGACCTTCTTCGAGTGGGGGATGAAAACGCATCAGCCTTGCCAGCTCCGCAGGCCACGGGCAATCCGCTCCACCGCTTCCTGCAGGCGCGGCAGGCTCTGGGTGTAGGCGAACCGGACATGGTGCCCGGCCTGATGGCGACCGAAATCCAGCCCCGGGGTAAAGGCAATGTGTTCGGTCTCGAGGAAATGCCGGCAGAAGGCAAAGGCATCGCCGCCGAAGGCGCTGATATCGGCATACAGGTAGAACGCCCCTTCCGGCTCTACCGCAATGCCAAAACCCAACTCGCGCAGGGCTGGCAGGAGGAAGTCGCGGCGCCGCTGAAACTCGTTGCGACGCTCTTCGAGAATACTGATGGTGTCTGGCTCGAAGCAGGCAAGCGCAGCGTACTGGGCCATGCTCGGGGCACTGATGTAGAGGTTCTGCGCCAGCTTCTCCAACTCGCCGACCGCCGCCTGCGGCGCCACCAGCCAGCCCAGGCGCCAGCCGGTCATGCCGAAATATTTGGAAAAGCTATTAAGGACAAAGGCGCTGTCATCGACTTCCAGCACGCTGGCGGCATCGCAGCCGTAGGTCAGGCCGTGGTAGATCTCGTCCACCACCAGATGACCGTTACGCGCCTTCACCGCGGCCGACAACCCCGCCAGTTCGTCGCGGGAAAGCAAGGTCCCGGTGGGGTTGGCCGGTGATGCCACCAGGGCGCCGACACTGTCCTGATCCCAATAGCGCTCCACCAGATCCGGTGTCAGCTGATAACGCACGTCCGGACCGACCGGCACCAGTTGCGCCGCGCCTTCCACCAGGCGCAGGAAGTGCCGGTTGCAGGGGTAGCCTGGGTCCGCCAGCAGCCAGTGCTTGCCGGGGTCGACCAGCAAGCTGCTGGTCAGCAGCAGCGCACCGGAACCACCGGGAGTGATCATGATGCGCTCGGGGTCGATGTCCAGCCCGTAACGCTGCCGATAGAAACCGGAGATGGCCGTGCGCAGCTCGGGAATCCCGCGGGCGGCGGTGTAGCGGGTCCTGCCCGCTTCCAGCGCGGCCTGCCCGGCCTTGATGATCGGCTCAGCCGTGGTGAAGTCCGGTTCACCGATTTCCAGGTGAATCACATCGTGCCCGGCCGCTTGCAGCTCATTGGCACGGGCCAGCAGGGCCATCACGTGGAAAGGTTCGATAGCGCGGCTGCGCGCACTGTAGGGCTGAGCCATTAGCCTTCCTTCATTGAAGTGAGCAAAAAACCGATTCTACCCAACCCCGGGGACAAGGGAGAGCCCAAAGCCTTTGAGCCCCGCCATCCAACCCATTAAAGAACACCGACACCAGGCCCAGGCTTGGCTAAAATCATTAATTGACCAGGCCCCCGAACAGACCAGGCCAGGCGGCATCGACCTTTGCAAGCGCCGCGGGACGCGGGCTCGACAACCGGGAGTAGCGCCGTCCGATTTGATCTGGTAAGTTCGCCCGCTTGCAGTCGCAGGGCCGGCATGTGTCGGTGATGGAGCAATCCTGCGCAATGGATTACATGAGTAGAGGCGGTCCATTTCATGCCCACCCAAGCAAAGCAACAGAATCAATCGATCAGCGGCTTCGAGCCTTATGTTGAAACCGCAGGCGAAGAGTACATGGGCAAGCCCATGCGCGAGCACTTCACCAAGATCCTGAACAAGTGGAAACAGGACTTGATGCAGGAAGTCGATCGCACTGTTGATCACATGAAAGACGAAGCAGCCAACTTCCCCGATCCGGCCGACCGTGCCAGCCAGGAAGAAGAATTCAGCCTGGAACTGCGCGCCCGCGACCGTGAGCGCAAGCTGATCAAGAAGATCGACAAGACGCTGCAACTGATCGAAGACGAAGAATACGGCTGGTGCGAATCCTGCGGCGTCGAGATCGGTATTCGCCGCCTGGAAGCCCGCCCTACCGCCGACATGTGTGTCGACTGCAAGACCCTGGCGGAAATCAAGGAAAAACAAGTCGGCAAATAATCGCTGGCTTGAATGAAAAACGGAGCGTGCGAACGCTCCGTTTTTGTTTCTGCCGCCTCCCCCCTGTAGGAACGAGCTTGCTCGCGATGGCGATCCGCCAGACGCCATCGTCACCTTGGGACCGAACGAAGTAACATCCTCTCCATGACTGCCTCTCACGCCTCTTCCTACATCGGGCGCTTTGCCCCAACCCCCAGCGGGCACCTGCATTTCGGCTCGCTGGTCGCAGCCCTGGCCTCCTACCTCGATGCCCGCGCCGTCGGCGGCCGCTGGTTGTTGCGCATGGAAGACCTTGATCCCCCCCGGGAAGAGCCCGGCGCCCAGGCGGCCATTCTCAAGGCCCTGGAAAGCTACGGCTTCGAGTGGGACGGTGAAATGGTCCGCCAGAGCGAGCGGCACGCGGCCTACGCCGAAGTCCTCGACCGTCTGTTCAACCAGGGCCTGGCTTACGCCTGCACCTGTTCACGCAAGCAACTGGAGCCCTACCACGGCATTTATCCGGGCCTGTGCCGCAATGCCGGACATGGCCAGGAAGATGCCGCCATCCGCTTGCGCGTACCGGAGCTGGAATATCGTTTCACCGATCGGGTCCAGGGCGAATTCCGCCAGCACCTGGGACGGGATGTGGGCGACTTCGTGATCCGCCGCCGCGACGGCCTCTACGCCTATCAACTGGCAGTGGTGCTCGACGACGCCTGGCAAGGGGTGACCGATATCGTCCGCGGCGCCGACCTGCTGGACTCCACCCCGCGCCAGCTGTACCTGCAAGAGTTGCTCGGCCTGCCACAGCCGCGCTACCTGCATGTGCCGCTGATCACCCAGCCGGATGGGCATAAACTGGGCAAGTCCTACCGCTCCCCGCCGCTGGCCGCGGACCAGGCCACACCACTGCTGTTGCGTGCCCTGCGCGCCCTGGGGCAGAAAACCGACAGCGAAATGGTCCATGCCAGCCCTCGGGAAGTGCTGAGCTGGGGCATCGAACACTGGGATGCTTTACTGATCCCACGCACACTGAGCGTGCCCGAAGCGCAAATCCGCTGACGCCCCTTGCAGGTTGGCGCCCATCCGTTACCATCGCCGCACGTTTTCGGGCACGCACACAATAAAGAGAGGCCGAGATGTACATCTATCGCTTGGTCCTGCTGCTGGTAGTGGGGATCTATCTGTTCTCCCCCGCCATCATGGATTGGTGGATCGATGCTACGGGCGCCTGGTATCGCCCGTATCTGCTCTGGCTGATCCTGATCGTCGTGACCTTCATCCTGCAGAGCCAAAAAGATGCCGATGAGCTTTAGCCTGACCCAGATGATCCTGATCAGCGCCGCGTACCTGCTGGTGCTGTTCGGGGTGGCCTGGATCAGCGAACGCGGCATGATCCCGCGCTCGATCATCCGCCACCCGCTGACCTACACCCTGTCCCTCGGGGTCTACGCCAGCGCCTGGGCCTTTTATGGCACGGTCGGCCTGGCCTATCAGTACGGCTACGGTTTCCTTTCCAGTTATCTCGGGGTTTCCGGTGCCTTCCTGCTGGCGCCGGTGCTGCTTTACCCGATCCTGAAAATCACCCGCACCTACCAACTGTCGTCGCTGGCCGACCTGTTCGCCTTCCGTTTTCGCAGCACCTGGGCCGGCGCGCTGACCACGGTGATCATGCTGGTCGGGGTATTGCCGCTGCTGGCCTTGCAGATCCAGGCAGTCGCGGACTCCATCGGTATCCTCACCCGCGAGCCGGTGCAGCACCGGGTGGCCCTGAGTTTCTGCGCGCTGATCACCCTGTTCACCATCTTCTTCGGCTCCCGGCACATCGCCACCCGGGAAAAGCACGAAGGCCTGGTGTTCGCCATCGCCTTCGAGTCGGTGATCAAGCTGATCGCCATCGGCGGCGTCGGCCTCTATGCCCTGTACGGTGTGTTCGATGGCCCGCAACAGCTGGAACTCTGGCTGCTGCAGAACCAGACCGCCCTCGCCGCCCTGCACACGCCATTGCAGGAAGGACCGTGGCGCACCCTGCTGCTGGTGTTCTTCGCCTCGGCGATCGTGATGCCGCACATGTACCACATGACTTTCACCGAGAACCTCAACCCGCGCTCGCTGGTCAGCGCCAGCTGGGGCCTGCCGCTGTTCCTGTTGCTGATGAGTCTGGCGGTACCGCTGATCCTCTGGGCCGGCTTGAAACTGGGCGCCACCACCAATCCCGAATACTTCACCCTCGGCATCGGCATCGCCGCCAACAAACCGGCATTGGCCTTGATGGCCTATATCGGTGGGCTTTCCGCCGCCAGCGGCCTGATCATTGTCACCACCCTGGCGCTGTCGGGGATGGCCCTCAACCATCTGGTGCTGCCGCTGTATCAGCCACCGGCCGAAGGCAACATCTACCGCTGGCTGAAATGGACCCGCCGCGCACTGATCGTGGCCATCATCATGGCCGGCTATGCCTTCTACCTGCTGCTGGGAGCCGAACAGGACCTGGCCAACCTCGGCATCGTGGCCTTTGTCGCGACCCTGCAGTTCCTCCCCGGCGTACTCTCGGTGCTGTACTGGCCGACTGCCAACCGGCGCGGCTTCATCGCCGGGCTGATGGCCGGGACGCTGGTGTGGCTGGTGACCATGTTGCTGCCGCTGATCGGCAACTTGCAGGGCTTTTATATACCGCTGCTGAACATGATCTACGTGCTGGACGACACCAGTTGGCACATGGCGGCTATCGCCTCGCTGGCCGCCAACGTCCTGATGTTCACCCTGATTTCGCTGTTCACCAACGCCAGCTCCGAAGAAGCCAGCGCCGCCGAAGCCTGCGCGGTGGACAACGTGCGCCGGCCGCAACGTCGCGAACTGCATGCTGCCTCACCCCAGGAGTTCGCCACCCAGCTGGCCAAGCCCCTGGGTGCCAAGGCCGCGCAGAAGGAAGTCGAGCAGGCGCTGCGCGACCTCTACCTGCCCTTCGACGAACGCCGCCCCTATGCCCTGCGCCGCTTGCGCGACCGTATCGAGGCCAACCTGTCCGGCCTGATGGGCCCCAGCGTGGCCCAGGACATGGTGGAAACCTTCCTGCCCTACAAGGCCGGCGGCGAAAACTATGTGACCGAAGACATTCACTTCATCGAAAGCCGGCTCGAGGACTACCACTCGCGCCTGACCGGCCTGGCCGCCGAGCTCGACGCCTTGCGCCGCTACCACCGCCAGACCTTGCAGGAGCTGCCGATGGGCGTCTGTTCCCTGGCCAAGGACCAGGAAATCCTCATGTGGAACAAGGCCATGGAAGAGCTCACCAGCATTCCGGCGCAGCATGTGGTCGGTTCGCGCCTGAGCACCATCGCCGATCCCTGGAGAGAACTGCTGCAAGGCTTCATCAACATCCCCGATGAACATCTGCATAAACAGCACCTGGCCCTCGACGGCCAGACCCGCTGGCTGAACCTGCACAAGGCCGCCATCGACGAACCCCTGGCCCCGGGCAACAGCGGCCTGGTGCTGCTGGTGGAAGACCTGACCGAAACCCAGATGCTCGAAGACAAGCTGGTGCATTCCGAGCGGCTGGCCAGCATCGGCCGCCTGGCCGCCGGCGTGGCCCACGAAATCGGCAACCCGATCACCGGTATCGCCTGCCTGGCGCAGAACCTGCGCGAGGAGCGCGAAGAAGACGGCGAACTCACCGAAATCAGCGGCCAGATCCTCGAGCAGACCAAGCGCGTATCGCGCATCGTCCAGTCGCTGATGAGCTTCGCCCACGCCGGCAGCCACCAGCACAACGACGAAGCCGTGTGCCTGGCCGAGGTGGCGCAGGACGCCATTGGTCTGCTGGCGCTGAACCGGCGCAACTTCGAAGTGCAATTCTTCAACCTGTGCGATCCGGACCACTGGGTCGATGGCGACCCGCAGCGGCTCGCCCAGGTACTGATCAACCTGCTATCCAATGCCCGCGACGCCTCACCGGCGGGCAGCGCGGTACGGGTCAAGAGCGAGGCCGGCGAACACACGATCGACCTGATCGTCGAAGACGAAGGCAGCGGCATCCCCTCGAGCATCATGGATCGACTGTTCGAACCCTTCTTCACCACCAAGGATCCTGGCGAGGGCACCGGACTGGGCCTTGCACTGGTCTATTCCATCGTTGAAGAGCATTATGGACAAATCACCATCGACAGCCCGGCTGACACCGAAAGCCAACGCGGCACCCGTATCCGGGTGACTTTACCGCGTCATGTCGAAGCGACGTCCGCTGTGAACTGAGACCGTCGAGAGAATCGAATCAATGCCGCACATTTTGATCGTCGAAGACGAAACAATTATCCGCTCCGCCTTGCGCCGCCTGCTGGAACGCAACCAGTACCAGGTCAGCGAAGCCGGTTCCGTGCAGGAAGCACAAGAGCGTTTCAGCATTCCCACGTTCGACCTGATCGTCAGCGACCTGCGCCTGCCAGGCGCCCCCGGCACCGAACTGATCAAGCTCGGCCAGGGCACCCCGGTGCTGATCATGACCAGCTACGCCAGCCTGCGCTCGGCGGTCGACTCGATGAAGATGGGCGCGGTGGACTACATCGCCAAGCCTTTCGACCACGACGAAATGCTCCAGGCCGTGGCGCGCATCCTGCGCGACCGCCAGACCGCGCAAAGCAGCCCCAACGAGCGGCCGGCCGCCAAGCCGGGCAACGGTGCGGACAAAGCCAGCGCCAGCAACGGCGAAATCGGCATCATCGGTTCCTGCCCACCGATGCAGGATCTGTACAGCAAGATCCGCAAGGTCGCCCCGACAGACTCCAATGTACTGATCCAGGGTGAGTCCGGGACCGGCAAGGAACTGGTAGCCCGCGCCCTGCACAACCTGTCCAAGCGTGCCAAGGCGCCAATGATCTCGGTGAACTGCGCGGCCATTCCGGAAACCCTGATCGAGTCCGAGCTGTTCGGACATGAAAAAGGCGCCTTCACCGGTGCCAGCGCCGGGCGCGCCGGCCTGGTGGAAGCGGCGGACGGCGGCACCCTGTTCCTCGACGAAATCGGCGAACTGCCACTCGAAGCCCAGGCCCGCCTGTTGCGTGTGCTGCAGGAAGGCGAGATTCGCCGGGTCGGTTCGGTGCAATCGCAGAAGGTCGATGTGCGCCTGATCGCCGCGACCCACCGCGACCTCAAGAGCCTGGCCAAGATCGGCCAGTTCCGTGAAGACCTGTATTACCGCCTGCACGTGATTGCCCTGAAACTGCCAGCCCTGCGCGAGCGCGGCGCCGACGTCAACGAAATCGCCAATGCCTTCCTCGCCCGTCAAAGCGCGCGCGTGGGCCGCACTGACCTGAAGTTCGCTCCAGACGCCGAGCAAGCCATTCGTCACTACTCGTGGCCAGGTAACGTTCGCGAACTGGAAAACGCCGTCGAGCGCTCGGTCATCCTGTGCGAAAGCCCGGAAATCTCCGCCGAGCTGCTGGGTATCGATATCGAACTGAGCGATCTGGAAGACGACGAATTCATCGGCCTGGCGCCCCAGGCCGCCAACGCCAACAACAGCAGCCACGAGCCGACCGAAGACCTGTCGCTGGAAGACTACTTCCAGCATTTCGTCCTCGAGCACCAGGACCATATGACCGAGACCGAACTGGCGCGCAAACTGGGCGTCAGCCGCAAATGCCTGTGGGAACGCCGTCAGCGCCTGGGCATCCCACGGCGCAAGACCGGGGTCGCCAGCGAAAGCTGAAGTCCGGCGGTAACGGGTTGCGGGTAACACGCGACCTTGTGAAAAAACTGTTACCTCAGTCATTTCACGTAACAAAAGCCGGGGCTTAAGGTAACGAAGCCCCGGCTTTTTTTCGCCCGCGAAAACCTCAAAACCACGCCTAACCCCTTGTTTTACTGGGCTTCGCAAAAGTTGGCACGGCACCTGCTATATGTTTGGTACAAGAACAATAACAAGCAATGCATAAGACAATAAAAATAAGACGAATCGACTCACGCACAATAAAAACAACACGGCGGAGGCGCAGCTAACTGATTCTTTTGGAGAGGCGTTGTCATTGGGGCTTGCCCCACAACCAGGCCGAGAACAACAAAAACTGCCCTAAGGCAGAGCCTGAACTGGTTGGATCATCGATCATTGCAACACAGCGACCAAAGCAATCCGTTTGCTCTTGGCTCCCGATTGGGAGGGTCATCCTGGGTTAACTAGGTGACAAGGGCGTTAAACAAAAACAAAAAGCCCGAAACCAATAATAAAAATAGAGCACGCAAACACTTCTGGGGGAGCTTCGGCTCCCCTTGTGGTTTCCGCGATTGCGACTTTACTGACGCAAAGCCCCGCCAACCCGCGTTCCAAAGCCCCGCACACGACTCGCCGCAGCTTCCTACACCATCCCCCGACTAAATGCTAGAATCCCCGCCCATCATGCGGTCATTCTTCGTTATGGCCGAACATTCCTTCAAACAGTGCATCCCATGCTGAAGAAGTTGTTCCAGTCATTCCGTTCTCCCTTGCGTCGTACGCAACACAAACGCAGCACGCCTGAAGTGCTCAACAGCAGCCAACACTCGCTGCAACGCGCCCAGTTCAGCCGTTATGCGGTGAACATCGTCGAACGCCTGCAGAACGCCGGCTACCAGGCCTACCTGGTCGGCGGTTGCGTGCGCGACATGTTGCTCAATATCACCCCCAAGGATTTCGACGTCGCCACCAGCGCCACGCCGGAACAGGTGCGGGCCGAATTCCGCAACGCGCGGATCATCGGCCGTCGGTTCAAGCTGGTGCATATCCACTTCGGTCGCGAAATCATCGAGGTCGCGACCTTCCGCGCCAACCACCCGCAAAACGATGAAGAGGAAGACAGCAACCAGTCCTCGCGCAACGAAAGCGGGCGCATCCTGCGCGACAACGTGTACGGCACCCTCGAAGAGGACGCCCAGCGCCGCGACTTCACCATCAACGCCCTGTATTACGATCCGGTCAGCGAACGCATCCTCGATTACGCCAACGGCGTGCACGACATTCGCAATCACCTGGTCCGCCTGATCGGCGATCCACGCCAGCGCTACCAGGAAGACCCGGTACGCATGCTGCGGGCCGTGCGCTTCGCCGCCAAGCTGGATTTCGGCATCGAGAAACACACTGCCACACCGATCCGCGACCTGGCCCCCATGCTGCGGGAAATCCCCTCGGCGCGTCTGTTCGAGGAAGTGCTCAAGCTGTTCCTGTCCGGCCATGCCGCCGACACCTTCGAGATGCTGGTCGACCTGCAACTGTTCGATCCGCTGTTCCCGGCCAGCGCCGAGGCTCTGGAGTACAACCCGACCTACACCCATACGCTGATCAGCGAAGCCCTGGTCAATACCGACCTGCGCATCAAGCAGAACAAGCCGGTAACCCCAGCCTTCCTGTTCGCCGCGCTGCTGTGGCCTGCCTTGCCGGCTCGCGTGCTGCGCCTTCAGGAACGCGGCATGCCGCCGATTCCGGCGATGCAGGAGGCCGCTCACGAATTGATCAGCGAACAGTGCCAGCGCATCGCCATTCCAAAACGCTTCACCATGCCGATCCGCGAAATCTGGGACATGCAGGAACGTCTGCCACGCCGCAGCGGCAAGCGCGCCGATCAACTGCTGGACAACCCGCGGTTCCGCGCCGGCTATGACTTCCTGCTGCTGCGCGAAAGCGCCGGCGAACAGACCGATGGCCTGGGCGAATGGTGGACCGACTATCAGGACGCCAACGAAGCCGGTCGCCGCGACATGATTCGCGATCTGAGCGGCAAGGACGAAGCCGGCACAGGTCCGCGCAAGCGTCGCCGCAGCAGTGGCGCCAAACGCAAACGCGCCACCGCCGGCGCACCGAGCGCTTCCGGCGAATAACCCGATGGAACGCATCTACATCGGCATGGGCAGCAACCTGGCTGCCCCGGCAGAGCAATTGCGCAGCGCGATCGACGCCCTGGCGCAGTTGCCACACAGCCAACTGGCGGGGGTCTCGGCCTTCTATCAAAGCGACTCCCTGCTGCCCGGCCAACCGCGTTACACCAACGCCGTGGCCGCCCTGGACAGCAGCCTCGCGCCCCTCGAACTGCTGGACGCGCTGCAAGCCATCGAAAACGGCCAGGGCCGCGAGCGTCTCGAACGCTGGGGGCCACGTACCCTGGACCTGGACATCCTGCTGTTCGGCGATCGCCTGATCGATGAGCCGCGGCTCAAAGTGCCGCATTACCATATGCAGGCCCGGGCCTTCGTCCTCTATCCCCTGGCCGAACTGGCCCCCGTCGACCTGCAACTGGCCGACGGCCGCCACCTGCGCGATCTGCTCGCCGCCTGCCCATTTGTCGGCCTGGAACGCCTGGCCTGACTGCTGAAACGCATCAGTTACGGCGGTAACACTCACGCCGTAACAATGCGGTAACACATGCAATTGACTTCCCGAGTTCTCCTCACGACTATAGGCGTCCCGTTGCCGCCAACACGGCGTTACAGGGCGCAATCCAGGCCTTATAAGCACGACAACAGACCGTGCGCCTGCATAGATAAAGAATCACGCGCGTTACTCGCAGCAGTTTCCAGAGCGCCTGAATGAGGACCTTTTTTCATGCCAGACATCACCCTGACCACCCTGCAAGGCCTCAAGCAGAAAGGTGAAAAAATCACCATGCTGACCTGCTATGACGCGACCTTCGCCCACACCTGTTGCCAGGCTGGCGTTGAAGTACTGCTGGTGGGCGACTCCCTCGGCATGGTCTTGCAAGGGCACGACAGCACACTGCCGGTCACTACCACCGAGATGGCCTACCACGTCGCCGCGGTCAAACGCGGTAACAGTGGCGCCCTGATCCTCGCCGACCTGCCGTTCATGGCCTACGCCACCACCGAACAGGCCCTGAACAACAGCGCCCAGTTGATGCAGGCCGGTGCGCACATGATCAAGGTCGAAGGCGCGCTCTGGCTGGCGGAGTCCATCCGCCTGCTGGCCGAACGCGGTATCCCGGTCTGCGCCCACATGGGTCTGACTCCGCAATCGGTGAACATCCTCGGCGGCTACAAGGTCCAGGGCCGTAACGAAAACCAGGCCCGGCAGATGCGTGCCGACGCCATCGCCCTGGAAGCGGCGGGCGCAGCGATGCTGCTGCTCGAATGCGTGCCAAGCGAACTGGCGGCGGAAATCACCCAGGCGGTGAAGATTCCGGTGATCGGCATCGGTGCCGGCAGCGGCACCGACGGTCAGGTGCTGGTTCTGCACGACATGCTGGGCCTGTCCCTGAGCGGTCGCGCGCCGAAGTTCGTGAAGAACTTCATGGTCGGCCAGGAAAGCATCCAGGCCGCCCTGAGCGCCTACGTCAATGAAGTCAAGGCCGTGACCTTCCCAGGCGCCGAACACGGGTTTTCTGCATGAATACTGTCAAAACCGTACGTGAACTGCGTGCCGCCGTGGCCCGTGCCCGCAGCGAGGGCAAGCGCATCGGCTTCGTACCGACCATGGGCAACCTGCACAGCGGGCATGCCGCCCTGGTAACCAAGGCGGCCCAGCGGGTGGATTTCGTGGTGGCGAGCATTTTCGTCAACCCGCTGCAGTTCGGCGCCGGCGAAGACCTCGACAAGTACCCGCGGACCCTGGCCGCCGACCAGGAAAAGCTCCTGCAAGCCGGTTGCCATCTGCTGTTCGCCCCGACCGTCGAAGAGATGTACCCCGACGGCATGGACGGCCAGACCCGGGTCAGCGTGCCGCAACTCTCCGAAGGCCTGTGCGGCGCCAGCCGTCCCGGGCATTTCGAAGGAGTGGCCACGGTGGTCAGCAAGCTGTTCAACATGGTGCAGCCGGACCTTGCGGTCTTCGGTCAGAAGGACTTCCAGCAACTGGCGGTGATCCGCGCCCTGGTGCATGACCTGAACATGCCGATCCAGATCATCGGCGAGCCCACCGTACGTGCCGCCGACGGCCTCGCGCTGTCGTCGCGCAACGGCTACCTGAGCGAGGAACAACGTGCCATCGCCCCCGTGATCTATCGTGGCCTGACTCAAATCGCCGAGGCCATCAGCCAGGGCGAGCGGGACTATCCAAAGCTGCTGGACGAGCAAAAACGAGTGCTCGAAGCCGCAGGTTTGCGCCCCGATTACCTGGAAATCCGCCACGCCCGGACCCTGCGCCCGGCCACCGCGCAAGACCGCGACCTGGTGATCCTGGCGGCGGCCTATCTGGGCGCTACCCGCCTGATCGACAACCTGCATCTGGACCTCGACACCTAGGTCCCAAAGGCCGATTGCCCGAAGCCCGACCTTCGGGCAAACTGCCGCCGCCCGGGGCCTGCAGCGATGCTGCGGGCCCTGTTCGAGGACCTGACCGAGAGAACCACTCATGCACGCCATCATGCTCAAGGCCAAGCTGCATCGCGCCGAAGTCACCCACGCTGTGCTCGACTACGAAGGCTCTTGCGCCATCGACGGTGAATGGCTGGACTTGTCCGGTATCCGTGAGTACGAACAGATCCAGATCTACAACGTCGACAATGGCGAACGCTTCACCACCTACGCCATTCGTGGCGAGGAAGGCTCGCGCATGATCTCGGTCAACGGCGCCGCCGCGCACAAGGCCAAGGTCGGCGACCGGGTGATCATCTGCGCTTACGCTCACTACAGCGAAGCCGAACTGCTCAACTTCAAGCCACGCATGCTCTATATGGCGCCGGGCAACGAGCTGAGCCACACCAGCCATGCCATCCCGGTTCAGGTCGCCTGAACCCCAGTCATTCTCACCCCCTGAAATCCCGTTCGTGCGCGGCTCTGAGGCGCCGGTGTAAAAAAGTACCGGCCGCAGGTCAGACAAAGCCAAGACAGATCAGCACGCGAGAGTTACTGTTATCGCCCTGCGTGCTTAATCGTGTCAGCGCAGGTTTGACCGAACGTTATTCTTCGAGCAGGACGTTCCGGGCTTTTCAGTGTCCAACAGGCAGTTCAAGTAAAAGGAAAACCGCAGCGATGGCGTACTACCGCACTCCTCACGACGTTACCGCTCTGCCCGCCTGGCAAGCGTTGAATGACCACCGCCAGGCCATGCAGGATTTCAGCATGCGCGAGGCCTTCAATGCCGACCCGCAGCGCTTTCATCAATTCAGCCTCAGCGGCTGTGGGCTTTTTCTCGATTACTCGAAGAACCTGATCACCTCCGAAACCCGCAACCTGCTGGTGGGCCTGGCCAACGAAGCCGGCCTGCAGGACGCGATCAAGGCGTTGTTCGCCGGTGAGCTGGTCAACTCTTCCGAAGGCCGTCCGGCCCTGCACACCGCCCTGCGCCGCCCGGTGGGCGACAAGCTGTCGGTCAACGGCGTCAACGTGATGCCGGAAGTGCACAAGGTGCTGAACCAGATCACCGAGCTGGTCGGGCGCATCCATGACGGCCTGTGGCGTGGCTACACCGAGAAGCCGATCACCGACGTGGTCAACATCGGCATCGGCGGTTCCTTCCTCGGTCCCGAGCTGGTGTCCGAAGCCCTGTTGTCCTACGCCCAGAAAGGCGTGCGTTGCCATTACCTGGCCAATATCGATGGCAGCGAGTTCCACGAGCTGTCCTCGAAGATCCGCGCCGAAACCACCCTGTTCATTGTCTCGTCGAAATCCTTCAATACCCTGGAAACCCTGAAGAACGCCCAGGCCGCACGCGCCTGGTACCTGGCTCAGGGCGGCTCCGAGGCCGAGCTGTATCGCCACTTCATCGCAGTGTCGAGCAACAACGCCGCCGCGGTAGCCTTCGGCATCCGCGAAGAGAACATCTTCCCGATGTGGGACTGGGTCGGCGGGCGTTACTCGCTGTGGTCGGCCATCGGCCTGCCGATCGCCCTGGCCATCGGCATGTCCAACTTCAAGGAACTGCTGTCCGGTGCCTACACCATGGACCAGCACTTCCAGACCGCGCCGTTCGAGCAGAACATGCCGGTTCTCCTGGCCCTGCTGGGCGTGTGGTACGGCAACTTCTGGGGCGCGCAAAGCCACGCGATCCTGCCGTACGACCACTACCTGCGCAACATCACCAAGCACTTGCAGCAGCTGGACATGGAATCCAACGGCAAGAGCGTGCGCCAGGACGGCACGCCGGTTTCCACCGACACCGGCCCGGTGATCTGGGGTGGCGTGGGCTGCAACGGTCAGCACGCGTACCACCAGTTGTTGCACCAGGGCACCCAGCTGATTCCGGCCGACTTCATCGTGCCGATCGTCAGCTTCAACCCGGTCGCCGACCATCACCAGTGGCTGTACGCCAACTGCCTGTCGCAAAGCCAGGCGCTGATGCTCGGCAAGACGCGCGCTGAGGCCGAGACCGAGCTGCGTGAAAAAGGCCTGAGCGAGGCCGAAGTCCAGAAGCTGGCACCGCACAAGGTGATCCCCGGCAACCGCCCGAGCAACACCCTGGTGGTCGAGCGCATCAGCCCACGCCGCCTGGGCGCGCTGGTGGCGATGTACGAACACAAGGTCTTCGTGCAGAGCGTGATCTGGGGCATCAACGCCTTCGACCAATGGGGCGTGGAGCTGGGCAAGGAGCTGGGCAAGGGCGTCTACAACCGCCTGGTCGGCAGCGAAGAAGCCCCGGCCGAGGATGCTTCGACCCAGGGCCTGATCAACTACTTCCGCGGTCGCCACCGCGGTTGATAGCCCGCTGAAATCCCCCTTCGCGAACCGGCCCGCTGCTGTGCAAACCCCATCCATTGCATAGCAGCGGGCCGATTCTCGATCGGTCGTCCAAGACCGCCCTCCCCTTGAACCCCTTCCGATCAAGGCGCATCTTTATTACTTGTCGCTAAAACAAGAATAAGGAACCGTCATGTTCGATATCAGCATGTTCCCCCAAGCCGATGCCGTCCGCCGGGCCGCACAATTGAGTCAGGACGACTACCAGCGGCTGTACCGCGAATCCATCGAGCACCCCAGTACCTTCTGGGCCGAACAGGCCACCCGCTTTCTCGACTGGAGCGCTCCCTGGCAAACCGTGCAGCGCTATGACCTGAAAACCGGCGCCGCCAGCTGGTTCGCCGGCGGCCAGTTGAACGTCAGCTACAACTGCATCGACCGCCATCTGGAAAAACGCGGCGATCAGGTAGCGATCATCTGGGAAGGCGACGACCCTGCCGAGTCGCTGCAAATCACCTACAAGAAACTCCATCACTACGTCTGCCGCCTGGCCAACGTCCTGAAAAGCCGCGGTGTGAAAAAAGGCGACCGGGTGTGCATCTACATGCCGATGATCCCCGAGGCGGCCTACGCCATGCTCGCCTGCACCCGTATCGGTGCGGTGCACTCGGTGGTCTTTGGCGGATTTTCCCCGGACGCGTTGCGCGACCGCATTCTCGACGCCGACTGCCGCACCGTGATCACCGCTGACGAAGGGGTGCGCGGCGGCAAGTTCATACCCTTGAAAAACAACGTCGACAAGGCTCTGCAAAGCTGCCCGAACGTCAGCACCGTGGTGGTGATCGAGCGCACCCAGAACCCGGTGAACTGGATCGAAGGCCGCGACCTCTGGTATCACCAGGCCCTGCGCGACGTCGAAGACGACTGCCCGCCGCAACCGATGGACGCCGAAGACCCGCTGTTCATCCTCTACACCTCAGGCAGCACCGGTAAACCCAAAGGCGTGCTGCACACCACCGGCGGCTACTTGCTGCAAGCGGCGATGACCTTCAAATACGTACTGGACTACCGCGAAGGCGAAGTCTTCTGGTGCACCGCCGACGTCGGCTGGGTCACCGGCCACAGCTACATCGTCTACGGCCCGCTGGCCAATGGCGCGACCACCCTGATCTTCGAGGGCGTGCCCAGTTATCCGAGCAGTTCGCGCTTCTGGGAGGTCATCGACAAGCACCGGGTGAACATCTTCTACACCGCCCCCACCGCATTGCGGGCGCTGATGCGCGAAGGCCCCGAGCCGCTGCAACACACCTCGCGCAGAAGCCTGCGCCTGCTGGGCACTGTCGGCGAGCCGATCAATCCGGAAGCCTGGGAGTGGTATTTCAATAGCGTCGGCGAGCAGCGCTGCCCGATCGTCGACACCTGGTGGCAGACCGAAACCGGCGGCATCATGCTCAGCCCGCTGGTCAGTGCCAGCTACATCAAGCCGGGCTGCGCCACCCGCCCGATGTTCGGCGTGCAACCGGTGCTGCTGGATGAGCACGGCAAGGAAATCAGCGGCGCCGGCAGCGGCATCCTGGCGATCAAGGCCAGTTGGCCGGCACAGATCCGCAGCGTCTACGGCGACCCGCAGCGCATGGTCGAGACCTATTTCAAACCCTACCCGGGCTACTACTTCACCGGCGACGGCGCGCGGCGCGATGAAGACGGCGACTACTGGATCACCGGACGCATCGACGACGTGATCAATGTGTCCGGGCATCGCATCGGCACCGCCGAAGTCGAGAGCGCCCTGGTCCTGCACGACAGCATCGCCGAGGCTGCGGTGGTCGGCTATCCCCACGACCTCAAGGGCCAGGGCATCTATGCCTTTGTCACCCCGATGAACGGCGTCGAGCCCAGCGAAGAACTGAAGAAGGAACTGTTGAGTCTGGTCAGTCGCGAGATCGGCAGTTTCGCCAAGCCGGAACTGATCCAGTGGGCGCCGGCCTTGCCGAAAACCCGCTCGGGCAAGATCATGCGGCGTATCCTGCGCAAGATCGCCTGCAACGAGCTCGACAGCCTGGGCGATACCTCGACCCTGGCCGACCCGAGCGTGGTCGAGGGCCTGATCGATAAACGCCTGAACCTCTGAGCGGGTCCTCGGGCCTCAACCAAGGAACAGCCAAGCGGTATGGAATTCATTCGCAGTCGTATCGAAACCCAGGTGATGAGCCTGGGTGGCCTGTCGCTGGGCCAGCTCGACCTGGACAACCCGAAGGGCGACCCGGGCCTGTTCGGCCCGGACGCCATCTGCTGGCAGGTGCATGGCGATTTCAGCAGCATGCTGATCGGCGGCATCAGCGCCTTGCTGATGCAGGCCCTGCACCCGCTGGCCCTGGCCGGGGTCTGGGATCACTCGAACTTCCGGGAAGACATGATCGGGCGCCTGCGGCGCACCGCACAGTTCATTTCCGGCACTACCTTCGGCTCGCGGCAGGATGCCGAATGGCTGATCGACAAGGTGCGCACCATTCACCTGCAGATTGTTGGCACCGCACCAGACGGCCGGCCCTATGCCGCCAGCGATCCGCAACTGCTGACCTGGGTGCATGTGGCCGAGGTCAACAGCTTTCTGGCGGCGCACCTGCGTTATCGCAACCCGCACCTGTCGCCTGCCGACCAGGACCGTTACTACGGGGAAGTCGCGCTGATCGCCGAGCGTCTTGGCGCCACTGATGTGCCGCGCTCGCGCCGGGCCGTGGCGGCTTACCTGGCACGGATGCGCCCCCAGTTGCTCTGCGATGAACGCAGCCGCGAGGTGCTGCGTTTGCTCTTGGCGGCACCTGCCCCAAGCCGCCTGGCCAAGCCATTTGGCTCGTTGATGATGCAGGCCGGCATCGACCTGTTGCCCGACTGGGCCAGCGATATGCTGGGCGTCAACCAGGGTCTGCTGCAACGCCAGCTGATCCGCGCCAGCGTCAACCGCAGTGCGCCGATGCTGCGCTGGGCGGTACGCAACGGCTCGATACATCGCGCACGCCGGCGCATGGGCCTGTAATACCCGACCGGGCGAACAGAACGCGACCCATCGGTTCGCGATTGGCAGCGTCGCGACCTTCTATGCAACCATGATTTTCCAAGTTCTCGCGCATCGGTCACCTTCCATAGCCACCGACCGATGCCGCCAATGACAATGAGGATTCGCGCCATGCAAGACGTCGTAATCGTTGCCGCCACCCGCACCGCGGTCGGCAGTTTCCAGGGTTCGCTGGCGAACATTCCCGCGGTCGATCTCGGCGCCGCGGTGATCCGCCAGCTGCTGGCCCAGACCGGCCTGGACGGCGCCCAGGTCGATGAGGTGATCATGGGCCAGGTGCTCACCGCCGGCGCCGGGCAGAACCCCGCGCGCCAGGCCGCGATCAAGGCCGGCCTGCCCCACGCCGTGCCGGCGCTGACCCTGAACAAGGTCTGCGGCTCCGGCCTCAAGGCCCTGCACCTGGGCGCCCAGGCGATCCGCTGCGGCGACGCCGAGGTGATCATCGCCGGCGGCCAGGAGAACATGAGCCTGGCCAATTACGTGCTGCCCGGTGCCCGCACCGGTCTGCGCATGGGTCACAGCCAGATCGTCGATAGCATGATCAGCGACGGCCTGTGGGACGCCTTCAACGACTACCACATGGGCATCACCGCCGAGAACCTGGTGGACAAATACGCCATCAGCCGCGAAGCCCAGGATGCCTTTGCCGCCGCCTCGCAGCAGAAGGCCGTGGCCGCCATCGAAGGCGGGCGTTTCGTCGATGAGATCACCCCGATCCTGATTCCCCAGCGCAAGGGCGAGCCCGTGGCCTTCGCCACCGACGAACAACCGCGCGCCGGCACCACCGCCGAATCCCTGGGCAAGCTCAAGCCGGCCTTCAAGAAGGACGGCACGGTCACCGCCGGCAACGCCTCGTCGCTCAACGACGGCGCCGCCGCGGTGATCCTGATGAGCGCCGCCAAGGCCCGGGCCCTGGGCCTGCCGGTGCTGGCGAAGATCGCCGCCTACGCCAACGCCGGCGTCGACCCGGCGATCATGGGCATCGGCCCGGTGTCGGCCACCCGCCGCTGCCTGGACAAGGCCGGCTGGTCCCTGGAGCAACTGGACCTGATCGAAGCCAACGAAGCCTTCGCCGCCCAGGCGCTGTCGGTGGGCAAGGAGCTGGGCTGGGACGCGAGCAAGGTCAACGTCAACGGCGGCGCCATCGCCCTCGGCCACCCGATCGGCGCCTCGGGCTGCAGGGTGCTGGTGACCCTGCTGCATGAAATGCTCAAGCGCGATGCCAAAAAAGGCCTGGCGACCTTGTGCATCGGCGGCGGCCAGGGCGTGGCGCTGGCAATCGAACGCTGATCCAGCGCCCTTCCTGTAGGAGCGAGGCTTGCCCGCGATAAATCGTCAACGATGACGCGCCATACCTGTAACACTGCGGTGCCATGACGTTTGTTTCGCGGGTGATCGAGCGTCGACCGGCTGCTCCTACAGGGGGTGGCCGAAGCTGGTAGACTGCCCCGCCCAATCATCCGCAAGGCGCCCGCATGTCTTCCTTGAATCAGGCGCTGCGCGCCGCCCTCGATCATCGCCAGGACCTGCTCGTCGAGCTGCATCAGCAAGGCACCGACTGCTATCGGCTGTTCCATGGCAGCCAGGAAGGCGCCGGGGGCCTGACCATCGATCGTTACGGCCCGCAGCTGCTGGTGCAAAGCTTTCACCAGACGCTGGAACGCGATGCCTTGCTGCAATTGCACGAGACCGTCCAGCAGCAACTGGGCCTGGACACCCTGCTGGTCTACAACGACCGCTCCCGGGGCAACTCACGCATCGACCGCGAGGACTCGGTTTACCGCGCCGAAGAAGAGGCGCTCAAAGACCTGGTCGGTCACGAATGGGGCTTGAACTACCGGGTACGCGGTCGCCATGCCGGCCAGGACCCGCTGCTGTTTCTCGACCTGCGCAACGCCCGTGGCTGGGTCAAGGCCCACAGCGCCGGCAAGAGCGTGCTGAACCTGTTCGCCTATACCTGTGGCGTCGGCCTAAGTGCCGCGGCGGGCGGTGCCCGCGAGGTTTGCAACCTGGACTTCGCCGAGGGCAACCTGGCGGTCGGCCGCGAGAACGGCCAGCTCAATCCGCAATTGCCAGCCATGCAGTTCGTGCAATCGGATTACTTCCCGGCGATCCGGCAACTGGCCGGCCTGCCCATCAGCCAGCGCCGTGGACAAAAGCTGCCCAGCTACCCACGCCTGGAACACCGCCAGTACGACCTGGTGCTGCTCGACCCGCCGGCCTGGGCCAAGAGTGCATTCGGCACCGTCGACCTGCTGCGCGACTATCAGAGTCTGCTCAAGCCTGCCCTGCTGGCCACCGCTGACAATGGCGTGCTGATCTGCTGCAACAACCTGGCGAAAGTCACGCTGGACGACTGGCGCGAACAGGTGCTGCGCTGTGCCGAAAAAGCCGGTCGCCCGGTGCGCGAATGGCAGGTGCTGACACCCGCTCGCGACTTCCCGTCCATGGACCAGCAACCGCCGCTCAAGACCCTGATCCTGCATCTGTGATCTGTTGCGAGGAATCTGAACAATCCTGTTTGCGACCGTCATGGGATTGTTTCGGAACCGGAAACGCATGCCATACTCCAACGCACTTCCGATTCAGATAGATGAAGCCTCGCATGTCCAAAGGATTGATCCGCGCTATTGGCGCCTTGTTGACCGCTCTCGCCCTGTACAGCCTGTTGGGCTTTCTGATTTTGCCGGGCATCGCCTTGCGAGTGGCCAATCAACAGTTGGCCAACTACGCGACGGTACCGGCAAAGATCCAGCGCATCGAACTCAACCCGTTCAGTCTCGAACTGACGCTCTGGGGCCTGAATATCGGCGAGCCGGGCAAGGAGCAGGTGGCCTTCGAACGTCTCTACGCCAACCTGCAGCTGGACAGCCTCTGGACCCGCGCGCTGCACCTGGCCGATATCGAGCTGGACAAACCCAAGAGCGAGATCCTGTTCGCCAAGGACGGCAAGCTCAACCTGCTGGGCCTGTTCAACCTGCCCGCCAGCGAACCCACTCCGGACGACCCCGAGGCCAAGCCGTTCCCCCTGCGTATCGGGCGCATCAAGCTGGCGGGCGGTTATGTGCACTTCCAGGACGCGCGGCCCAGCGAGCCCATCGATTTCCTCTACGACAAACTCGATCTCGAGCTGAAGAACCTCAGCACCCTGCCCGATGACAGTGCCGACATGACCCTGGTCGCCGCGGGCCCCGCGGGCGGTCAGATCGATTGGAGCGGCAATTTCAGCCTGACTCCGATCGCCTCCGAAGGCACCCTGAAAGTCACCGACGGCCAGATGAAAGCCTGGTGGCCCTATGTCCGCGATGCCTTGCCCCTGGTCCTCGAAGACGGCGTGCTGAACCTCAACACCCGCTACAAGCTGAACCTGTCCAAGGAAACCGAGCTGCTGCTCAGCGATGCCTCGGTCAGCGTGGCGCCTTTTGCCATCAAGGCCCCGGACGGTCGGCCACTGGCCCGTCTGGAGCGCCTGGACGTCAGTGAGACCACGGTCGACCTGGCCAAGCAGCAAGTGGTGGTCGGCAAGATCCGCAGTCAGAAACTGGAAACCTGGGCCGCCCTGGAGGCCGATGGTCAACTGGACTGGCAGAAGCTGTTCGCCAGCCAGCCGGCCAAACCGGCCGCCAAGCCCGCTCCGGCCGCCGCCGATACTCCGCCGGCTCCCGCTCCGGCGCCAAGCAAACCCTGGCAGGTGCTGCTCAAGGACGTGCAACTGCGCAATTACCAGGTGCACCTGGCGGACCGTCAGGCCAAGCCGGCCGTAGCTTTGGAAGTCGGCCCGCTGAACGTCGACGTGCAGAACTTCGACAGCCTCAACCAGTCGCCTTTCAACCTCAAGCTCGACACCGGAGTGGGCAAACAGGGCAAGATCCTCGCCAACGGCGTGGTCAACCTGCAACCGGTGACCGCCAAGCTGGCGGTGCAGACCAAGGACATCGACCTGCGGGTCGCCCAGTCCTACATCAGCCCGTTCATTCGCCTGGAGCTGCGCAGCGGCATGCTCGGCAGCGACCTGGCAGTGGACCTGAAAAACATCGATCCCCTGACATTCAGCGTGACTGGCCGCGCCCAGGTCGACCAGTTGCACACCCTGGACACCCTGAAAACCCGCGATTTCGTGAAATGGCAGCAACTGGTGCTCGAAGGCCTGAACTATCAGCACGGCGACAGCCTGACGATCAACAAGGTCAACCTGATGCAGCCCTATGCGCGCTTCATGATCAACGATGACCGCACCACCAACATCGATGACCTGCTGATCCCGCAACCGGCCGACAGCGCGCCGAAAGGCGCAGCCAAGCCGGCCGCCAAGGAAAAACCCCTCGGCATCCATATCGGCCAGATCGCCATCAACGACGGTTCGGCCAACTTCGCCGACTTCAGCCTGACCCCCAACTTCGCCACGGCCGTCCAGCAACTCAATGGCCAGATCGGCACCATCGACAGCCGCCAGGCAAAACCGGCCAGCGTCGATATCAAGGGCAAGGTCGACCGTTATGCTCCGGTCACCATCAAGGGCAGCGTGAACCCCTTCGATCCAATGGCCGCCCTGGACATCGCCACCAGCTTCAAACGCGTCGAACTGACCAACCTGACCCCCTACTCCGGCAAGTTCGCCGGCTACCGCATCCGCAAGGGCCGGCTCAACCTCGACCTGCACTACGTCATCACCAACGGCCAGCTCAAGGCCGAAAACAAAGTGGTGGTCGAACAACTGGAGCTGGGGGAAAAAGTCGACAGCCCGGATGCCGTGAGCCTGCCACTGAAACTGGCGGTCGCCTTGCTCAAGGATGTCGACGGCAAGATCTCCATCGAACTGCCGGTGACCGGCGATCTGAACAACCCGCAGTTCAGCGTCATGCCGATTGTCTGGCAGACCCTGCGCAACCTGATCGTCAAGGCTGCCGCGGCACCGTTCAAACTGATTGGCGGGCTGGTCGCGGGTGGCGGTTCGCAAGACTTGGGCAGTGTCTCGTTCGCCCCGGGCTCGAGTGACTTGAGCCCGGAATCGGAAGCAACGCTGGTCAAGCTGTCCAATGCGCTCAAGGAACGTCCGGCCCTGCGCCTGGAGATCGAAGGCACCGCCGCGCAGAGCAGCGATGGCCCGCTGATCGCCGAGCAACGCCTGGAGCGGGAATACCAGTACAACTACTACAAGATGCTCCAGCGTCGCGGCGACAAGGTGCCGGCCCAGGCGTCGCTGCTGGAAGTACCGGAGAAAGAGAAAGCCCCGCTGCTGGAGGGCATCTATCGCACACGCCTCAAGACCCAGCCACCGGCCGAATGGAAGGACCTGGGCAAGGAAGAGCGCACCGCGAAAATGCGTGAAGGCGTGATCAAGTTCTGGAGTGGCAGCGATGTGCTGTTGCGCCAGTTGGGCCAGGAACGGGCCAGCAGCATCAAGGACTTCCTGGTGGACAAGGGCCAACTGGCGGACGACCGGGTCTACTTCATCGATGCCAACCTTGGCCAGGCCGAAAGCGATGGTCGGGTCATTACCCCCATGCACCTGGACGCCGAATAACCACCCTCCCCGCCGCCCCGGAAACGGGTCGGCCCGGCGGTTTTCCCCCGCCATGAACAGAACAGGCCCCGACACACTGTGCCGGGGCCTGTTCTGTTTACAAAAAGGAGCCACTTCCCTGTGGCCATTCGCATGAACCTTCAAGGAAGCGGTAGATGAATCCTCTACCGCATCTTCTCCCTGTCCAGGAAAGAAGCTTGAGGCTTAGTCGGTTTTCAAACCGTCAGCCGATACTGCCTTCACGCCTTTGATGTTTTTGGCGATGTTGACTGCGGTTTCTTTCTGCGCCGCGGTCAGAGCAGTGGTGGAGGACAGGGAAACCACACCCTTGTTGGTTTCGACCTTGATGTCGGTACCAGGAATGCCTTTTTCAGTTACGAGATCCGCTTTGACTTTGGTGGTGATCCAGGTGTCGGAAGTGGCTTCCTTGGCCTTGGTCACTTCACCCGCCGCGAGCACCATTGGCGCCTGAGTAGCTTGAGTGGTCTGGGCAAATGCGACGTTAGCCATGGTCAGGGTCAGAGCGGTAGCAGTTGCAGCAGCGATAGCGAACTTCTTCATACGAGTAACTCCTGTTCTTCTGGAAAACCTGCTCCAAGTCCTGGCAGCAGGGTTACTTAAGTAGATTGCAGGCGTTATGCCAAGTTCAGAAAAACAATAAAGCCCTTAAATATCAAAGAATTAAAAAATCATCCAAGCACTCGCGGTCATGCAAAATGCATGACCTGTGAATAATCTGCATGCAAGTTGCACTTCCCGGCGAGCTAACTTCCTGAATTCTCGATATTTTCCCCAAAGGCACGCTGGCGCGTGGCGTTTCACGCGCCAGGCAAGCGAGAACCGGACTCAGCTGCCGCTGGCGGTGCAGCCTTTAGGGGAGTAGTCCGCAGGGACAGTGGTGGTGCAGACCCAGCCATCGGCCGTGGTGCGGGTCAGGGTGACGGTCTTGTTCAGCACCGGTGCCGGTGCATTGAGGATGGTGCAGCCGATTGTTCCCGCTCCGGTCGAGGCAGAACCCGCAGCGGTCATGGTGCAGTTCGACGTCGCCGCCTTACCCCCCACCAGCTCCAGGGTCGGATCGCTGCCCTGGTTCAGCACGTCCTCGAAGTTGACCTTCAGCGCCGAGGCTTCGGCCAACGCCGCGGTGACCTTGGCCCGCGCCTGGTATTTGGAATACAGCGGCATGGCAAAGGTGGCCAGGATGCCGATGATCGCCACAACGACCAACAGCTCGATCAAGGTAAAACCTTTCTGATACTTCATCTATCTGCTCCAAGCAGGGGATATCCAGGGGTCTGGGCACTCACCACACAGCCATAGCACAGCCTGTGCCAGCGCCTGCACTCCGGCTGAACGGGGCTTTAGCGGCGCGAAGCCGCGGCAGTGAGCGCCAGAAGTCGCACTATCTGACACTTTTTGTCAGCCAAGTGCCCTGGGCCGGTCGTCGTGACGGGCTACGCTGTCATTCGATCATCGATTGCATTCACTGCCCGCCCCATCCAAGGAACGTATCGGGCCATTCAAACTCTATGAGCCGGACGCCGCGCGCCGCGCAGCGGTCCACTCGCTAACGCACAGGGCACTGCCGGCCCTGAGGACATCCATCACAACCCGGGACTCGACACCATGGCGGTCAAAGCAGCAAAAGTCAGTGTTTACCTGTGGGAAGGCACCGACAGGCAAGGCAGCAAACTGCGCGGCGAATTGAGCGGCCATACCCCCTCGCTGATCAGGGCCCAGTTGCGCAAGCAAGGCATCAACCCGGCCAGGGTCAGGAAGAAGTCCAGCTCGCTGTTGCAGCGCACGCCCCCGATCAAGGCCCGCGACATCAGCCTGTTCACCCGGCAACTGGCGACCCTGATCAAGGCCGGCGTACCACTGCTGCAATCGTTCGACATCATTGCCGAGGGCTTCGATAACCCGAACATGCGCAAACTGATGGGCGAGCTGAAACAGGACATCGCCGCCGGCAGCAGCTTCACCAGCGCGCTGCGCAAGAGGCCGCGGTACTTCGACGAGCTGTACTGCAGCCTGGTGGATGCCGGCGAACAGGCCGGGGCCCTGGAAACCCTGCTGGAGCGGGTGGCGACCTACAAGGAAAAAAGCGAAAACCTCAAGACGCGGATCCGCAAGGCCATGACTTATCCCCTGGCGGTGATCTGCGTGGCGCTGGTGGTGACGGGGATCCTGCTGGTCAAGGTGGTGCCGCAATTCCAGTCGATGTTCCAGGGCTTCGGCGCGCAATTGCCGGTGTTCACGCAACTGGTCATCGCCCTCTCGGAATTCGTGCAGCACTGGTGGTGGCTGCTGGTGGGCGCGCTGTTGCTCAGTGTGTTCGGCCTGCGCCATGCCCGCCGGCGCTCACCACGCTTTCGCCACTGGCTGGACGTGGGCCTGCTGAAACTGCCGTTGGTAGCGCCACTGATGTACAAGTCCGCGGTGGCCCGCTACGCCCGCACCTTGTCCACCACTTTCGCCGCCGGAGTGCCGCTGGTGGAGGCCCTGGGCTCGGTGGCCGGGGCCACCGGCAACCAGGTGTTCAAGCAAGCGGTGAACCGCATCAGGCAGGACGTGGCGACCGGCATGCAGTTGCATTTTTCCATGCGCGCATCCGGCATCTTTCCCGGCATGGCCATCCAGATGACCGCCATCGGCGAAGAGTCCGGGGCCCTGGACGGCATGCTGGAAAAGGTCGCGATCCATTATGAGGAAGAGGTCGATACCCTGGTCGACACCCTGAGCAGTCTCATGGAACCCGTGATCATGGTAGTTTTGGGCACCCTCGTCGGCGGCCTGGTGGTCGCCATGTACTTACCCATCTTCCAACTCGGCACAGCGATCTGAACATGTCATTGACTGAGGTCCTGGCCAGCTACCCGCTGGTCTTCGTAGCATCGGTGCTGATCCTGGGCCTGATTGTCGGCAGCTTTCTCAATGTGCTGATCTGGCGTCTGCCAAAGATGCTCGAACGCGACTGGCACGCCCAGGCCCGTGACATCCTCGGGCTGCCCGACGAGCCTGCCGGGCCGGCCTACAACCTGTTGCTCCCGCACTCCCAGTGCCCGCACTGTGCGCACCCGATCCGCCCCTGGGAAAACATCCCGCTGTTCAGCTACCTGCTGCTGCGCGGACGCTGCCCCGCGTGCAAGGCCCCGATTGGCCGGCGCTACCCGCTGGTGGAGCTGACCTGCGGCCTGGCCTCGGCGTTCGTGGCCTGGCATTTCGGCTTTGGCTGGCAGGCCGGCTTGATGCTGTTCCTGAGCTGGGGCCTGTTGGCGATGAGCCTGATCGATGCCGATCATCAACTGTTGCCCGACGTGCTGGTGCTGCCCCTGTTGTGGCTGGGCCTGATCGTCAATGGCTTCGACCTGTTCGTCAGCCTCCACGATGCGCTGTGGGGCGCCGTGGCCGGCTACCTGTGCCTGTGGTCGGTGTACTGGTTGTTCAAGCTGCTGACCGGCAAAGAAGGCATGGGGCACGGCGATTTCAAGCTGTTGGCCATGTTCGGCGCCTGGGGCGGTTGGCAGATTCTGCCGATGACCCTGCTGCTGGCCTCACTGACCGGAGCCCTGGCCGGGATCGCCATGCTGCGCCGCAACCGCGCGCAAATGTCCACGCCTATCCCTTTCGGTCCCTTTCTGGCCATTGCCGGCTGGATTGCCTTGCTCTGGGGTGGTCAAATAACCGACTCCTATTTGCAGTTTGTCGGTTTCAGATGACCAAGCCTGTTTTCAAACCCTGGATCCTCGGCCTTACCGGCGGTATCGGCAGTGGCAAAAGTGCCGCGGCCCAGCACTTCATCGACCTGGGCATTCATGTGGTGGATGCCGACCACGCCGCCCGCTGGGTGGTGGAACCCGGCCGCCCGGCCCTGGCCCGCATTGCCGAGCATTTCGGCGACAGCGTGCTGCAGGCCGATGGCCAACTGGACCGCGCCGCACTGCGCAAGCTGATCTTCGAGGTGCCGCAACAACGCCTCTGGCTGGAAGCCTTGCTGCATCCATTGATTGCCGATGAAATCGCCGCCCACCTGGCCCGTGCCGAGTCGCCCTACGCGATTCTGGTGTCACCGCTGTTGATCGAATCCGGGCAATACGCGATGACCCAGCGGATCCTGGTGATCGATGTGCCGCAGCAACTGCAGATCGAGCGGACCCTGCAACGCGACCGGATCAGCGAACAGCAGATCCAGGCGATTCTCAAGGCCCAGGCGACCCGCGAAGATCGCCTGAGCCATGCCGACGATGTGCTGGTCAACGACCGCGACCTCGTCTGGCTGCACAGCGAGGTCGAACGCCTGCATCACTTTTACCTTACCTTGCGTGGAGGCCAGTCATGAGCCAACCCCTGACCGTGGAATGTCCAACCTGCGGTGCGCCCGTGGAATGGACCGCGAGCAACCTCAACCGTCCGTTCTGCTCGGACCGCTGCAAACTGATCGACCTCGGCGCCTGGGCTGCCGAAGAACACAAGATTCCGGTCAGCCCGGATGCCGAGGACGATCTGTTTTCCGACGACCTGCCGCCTCGCGCCCACTAAAGCCTCAAGGCCGCATGAAAGCGTAATCCTGCGTATCGTCGAGGTTCTCCGCGAGAAACTGCAACTCGTCGGCCAGATCCTCGCCGCTGCGCACCCGCCGACTCTCCTGCACCACCGCGCTGAGCAGGGCGCGCAGGCTCAAGCCCGGTTCGAACCCCTCTTGCTGCGCAGTATCCAGACTCTTGCGTACTTCCTGCCGCGCCCATTCATACACACTCATGACCCTGCTCCCGAACGGTTTTTGCCGAGCATGGGACCGCGCCTGCCGAACGTGTTTGATATGGATCAAGAACGCGGATCGTCATCCTTCCACGGTGCCGACAGGTAACGGGTGCGGTTGAAGGTTTCCAGCCATTCGGGGCAGAACACCACCAGGGCGCTGACCACCATGCCGTTGATGAAGGCCTCGGGAAAGATGATCAGCCACAGGTAGCCGACGAAGTCCTCCAGCCATTCCGGCATGGCAAAACGCCCGTCGAACCACAGCAGCCCCAGGCCCACCAGCAAGCACAACAAGGCCGACAGGGCGGCGGCAAAAAAACCGGAACAGAAGATATACACAAAGGGATTACGCGGCTGCGCGCGCTCCACCAGGATCGCGCAGCATTCGGTGACCAGCACCGGCAGCAGGATCAGCAAGGCGCCGTTGATGCCGACCGCCGCCAGGTCCTGGCGGCCCAGCGCGACCAGCCCCACCTGGGCAATCAGGCCGCCGACGATCGCCAGCGGCCAGTCCAGCAACAGGGTCACCGCCGTCATGCCGATGAAGTGATAGGACACCCCGGTATCGAAATCCCGGCGCACCAGCCACAACATGAACAACGCGAACACCGTACCGAACAGCAGATGCTGACGCCGGCTGTCGCTGAACAGCTCGACCCAGGGCGCGCGCCAGGCGACCCAGACCAGCACTGGCACATAGATCAGCCAGCCGGCGCCGAGAGTGGGCGGCGACAGCAGCGCGGCACTGATCATGGTTGCGCCTGCTCCAGCGCTGCGCGCAGTTCGGCGGCCGTGCCGTACTCGCGTTGAGCCACCAGCCGGCCATCGTCGAGCTGCAGCCACAGGACTTTATCCACAGCCCCGGCGTAGCGCGGCGCCACCCGCCCGTCACGGTCGAGCATGACCCGGTAGCCATAATCACGCATCGCCGGCACCGCGAACATCCTGGCGATCACCGCCGGCATGCGCTGGATGTCCGCGACGAATACCGTGTGCCGGGCCTCCAGATAACCCGCAGGACGATCCTGCAAGGCGGCGTTCACCAGCTTGGCGCCATCCATGCTGCGCGCCACCAGCAGGGTCCGTGCCTGCCCGTCGAGGCTGTAGGCCCGGTCGAATTGATCGAGCAAGGTCCAGGGCGCCAGACGCTCGCCGACCTCCACCGCGTGCGCCAGCAATGGCATCAAACCCAGCAACAGCAATGACCAATACTTCACAGCTTCTTCCCCTTCCTTCGGTTAGTTCGCAGCGTCCAGTCTACACCGCCAGAGCGCCCCCACCCGAGGGCCGCACCAGCCATCAAGAACCCCGTAATCACGGGCGAAAGGGAATAAATCGCCACCGGTTGGACAAGAGTCGACCCCTGAACAACACTCCATTTATCCGTCACGCCCTCGCTCACGAATGAGCCAACTTCGTGACACATGCCCAGGCTGCCATTCGTCCTGGATGCGCAGAACCGTCAAAAAACCGATGCATAATGCAAAAAAAGGATTAATCTGCCAGAATTAGTCAATTCATTGACCATCAAAGCAGAAAAATAGTATTGTTTGGCCATCATAGGCCGCCAAAAAACAGACTTTTTTGCAGTAAGCCTTAGTTTTTTCAGCCTGCCTCTGTAGTGGCTTTACCCTTAACAGAGCTGGGTTCTTACCTGGCAACGACGGGATTCGATGCTTACGAAATCGATTGATAGCAGGTTCCTGACCCGAACCGGATTCATGGAACTCTTCATTTCGGGGGTAAAACTGACGCACGCCCTGTCCGCCGCCCTGCCTGGAATCCTGCTGCTCCTGAGTCTTGAATCCACCAGTGCGGATATCTGGCCAACCGTACTCGGCCTGCTGCTGTTCTTTGCCGTCATCACCGTCATCCTGTTCCAGGCCCAGGGGGTCTACTCCGAAGAGTTCTTCAGCAATCGCCTGCGTCTGCGCACGATGCTGGTGGCCTGGACCTCCGCCTTCTGCATCCTGCTGGTCATGTACCTGGGGCTGCACCTGCTGCCGGTCTTCAGCCTGCGGGACCTGGCTGTCTGGTTCATCGCCAGCCTCGTGCTGTTTGGCATCGAGCGTCTGTTTCTGCTGCGCCTGTTCCATTCGTGGATGGCCAGGGGCAAATACCTGCAACGCACGGTGATCCTCGGTTTCAGCGAGAGCGCGCTGTTCCTTGCCGAACACATGCAGCGCCACGGCGATATCCGCTCCGGCCTGATCGGTTTCATCGACGATCGCAGCGACCGCGTGCCCAAGGCCTTCTGCGACCTGCCCTTTCTGGGCAACACCCAGAACCTGGAAGAGCTGATCCGTTCCGAGCAGGTCAATCAGGTCCTGATCGCCCTGCCCTGGGCTGCGCACGCACGCATCGGCGAACTGGTGCAACGGCTGCGGCAGTTGTCGGTGAATGTCGCCCTGGTGCCCGACATCACTACCCTGCGCTTTGGCCACAACCGCATGACCGATGTCGGCGGCATCCTGATGTTCAACACTTCCGAGCTGCCATTGCGCGGCTGGGCGCCGCTGATCAAGCGCTGCGAGGACATCCTGCTCGCCCTGCTGGGCCTGGTCCTGTTGTCCCCTGTGCTGCTGGCCACTGCCGTGGCGGTGAAGCTCGATTCCAAGGGCCCCGTGCTGTTCCGGCAAAAGCGCTACGGCTACAACGACCGGCTGATCCGTGTGTTCAAGTTCCGCTCGATGTATGTCGAGCAGGCGGACCTCAATGCCGAACGGCAGACCACCCGGGAAGACCCGCGGATCACCCGGGTCGGACGCTTCATTCGCAAGACCAGCATCGATGAGCTGCCCCAACTGTTCAACGTGCTGATGGGCAACATGTCGATTGTCGGGCCTCGCCCACACGCCACCGCCACCAAGGCGGCGGGAGTGCCGTTCGAACAGGCGGTGCGCGAATACAGCTCGCGCCATCGGGTCAAGCCCGGGATCACCGGCTGGGCGCAGATCAATGGCTACCGGGGAGAAACCGACACCCTGCAGAAAATCCAGAAACGAGTGGAGTACGACCTCGATTACATCTCCAAATGGTCGGTCTGGCTGGATCTGTACATCGTTTTCATGACGGTTCCGGCCGTCCTCTCGACGAAGGAAGTCTACTGATGAGCGCATTCACTGGATTGATCCCCTGCATTATTTCCGGCGGCTCCGGCTCGCGCCTGTGGCCAGTCTCTCGGCAGAACATGCCCAAGCCATTCATACGCATGCGCGATGGGCAGAGCCTGCTGCAAAAGACCTTCGTCCGCGCCAGCAGCCTGGCGGACGTCAGCTGCGTGGTCACGGTGACCAACCGCGAGCTGCTGTTCCGCTCGCTGGACGAGTACCGCAACGTCAATCAGGGCAAGCTGGGCCTCGACCTGCTGCTCGAGCCGTTCGGGCGCAACACCGCCGTGGCCATTGCCGTGGCGGCCGTGCATGTGCGCGAGTACTGGGGCGACGAGGCGCAGTTGCTGATCCTTCCGGCCGACCACCTGATCCTCGACCAGGATGCCTTCGCCGCAGCCGTGGGCAAGGCGCGCAGCCTTGCCGAAGCAGGTTATCTGGCGACCTTCGGCATTCAGCCCGACAAACCCGAGACCGGGTTTGGCTACATCGAACAGGGCCCGGCGCTGAAGGAAGGTTTCCAGGTCGCGCGCTTCGTCGAGAAACCCAACCTGGCCACCGCCCAGGCCTACGTCGACAGCGGCAACTACTTGTGGAACGCCGGGATGTTCTGCTTCCGCGCCGATACTCTGCTGCAAGAGCTGACTCTGCATGCTCCCGAGGTGCTGAGCGCCGCCCAGGCCTGCCTGGAACAAGGCATGACCCTGGACAACAAGCACTGCCGCCAGCGTGAACTCGACGCCGACAGCCTGGCTCGCGCCCCGGACGTTTCGATCGACGTGGCCCTGATGGAGCGCTCCGAGCGGGTCGCCGTGGTGCCCTGCGACCTCGGCTGGAGCGACATCGGTTCCTGGGATGCGCTGCGCCAGCTGACCCCGAGCGACGCCGCCGGCAACCAGGTCAACGGCGAAGCCATCCTGCATGACGTGCGCAATTGCTACATCGATTCGCCCAAGCGGGTGCTCGGCGCCGTCGGCGTCAGCGACCTGATCATCGTCGACACCCCCGACGCGCTGCTGGTGGCCGATGCCTCGCGGACCCAGGACGTGCGCCATATCGTCACCGAACTCAAGCGCCTCGGCCACAGTGCCTACAGCCTGCACCGCACGGTCACCCGCCCTTGGGGGACCTACACCGTGCTGGAGGAAAGCAGCCGCTTCAAGATCAAGCGCATCATGGTCAAGCCCAAGGAATCGCTGTCGCTGCAGATGCATCATCACCGCAGCGAGCACTGGATAGTAGTCAGCGGCGCCGCCCTGATCACCAATGGCGACCTGGAGGTCCTGCTCAACAGCAACGAATCCACCTATATCCCCGCCGGCCATAAACACCGCCTGAGCAACCCCGGGATCATCGACCTGGTGATGATCGAAGTGCAAAGCGGCGAGTACCTGGGCGAAGACGACATCGTGCGTTTCGAAGACGTCTACGGCCGTGCCCCGGCGCAGGTAAAACCATGATGAAGGTGGCGCTGATCATTCCCGCCCGCAACGCCGGAGCGCACCTCGACCGGCTGCTCCCAGCGCTGGCCGCGCAGACGCTGCAACCGGACACCGTGCTGGTGGTCGACAGCAGCTCCACGGACCACACCGTCGACCGCTTCCGGCAGTTCGGCGCCCGGGTGGAGGTCATCGCCGCCCAGCAATTCAACCATGGCGGCACCCGCCGCTGGGCAAGCGAACAGGTGGACGCCGACGCGCTGATCCTGCTGACCCAGGATGCGATTCCGGCCACGCCCCAGACCTTCGCCAACCTGATCCAGGAGCTGGAAGAAGACCCACGGATCGGCCTCGCCTATGGTCGTCAACTGCCACATCCCGGGGCCGGGATTCTCGAGGCGCAGTCGCGCCACTTCAACTACAGCCCGCAGAGCCGCAGCAAAAGCCTGGCCGACGCCGGGGAGCTGGGGATCAAGACCTGCTTCAGTTCGGACTCGTTTTCCGTCTACCGGCGCAGCGCCCTGCAAGCGGTGGGCGGCTTTCCCGAGGACGTCATCGGCAGCGAGGACGCCCACGTCGCGGCGCGCATGCTGCTCAACGGTTATCTGGTGCGCTACGCCGCCAGCGCCTGCGTACAGCATTCGCACAGCTACAGTCTGATGCAGGAGTTCCGCCGTTATTTCGATATCGGCGTGTTTTATGGCCGCGAGCCCTGGATCCGCGAAGCATTCGGCACCGCGGGCGGAGAAGGCAAGCGTTACGTCCAGGCCGAGTTGCGCGCCTTGCGTGACGCCGGCCAGTTGCAACGCGTACCGGAAGTGCTGCTGCGCAGCGCGCTGAAACTGTTGGGCTATCGCCTCGGCCACGCCGAACAGCATCTGCCGACACCGCTCAAGCGTCGCTTGAGCATGTTCTCAAACTACTGGACCTGAGCTGTCATGATGACTATTAACCGACCTTCCCGGCTTTGTCTGTTGAGCATCCTGACCGCCACCCTGTGGCTGGGCGGCTGCTCGACCCCCGCCCATGTCGCGCTCCCCGACGGCGACACCCTCAAGGCCCGCCACGCGGCGGCACTGACCCTGGCCGACCTGCCGCCCGCCCAGGTGCTGATCCAGAGCGGCGACACCCTGCGCATCGTGCGCGATGCCCAGGAGCCGGCCAGCTCCGACGACATGACGATGTTCGTGGTGCGACCGGACGGTTTCATCTCGATGCCCAACATCGGCCGGATCAAGGCCGCGCTGCTGACCCCGGAAGACCTGGGCAAGGAAATCACCAAACGCTACACCCGTGTCTACCGCGAGCCCGAAGTGACCGTGAACATCGCCATTGCCCCGAGCAACCGGGTGTTCATTGGCGGCGCGGTGGCCAATCCATCGTTCTTCAACCTCGCCGGCACCGTGTCGGTGGAACAGGCCCTGCTCAGCTCCGGCGGCGTGCTGCCGTCGGCCGACAGCTCCAACATCGCCCTGCTCAGGACCGGTCCCGACGGCAAGTACAAGATGTACTTCGTCGACCTCGGCAGCATGCTCAGCAACCCCGATCATCCGCTGGTCGCCCTGCAGCGCGGCGACCTGATCTACGTGCCGCAATCGACCATCGGCAGCACGGTGGAAGCGGTGGACATGTACTTCACCAAGCTGTTCCCGATCAACAAGGGGATCGGCCTGGGCTTCAACTACGACCTGAATGATCAGGAAGTGAAGAACAGCGGCAACACGATCAACAACTTCACCAGCAGTTCCACCGGTACCGGGACGGGGCAGTAAACAGCGTTTGATCGGCCTCCATCAGCCACTGCTACAAGTACTTTCAACGGAGTGATCCCGTGATCGAAATACGCTCTCTACGCGACCTGTTGCGCCTGTTCTTCATCTTCCGCCGCGAGTTCAAGCTGGCGGTCATCACCACTATCGTGGTCGCGGTGCTGGGCGCCTTCCTGCTGCCGACGCGCTACGAGTCGGACGCGCGCCTGCTGGTCAAGCCCGGGCGCGACAGCACCACGGTGCCGATCGAAGCCGGCAATCGCCAGACGCTGATCTCGCCCAGCACCCAGCACGACCCGATCGTCGATGAGGAGAAGATGCTCACCGGTCGCCCCATCGTGCACATCGTCGCCCAGCGCTACCTGGAACTGAGCGCGGCCGCCGAACCCCAGGGTTTCTGGAAGACCCTCAAGTTCTACGCCAAGAAGGCCATGGGCACGGCCATCGATGCGCTGCGCAGCCTGCTGCAACTGGTCGGCCTGTCGGAACCGCAGAGCCCGCAGGACCGCCTGGCGACCCGCCTGGAAAAGAACTTCCAGGTCAGCCACGAAGCGGGTTCGTCGGTGATCGATATCAGCTTTACCTGGGACGACCCGGAAATCGCGCAGCAAGTGGTGAAGATCTGGGTCGACACCTTCCTCGAGGAGCGCGCCCGGGTGCTCGGTCGCAAGAGCCTCTATGCCTTCTATGAGGGCGAAGGCAACAAGGTGGCCGCGCAGATCCTCAGCCTCAAGGAGCAATTGCAGGGCCGCCTGAAGCAGATCGATTCGATCAGCGTCGATGCCCGCCTGGAAAACCTCACCAGCCAGATCGACCGCCTGACCGATGCCCGGGTCAATGCGCAGAACCAGTTGTCCGGGATCAGCAGCTTCCTGATCAACGCCCGCCAGCAGATCCTCGATCAGCCCGTCGAAGTGGTGACCAGTCGCGAGACCAGCCTCAACCCGACCCAGCTCGACCTCAAGCGCCAGCTCAACACCCTGCAGGTGGAACGCGCGCGCTTGCTGCGCACCTATTTGCCCGAGGCGCCGGCGGTCAAGCAGATCGAACAGAACATCCACGACCTGCAGGCCCTCAGCGAACAGGAAGAGAGCCGCCTGGAACGCTCGAAGAACATCGCGCCCAATAGCCTGGTGACCAACGTCAAGCAGCAGGTCATCGATGCCCAGCTGCAACAGCGCCGGCTGACCGGGCAGATCGAGAACTACGACAAGACCCTGGCTGCCCTGCGTACCGAGCGCGACCGGGTACTGACCGACGAGCCCGAACTCAACCGCCTGACCCAGCAGTTACGTACCGCGGAAAAGAGCTACGCGCTGTACTCGGAAAACCTGGAACAGGCGCGTATCGACCACGAGCTCGACAGCAGCCAGATCAGCAACATCGCGATCATCGAGCACGCCACCTTCAACCCGGCGCGGGTCTTCCCCAAGAGCCTGCTGATCCTGCTGTTCGCCATTCCCGCGGGCATCGCCGTGGGTTTGCTGACCATCTATGTCTGCTACCTGCTGGACCAGCGCATCCACGACGGCTCGCGCCTGCCGGAGCTGTTCCAGGTGCCGCTGTGGGGCAGTGTGCCGGACCTCGAGGACGCCACGCCCGCCGCCATGACCGCGAGCATCTACCGGCTCTACAGCCTGTTGCCCATGGACCGCATCGAGAGCCAGGGCCTGACCCTGGGCCTGACCTCGGCGCGCCATGGCGAAGGCGTGAGTTTCATCCTCGAACGCCTGCGCCGCCTGCTGGAAGAGCGCGGCCAGCGCGTGCGGGTCAACGACAGCGCGCCGGCCCAGCCCGGTGAAGTCCTGCTGCTGGATGCCTCGGCCCTGCTGTCGAACCAGGAGGCCTTCCTGATCCTGCGCCGCGCCGACCTGATCGCCCTGGTGATCGAGGCCCGGACCAGCACCGTGCCGATGATCGAAAATGCAATGTCGTTGCTGACTACCGCCTTCGGCAAGGTCGACGGGCTGATCCTCAACCGTCGCCGCTTCGAAGTACCGTCCAGGGTGCTGGAGCGGATCAACAGCTGGCGCGGTGCGGCCTGATGCGTATCGCCTTGCTGGCCCCGCTGCCGCCGGAACAGACCGGTATTGCCGACTACGCCGCGCATTTCAGCAATGCGCTGCGCGGCCTTGGCATCGAAGTGTTGACGCCGCTGGCCGGCTGTCACGATCCCGCGGAACAGCTGACGCGCCTGCGCGCCTTCGACTGGACGGGCGTCGACCTGGTGCACGCCGAACTCGGCGGTGGCCGCTTCGGCGAATTCCAGGCGCTCGACTACCTGAGCAGCGAACAACCGCGGATCCCGCGCACGGCCACCGTGCATGACCCGGAGCGCCTGATCTGGCGGCGCGCCCGGCTGTTCTGGCCACTGACCCTGCTCGAACGCCTGCCGCACCCGCTGCCGCAAGCGGCGGCGCTGCTCGCCGACCCGCTGACCCTGCGTGAAGAACGGCGCCTGGCCCGCGGCATGCGCCGGCTGATTACCCTGACCCGGCTGGGCGGCGACTGCCTGCGCCAACGCATGGGACTGCGACCGCAACAGGTGGCGGTGATCGCCCACGGCAACCTGCCGATCCCCGCGGCCGAACTGCCGCCGCTGGTGCCGTTGCGCCTGCTGTACTTCGGCTTCATCTACCGCGGCAAGGGCATCGAAGACCTGATCGAAGCCCTGGCCCGCACCCTGGCGGCCAACCCGCAGTGCCGTGGCCAGGTCCGCCTGACCCTGGCCGGCGGCACCGCCCCGGAAATGACTTTCGACCCGGCCGGCAACTACCTCGACGGCCTGCGCCAGCGCATTCGCGAATTGCAGCTGGACGATGTGGTGGACTGGCAGCTGGACCTGCCGTCCGCCGAGATCGCCCGCACCATCCAGGCCCACCATGTGATGGTGCTGCCGTACCGGGAATCGAAAAAACTCGCCTGGCTCGGCCAGATGCGCGGCACCAGCGGCGCCCTGTCCTGGGCCAATGCCTGCGGTCGCGGGGTCGTCACCTCCAATGCCCGGGCCTTTGCCGAGGAGGTGGCCGGCGGCAATGGCGTGACCTATCAGCAAGGCGATGTCGAAGCGCTGAGCCAGCACCTGAGCCGCCTGGTGCTGGAGCCCGAACTGGCCCGCCAGTGGGCCGCGCAGGCCAGCGAGGCCGGGCAACAACGCGAGTGGAGCGCCACCGCGCGGCGCTTCGCCGAACTGTTCAATGAAGTGTGCAAGGAGCGATCGAAATGAAGACCCGACCAGGCCTTAAACGTCGCCCGCTATTGCGCTATCTGCCACTGGTCGCCGCGCTGGCGGTAGGCGGCGCCCTGCTGCTCAGCGAACAGGTCGATGCCACGCCGATCAACCTGGCCCCCGATCGCACCCTGGTGTGGAAGGACTACCTGGGGGTCAATGCGCATTTCCTGTGGTTCACCCCGCAGCAATACCGCAAACAGATCACCGCCTATAAGCAGCTCGGCCTGCAATGGGTGCGGGTCGACCTGCACTGGGATCGGCTCGAACCCACCGAAGAGGGTTATCAACTCAGCACCCTCGACGAACTGGACCGGACCCTGAGCGACTCGAAACTCAAGTCGCTGTTCTACCTCGTAGGCTCGGCGCCCTTCGTGACCACCGCCCCCAAGGGCGGGCCGTTCCAGGATCAGTACCCGCCGCGCGATCCGAAAGTCTTCGCCACGCGCATGGCCATGCTGGCCCAGCGTTACCCGGACATCGACGCCTGGCAGGTGTGGAACGAGCAGAACATACCCAACAACTGGCGGCCGAAACCCGATGCCAAGGGCTACGGCGAGCTGCTGCTAGCGACCCATCAGGCGCTGAACCAGGTGGCGCCGGACAAGATCCAGGTCATGGGCGGCATGGCCTACTACAGCCAGATGCCGACCCAGCGCAACGCGCTGATGTTCGAGAAACTCGGCGAACTGGGCGTGCAGAGCCTGGGCATGGTCGCCGCCTACCACCCGTATTCGGAAACCCCGGAAAGCGATGAGCCGGGCAAAAACGAAGTGCTGCTGCGCGGCAAGCAGCTCAACGACATGCTGCACGGCGCCGGCCTGAAGAGGATCTGGGCCACCGAGTGGGGCTGGTCAAGCTACGCCGGGCCCAAGGAGATGCAGCGGCTGATCGGCGTCGACGGCCAGGCCGACTACACCCTGCGTCGCCTGGCGTTGATGAGCGACCAGGACTACGAGCGGATCTTTCTCTTCGCCCTTTCCGATCTCGACTCGCGCGCCTCGGCTCGCGACCAGCATTACGGCCTGCTCGATCTCAACGGCGAACCCAAGCCGGTGTACAAGGCGCTCGCGCGGTTTCTCGAGATTACCGGCGCGCGCCTCAAACCCGGCAAGACGCCGGAGCTTGCGAACCTGCCCGACACCTTCTACAGCGTGTCCTGGACCCGCGACGACGGTAAGCGCCTGCTGATGTTCTGGAGCGCCAAGGCCGGCACCATCAAATTGCCGCAAGTGCACCAGGCCGAGCTCTACGATCCGCTCAGCGGAACCCGGGCCAGTCTCGAGGCCGCGGACGGCATCCAGCCGGCCGTGAAATCGTCCCTGCAGATTCTCGTGTGGTAATCGATCTCGACCTGGAGTGCCGTACGTGAAGATTCTCTGGATTCTCCCCTACCTGCCCTGGCCCATGACCAGCGGTGGCAAGACTCGCCAGTTTCACTTGCTGCGGACCTTGAGCGAGCGGGGTCACCGCATCACCTTGCTGGTGCAGTCGAAGACCGAGGCCGATGCCGCCACCCGCGCCGCCCTCGAGCCCTGGCTGGAACGCCTGATCCTGGTGCCCCGGCGCCCGCTGAAGCACCCGGTCACGCTGCTGGCCGGGCTGTTCGCGCCGTGGCCACTGCTGACCACGGTCAACGGTGTGTCGCGCCCCTTGCGCGAGCGTTTCGACAGCCTGCTGCAAGAGCCCTGGGATGTGATCCAGGTCGAGCACAGCTACAGCCTGCAACCCTATCTGCAACCGCTGCGGCGGGCCGGCCGGGACTTCGTGCTCACCGAGCACAACCTCGAATCCAGCCTGGGCGGCGCGACCTATGACCGCTTCCCGGCCTGGGCCAGCCTCTTCGTCCGCTACGACCAATGGCGCTGCCGGCAGTGGGAACGCAAGGCGTTCGACACGGCCCGCCAAGTGGTCGCGGTGACCGAAAGCGACGCCCGGGCCATGCGCCAGCTGACCCGTACCCCGGTCGAGGTGGTGGTCAACGGCGTCGACAGCCACAGCTTTGCCGAGGTCTCGGCCGACCCGCAGAGCCAGCGGGTGCTGTTCGTCGGCAACTACGAATACGCGCCGAACCTGGACGCCGTGCTGTGGATGCTCGACGAGATCTTCCCGCGGGTCTGGAGCCACTGCCCCGAGGCGCGCCTGGCGGTGGCCGGGTATGCCTTGCCGGCCCACTGGCCCGAACGCTGGACCGACAGCCGCATCGAGTGGGTCGGCTTCGTGCCGGACCTGCCCGACCTGCAACGACGTTGCGCGCTGTTCATCGCGCCGTTACGCCAGGGCGGCGGCTCCAAGCTCAAGGTGCTCGAAGCCATGGCCGCCGGCCTGCCGCTGGTCAGCACCGCGCAAGGCGCCTCGGGCCTGGCCATCCGCCCCGAGGAACATTACCTGGCAGGCGACAATGCCCAGGCCCTGGCCGATGCCGTGATTCGCCTGTTGCGCGAGCCGACCCTCGCCGCCCAACTGGCCGGCGCCGCCCGCCTGTATGCCCGCCAGCATCACGACTGGACCGTGGCCGGTGACGAACTGGAACAGATCTACCGGACTCTGCCCTCCACACAGGAGCATCCCGCATGCGTGTAGCCCTCGATTATCGTCCGGCCACGGTCGCTCCCTCCTCGGGCATCGCCCGTCAGGTCAAGGCACTGGAACAGGCCCTGCGTGCCCGTGAAGACACCGAATTGCTGCTGGTGAGCGAAGCGCCACTGGAGCATGAGCAACGCCAGACCGCCTTCTGTCCGGCCTGGCCGAGCCCCCTCGATGGCGTGCAACGCCCCGGCGTGCGCCTGCGCTTCGAACGCAAATTCTTGCCGGCGACCATTCGCGAGCAGTCGGTCGACCTGTATATCGCCACCGCCAACATGGGCCTGCCCATCGGCCACAAACCGGCAGGCACCCGTTATGTGCTGATCCTGCATGACCTGTTCCAGTTGACCCAGCGCAACTTCCACCGTTCGCAGCTCAAGGCCGTGGCCTATCGGCTGATCGACGCCGTGTCGATCGCCTGGTCGATCTGGGTCGCCGATGAGGTCTGGTGCCCTTCGCGGTTTTCCTGCAGCGAAGCGGCCCGGCTGTTTCCCTGGGCGCGGCCTAAATTCCGCGTGCTGAACAACCTGGTGCCGGAGTTCCAGGGCGTCATCGGCCCACTGCCGACGGGCCTGCCCGAGCGTTACTGGCTGGCCGTCGGGACACGGGAGCCGCGCAAGAACATGCCGTTCTTCATCGAGCAGTGGCAGCGCTGCCGCCAGGAAAACCCGCAAGTACCGGAGCTGGTCCTGGTCGGCCATGCCAGCGACCTGCCCGCGAACCTGAGCCAGTTGCCCGGCCTGCATTGGGTCAATGGCGTCAGCGACGAGCAGTTACAGGCCCTGTACCGGCATGCCGACTGCCTGTGGCAGCCCTCCTACGCCGAAGGCTTCGGCCTGCCGGTGGTCGAGGCGCTGTGGCAGGGCACGCCGGTCGCGGTGGCCAGGGGGTCGGCGCTCGACGAGGTCACGCCACCCGGCGCGCGGCGCTTCAATGCCCGCGATCGCGCCAGCCTGCGCAACGCGCTGATCGAACAGGCGCAGGACAGCGCCAGACCCGATCCGGATACCCTGCGCGACTGGGCCCGGCAATTTGCCGAGCCGGCCCACCGCCAGCGCCTCGACACCTTGCTCACAGGGCTCTTTCACTGATGCTGCCAGGAAAATTCATTGGCCTGACCCTGGGGTTGATCTTCGGGATCCTGTTGTGGGCCCTGCCACCGGCAAAAGTCATCTTCGTGGTGATCGGCCTGGCCGTGACCCTGACGCTGATCCGCAAGCCGCTGTGGGGCCTGCTGATCTTCGCCGTGCTGGCCACCTGCATTCCCTACACCACGCTGCAGCTGGGGATTCGCACCACGGTCAGTGAAGCGGTGCTCGGCCTGACGTGGGTCGGGCTGTTCTGGCAATCGTTCATCGGCAAGACCCGCAACCTCATGCTCTGGCGCCCCACCGAGCGGGCCATGGTCTGGCTGATGCTGTTCAGCGCCATTCCCTTTGTCTGGGGCATGCTGATCATTCATGCCGATGGCAACGGCCCGGTGAACTGGGTGCGCTGGCTGATGAACCTGTCGCTGCTGTTCATGGTGCCGCTGCTGCTGCGTACCGATGCCGACCGCGACAAACTGGTGATCGCCCTGTTGCTGGGCACTCTACTGATGCTGCTGTTGTCGATCGGCATGTTCATCAAGTCGCGCAATGCCATGTCGATGATCCCGATCCTCACCGACCTCAAGTACGCCCACCCGGAAGCGGTGAAGGACATCTTCTCCGCCAACTACCAGCGCATGGCATCACCCTGGGTTCACCCCAACCTCACGGGCGGCGTGCTGGTGCTGTTCATTCCCCTGGCACTGCTCTATGGCTGGACCCGCACCGGCGCGCGCCGGGCCCTGGGGCTGGCGGTGGCGATCCTCGGTTGCGCGGGGCTGCTGCTGAGTATTTCCCGCGGGGCGATCCTGGCCCTGGCCCTGGTGCTGATCTGGCTGACCTACAAACGCGTGCCCTACAGCGGCCGGATCATTGGCCTCGGGGCGGCTTTCGCAGTGGCCCTGGTGATGTTCTATCCGCCGCTGCAGGAACGGCTGATGACCATGTTCTCGGCGACCAACGCCAGTACCGAAGTGCGTTTCGACGAGTACGCGAAATTCCCCGAGGCGATGATGCGCTACCCGCTGGGCATCGGCTTCAAGGTCGATCCGCCGGTACCAGGCACCGACCTGCCGGGCATCTCCAACCTGTGGCTGAACTTCATCTACAAGATTGGCATTCCGGGGATGCTGCTGTTCATCGCCGTCACCCTGTTGTGGTGGCGCGAAGTGCGCCCGCTGGCGCCGATCCGTCAGGTGACTGCCGACAACGCGCTCTGGCTGGGCTGCATTTCCGGCCTGCTGGCGGCGTTGCTGACGGGTCTGTTCGACCACTACTTCAGCTTCACTTTCGTGTTGATCGGTCTGTTCTGGCTGTTGATGGGCATGAGCCTGCAACAGGTCCGGTTACGCCCGGCCATCACCCTCCCCCTCATCAACCCCAAGGATCGCCAAGCATGAAACACCGTATTTTCCATTCTGCGGATCTGCCGGAACGCCTGCCTGCCCTGGCCTCGGAGCTGGGCGTCAGCCACGATGAACTGCTCGAGGCCTACAGCTGGGGGCTGAACAACGACGTGCTGTTCGTCGAGGGCGACGGCGAGCAGGCGCGCTACAGCATCTCCTCGGTGGACATCGAACAGATCATCGAACATCCCCTGGCCCGAAGCCTGTATCGCCGCTTGAAGCAGGACATCCCCACCACCCTGGTGCCGCGCTACGGCAAGAACCTGGCCACCCTCAAGGACCGCTGGTTGCGGGCCTGGGAACAGGCCTACAACATCCTGATCAACAAGATCCCCAGCCATCACGTGCGCATCGCCTGGCTGCGCCTGGGCGGCGCGAAAATCGGCAAGGGCTCGACCATCTGGCGCAACACCGAGGTGCTGGGGGTGGAGAACCTGGTGATCGGCGATGACAGCGTGATCGCCTGGCATTGTCAGATCGACGCCCGGGCCGGGCTGATCATCGGCGATCATGTGACGATCGCCTCTCACGTGCTGATTCTCGCCGGCGGCCATGACCCGATGAGCCCCGAGTTCTGGTCGGTGTCCGCGCCCATCTACATCGATGACTACGCCTGGATCGCCACCCGGGCGCTGCTCGCCCATGGCTCGCATATCGGTCGCGGGGCCGTAGTGACCGCCAACACCCTCGTGGCCAAGGCCGTTCCCCCCTACAAGATCATCGGCGGAAGCGGTGCCAAACCCATGGGCGAGCGCCCTCACGACCTGAACTACAAGGTGGGTGGCAAAGGCCTGTTCACCCTGTTCTATTGATGCTCGGCAGCACCCTGCTACTGACCCTGGCGACCCTCGCCGGGCTGCTCGCCGGTTTTGCCCGCGAATGGCTGCTGGTGGCGGCCTGGGGCGCGGGCAGCCGCAGCGATGCGTTCCTGGTTGCGGTGTTCATTCCCGAAGCCCTGCGCATGACCCTGGCCGCCGGCATTCTCGCGGCCGCGGCCCTGCCGCTCTATCAGGAGCGCGACGCCCAGCGCCAGCACGCCTGGCTGGCCGGCCTGTGCCCACGCCTACTGGGCCTGGGTCTGGGGCTGTATGCCCTGCTGGCCTTGAGCGCGCCGTTGTGGATCCGCCTGATCGGCCCCGGGCTCGACAGCGAAGCCCAGGCCGAAGCCGCCGCCAACCTGCGCAGCCTGGCCGCCTGCATCCCCGGCCTGCTCATGCACGCGCTGTTCAGCATCCCGCTGCACGCCCGGCAGCGTTTTGTCCTGCCGGGGCTAGGCTCGCTGCTGTTCAACCTGCCACCGGTGCTTTACCTGTTTTTCTACGGCCAGGCGAGCCTTGGCTCCGGCCTTTCGCTGGCATTTTTTCTCGGCAGCCTGCTGATGTGCCTGTCGCTGGTGCCGGCGGTCTGGCAGGCCGGCTGGCGCCCCTGGCAAGTCCGCGGGGATGCCGGTGCCGGCCGGGAACTGCTCGGCCGCCTCGGCCCGCTGTTGACCAGCAACCTGGCCAGCCAGGGCCTGGCGCTGGTGGAACGGCTGGTCGCCAGCTACCTGGGCGAAGGCGTGGTGACCTGGGTCAACCTGGCGCGCAAGCTGATCAACCTGCCGCTGATTGCCTTGATGAGTCTCAATCAGGTCCTGCTTGGCTTGATGAGCGGCAAGTCCGGCGATCAGCGCCTGGGGCTGCTGCATCGGGGACTCGACGCCGCGACCCTGCTGAGCCTGCCAGCCGCGCTCGGCCTGGTGGGCGCCAGCCCGGCGCTGATCCACTGGCTGCTGCCCGCCCAGAGCGCCGACGGCCCGCTGCCGGCACTGCTGGGCTGGTTCGCCGTGTCGTTGGTATTTGGTGCCTGGAACGCCATGCTCGCGCGTTACGCCTATGCCGCCGGTGATACCAGCACGCCACTGCATTGCGAGCTGCTCGGCAGCCTGCTCAACGCCTTGCTGCTGGCGGGCCTGCCGCTGGTCCTGGGGCTGACCGCGATTCCTCTGGCGGCCCTCGGCGGTGTGCTCCTGACCAACCTGTTGCTGATGCAGCGCCAGCAATTGCTCACCCTGATCAACTGGCCGGTGCGCTGGGCAGTCAGCGCCGTTCTGCTGAGTGCCGCGGCGCTGCTGTTGCATCCGCTATTGAATGTCTGGCTGCAACTGGGGCTCAGCACAGTGGCCGGGCTGCTCTTGCTGATCGCCTTGGGGCTCTGGCTGAAACCCTGGCGGGCCTGAACGAGCGGCAGAGGGTTGACCTGATGTCACACTTATCCGTTATAAGTGCAGTCAGCCCCCGCCGACCCGGCAGAGTGTATTTCTTGGATCAGCGTTTGGACGCTAAGCTTGGACTATGGATGACTCAGATTACTTGCGCCTGCTCACCATTCAGGCCGAACAAGCCAACGCGTTCCTGTCCAATGCGCGCAAATGGGAGCGTGAGCGTTGGGTCTGCCAACGCCTGCTGCAAGGCTTGAACATCCCCTACCGTGCCGACGAGTTCACGCCCGCCGGGCAGGAGCCGCCGGACGTACTGTTTCGCGAGGCCTGTTTCGAGGTGTTCTTCGTGCTGGACGAAGGCCGCCGCCTCAACGACGAATGGCGCGACGAGTTGCAACGGCGCCGCAGTGCCTTCTCCCTTAGCCAGCTGGTGCGCCGCGAGGCCAAGCCCAAGCGCATTCCGGCCAACGAACTGTTGCTCAGGCTGGCCCCGACCCTGCGCAAAAAAGCCCACAACTACAAGGAACGCGGCATGGACCTGGGGGAGCTGGACATCATCGCCTTCGCCAGCCTCAAGCGCGAAGTGCTGGACCTCAACAGCCACTTCCCGCCGCCGACCGAATACCTGCGCCAGGGCTGGCGCTCGTTGTCGCTGGTCGGGCCGACCTTCGCCCGCGTGCTGTTCGCCCACCCCGACGCGCCGGACTTCCTGCGCGGCAACCTGGGGCGCAGCATCCTCTTCGATGTCGGTATCAGCCTGTAGGCCGCCTGGAGCGGAATTGCCCGAGCCCTTCAGGCCATTCGTGGCATGGCGCAAACACCGCGTGAGTGTTACAAAGCGCAATCATTCACGGGATGACAAGGCCGGCATCCGCGAGCAGCTATGCTCCGCTCATTGCCGCATAGCCCGACAAGATGGCACTGCGCTGTAACCTTCATACTTTTCGCAACGTCTAGCTGACGAGGCTTTTTATGACCAGCCGCCTGAACCCCGACGACCAACGCCATGTCGAAGAATACCTGCAACTGGCCCAGCACCGAGTCGAGCGCCGGCCCTTCCGGCCGTGGATGCTCCTCGTGATAGTCGTGACCATCACCATTGGCCTGGGCCTGCTGAGCCGATTTATCAGTTACCTGACGCTATGAGCTGCATCGCGCTCGCTCGGGTAACCGTACCGATTTCTTTTAGCCTTGCGAGATATCCCCATGACTCATCGTATTGTCATCGTTGGCGGCGGCGCCGGCGGTCTGGAGTTGGCTACCCGTCTGGGTAAGACTCTGGGCAAGCGCGGTGCCGCCAGTGTGATGCTGGTCGACGCGAACCTGACCCACATCTGGAAGCCCTTGCTGCATGAAGTGGCCGCCGGCTCGCTGAACTCTTCCGAAGACGAACTCAACTATGTCGCCCAAGCCAAATGGAACCACTTCGAGTTCCAGCTGGGCCGCATGAGTGGGCTCGATCGCCAGCAGAAGAAGATCCAGCTGGCCGCCACCTACGACGAAAACGGCGTGGAACTGCTGCCCGCTCGTGAACTGGGCTACGACAGCCTGGTGATTGCCGTAGGCAGTACCACCAACGACTTCGGCACCCAGGGCGCCGCCCAGCACTGCCTGTTCCTCGACACGCGCAAACAGGCCGAACGCTTCCACCAGCAATTGCTCAACCACTACCTGCGCGCCCATGCCGGGCAGACCGATGTCGTGGAGCAGATCAGCGTGGCCATCGTCGGTGCAGGTGCCACAGGCGTCGAACTGGCCGCCGAGCTGCACAACGCCGCCCACGAGCTGGCGGCCTACGGCCTGGACCGGATCAAGCCGGAAAACATGCACATCACCCTGATCGAGGCCGGCCCACGGGTACTGCCGGCCCTGCCGGAGCGGATCGGCGGCCCGGTGCACAAGACCCTGGAAAAACTCGGGGTCAAGGTCATGACCAATGCCGCGGTCAGCGAAGTCACCGCCGACAGCCTGATCACCGCCGATGGCCAGATGATTGCCGCCAGCCTGAAAGTCTGGGCCGCGGGCATTCGCGCACCGGGCTTCCTCAAGGACATCGACGGCCTGGAAACCAACCGCATCAACCAGCTGCAGGTCTTGCCGACCCTGCAGACCACCCGCGACGAGAACATCTTCGCCTTTGGCGACTGCGCCGCCTGCCCGCAACCGGGCACCGATCGCAACGTTCCACCGCGGGCCCAGGCGGCTCACCAGCAAGCATCACTGCTGACCAAGTCGCTGAAACTGCGTATCGAAGGCAAGGCCCTGCCGGAGTACAAATACACCGACTACGGCTCGCTGATCTCGCTGTCGCGTTTTTCCGCCGTGGGCAACCTGATGGGCAACCTGACCGGCAGCGTGATGCTCGAAGGCTGGCTCGCGCGGATGTTCTATGTGTCGCTGTACCGCATGCACCAGATGGCGCTCTACGGCCCGTTCCGTACCGCCATGCTGATGCTCGGCAGCCGGATCGGCCGCGGCACCGAGCCACGCCTCAAGCTGCACTGAATCTGAGCCTGTAGACCAAGACAAGAGTGCCCCGAGCGATCGGGGCATTTTTTTGCGCCCTGTTCAACACGGACTCAGGCAAACAGGCAGGCTGTTAAAGATCGAAGTGCCTAGAGACTTCCTGCACTCTATTTCCAACTTTCCGCGCAGCTTTAAGATTAATCTTAATTCTAAAATAGAAGAGCCACCGGACTTAACCCCCCCACATCAAAAAGTTGCTCTCCCCGGGCGTATCGAATACATACGCCGGCCTCCGCGTCACCTCTTACTTCGGCATATAGATAGCTGACCCGATAGTACTCAAGACGCCACTCATGCTCTATCTAGTTGCATTGATAGTTTGCCCTGCACGCTTAAACCTTCGACTCCAACCTGCTACCCCTGAGGATTAGCCCCTGCAAAACAGTTGCTTATATACAAAGATCGAAGATTTTGGCGGCGATCGTCCCGTTTAGCTGCCGACAGGTATTCCGACAACTTCATGCCACCCGATCAAATTTTAAGAATCTTCTTATTGAAATCATATCAGGCAAAAAAGTATCAGCCGCCATTCAAATCCATAGAGCATTCAATACTTTAAGAATGGTCTTATTGTAACGACCAAAGTGAAGACACAAGATTGCACCTCCAACTTTAGCAGGTACATGAAATGTCCAAACTTCTCAAAAGCATCGTCTCCATGGCTATCGCTGGCGCGGTCAGCACTTCCGCTCTCGCGGCAGATGGCACCATCGACTTCAAGGGCGAAATCATCGCGGCATCCTGCGCCATCACCGGCGGCGCCGGCACCAGCGTTGGCGGCGGCAAGGGTTCCCAGACCATTTCTGTCGACCTCGGCAAGGTCAGCACCGACTCGCTCACTGGCAATGCTGGTGGCTCTACCATCGTTGGCGGTAAGAGCATCAACCTGAACCTGGACTGCGGCGGCACCGCGAACGGCCTGAAGACCGTGAGCATGCAGTTCGACCCGAACAGTGGTTCCGGTATCGACAGCAAGAACAACTCGCTGCTGAAAATCGCCGCTGGTGGCGCAAAGGGCGTGGGCATCGGCATTTTTAACGGCAGCAACAAGCTGGTGAACATCGCCGCGAACGAAACCATCTCGGGTGACTTGGTGAAAGTCGGCGAAGAAGGGAAAGAAACCTACACCGCCAAACTGGACCTGCGCGCCGGTTATGTCGCGAACGGCGATGAGATCACGCCAGGTGCTGCGAACGGCCAACTGCCGTTTACCTTGACCTACGAGTAACTCGCACCAAAGGGAGGGGCCTGCCCCCTCCCTCCGACCTGGAGCCGCTATGAAAACCTCATTATTGGCGCGTATTGCAATCGCCAGCGCCATGACACTCTCCGCGTCGATGGCCAGTGCTGGCATTACGCTGGATGGCACCCGCGTCATCTTTGCTGCGCCAGCCAAGGAAACATCCGTCCTCGTCAGGAACCAGGGCTCGAACGACATCATGATCCAGTCCTGGGTCGAGCCAGACAGAAACGGGGCCAATACCGACGTACCGTTCGCCATTACCCCTCCCCTGGTTCGCCTGGGAGGCAACAAGCAACAGGTCCTGCGTATTCTCTATCAAGGCCAGGGGCTGCCGACCGACAAGGAATCCGTGTTCTGGCTGGCCGTGCAGGAAATCCCGCAAAAAGCCAAGACCGAGAACACCCTGCAAATTGCCATACGCCAGCGCGTGAAGCTGTTCTACCGCCCGGCCAACCTGCCGGACACTGCCGCCAATGCAGCCAAGAGCCTGCAATGGAAGCTGGTGGAACAAGGCGGCAAGGCCGCGCTTTCAGTGACCAACCCTTCCGCGTTCCATGTGACTCTTGCCGGGGGCAGCGTGACGCTGCGCAGTGGCAAGGATGCAGGCACCGCCACCGTGGAAATGCTGGCGCCAGGAGCAACACGCACCGTCGCGATCAAAGGCTCGACTGGCATGAGGTCCGGAGCCACAACTGTGGAATTCGACAGCATCAACGATTACGGCGGGCTGGACCGAGTCACCAGCAAACTTTCCAACTAACGGAAACACAGCCATCACTCGTGTCGCTCGCTAGAGCGCATCGCTTTACCTAATCCGACTTTTTACTCAGGTCAGTGCTTCGGGCATCCGATGCATGATCGAAAGGATTCTGCATGCCCATTTTTCAGAGAGAGCTCAGTTTCAGGATCGCCCGGCGAGCGTGCGCGACCTGCCTCGTGGCACTGGGACTGGCCTCGAAGCTGTCCGCCGCGGAGGCCGAGTTCGCCGACTCCTTTCTGAAGATGGAGGGTGCCCCGGTGGACCTCAAGTTTTTTGAGAAAGGCAGCGCCGTTCCGCCAGGTACCTACAGCGTCGACCTTTACCTGAACAATGTGCTGATCAAGCGCCAGGAAATCACCTTCGCCGCCGACGCCTCCGGGCAGATCAAGCCCGTCATCTCGCTCGGGCTGCTCAAAGAGCTCGGCCTCAACGCGGGCAAAGCCCAGCAGGATGGACTCATCACCGCGGACGCCAAGGATGAGCAGCCGTTCGACGTCAGCGCCCAGGTCGCCGGCGCCGCGGTGGACTTCGACGCCACCAACCTGGCATTGCAGTTCAGTATTCCGCAGGCATACGTCCAGCGCTATTCCCGCGGTTACGTCGACCCCTCGGTTTGGGACGAAGGCATCACGGCCTTCTACAGCGACTACCAGGCCAACTTCAACCGCAACACCAACCGGGGAACGAAAAGCGACTACCACAACCTGAACCTGCGCAACGGCTTCAATATCGCCGGCTGGCGCTTTCGCAACGAATCCGCCCTGACCGGCGGAACCGGCACAAAAAGCGAATTCAAGAGCAACCGCAACTATCTGGAGCGCGACGTCCAGCGCCTGAAAGGCAAGCTTTCCCTGGGCGAGCTGTACACCCCAGGCGAGATCTTCGACAGCGTGCGTTTTCGCGGTGCACAGATTGCTTCGGACCTCGGCATGCTGCCCGACAACGAGATCGGCTACGCACCCGTGATCCGCGGCATCGCCGAAAGCAATGCCACTGTCGAAGTACGGCAAAACGGCTACGTGATCTATTCCGCGTCGGTGCCGCCTGGCGCTTTCGAGTTCACCGACATCTATCCCAGCGGCTCCAACGGCGACCTGCAGATCAAGATCATCGAAGCGGATGGCCGGGTACGCGAATATCTGCAGTCCTATGCCTACCAGCCGGTCATGACCCGGCGCGGCAACCTTCGCTACAGCGTCACCGCCGGTGAATATCGCTCCACCGACCAACCGTCGCCGTCGTTCACCCAGGGCACGGCCGTCTACGGCGTGACCGACAACCTGACCGGTTATGGCGGTGCGCTGCTCGCCCAGGACTATCGCGCCGTCAACCTTGGCGCGGGCGTGAACTCCAGCCTCGGCGGTATTTCCTTCGACGTCACCAGCAGTGAATCGAAGACCCAGAACGGCAGGAGCAACAAGGGTCACAGTGCGCGCTTCCTGTACTCCAAGACGCTGAACGCTACCGATACCACCTTCACCATGGCCGGCTACCGCTATTCCACCGAAGGCTATCGCAGCTTCAGCCAGCACGTGGACGACCTCATGTATCAGGACCGTGCCGGTTTCAGCGCGCAAAAGAGCCGAATCAACCTCCGGGTGAACCAGAGCCTGTCACAGCGAGGCTCGTTGTACCTCAGCATGGATGAAACCAACTACTGGAATCAGCAGGGCCGCACGCGCAACTGGCAATTTGGTTATGGCAACAGCATCGCCAGTGTCAGCTACAACCTGGCGGTGTCACGTACCCAGAGCGATCCCATGAGCGGTGGTTCGGATACGCAACTCACCGCCAGTATCAGCATGCCACTGGGAGGCCGGGGTAGTTCTCACCGCCTCTCCAGCAACGCCATCAGCTCGAGCAAAGGTGATTCCTCGCTGCAGTCGAACGTGTCCGGCTACCTGGACGACCAGGCGACCCTCAGCTACTCGGCGCAGGCCGGCCACAGCAAGAGAAATGGCAGCACCGCCGGCGCCAGCCTGGACTGGGATACCCCCGTCGCCAAGCTGCGTGGTGGCTATAACCAGGGGCGTGACGACAAGCATATCGACCTGGGTGCGTCTGGCTCGCTGGTGGTGCACAGCGGCGGCGTTACCCTCGGCCAGCCGCTTGGCGAGACTTTCGGTTTGCTGGAAGTTCCGGACGTCGACGGCGTCGGGGTATCCGGTTGGAACGCCGTACGCACCAATGGCAAGGGTTACGCGGTGGTGCCCTATATGCAGCCTTATCGCTACAACTGGCTGAACCTGGATACCCAGACCCTGGGGACCGACACCGAGATCAACGAAACCTCCAAGGTGCTGGTGCCAACCCGTGGCGCCATCGTCAAGGCCACCTATACCGCACAAACCGGTCGTCGCCTGCAATTCGTCCTGCGCGCGGACAAGGGCGATCCAATCCCCTTCGGCGCCCAAGGCTACGACGAACAAGGCAAGCCCCTGGGCATGGTCGACAACCTGTCGCGCCTGCTGGTCTTTGGCGTTCCCGACCAGGGCCGGCTGGAGATTCGCTGGGCCGAAGGCAGCTGCATGGTGGACTACAAGCTACCGCCCACAAACAAGGAACTGGCTTACGAGCGCGTGGATGGCCTTTGCCGGGTCTTGTGAGCACTGTAAACGCCCCTCGCAACGAGGGGCTGGCCACAGAGACATAAGCTGTTCACTCCCACATTGCGTTTATTGGCACGAGCCTGGCCAAGCTAGCGCTCCCAGCCAGCACATCCCCCTACTCACCTCATCTATATCGAATATGCCCGCCAGACAGTGAATGGCAGCGAAACGAGGGCCGGCAAAGGGATACGCACTGAACGACAGTGGACAACCCAAATCTCCCCCCAAAAAAGCCCCGAATTATCGGAGCTTTTTTACTTCACGCCCAAGGCATGAAACTATCTTCAGCGAGCCAATATGTGCGCCTGCGCTCCAATCCTGCCGACCATGCTTGCGGAGCCACATCAGAACGGTCGTCTTGCCTTGAATGCCGCAGCGCGCCTGAGCCTCTTTATGACTCAGCTCGCCTTTTCAACTTGGTCGGCGACCAACGATTTAAAAGTCAGCGTGTCGCCTCACTGACTGCGCCTTTTCCCGCTTCCATTACGCCCTCCTGAGAAGAGATCAGAAGGCGTAAACCTTATTCAGGAAGGGGCAGATACAACTGACGCCGAATTCCGGGCAAAAAAAATCCCCGTATCTGTCGATACGAGGATTTTTAATATGGTCGGGGTAAGGGGATTCGAACTCCTGACATCCTGCTCCCAAAGCAGGCGCGCTACCGGACTGCGCTATACCCCGGTAAAAAAAAGGCACCTTTTAAAGGCGCCTTCTGCGAACAGAGCTTTTGGCGTCTGATCTTAAGATTCGATTCCAGCGAACTGGTTTCAAAAATGGTGGGTCGTGTGGGATTCGAACCTACGACCAATTGGTTAAAAGCCAACTGCTCTACCAACTGAGCTAACGACCCAAATATGGTCGGGGTAAGGGGATTCGAACTCCTGACATCCTGCTCCCAAAGCAGGCGCGCTACCGGACTGCGCTATACCCCGGCTTGAAATTGGCTCCGTGACCAGGACTCGAACCTGGGACCCAATGATTAACAGTCATTTGCTCTACCGACTGAGCTATCACGGAACTGAACATTTCAATTTTACAACCTTTACAGCAGGCTTTTATTTCTAGAAGCCTCCTCGTCGACCTGGTCCGTATCGCTACGTTCATGTCTCTGAGGCGCGCTATTCTACAATCTTAAAAACCTCTGTCAACCCCCTAAATTGCTTTCAAGACAATGATTTGCAACTTATTTCAGTTTTTTCCTCGGGGAGGAAAAAGCCTTGGGGCGACGTACTGCGGGGCGCACTTTACAAGCCTTTGCCTTACAGTTCAACGCCCTATGCAAAAAAAGGCCTCGCAATGCGAGGCCTCCTTCACAACGACGCCCTATCGGGCTCAGGCGAAGACGATTTCGTCGTTTTCCACCTTGGCCGTCACAGTGGCCCCCGGCAGGAAACTGCCGGACAGAATCAACTGTGCCAATGGGTTCTCGATCCAGCGCTGGATCGCCCGTTTCAGCGGACGCGCGCCATAGACTGGGTCGTAACCCACGGCAATCAGTTTGTCCAAGGCCTCGCCACTCAGCTCCAGCTTGAGCTCGCGCTCGGCCAGGCGGCTGCGCAGGCGTCCCAGCTGGATCTCGGTGATGCCGGCGATCTGATCCCGGGCCAATGGCTCGAAGATCACCACTTCGTCGATCCGGTTGATGAACTCCGGACGGAAATGGGTCGACACCGCATCCATCACCGCCGCCCGCTGTGCTTCGCGATCCCCCACCAGCTCCTGGATCTGCGCCGAGCCCAGGTTGGAGGTCATGACGATCACCGTATTACGGAAGTCCACGGTACGCCCGTGGCTGTCCGTCAGGCGGCCGTCTTCCAGCACCTGCAGCAGGATGTTGAACACGTCCGGATGGGCCTTCTCGACCTCGTCCAGCAGGATCACCGAATAAGGCTTGCGCCGCACCGCCTCGGTCAGGTAACCGCCCTCCTCGTAGCCGACGTAGCCTGGAGGCGCACCAATCAACCGAGCCACAGAGTGTTTCTCCATGAACTCGGACATATCTATTCGCACCATCGCCTCTTCGGTATCGAAAAGGAATTCGGCCAACGCCTTGCACAACTCGGTCTTACCCACACCGGTCGGGCCGAGGAACATGAACGAACCACTTGGCCGGTTCGGATCGGACAACCCGGCGCGAGAACGCCGCACTGCGTTGGCTACCGCCACCACGGCTTCGTCCTGGCCAATGACACGCTGGTGCAGCAGGCTTTCCATCTTCAGCAGCTTGTCGCGCTCGCCTTCGAGCATCTTCGACACCGGAATACCGGTCCACTTGGACACGACTTCGGCGATTTCCTCTTCGGTCACCTTGCTGCGCAACAGCTGGTTCTCGCTTTGGCCATGCTGGTCGACCATCTGCAGGCTGCGCTCCAGGTCCGGGATCACCCCGTACTGCAACTCGGCCATGCGGTTCAGGTCGCCTTTGCGGCGTGCGGCTTCCAGCTCCTGGCGGGACTGCTCGATCTTCTGCTGAATCTGCGCCGAACCCTGCACTTCAGCTTTCTCCGAGGTCCAGACTTCTTCCAGATCGGCATATTCGCGCTCCAGGCGGGTGATTTCCTCCTGGAGCTTCTCCAGGCGCTTGATCGCCGCCTCGTCGTCTTCTTTCTTCAGGGCCTGGGATTCGACCTTCAGTTGAATCAGGCGCCGTTCCAGGCGGTCCAGGACTTCCGGCTTGGAGTCGATCTCCATGCGGATACGGCTGGCGGCTTCGTCGATCAGGTCGATCGCCTTGTCCGGCAACTGCCGGTCGGTGATGTAGCGATGGCTGAGCTTGGCCGCGGCAATGATCGCGCCATCGGTGATCGCCACCTTGTGGTGCACCTCATAACGCTCTTTCAGGCCGCGCAGGATGGCAATGGTGTCTTCTTCGCTCGGCTCGTCCACCAGGACTTTCTGGAAGCGCCGCTCGAGGGCCGCGTCCTTCTCTATATATTGGCGGTACTCGTTGAGCGTGGTGGCGCCGACACAGTGCAGCTCACCCCGAGCCAGGGCTGGCTTGAGCATGTTGCCCGCATCCATCGAACCTTCGCCTTTACCGGCGCCGACCATGGTGTGCAGTTCGTCGATGAACAGAATGATCTGCCCTTCCTGCTTGGACAGCTCGTTGAGCAGGGATTTCAGGCGTTCTTCGAACTCGCCACGGTATTTGGCGCCAGCGATCAGCGCGCCCATGTCCAGGGACAGCAGGCGCTTGCCTTTCAGGCCGTCCGGCACTTCGCCGTTGATGATGCGTTGAGCCAGGCCTTCGGCAATCGCGGTTTTACCCACGCCAGGCTCACCGATCAGCACCGGGTTGTTCTTGGTCCGACGTTGCAGCACCTGGATGGTCCGGCGGATTTCGTCGTCACGGCCGATCACCGGGTCGAGCTTGCCGTCTTCGGCGCGCTTGGTCAGGTCGACGGTGTATTTATCCAGGGCCTGACGCGACTCCTCGACGTTGGCGTCATTCACCGCCTCGCCACCACGCAGGTTATTAATGGCGTTTTCCAGCGCTTTTTTGCTGACGCCCTGGCCCAGCAGCAACTTGCCGAGCTTGCTGTTTTCGTCCATGGCCGCCAGCAGCACCAGTTCGCTGGAGATGAACTGGTCGCCTTTCTGTTGTGCCAGGCGATCGGCCTGGTTCAGCAGGCGCGCCAGATCCTGCGACATGTTCACGTCGCCGGTGGGGTTCTGGATTTTTGGCAAGTGATCGAGCTCTTTGCTCAGTTCCTTGCGCAGGCTGTTCACGTCGAAGCCCACTTGCATCAGCAGCGGCTTGATCGAACCGCCCTGCTGTTCGAGCAGCGCCTGCATCAAGTGCGCCGGCTCGATGGCCGGATGGTCGAGGCCGACCGCCAGGGATTGAGAATCGGATAACGCCAGCTGAAGCTTGCTGGTTAATCGGTCTATACGCATTAGTCACCTTCCTTTTGAGCAGGTCGGAGCGATGGACACACCTAAATAGAGAAACCTGCCAGATACCCCTGTAGATGCGGTCGATTCTGGAAGATTCAAGCCTTGCGAGCTTGACACAGGTCAGAAGAGTCTAGCGTTCCAGCCAGATCAGGGAAGCGAAGCGCCCGGTGCGCAGGCTGCGGCGGTAGGAATAGAAACGCGGATCGCTCACGGTACAGAAACCGCCGCCATACACGACGGTGACACCGCATGCCGCCAGGCGCAGGCGGGCCAGCATATATATGTCAGCCATGAGCTTGCCGGGGTTGTGGCTCGGTACAAAGGCCTGTTCGGTCTGTGGCAAGTGCCGAACGAAAGCCTCACGCACTTCCGGACCGACCTCGAAGGCTTGCGGACCAATGGCCGGCCCCAGCCAGACCAGTACATCCTCTGGCGCGACTTTCAGGCTATCGAGCGTCGCTTCCAGCACCCCGGCCGCCAACCCGCGCCAACCGGCATGGGCCGCTGCCACCCGAGTACCGGCGCGGTCGCAGAACAGCGCTGGCAGGCAATCGGCGGTCATGGCGCTACAGGCAATGCCGGGCGTGGCGGTCCAGCTGGCATCGGCGGTGGCGACAACGGACGGATCCGCCTCGACCACATCGATACCGTGAACCTGTTTCAGCCAGGCTGGCTTTATAGAGAAACGATCGGTCAGGCGACGGCGGTTTTCGGCCACCGCCCCTGGGTTGTCATCGACATGATCGCCCAGGTTGAGGCTGTCGAACGGCGCCAGGCTGACGCCGCCCGCACGGGTTGTGACGCAGGCTTTGACCCCGGCCGGCGCAGGCCAGTCAGGAATCAGCCAGTCACTCATCCGACGAAAGCCTCGCGGTCCTGTTTGAGCAGGGTCAGCAGCCAGACGAAATCTTCCGGCAGCGGCGACTCCCAGCTCATGCGCTCGCCGGTGGTCGGATGATCCAGCTCAAGGAACCGCGCATGCAGCGCCTGACGCGGGAAGTGCTTGAGAGACTCGACCATGGTCGGGTTCGCGGCGGGCGGAATGCGGAAACGGCCACCGTAGGCCGGATCGCCGACCAACGGGTAGTTGATATGGGCCATGTGCACACGGATCTGGTGGGTCCGCCCGGTTTCCAGTTTCACCCGGACATGGGTGTGGGAACGGAAACGCTCCAGCACGCGGTAGTGGCTGACGGCCGGCTTGCCGCCTTCCATCACCGCCATGCGCTGGCGTTGCTGGCCATGCCGGCCGATCGGGGCGTTGATCTTGCCGCCGGCGGTGACCACGCCGATCACGATGCATTCATAGATGCGGCTGACGCTGCGGCTCTGCAACTGGGCGACCAGCTGGGTCTGCGCCTGGATGGTCTTGGCCACCACCATCAGACCGGTGGTGTCCTTGTCCAGGCGATGGACGATGCCGGCACGCGGCACGTTGATGATGTCCGGGACATGGTGCAGCAGGGCATTGAGCAGCGTGCCATCGGCGTGACCGGCGGCGGGGTGGACCACCAGGCCGGCAGGCTTGTTGATCACCAGGATATCGTCGTCTTCATAGACGATATCCAGTTCGATGTCCTGAGCGATCCATTCTCCCTGAGCTTCCTGCTCGGCGGTCAGCTCAAGAACCGCGCCGCCATGGACAATGTCTCGCGGGCGGATAACCGCTCCATCCACAGTCAGGCGGCCGTCTTTGATCCAGGCGGAAAGGCGCGAGCGCGAGTGCTCAGCGAATAATTGGGCGGCGACTTGATCGAGGCGTTGGCCGCCCAGTTCGGACGGCACCTCTGCGCGAAGTTCAATTTTATCGGACATGCTCAGACTAGGCGTCGGCACAGCCTTTGGTTTCGGCTGCGCGCTTGTGGTTAAATACGGCGTCTTTTGCCCCGAGGCTTTTTCAACGGGGCGCTCATCATAACAGGACGGCCCCGCCCAAGACAGCGGCCGTCATAGGGACGCAAGCCGCCATGCAAGTGAAACACCTGCTGCTGATCGCCATCCTCGCACTGACCGCTGCTTGCTCATCGAAGGAAGTCGTTGACGAAAACCTGAGCGAGGTCGAGCTGTACCAGCAGGCGCAGACCGACCTGGACAACAACAGCTATACCAGCGCCACAGCCAAGCTCAAGGCCCTGGAGTCGCGTTATCCGTTCGGTCGCTACGCGGATCAGGCACAGCTCGAACTGATCTATGCCAACTACAAGAACGCCGAGCCGGAGGCCGCCAAGTCCGCCGCCGAGCGTTTCATCCGCCTGCACCCACAACACCCGAACGTGGACTACGCCTACTACCTCAAGGGCCTGACCTCCTTCGACCAGGACGTCGGCCTGCTGGCGCGCTTCCTGCCGCTGGACATGACCAAGCGTGACCCGGGTGCCGCACGCGACTCCTACAACGAGTTCGCCCAGCTCACCAGCCGCTTCCCGAACAGCCGCTACGCGCCGGACGCCAAGCAGCGCATGATCTACCTGCGCAACCTGCTGGCCTCCTACGAAATCCACGTGGCCGACTACTACCTGACCCGTCAGGCCTATGTAGCCGCCGCCAACCGTGGCCGCTACGTGGTGGAAAACTTCCAGGAAACCCCGTCGGTGGCCGATGGCCTGGCGGTGATGACCGAGGCTTACCAGCGTCTGCACCTGGACGAACTGGCCGCCACCAGCCTGGAAACCCTGAAGCTCAACTACCCCGATCACCCGACTCTGGTCGACGGCCAGTTCGTGCCACGGGTCGCCGAGGCGGACAACCGCTCCTGGCTGAGCAAGGCCACCCTGGGCCTGATCGAGTCCCGTCCACCGCTGCCGCCGGGAGAAACCCGCGCCAACCAGGACGTGATGAAGCAATACCAGGACGCCAAGGACGCGATTCCGGCCGAGCTCAAGCCTAAAGACGCCAATGGCGACGCTGTCGAAGAAGAACAGCATGAAGCCGAAGGCAACAACAGCGACCGCTCGTGGTTCAGCTACATGACCTTCGGCGTGTTCGACTGACACCGCCGCGGTCACAAAAAAGGGAGACTTTCGAGTCTCCCTTTTTTTGTCCGTGGATTTCAGCGCTGATTGCACTGTGCGCCCGGCATGACCTTGGCTAAACTGCCGGTTCCTCACTCACATAGCTGGCTACCATGCTTCGTCTACTGTTCTGGATCGCCCTGATTGCCGCTGCGGTATGGCTCTGGCGCAAATTCAAGCAGCCCGCCTCCGGCACCGCTGCGCCCCGCGAACCCAGCACCACGCCCATGGTGCGTTGTGCCCACTGCGGCGTGCACCTGCCCCGCGACCGGGCGCTGAGCCTCGAGCAACAGTGGTATTGCAGCCAGGCGCACCTGGAGCAAGGTCCGATCTCCCGCGATCGCTGAACCTCGACCGCAGCGGTGCAGATGACGTCAAAAGCACGTTGTTTGCACCGCTGAATAATTCGCTACAAAAAAGCCACCGCCCCTCCTCTCCTCGCTTCCGGCCGGCAACCCTCGGCAAATCGGGGCTATTACCCTGCGCGTCATCTTGAATCCGACCAAACGGCCCCGCACCGCCCGGCCTTGAGCGGGCCAACGACCTCAAGCCTGCCTAGACTTCACGACACGCCAGGATGGCGGGTGCTCTCGCACCTCTTTCGCTCACGGATGAAGCAGTAAGCGGCATGAGCCCACGACAAAAAGTCTTGATCGTCGATGACGATCCAGGCATTCGCGAATATCTGGAAATCAGCCTCGGCCGGATGCAACGCCATACCCGCAGCGCCCGCACCCTGGGCGAAGCGCGTCACTGGCTGGCGCGGGAAGGCTTCGACCTGTGCCTGAGCGACCTGCATTTGCCCGACGGCACGGGGCTGGAATTACTCGAGCATATCCGGTGCCGCCAGCTGCGAATGCCGCTGGCCATACTCAGCACCTGCGCCCGCCAGGAAACCGCGATCCACGCCCTGAAGGCCGGCGCCATCGACTTCCTGAGCAAACCCGTGGCCCTGGCGCGCTTGCGCGAGCTGCTGAATGGTGCCCTGCCCGGATCGACACCCCCGCCCCCTGCCACCGGTCCATTGCTCGGCGATTCGGCCGCCATGCACAAGCTGCGCGGACAAATCGGCAAACTGGCCCGGAGCCAGGCCTCGGTCTATATCAGCGGAGAGTCCGGAAGCGGCAAGGAACTGGTCGCCCGCGCAATCCACGACCAGGGTCCTCGAGCCAGCCACGCCTTCGTGCCGGTCAATTGCGGAGCCATCCCACCGGAACTGATGGAGAGCGAGTTTTTCGGCCATCGCAAAGGCAGCTTCAGCGGCGCTATCGAAGACAAGCCCGGTCTGTTCCAGGCGGCACACGGCGGCACGCTGTTTCTCGATGAGGTGGCCGATCTGCCGCTGGCAATGCAGGTCAAATTGCTCCGCGCACTGCAGGAGAAGGCGATACGTTGCGTCGGCGAACAGCAGGAAGTCCAGGTCGATGTGCGCATTCTCTGCGCCACCCACAAGGCGCTGCAGGCGGAAGTGCATGCCGGGCGCTTTCGCCAGGATCTCTACTACCGCCTGAACGTGATCGAACTGCCGGTGCCAGCGCTACGGGCGCGCAAGGCCGATATCGAACCCTTGACCACCGCCATCCTCGAGCGCCTGGCGCAGGGTAACGGCCAACAACTGACACGGCTTCAGCCAAGCGCGTTGCTGGCACTCCAGGGCTACGACTTTCCCGGTAACGTGCGCGAACTGGAGAACCTGCTCGAACGGGCGCACACCCTGTGCGAGAACCGGCGGATCGAAGCACGCGACCTGCGCCTGACGCCCAACGGCGCCCACCCGGCCATCACGCCCGGACCGGCACAGGTGATCAACCTTGAGAAACATCTGCAAGAAGTCGAGCGCCGGCTGATCCTCCAGGCCCTGGAGCACACCCGCTGGAACCGCACGGCGGCGGCCCAGCGCTTGAGCCTGTCGTTTCGTTCGATGCGCTACCGGCTGAAGAAACTCGGCCTGGATTAAATTCGCCCACTGGGCGCATAAGGCGCCGGGTCGATGATCGGCTCCCGGCCCAGCATCAGGTCGGCGAACAGCTGGCAGGACGCTGGCGCCAGGACCAGACCGTTGCGGTAGTGCCCGCAGTTCAACCACAGCCCCGCCAGCCCCGGCACCGGGCCGATATAGGGAATGCCCTCGGGCGAACCCGGACGCAGCCCCGCCCAATGCCCCACCACCTCGGCCTGCGCCAGCGCCGGGATCAACTCGATGGCCGAAGCCTTCAGGCTTTCCAGGGCCGACGAGGTCGGGGTCTTGTCGAAGCCTTCATGCTCCAGGGTACTGCCGATCAAGATGTGGCCGTCGCGCCGGGGAATCGCGTAACGCCCCTTGGCCAGGACCATGCAGGAAAGAAAGTCCGAGGCGCACTTGTAGAGGATCATCTGGCCTTTGACCGGCTCCACCGGCAACGCCAACCCCAGGCTCTTGAGCAATTCGCCGCTCCAGGCCCCTGCCGCCAGCACCACCTGATCGCCACGGATTTCGCCCAGGGAGGTCTGCACCCCGAGCACTCGCTCACCTTCGCGGATAAACCCGCTGACTTCGCAGTGCTCGTGAAGGGTCACCGCTGGCAACGCCGACAGGGCGGCCTTCAGCGATTTGACCAGGCGCGGATTGCGCACGTTGGCCACGTCGGCCATGTAGATCGCCCGCGAAAAACCGCCGCCCAGCACCGGCACCGCGTCATGAGCCACCGAGATATCCACAGCGCTCAATGGCCGCTGTTCCCGCCGGGCCCAGGCCAGCGCTTCGGCCTCGTCGTCGAGGTCCAGCCAGTACAGGCCGGTGGTGTGCACTTCGGGATCGACACCGGTCGTGGCAAACAGGCGTTCGGCCAGCTGTGGATAAAAATCCTGCGACCAATGCGCCAGCGCGGTGACCGCCGGGCTGTAGCGCCAGGGGTACAGCGGCGAGACGATCCCGCCGCCGGCCCAGGAGGATTCCTGGCCGACATTCGAGCGTTCGAGCAGCACCACCTGCTGCCCGGCGGACGCCAGATTGAACGCGGTCAGCAGGCCGATCACTCCACCGCCGACAATCACCACTTGCTGTTGCTTTGCCATAGTCCAGTCCAGGAAATGAAAACACCGGGCGCCGCCAGCGTCCGAGAAGATTGTTCAGCGCCCCCAGCAATCCTTGCTGGTCACCCCGTCGGCCATATTGTTGTTGCCCATGGCACCGGTGTGGCTAAGGGTGAACTCGCCGCACTTGTCGCCGGCCATCATGCTCTCGGTTTTCGGCGTCGCGGTCAGGGTAAAGCTCTGGTCGGCCAGGACTGGCGTGATGCTGTAGTCGTCGTTGCCGGCGCTGAGGCCCGGAGCGTTGCTGTAGACACCGCCCTTGGAATGAAACCGCTCGAGGCTCTGCGCCTGTTCCGACAGCAGGCCGGCGATTTGCGTGCGATGGGTTTTCTTCACGTACTCGGTGATGCTGGGCAGGCTCAGGGTGACGACGAGCCCGATGATCGCAATCACGATCATGATTTCGATCAGGGTAAAACCTTGGTTGGATCTACGCATGCCTCACTCTCACTTACTGTATTTGTCGCCACATGATGCGGCGGCTGCCACCACCCGGCTTCTCGACCAGGGAGGCGATACCGCCGCCGGAATCGCTGACGATTTTGCGGGTAGCGCGGTTAAGGACAGCGCTCAACGCAGGAATGCCGCCGGTAAAGATGACGCCGCTGGAAGGCGTGTCCAGACCATCGACCACTTCATCGCCATTGGTGTCGAGCACCGCGTCGCCCTGCATCTTACCGCTGAATGCGTCCAGCTCGACCAATTTGCCGTTGCTGGCGCTGGAACAAGGGTCGCCCGCCTCGACAGCAGCAGTGCTGAAGACAATGCGACCCGCCACCAACGTGGCCTGATTGATGACCCGCTCGCCGCTGGACGCCTCCCCCAGCGGCAGGTACCAGCCCTGCTCGGCCGGATAACTGACATCCGCCTGGGTGCTGGTGATATAGGAGCCCGCGCTACCGGCAAACAGCCCGGTGATCGCTTGCGCCTGCAGGTCAGCCACGGTGATGCTGCCCGTACCAGCCGGGGCATCCCAGACCGCGTAAAAGCCCTGGGCATCCTTGCTGCGTTTGTCGGCCAGCTCGCTGAGCTTGCCGGTGCCGAACAGCACCAGCTTGCCGCCCTCGGGATGATCCACCAGCAACGGCTGCGCGGTGATCGGCTGGCTCGCGCCACCCGGAGCGCTGAACAACGGAGCACCACCAAAGGCCGGGCCCCAGCTGTCCGGCGCCGAACCGCTCAAATCGAACTTCCACAGATGGCCCTGGAGATCGCCGCCATAGGCCGCCTGGACCACATTCTGGCTGTCCACCCGAACCTTCACCGAGGACAGGCCGTTCTCCTGCCCATTGCCATCGACCGGGATTTTCCTGATCAGCGAGCCATCGCGAATATCCACCACATACAGGGCGGCGACCCCGGAATGGCTGCCATAGCCATTGCCGACAAAGGCCGCCCAGCGCCCGTCGGCCAAGCGTGCCACTTCCGGGCGGGCGTAGGCATAACCCAGGTCATTGAACGGGTGGCTGTTATCGGCAACCTCAGGCGCGGCGATTTCCCACAGCGCCTGAGGCGTATTGCCGGCCTGGCCATACAGCTGCACTGCGTAAAACACCTTGCCGCCGGCCCCGGTGCCCGCCAGCGCCAGGGTTGCCCAGGCCGTGCCGAGTTGGGCATCGAAGACCGCCACCGGGCCATCGGCCAAAAATCGGTGACGCTCCCCGTTGACATAGCCGGGGTCGGCGATGTGATGCAGCAGCGGCAAGGCACTGGAGGGCATATAGGCGTAGCGGCGCCGGCCATTCTCAGGGTCGATCAGCGAAAGCAGGCCATCATTGGCGTTGACCAACAGGCTCGGGGTCATGCCTTGGGCCTTGCTCGCCAGGTAGGCGCTGTAGTCGCTGTAGTCGCTGTCGCCCTGCAGGTCGGCGGCGTCCTGCGCGGTCGGCGCCGCCATGACCAGCGGCGAGTTGACGATGTCCCCCAGCAGGCGGGTACGCACCTTGAGCCCAGCCCGGTTACTCCCCTGGCTCCAGGCCAGTAGATCGGCCGCGGTGGTGCCGGGCGGCAGGTTCTGGGCGAGCGCGGCCTGCTGCGCGCCGGACAATTGGTCATGGCGCAAGGCAACGGCGGTTCGGGAGGCACTGTTCCAGGTCTGGAAGATCCCCGGCGACGCATCGGCAACCAGGGTCGAGTCCGTGCTCCACAGCGGCGTACGGGTGTCGACCGCACCAGCGGGGCTGATGCCATACGCCCTGATGGTGCCGTGCCAATCGACGGGGTCATAAGACGCCTGGAAATAACTCGAACCGCTGGCCAGCCCGGCGGCCCCCGCCGTGGCGCTGCCCGCCTGGGCGGCGGAAGCCGAAACCTCGCCCAGGGCCGAGGCCAGCGCGGCGTCGAGCCCCGCCTTGTCGGTCACCGGGTAGAACTTGCCCCGGCCATAGTTCGCCGCATCCAGCAGCATGGGGTACTGCGCGTTGAGACCGATGGTGTAAGTGTTCATGTGCTGTTGCGCGAAGCCCGCCGAATCCCAGCTTTTCCCCGCGATATCCATGCCTGCCGCGCGCATGTCGATATCCACCGCCAGCTTGGCGATGTCATCCAGATACAGACTGCTGCCCTCCTCGTTGCCACCAGGATTAATGCCGTCATTGGGCACCCCATCCCAATCTGGCAGGCTGCTCGCCCCCTGGGGTTCACGGGAGGGAAAACTGTGGTCGTAACTGGGCAGGCCATCGGTCACCACCAGGCCGTAATTGCGCTGGCAGCGATACTGGATCGGGCTGCCATAGGTAGAGGGCGTGCTGTTGTAGTAAGGCGTCAGCCCCCGAAAATAACGGCTGATCTCGTAATAGGTTTCCGCCAGCGGCGCCTCGGCCGAGGCCCTGAGCCCGCCGATGGCGGACAGCAATACCCGGTAATTGTCGTCAGCCTGAGCCCGGCTGACCTGATCGCCGACCGGAGCCAGATCGCTGATGGCGCGCACGATACGCCCACCCGGCGCCAGATCGCCGCCCGCTGGCGGGTTGAAGCTCGCCAGGCCAATGCGCAGCGCGCGGTTGTCAGCCACCAGCTTGCTGGCGGCCTCACGCACCAGGGTCATCCGGTCTTGAACGGGAATCGAGCCATCGGTGAAATCCCGATCGCGACCGTCGGCCAGGGCCAGCAGGTAAGCCAAATAGGCAGCCGAATAACGGGTGCGGCCGTTCCCCGCGGGATCAGGCAGCTTGAGGCACTGTGCCCGGGCATGGTCGCGGTAGAAACCGACATAACCGCTGGCGCAGCCCGCCTGGCTCAGCGTTGAGAGAGCAAGCGAATCCGCGCTCGGACTGGCTCCGGCCAGGCATTCGCCCGCCTGCATCCGGCACGGCCTGACCGGCGCCCGCGCCAGCCCGGGATCGAAGCCCGGGGCATAGACGACGCTGTTCATGCTCTGCGAATCGTCGAGCAGCAGCATCACATTCGGTGCCACCGCCGCCGCGTTCGCCAAAGGTGCCTGCGCCGGGCTGAAGCCATAGGCCGGGGCACTCAGATAGAGGCCCAGCAAAGCGCCAGCCAGCAATCCCCCAGGCCTTTCAATACTTGGCATAAATGCTCTCCAGCACGCTGCGCGAGTGGCCGGCCAGCCCGACAGCGGTCACCCGGTACAGGGTCGCGGAAGTGTTGCTCGGCACATGGACTGCCCCCAGCGTCGTACCGAGGTTCTGTACAGCGTAAAATCCGTTACCGGTGGCGATCCAGGTCACGCCCGAATGGCTGTTGTGGCCCGCGGCGCTGACAGCCGCGGACTCGCCGGGCGGCGCGCAGTGGCCGCCGCTACAGGCTGCCAATACATAACTGTCCTGCTGCACCGCGCTCTCACCGATGCGCAAGGCCATCTCCGCCGCCTGGAACGACTGATTGCGCAGCCACAGGCCGCCGGCCATCTTTTCCTGCAAGGTCGCGTTCTGCATCGACGAAATGCCGATCAAGGTCAGCAGCAACAGGAACACCAGACTCATCAACAGCGCCATGCCGCGCTGCGCCCCGGGAGCCGTTCGATACGAAGTCATCGGCAACTCCCTCACAACAGGCGATTGCGCAAGGCGGCCACCACATTGAACGTCTGCGGCCGCACTCGCGCCTGGGGATCGCTCAGGGTCAGGCTCAAGCGCACGCTGCGGATCCGTGCCGGGTCTGCGGGATCACGGCTATAGCTGGAGGCCGCGACATCCGTGGCGGTGCTGGCGATGCCGAACGACACGTCGAACCCACTGACATTGTTCACCAGCACCGCCTGGCCGGAGCCAGTGCCGGTGCCCATCAGCAGTTGATCGTCCTTCAAGCTGTACACCAGGCGCCGCACCGCAAACGCCTGCTGCCCCGAGGGGGCCTTGCGGGCGCCGGTGTAGGCGGTGGCGCTATTGCGGCAATCGCTCAGCACGGTCCAGGTCGGGGTGCCGCCGCTGTCGCCGATATCGGCCGTGACCAGCGTCAGCCGGTGGTTGGCGTTGTCCCAGCGAATCGGCGTTTGCGCATGGCCGGCGAAGTCCGCGGCAATGCTGGCATCGGCGATGCTCTGCAGGCAGCCGAACATGCCGACCATGCGTATCTCCTGGATCATCTTGCTCAGCACGAAGCGCGCATCCTCTTGCAGGCTGGCCGAGGCGTTCTGGCTGACATAGGTGTTTTTGGCCGAGATGAAAATCTGCGTCACGCCCAAGGCCACGATCAGGCTCAACGCCAGCGCCACCAGCATTTCGATCAGACCGAAACCGCTGCTCCCGCGTCTCATGGCTTGCTCCCCGGATCCACCGCCACCCGACTGCTCAGGACAAAACTGCGGGAGCCTTCAGCAGGCTGGGCAGAAACATGGGCGGCACGGGCGTCGTCCCAGGTGATGCTGATGGTGAATACGCCCTGCTTGAGGCTGATATGGCCCTCGGCGGTCGGCCCGCCGAAACTCTCGACATTGCGCTGGAAGTCATAGAGGTCCTGGTCCCGAACCACGCCGAAATTGCCGGCCTCGGGAGCTGCCACGGTGTAGTCCGCGGCGCTGTTGGCGCGGATGCGATCGAGCATGTCATAGGCGATGAAGCTGGCCTGGCTGGTCATCAATGCACTGTCGGTGTAGCGCAGGGCATTGAGCTGGACCGCCGCCGCACCGAGCAGGCCGACGCCGAGAATCAGCACCGCCACCAGCACCTCGATCAGCGTCATTCCGGCCTGCACGCTCCTGCCCGTCATTGGCACTCCCCGTTTACCGCTATCCGTCCGTTCAGGCACAGCGTGATCGTCCTGTGTTGCTCGCCCAGCACATAAGTCATGACCGGCGGGACCGCTGCCGATACACCGCCCAACGCGTTGAAGCCAATGCTGTCGAATTCAGAGGTTAGCGTCAGCCGGGCGCCGCGACTGACCGCGGGAACAACCCGCAATACATTCGTCGCCGGTCCGTCGCCTTGATAAATCGACAGCCCGCGGCTCCAGTCCGAATCGACCGCGGCCGGGCGCAGGTGAACCGGCAAGCCGCTGTCGATCGCCTCCAGACGCGCGTAATTCAAGCTGCGCAGCAGTTCGCTGATGTCGCTGTCGGCCTTGGAGCGCTGCGCCATCTGACTGAACGCGGGAACCACCAGGGTCAACAAAACCGCCGAAACTGCCAGGGCCACCAGCAATTCGATCAGCGTGAAACCTTCTGTACGGTGACGCATGCCATCCCCTTGAGCGGCCAGCGGCTATAACTGGCTCTGGCACTTCGAACCTTCATAGACCGAGGGTTTGAGGTTTTGCTCAATGGCCGGGCAAGGATTGTCCGGACCTGGCGCACTCCATGGAGGGAGAAACATGTCGCAGAAGGGTTTCGGCCTGATCGAAATAATCGTGGGCCTGGCGCTTGCCAGCCTGCTGATGCTGTTCGCCACCGCCTCATTCGGGGAGTTGTTCCAGTCGACACGCCGGCTGGATGCCGCACAGATGCTTGCCAGCGGCATTCGCAATGCGCGCACCGAAGCCATCCTGCGTCAGCAGCGGACCGTGATTCACGGGTTGAACGATGACTGGAGCCAAGGCTGGCGGATCATTCTGGATATCAGCGGCGAGGGCTCGCAGGACAGCGATAACCCGGTATTGCTTGAACGCCGGGAGGACGCCCGGGTGGCGATTGTCGGCAATCGCCCAGTGGAGCATTTCGTGCGCTTCAGTGGCCTGGGTGATCCGCAGCTGCCCAGCGGCGCCTTTCAGGCCGGGACGCTGCACATCTGCGCGGCCGATCCGGGAACGAGCCAGCACCAGGTGGTGCTTTCCCGCAGTGGGCGGGTCAGCCTGCGCAGCGACAAGGCCGCGCAGGCGTTATGCGACAGACAGGGCTGATCAGAGCAGGGAGCGAACGCGCAGCTCTTTGGGCATGGAGAAAGTGATGTTTTCTTCGCGGCCGGCCAATTCGTCGGCGCCGGTAGCGCCCCAGGCGTGCAACTGCTCGATCACGCCCCGTACCAGCACCTCGGGAGCCGAAGCCCCGGCGGTGATGCCGATGCGCTCGACGCCGTCAAACCAGCTGCGTTGCATGTCCTCGGCGCCGTCGATCAGGTACGCCGGGGTGGCCATGCGCTCGGCCAGTTCACGCAGGCGGTTGGAGTTGGAGCTGTTCGGGCTGCCCACCACCAGTACCACATCGCACTCGTCGGCCAGTTGCTTGACCGCGTCCTGACGGTTCTGCGTGGCGTAGCAGATGTCGTCCTTGCGCGGCCCGCCAATCGCCGGGAAACGCTGGCGCAAGGCATCGATGACCCGGCTGGTGTCGTCCATCGACAAGGTGGTCTGGGTAACGAACGCCAGCTTTTCAGGATTGCGCACCTGCAGCTCGGCGACGTCTTGCTCGTCTTCCACCAGGTAGATCGCACCGCCATTGCTGGCGTCGTACTGGCCCATGGTGCCTTCGACTTCCGGGTGGCCGGCATGGCCGATCAGGATGCATTCGCGACCGTCGCGGCTGTAGCGCGCCACTTCGATATGCACCTTGGTCACCAGCGGGCAGGTCGCATCGAAGACTTTCAGGCCACGGCCCGCCGCTTCGCTGCGCACGGCCTGGGAAACGCCGTGGGCGCTGAAGATCACGATGACGTCATCCGGCACCTGGTCCAGCTCCTCGACAAAGATCGCGCCGCGAGCGCGCAGGTCTTCGACGACAAATTTGTTGTGCACCACTTCATGACGCACGTAGATCGGCGGCCCGAAGACCTCCAGGGCGCGATTGACGATTTCGATCGCGCGGTCCACGCCAGCGCAGAAGCCACGGGGGTTGGCGAGTTTGATTTGCATGCTGTGCCTCGTGTCTTGCCCTGTAGGAGCGAGCTTGCTCGCGAAGAACTCAAAGACGCCGCGCTCATCCTGAATGCCAGCGTTATCGTTGAAGAACTTCGCGAGCAAGCTCGCTCCTACAGCAGGCTGGTTTCGTTAGTTACAGCGCTTTAACGTCGATGATCTCGACATCAAAGGTCAAGGTTTTACCGGCCAACGGATGGTTGAAATCAACCGTCACCTGGGCGTCATCAAAAGCTTTGACCACGCCTGGCAGCTCGGTATTCGCCGCATCGTTGAAGATCACCAGCAGGCCTTCGGACAGCTCCATATCCTGGAACTGCGAACGCGGGATGATCTGCACGTTTTGCGGGTTCGGCTGACCAAAGGCGTTTTCCGGCTCGATGTTCAGGCTGCGCTTGTCACCTGCCTTGAAGCCGAACAGGGCCGCTTCAAAACCTGGCAACAGGTTACCGTCACCGACCTTGAAGGTCGCCGGGGCCTTGTCGAAGGTGCTGTCCACCGTGTCGCCGTTCTCCAGGCGCAATGCGAAATGCAAAGTGACTTCCGTGTTCTGGCCGATGCGTTGTTCAGCCAATACCTGTTCAGTCATGAACGGCTTCTCCGGTTTTCTTGCTTTTGAACATATCCAGCGCAAGCATCACCGCACCCACGCTGATGGCGCTGTCGGCAAAGTTGAACGCCGGGAAATACCAGCGGTTCTGCCAATGCACCAGGATGAAATCGATCACATGGCCCAGGGCGATGCGGTCATACAGGTTGCCCAGCGCGCCGCCCAGCACCAGTGCCAGGGCGACCGCCAGCCAGGTTTCGTTGCGCCCCAGGCGCTTGAGCCAGACCACCAGTACCGCACTGACCACCACCGCGATCAGGGCGAACAACCAGCGCTGCCAGCCCGAGCTGTCCGCCAGGAAGCTGAATGCCGCGCCGGTGTTGTAGGCCAGGGTCCAGCTGAAGTAATCCGGGATCACCACAATCTGCTGGTACATCGACAGCGAGCTTTCGAAGTGCAGCTTGCTGGTCTGGTCGATGACCAGGACCAGCACACTCAACCACAGCCAGCCCAGACGGCCGAAACGGCCCGCGGCATTAGGCATAGTGACGAACCTCGCCTGCGCCGCTGATGTTGTCGACGCAGCGACCGCAGATTTCCGGGTGCTCGGGGTGCACGCCGACATCTTCACGGCAGTGCCAGCAACGGGCGCACTTGGCGAAGCTCGACTTGACCACTTTCAGCTTGAGGCCGGCGACTTCGGTTTCCACCGCATCCGCCGGTGCCTGCGCGAAAGGCGCGACGCTGGCGGTGGAGGTGATCAGCACGAAGCGCAGCTCGTTGCTCAGCTTGGCCAGGTCGGCGCTCAGCGCTTCCTCGGCGTACAGGGTCACTTCGGCTTGCAGGTTGCCACCGACGGCCTTGGCCGCGCGCTGGATTTCCATTTCCTTGTTGACCGCGACCTTGACCGCCATGATCCGCTCCCAGTAGGCACGGTCCAGCTCGAAGCCTTCCGGAAGCTCGCTGAGGCCCTGGTACCAGGTGTTGAGCATGACCGACTCGTTGCGCTCGCCCGGCAGGTACTGCCACAGCTCGTCGGCGGTGAAGGCGAGGATCGGCGCGATCCAGCGCACCAGCGCTTCGGAGATGTGGAACAGCGCGGTCTGGCACGAACGACGGGCCTTGCTGTCGGCGCCAGTGGTGTACTGGCGGTCCTTGATGATGTCCAGGTAGAAACCGCCCAGCTCCTGCACGCAGAAGTTGTGCACCTTGGAGTAGACGTTCCAGAAGCGGTATTCGCCGTAGTGCAGTTCCAGCTCGCGCTGCAGCAGCAGGGTGCGGTCCACGGCCCAACGGTCCAGCGCGAGCATTTCTTCGGCCGGCAGGATATCGGTGGCCGGGTTGAAGCCGCTCAGGTTGGAGAGCAGGAAGCGCGCGGTGTTGCGGATACGCCGGTAGGCGTCGGCGCTGCGCTGCAGGATCTGGTCGGAAACCGCCATTTCACCGGAGTAGTCGGTGGCCGAGACCCACAGACGCATGATGTCGGCGCCCAGGGTGTCGTTGACCTTCTGCGGCGCGATCACGTTGCCCAGGGACTTGGACATCTTGCGGCCGTTCTCGTCGACAGTGAAACCGTGGGTCAGCAGTTCGCGATACGGCGCATTGCCATCGATCGCGCAGCCAGTCAGCAGGGACGAGTGGAACCAGCCGCGGTGCTGGTCGGAACCTTCCAGGTACAGGTCGGCACGCGGGCCGCTGGCGTGGCCCATCGGGTGCGAGCCGCGCAGTACGTGCCAGTGAGTGGTACCGGAGTCGAACCAGACGTCCAGGGTGTCGCTGATCTTGTCGTATTGCGGGGCTTCGTCACCCAGCAACTCGGCCGCGTCCATCTTGAACCAGGCTTCGATGCCTTCGTGCTCGACACGCTTGGCAACTTCTTCCATCAACTCGACGGTGCGTGGGTGCAGATCGCCGCTTTCCTTGTGCAGGAAGAATGGGATCGGCACGCCCCAGTTGCGCTGACGGGAGATGCACCAGTCCGGACGGTTGGCGATCATCGAATGCAGGCGCGCCTGGCCCCAGGCCGGCACGAACTGAGTCTCTTCGATGGCCTGCAACGCACGCTGGCGCAGGGTGTTGCCGCTGGTTGGCTGCTTGTCCATGCCGACGAACCACTGCGCGGTGGCACGGTAGATCAGCGGGGTCTTGTGGCGCCAGCAATGCATGTAGCTGTGGCTGATGGTTTCGGTGTGCAGCAGCGCACCGACTTCAGTCAGCTTGTCGACGATGGCCGGGTTGGCCTTCCAGATGAACTGGCCGCCGAAGAACTCCAGCGAGGTGGCGTAAACACCATTGCTCTGCACTGGGTTGAGGATGTCGTCGTTGACCATGCCGTAACGCTTGCAGGTCACGAAGTCGTCTTCGCCGTAGGCTGGCGAGGAGTGAACCACGCCGGTACCCGCGCCCAGCTCGACGTACTCAGCCAGGTACACCGGCGACAGACGATCGTAGAACGGGTGACGGAAGTTGATCAGCTCCAGCGCCGAACCCGGGGCGGTGGCGATGACCGAGCCTTCCAGGTTGTAGCGGGCCAGGCAGGACTCCACCAGTTCCTCGGCCAGCACCAGCAGCTTGTCGCCAGCGTCGACCAGGGCGTAGCTGAACTCAGGGTGAACGTTCAACGCCTGGTTGGCCGGGATGGTCCACGGAGTGGTGGTCCAGATCACGATCGAAGCCGGCTTGCTCAGCTTGGCCAGGCCAAAGGCGGCGGCCAGCTTGTCTTCGTCGGCGATCGGGAAGGCCACGTCGATGGTCGAGGACTTCTTGTCCTGGTACTCGACTTCCGCTTCAGCCAGGGCCGAGCCGCAGTCGAAGCACCAGTTCACCGGCTTGAGCCCCTTGAACACGAAACCGCCCTTGACCATTTCCGCCAGGGCACGGATTTCCCCGGCCTCGTTGGCGAAGTCCATGGTCTTGTACGGGTTGGCCCAGTCGCCCAGCACGCCGAGGCGAATGAACTCGGCTTTCTGACCTTCGATCTGCTCGGTGGCGTAGGCACGGCATAGCTCACGGGTCTTGTCCGAGGACAGGTTCTTGCCGTGGGTGACCTCGACCTTGTGCTCGATCGGCAGACCGTGGCAGTCCCAACCCGGAACATAAGGCGCGTCGAAGCCCGCCAGGGTCTTCGAACGGATGATCATGTCCTTGAGAATCTTGTTGACCGCATGACCGATGTGAATCGAGCCGTTGGCGTAGGGCGGACCGTCGTGAAGTACGAACTTCGGACGATCCTTGCCAATTTCGCGCAACTTACCGTACAGGCCAATGCTGTCCCAGCGCTGCAGAATCTGCGGTTCGCGCTGAGGCAGGCCGGCCTTCATTGGGAAGGCGGTGTCCGGAAGGTTTAGCGTGGCTTTATAGTCGGTCATTTAAGGCTCTTCATTAGCGATTGGCGCTATGGATACGTGCAACTTCGGCACGGGCGGCGGCGACATCCGCGTTGATCGCCGTCTTCAGCGCCTCCAGAGAGGCGAAACGCTGCTCTTCACGCAGCTTGTGGTGGAAAACCACCGTCAAACGCCGGTCATACAGATCGCCGGCAAAATCTAAAAGATGGACTTCCAGGTGGGCCTTGCCATCACCTGCTACCGTCGGCCGCACGCCGATATTGGCGACGCCCGGCCAGGTCTTGCCGTCGATATCGACATCGACCAGGTACACCCCGGACAACGGTACGCGACGGCGCTTGAGCTGCACATTGATGGTTGGCGTACCCAACTGGCGCGCCAGCTTCTGCCCGTGCAGGACCCGCCCGGCGATGCGGAACGGGCGACCGAGCAGACGCTCGGCCAATACGAAATCGGCAGCCGCCAGCGCATTGCGGACCTGGGTGCTGCTGACGCGCAGGCCATCCAGTTCGACGGTCTGCGCGGCCTCGACGGTAAACCCGTGGGTGATACCGGCCTTTTGCAGGAAATCGAAATCACCGACCCGGTCGCAGCCAAAACGAAAATCATCGCCGACTTCCAGGTGCTGCACACCCAGGCCGTCGACCAGGATGGTCTCGACGAATTCACTGGCGCTGAGCTTGCTCAAGCGCTGGTTGAACGCCAGGCACAGGACCCGGTCGACGCCCTCCTCGGCCAGCAACTGCAGCTTGTCGCGCAAGCGTGCCAGGCGGGCCGGGGCGGTATCCGGAGCGAAGAACTCGCGCGGCTGCGGCTCGAATATCACCACGCAGCTGGGCACGCCCAACTCAAGCGCACGCTCACGCAGCCGGCCCAGGATAGCCTGGTGGCCACGGTGAACACCGTCGAAGTTGCCAATAGTGGCGACACAGCCCCGATGCTGGGGGCGCAGGTTGTGGAGGCCTCGGACCAGCTGCATAACGCACTTCTTGCTCATAAAGTGGTCGATTATAACCACACCCGACGGCCGGTGACAGGCAACAGCACGCGCCAAAGTGATCGAACCGACAAAACCACTGCCTCGCCGGCGTCCAAGTGCCTCAGGACCTCAGTGCAACGCCTTGCGATTGAAGTCGCGCAGACGGAAGCCGAACAACGCCAGCATGCCGAAATAGGCCACCACGCCCGCCACCACCAGCACACCCAGACGCAGGAAGCGTGCGAGCATATTCCCCTGATCCCAGGCCGGCATGAACTGCATCAGCCCCAGCAACACCGCCGACATCACGCTCACCGCAACGACCAGCTTGATCGCAAACTTGCCCCAGCCAGGTTGCGGCAGGAACATCTGCTGCTTGCGCAGCTGATAGAACAGCAAACCCGCGTTGATACAGGCCCCGGCGCTGATCGCCAGCGCCAGGCCCGCATGTTTCAGCGGGCCGATGAACGCCAGGTTCAGCAGTTGCGTGACGATCAGGGTGAAAATCGCAATTTTCACCGGGGTACGGATGTTTTGCTGGGCATAGAAACCCGGTGCCAGCACCTTGATCACAATGATCGCGAGCAAACCGACCGAATACGCGACCAGCGCACGCTGGGTCATCGAGGCGTCGAAGGCGCTGAACTGGCCGTACTGGAACAGCGACACCGTCAATGGCTCCGCCAGAATCCCCAGGGCCAGCGCGCAAGGCAGCACCAGCATGAAGCACAGGCGCAGGCCCCAATCGAGAATCCGCGAATATTCATGCCGGTCCTTGTTGGCGTAAGTTTTGGCCAGCGTCGGTAGCAGGATCGTGCCCAATGCCACTCCCAGAACCCCTGAAGGCAGCTCCATCAGACGATCGGCGTAATACATCCAGGACACCGAGCCAGCCACCAGGAACGAGGCGAAGATGGTGTTGATGATCAGCGAGATCTGGCTCACCGAGACCCCGAGAATGGCCGGCAGCATCTGCTTCAGCACCCGCCAGACCCCAGTGTCGCGCAGGTTCAGGCGCGGTAGCACGAGCATGCCGATCTTTTTCAGGTGCGGCAGCTGATACAGCAACTGCGCCAGGCCACCCGCCAGAACCGCCCAGCCCAGGGCCATGACCGGCGGATCGAAATAAGGTGTCAGGAATACCGAGAAGACGATCATGGCGACGTTCAGCAACGTCGGCACGAACGCCGGGACCGAAAAGCGGTTCCAGGTATTGAGGATCGCCCCCGCCAGGGAGGACAACGAGATCAGCAATATATAAGGAAAGGTCACGCGCAACAGATCGGTGGTCAGCGTGAATTTTTCCGGGGTGTCGACAAAACCTGGCGCCGTCGCCCAGATCACCCAGGGCGCGGCGATGATCCCCAGCGCCGTCACCAGCGCCAGCACCAGGGTCAGCAGGCCGGACACATAGGCAATAAAGGTCCGGGTCGCCTCCTCACCCTGCTGGCTTTTGTATTCCGCCAGGATCGGCACAAAGGCCTGGGAAAAAGCCCCCTCGGCGAAGATGCGGCGCAGCAGGTTGGGTAGCTTGAAGGCAATGAAAAAGGCGTCCGTCGCCATTCCGGCGCCGAATGTGCGCGCAATGATGGTATCGCGCACGAACCCCAGAACCCGGGAAAGCATGGTGATAGAGCTGACAGCGGCCAACGACTTGAGCAGGTTCATGGAAAGGTTTTTTGCCTGTAGATAAACAGCAGGCGAACAATGCGCCCACTTGTGCGATACTCCGCGCCGCAACAGCACAGAGCCAAAGCTCGCGAGTTTACAGGTCAAGCGCCGGAAATAAATATCCCGCCTCTTCAGATCCAACCACTCAGCGGAACGCATCACCTGCCCTTGACAAGCCTTCAACTCATCGGCATGATTCGCGGCCTATTTTGTTTGCTATTTCCCAAAAAGTCTTTCGAGGAGCTCGACGGTGGCCAACTCACCTTCCGCCAAAAAACGTGCAAAACAGGCTGAGAAGCGTCGCAGCCACAACGCCAGCCTGCGTTCCATGGTTCGTACCTACATCAAGAATGTAGTTAAGGCCATCGACGCAAAAGACGCTGAAAAAGCGCAAGCTGCTTATGTTCTGGCCGTGCCAGTTATCGACCGCATGGCCGATAAAGGCATCATCCACAAGAACAAAGCTGCTCGCCATAAAGGTCGCCTGAATGGCCACATCAAGGCTCTGAACCTTGCTGCTGCAGCCTAAGCGACACGCTTGTTAAAAAACCGACCTCAGGGTCGGTTTTTTATTGCCTGCGATTTACTGCCTTGACCAGCAAACCACTATCGCCGGCAATCGAACATCGACCGGCAGCCCCTACAGGGAATAACCACTGCAGGAGCCAGCCCTGAAGACCATTACGGAGTCTGCGCCCAAGGCAGGATCGGAATCGCCGTCACCGCATTCTGCGGGCTGCCCTCGATCAACCGATCGCTATAGACCAGGTACACCAGGGTATTGCGCTTCTTGTCGAGGAAACGCACCACCTGCATGGTCTTGAACACCAGCGAAGTGCGCTCCTTGAATACCTCTTCGCCATCCTTGAGCTCACCCTTGAAGCTGATCGGGCCGACCTGACGACAGGCAATGGAGGCTTCGGCGCGATCCTCCGCCAGACCCAACCCACCCTTCACGCCACCGGTCTTGGCGCGCGACAGGTAGCAGGTCACGCCCTCCACCTTCGGATCATCGAAGGCCTCGACCACAATGCGGTCATTAGGCCCGACAAATTTGAACACTGTCGACACCTGGCCGATTTCTTCAGCGCAGGCCAGCAGCGGCATCGCCAACAGCAACCCCAACAACCCTTTTGCTACACGCATTGGTTTTTCCTTAGACCAGAATCAGGTTGTCACGGTGAACCAGCTCGGGCTCAGCCATGTACCCCAACAAACCGACAATCGCATCAGAGGACTGACCGATGATTTTTTGCGCTTCCAGGGCGCTGTAGTTGGCCAGGCCGCGAGCAATTTCACGCCCGTCCGGCGCCACGCATACCACCATCTCGCCACGACGGAAGCTGCCCTGAACCAGCTTGACCCCCACCGGCAGCAAGCTTTTGTTGCCCCGGGACAAGGCCGACACCGCACCATCATCCAACACCAGGGTACCTCGGGTTTGCAGGTGCCCAGCCAGCCATTGCTTGCGCGCCGCCAGCATGCCGCGCTCAGGCGACAGCAAGGTACCCAGGCGCTCACCCGCCTTGAGGCGATCCAGCACACGCTCCAGACGCCCACCGACAATGATGGTGTGCGCCCCGGAACGGGCTGCCAGACGCGCCGCGCGCAGCTTGGTCTGCATACCGCCACGCCCCAGCGCGCCACCCGTGCCGCCCGCCACTGCGTCCAGCGCCGGATCGTCGGCACGCGCCTCGTAAATCAGCTGGGCATCGGGATTATTACGGGGGTCCGCATCGAACATGCCGTCGCGATCCGTGAGAATCACCAGCAGATCGGCCTCAACCAGGTTGGCCACCAGGGCCGCCAGGGTGTCGTTGTCGCCGAAGCGGATCTCATCGGTAACCACGGTGTCGTTTTCATTGATGACCGGAATCACCTTGAGCTCGACCAGCGCACGCAAGGTGCTGCGGGCATTGAGGTAACGCTTGCGGTCGGACAGGTCGTCATGGGTCAGCAGAATCTGCGCGGTGTGCAAGCCGTGCTCGGCAAAGCTCGACTCCCAGGCCTGCACCAGGCCCATCTGGCCAATGGCCGCGGCCGCCTGCAGCTCATGCATCGCACTCGGTCGTGCGGTCCAGCCCAGGCGGCTCATGCCGGCCGCGACCGCGCCGGAGGAAACCAATACCAGCTCGACACCGGCCTCATGCAAGGCCACCATCTGCTCGACCCAGACACCCATTGCCGCGCGATCCAGCCCTTTGCCGTCCGCCGTCAGCAGCGCACTGCCGATCTTCACGACCCAGCGCTGCGCACCTGTCACCTTACTCCGCATCTTCTTCAACCTTAGCTTGAGAGCCACGCGACCGAGCGCGCCCATAAAGTTATTCGTGGCTACGTTTCCCGGATACTAAAACGCCGCTCAGTGAGCGGCGCTTGTAGTTTACTGCAACGAATCAGTCGCGGACGTAAATGATTTCCGGACCATCTTCGTCATCCACATCTTCCTCATCCCAATCATCGTCGCCGATGTCGTGCACGCTCTTCACGCCGCTGCGGCGCAGGGCACGCTGGTCGTCCAGAGCCTGCAGCTGGGCACGCGCCTCGTCCTCGATACGCTGATCGAGCTCGGCCAATTCGTCGGCGTAGGCCGGGTCGGCCGCCAGACGATCGGCACGATCTTCCAGATACCGCATGATGTCGCGACTCAGGCGCTCGGTACCGTCTTTGGAAATAGCCGAGATCACGTACACCGGACCGGTCCACTCCAGGCGATCGACGATCTCCTTGACCCGCGCCTCATGCTCTTCCTCGAGGATCTGGTCGCACTTGTTCAGCACCAGCCAGCGATCGCGCTCAGCCAGGGACGGGCTGAACTTGGTCAACTCATTGACGATCACTTCCGCCGCATCGGCCGGGCTGCTTTCATCCAGTGGCGCCATGTCCACGAGGTGCAACAGCAGACGGGTACGCGCCAGGTGCTTGAGGAAACGGATACCCAGGCCCGCACCATCCGAAGCGCCTTCGATCAGACCCGGAATGTCGGCGATCACGAAGCTCTTCCAGCGGTCGACACTGACCACGCCCAGGTTCGGCACCAGGGTCGTGAACGGATAGTCAGCCACTTTCGGCTTGGCCGCAGACACCGAACGAATGAAGGTGCTCTTGCCGGCATTCGGCAAGCCCAGCAGACCAACGTCCGCCAGCACTTTCAGCTCCAGCTTGAGGTCACGCTGCTCACCCGGCTTGCCCGGCGTGGTCTGGCGCGGCGCACGGTTGGTACTGGATTTGAAACGGGTGTTACCCAGACCGTGCCAGCCGCCCTGCACCACCAGCAAACGCTGACCGGCCTTGGTCAGGTCACCGATCACTTCCTGGGTCCCGGCGTCGATCACCGTGGTGCCGACCGGTACGCGCAGCTCGAGATCCTCACCCTTCTTGCCGGTGCAATCGGTACTGCCGCCATTGGAGCCGCGCTCGGCATCGAAATGACGGGTGTAGCGGTAGTCCACCAGGGTATTGAGGTTTTCGTCGGCGATCATGTAGATCGAGCCGCCATCACCACCATCACCACCGTTCGGACCACCGTTTTCGATGAACTTTTCCCGACGGAAACTCATGCAGCCATTGCCGCCGTCGCCAGCTTTTACTCGGATCGAAACTTCATCAACGAACTTCATAACAAAACGCCTCTCGCCGCACGGGCGAGCCGAAAAACACTAAGACATAAGACTCTTGCAAAAATGAGCGCAGCGACCCCGATCAACGGCCGTAACATCCAGCGCTGGCAGCCCATACAAACAGTTTTGCAAGAGACTCACCCCACAAACGAAAAAGCCCCGTCGCGAGACAGGGCTTTTCCAGCGATCGCGCAATTAAGCCGCGACGACGCTCACGTAACGACGACCGAAGGCGCCTTTTACTTCAAACTTGATCACGCCTTCGATTTTCGCGAAGAGGGTGTGATCCTTACCCATGCCAACGCCGTAGCCAGCGTGGAATTGGGTGCCGCGCTGACGCACGATGATGTTGCCGGCCTTGATGACCTGGCCGCCATACATCTTCACGCCAAGGCGTTTGGCTTCTGAGTCGCGACCGTTACGGGTACTACCACCAGCTTTTTTGTGTGCCATGAGTTCAATTCTCCTAGTGAGGAATTAGGCTGAAATTAAGCCTGAATACCGGTGATTTTGATCTCGGTGAACCACTGGCGGTGGCCCATACGCTTCATGTGGTGCTTACGGCGACGGAACTTGATGATGCGGACTTTATCGTGACGACCTTGGGAGATCACTTCAGCCTTGACGGTTGCGCCAGCAACAACAGGTGCGCCGATGTTCACGTCGTCGCCATTGGCAACCAACAGAACGCGGTCAAAAGTCACGGATTCGCCAGTGGCGATTTCCAGTTTTTCGATCTTCAGGTATTCACCTTCAGCGACCTTGTATTGCTTACCGCCGGTAACGATTACTGCGTACATGGTATTTCTCCGATAATCCTGCTCACCCAGCTCTTTATAAGAAGAGGTATTGGCTGGCATGGCTGCATGGGGCTGGAACGGCCCAAGTGCAATTGCGTAAGGCAGGTGCTGCCCAGGAAGTTCAGGGTGCGCGATTGTACGCAAGCTGTCTTGGCGATGCAAGGGGCCGTCCATCGCGCCTTGACAGCCCCGGACGTGGGTCCTAGCATGCCGCGCAACCCTTCTGGAGCACCTGTCGCTGATGCAACCCCAAGCTTTCTACCGCGCGGTGGCGGACGATTTTAGCGCCGTCGACGGCATCATCAAGAAGCAGCTGACCTCCCGAGTGCCGCTGGTATCGAAAATCGGCGACTACATTACCTCGGCCGGGGGTAAACGCCTGCGTCCTTTATTGGTGCTGCTGTGTGGCAAGGCCCTGGGTCGCGAAGGCGACGACCTGCGCCTGCTGGCCGCCACCATCGAATTCCTGCACACCGCCACCCTGCTGCATGACGACGTGGTCGACATGTCCGGCATGCGCCGCGGCCGCTCGACCGCCAACGCCATGTGGGGCAACGCCCCAAGCGTACTGGTGGGCGACTTCCTGTACTCGCGCTCCTTCGAGATGATGGTCGAGCTGGGCTCGATGCCAGTGATGAAAATCCTTTCGCAGGCCACCCGCATCATCGCCGAAGGCGAAGTGCTGCAGTTGTCGAAAGTCCGGGACGCCAGCACCACCGAAGAAACCTACATGGAAGTCATCCGCGGCAAGACTGCGATGCTCTTCGAGGCCTCGACCCACAGCGCCGCCGCCCTGGCCGGCGCCACCGAAGAGCAGAGCGAAGCCCTGCGCACCTTCGGCGATCACCTGGGCGTGGCCTTCCAACTGGTGGACGACCTGCTCGACTACCGTGGCGATGCGGAAACCCTGGGCAAGAACGTCGGCGACGACCTGGCCGAAGGCAAGCCGACCCTGCCGCTGATCTACACCATGCGCGAAGGCACGCCGGAACAGGCTGCCCTGGTGCGCCAGGCGATCCAGAAAGGCGGTATCGAAGACCTGGAAAGCATCCGCGCTGCCGTGGAGACCTCCGGTTCCCTGGACTACACCGCGCAACTGGCCCGCGACTATGTCGCTCGTGCCATTGCCTGCCTGGAAGCCCTGCCGCCGAGCGAATATCGCGACGCGCTGGTGGAACTGAGCGAATTCGCCGTAGCCCGCACCCACTAAGATCCGATTGCACACAAGCCCGCTCCTGCCCTGCGCAGGGGCGGGCTTGTTCGTGATGCTTTCGCCCACGATCCCCCGCTATACCCCATCCCCAAGCAAAACCCTATATAATGTGCGCTTTTTTAGCCTTCCTGAATCCGAGGAGCCTTAGTGAGCACGTTGCCACCCTGCCCGAAATGCAATTCCGAATACACCTATGAAGACGGCGCCCAACTGGTCTGCCCGGAATGCGCCCACGAATGGTCCGCCAACGGCGAAGCCGAGGCCGCATCCGATGAAACCGTGAAAAAGGACTCGGTCGGTAACGTCCTGCAAGACGGCGACACCATCACCGTGATCAAGGACCTCAAGGTCAAGGGCACCTCGCTGGTGGTCAAGGTCGGCACCAAGGTCAAGAACATCCGCCTGTGCGATGGCGACCACGACATCGACTGCAAGATCGACGGTATCGGCCCGATGAAGCTCAAGTCCGAGTTCGTCCGCAAGGTCTGATATTCCGGCTATCGCCCCGTGCCAGGCACGGGGTGAAGCCCTCCCCGCTCCCGTCAGACTCCCCTCATTTCCCGCTATATATCAAAAGGCCAGCCCTTTTGACCCACAACAATTTCCACACAGAAAAAAGCAGAAACCGCCAATAGGTACTTGCTATTCATTGAATAAGAATTATTCTCATTGAAACCCATCAAGGAGATGAGACTCATGACTTATTTGATCGACGCATGGCTGGACCGCCCACACCCTTACCTGAGAATCCTGCATCGGGAAACCGGGGAAGTCTGTGCGGTACTGGAAGAAGAAGCCTTGAACGAGCTGCAGGATCAGGGCGACCTGGACCTCAACGGCCTGAGCTCCAGCGAGCCAGTGGTGCTCAAGGAACTGGTGCGCAACCTGTTTCTGTTCTGCTATGCACGGGCCTTGCGCCCTGCTGGAACAGCCGAAGGGCAAGGCCTGAGCGCAAAAATACGTCTATGACCCCACCTGACCCCTCTGCCAAGGCAAGCCTTCTCGCGATCCCTACACCGCAAACACGGCGTATGGATCGCGAGCAAGCTCACCCCGGCAGCTGAGGCTTACAGAACGTCGAGCAGCTCGACGTCAAATACCAGAACGCTGTGCGGCGGGATGCTGCCAACGCCTTGCGCGCCGTAAGCCAGCTCGCTCGGCACGTACAGACGCCATTTGCTACCGGCATTCATCAGTTGCAGCGCCTCGGTCCAGCCAGCGATCACGCCGCCGACCGGGAATTCCGCAGGCTGGCCGCGCTCGTAGGAACTGTCGAACACAGTGCCGTCGATCAGGGTGCCGTGGTAGTGGGTACGCACGCTGTCTTCACGGGATGGCTTGGCGCCTTCGCCCTGGGTCAGCACTTCGAACTGCAGTCCGGAGGCCAGAGTGGTGATGCCTTCACGCTTGGCGTTTTCAGCCAGGAAAGCCAGGCCTGCGCCAGCAGCGGCTTCAGCCTTGGCAGCGGCTTCGGCCTGCATGATTTCGCGGATCACCTTGAAGCTGGCGGACATTTCTTCCTGGCCTACACGGCTAGGCTTGCCGGCGAACGCGTCGGTCAGGCCAGCCAGGATAGCGTCCAGGCTCACGCCCGGTGGCGGGTTGTCACGCAGCTGGTCGCCCAGCTGACGGCCGATACCGTAGCTGACGCGGGTTTCGTCGGTGGACAGATTTACTTCGGACATGACACTGCTCCGCTGTGCGGACGGCTCGGAAATCCGCCGTGCGGACACAGCGCATCCCGGGACGCCCGGAACCAAAAGGGCGAGCAGACTAGCACAGATGCCATGGCGATGATGAACGTGTGTCCCGCCTGTCAGGCCGAGCGGACGGCGAGGGGCACCCGCAGGCTGTCATCGGTACCGGCCGAGAGGCCACACATCTCGTCATGCACTGAGGCATGGATCAGGTTGAAGGGCAGCTTGGGAAAGGCGTGCAACACTTCCCGGGCATGCTCCACCGAACGCAGATGCAACATCTGACCGTGGGCATCGCTCAACGGATAGGCCGCCCCATGCATCCGCGCCTCGAGCAGATAGATGCCGCCTTCGAGGGAGATCAGGTTCAGCTCGTCGATTTTTCCGGCGACGGCATAAGCATTCAACTCGTGCAGGTTCATGAGTGCACCTCGCGCAGTTCAAGCCCGTGACCTTTACAGGGATATGCCTCGGCCGGTAAAAGCACAAGCCACAAACGACGCCGCCCGTCCGTTTCACAACGGCCGGGCGGCGCGGCTACAGCGGTGACCCAGGCGATCAGTGCTTGGTCAGCTTGTCCAGGTAGCCCATGGCGAAGGCCGAAATCACAAAGGTCATGTGGATGATCACGTACCACATCAGGTACTGCGGCTCGATGTTCTTCGCATCCATGAATACCCGCAGCAGATGGATCGAGGAGATCGCCACAATGGACGCGGCCACCTTCATCTTCAGCGAGGAGGAGTCCATCTTGCCCAGCCAGTTGAGCTTTTCCTTGTCCTCGTCGATGTCCAGCTGGGACACGAAGTTCTCGTAGCCGGAGATCATCACCATCACCAACAGGCCACCGACCAGCGCCATGTCGATCAACGACAGCAGCACCAGGATCAGATCGGACTCGGCCATGCTGAACACGTTGGGAATGACGTGGAAGACTTCCTGGAAGAACTTCAGCGCCAGGGCCAGCAGCCCCAACGACAGACCAAAGTAGATCGGCGCCAGCAGCCAGCGCGAGGCGTACATTGCATTCTCGATAAAACGTTCCATTGAATCTCACACAGGTCTGAAAACGGCGGCGAGTATATCAGCCGCCCAAAAGCCCATAAACCGCAACCAAATCCATTACCTGCGCGTCTGCCAAAGCGTTTTCTGCTAGTGTCGGAATCACGTGAACAGCTCAATGACATCGGACAGGAAGCCTGGAGAATGGATTTGCGATTGCCTTTGGCGGGTACCGGCCTGTGTATCGCGGTACTGCTCAGCAGCGGCTGCTCGCCCAGCGACGAGAAGCAGCAAGTCAGCCTGGAACAGAAAACCGCACAGTTCGAACAATCCCTGGACGCTATCCAGGACCCCAAGCTCAAGGACGCCATCGCCGACCTGGGCGGTTCGCTGTTACTGCTCGAACGCGCGCAACTGCGGCTCCAGAACAAGCCCATAGAGACCGAATACGGCGATGACGCCCTGGCCCTGCTCAAGCACTACCCCAGCCCGCAGGCGCTGGTCGACACCTACCTCAACGGTCTGTTCGTACTGCGCAAGACCTCCAATTCCGACTACCTGACCGACCTGCAGCCGGTGTTTCCCTTCAGCTTCAACATGCCGGCGCAATTCCCCTTCCCCCACGGCCTGGAATGGCAATCCGTGACCCTGAGCAACGGCAAGGTCATCGCCTTCCAACCCGAATGGTCGGAAACCGATCCCGGCATCCAGTTGAGCCCGTCCAGTTCCAACCTGACCAACCCGGATGACCTGACGGTGACCTACCCGTTCATCGAAGGCCTGGAAGTCGAAAACAAGAACCAGCCCCAACCCGTGACGCTGCAAGGCAAGGCCGAAGTGATCGCGCCACACCAGGTCCTCACCTTCGAACTGGGCAAGGCCGATATCGGCAAGCAACGCAGCGACAAGAATGTCAGCGTGAAACTGCTGTCCCTGGACAAGAACAGCGCCGAAATCGAGTTGACCAACAGCGCCCCACTGTCGCCCGAACTCAGCGAGACGCCGCTCAACCCATTGCTGGTGCAGGCACGGGACACTACCGGGCAGATCCTTTCGCGCTCCGGGTCGATCAACGAAAATAGCCAACAGATCGCCTTCTACACCAAACAGCTCAGCGAAATGCAGAAACAGGAGGCCTGGAGCCAAGCGTTCGAGCAGCAGCTTGAAAATGAGCGCAAAGCCTTCGAGCGCGAACAGCGCAGCCATTACACCAAGGTGTATTTCAACGGCCTGATCGACAAGCTCGAAGTCAATGTGCTGGACTTCTCCGCAGCCACCATCACCCGCAAAGACCTCAATCTGCCGGTGCGACGTTTCGACCCTCTGACCACCGACAGCAAGATCCAGCCCCTGCCCATGCCGGTAGTGGTGTATGACGATCAGGCACCGAACTACCTCAAGGGCGCCAACCTCGACCAAGAAACCTTGAAGAAAAGCGTGGTCGTTCATCAATCCACCGAGGACGCCAGCGCGGCGCGGATCGAGTTCGACCACCCGAGAACCTTCAATGACGAGTTGCTGGGCACGTCCTTCTCCACCGGCGACAGCCCCGTGACCTTCTTCACTCAGAACGAAAACGGCAAACGCGGCGAGCCCATCGAACTGCCATCGGAGGCAGTCGAGGTCGATCCGATGCGCAGCTCGATCACTTACGACCTGACTCTGTTCCCGGAAACCCCGGCTTACGCCGTCGGTGCGATCCCGCTGTTCCTGGCCAGCATCGAGAAGAAAGCCCTGCCCGTCAGCCAGCTTCCCAAAGGCCTGGAGCTGCGGGGCAATGCGCTGATCGTCGACCAGCGCCTGTTCCCGGCCGAGGCCTGGCGTTTCTACGCCAAGGACGCCAGCGGCCAGTACCTGAAGGAGATTCTTGCAGTCAGCCATGAGGCGCCGGCAAACGGCCCGGCCTTGTTCGACGTGCATTACTTCTATGGACAGCCCACCGAGCTGGAAACCTACCAGCGCAGCGAACTCAATACCGTCGAATATGGCTTTGAGGTCAAGCTCGACAAGCTGGAGAACCCACCACCCGCCGAGTAGGACTCAGCGGTAGGGACTAATGGGAGATTGCGTCAATGGCGGCAGCGTTCGCCATTGATCTGCCGTAGTTGCGCCTGAAGGTGCAGGCACCAGATCTGCGGATCGTCGGCCAACTCATAACCATGGGTGGTCAGGCTTTCGACGATGGAATCAAGGATGGATTCGGCCACGCTGGGACCGCAGAAAGGTCCCTGGGCCTTGATGGCCGAAGGTTGCTCGCCAGCCATTCCGGCCGCGAACAGTAGGGTCCACATTCCGTTATCTCCCGCCAGCGGGCGGATACTGCATTCGATACGGGTGACCAGGCCAAGACACTGGCGGGTAAGGCAGAGGTTGCGCGACATGGCGGCGACCCTCGGTAGATCCGGTATTCAGCCCTCATGTGAAGACTGTTTCGATCCAGTGACGACTGTCGTTCTCCTTGCCTGAGAATAGGAAGAAAAGCCTGAGAAGCAAAGTTGACCGGCTGAACAGGCGCCGAATGGTCTATTCACGAAAGTTGACGCCAGCGGACCGGCGCCGCGACGAAGGCCAAGCCCTCGTCGCGGCAAGGCTCATGCCGGCTTGGTTTGTGCCAATGCCTCTTGCGCCTGCTCTTTTTCCGCTTCCTTGAGGTCCTCCTCGCTGACCATTTCAGCGATGACCCGCAGGCGCTCCACCACCCGCGCGTTGACGCTGCCTTCCGGGAACTGGCCATCCGCATCCGGCTCGCCCGCGGGCTCGCCGACCAGCAGGCTCAGGGCCTCGTCAGCCTGGCGCACGGCATACACGTGGAATTGCCCGGCGCGGACCGCCGCCAGCACCTTCTCATCGAGCATCAGGGTGGCGACGTTGGCGTGAGGAATGATCGCACCTTGCTCGCCCGTCAGGCCCCGAGCTTCGCAGAGGCGGAAGAAGCCTTCGATCTTCTCGTTGACCCCGCCAACCGCCTGCACTTCGCCGAACTGGTTGATCGATCCGGTAATGGCAAAACATTGCTTGAGCGGGGTTTTCGACAAGGCCGAGATCAGCGTGCACGCCTCGCCCAGCGACGCACTGTCGCCATCGACGTAACCGTAGGATTGCTCCAGCGCGATGCTTGCCGAGATCGCCAGGGGGAATTCCTGGGCGTAACGACTGCCCAGGTAGCCAGTGAGAATCATCACGCCCTTGGAGTGAATCGGCTGACCGAGATTGACCTCGCGCTCGATGTCGACGATACCGCTGCCCCCCGGGTAGACCGTGGCGGAAATCCGCGCCGGCACGCCAAAGGCCGAGTCGCCCACTTCCAGCACCGTCAGCCCGTTGCACTTGCCCACGGCGGCGCCATCGGTGTCGATCAGAATGATCCCCGCCAGCATGTCGTCGAGAATCCGCGCCGAAACCCGCCCGGTACGGGTGGCCTTGGCTTTGAGTGCCCGTTCGATGTGCCCGGCATCGGTCATCTCGTCCGAGGCCAGGTGACGGATGAAGTCCGCCTCGCTGACCAGCTGGAACAGATCGCCAATACGCGCTGACAAGCGCCCCTGGTGCTCCGCCAGCCGGGCGCTGTAGGTTGCCAGGCGCGCCACCGCATCCGCGGTCAGCGGCGCCATGCCTTCTTCGGAAGTGCGGGTCTTCAGCAGTTGGGCGAACTGTTCGAGGCTCTCGTCCACCATCGGGATGTCTTCGTCGAAGTCCACCAGTACGCGGAACATTTCCTGGAAGTCCGGATCCAGGTCCTGCAGCGTGTAGTACAGCTGGCGGGCACCAATGATCACGACCTTGACCTGCAACGGGATGTGTTGCGGGGTCAGGGTCACGGTGGCCAGGCGTCCCAGTTCGCCCAGCGGCGACTCCATCTTCAGCTTGCGCGATTGCAGGGCCCGCTTGAGGGCATCCCAGACAAAGGGTTCGCTGAGCATCTTCTCGGCTTCGAGAATCAGGAAACCGCCGTTGGCCCGATGCAGGGCACCCGGACGCAACTGCCGGTAAGTGGTGTAGAGCGCGCCCTGGTCGGTGCTGTATTCAATGCGGCCAAACAGGTTGTCGTAGGTCGGGTGCGGCTCGAACACCACCGGCGCGCCGCCACTGGCCGGGTGACCGACCACCAGGCTCGGGCCGTACTGTTCTTCCAGCAGCTTGCGGGCCACGGCGTCGGTCTTGCTGTCGTCCACCAGTTGCTCGACCACGGTCTTGAGCAGGTACACCTGCATGGCTTGCAGGTAGCCGCATACACCGGCGTTTTCCGCGTACTTCTCGGACAGCGGCGCCAGCAGCGGCTGCAAGGCCAGGGTGATGGTTTCTTCGTTGAGGTGACGCAGCTGGTTGCTCGACTCGCGCTTCCACTGCGGCAGGCTCGCCAGTTCTTCGTTGAGGCGCTCTTCCAGGGCGGAAATGTCCTCATGGAAACGCTCGCGATCGGCTTCGGGCAATTGCGCGAACTCGGCCTCGTCCAGCGCCTTGCCGTCGAGCATCGGGGTGAAGGCGATATTGCTGCTGTCGCGGTACAGCGCGACGTCCTTCTCCAGCGCCAGGCGCTCGATAACGTCGAGGGCACGGTCGTAACGCTGGTTGAACGCGCGGTCGATGGCGCTTTTCTTCTGCTGATAGGACGGATGCTCGAAGACCGCCGGAAAGGTCGCCAGCAAATTGTCGATCAGGCCGTTGATGTCACTGATGAACGCACCCGCGGCCCCCGAAGGCAGCTCCAGCGCGCGTGGCTCGCGCGGCTCATCGAAATTGTTGACGTAGACCCAGTCGGACGGGGTCTGCAGACGTTTGCCTTCAGCCTTCAGGTAGCGTTTGACGAAAGAGAAGCGGCCAGTGCCGGGCTCGCCCATGACAAAGACGTTGTAACCGGGGCGAGGCATGGCCACACCGAACTGCAAGGCTTCGACCGCACGTTCCTGGCCAAGCACACCGCGAAAGGGCTCCAAATCATTGGTGGTCGAGAAGCTGAACTGTTCAGCGGAAAACGGACGGGTCAGCGCTTCGGGCGCTAGACGCAAGCTGGCAGCAACAGGATCAGGCATCGGGCTTCCTTACATCAGACGGGGCAGATGGGGCATTCTGGCGCCGGGTACAGCGGCTGGCAAGGCGCGACGCAGCGAAAGCGCGGGCAAATCCCCGGCCCCACGCAGACAGCATAAAAACCGTCTATTTCAAGGAATGTCATGCAAAAAAACACGGAACCCTTGGAATCTGCCTAAACTCCAAGCTGCGCGGCTGGACTAATAACCGGCCCACTGGCGCCGACATGGGCCAGAACCCTTGTCCATTGGTTTGCACATAAAGAGAACAAAGCTATGAAACGGATTCTTCTCGGTACTCTCTTCACCGCTGTTTCCATCAATGCAATGGCCCAAGCGCCAGGCGGTCCGGATTGTGGGTGGGGCAACCTGCTGTTCGAAGGACAGCGCGGCACTCCGGCTCACTTCCTGGCCTCCACCACCAACGGCACCTCCGGTAACGCGACCTTCGGTATGACTTCCGGCACCAACGGCTGCTCGACCAACAGCGCGCTGACTTACGGCGGCAAATCCTGGTTTGCCATGAATGGCATGATGAACGAGCTCTCCGAAGACATGGCCAAAGGTGAAGGCGAAGCGCTGACCACCTACGCCGTGGTCCTGGGCGTCGCTCCTGAAGACCGCGCGCACTTCGCCGCCGTCACCCACGAGCACTTCCAGCAGATCTTCAGCAAAGCCGATGTGACCGCGGAAGATGTGCACACCAACACCCTGGCCGTGCTGAAAAGCGATGCACGCCTGGCCAAGTACGCCACCCCGGCTTAATCTCGACCCGCCCGCTCTTCTCGGGGAGCGGGCTTTTGTTTTTCGGACATGACCCCTCCCGGGTCTTTGTTTTTTCCGACTCAAGTTGCCCACCATGCTCAAACGCCTTGCCTCCCTGGCGCTCTGTGTCTGCGCCCCGCTGTCCGCCGCGCCACACATCGACCACTCACGTTTGCAGCAACTGGCCAGCGATCCGTTCTGGATTTCCCTTGGCCACTACGAAACCGCCAAGCTCGGTGGCTGGCGCAGTTATATCAGCGACCCGAAGTTTTTCCTCGCCAAAGACGGTGCCGAACACCCCGACGCCGAACTCAAGGCCACCCTTGACGCGCTCTATGCCCCCGCCAGCAGCGGCAACCAGCATGCTCAATGCGTGTACCCCGCCCGCACCCGCTGGCTCAAGGCCCAGCTGCGCCTGAGCGATCTGCCGGCGGTGGACTGCAATGAGTTCAACCAGTGGTTCAAGGACGTCTCGCCCCACAGCACGGTGATGATTTTCCCGGCGGCCTACCTGAACAGCCCGTCGTCGATGTTCGGCCATACCCTGCTGCGCATCGATCAGGCCGACGTCCAAAGCAACCACACCGCCCTGCTCAGCTACGCGATCAACTTCGGCGCCTATATCGAAGGCTCGGACAACAGCATTCTCTATGCCTGGAAAGGCCTGATGGGCGGCTATCCCGGCCTGTTCGCCCTGGTGCCCTACCAGGAGAAGCTCTCGGAATACCGCAGCCTGGAAAACCGCGACCTGTGGGAATACCGGCTGAACCTGACCCAGGCCGAAACCGAACGCATGGTCGAGCACGTCTGGGAACTGAAGCAGATCAAGTTCGACTACTTCTTCTTCGACGAGAACTGCTCCTACCGCTTGCTCGAGCTGCTGCAAGTCGCCCGTCCGAGCCTGCGCCTGACCGGGCAATTCCCGCTGACGGCGATTCCTACCGACACCGTCAAGGCGGTGAAGGAAGCCGGCCTGGTGGAGAAGATCGAGTACCGCCCGTCCCGCGAACGTGAGCTGCTCGAGCGCGCCAAGCCGCTGAGCAGCGACGAACAGCAATGGGTGCTGAAGGTCAGCGCCGACCAGCAACAGCTGCAGGAGCCCGCCTTCAAGGCCCTGCCACGGGACCGCCAGGCGTTGATCATCGATGCGGCCTATCGCCTTGAGCGCTACCGGGCCAACGGTCAAGAGCGCGATCCGCAACGGGCGCAGCGCAGTTTCGAGCTGTTGCGGGCGATCAACCGCAACCCGCCGCCCGAACTGTCCATCGAACGCCCTGGCCTGCCGGAAGACGGCCATGAATCGCGCACCTGGCAGGTCGGCGTGGGCACCCGCGGCGACCAGGCCTTTGGCGAATACGGGCTGCGCATGGCCTATCACGACCTCAATGACAACGCCGAAGGTTTCCCCCTGGGCGCACAGATCGAAATCCTGCAGATGAAGCTGCGCCAGTATGAAGGCAACAATTGGCAGCTACAGCAACTGGACCTGGCGACCATTCGTTCGCTGACGCCGCGTAACGAACTGCTGCAACCCTGGTCCTGGCAGGTCACCGGCGGCCTGGAGCGGGTGCCGGGCAAACACGACGATGAAACCCTGGTCAGCCATGTCAACGGTGGCGGTGGCGGCACCTGGCAGCTCAGCGAGAACATGCTCGGCTTCGCCCTGGGCACCATGCGCGTCGAGCACAACGCCGATTTCGCCGGTTTCATCACCCCGGCGGCCGGCTTCAACACCGGCCTGCTGTGGAAAAACCCGTTGGGCAACTTCAGCGTCGAAGCCAAGGGCGATTACTTCACCAATGGCGAGGTGCGTCGCAGCCTGAGCCTCAACCAGCAATGGGAGCTGTCGCGCAACCTGGGCCTGCGCCTGAGCGCCCAGCGCGAGTTCAGCCACTTGGCCACGGCGGAAAACGAGGTGATGCTGGAACTGAAGTGGTACCACTACTGACGCCCGGTAGCATTCTTGCCGCGCTTTCACAGACCACTGACGAATCCCCTTCTAGACTTTCTCTATCAGCCGTTGAACGGCGTGGGAGTCAGAGATGTGGCGGTATGCGGTAGTGGCAGCGTTGCTGGCGTTGATGACCGGTTGCGAGACGACCCACGAGCAGTTGCTCAAGCAGGGTTATCCGCCGGCCTTCGCCGACGGCTTCGATGATGGCTGCGCCAGCGGTCGCCAGGCCGCCGGGGCGATCAACGGCGAATTTCGCAAGAACGTGCCGCGCTACCTCAAGGACCCGCAATACGCCGAAGGCTGGAGCGACGGCTTTCGCCAGTGCCAGGCCATGCTGGAAAACCAGGACCGCAACGATTATCGGGAACGTCACTGGGACGAACGCGAACGCGCCTGGCAAGAAGAAAAAGACCGCGACGCCGCGCGAGCCTATCGCTCACAGTAAGTCGCTTTCAGGCATGGCCAGAAACCAAAAGGCTGCGACCATGGCCCACACCTCCATTACGGGAAAACGCCCATGAGCCGAGCCTTCGTCAATGAGGAACTGACTGCCGCCCAGGCCGACCAACCCGTGGAACGGCAGATCAGCGCGCAGCCCAACTACGTCACCCCGCAGGGCCTGAGCGAACTGCAAGCCAAGGTCGCGTTCCTGCAAACCCGGCACAACGAACAATCGGCGCTGGGCGACCAGGCGGACCCACAGCAGTTGGCCGATATCGAACGCGACCTGCGCTACTTCAACCAGCGCCTGCAAAGCGCCCAGGTGGTTCCCCAGGCGACATCGCGGTCGAAAGTGCAGATCGGCAGCCGGGTCATCTTCGCCGACGAGCACGGCACCGAGCAGTGTGTGCAACTGGTGGGAGAGGATCAGGCCGATGTCGCCAAGGGCCTGATCAATTGGGGCTCGCCGCTGGGCCGGGCGCTGCTGGGCGCCCAGCTTGGCGATGAAGTGCTGTGGCAGCGGCCGGCAGGCGATCAGTTGATCGAGGTGATCCGCATCGACCCGGCTTAAACCACGCCCTGGGCCAGCATGGCGTCGGCGACCTTGACGAAGCCGGCGATGTTCGCCCCTTTGACGTAGTTGATCCGGCCGTTTTCTTCGCCGTAATGCACGCAGGCGTGGTGGATCGACTGCATGATGCCGTGCAGCTTGCTGTCCACCTCGCCGGCGCTCCACAGCAGGCGCATGGCGTTCTGCGACATCTCCAGCCCGCTGACCGCCACGCCACCGGCGTTGGACGCCTTGCCCGGGGCGAACAGAATGCCGGCCTCGATAAAGATATCCACAGCCTCCAGGGTGGTCGGCATGTTCGCCCCTTCAGCCACGCACATGCAGCCGTTACGCAGCAGCGTGCGTGCCGACTCGGCGTCCAGTTCGTTCTGGGTGGCGCACGGCAGCGCGATGTCGCACGGCAGCGCCCAGGGGTGCTGTCCGGCAAGGAACTCGAGGTTGAACCGCGTCGCCAGCTCGCTGATGCGCCCGCGCTTGACGTTCTTCAGCTCCAGCACCGCCTGCCATTGCTCCTCGGTCAGCCCGGCCTCGCAGTACAGCGTGCCTTCGGAGTCCGACAGGGAGATCACCTTGCCGCCCAGGTCCATGACCTTGCGCGCGGCGTATTGCGCCACGTTGCCGGAGCCGGAAATCGCCACGCGCTTGCCCTCCACCCGCTCGTCACGGCGCTTGAGCATTTCTTCGGCGAAGTACACGCAGCCAAAGCCGGTAGCCTCCGGACGGATCAGGCTGCCGCCGTAACTCATGCCCTTGCCGGTCAGCACCGAAGTGAACTGATTGCTCAGGCGCTTGTACTGGCCGAACAGGAAGCCGATTTCCCGGGCGCCCACGCCGATATCCCCCGCCGGCACGTCCACGTCCGAACCGATATGGCGATACAGCTCGCTCATGAAGGCCTGGCAGAAGCGCATCACCTCGGCGTCGCTCTTGCCCTTCGGATCGAAGTCCGAGCCGCCTTTGCCGCCGCCCATGGGCAGCGAAGTCAGGGAGTTCTTGAAGGTCTGCTCGAAGGCGAGGAATTTCAGCACCCCAAGATTGACCGAAGGGTGGAAGCGCAAACCGCCCTTGTACGGGCCGATAGCGCTGTTCATCTGGATGCGGAACCCGCGATTGACCTGGACCTTGCCCTGATCGTCGACCCACGACACACGAAACACCACCGCCCGCTCCGGCTCACAGATGCGCTCGAGAATGCCCGAGGTCAGGTAATGCGGATTGGCCTCCAGGAACGGCCACAGGCTGCGCAGCACCTCTTCCACCGCCTGGTGGAATTCAGGCTGGTCCGGGTCGCGTTTTTTCAAGCGGGCGAGGAAGTCTTCGACGGATTCGATCATGGGAAAGTCTCGGCAAATTTATTGTCGTTAACGCAGATTTGCCCGGGACTTTAGCAACTCGAACAGCACCATGACAGAGCAAAATGTCGCAGTTATGAATTTAAATGGTGCAATTGATATAAATTTTTCGCCATTTTCGGCATTTCACGCACCATTCAGGGGATCCGAATCGCCAGCAACGCCCCATGTTGGCGAACCCGAAAAACAGGCAAAAAAAAACGGAGCCCGAAGGCTCCGTTTCTTTCAAGCAACCGGCCGATCAGGCCAGTTTCTTGTAACGCACGCGGTGCGGTTGGGCTGCCGCGTCGCCGAGGCGCTTCTTGCGATCGGCTTCGTACTCGGTGTAGTTGCCTTCGAAGAACACCGCTTGCGAGTCGTCTTCGTACGCCAGGATGTGGGTCGCGACACGGTCAAGGAACCACCGGTCGTGGGAGATCACAATGGCGGCGCCCGGGAAGTCCAGCAGGGCTTCTTCCAGGGAACGCAGGGTTTCGACGTCGAGGTCGTTGGACGGTTCGTCGAGCAGCAGGACGTTGCCGCCCTCTTTCAGGGTCAGAGCCAGGTGCAGGCGGCCACGCTCACCACCGGACAGGTCCTTGACGAACTTCTGCTGGTCGCCGCCCTTGAAGTTGAAGCGACCGACGTAGGTACGCGACGGGATCTCGTAGCTGCCGATGCGGATCTGGTCGGAACCGTCGGAGATCTGCTGGAACACCGTCTTGCTGCCGTCCAGGTCTTCGCGGCTCTGGTCGACGCAAGCCAGCTGCACGGTTTCGCCGACTTCGATGCTGCCCGAGTCCGGCGTTTCCTTGCCCATCAGCATGCGGAACAGGGTGGACTTACCGGCGCCGTTACCGCCGATCACGCCGACGATGGCGCCTTTTGGCATGGAGAACGACAGGTTGTCGATCAGCACGCGATCGCCGTAGCCCTTGGTGACGTTCTTGAACTCGATGACCTTGTCGCCCAGGCGCGGACCGGCCGGGATGTAGATCTCGTTGGTCTCGCTGCGCTTCTGGAATTCCTGCGATTGCATTTCTTCGAAGCGGGCCAGACGGGCCTTGGATTTCGATTGGCGAGCCTTGGCGCCCTTGCGCACCCACTCCAGTTCTTCCTTCATGGCCTTTTCATGGGCCGACTGCTGCTTGGATTCCTGGGCCAGACGATCGGACTTGGCTTCCAGCCAGCCCGAATAGTTGCCCTCGTAAGGAATACCGGCGCCGCGGTCGAGCTCGAGAATCCAGCCGGCGACGTTGTCCAGGAAGTAACGGTCGTGCGTGATCGCAACCACGGTGCCCGGGAAATCATGGAGGAAGTGTTCCAGCCAGGCCACGGAATCGGCGTCCAGGTGGTTGGTCGGTTCGTCGAGCAGCAGCATGTCCGGAGCGGACAGCAGCAGGCGGCACAGGGCCACGCGACGCTTTTCACCACCGGACAGGTGTTCGACCTTGGCGTCCCAGGCCGGCAGGCGCAGCGCATCGGCGGCGACTTCCAGCTGGCGTTCCAGGTTGTGGCCATCGCTGGCCTGCAGGATCGCTTCGAGCTTGGCCTGTTCGGCGGCCAGCTTGTCGAAGTCGGCATCCGGATCGGCGTAGGCCGCGTAGACCTCGTCCAGGCGCGCCTGGGCGTCCTTGATCACGCTGACCGCTTCCTCGACCACTTCACGCACGGTCTTGGTCGGATCCAGCTGAGGCTCCTGAGGCAGATAGCCGATGTTCAGCTCGGGCATCGGACGGGCTTCGCCCTCGAACTCGGTGTCGACGCCGGCCATGATTTTCAGCAGGGTGGACTTACCCGAACCGTTGAGGCCCAGCACGCCGATCTTGGCGCCCGGGAAGAACGACAGAGAGATGTTTTTCAGGATTTCCCGCTTCGGCGGAACAACTTTTCCCAGCCGATGCATGGTGAAGACGTATTGAGCCATGATGAACCTAGCGTCAGTGACTGATGAATGGAGAGCGGGCGAAGCCCGGGCCAGGCCATGCGCGGCGCCGGCATTTGATCGCGATCAATGCCTGCGTACGGAAAAAGCCTGATTGTCTGGAGCTGGAGCGCTCCCGCGTAACCGGCAAAGCTACCTCAATGGCCGGGCAAGGTCCAGCCAGCCGGGACTGGCACTTTGCCACAACTCAAGGCATGCTAGCCGCCCTTCGGGCGTCCGGCTTATAGTGCACGTCGCGCCAGTCCAGCCAAACCGCAGGATCACAGTTTGTCCAATGCCACTCCGCCCTTTTCCCTGCGCGCACCTGCACCTGCGTCCGGCTCGCCCCTGCGCGGCACCCTGAAAGGCGTGCTGGCGACCCTGGTCCTGCTGCTGCTCGCCCTGCTGTTCTGGCAACTGCTCGACCAACTGCAACAGACCCGCAAAGACCAGCGTCAACACGCGATCGACTACAACGCCGACCTGGCCGAGCACATCAGCCTCAACCTGGCACTCAATGCGCAGATCGCCCTCAACCTGCTGCCGATCGTCGAGCCGCCCCAGAATGCCGAACAGCAACAACTGCTGCTGAAAAGGCTGCAGCTGTCCCTGCCCGACCTGCAAAGCATCGCGCTGCTGGATGCCAAGGGCCAGCTCATCAGCGACAGTGGCGCCGACGGCCAGGACGCCGCATGGCTCGCCGAGCTGACCAGCCGCAGCCGCGGCCAGCGCTACTACTACAGCAACGCCACCAACGGCGCGCTGGTACAGCTGCTGTTGCACCAGCCCAGCGGCGCCCTCAAGAGTTACTGGGTGCTGCGCCTGGCACCGTCTTTCGTCCAATCCCTGGAGCCCAGTCCCGACCAGGGTTTTCACCCGACCTGGGTCATTGAAAACCGCCTGAACCAGAAAACCCTCAGCCGCGACGACGGCAGCAACACCCCGGTGAGCACCGACGACATCGCCAACAGCGTGCTGGTCGCGCCACTGGGCAATAGCGACTGGCAATTGCGCGGCCTGTTCGACGAGCGCGCGGTGATCGAGCAACTGTTGCCGGCGTTTATCGCCAAGTGCCTGCTGGGGCTGGCGTTTTCCCTGCTGCCGGTGATCGCGTTGCTGAACATGCGCCGCCGCCAGCGTCAGTTGCACGAAGGGCGTCGGCGCTATCAGGATATTTTCGAAGGCACCGGGGTCGCTCTCTGTGTCCTGGATATCTCCGGGCTGCCGGCGTTTCTCGACAAGGCGCAACTGCACGACAGCGAACAGCTCAAGGCCTGGCTGGAGCACAGCCCACAGCAGCGCCAGCTGCTGCTTGAAGAACTGCGCGTCACCGAGGTCAATCAGGTGGCCCTGCGGCTGCTCAACGTCGACTCCTGCGAGCAGGCCTGGAAACTGCTGATCGAAGGCAGCCCGCTCCACAACAGCGCCATCGGCAACCAGCTGCTGGAGACCGTGATCAACCAGCACAAACAGCTGGAGCTGGAAATCCGCCTCGGCGACGCCCAGGGCCACGACCAGCATCTGTGGCTGGTACTGCGCCTGCCGGAAGACCCCTGCGACTATCGCGCGGTGATCCTCAGCATCAGCGACATCACCAGCCGCAAGCTCATCGAGCTGTCGCTGCTGGAGCGCGAGGGTTTCTGGTCGGATGTGGTGCGCACCGTGCCGGACCACCTTTATGTGCAGGACGTCATCAGCCAGCGGATGATCTTCAGCAACCATCACCTGGGCCAGACCCTCGGCTACAACAAGACCGAACTGCACCAGATGGGCGAGTATTTCTGGGAAATCCTCCTGCACCCGGAAGACGCCGACCTCTATCACCGCCTGCGCCAGGAACAGCGGCATGCCGGCTACCTGCAGTTGCTGCAGTGCCACTTGCGCTTTCGCCACCGCAGCGGCCAATGGCGCTGTTTCGACATCCGCGAACAGGCCCTGGCGCGGGACAAGTACGATCAGGTCACGCGCATCATCGGCGTGGCCAAGGACATCACCGACCAGATCGAGGCCAGCGAATCCCTGCGCGACAGCGAACGACGCTATCGCATGCTCGCCGAAAGCATCAGCGACGTGATTTTCTCCACCGACAGTAAGATGGCCCTCAACTATGTCAGCCCCTCGGTGCAGTCGGTACTGGGTTATGACGTGGAGTGGATCTTCCAGAACGGCTGGCAATCGACCATCGCCAACCCGCAACAACTGACCGGCATCTACGCCCTGATGGAGCGGGTCAGCAAGGCCCTGGACAAGCCCGAGCAACTGGCACGCCTGCGTAACCAGGTGCAGACCCAGTTGTTCCTGTTCGACTGCCTGCGGGCCGACGGGCGCAAGATTCCGATCGAGTTGCGCCTGGTGCTGGTGTGGGACGAACACGGCGCTTTCGAAGGCGTGCTCGGGGTCGGCCGCGATATCAGCCAGCAGCGTCGCGCGGAAAAAGACCTGCGCATGGCGGCCACGGTATTCGAGCACTCGACCTCGGCGATCCTGATCACCGACCCGGCGGGCTACATCGTCCAGGCCAACGAGGCGTTCAGCCGGGTCAGTGGCTACGCGGTGTCCCAGGTGCTCGACCAGTTGCCGAACATGCTCACCGTCGACGAACAGCAGGAAGCCCACCTGCGCTATGTGCTCAAGCAGCTGCACCAGCACAGCACCTGGGAAGGCGAGGTCTGGCTCAAGCGTCGCAACGGCGAGCACTATCCGGCCTGGGTCGGCATCACCGCGGTGCTCGATGACGAAGGCGACCTGGCCAGCTACGTGTGTTTCTTCACCGACATCAGCGAACGCAAGGCCAGCGAACAGCGCATTCACCGCCTGGCCTACTACGACGCCCTGACCCACCTGCCCAACCGCACCCTGTTCCAGGACCGCCTGCACACCGCCCTGCAATCGGCGGAGCGGCAGAAGTCCTGGGTGGTGCTGATGTTCCTCGACCTGGACCGTTTCAAGCCAATCAACGACTCCCTGGGCCACGCCGCGGGCGACCGGATGCTCAAGGAGATGGCCACCCGCCTGCTCGATTGCGTCGACGATGACGACACCGTGGCGCGCATGGGCGGCGATGAGTTCACCCTGCTCCTGCAACCGCGGACCAGCCGCGAGATCGCCCTGAACCGGGCGATCCACGTCGCCGAACAGATTCTCGCCAGCCTGGTGAAGCCGTTCGTGCTCGAAGGCCGTGAGTTCTTCGTCACCGCCAGTATCGGCATCGCCCTGAGCCCGCAGGACGGCAACGAACTGAGCCAACTGATGAAAAACGCCGACACCGCGATGTACCACGCCAAGGAGCGCGGCAAGAACAACTTCCAGTTCTACCAGGCCGACATGAATGCCAGCGCCCTGGAACGCCTGGAACTGGAAAGCGACCTGCGCCACGCCCTGGAACAGCAGGAATTCATCCTCTACTACCAGCCGCAGTTCAGCGGCGACGGCAAGCGCCTGACCGGCGCCGAGGCCCTGCTGCGCTGGCGCCATCCGCGACGCGGGCTGGTACCGCCGGGGGACTTCATCCCGGTGCTCGAAGAACTGGGGCTGGTGGTGGATGTCGGCGACTGGGTCATCAGCGAAGCCTGCCGCCAGCTCAAGGCCTGGCACCAGGCCAAGGTCCGGGTGCCGAAGGTCTCGGTGAACATCTCGGCCCGGCAATTCTCCGATGGCCAGTTGGGCATGCGGATCGCCACCATCCTCAAGGACACCGGCCTGCCGCCAGCCTGCCTGGAGCTGGAACTGACCGAAAGTATCCTGATGCGCGAAGTCAGCGAGGCGATGCAGATCCTCGACGGGCTGAAGAACCTCGGCCTGAGCATCGCCGTCGACGACTTCGGCACCGGTTATTCATCGCTGAACTACCTCAAGCAGTTCCCCATCGATGTCTTGAAGATCGACCGCACCTTCGTCGACGGCCTGCCGTCCGGCGAGCAGGACGCGCAGATCGCCCGCGCCATCATCGCCATGGCCCACAGCCTGAACCTGGCGGTGATCGCCGAGGGCGTGGAAACCCATGAGCAATTGGACTTCCTGCGCGAGCACGGCTGTGACGAAGTCCAGGGCTATCTGTTCGGCCGGCCGATGCCGGCCAACAGCTTCGAAGGGCAGTTCAGCAACGACGCACTGTTCATGTTCGATTGACCCCGGGCATCGCCATCCCTGTAGCCGCTGCCGCAGGCTGCGATAAGGCCGAAGGCCTTCAGTGGCCTCAAGAGCACGACCACTGCGTGGTCGATCACAGCCTGCGGCAGCGGCTACAGGACTCAGCCTGGGCAGCTCATGAACACCACTTGTCTGCGACATGATGTCCTTTCATATGCCATCTAAAACCCGTTGGGTTAGAATGCCCCCCTTTTCTGCCCCGATCCTTGAGGACCGCCATGTTCAGCCGTGATTTGACTATTGCCAAGTACGACGCCGATCTCTTTGCCGCCATGGAGCAAGAAGCTCAGCGCCAGGAAGAGCACATTGAGCTGATCGCTTCGGAAAACTACACCAGCCCTGCGGTGATGGAAGCTCAAGGCTCGGTGCTGACCAACAAATACGCCGAAGGTTACCCAGGCAAGCGTTACTACGGCGGCTGCGAATACGTCGACGTCGTTGAGCAGCTGGCCATCGACCGTGCCAAGGAGCTGTTCGGCGCCGACTACGCCAACGTTCAGCCGCACGCCGGCTCGCAAGCCAACGCCGCCGTTTACCTGGCGCTGCTGTCGGCTGGCGACACCATCCTGGGTATGAGCCTGGCCCACGGCGGTCACCTGACCCACGGCGCCAGCGTTTCCTCCTCCGGCAAGCTGTACAACGCCATCCAGTACGGCATCGATGCCAACGGCCTGATCGACTACGACGAAGTCGAGCGCCTGGCGGTCGAGCACAAGCCGAAGATGATCGTGGCCGGCTTCTCTGCCTACTCGCAGGTCCTGGACTTCCCACGTTTCCGCGCAATCGCCGACAAGGTCGGTGCCTATCTCTTTGTTGATATGGCTCACGTTGCGGGACTGGTCGCCGCTGGCGTCTACCCGAACCCGGTGCCTTTCGCCGACGTGGTAACCACCACCACCCACAAGACCCTGCGCGGTCCACGTGGCGGCCTGATCCTGGCGCGCGCCAACGCCGACATCGAGAAGAAGCTGAACTCCGCGGTATTCCCGGGCGCCCAGGGCGGTCCGCTGGAGCACGTGATTGCCGCCAAGGCCATCTGCTTCAAGGAAGCGCTGCAGCCTGAGTTCAAGGCCTACCAGCAACAAGTGGTGAAGAACGCCCAGGCCATGGCCGGCGTGTTCATCGAGCGCGGTTTCGACGTGGTTTCCGGCGGTACGCAGAACCACCTGTTCCTGCTGTCGCTGATCAAGCAGGAAATCTCCGGTAAAGACGCCGATGCCGCCCTGGGCAAGGCCTTCATCACCGTGAACAAGAACTCCGTGCCAAACGACCCACGCTCCCCGTTCGTTACCTCCGGCCTGCGCTTCGGTACTCCGGCTGTGACCACTCGCGGCTTCAAGGAAGCCGAGTGCAAGGAACTGGCGGGCTGGATCTGCGACATCCTGGCTGACCTGAATAACGAAGCGGTGATCGACGCCGTTCGTGAGAAAGTCAAAGCCATCTGCAAGAAGCTGCCGGTATACGGCGCTTAATTAGCAGAGCGTTACCTGAAAAGCCCGGCCTTCGCGCCGGGCTTTTTTTCGGCCGCGAATTGCCTGGCCCGGGGCCTGTAGCCGCTGCCGCAGGCTGCGATCGGCCGGCACGGCCGCGACACTCTGAAGATCGCAGGAAGGCCTTCGCCCTTATCGCAGCCTGCGGCAGCGGCTACAGGACCAGCACCACTGGTCAGACCGGTCATGCCAATTTTCGGATTTACCCTTGTATTCGCGGGAAAATCGGGCATAGACTGCGCCTGCACTGGACATACCGGTAAGACCACAATAATTAAGTCCCGAATCTGATGCGCTCCGCGCACGGCAGCCGGGACACCGACCAGGATTCCCCTCATGCTCAGATGGTGCTCGCGTTCGATTTTCCTCCAGGTAGTCCTCGGACTGATGCTCGGCATCGTGTGCGGACTGACACTCCCCGAATACTCCTCGCAACTCAAGCCACTGGGCGATGCCTTTATCAAGCTGATCAAGATGCTGATCGGCCTGATCGTCTTCTGCGTGGTGGTCAGCGGCATCTCCGGCGCCGGCGACCTGAAAAAGGTCGGACGCATCGGGCTCAAATCCGTCATCTACTTCGAAGTCCTGACCACCATCGCCCTGGTGATCGGCCTGGTCTTCGCCTTTACCACCGGCATCGGCAGCGGCGCCAATATCCATCTGGAACAGCTGTCCGCCGCCGACATGGGCGACATCGCCCAGCGCAGCCAGCACATGCACGGCACCTCCGAGTTCCTGATGGGGCTGATCCCCAACTCGGTACTGGGCGCCTTCGCCGAAAACAACATCCTGCAGGTGCTGCTGTTCTCCGTGCTGTTCGGCAGCGCGCTGAACCTGGTGGGCGAAGCCGCTTCCGGCATCTCGCGGCTGATCAACGAACTCAGCCACATCATCTTCCGCATCATGGGCATGATCGTGCGCCTGGCGCCGATCGGCGTGTTCGGCGCCATTGCCTTCACCACCAGCAAATACGGCCTGGACTCGCTGCAGCACCTGGGCAGCCTGGTGGGCCTGTTCTACCTGACCTGCTTCGCCTTCGTGGCGGTGATTCTCGGGCTGGTCATGCGCTGTTCCGGCCTGCGCATGCTGCCGTTCCTCAAATACCTGCGCGAAGAGCTGCTGATCGTCCTCGGCACCGCCTCCTCCGACGCCGTACTGCCACAGATCATGCGCAAACTGGAGCACCTGGGCATCGGCAGTTCCACGGTCGGCCTGGTCATCCCGACGGGTTATTCGTTCAACCTCGACGGGTTCTCGATCTACCTGACCCTGGCCATCGTCTTCATCGCCAATGCCACCGGTACGCCGTTGTCGATGTCCGACCTGCTGACCATCCTGCTGGTATCGCTGATCACCTCCAAAGGCGCCCACGGGATTCCCGGTTCGGCGCTGGTAATCCTGGCCGCCACCCTGACGGCGATCCCGGCCATCCCGGTGGTGGGCCTGGTGCTGGTGCTGGCGGTGGACTGGTTCATGGGCATCGGCCGGGCGCTGACCAACCTGATCGGCAACTGCGTCGCCACCGTGGCGATCGCCCGCTGGGAAAAAGACATCGATATTCAACGGGCCAACAAAGTCCTGAGCGGCCAGCAGGGCTATGGTTTCCAACCGCGCAAGCCGCTGCCCGGCGCGCAGCAGCAGGAGTTCTGAGGCATGCCTTGTGCCTCTCGCCGGCAGGCACAACAATCAGCGCCTGCCATGGGCCTCATCCGCCATATTCCAGGGAGTGAACAGTGATCACCTCGTCAACGGTTGTAAATTCAGTGGTAGAAAAGCTGCGGGCGGCCTTGGCCCGTGGCCAATGGCGCTCCGGCGACATGCTGCCGGGACAACGTGAATTGGCCGAGCAACTGGGCATCAGCCGCCCGAGCCTGCGCGAGGCGGTGACTGTTCTGGAAACCCTGGGCCTGGTGCGCTCCATGCCCGGCAAAGGCGTGGTGGTGCTGGAGGCCAGCCTCAACGAACAACCGGCCAGCGACAGCGGCGTGGCGGGCGCCAGCCTCGAGGATGTGCTGCAACTGCGCTACACCCTCGAGCCGTTCATCGTCGGCCTGGTGGCGCAGTCCATCAGCAGCAAGGAAGTGGGCCAGTTGCGCCTGACCCTGATGGACATGCGCGAGGCCCTGGACGCCAACGACAGCGAAGCCGGGATGAACGCCTACATCGCCTTCCATGAAGAGCTGTTCACCCTGACCTCCAACCCGATCTTCCAGAACGTGGTGCAGCAGACCAGCAACGCCCTCAAGCAGAGCGCTGAGATCCTGCGCAACTCGCCGGAGCACCTGGCCGAACGCCTGGAAGAAAACGAAGCGGTGGTCCGGGCGATCCGCAACAAGAACAGCGCGCTGGCCAGTGCCGAAATGCGCCGGCACATCCTCAGGGAAGGCCAGCGCATGGGCATCGAGCTGAACATCCCGGACGACCATCTGGGCAACTAAGCCGCACAACACTTTCGTATCGGTAACCGGACTGGAGACAGGCCATGGCCAGCTACGCCTTGAACAAACTTGCATTCCCCCTCCCCGCTGCCCTGCCACGGCGCCGCAGCGGCGAGAAAAAACTGCTGGTCGACGATGTCTACCCGCAGATTTTCGATGCCATTCTCGAACAACGCATCGCCCCCGCCAGCCGTTTCACCGAGGACAGCCTCGGCGAAGTGTTCGGGGTCAGCCGCAGCATCATTCGCCAGGTCCTGGCGCGCTTGTCCCATCAACAGGTGATCATCCTGCGGCCCAACCACCGGCCTCAGGTGGCGGCTCCGGACCACGAGCAAACGCGACAGATCCTGCACGCCCGACGCCTGACGGAAATCACCCTGGTCAGGCTCGCCTGCCAGCAACCGGTACCGCGCAACCTCAAGCGTCTGCGGGAGCTGATCGCCGCTGAGCGCGATTGCATCGACCGCGGCTTGCGTGGCCCGGCGATCCGCCTGTCCGGCGAGTTCCACCTGCAATTGGCCGAGGTGGCCGGCAACGCGCCGCTGGCGCATTTCCTCGGCAGCCTGGTGCCGCTGACGTCACTGGCGATTGCCCACCATGAAACCCGCGCCTGCAGCCATTGCGCCTGGCAGGAGCACGCGGCGATTGTCGATGCCATCGAAGACGGTGACGTAAAGGCCGCGGTCGCCTTGATGACCGGGCACCTGGCTCACCTGGAGGAAAGGTTGCTCAAGGCCAGCGCGGTTCCACAGTAACCGGCGTTTCGCGAGCACGCTCGCTCCTGCAGACCGGAGCGGGCTTGTTCGCGATGACCTCGTAGCAAATGTGTAACGAAACTACTGCGCCGCCATCCGGGCGAATCCGGCACGGATCTTTTCTTCCGGCAGATCGTCGGCAATGAACACAATCACGCTCTCGCGCGCCTCGCCTTCGGCCCATTCGGTATCCCAGTCGAAACCGTACAGCTTGAGCACGCCCTGGAACACCAGGCGCCGTGGCTCGCCGGCAATGTTCAGCACGCCCTTGTAGCGCAGTAGCTGCTTGCCGTGTTCTTCCAGCAGTTCGTTCATGAACTCGCTGAGCCGGTCGATATCCAGCGGCGCGTCGGTGCGCAGCACCAGGCTGGAAATACGATCGATGGAAGGCGCCTTGCTCACCGGACGCAGGCTGACACCGCCGCCCAGGTCGGCATTCAGGTTGAAGCCTCGCACATCCAGCAGTTCGGCCAAATCGATGCGCCCATGCTCGACCACACGGATCGGCGCACGGCGGTTGATCCGGGTCAGGCGCTCGCTCAGCGCATTGAAGGTCTGCTCGTCCACCAGGTCGCGCTTGCTCACCAGCAGACGGTCGGCGAAGCCGATCTGGGCCTGGGCGATGGTCTGGGTCAAGTGGTGCTCGGCGTGCTTGGCGTCCACCAGGGTGATGATGCCGTCGAGGATATAGCGCTCGCGCAGCTCTTCGTCGATGAAGAAGGTCTGGGCCACGGGCGCGGGGTCGGCCAGCCCGGTGCATTCGATCACCAGCCGGTCGAAGGCGATCTCGCCGCTGTCCAGCCGTTCCAGCAACAGGTACAGCGCCTTGGTCAGATCGGTGTGGATGGTGCAGCAGACGCAGCCATTGGACAGCGTCATCACTTGCACCGGCTCGTCGCCCAGCAACTGGGTGTCGATACCGGCATCGCTGAATTCGTTTTCGATCACGGCGATTTTCAGACCGTGTTCGGCCTTGAGCAGGTGGCGCAGCAAGGTGGTCTTGCCGGCGCCGAGGAAACCGCTGAGAACGGTGACGGGGATTGGAGAGGACAAAAGCGGTTCTCCTGAAAAAATGGGAACGCAAAAACAACTGTAGGAGCGAGCTTGCTCGCGAAGAACTCAAGGACACCATGTGCGTTCAGAATGAACTCGGCGTCTTTACGTTTTTCGCGAGCACGCTCGCTCCTACAGAGGGACTAACGAATCAACAGCATTTTGGCCCGGCTTTGCCGCCGTATCGTGCTTCCTGGCGTTCCCGGAAGAACGCCTCATACGACATCACCGGCTTGTCCGGGTGCTTGGTCTGCATATGCTCGACGTAGTTGTCGTAGTCGGGCATGCCGACCATCAGGCGCGCGGCCTGACCGAGGTATTTACCGAGGCGACTCAGGTCATTGAACACGATTGCAGTCCTCGATCAAGCATCTGGCAGTGCATGGAATGGCGATTCTTTATCCGTGCGTTCTTTTTTACCCCAGGCGGAAATACCCACCTTGAGGGCGTAGAACAGGATGCTGAATACCACCAGCAGGAACAGCACCGTCAGCGTGGCGTTGGTGTAGGCGTTGAAGATCACGTGCTGCATCTGCGTGATGTCCTTGGCCGGCGCGAGGATCTGACCATTGGCCAGGGCATCGCTGTACTTCTTGGCCAGGGCCAGGAAACCGACTGCCGGGTTGGCGTCGAACAGCTTGATGAGGCCCGCGGTGGTGGTGCAGATCAGCAGCCAGGCGGCTGGCAGCAAGGTCACCCAGATGTAGCGTTGACGCTTCATCTTGATCAGCACCACGGTGCCGAGCATCAGCGCGATACCCGCCAGCATCTGGTTGGAGATGCCGAACAGTGGCCACAGGGTGTTGATGCCGCCCAGCGGGTCGATCACGCCCTGGTACAGCAGGTAACCCCAGAGGGCCACGCAGCCGGCGGTGGCGATCAGGTTGGCGGTCCAGGACTCGGTGCGTTTCAGGGCTGGCACGAAGGAGCCCAGCAGGTCCTGCAGCATGAAACGACCGGCACGGGTACCGGCGTCCACCGCGGTCAGGATGAACAGCGCTTCGAACAGGATCGCGAAGTGGTACCAGAACGCCATGGTGTTCTCGCCCGGCAGCACCGTGTGCAGGATCTGCGCGATACCGACCGCCAGGGTCGGCGCACCGCCGGCACGGGCCAGGATGGTGGTTTCACCGATGTCCTTGGCCACCGCTTGCAGGGCGTCCGGAGTGATGGCGAAGCCCCAGCTGCTGACCGTCTGCGCCACAGTGACCACGTCACCGCCGACGATGGCTGCCGGGCTGTTCATGGCGAAGTACACGCCAGGCTCGATCACCGAAGCGGCAACCATCGCCATGATGGCCACGAAGGACTCCATCAGCATGCCGCCGTAACCTATGTAACGGGCGTTGGTTTCGTTATCCAGCAGCTTCGGCGTGGTCCCGGAAGAGATCAGCGCGTGGAAGCCGGACACCGCGCCACAGGCGATGGTGATGAACAGGAACGGGAACAGGCCGCCTTTCCAGACCGGGCCGGTGCCGTCGGTGAACTGGGTCAGCGCCGGCATCTTCAGCTCGGGCATGGTGATCAGGATGCCGATCGCCAGGGCGATGATGGTGCCGATCTTGAGGAAGGTCGACAGGTAGTCGCGAGGCGCCAGGATCAGCCATACCGGCAGCACCGCGGCGACGAAACCGTAGCCGATCAGCATCCAGGTGATCTGTACGCCGGTGAAGGTGAAGGCCTTGGACCACACGGGATCCGCGGCGATCTGGCCCCCCAGCCAGATCGAGCCCAGCAGCAGGAGCACGCCGATGATGGAGATTTCACCGATGCGGCCCGGGCGGATGTAGCGCATGTAGACGCCCATGAACATCGCGATCGGGATGGTCGCCATCACCGTGAAGATGCCCCACGGGCTTTCGGCCAGGGCCTTGACCACGATCAGCGCCAGCACCGCAAGGATGATGATCATGATCAGGAAGCAGCCGAACAGCGCGATGGTCCCCGGGATCCGGCCCATTTCCTCACGGACCATGTCGCCCAGGGAACGGCCGTTGCGCCGGGTGGACATGAACAGGACCATGAAGTCCTGCACCGCCCCCGCCAGCACCACCCCGGCAATCAGCCAGAGCGTGCCGGGCAGGTAGCCCATCTGCGCCGCCAGTACCGGCCCCACCAGCGGGCCCGCGCCGGCGATGGCCGCGAAGTGGTGACCGAAGAGAATGTGCTTGTTGGTCGGAACGTAGTCCAGACCGTCGTTGTTGAGCACGGCGGGGGTGGCCCGGCGCGCATCGAGCTGCATCACGTTGTTAGCGATGAACAGGCTGTAGTAACGGTATGCGACCAGATAGATGGCCACGGCAGCGACCACGATCCACAAGGCGTTGATCGCCTCGCCGCGGCGCAATGCCACTACGCCGAGGGCGCACGCTCCTACGATTGCCAGCACCAGCCAGGGTAAGTGGCGTAGCGGGCTATTATTATTTTTCATTTTATTATTCCAGCCAGGGTGGACAAGAAAGACAGCCATCCGGAGTTTAGCGCTACTGGCCCCAAAGGCCACCCCCCACGTTGGTCTAGAGCGTCCTTTTGAGTTTTTTCCTAGGTTTTGCACCGCCTCGGTGCAAGCGTTCCCGGAGCACTGAACCACCCGAGCGAAAAAGCGGTCGCACCTGTAAGGACTCGTCGTCTGGAGTGCCCATGCCCGCGCCGCCCAATAGACCGCCGTTGTCACCACCGCTGCTGTATCTGCTGTTCCTGGTGGCGGCGCTGTCGCTTGCCGACGGTGTGCCCTTGCCGGTCCCGGTCAACGGCTGGCTGCGCACCCTGGCCCTGCTGTTGATTATCGGCGGCCAGGGCCTGTCGTTCTGGGCGATATGGCGTCTCAGGCAACGGCACACCACCACCAGCAATGCCGGCGAACCCCGGCGCCTGCTGTGCGATGGCCCGTTCGCAATCTCGCGCAACCCCATCAATCTCGGCGACACCCTGGGTTACTGCGCCATCGCCCTGTTGCTCGGCAGCCTGTGGCCGTGGCTGCTGTTGCCGCTGCTGATTTACCTGATGAACCTGACGGTGATCCGGCCGGACGAGCACCATCTGCTGGAGTTGTTCGGCGACCGCTACCGTGACTATTGCCGCAAGGTGCGCCGCTGGCTGTAGCGGGTTGGGCAAACCCGGGTCTATAGTCATTTCACCATGCAGAGGGGCTGCTCATGAGCGAACACCATTCCGATCGTCGCCGTTTCAAACGCATCGCCTTCGATGCCCGTACCGAACTGAGCCAGGGCCCTTATCGCTGGTCCGTGCAGTTGGTCGATCTCTCGCTCAGGGGCATGCTGATCCAGCGCCCCGATCCCTGGCTGGGGGACGAAAGCCAGCCGTTCGAAGCCGATATCCATTTGAGCGATGACGCCGAAGTACGCATGGACGTGCGACTGGCGCACGACGATCACGGTCAGTTGGGCTTCGTCTGCCTGCATATAGACCTGGAGTCGATCGAACATCTGCGCCGGCTGATCGAACTGAATCTCGCCGACCCGCAGGAGCTGGAGCGCGAGCTGGGGGCGCTGCTGGAGGTTTGAGCGCCCGCCTCTTCCCGTCAGCCGTTCAGGGGAACGCCGAGGGCTCGGGAAATTCGCTTTCCATATCCCAATAACCGGGCTGTTGCCGACTGGCGGCGGTCCACTGCCCGTCCACCCAGCGATAAATCCGGTAGGTGGTCACAAAATCGTCACCCTCGCTGGCAGGCGCCGAAGACACCTGGGCGATCGACTCGGTAGCCCCCGATGCCGATGGAAGTATCCGCCAGGCCGCCTTGCCGGTCTGGGCCATCGCCAGCGGGCGCTGCTCCCCGTTTTCGTCCCGATACAGTACGGGCTCCAAGCGGCTTTGCGTCGGCGCCAGGATCTGCGTGGCCGGGCCGCTATAGCTGCCCATTGGGGCCGTCTGATCGACGGTGAGGAAAAACGCCGGGTATGGCAGGCCACTGAGCGGCGCCTTCTCCACCTTCGCCAGCGGGTAGCCCAGGGACTGCTCGGCCAGCACTTCGCCGACCTCCGACACCAGACGCACCCGAGCCTCCAGCTGCGGCTGGTGCTCGCTGTCCGTCGACTCGTCGAAAGTTTCCTCGTCCAGGCCGCTGCCCCAGCTCTGCGCATGCAATTGCGCGGTGATGCGTCGGTCTTCCAGCACCTCGAGCACCGTGCCGTCGCCGACCAGCAGTTCCTGGGCGATCCGATAGCCGTGCGGCGCATCTTCCTGGCTGGCCACAGCCAGGCCGCTTACCCAAAATAGCGTAAAACCAAGGGCGCCAAGGCCCGCTCCTGTCATCTGCATCAACTGCTTCCTTTCAGTGGCACAAGGGGTCATTCGAACAGCGCATCCAGCGCCTGCTCCAGACGGGTTACCGCAATGATTCGCAAGCCCGGCGGTGGCTCTTTAGGGGCATTGCCCTTGGGCACGATGGCCCGTTTGAAGCCGTGCTTGGCCGCTTCCTTGAGGCGCTCCTGGCCGCTCGGCACCGGGCGCACTTCACCAGACAGGCCGACTTCGCCGAACACCAGCAAGTCGTGGGGCAAGGGCCGATTGCGCAGGCTGGACATCACCGCCGCCATCAGCGCCAGGTCGGAGGCGGTTTCCAGCACCTTGACCCCGCCGACGACGTTGAGGAACACGTCCTGATCGTGGGTCGGAATGCCGCCGTGGCGGTGCAGTACCGCCAGCAGCATCGCCAGGCGGTTCTGGTCCAGGCCCAGGGTAACCCGCCGCGGGTTGGCCAGGTGGCTGTCATCCACCAGCGCCTGGACTTCCACCAGCATCGGCCGGGTGCCTTCCCAGGTAGCCATGACCACACTGCCCGGGACTTCTTCCTGGGCACGGGTGAGAAAGATCGCCGAAGGATTGGAAACTTCTTTCAGGCCGCGGTCGGTCATGCCGAACACGCCCAGTTCGTTGACCGCGCCGAAACGGTTCTTCACCGCCCGCAGCAAGCGCAGACGGCCGTCGGATTCACCTTCGAAATACAGCACGGTGTCGACCATGTGCTCGAGGACCCGCGGCCCGGCCAGCGCACCCTCCTTGGTCACATGGCCCACCAGGAAGATCGCCGTGCCGCTCTGCTTGGCGTAACGCACCAGCAGCGCCGCGCTCTCGCGCACCTGGGAAACACCGCCGGGGGCCGATTGCAGTTGCTCGGTGAAGATGGTCTGAATCGAGTCGATCACCATGACCTTGGGCTTCTCCTGCCGGGCCGTGGCGATGATGGTTTCGATACAGGTTTCGGTCATCACCCGCAGCTGGTCCTGGGGCAGGCCCAGGCGCCGGGCGCGCATCGCCACCTGTTGCTGCGATTCCTCGCCAGTGACGTAGAGCGCCGGCATGCGGGTGGCGATGTTGCACAAGGTCTGTAACAAAATGGTCGACTTGCCGATCCCCGGGTCGCCACCGATCAGCACCACCGAACCGTCGACCAGGCCGCCGCCGAGCACCCGGTCCAGTTCGCCGGAAGCCGTGGAAAAACGCGGGATCTCTTCGACGCTGACTTCGGCCAGGGTCTTGATCTGCGCCTGCTGCCCGGCCCAGCCGGTACGACCGCTGGGGGCCGCGGCACCGCCGCTTTCCACCATGGTTTCGGTCAGGGTGTTCCAGGCCCCGCATTCGCCGCACTGGCCGGCCCATTTGGGAAAGGTTGCGCCGCACTCGGTGCAGCCGTACATGCGCTTGGCCTTGGCCATCTGATCCCCCGGGCAAAAACCGCGATGATAGCTCAGCTGGAGCGGATCAGCGCGGCGCCACCGTGCGGATTTCGCCCTCGGCCAGACGCGTGGCGCTGTTGCCCAGCGAGTCCTCGGCATTCAGGTCGGCGCCCTTGGTCGCCAGGGCGTCGAGCAGCTCCACCCGCTTGAACAGCCCGGCGTACATCGCCGCTGTCTGGCCGGCGCCGTTGCGCTGGTCGGGGTTGCAGTCGGTGGCCAGCAGGCGCCGGGCGATCTTCACCTCGCCCTTGAAAATGGCGCCCATCAGCGCCGTGTTGCCCCTTTTATCCTGCACGCAGGCGTCGGCACCGGCGGCCAGCAAACGCTCCACCGCCGGCCCCTGGCCGTGATATGCCGCGAGGATCAGGGCGGTGTAGCCCTTCTCGTCCTGGGTATCGAGGGAATAACCGGCCTCGATAAAGGTATTGAGCATCTCGACGTCACCGCGACGGGCCGCATCGAAGTAGTAATTCTCTAGTTGGACCTTGACCGCCACCGGGTCCGCGGGGGCCGGTGGCTGCGCATGAGCGCCCAGCGAGCAGGCGGCCAGCAGCAGCGAAATGAACAGGCGCATGGTGCGACTCCCTTGTCTCAAAGATTCTGTAGGAGCGAGGCTTGCCCGCGATGACTTCAGCCCGGGCAAACGTTCGTCAGCTAGAACGCCATCACCGGTATTGGAGCCGCTTTGCGGCCTTTCGCGGGCAAGCCTCGCGCCTATATAAAGAGGAAGCGTCACGCCAGGGGCGTGACGCGGGGTGGGATCAATCCGACAGCTTGGCGGCCAGGGCCTTGACCCGGGCCAGGTCGCCCTTGGCCACCTTGGTCACGCCAGTGCCGTACTCCGGATCGGCCTTGTAGAGGAACGACAGCATGATGTGCTTGCTCTCGTCATCGGTGGTCGCCAGGGAACCGCCGAAGTTCTCGATCAGGTCCTGACGCTCCTTCTGGCTCAGCGAACGATACAGATCGCCGGCCTGCTTGAAGTTCTGCTCGCGCTGGATCTTCGCCTGCTGGGTGCTGCCACTCAGCGCCAGCTGGCTGTAGCGCGCGCTTTGCGGCTCTTCACGCGGCATCAGGCGGCTCGGCTGGTAGTTCACGCCGGTGCTGGTGCTGCCGCTGTTCATCGCGCCGTCCTGGTTGCCATTGTTCACCGCGACTTTCGGCGCGTTGATCGGCAATTGCAGGGCGTTGGCGCCCAGGCGGTACAGCTGGGTATCGGCATAGGAGAACACCCGGCCTTGCAGCAGGCGGTCTTCCGACGGCTCGATGCCCGGTACCAGGTTGGCCGGAGCCATGGCCACCTGTTCAGTTTCCTGGAACACGTTGGCCGGGTTGCGGTTGAGCACCATCTGCCCGACCTTGCGCTCAGGCACGCCCGGCCAGATCTTGGTGGCATCCAGCGGGTCGAAATCGAACTTGGCCAGATCTTCCGGCTTCAGGACCTGGACATACAGGTCCCATTTCGGGAAGTCGCCCTTGTTGATATGCGTCACCAGGTCATTGGTCATATGGCTGTAATCGCGCCCCTGCACCTCGACCACTTGTTTGGGATCGAGGTTGTTGATGCCCTGCAAACTCTTCCAGTGAAACTTCACGTAATGCACTTCGCCCTTGGCATTCACCAACTTGTAGGCGTGCACGCCGTTACCGTCCATTTCCCGGTAACTGGCCGGAGTGCCGGAATTGGAATACAGCTCGGTCAGGGTCCGGGTGGCTTCCGGAACATGGGAGAAGAAATCGAAGCGCCGGGAATCGTCATCCAGGTTGGTCCGTGGATCAGGTTTGAATGCATGCACCATGTCCGGGAATTTGATCGCGTCGCGAATAAAGAAGGTCGGGAAGTTGTTGCCGACCAGGTCCCAGTTACCGTCGGCGGTATAGAACTTGGTGGCAAAACCACGCGGGTCACGCAGGGTTTCCGGCGAATGGTTGCCATGCACTACCGCGGAAAAACGCACGAATACCGGTGTTACCTGGCCGGCGGCGAATACCTTGGCCTTGGTCAGGTCGCTCAGGCTGTCGGTCACGGTGAAGGAACCATGGGCACCGGTGCCACGGGCATGCACCACCCGCTCTGGAATGCGCTCGCGATCGAAACGCTGGAGCTTCTGGATCAACTGCACATCCTGCAGCAATACCGGTCCGGTAGCGCCCGCGGTCTGCGAGTTCTGGTTATCGCCCACCGCGGCCCCGTTGTCGCGGGTCAGAGTGGCGGCCTGTACGGAAAGAGAAAGCATACTGGCGGCGAGTACGCCCAATACGCGTCGTTGGGAAAAGCTCCCAAGGCCAATGATCATGGTCATGTTTTATTCCTCTGGTTTTAATCGAACGCATCCAGGTGCGCCTGTCAGAGGCTAGTGACCAAAGAGTCGAACTCTAAATAGAAAGGTCGCAACAGTCTGATTGAAAAAATATGCTGGTATGTAAGAGCAAGCGCGGGTATTTCGCGCGCGATTGATGGCACTTTGTAAACTATTTGCCGTTAACTCGGTCGATAACTGCGAACGCTGTAAGCAGTTGTTGCAAGCAAGATGCCTTGTGCTGAATTACACTGCGTTCACCAACCTCATCTGTAACAAGGAATAACCTATGGGCGTGCTAAGTGAGTTCAAGGCCTTCGCGGTCAAAGGTAATGTGGTCGACATGGCCGTCGGTATTATTATCGGCGCCGCATTCGGCAAGATCGTCTCGTCGTTTGTTGGCGATGTGGTGATGCCGCCAATCGGTTTGCTGATCGGTGGGGTGGACTTCAGTGATCTGGCGATCACGCTCAAGGACGCCGTCGGCGAGACACCGGCCGTGACGCTGGCCTATGGCAAATTCATCCAGAGCCTGATCGACTTCATCATCGTTGCCTTCGCCATCTTCATGGGTGTGAAGGCGATCAACCGCCTGAAACGCGAAGAGGCCGTGGCGCCAACCCTGCCGCCGGTTCCGACCAAGGAAGAAGAGCTGCTGGGCGAGATCCGCGACCTGCTCAAGGCGCAGAACAACAAGCCCTGAGGCTTCTGCCGCAACAAAACGGCGCCCCTGCTGGTATTGCAGGCGGCGCCATTTTTTTACCAGTAGTTTTCCACTGCCACCTGCCCGGGCCGCCGGGTCAGGCTCAGGTGCATGTCCCGTTGTTTGAGCAAGGCGCGGGTGTCGTCGATCATCTGGGGGTTGCCGCAGAGCATCACTCGCGAGTGCTCGGCGCTCAGGGGCACGCCAGCGACACGTTCCAGTTCGCCGCTCTCGATCAGATGAGTGATCCGCCCGTTGAGGCTGCCCGGATGCTGTTCACGGGTCACCGTGGTGATGACTTGCAGCTTGTGGGCAACTTCCGCCAGATAATCGCGCTGTTTCAGCTCGGCCAGCAATTGCTGATAAGCCAGTTCCTTGGCTTCGCGCACGCTGTAGACCAGGATAATCCGCTCGAACTTCTCCCAGACTTCGAAGTCCTGCAGGATCGAAACAAAAGGCGCGATCCCGGTGCCGGTGGACAGCAACCAGAGGTCGCGGCCATCGACGAAACGGTCCAGGGTCAGATAACCGAACGCCTGGCGGTCCACCATCAGGGTATCGCCCTCCCCCAGCCGGCTCAGCTCGCTGGTGAACTCGCCGCCGGGCACGACAATGGAGAAGAACTCGAGAAACTCGTCGAAGGGCGAAGACACCATGGAGTACGCACGCCACACCGTGCTGCCATCGGCCTTGGTCACCCCCAGCCGGGCGAATTGCCCGGCGCGAAAGCGAAAACCCGCATCCCGCGTGGCACGCAGGGTAAACAGGCTGGGAGTCAGGGGCTGGACGTCGAGCAAGGTCTGGCGCGTGTATTTTTCTGCACTGGCAGTCATGGCAGGCTCCAATAAGCGAATGCCCTTAGTGTCCCGCAAAGCGCGCGGCAGAAACACCGGTGGTTTGTAATGGCATAGAGCGCGGGCAATCGAGCGCAAAAAAACGTACCATTGGCCCCCTCTTCGGGCACCTGCCACGCGGCCTGCGCGCCACCTGCCCGAACGGTCCAGCCCGCATCGCGCCCCTCCCGCCGGCAGGACATTCACCGATTACCAAGAGTCCGTCCCATGCCCCTGCTCGAAAGCCCCTTCGCCCAGCTCGACCTGATCCGCCAGCCCGAACAACAGAACGAGCCCCTGCAAGCTTTCGACGCGGCGGACGAGTACCTGCTCAATCACCTGGCCGAACAGCAGCCGACGGCGGACACCCGGGTGCTGGTGCTCAACGACAGTTTCGGCGCGCTGGCGGCCAGCCTGGTCGGACGCGTACAGGTGCACAGCAGCGGCGATTCGTTTCTCGGCGCGCTGGCGCTGGAGAAAAACCTGGTGCGCAATGGCCTGCCATTCGACGCCGTAACAGTGGTACCGGCCAGCGAGCCGTTGACCGGGCCGTTCGACCGCGTACTGATCCGCGTGCCCAAGACCCTGGCCCTGCTGGAAGAACAGCTGATCCGCCTGCAAGGCCAACTGGCCCCGGGCGCCCAGGTGGTGGCGGCGGCGATGGTCAAGCACCTGCCACGGGCCGCCGGCGACCTGCTGGAACGCTATATCGGCCCGGTACAGGCTTCGCTGGCGGTGAAAAAAGCCCGTTTACTGATCGCCACCCCGGAGGCGAAACCCCCGGCGGTTTCGCCCTACCCGACCCGCTACAAGCTCGACGAGCCCGCCATCGAGCTGCTCAACCACGCCAACGTGTTCTGCCGCGAAGGCCTGGACATCGGCACCCGCGCGTTCCTCCCGCACCTGCCGAAAAACCTCGGCAAGGCCCGGGTCGCGGACCTGGGGTGCGGCAACGGCGTGCTGGCCATCGCCAGCGCCCTGCACAACCCCGATGCCCATTACACCCTGGTGGACGAATCCTTCATGGCTGTGCAATCGGCCCTGGAGAACTGGCGCGCGACCCTGGGCGAGCGCGAAGTGACCGTGCGCGCCGGCGATGGCCTGGCCGGCCAGGAACCGCAGTCGCTGGACGTGGTGCTGTGCAACCCGCCCTTCCACCAGCAGCAGGTGGTCGGCGACTTCCTCGCCTGGCGCATGTTCCAGCAGGCCCGCGAAGCCCTGGTGGTGGGCGGCGCGCTGTACATCGTCGGCAACCGCCACCTGGGTTATCACAGCAAGCTGGCGCGGCTGTTCCGCGGCGTCGAGCAAGTGGCCGCCACGCCCAAGTTCGTGATCCTCAAAGCCCGCAAATAATCCCCCTCTCTGTAGGAGCGAAGCTTGCTCGCGATACGTGCCACGCGGAATGCCTGAAGCACTGCGTTATCGTTCATCGCGAGCAATCGAGCGTCGACCGGCTGCTCCTACGGAAGAAAAGCTTGGCAATCGCGCAGGCAAAAAAAAACCCTCCAGAGGAGGGCTATAAAACCGTGCCACAAGGCAACGGGATGGGATGAGCGGTAGTAAAAATCAGTGTGTGGTCAGGCCCGCGGCGTTCATGAACATGCGCATCAGGCTGGCGACGATAAACAGCGCCAGCACGCTGCCGACCCAGATCCCGGCGAGCCAGCCCAGACGCTGCCAGAGCGGTTTCTTCTCGGCTTCTTCGATTTCCTGCAACGTGGGTTTACCAGCCATCATCGAATACTCCTCTCGGAATGGAGACGATGGCGTCGCTCGGGGCGCCATCGCGAGCAGATCCGCTCCCGCACGGGGAGCGGCGCATTGACTAGTGGTAGCCGTCTTCGTGGGTGACCTTGCCGCGGAACACGTAGTAGCTCCAGAAGGTGTAACCCAGGATGAACGGGATGATGAACAGCGTGCCCACCAGCATGAAGCCCTGGCTTTGCGGCGGCGCGGCGGCGTCCCAGATCGAGATCGACGGCGGCACGATGTTCGGCCACAGGCTGATGCCCAGGCCGCTGTAGCCGAGGAAGATCAGCACCAGGGTCAGCAGGAACGGCGTGTAGTGAGCATTGCGGGCCACCGCGCGCAGCAGGCCGTACATGGTCACCAGCACCAGGATCGGCACCGGCAGGAACCAGAACAGGTTCGGCAGGGTGAACCAGCGCGAAGCGATTTCCGGGTGGGCCAGCGGCGTCCAGATACTGACGACACCGATCACCGCCAGCAGCACGAAAGCCAGCGGTCGCGCCAGGTCATGCATCTGCTCCTGCAGCTTGCCTTCGGTCTTCATGATCAGCCAGGTGCAGCCGAGCAAGGCATAGGCCACCACCAGCGCGACACCGCAGAACAGGGTGAACGGCGTGAACCAGTCCAGCGAACCGCCGGCGTACTGGCGGTCGACCACCGGCAGGCCATCGATGAAGGCGCCCAGCGCCAGCCCCTGGAAGAAGGTCGCCGCCACCGAACCGCCGATGAACGCCTTGTCCCAGATGTGGCGCTTGGCTTCCTTGGCCTTGAAGCGGAACTCGAAGGCCACGCCGCGGAAGATCAGGCCGATGAGCATCAGGATCAGTGGCATGTACAGCGCCGAAAGCACCACCGAATAGGCCAGCGGGAAGGCGCCGAACAGCGCGGCACCGCCCAGCACCAACCAGGTTTCGTTGCCGTCCCAGACCGGGGCGACGGTGTTCATCATCACGTCACGGTCGCGGGAGTCCTTGACGAACGGGAAGAGAATCCCGATCCCGAGGTCGAACCCGTCCATGACCACGTACATCATGATGCCGAAGATGATGATCACGGCCCAGATCAGCGGAAGATCGATACCCATGACTCAATTCCCCTTGTTCAGGCTGGTGCCGTTGTCTTCGGCATCGTCGTCGGCGGCCGACAGCGGACGGGCCGGCGTGCGTTTCTGGCCAGGACCACCGTGGCTGACTTCCGCGCCTTCGTTGGTCTTCGGCCCTTTGCGCACCAGGCGCATCATGTAGCCGATACCGACCCCGAACAGCGAGAAATACACCACGACAAACAGCGCCAGGGTGATGCTCATCTGCATCAGGCTGTGCCCGGACGAAGCATCCGCGGTACGCATCAGCCCGTAGACCACCCACGGCTGGCGACCGATCTCGGTGGTGAACCAGCCGGCGAGGATCGCGATCAGGCCGGATGGGCCCATCCACAGCGCCAGGTACAGGAACGCGCGGTTCTGGTAGATGCGGTCACGCTTGCGCAGCCACAGGCTCCACAGGCCGGTGAGGATCATCAGCATGCCGAGGCCGACCATGATCCGGAACGACCAGAACACGATGGTCGAATTCGGCCGATCTTGCGGCGGGAACTCCTTGAGCGCCGGCACCTGCTTGTCCAGCGAGTGAGTGAGGATGAGGCTGCCCAGATACGGGATCTCGACGGCGAACTTGGTCTTTTCTGCCTTCATGTCCGGCCAGCCGAACAGGATCAGCGGGGTCGGCTCGTCACCGACGTTTTCCCAATGCCCTTCGATCGCGGCGATTTTCGCCGGCTGGTGCTTGAGGGTGTTGAGGCCGTGGAAGTCACCGATCACGGCCTGGATCGGCGCGACGATCAGGGCCATCCACATGGCCATCGACAGCATGCGGCGGATCGCCGGGTTATCGCGGCCGCGCAGCAGGTGCCAGGCAGCGGACGAACCGACGAAGAACGCGGTGGCGACAAAGGCGGCCGTGGCCATGTGCGCCAGGCGGTACGGGAACGACGGGTTGAACACCACCGCCAGCCAGTCCACTGGAATCACTCGGCCGTCGACGATTTCGTAGCCTTGCGGGGTCTGCATCCAGCTGTTGGACGAGAGAATCCAGAAGGTCGAAATCAGCGTACCGATGGCCACCATTACGGTGGCGAAGAAGTGCAGCTTGCGCCCGACCCGGTTCCAGCCGAACAGCATCACGCCGAGGAAGCCGGCTTCGAGGAAGAATGCGGTGAGCACTTCATAGGTCAGCAGCGGCCCGGTAACGGAGCCGGCAAAATCGGAGAACCGGCTCCAGTTGGTGCCGAACTGGTAGGCCATGACCAGGCCCGAGACCACCCCCATGCCAAAGTTGACGGCGAAGATCTTCGACCAGAAGTGGTACAGGTCACGGTAGGTATCGTCGCGGGTCTTGAGCCACAAACCTTCGAGCACCGCCAGGTAGCTCGCCAGACCGATGGTGATGGCGGGGAACAGGATGTGGAACGAGATGGTGAACGCGAACTGAATTCGGGCGAGATCTAGTGCCTCCAAACCGAACATAAGCTTTCCTCTGTCAGGTAATACCGGCTGCCGGCTGGAGGCCTGCACCCACTGCCCCCACGGATCTGGAGTGTGGCGAATTCGAATTCGTTCTTTTTAAACCCATCGCAACGCAGGGAGTCTGGCCATCTGGCCACCAGACCCAACCTTGGAAAAGGTTTTGATCTGGATCAATCAACGCTGAAAGAGTAGTCGCATTTTCGCCGTTGGTTTGTGTGGTCTTTTGTCGCGTGACAGGTTGCCTCACCACGTCAAGTACGGGGTTTCCCCGAAGTTTTGCTCTCCCTGTGGCCGCTGCCGCAGGCTGCGATCGACCGGAACGGTCGTGGCGATTTCTGCTCCCTCGAAGGTCCTTCGGCCCTTATTGCAGCCTGCGGCAGCGGCTACAGGGATTGGGTTATTTCGAATGAACGAGATAGATGCGAGGCTAAGGATTCTGCAACTATTGGTTACATCTTGGTGATAACCTCGCCTTACTCCACGCCCAGACCTGCCTTTCAGATGCCCAGCCAAGACCCTCTGCTGCTTCGCCATCACCGTCCGTTCATTGCTTTCTGGCTGGCGCGGATTTTCACCGCCAGCGGCTTCCAGATGCTCACCGTGGCCATCGGCTGGAACCTCTACCAACTGACCGGTAACGTGCTCGACCTGGGCCTGGTCGGGCTGGTGGAGTTCGCGCCGCGGGTGCTGTTCATGCTGCACACCGGGCATGTGGCGGACCGCTATGACCGGCGCAAGGTGGCAGCCATCTGCCAGTCGCTGCAGGCGCTGATCGCCCTGTCCCTGGCCATCGGCAGCGCCACCCATAACGTCACTCGCGAGATGATCTTCATCCTCGCGTTCCTGCTGGGCGCCGCCCGCTCCTTCGAGATGCCGACCACCCAGGCGCTGCTGCCGAGCATCGTGCCCAGCGCGCTGTTCCCGCGCGCCGTGGCCGCCGCACAGTCCGCCCAGCAATCGGCGACCATCGTCGCGCCGGCCCTCGGCGGCCTGCTCTACGCCTTTGGCAGCGTGTGGGTCTATGGCCCGACCGTGCTGCTGTATGTGATCGCCTGCTGCCTGATGCTCAACCTGCTCGCGCGGCAGACGCCGCTGAACAAGGGCAAGGCCACCCTGGATTCGTTGCTGGCCGGGGTACGCTTCATTCGCAGCCGCCCGGACATTCTCGGGGCGATCTCCCTGGACCTGTTCGCCGTATTGCTGGGCGGCGCCACCGCCCTGCTGCCAGTGTTCGCCAAGGACATCCTGCTCACCGGCGCCTGGGGCCTGGGCCTGCTGCGCTCGGCGCCGGCGGTGGGGGCCCTGCTGATGTCGCTGTGGCTGGCGCGCTTTGCGGTCGACCGCCATGTCGGCCGGGTGATGTTCACCGCCGTCGGCGTGTTCGGCGTCGCCACCATTGCCTTCGGCCTGTCGACCTCGTTCTGGTTTTCGCTTGCGGTGCTGGTGGTGCTGGGCGCGGCGGACATGATCAGCATGGTGATCCGCGCCTCCTTCGTGCAACTGGAAACCCCGGATGAAATGCGCGGCCGGGTCAGCGCCGTCAACGGCCTGTTCATCGGCGCTTCCAACCAGCTCGGCGAGTTCGAGTCCGGGCTTACCGCCCACTGGTTCGGCACCGTGCCGGCGGTGGTGCTGGGCGGAGTCGGCACCCTGCTGGTGACCGGGGTGTGGATAAAACTGTTCCCGACCCTGGCCCGTCGCGATCGCATGCATGGGCCGGAGGAAGAACAAGCCAAGGCCGAAAGCCGCGCCTGACAGGCGCGGCCAGACTCAAGCGTCAGTGGCTGGGCTGCGCCTCATCGACCACTCGCCATTTTGCCGCCTCCAATAGATCGCACCCATCCCGGGTCAGCAGATAGAGCACATCGATGATGTGCGGTATGTCTTTCACATCGCCGTGGCTGAAGTTCAGACAGCACAGGCTTTCCAGCAGATTGGCAGCCGCACGCATACGTTGCTCCGCCGCTTCGTGAAGTGCCTCCGAGGAAGCGTTGGCGTTGATAAAGAAAACGCCTGGCCGGCTTATGTTGGATTTGAGCGGCACATAGTGAGCGGTAGTTTTCGGGGTATTCATCCTTAAATCCTTCTTTATGAATGACCGCCCCCAATCGTGACCAAACGATAGGTGGCGGACTGTGCACAGGTTGGTCAACCGGGAAAGAAGGCACCCGGCACACCCGAAGGTGTCCCGCGCACAGCCCACCATAAAGCGTGCGGGCATAGAAAAAATGCCCGCAATACCAGGGTGGCGCATGCGCCTTCTTAATTTCGGGTGACCAAACCCGTTCGCTGAATTGGCAGCGACGGCGCGAACTATAGGTGTGATCGGATGGGCTGTGCAAGGAGCGGCTAATTAGCCTTTGTTACCCGGTTTTGAGCGTCAGTCGCAGTCGCCCCTAAACCAGCAACTCCCCCTCCACCACCGTCCGCCGGCCCCTGCCGCACAGTTGTTCCACCAGGGTCAGGGCAAAACTCAGGGCCGCCCCCGAGCCTTGCGCGGTGATGCAGTTGCCATCCACCACCACCGGCTGGTCGACGAAGTTGCAGCCCGACAGCTGATGGCTGGCGCTGGGCAGGCAGGTCATGCGCCGCTGGCGCAGCACCCCGTAACTCTGTAACGCCAGGGCCGGCGCTTCGGCGATGCCGGCGAACAGGCGCCCGGCGGCGGCCTGATCCTTGACCAATTGCATCAGCGGTTGATGGGCCGCCAGGTGCTGCGCGCCGACAGCGCCACCGGGCAGCACGATCAGGTCGAAGTTCTGGGCCAGCACATCCACCAGCATGCCGTCGGCGGTCATGCGGGTGCCGCGGGCGCAGGTGAGCATGCGCCGCCCTTCGATACTGGCCACCAGCACTTCGACTTGAGCACGGCGCAGCACATCGATCAGGGTCACGCTTTGCAGGTCGTCGACACCCTCGGCGAGGGGAATCAGGGCTCTAAAGGTCATGGGCTGTGTCCGCGGTAGGGTCTTTAAAGCTTAGTCAGCTTTAAAGCCCTCCGCGTTCGGACGCTGCCGTCACTTGATGTAGATCTGCGCGCTCATGCTGTTGCCCGGCGCGTTGAGCGAGGTGTTGCTGAAGGTGAAGGTGCCTTCCTGTTTGCCGGCCAGGTCGAAGGTATAGATGTAGCCGACGGTGATCCCGGAGTTGCCGCACGGCACCAGGCTGGAACCCTCTTCGCAGACCGCGGCGCGCGTGCCGTTGACCTCGAAGCCGTCCAGCGCCACCCGGGGCTGGCGGCCATAGCCGATTTCCAGCACGTACACCTTGATGTTCGGGCCCTGGTGATCGCAGGCGGTCTTGTCGCGTCCGTCCGACACATCCTCCAGGCCACAGGACTGCGACTCGACCTTGAGGATTTCCACCTGGCTCAAGGGTGGCGCGGAACGGGCCATGGCCGGCGCCGTGCCCAACCACAGGCTGCTGGCCACTACCGCCAAGGCCATCGTTTTTATCGTGCTGTGCATAAGTCCCCCCAAAACGTCGGCGCAGTATGCCCCAGTCGCCACTCGGGCAAAACATCGCCGAGGATCGCAGCCATAGCCCTGCGCTGCTGGTATGATGCGCGGCTTTTTCCGACCCGCACAAAATCCCCGGACGCTTTTTTATGGTCTGTGCTTTGCTGTCTGGGTCGATACATTCACGGCGCCCTGCGCGCCACGGGGAGCAGACATGCTGGAAAGGCTGTTTCAACTCAAGGCACACAACACCAATGTGCGGACCGAGATTCTCGCGGGCCTCACCACCTTCCTGGCCATGGCCTACATTCTCTTCGTCAACCCGAGCATCCTCGGCGAGACCGGCATGGACAAGGGTGCGGTGTTCGTCGCCACCTGCCTGGCCGCCGCCATCGGCTCGACCGTGATGGGCCTGATCGCCAACTACCCGATCGCCCTGGCTCCGGGCATGGGCCTGAACGCCTTCTTCACCTATACCGTGGTCCTGCACATGGGCCATACCTGGCAAGTGGCGCTGGGCGCGGTGTTCATCTCGGCGGTGCTGTTCTTCCTGCTGTCGATCTTCAAGATCCGCGAATGGATCATCAACAGCATCCCGCTGCCGCTGCGCTCGGCGATCGCCGCCGGTATCGGCCTGTTCCTGGCGCTGATCGCCCTGCACAACGCCGGCATCGTGGTCGGCAACCCGGCGACCATGGTCGGCCTCGGTGATCTGAAACAACCGGCCCCGATCCTCGCGACCCTGGGCTTCGCCCTGATCGTCGCCCTGGAAGCCCTGAAGGTCCGCGGCGCGGTCCTGATCGGCATCCTCTCGGTGACCATCGTCTCCATCGCCCTGGGCTTCACCCCGTTCGGCGGCGTGACCTCGATGCCGCCTTCGCTGGCGCCGACCTTCCTGCAACTGGACATCAAGGGCGCGCTGGACATCGGCCTGGTCAGCGTGATCTTCGCCTTCCTGTTCGTCGACCTGTTCGACAACTCCGGCACCCTGATCGGCGTCGCCAAGCGCGCCGGCCTGATGGGCAAGGACGGCCACATGCCGAAAATGGGCCGGGCCCTGATCGCCGACAGCACCGCGGCCATGGCCGGCTCCCTGCTGGGCACCTCGACCACCACCAGCTACATCGAATCAGCCGCGGGCGTCAGCGCCGGTGGCCGCACCGGCCTGACCGCCATCGTCGTGGCGATCCTGTTCCTCCTGGCGCTGTTCTTCTCGCCGCTGGCGGCCAGCGTGCCAGCTTTCGCCACCGCCCCGGCCCTGCTGTTCGTCGCGGTACTGATGACGTCGGGCCTGGCGGAAATAGACTGGGACGACATCACCGTCGCCGCGCCGGTGGTGGTCACCGCCCTGGCCATGCCGTTCACCTACTCCATCGCCAACGGCATCGCCTTCGGCTTCATTGCCTGGACCGCGATCAAGCTGCTGTCGGGCCGCGCCCGTGAGCTGAACGCGCCGCTGGTGATCCTGTCGGTACTGTTTGTGATCAAGTTGGGTTGGTTCAACGCATGACTTTCGATTCCCAGGCTTACGCCACCCAGCTCGCCGACAAGGTCGCGCGCCTGCGTGAACTGCTGGCGCCGTTCGATGCCCCCGAGCCACAGGTCTTCGATTCGCCGCTGCAGCACTTCCGCCTGCGCGCGGAGTTCCGCCTGTGGCGCGAAGCCGGCGAGCGTCACTACGCGATGTTTTCCCAGGAAGACAAACGCACGCCGATCCTGATCGAAGAATTCCCGATCGCCAGCCCGCGCATCAATCAGCTGATGCCGCAACTCAAGGCCGCCTGGCAAGCCAGCAGCGCCTTGAGCCACAAGCTGTTCCAGGTCGAGTTCCTCACCACCCTGGCCGGCGACGCGATGATCACCCTGTGTTATCACCGCCCGCTGGACGAGCACTGGCACGCCGCGGCGAGCCAGTTGGCGGCCGACCTGAACGTCAGCGTCATTGGCCGTTCCAAGGGCAAGCGCGAAGTGATCGGCCACGATTACGTGGTGGAGAAACTCGAAGTCGGCGGGCGCACCTTCAGCTACCGCCAACCGGAAGGCGCCTTCACCCAGCCCAACGGTACGGTCAACCAGAAGATGCTCAACTGGGCCTACGACGCCCTGGGCGATCGCCCGGACGACCTGCTGGAGCTGTACTGCGGCAACGGCAACTTCACCCTGCCCCTGGCCACCCGGGTGCGCAAGGTGCTGGCCACCGAGATCAGCAAGACCTCGGTCAACGCGGCCCTGAGCAACCTCAGCGAAAACGCGGTGGAGAACGTCACCCTGGTGCGCCTGTCCGCCGAAGAGCTGACCGAAGCCTTGAACGAAGTGCGTCCGTTCCGCCGCCTGCAGGGCGTGGACCTGAAGAGCTACGAGTTCGGCAGTGTGTTCGTCGACCCGCCGCGCGCCGGCATGGACCCGGACACCTGTGAGCTGACCCGGCGCTTCGACAACATCCTGTACATCTCGTGCAACCCGGAAACCCTGGCGGCCAACATCGCCCAATTGCACGACACCCACCGCATCACCCGCTGCGCGATGTTCGACCAGTTCCCGTGGACCCACCACATGGAATCCGGGGTCTTGCTGACCCGGCGTTGAACCCGCCCCGCTGCACAGCAAACAGCCGTCCTCGTGACGGCTGTTTGCATTCCACGGTTTCCTGTAGCCGCTGCCGCAGGCTGCGATCGACCGGAACGGCCGTGGCGATCTTGAAATCGCTGAAGGTCCTGCGGACCTTATCGCAGCCTGCGGCAGCGGCTACAGAAGAGTGTCAGCTGATGGGGCGAAAGTAGCCGGCCAGCTGCTGCAAGTCTTGTTCATTGAGCAGGCCGGCATAGAACCGGAGCTGGATCCGCGCCAGCAGGTAGGCATGCCGCGCATCGGCCAGGTCGCGCCGGGCGCCGAACAGCTGCTGCTCGGCATCCAGCACGTCGAGGTTGACTCGCTCGCCGCCGCGCACGCTTTTCAGGGTGGCCTGGACCAGGGCTTCGGCCGACTCGACCGCCATCTCATAGGCCCGGACCCGCGCGGCGCCGCTGGTGTTGAGGTTGAACTGCTTGCGCAACTCGATCAGCACGTTGGCGGTCTGCGCATCCAGCTCGTATTGCGCCTGGGACAGCTGGCTGGCCGCCTGGCGGGTCGACGCCGAAACCGAGCCGCCGGCGAACAGCGGCAGGCTGACCTGGATGCCGACGCTGTTGGTATCGTATTTCTGGTTGTAGGTGCTTTCCGAATCCGAGCTGGTCTGGCGGCTGCTGGCGTAGAGGCTGACCGTGGGCAGATGCCCGGCGCGCTTGCGTTCCACTTCATATTCCGCGGCCTGCAACGCGTGCTGCTGGGAAGCCAGTTCCGGGTTGTTGGCGATGGCCAGGTCGCGCCAGCTCTCGAAGCGGTTGGGCTGCACCGGCTGGATAGCGAATCGGCGGGCCAGCGGGTCGAGCTCGTCGACCCGCAGCGGCTGGCCAACTATCGCTTCCAGCTCACGCAGGGCGCTGTCCTGCAGGTCGCGGGCCTCGATCTCCTCGGCCAGGGCCAGGCTCAACCGCGCCTGGGTTTCCAGCACGTCGGTGCGGGTGCCTTCTCCGCCATTGAGCAAACGCTGGTTCAGTTGCAGGCGCTCGGCATAGGCGCGCCGCTGGGCCTGGCTCAGCTCGATACGTTCCTGGGCCAGCAGGGCCTGGCTGTAGGCGCCCAATAACCGCACCGCCAACTCCTGGCTCTTGCTGCGAAAACGCTCGTCGGCGAACAGCGCCTGGGCCGCGCCCTGGCGAAAGCGCGCATAGGCTTCGTAATCCAGCAGCGGCTGCTGCAGGGTCAGGGTCGAGGCGTAGCTGCGGTAGTCGCGATCGGTGGAAGAGTCGCCCAGGGGCGTGGTCTGGGTCACCTCGGATTGGTTGCGCGAGTTGTTGTAGTTCCACGACAGGGTCGGCAACAGGGCGGCGCGGCCCAGTGCGCGGTTCTCCTCGCCGGCGTCGCGTTCCTGGATCGCCGCCTGGAAGGTCGGGTCGTTGCGCACCGCCAGCGCGTAGGCGTCCAGCAGCCCCAGGGCGTGGGCCGCCGGGGTACACAGGCCATACAGGCTGGCCAGCAGCCAGGGGATAAAACGCCGGTTCATTCTTCCACCAGTGCCATGTGCGTGCGGTCCAGCAACGGCTTGAACAGGTAATTGAGCATCGAGCGCTCGCCGGTGCGCACAAAGGCTTCCACCGGCATGCCCGGACGGATCTGCAAGCCGCGCAGCTGCTGCATGCCGTCGGCGCTGACCTCGGCCCGCAAGGTGTAATAGGGCTCGTCGGTGCGCTCGTCCACCTGCCTGTCGGCCGACACCAGGGTCACCTGCCCGGCGACCCGCGGCGTGGTGCTCTGGCTGAAGGCCGAGAACATCAACTCCACCGGCAGCCCGGGGTGCACCTTGTCGATCATCTGCACCGGCACCCGCGCCTCCACCAGCAGCGGCTCGCCCTGGGGCACGATCTCCATCAGCGCTTGCCCTGGCTTGACCACCCCGCCTTCGGTGAACACCTCCAGCCCCACCACCACCCCGGCCGCCGGTGCGCGCACCAGGCTGTTGGCCAGCTCGAACTCGGCCGACGCCAGGCGGTTGCGCAGGTCTTCGCTGCGGGTACGGGTTTCGGCCAGCTGGCTGCGCAGCTCTTTCTGGAACTCCTCGGCCAGTTGGCGAATGCGCAGGCGCATCTCGAGGATCTGCCGCTGCAACTGGCCGATGCGCCCGAAATCCTCGGAGATCGAACCGTCGATCTGCGCATACAGGCGCTCGCTGTCCAGCAGCCGGTTGCGCGGGATATAGCCGTCGCGCGCGAGTTCGCGCAGCCCTTGCAGTTGTTCGTCCAAGGCGCTGCGCTGGAGCACCTTGCTCGCCTGGGAATCGCGGGTGCCGCGCAGTTGAGCCTCGGAGCCGGCGATGCTTTCGGCGATGCCTTGCTGCTCCATGGCCAGGGCCTGGGCGCGGCTGCTGAACAGCTGGCGTTGCAGGGCCATGGTGGCGGCCACCTCCGGGTCATCGGCCTGGGCCAGCAGTTCCGGGGCAAAGGCCAGCACCTGGCTGCCATCGCGCTCGGCGTTCAGGCGGGCCTCGCTGGCCAGGGAGCCGAGGAACTGCGTGCGCAGTGACTGCACCTGGGTGCGCAGCGGCAGTTCCTTGAGGCGAATCAACACCTGGCCGGCGCTGACCACTTCGCCGTCGCGCACCTCGATGCGCTCGATGATGCCGCCGCTGGGGTGCTGCACCGCCTTGCGATGCCCCGAGACCATGACCTTGCCAGCCACCGCCACCCCTTTGTCCAGCGGCGCCAGCGCGGCCCAGCCGAGGAAGCCGGCAAAACCGCCGAGCACCAGCAGCCAGCCCAGGCGCGAGTATTTCTTCTCGTCCAGGGCCAGCAGGTTGCCTGGGGCGCGATAGTTGTTGTCGGCGGTCGGCAGGCGACCTATGGGTTGTGCTTGGCTCATGCTTTTTTTCCTTCGCCGGTGGCGGCCACGCCCAGGCGATAACTGACATTCATGCTGGCCGCCGGGGTGCTCGCCGGCGCCACCGGAGCCTTGGGCTTGTGCATGCTTTCCAGGACCCGCGTCGTCGGCCCGAAAGCCTGCAGCTGGCCCTCGCGCAGGATCATCAGCTGGTCGGTCAGGCTCAGCACATTGGGCTTGTGGGTGATCAGCACCAGGGTGCGGCGCTGCTGCTTGAGCTGGGCAATCGCCTGCAACAGCGCCTGCTCGCCGGCCTCATCGAGGTTGGCGTTGGGCTCGTCGAGCACGATCAGCGCCGGCAGGCCATACAGCGCGCGGGCCAGGGCGATGCGCTGCTTCTGCCCCCCGGACAGTCCAGCCCCGCCCTCCCCCAGGCGCGTGTCATAGCCTTGCGGCAGTTGCAGGATCAGCTGATGCACCCCGGCCATCTGCGCCGCCGCCAGGACCTGGTCGGCGTTCACCTCGCCAAAGCGCGCGATGTTCTCGGCGATGCTACCGGCGAGCAGCTGGATATCCTGGGGCAGGTAACCGATGTGCGGGCCAAGTTGCTGGCGGTCCCACTGGCCCAGTTCCGCGCCGTCGAGGCGGACCTTGCCCGCCAGCGGCGTCCAGGCCCCCACCAACAGCCGCGCCAGGGTCGACTTGCCACAACCGGAGGGGCCGATGACTCCCAGCACCTGCCCGGCCGGCAGGGTAAACCCCAGGTTGGCCAGGGCCGGCCGGCGACTGCCGGGGGCGCAGGCGCTCAACTGCTCGACACTCAACTCGCCCTTGGGCGTAGGCAGGCTCATGCGCGCCGGGCGTGGCGGATTGGCCTGCAGCATCTCCGACAACCGCGCATAGGCCAGGCGCGCCGAGCTCCACTGTTTCCACACGGCGATCAGTTGGTCGATGGGGCTGAGCACCCGGCCCATCAGGATCGAACCGGCGATCATCATCCCCGGGGTGATTTCCCCCTGCACCGCCAGCAGCGCGCCGAGGCCCAGCACCAAGGATTGCAGGGCCAGGCGCACGCCCTTGGACCAGGCGCTGATCAACGCGGTCTTTTCACTGGCCAGGTTCTGCTGGGCCAGGAACGCCTGGTGCCCGCCGAACCAGCGCCCGCGCAGCGCGGCGAGCATGCCCATGGCTTCGATGGCGTCGGCGTTGCGCAAGTTGGCCGTGGCCTGCTGGCTGGTGCCGATGGACAGCTCGCTGGCCTCGGCCAGCGGCGCCTGGCAGATGTGCTGGTTGATCCAGGCCAGGGCCACCAACAGCAGCGCGCCACCCAGGGCCAGCAAACCGAGCCAGGGGTGAAACATAAAGATCACCAGCAGGTAGACCGGAAACCACGGCGCATCGAAAAACGCGAACAGCGCATTGCCGGTGGCGAACTGGCGCAGGGCCGTCAGGTCATTCAGGGCCTGGCCGGCGGCTTGCGGGCTGCCCTTGAGCTGGGCCTCGAAGGCCGCGTCGTAGACCCGCTGGTTCAGGCGCATGTCCATCTGCGTGCCCAGGCGGATCACCACCTGGCTGCGCACCCACTCCAGGGCGCCCATCAGGCCGAACAGACCGACGATCATCAGCGTCAGCATCAACAGGGTCATCTGGTTGCCGGACGCCAGCACCCGGTCGTACACCTGCAGCATGTACAGCGCGGGCGCCAGCATCAGCAGGTTGATCACCGCCGAGAACAGGCCGATGTTGAAGAAGCCGCTCTTATAGGCGGCCAGGGCCGCCAGCGTCTCGGAACCGGCAAGTGGGTTCGGCCTGCTCATCGAGGTGTCCTGTTGGGAGTCGAGAAATACACAGCCACCCGTTCCGTCGGAGCGGGTCGGCAAGAGGCGCGCCGCGTGCGTTGACAGCCATCGCGGCGCTCCCCAGAATTTGCCACCGCCGCCGCCCTGGCCTCCGAAAACTCGGGCGACGGGGGTGATTCAAGCGAACGAATGGAAGAGCGATCTTTCATTCGTTTTTTTATGCCTCAAGCGGCCATTCAGGCTGCCAGCGCCCAGTCCTGGGCCACGTCCTGCACACCCACCAGGCCGATGTCGGCCGCGGCGGCGGATGCCGGGGCGACGTGGGCGACACCGGCCGCGGCCAGGTCGTCGAACGTCGAGTTGATCGACAGGTTCGGGCTGATCGCCTTGAGCAGGGCATCGATCTCCCCGGCCAGCGCCGAGCTGTCGCCGCTCATCAGGCCATAGACCACCTTGTGCACCTCGCCGGCACGGCCTTCGTCGCGCAGGCTGTTGAGGCCCAGGTTGGTGAAGCTGACTTCCTGGCTGACCAGGTTGTAGCCGCCGGCGCTCGGGCCACCGGTCAGGGTGTCGCCCAGCGAGACGGTGTTCAGGTTGCCCCACAGGGTGTGGCTCGGGCTCTCGAACAGGGTGTAGTTCAGGTTGCCTTCGGCCACGAACGCGGCGTCGCTGTTGGTGCTCTTCAGCGCGTACTCGGTACCCGAGAACGGGCCCGGGTTGAAGCCGCCAGTGTTGGTGCCATCGACCACCTGGCCCGGGCGATGGTTGACGTCGCCAAAGTAGGCCGACCAGTCATTGAGGTAGTTCGCAACGCTGACGCCGCCGTAGGTAGCGCTGTAGGAAATGGAAATGCTCATGCAAAACTCCAGTACATAGGTTGGTCACTCCGCAGCGGGCCGATGCCCGCTGCGGTTTTGCCCTTCTCTGGGCAAAAGCGGTCAGAACTGATATTCGAGGGTGCCCTGCAAGGTGCGGCCACGCCCCAGGGTGAAGGCCAGCACGTCGCCCATGGGCACCAGGTAGGCGCGGTCGGTGACGTTCTCCATCGCCAGGCGCAGGGTCAGTTCTTCGGTGGCGCGGTAGCTGCCGTACAGGTCGTAAACGGTGTAGGACTTCCAGTCCGCGGGGTAGACGCTGGTGGTGGTGCGGGTGTTGCTGCCGCCTTCCGAGTAGCCCGCGCTGTAGCGGGCCCGGGCGCCGATATCCAGCTTGCGCTCGAAGAAGCGCGCGCCCAGGGTCAAGGTGCCGCGATCCATCGGCATGTGTTCGGCCGAGCCGAGGATCGCGCTGCAGTGGCTGGCACTGTTGGCCTGTTGGTCCGGACGCATGCCGACCACCGGGGCGCGACCGGCCGTGCTGTTCTTCACGGTCTGGGTCACTCCGCCCAGCCAGGCGGTCTTCGAGCAGAAGTCGTTGCTGCCGATCATGTGGGTGTAGGCCAACTGCCCGTAGGCGCGCCCGGCGTCATAGTCAAGCTGGTACTCCACGCCCTTGAAGCGGGTGTCCTGCAGGTTGTTGACGTAGGCGCTGTTGCCGATCCCGGCCATGCCGTAGCCGGGGGGCTGCATGCCCATGTTCATGAAGATGAAGTCTTCGACGCGGGTGTCGAAGTAGGCGACCTTGATCCCCAGCCGGTCATCGTCGAACCACAGGTTTTCCTTGAACACATTGACCCCGGCTTCCCAGGTGGTGGAACGCTCCGGACGCAGGAAGGGGTTCGGGTACATGCTCTCGGCACCGCCGCCGTGGGGGCGGCCGGTGATCAGAGTCTCGGTGATCGCCGGCGGACGCCAGCCCTTGCCGTAGCTGGCGAACAGTTGCAGCCATTCCACGCCGGGCTTGATCGACAGGCCGAAGGTCGGCGAGAAACGCCCTTCCTCGGTGTCCACGTCATAGTTGACCGGCACCGTGGTTTGCCGGGTGGTGCCGAGAATGAAGGTGCGGGTATTGATCCCGGTATCGCCGCGCAGCCGGTAACGGTCGTAGCGCAACCCGGCATTCAGGTTTAGCCAGCCGTCGTAGTCATAGTCCAGGCGGGCGAACAGGCTGCCGAGCGCACGGTCGCCCTTGGGCGTCATGCCTTCCGAGGCCGGGGCGTTCACCGCCGAACCGCTCGCCAGCGGCTGGCTGGAGTCCGGGCGCACCTTGTCGTAGAAGAACTCCAGGCCGTAGTTGGCCTTGAGCGTCGACAGCTCGCCGAGGGCGAAGGTCGAGGTGTTCTGCGCCTGGGCGCCGTAGGTGTCGGTCTGGTAGGTGATCGAATAACCGGGGGTGATGCCCCGTTGCAGGGTGCTCTGGTCGTTGCGGTTGTCGACGTAATAGAGCTTGGCCTTGAAGTCCACCAGTGAGTTGTCCGGGGTGTAGCTGTAGTCGAGGGCGAAGTTCTGCGAGCGCACATCGCTGCTGCCCAGCTTCTCCCACAACTGGTCCTTCTCGGTGTTGAGCATGTTGGCGTCGTCGTAGGACACCTGGGTGGTCAGGTAGCTGAATTGCAGGCGCTGGTCCTGGGGCAGGTTCAGCCCGAGCTTAGCCAGGCGCGAGCGCATCACCGAACCTGAATAGGCCACCGGCGAGTTCTTTACCCGGTCGTTGATCGAAGGGTCCCGCCAGCCGCCGGTGCGCAGTTCGCCGATGCTGCCGCGGGTCCCCGGATCGTAGTCGCCCAGGTGCCGCTCGCTGGCGGCGACCAGCATGTCCCAGACCTCAGTGCCGATGGCGAAGGCCGAACTGCCGATAAAGTGCGTGCCGTTGCTGCGCCCGCCCAGGCCGCTGGTCAAGCGAATGCGCCCACCGATTTCCTCGCCCGGCTTGATCAGGTCGCGGGCTTCCAGGGTGCGAAAGTTGGCGATCCCGCCAATCACCCCGGCACCGCCCATGCTGGAGGACGCGCCCTTCTCGATCACCACCTCGGAAAGCAGCTCGGGGTCGACATACAGGGTGCCGTTGCGTTGCTGGTGGCCGCTCTGCTGGTAGTTCTGGCGCATGCCGTCGACCGACATGTTGACCCGGCCGTAATCCTGGATGCCGCGGATGTTCACCGACAGGCCGGGGTCCTGCTGGCTGACCGCCGAATACACGCCACTGGTTTCTTCGAGCATGTCCGCCGCGTGCCGGGGCGGGTTGCGATCGATCTGCTCACGGCTGACGACGCTCACCGAACGCGGCGTGCTGTAGACCCAATCGCTTTTTCGCCCTTCGAGGTTGCCGGACACGGTGGTGGTGGCCAGGGCCAAAGCGCCCTGGTGCTCGGCGGCGACACGGTTCAGGGTGACCTGGCTGTCGCCGGTGAAGCGGTATTCCACTGGCGCATTGCCCAGCAGACGCGCCAGGCCTTCCTGGACGCTGTAGCTGCCCTTGAGCGGCGAGCTGTGCAGGCCCTTGAGGCGCTGGCTGTCGAACAGCACTTGCAGCCCGGCCTGTTCGGCGAAGGCCAGCACGGCGCTGTCCAGGGCTTGCGCAGGAATGTCGAACATCAGGCGGCTTGGCTGCTCGGCGCCGGCAACAGCGGCACTCTGCGCCGCGCGCACCAGGCCGGCATCGAGCAGCAGCCCCGCGGCGCCCAGGTGAATGGCCAGGGCCAAGCGGCTTGCGGCGTGAACTCCAGTGCGACTGCTTACCCTCATACTCGTATTCCTGCGCTGGCTGTTTTATTGATGCGAATGCATCTCAGTTAGCTAGACGTGCCAGGCAGGAAAACTCAGTAAGGTTTTTTCCAATTATTTTTCACGGGGAGGAAACAGGCGGCGCCAGGCCTTAGTAAATCAGGCTGACGCCGGCCAGATCGAAGTGCCGCACCTGCAGTTCCCGGGTCAGGGTGGCCAGGGCGGTGTCGAGCATGTCCAGGCGGAATACGCCGCTGACCTGGCGCTGGGCCAAGGCCTCATTACCCAGCACCACCCGGCCGGGGCGATAACGATTGAGCTGTTCGATTACCAGCGCCAGCGGCTGGCGATCGAACACCAGCACGCCACGACGCCAGCCGGTGGCCCGTTGCAGATCGACACCTTCCAGGGCAACCACCCCCGACAGCGGGTTGTAGCGCGCGCTCTGCCCTTCCTGCAGCACCCGTTCGGAAGCGCCCTGCTGCGCTGGCGTATCCAGGCTCACGGCAACGCTGTGTTGCAGCACGCCGACCCAGGCCTGCCGGTCGCTCTCGCGCCCCACCACGAAGCGCGTGCCCAGGGCGCGGGTCTGCCCGCCGGCACTCTCGACCACAAAAGGGCGGCTCTCCTCGCCGCCCATGGGCGCCACGTCGAACACCGCCGAGCCGGCGAGCAAATGCACATGGCGCTGGGTCTGGTTGAAATCGAGGCGAATGGCGCTGGACGAATCCAGCTCCACGGTACTGCCGTCGGCCAGCTGCACGGTGCGCACTTCGCCTTTGCCGGTGAGGTAGTCGGCCTGCATGTGCAGCAAGGCTTGCGGCCCTTGCCACCCGCCGAGCGCGACGGCCAGCACCAGCACCGCGGCGCTGGCCGCCCGCGGCAGGAAACGCCGACGGCGCGGCCGGGGAATAGCCGTGGCTCGGGACGCGGGCGCCCGACGCGCTTGCGCCAGTTGCGGCTCCAGGCGCAGCTCGCCCAGCGCGTCCCAGGTCTGCCGGGCAAACGCCAGCGCCTGGGCATGGCGCGGGTCCCGCGCCTGCCATTGCTCCAGCTCGGCCTGCTCGGCGGCACTCAGTCCAGCGGCATGCAAACGCACCGCCCAGTCGGCGGCGGCCTCAGTGATACTGCGCTCTTGCGGACCCTGGCTATTCACGTGTGAATCTCGATTTCTCGTTATATATAAGCAGTGACGACTGACCCCGGTTTTTACCGTAACTCACTCGTCGGCCGCCCGACCGCCGGTAGCCAGGCGCTGCATCACATGGGCCAGGGCCCTGGACAGGTGTTTCTGCACCGAGCTGTCGGAAATCTCCAGATGCCTGGCCACTTCGGCGTGGGTCATGCCTTCGATCCGGTTCAAGCGGAAAATCTCCTGAGTGCGCGACGGCAACTCCAGAATGGCCTGCTTCAATGCCTTGCGCTGTTGCTGCGCCATCGCCTGAGCCTCCAGACCGGCCTGCTCGTCTTCGATCTCGGCCAGGGCCTCATGGGGCACGGTGTCGGTCTTGCGCCGCGCTTCCTGACGGACATGGTCGATCAGCAGATTGTTCGCCGTTCGGTAGAGATAACCCTGGGAATTGTCGATGCGCTCGCCGCGCGTCTGTTCGGCCAGCCGCAGGAAACTCTCCTGCACCAGATCAGCGGCCAACTGCGGGTCCCGTACCTTGCGCGCCAGATACCCACGCAAGGTAGCGGCATGCTTGAGAAACAGCCCCTTGAGATCCACGTCCGACAAACCGACTCCCTGGAACTTGAAGGAAATTGGCCGGCATCTTACGGCTTACTAAGAATTACTTTCAATTGATATGAATACGCATCTTCTGCCGAGAAGGTGAAAGAACTTCTCCACTCATCCGGGTATTGTTCGATTATCGAACCATTATTTCGGGGCCGTCCCCCGGCTCATTGACCAAATTAACTAGTTAGTACAATTTAGCGACAGCCGCTGGCCGCTCAAGCCGCGCCCACAATAACAACGGAGAATTCCCCTCATGCGCCCTATCGTTCTGGTGCTCAACGGCCCGAACCTGAACCTGCTCGGCACCCGCGAACCCGCCACTTACGGTCACGAGACCCTGGCCGACATTTCCGCCCAATGCGGGCGTGCCGCCGAGGAGTTCGGCCTGACCGTGGAGTTTCGCCAGACCAACCACGAAGGCGAACTGCTGGACTGGATTCACGGCGCCCGTGGCCGTTGCGCCGGGATCGTAATCAACCCGGCGGCCTGGACCCACACCTCGGTAGCAATCCGCGATGCCCTGGTGGCCAGCGAGCTGCCGGTGATCGAAGTGCACCTGTCGAACGTCCACGCCCGCGAACCGTTCCGCCATCACTCCTTTGTCTCGGGCATCGCCCTGGCGGTCATGTGCGGCTTCGGCAGCCATGGCTATCGCCTGGCCCTGGCGCATTTCAGCCAGCGTTTTCAAGGAGCCCAGGCATGACCCAGCAGAACAAAGTACTGGCCGGACTGATCGGCGCCGGCATCCAGGCCTCGCGCACCCCGGCGCTGCATGAGCACGAAGGCGATGCCCAGGGCCTGCGCTACCTGTACCGGCTGATCGACCTGGACCATCTGCAACTCGACAGCAACGCTCTGCCCGACCTGCTGCTGGCCGCCGAGCGCATGAACTTCACCGGGTTGAACATCACCTTTCCCTGCAAGCAGAGCATCATCCCGCTGCTTGACGAGCTGTCGCCCGAGGCCCGCGGCATCGGCGCGGTGAACACCGTGGTGCTCAAGGACGGCAGGCGCGTCGGCCACAACACCGATTGCCTGGGTTTTGCCGAAGGTTTCCGCCGCGGCTTGCAGGGCGTAGCCCTGGAGCGTGTGGTGCAAATGGGCGCCGGCGGTGCCGGTGCGGCAGTGGCCCATGCGCTGCTCAGCGAAGGCGTGCAACAGTTGCATATCTTCGATGTGGAAAGCGCCCGCGCCCAGAGCCTGGCGGACAACCTCAACCAGCATTTCGGCCCCGGCCGGGCCAAGGCCGGCGTCGACCTGCCCACCACCCTGGCCGCCGCCGACGGCCTGGTGAACACCACGCCGATGGGCATGGCCAAGCTGCCGGGCATGCCGGTGCCGGTCGAGTTGCTGCGCCCTGAGCTGTGGGTCGCGGAGATCGTCTACTTCCCACTGGAAACCGAACTGCTGCGCAACGCCCGCGCCCTCGGTTGCCGCACCCTGGACGGCGGCAACATGGCGGTGTTTCAGGCAGTGAAGGCGTTCGAGCTGTTCAGCGGCATAACGCCGGATGCCCAGCGCATGCTCGCGCATTTCCAGAGCATGAATGGCTGACAATGCATGACCGGGTCGGTGCGGGGCTGTGATCAGCTCCGCTCTCGACAGGTGCCTGTCACACGGTCAGGCAGCCCGTTGCATTCCTCCCCTTGCGACTACGCGCGTTCATGACGTCCGGCTGGCCGCAGCCGGCCGTGCATCACGCCGTGCGCCAGCAACCCCGCCAGCAATCCCCAGAATGCGCCGCCCAAACCGAACAAGGTGATATTGGCAGCGGTCGCCAGGAAGGTGATCAAGGCGGTTTCCCGGCCACTAGGCTCGACCAGCGCGGTGGCGAGGCTGCCGCCGATCGCACCCAGCAGGGCCAGGCCCGCCAGGGTGGTGATAAAGGTCGCCGGCAGGACCACGAACAGCGCCGCCAGGGTGCTGCCGAAAATCCCCACCAGCAGATAGAACACCCCACAAGCGAGCCCGGCCAGATAACGCTTGGCGGGCTCCTCATGCGCCTCCTTGCCCGTACAGATGGCGGCGGTAATCGCGGCGACGTTGAATGCATGGGAACCGAACGGCGCCATCAACAAAGAGCCCATCCCTGTCGCAGTGAGAATCGGATTGGCACTGGTCTTGAATCCGTCGTTGCGCAGCACCAGCATGCCGGGCATGTACTGGCCGGTCAGGGTGATCAGGAACAACGGCAGGGCCACGCTCAGCAGCGCATTCAGCGAGAACACCGGCAAGGTCAGCACCGGCACGGCCGGCTTGAGTTCGAGGCTGGCGAAACTGACTTGCCCCAGCCCGAGCAACAGCACGATGCCGATCAGCAACACCCCGACAATCGCATAACGCGCGGTAAAGCGGCGTAGCAGCACATAGCTGAGCAGCAGCGCGCCCACCAGCAAAGGATCCACCCCCGCCCCGTCGAAAGCACCAATCCCGAAGCGCAGCAAAATGCCCGCCAGCAGACCGGCCGCGATTCCCGGCGGGATCAGCTTCACCACCCGCTCGAAATAACCCGAGATACCCAGCACGACGAAGCCGACAGCCGACAGCATGAAGGCGCCGATCATTTCCGGATAAGGCGTGCTCGGCAGTACCGCGATCAGGAAGGCCGCGCCCGGGGTCGACCAGGCGGTAATGATCGGTTCGCGATAGCGATAACTTAGCCAGGCGCCGGTCAGGCCGACGCCGATCGAGATCGACCAGATCCACGAAGCGGTCTGCTCGGGACTCAATCCGGCCGCCTTGGCCCCCTGGAAAACCAGAATGAAGGTTCCCCCGTAATTGACGATGACCGAAATCAGCGCGGCAACGCTCGGATGCAGCAGGTCGGCAATTCTGATGCTGGCGGTTTTCATCGGTGGGCCCCTCTGGATGTGTTGGCGAGGTGAGGGAGTATCCGCGGGTAATGGTCTATATAAAATATCCACTTTCCATCAATATCCCAGACCACTTTTCCAGCTTGTCGCGCAGTCCGACAATCCACAGGTCCTCGATGAAAACCCGTAAAACCGCCTATCCCATCTGGAACCGTCTGCAACTGGCCAAGGACGGCCACTTGTCCTTGCGCGAGCAATTGCTGCTGTTCCTGCGCAAAGGCATCGCCGATGGCAGCGTCAAGGCCGGGATCCGCCTGCCGGCCTCACGCGTGCTGGCGGCCCAGCTGGGGCTGTCACGCATGACCGTGACCGAGGCCTATGGGCAGTTGATCGCCGAGGGGTTCCTGGAGGCGCGGACAGGTTCGGGCACCTATGTCATGGCCCGCATCGCCGAACCAACGGCCTCGCCGCCCGCCCGGACAGGGGCCACCATCGGCTCCACCCGGGCCCGGGCGTTGACGGGGAACGACTCGATGTCCATGGCCTCCGCCGCCTGGCCGCTGACTCCGGGCCTGCCGGCGCTGGACGCCTTTCCCTATGCCCTGTGGGGGCGCCTGGAAGGTCGGTTCTGGCGACGCCGGCCGCTTCCCGACCTGTCCTACGGCGACCCACAGGGTTTCCTGCCATTACGCGAAGCCTTGGCGGCTTACCTGGGCGCGGCACGCGGGGTGGTCTGCCAGGCCAGTCACATCGTGATTACTCCCGGTGCCCAAGCGGCGGTGTCGATTGCGACACTGGCGCTCACCGACCAGGGAGATCGCGTCTGGGTCGAGAACCCCGGCTACGATGCGGCCTATCGCAGCGTGTTGCTGGCTGGCGTGCAGGCGGTGGGCGTTGCAGTAGATAAAGAAGGGTTGGATGTGCAGGCCGGCCGCCGGCTCGCGCCGGACGCCAGGCTCGCGCTGGTATCGCCTTCGCACCAGTATCCCCTGGGGGTCGGCATGAGCCTGGCGCGACGCCTGGCCTTGCTGCAATGGGCCCACGATGCCGATGCCTTCATCCTCGAAGACGATTACGACAGCGAGTTTCGTTACGGCGGCGCGTCAACACCGGCGCTCAAGGCCCTGGACGGTCATCAGGGGCGGGTGATTTATGTGGGGACCTTGAGCAAGCTGCTGGCGCCGGGGCTGCGCCTGGGGTTCCTGGTCGCCCCCGAGGCGGTGGTGAACGTGTTGTGCAAGGTGCGCAATGGCAGTGGCCACCGCGTACCTTTGTCGCTCCAGGCGACGGCGGCGGAATTCATCGGCAATGGCCACCTCGGTAGCCATATCCGTCGTAGCCAGGCGGTTTATGCACAACGTCGCGCAGCCTTGCTGGCAGCCATTCACAACGCCGGCAGCGAGCGTATGAGGGTAGCCAGCAGCGCTACCGGATTGCATCTGCTCGCCGAACTGCCCGATGGCCTCGACGACCAGGCTATCGCTGCCGCCGCCCATGCCCGAAAAATCGGCGTCGCGCCGCTGTCAGGGTTTTTCGTTGGTGCCCAGGGCCGGCCACGTCCTGGCTTGTTGATGGGCTTTGGCAATACCCGGGCGGAGTCGATGCAGGATGCGGTTGAAACCCTGTGCCGTCTGATCGATCGGCAACGGGGCTCAACCCTTTAGGCAATCAGGCCTGCAAGTAACGCAACACCGACTCGCAGATCATCTCGCGGTGACGCTGCTTGATCGTCTCGTCGGGCAGGTCGATCTGGAAGATCTCGCCGAAAGTGTGGCGGTTGGACACGCGGTAGAAGCAGAACGAGCTGATCAGCAAGTGCACATCCAGCGGGTCCAGGCCGGCGCGGAACACGCCCTCGTCGGCCCCGCGCCGGAGGATCTCGCCCAGGGCATGGAGGATGGTGTTGTTCATCGCCTTGATCGCCTCGGAGCGCTTCACGTACTCGGCGTTGTGGATGTTCTCGATGCTGACGATGCGCACGAAATCGACGTTGCGGTCGTGGTGATCGAAGGTGAACTCCACCAGCCGGCGAATCGCATCGCGCGGCGCCAGTTCCGCCAGGTGCAGGCGGCTTTCGGTGCTGCGGATATCGCCGTAGAGCTTCTCCAGCACCTCGACGTACAGCTGCTCCTTGCTGCCGAAGTAGTAATAGATCATGCGCTTGGAGGTGTGGATGCGCTCGGCGATGGCATCCACCCGAGCGCCGGACAGACCCTGCTGCACGAACTCCACAATGGCTTCTTGAAGAATGTTCTCGCGGGTCTTTTCCGGGTTGTTCTTGCGACTCTTGCGCGGCTCGTTCACGGACTGCTCGGGCACTACGGAGAGTTCTGTGGTCATTGTCATTCTGGGGCTCACGGCCATCGCTGCACACGCGGGCGATTATGGGCCGCGTCGCGCAGCGAAGGAAAGCAGGACGGCGGCCCTTTGCCGCCGCCGTTACGAAACTCCTACAACTTGGCCTGTCGCACCCCGCCACTGCGCGACTTGGCCATGGCCGCCAGACGTACCGCGACGTTCGCCGCGCCATACCCGACATAGCCATTCTTGCGCTGGATGATCTCGAAGAAGAAGCGCCCCTCGAACGGCTCGGTGTAGACGTGGAACAGCTCGCCACCCTGGGCGTCACGGTCGTAGAGCACGTTGTAGTAGGCCAGTTCGCTGAGGAACTCGTCGTCGAAATCGAAGCGCGCCGCCAGGTCATCGTAATAGTTCAGCGGGATGTCCAGCAGCGGCACGCCCGCCTCCTTGGCCCGACTGACTTCGGCAAAGATGTCGTCGCAGTCGAAGGCGATGTGATGCACACCCGAGCCGCCATAGCTGGACAGCGCATGGGAGATCGCGGTCTTGCGGTTCTCGGAAATGTTCAGCGGCAACCGAATGCTGCTGCAACGGCTGCGCAGCGCTCGGCTCTTCACCAGCCCGTAGGGGTCGGGCAGCACCACTTCGTCGTCGGCGGTGAAATCCAGCAGGCTCTTGTAGAACAGCACCCAGCTGTCGAGGTTGTCGGCCGGCAGCGCCATGGCCATGTGGTCGATGCGCTTGAGGCCGCCCTTGGCCACCACCCCGGGAAGCATATTGAAATCGGTGTCGTACAGGTGCTGCCCACCCTGCTCCTGATCCACCAGGTAGATCAGGCTGCCATCCAGCTCGCGCACGGCGGCCAGTTCCAGTTCGTTGGGGCCCACCAGCCCGCGGTACGGCTGGCCCTTGTAGGCCACCGCGCGCTCCAGCGCCTTGGCGCTGTCCTTGACCCGGATCGCCGTGGCGCACACCGAAGGGCCGTGGGCTTCGAAGAAGCTGTGGGCAAAGGAGTAAGGCTCGGAGTTGAGGATCAGGTTGATATCGCCCTGGCGCATCAGGCTGACATTCTTCGAGCGGTGCTGGCCGGCCTTGGCGAACCCCAGGCGTTCCAGCCAGCCACCGAGCTTGGCGCCCAGCGCTTCGTCCACGGCGAACTCGAGAAACTCGGTGCCGCCGTATTCACTGGCCGGCGGCGGCGCGAACAGCGTATCGAGATTGGCCACCGGCGTGGCTTCCTGTGCCAGGCGCTGGCGGGTTTTCTCTTCGAGGTACAGCAGCGAACGCAAGCCGTCCGCGGCATTGGCCCGGGGTGGCGCGGCGCGAAAACCGTCGTTGAAGATTTCCAGGGACAAAGGCCCGGTGTAGCCGCTCTTGATGATCGGCGCGAGGAACCCCGGCAGGTCGAAATCGCCCTGCCCCGGGAAGCAGCGAAAATGCCGGCTCCACTCCAGCACATCCATGGCCAGGATCGGCGCGTCGGCCATCTGCACGAAGAAGATCTTGTCCCCGGGAATCTCGGCGATCGCCGCCGGGTCGCCCTTGAGCGACAGGGTGTGGAAGCTGTCGAGCAGCACGCCCAGGCTTGGATGGTCGGCCTCGCGGACGATGTCCCAGACCTGTTGATAAGTATTGACGTGCCGGCCCCAGGCCAGGGCTTCGTAGCCGATCCGCAGGCCACGGCTGCCAGCGCGCTCGGCCAGCAGGCGCAGGTCGTCCACCAGGATCTGCCGGTCGCCGACGCTGTCGGCCGCAGCATTGCTGCACACCAGCACCAGGTCGGTGCCCAGTTCCTGCATCAGGTCGAACTTGCGCTCGGCACGTTCCAGGTTGCGTTGCAGGCGATCGCGGCGGCAGCCTTCGAAATCGCGAAAGGGTTGGAACAGGGTGATGGCGATGCCCAGGTCCGCGCACATCTGGCGGATTTCCCGGGGGCTGCCGTCGTAGTAGAGAAGGTCGTTCTCGAAAATCTCCACGCCGTCGAAACCGGCGGCGGCGATGGCTTCGAGTTTTTCCGGCAGGGTACCGCTCAAGGAGACGGTGGCAATGGAACGCTGCATGTTTCAACTCCCGGTAATGACCACAGATCGGGCGCCGTGCCTGTGGCCGCTGCCGCAGGTCCTCCAGCGCACTGAAGATCCCGCGCCCGCTTCGCGGGCGATCGCAGCCTGCGGCAGCGGCTACAGGTACGTTTGTTATTGGATGGGGCGGATTATTGAGCCGGGCAGTACAGACAGCAATTCAAAGTGTACGAACCAGTTAGTTTTTCGTGCGATTATCGAACAAAATGGCCGTTGGCGAATTGACGATTTTTCGTCCGCTGCGCACCATCGACAGCACATTGAGCCGGCCCCGAACCGCTGGCTTCAATCGCCAAAGACCCAGAACACACCATAAAAATTTCAAAAATCGGGTACACCCTAATGCTTGCACTCAACGCCACACCTCTCTGCCTGGCCCTGCGGCTCTCACCCGGCCACGCCTCCAACCGCCGCCTTCAGACGGACGCACTACGGCCCCTGGGCTGAACCGTGCTTGCACGCTGACCAGCCCGCTTTCCACCGCCGCGCCCGACGCGCGTCGCCGAAAGCACTCAGCCGATCGATCATCGCGTTCACCCGCGGCCCGTCCGCCCAGCCGACGATCGATCACGCGCCCTTGAGTCCCGACGAGTTGTCCCTCGTCAGTCATTGAACGGATGGCACACATGATTCCTTCTCAAAGCTCCCGCATGGCCCCGAGCCTCGGCACCGCCTCCGGCGGCATCGGCGACAAGATCCGCGGCGCCATGGCGGTCGGCAAGACCCGCTGGGGCATGCTCGCCCTGGTGTTCTTCGCCACCACCCTGAACTACATCGACCGCGCCGCACTGGGTGTGATGCAGCCGATCCTGGCCAAGGAAATGAGCTGGACGGCGATGGACTACGCCAACATCAACTTCTGGTTCCAGGTCGGCTACGCCATCGGTTTCGTCCTGCAAGGACGGCTGATCGACCGGGTCGGCGTCAAGCGCGTGTTCTTCTTCGCGGTGCTGCTGTGGAGCCTGGCCACCGGCGCTCACGGCCTGGCCACTTCGGCCGCGGGCTTCATGGTCTGCCGCTTCATCCTCGGGCTGACCGAGGCCGCCAACTACCCGGCCTGCGTGAAGACCACGCGCCTGTGGTTCCCGGCCGGCGAACGCGCGGTGGCCACCGGCATCTTCAACGCCGGGACCAACGTCGGCGCCATGTTCACCCCGATGCTGCTGCCGTTGATCCTGCACGCCTGGGGCTGGCAGGCGGCATTCCTGTGCATGGCCGCGCTGGGCGGTGTCTGGCTGCTGTTCTGGGGCCTGAAGTACTTCAACCCGGAAGACCACCCGAGCGTCAAACAGTCCGAGCTCGAGTACATCCAGAAAGAAGTCGAGCCGGAACAGACCCGCGTGCCTTTCTCGCGCATCCTGCGCATGCGCGGCACCTGGGCCTTCGCCCTGGCCTACTCGATCACCGCGCCGGTGTTCTGGTTCTACCTGTACTGGCTGCCACCCTTCCTCAACCAGCAATACAACCTGGGCATCAACGTGACCCAGATGGGTATCCCGCTGATCATCATCTACCTGACCGCCGACTTCGGCAGCGTCGGCGGCGGCATCCTCTCGTCGTTCCTGATCGGCCGCGGAGTCAACCCGATCAAGGCGCGCCTGATGTCCATGCTGCTGTTCGCCTGCTGCATCGTCAGCGTGGTCATGGCCGCCGGCGCCAGCAACCTGTGGATCGCGGTGCTCGCCATCTCCCTGGCCATCGGCGCGCACCAGGCCTGGACCGCCAACATCTGGAGCCTGGTGATGGACTACACGCCCAAGCACATGATGAGCACGGTGTTCGGTTTCGGCGGCATGTGCGCAGCCATCGGCGGCATGTTCATGACCCAGCTGGTGGGCCATATCCTGACCGTCACCAACAACAACTACACCGTGCTGTTCACCCTGATCCCGGCGATGTACTTCATTGCCCTGACCTGGATGTACTTCATGGCCCCCCGCAAGATTCCGAAAGTAGAAGACTGACGCTTTCCTCTCGCAGGCCCGGTTCCGGGCCTGCTTTTTTTCGTTCTCCCTCTTGCCAGCCAATACCCGGCTGGCGCTCCCTTGATGAATTCCGCTCAGCTCCGGCGCTGTTGCCAGGCAGCCGCCAGGCCGCTGAGACAGATCACCGCGATGCCCAGCTGGGTGATCGGCTGCGGTGTATGGCTGAACAACAGCCAGCCCAGCAGCCCGGCGAAAACGATCTGGCAATAGCCGAACGGCGCCAGCAGCGCCGGCGCCGCGTGGCGGAATGCCTGGGTCAGGAACAGGTGGGCGGTCATGCCGCAGGCCCCCAGCGCCAGCATCAGCACGCCATGGATAAAGCTCGGCACCTGCCAGAAGAACGGCACCAGCGCGCTCATCACCAGGGTGTTGCACAGGCCGGCGAAGAAGTTGCTGGTGGTCGGGCTGTCATGCTCGGCGAGCTTGCGGGTCAGCAGTTGGTAAAAGCAGAAAAACAGCGCCGAGCAGAACGGCAGCAGCACCGCCGGAGTGAACAGGTCGCCGCCCGGGTGAACGATGATCAGCACGCCGATAAAGCCGCAGATCACCGCCAGCCACTGGCCCTTCGTGACCCGCTCGCCCAGCAGCGGCACCGACAGCGCGGTGACCAGCACCGGTGCCAGGAAGTTGACCGCGGTGGCTTCCGCCAGCGGGATAAACAGCAGCGCCGAGGTGAACAGCAGGCTGGTGCCGAGCAGGCACAAGGCCCGCGCCAGCTGCAGCAACGGCCGCTTGGTGCGCAACACTCGCAGGCCCGATTGCGGCAGGAAGATCCCGGCCATCAGCAGGGTATGAATCAGGTAGCGGGCCCAGACCACCATCACGATCGGATAGAACCCCGAGAGGTACTTCGACAGGGCGTCGTGGCTGGAAAACAGAAAGGTCGCCACGACGACCAGCAGGATGCCCTTGAAGGGCTGGTTGACACCGGAAAGGGGTGTGCTGAGGGTCATCCGCAGGGTCTCTCAAGATAGGTTTTGTTTGTAGAAACAGCTTCGCGGGCAAGCCTCGCTCCTACAGACGCGGCGTCCGTAGGAGCGAGGCTTGCCCGCGAAAAGGGTCACACCTGCTACCCGCTAAATCCGCGCCAACAACGCCCGGGTCTTGTCCAGGGCGATCTGCGCCCGCTCCAAGGCGCCGACGCCCTGCTCGAGCAATTTCACCGTGGGGATCTCCAGGCTCAACGGCAGGTTGGCCGGCAGGCAATGCAAGAGCCCCGCCAGGTCGCAATCGCCATCCCCGGGGAAACGCCGTTCGTTGCGGGCCTGGCGCAGGATCTCCTGCATATCGTCCGGTCGCGGGCCGGCCACGTCGCACAGCTGGGCATAACGCAGCCGCGCCGGCGCGACCTTTGCCAAGTTCTCCAGGCGCGAGGCCGAGCGATCGAAGTGGAATGCATCCACCAGCACGCCGGCGTTGTCGCGGCCGGCGTTCTCCACCACCCGCAGCGCCTGTTCCAGGTTGCGTGCATCGGTCCAGGGCATGAACTCCAGGTGCGGGTGCAGGCCGTAGATCGACGCCAGGTCGCACAGTTCAGCAAAGCGCTCGGTCATGCGCCCCTCGTCGGGGTCGTTGCCGGCCACCAGCAGCTCGCTGGCGCCGAACTCCGCGCCGACCGCCAGCACCGCTTCGAAATCCGCCACCCGGGTGTGCGGCTCGAGCCGCAGGATCTCCACATCCAGCACGCCGACGCCGGTGTCGCGCAGGCGGCTGAGGGTCTGTCGGCGCAGCTCGGCATCGGCCACCAGGGCAAAGTGATGCTCCTGTGGCGTCGCCGGTACCAGGCGCAAACCGACGTGGCTGTAACCGGCACGGGCCGCCACCTCGACCATCTGCGGCGGTGAAATTTCCAGCACCGTGAGGCTGGCCAGGGACAGAATACGTTCGCTCATGCTCATCCCTCGATCAGCGCCGGGGCACAGGCCCGACCGGTCACCGCCGCTTCGCGGATCGCCTCGATCAGCGCCAGGGTCCGCGCCGCATCGGCCACGCTGACCAGCGGCTCGACCTCGCGCCGCGCCACGCTGACGAAATGCTGCAACTGCAGGCGCAGGGCCTCGGCGGCGGTGAAAGGTTCCTCGACCGCCAGCAACGGCTGATGCCAGCCGGCGCCGGCCTCGGCGTACTGCCAGCGCTTGAGCTGCGGAATGCTCAGGGCGCCAGCGGTGCCAGCCAGCAGGTAGCACGGCTGGTCGGCCTGGCGCGGGTATACCGGGTTTTCGCCGGAATCCAGCTCCCAGCTCCAGGGCGCCGCCACGGCGTCGGAACCGGTCAGGCTGCCCAGGGCACCGTTGGCGAATTGCAGCAGGACGGCGGCGCAATCCTCGTTGGCAAAACCACGCACCGCGTTGCTGGTGACGGCCTGCACCTGATGCACCTCGCCGCACAGATGACGCAGCAGGTCGAGGTCGTGAATCAGGTTGGTCAGCAGCATCCCGGCCCCGGGTTCGCGGCGCCAGGGAATCTCGAAATAGCTGTCGGGCTTCTGCAACTGCCAGAGCGCGGTGACCGTGGTCAGCCGGCCCAATGCCCCGCCCCGCACCAGCGCATGGGCGCGAACGATCAGCGGATTGTGGCGCCGGTGATGGCCCACCAGCACCGGAACACCGCTGCTTTTCACCGCGGCCACCAGTTCGCGCGCTTCATCCAAGTGCACGCCGACCGGTTTCTCCAGCAGCACCGGCACCCCGGCCTCCAGGCAATCCAGGGCGGTGCCGACGTGCAGGTTGTTCGGGTTGGCGACTATCACGGCGTCGGGGCGGGCCTGTTCGAGCATCAGTCCATGGTCGGGGTAATACGCCACCTGCCACTGCGCGGCGATCCCGGCGGCTAGCGGACCGGGATCGGCCACGGCGCAGAGCCTGGCCTCAGTCAGGGTCTTGAGGTGCTGGCAATGCTGCTGGCCCATGTTGCCGGCGCCGATCAGGGCAATGCGCAAAGGCGAGTGCAAGGCGGGATCCTCTTGTGATTGTTATGGGAACGTGAGATTTCAAATATTTAGAACTCGGTTCCACTTTCACACAAGAGCAAAACGAAATAGTGTCCGATCAGCGAACAGCTTTAAGGCTTGAGATCGGGAAGGCCCTGCGACCAGCGTGGCCCGAGCTTATCGCAGGCTGCGCCAGCGGTTACAGAACACGAGGAAACCCTGTAGCCGCTGCCGAGCCCCGCGAGGCTGCGATCGGGCGCGCAGCGGCCGTAAAACAGGCGACCGCATTCAGCCTGTCCCACCGCAGAGGCCGGTTTTGCGGCTCCTGCGGAGCCGATCGCAGGCTGCGCCAGCGGCTACAGAACACGAGGAAACCCTGTAGCCGCTGCCGAGCTCCGCGAGGCTGCGATCGGGCGCGCAGCGGCCGCAAAACAGGCGATCGCGTTCAGCCTGCCCCACCCGTAGTGAGCGGTTTTGCGGCTCCTGCGGAGCCGATCGCAGGCCGCGCCAGCGGCTACAGGGTCAGCTGAAGAGTTCGGAGGCCTGGCTGGCGGCCGAGAGTTCGTCGGTGAACTTCAACAGCAGCGGCGCCAGTTCATGCAGGCGCGCCAGCGGCATGCGCGCGCTGGGGCCGGCGATGCTCAGCACTCCAACCACCCGGCCGTCGACCGGATGACGCACCACCGCGGCCACCGCCGAGGTGCCCACCGCCGAACTTTCCTCGACCCAGGCGTAGCCCTGTTCCCGGGCCAGGCGCAGGCGTTCGAGCAGTTCGATGTTCGAGCGCGGCGCGTTCGGGCCCAGGTCCGCGGGGATCTCGGCGGCCTGGCGCTCCACCAGCGATAACGCCTCGGCATCGCTCAGGCAGGCCAGCCAGGCATGCCCGGAAGCGGTATAGAACAACGGCGCCTCGCGGCCCATGTCGGGGTCGTAGCGCAACCCGGAACGGGCGCCCTGGGACTTGGCGATCCAGGTCTGGCGCTCGTCCTCGATCACCCCAAGGCGCACCAGCTCGCCGGTTTCCTGGGCCAGCCGGTCGAGCACCGGCTGGACGATATCCGCGCCGCTGCTGGACAGGTAGCGAAAGCCCATGGCCACCAGCTTGGTCGACAGGTGATAGCGCAGGTTGTCCGGGTTCTGGCGTACGTAACCCAGGCGGATCAGCTCCGCCAACAGCCGGTGGGTGGCGCTTTTGGGGATGCCCAGCTGCTCGGCCAGGGTCTGCATCGGCAGGCCGCGAGGGTCGCTGGTAAGACTTTCCAGAACGCTGAAGACGCGCTCGATTTGACTGCCGGCCATGGTCGGGTCCAGACGAAATTTGGCCGATTCTAGTGACAACCGGCGCAATGGGAAACACACCGCGGCCTCGTTCGATAACCGCCCATAAAAACCTCGGCACGGCGCAGATGATCCTGCCCTCGCCTTGCTGCCGACTATTCGACTCCGTATATTTTTTGGAATCAAGTTCCAAAAACAATAATCGTTCGTTTAGCGGAGTTGCTTCTTCCATGCCTGCCACCGCCTCCCTGCACCACCCCGATATCGATTGCGACGTGCTGGTCGTCGGCTCCGGCGCCGCCGGCCTTTCGGCGGCCGTGACCGCGGCCTGGCATGGCCTGAAGGTCATAGTGGTGGAGAAAGACCCGGTGTTCGGCGGTGCCACCGCCTGGTCCGGCGGCTGGGCCTGGGTGCCGTGCAACCCGCTGGCGCGACGGGCCGGCATAGTCGAGGACGTGGAACTGCCGCGTACTTACCTGAAACATGAACTGGGTGAACGCTACCGGCCAGCAATGATCGACGCCTTCCTCGAAGCCGGCCCGCGCATGGTGTCGTTCTTCGAGCGCCATACCGCACTGCAATTCGCCGACGGCAACGCCATCGCCGATATCCACGGCGATACGCCGGGCGCCGGCACCGGCGGACGCTCGGTGATCGCCGCGCCCTACGATGGGCGCGAGGTCGGCACGCTGCTCAAGCGCCTGCGCAAGACGATGCGCGAAACCTCGTTCATCGGCATGCCGATCATGGCCGGCGCCGACCTGACGGCCTTCCTCAACCTGAGTCGCTCGCTGCCGGCGGCCTGGCACGTGAGCAAACGCGTCGCTCGCCACCTGCTCGACCTCATCACCCATCGCCGCGCCCTGCAACTGGTCAACGGTGTGGCTCTGGTGGCGCGCCTGGCCAAGTCGGCGCAGGACCTTGGCGTACTGCTCTGGGAATCGGCGCCGGTCACCGAATTGCTGCGTGACGGCGACGCGGTGACCGGGGCGATTGTCAGCAGCGCCACCCGGGGGCCCATTCGTATCCGCGCCCGCAAAGCGGTGGTGCTGGCGGCCGGTGGCTTCGCCAACGACATCGAGCGGCGCAAGGCGCTGTTCCCACGCACGCCCACCGGCCACGAGCATCTGGCCCTGCCGCCGTTGGCGGTCTCGGGCGACGGCTTGCGCCTGGGGGAAAGCGTCGGTGCCCGGGTCGATACCGACATGGAATCCCCCGTGGCCTGGGCCCCGGTCTCCGCGGTGCCCTACCAGGACGGCAGCCGCGGACATTTCCCGCACATCATCGAACGCAGCAAGCCGGGAGTCATCGGCGTCTTGCGCAACGGCCAGCGCTTCGTCAACGAAGCCGACGGTTACTACGACTATGTGCGAGCGATGGTCGCGGCGGCGCCCGAGAGCGAAGAAGTGGCGTCGTGGCTGATCTGCAGCCACGGCTTCCAGCGCCGCTATGGCCTGGGCATCTCCCGGCCCTTCCCGGTGCCGCTGGCGCCCTTTATCCGCAGTGGCTACCTGAAGCGTGGCGCGAGCATCGAGGAGCTGGCCCAGGCCTGCGGCATCGATGCGGACGGCTTGCGCGCCACCCTGGCGGAATACAACCGGCATGCCCGACAAGGCCAGGACCCGCTGTTCGGCCGGGGCTCGACGCCCTACAACCGCAAGCAGGGCGACCCGCGCCAGCAACCCAACCCGTGCGTGGCGCCCATCGAACAGGGGCCGTTCTACGCGGTGAAAGTCCAGCCGGGCTGCTTCGGCACGTTCGCCGGGCTCAAGGTCAACCCCCACGCCCAGGTGCTCGACGGCCAGGGCCAGGCCATCGCCGGCCTGTATGCCGCCGGCAGCGACATGGCCAGCATCATGGGCGGCCACTACCCCGCCGGCGGTATCAATCTCGGCCCGGCGCTGACCTTCGGCTATATCGCCGGGCGGCACATCGCGGGCGCCAGCGCTTACGAATAAGCCAGCAATCACCCTCGAAGAGAGCGTGGTTATTGAGATCGCTTGAAGGCCCTGCGGACCTTATCGCAGGCTGCGCCAGCGGCTACAGAAAGCACGGAATCCCTGTAGCCGCTGCCGAGCCCGCGAGGCTGCGATCGGCTCCGCAGGAGACGCCCGCGGTTACGGATGGCCAATCAGAAATCGAAGAACACCGTCTCCTCTTCCCCCTGGATGCGGATATCGAAGCGGTACGCCCGCTGCCCATCCACGTCACAGGGATGCGCCAGCAGGGTGTCGCGCCGCTGCGGCTGCTCGATCAGGTTCAGCACCGGGCAGGCGGCGTTGGCTTCCGGCTCGTCGGCGAAATACAGGCGGGTATGCAGGTGGATGTTGATCCCCCGGGCGAACAGCGCCACGTTGATGTGCGGCGCCATCGGCACCCCAGCGGCGTTGTTCACCACGCCCGGCTTGACCGTGTGCAGCATCCACTCGCCGGCATCGAAGGTGGTGGCCGTGCGCCCGAAGCTGTTGAAGGCTTTCTCCGAATCGAACACAGGGTCGTAGACGCCCTCGTGGTTGGCTTGCCAGAACTCGAGGAACGAGTCGCGCACCAGATGGCCGTTACCGTCATACACATGGCCGATCAGCAGGATCTTTTCCCCCTGGGCGTCGGGCCCGGCCATCCGGTTCCAGATCTCGTCGCTGCGGGTCGGGTTGCCCGCGGCGGCCAGCGCCAGGCCGATGTGCACATAAGGGCCGGCTGTTTGCGAAGGGGTTTCAGGCAGCAATTGGATAGGCATGGCGGGCTCCTCAGCAATTCTCGAAGTGGGTCTTGCGCTGGCCGCGCAACACGATGTCGAAGCGATAGGCCAGGCAGTCCATCGGGTTGGCGCTGCTCATGTCCAGCCGCGCGATCAGGCTCTGCACCGCGTCCGGGTTGGCGATCGACTTGACGATCGGACACAGCGGGATCAGCGGGTCGCCCTCGAAATACAGCTGGGTGATCAACCGCGTGGCGATCGCCGGCCCGCTGATGGAGAAGTGGATATGCGCCGGGCGCCAGTCGTTCGGGCCGTTGCGCCACGGGTAAGGGCCGGGCTTGATGGTGCGGAAGCTGTAGTAGCCGTCGCGGTCGGTCAGGACCCGGCCGACACCGCCGAAGTTCGGGTCCAGGGGCGCCAGGTAGCGGTCGTTCTTGTGCCGATAGCGACCACCGGCGTTGGCTTGCCACATCTCCACCAGAGTGTGGGGAATCGGCTGGCCGTACTGATCGCAGACCCGGCCGGCGACGATGATCCGCTCGCCCACCGGCAAGCCGCCGTTATTGAAGTTGAGCAGCAGGTCGTTGTCGAAACGCCCGGTCTTCAGATGGGAGAAATCGGGGCCGCTGGTTTCGCTCAGCGATTGCGGAATGCTCACCAGCGCCTGGCGTGGCGAACGGGCCACGGAGGTCTTGTAGTCGGGGGTCAGGGCCTTGGGATGCCAATTACGGTCACGGATAACGAAACGACTGCTGTCTGCATCGGACATGTCGGTCTCCTGTTGTTTGATTTATGGAGCGCAGCCCACACAGTTTCAAACAACAGCAGCCCGACGACTATTGAAAAGCCCCCTCCAATACATAACCAATAGGTTATGGATAACGCCCCTCGCGATAGGCCTGCCCGACCTCCCGCAGCACCTCCACGCACCATTGCGCCGCCAGCGACAGCGGCAGGCTGGCGTTGCTGGAGATGCCCACCGAGCCGCCCGGCTCGCGCTGCCCCAGGTCGATCTCGCGCAACTCGCCATTGGCCAGGTCCAGGCGCACCGCATCCAGCGGGGCGATCCACAGCGCATCGCTGGACAGCGCGTAACGCCGGCTCAGGGCCACCGAAAGGGTTTCCAGGCGCTGGCGCGACTGGCTGATGCCGCACTGCACGAACAGGCTGTCGGCGAACTTGCGGATGGTGGTGCCGGCCAGCGGCAGTACCAGCGGGTACTGCTCCAGCGCATGCCGGTCCAATGGCCCGTGCAGCAACGGATGATCGGGGCGCGCCACCAGGGTCATGGACTCGCTGTACAGATGCTCGAAACTCAGGCCCTGGATCTGCGGGCTGTCCGTCATGCGCCCGACCACCAGGTCGACATCGCCGACCCGCAACTGCGACAGCAGGTAGGCGCTGGGGCCGGTGACCACGCTCACCACCAGCGCCGAATGCCGTTCGTGCAGGCGCCGCACCACCTCCGGCAGCAGCAGACTTTCGGCGGTCGAAAGCACACCCAGGCGCACCACGCCGGCGGCATATTCGCCACCGCGCAGGGTGTTCACCCCCTCGCGCAGGGCCTGCACCGAGGGCCCGGCGTAACGCAGAAAGGCCATGCCGGCCTCGGTCAGGCTGAGCCCGGCCTTGCTCCGGGCGAACAGCCGGGTGTCGAGCAGTTCTTCCAGTTCCTTGAGGGTTTTCGACATCGCCGGCTGGCTTACCGCGAGCACATCCGCCGCCCGCGCCAGGCTGCCCTGGCGAGACATTTCAAGAAAACATACGAGGTGACGGAATTTGATGCGGGTATCGATGTTCAAAGGAGGCCCCGGATGTGTCGCGACAGGATCGATGCGGCTGCGGGCCATGGTAGCGTGCATGCAAAAGGCTGACGACCGGACTGGCGTCTGCCCTACTCACCAGCAACACTGATCAGCAAATTAGAACGAGGATTCACCCATGCTTTGGAAAAAAGGACGGCGCAGCGACAACGTGGTGGATGCTCGCGATGACAGTGGCGGCGGTGGAGGCGGCGGTCTGCGCTTTGGCGGCGGCAAGGGCCTGAGCCTGACCGCCATTATCCTGATCGTCGGCATCGGCTGGGTCACCGGCCAGGACCCGCTGCAAATCCTCGGACAACTCGTCGGGCAGATGGACCAGTCCTCGGCGCCCGCCACCACCCAGCAGACCCGCCAGGCGCCGCCGGCCAACGACGAGCAGGCGGAATTCGTGCGCTCCATCCTCGGCGACACCGAAGACACCTGGGGCCAGATCTTCCAACAGGCCGGACGCACTTATCAGCAACCCAAGCTCATCCTGTTCCGTGGCCGGGTGAACTCCGCCTGCGGCTCGGCGACCTCCGCCACCGGCCCGTTCTACTGCCCGGCCGACCAGCAGGTGTACCTGGACATGGACTTCTTCCGCGAGATGGACCAACGCTTCTCGGCCGCCGGCGACTTCGCCCAGGCCTACGTGATCGCCCACGAAATCGGCCACCACGTACAGACCCTGCTCGGCGTCTCGGCGAAGATCCAGGCGGCCCGCCAACAAGGCCGGCAGATGGAAGGCGACGGCGGCCTGCTGGTGCGCCAGGAGCTGCAGGCCGACTGCCTGGCGGGCGTCTGGGCCAACCATGCGCAGAAACGCCTGAACTGGCTGGAGCCGGGGGATATCGAAGAAGCCCTGAACGCCGCCAACGCCATCGGTGACGACCGCCTGCAACAGCAAGGCCAGGGCCGCGTGGTACCGGACTCCTTCACCCATGGCAGCTCGGCGCAACGGGTACGCTGGTTCAAGGCTGGTTTCACCCAGGGCCAAGTCGGCCAGTGCGACACCTTCGCGGCGAAGAGTCTGTAATGCGCCGGGTACTGGTGCTGCTCACGTTATGGATGATCTGCGCCGGCGCGCAGGCAGCGGAAAATGGCGTCAAGACGATCAGCCCCGCGCGGCTGAACCTCGAAGGCGGCGAACTGGCCATCGGCCTGAGCCAGGACTGGCAGCGGCCGCTGCCCGAGGTCCAGCGGGCGCTGATCATTGTCCACGGACGCCTGCGTAACGCCCAGACCTACCTGCAAAGCGCCGAACAGGCCGCCAGCCAGGCCGGGCAAAGTGCGTCCACCCTGGTGGTCGCCCCGCAGTTTCTCAACCAGAGCGATATCGAGCGTCACCAATTACCCGGTTCGCTGCTGCGCTGGCAGGGCAATGACTGGATGGCCGGCGAGCCGTCCAGCGGGCCCAGGGCGATCAGTTCCTATGCGGTGCTGGACGCGATCATCACGCGGCTGAGCGATCGCCAGCAGTTCCCGTCCCTGACCGAGATCGTCATCGCCGGCCACTCCGGTGGCGCCCAGGTGGTGCAGCGTTTCGCCCTGCTCGGCCAGCACCATCCAGGCCTGGAGGATGACGGCATCAAGCTGCGCTACGTCATCGCCAACCCGTCGTCCTATGCCTACTTCGACGAGCAGCGCCCGGTGAAGGTCGATGCCGGCGCGTGCCCCGGTTTCAACCGCTGGAAGTACGGCCTGCTCAAGCTGCCGGCCTACGCCGCCGGCCAGACCGCGCAGCAACTGGAACAGCGCTACGTCAAACGCGATATCACCTACCTGCTAGGCAAACAGGACACCGACCCGCACCACCCGGCGCTGGACACCAGCTGCGCCGCCGAGGCCCAGGGCGCCTACCGCTTGATTCGCGGGCACAACTACTTCGACTACCTGAAACAGCGCCATCCCCAGGGATTGCAACAGCAATTGATCGAAGTGCCCGGGGTCGGGCATGACGGCGACAAGATGTTCACTTCGCCCGAGGGGCAGAAGGCATTGTTCGGCCAATAAACAGAGTGAGATCAGCAAGAACGCTATCGCGGGCAAGCCTCGCTCCTACAGGTTCGTTGTCGTACCCGGCAGAGGGCTACAACGCAGATCCGTAGGAGCGAGGCTTGCCCGCGATGCTTTTTAAGCCAGCACCATCCGCCGCAGCGCGCTGCAATCCTCGGCATGCCAGTCGGCCAGCTCCGGCCACGGGTTATCCGGCAGGTTGACCAGCACCGTGTGGGTGCCCGCCGCGCGACCGCAATCAAGGTCGAAGCGGTAGTCGCCGACCATCACCATTTCGGCAGGCGCCACCTCCCAGGCCGCGGCCAGCTTCAGCAAGCCGCCCGGGTGAGGCTTGGGCGGTGCTTCGTCGCGCCCCAGCACGTCCTCGACGGCAAAGCAGTCGGCCAGGCCGATGGCCTCCAGGGTGACATGGGCCAGCTCCCGCGCATTGCGGGTCAGGATGCCCAGGCGATAGCCCCGCGCCGCCAGCTCCCGCACCAGTTCCACCGCCCCCGGCGCCGGGCGCGAACCCAGCGCCAGGTCGCGTTCGTGCTCCAGCAGCCAGGCGTGTTTCGCCGCGGCTTCGGCGGCGGGCAAGGCCGCGAGGTGGGTCAGGATGTCATGCTCCGGCGGGATCCCCAGCGCTTCGCGGATAGCCGCGAAATCATGCACGGCCACCGTCAGGGTGCCGTCCATGTCGAACACCCAATGCCGAACCTCGGCCAGGCTCATGCCCAGTCCTTGCGGTGGCGGATCAGGCCTTCCTGGGTCACCGACGCCACCAGCTGGCCGGCGCGGTTGAACACGCTGCCACGGGAGAAACCGCGGGAATTGCCGGCCCACGGGCTGTCCATGGCATACAGCAGCCAGTCGTCGGCGCGCAGGTCGGCATGGAACCACAGCGCATGGTCGAGGCTGGCGACCTGCATGTCCTTCTGCCACACCGACTTGCCATGGGGCAGCATCGAGGTGGTCAGCAGGCCGAAGTCCGAGGCGTAGGCCAGCAGGTATTTATGCAGCGCGGGAATGTCCGGCAGGCTGCCGTCGGCGCGGAACCAGACGTATTTGATCGGGTCCGCCGGCTGCGGGTTGTAGGGGTCTTTCTCGGTGACCGGGCGCACTTCGATGGGCTTGGGGCACAGCAGTTTCTCGCGCATGTGCTCAGGGATAAGGTGCGCGCGCTGCTGGGTGATCTCCAGCTCCGACGGCAGGTTTTCCGGGCCGACCACCTGGGGCATCGTGTCCTGGTGCTCGAAGCCTTCCTCGTCGTACTGGAACGAGGCGCTGCAGGTGAAGATCGGGTTGCCCTTCTGGATCGCCGTCACCCGGCGGGTGCTGAAACTGCCGCCATCGCGTACCCGATCGACCTGGTACACCACCGGCAACGCCGCGTCGCCCGGGCGCAGGAAATAACCGTGCAGCGAATGCACATGGCGGGCCTCTTCGACAGTCTGGCTGGCCGCGGACAGGGACTGACCCAATACCTGGCCGCCGAACAGCTGGCGGAAACCCAAGTCTTGGCTGCGACCGCGAAACAGGTTTTCCTCGATCGGTTCCAGGGTCAACAGGTCGACCAGATCATCCAACACGTGGCTCATTCAGACTCTCCTCACACAGAGCAATGCCGCGCAGTCTTCGCTGCTGCGGTCGATTCAATCGGGTTCACACACATGGGCACACTCCAGATGCCCCCGACCTGCTATCCATGCAAGGTTTCCAACCATTGTTCGCGGTTGATGCGATACAGCACATGATGACGCAGCGGATGCTCGCTGCCGAGCTTTGGGTGATCGAAATCGTCGTGCGCAGCGTGTTGCATGCCGATGGCCTGCATGACTTTCTGCGACGGCAGATTGCTGGTGGTGGTGAAGGCGACGATCTCCTTCAGGGCCAGGCGATCGAAACCACAGCGCAGCGCGGTCCAGGCCGCTTCGCTGGCATAGCCCAGGCCCCAGTGCTCGCGCGCCAGGCGCCAGCCGATTTCCACCGCCGGGGTGAACGGCGCCTCGAAGCCCACCACGCCCAACCCGGTAAAACCGATAAAGGCCCCGGTATCCTTGCGCTCCAGCGCCCACGTGCCAAAACCGTGCTCGGCGAAATGCCCACGGATCCGACCGATCAGCGCGGCGCTTTCCAGGCGGCTCAAGGGGGCCGGAAAATAACGCATCACCTGCGGGTCGGCACACATCGCCGCGAACGCCGGCAAATCCTCGTCGCGCCACTGGCGCAACAGCAGTCGAGCACTTTCGAGTTGCAGTATCGGCTCCATCGTCCCCTCCATTTCCATGCGTGCCAGTCTACATCGCTGGTAGGATCCTTTTCGGATTCCTACATGAAATTGCCATGCCACTGCCGCTGATCTACCACGAAGACTACAGCCCTGAGTTCCCGGCGGAGCACCGCTTCCCCATGGACAAGTTTCGCCTGCTGCGCGACCACCTGGTGGACAGCGGCCTGACCCGCGATGCCGACCTGCTGCGCCCGGAACTATGCCCCAGGGAAATTCTCGCCCTGGCCCACGACCCTGGGTATATCGAACGCTATATGGCCGGCGAGTTGTCGCGGGAAGACCAGCGGCGCCTCGGCCTGCCCTGGAACGAAGCCCTGGCCCGGCGCACCGTGCGCGCCGTCGGTGGCTCGTTGCTGGCCGCCGAACAGGCCCTGGAGCATGGCCTGGCCTGTCACCTGGCAGGCGGCACCCATCACGCCCACTACGACCACCCGGCGGGCTTCTGCATCTTCAACGACCTGGCGGTGATCAGCCATTACCTGCTGGAAGCCGGACGGGTCGGCCGGGTGCTGATCTTCGACTGCGACGTGCACCAGGGCGACGGCACCGCGCGGATTCTCGAACATACCCCGGATGCCGTGACTGTCTCGCTGCACTGCGAAAAAAACTTCCCGGCGCGCAAGGCCAGCAGCGACTGGGACATCCCCCTGCCAATGGGCATGGGCGACGCCGACTACCTGAAGGTGGTCGACGATGCCCTCAATTACCTGCTGCCGCTGTACCAGCCGGACCTGGTGCTGTACGACGCCGGGGTGGATGTGCACCAGGACGATGCCCTGGGTTACCTGAAGCTGACCGACCAGGGCGTCGCCGCCCGCGACGAACAGGTGATGCGCCATTGCCTGGGCCGCGACATCCCGGTGCTGGGGGTGATCGGCGGTGGCTACAGCAAGGACCGCCAGGCCCTGGCCCGGCGCCACGGTATCCTGCACCACAGCGCGCAACGGGTGTGGACGTCATTGGGTTGCCATTGAAAAATGAGCGCCGCCGCATCATCAGGTTGTCATCAAAAGATGGGCGTCTTACCCCCAACCGCTGTGGAACCGCTTGTGGATAACCTGCGCGTAAGCCGCTGCACGCCAGGCAATACAAGCCTTCCAGCCCACTGCTCATTTTTCGACCAACACCTGTAGCCGCTGCCGCAGGCGGCGATCGACCGGAACGCTCGCTGGCGTCGGCACTGGCGCTGGAGGTCCTGCGGACCTGTCGCAGCCTGCGGCAGCGGCTACGGAAACGGGGGCCGGTCGCGTCATCGGGTTGTCATCAAAAGATGGGCGTCTTACCCCCAACCGCTGTGGAGCCGCCTGTGGATAACCTGCGCGTAAGCCGCTGCACGCCAGGCAGTACAAGCCTTCCAGCCCACTGCTCATTTTTCGACCAACACCTTTAGCCGCTGCCGCAGGCGGCGATCGACCGGAACGCTCGCTGACGTCGGCACTGGCGCTGGAGGTCCTGCGGACCTTGCGCAGCCTGCGGTAGCGGCTACGGAAATAGGGGCTGGTCGCGTCATCAGGTTGTCATCAAAAGATGGGCGTCTTACCCCCAACCGCTGTGGAACCGCTTGTGGATAACCTGAGCGTAAGCCGCTGCACGCCAGGCAATACAAGCCTTCCAGCCCACTGCTCATTTTTCGACCAACACCTGTAGCCGCTGCCGCAGGCTGCGATCGACCGGAACGGTCGCTGGCGTCGGCACTGGCGCTGGAGGTCCTGCGGACCTATCGCAGCCTGCGGCAGCGGCTACAAAAACCTTCATCAGGCGGTCATGGAATTGTGGGTGCCTTACCCCCAATCTCTGTGGAGCGGCTTGTGGATAACCTGCGCGCAAGCCTCTGCAGCCCATGGGATACAAGCCCTGCAGAGCACTGAACGTTTTTTGATCAGCCCCCTGCATAAGCCGCTGCGGGACGCATGGAGCATTGGCGACGGGCCTGCCTCGGGTAGAATGCCCGGCTTATTCCGCCACGCCGCCGCCCGCCATGACCTTATCCCGCACCACCCAGCCCCATCACGTCGCCATTATCGGTGGCGGCCCCGCCGGCCTGATGGCGGCCGAGGTGCTGAGCCTGGCGGGCCTGCGCGTCGATCTCTACGACGGCATGCCATCGGTAGGCCGCAAGTTCCTGCTGGCCGGGGTCGGCGGCATGAACATCACCCATTCCGAGGCCTACCCGGCCTTCCTCTCGCGTTATGCCGAACGGGCCCCACAGATGGCCCCGCTGTTGCGCGAGTTCGGCAGCGAGGCGTTGTGCCAATGGATTCACGGCCTGGGCATCGAGACGTTCGTCGGCAGCTCGGGCCGGGTGTTCCCCACCGACATGAAAGCCGCGCCGCTGCTGCGCGCCTGGCTCAAGCGCCTGCGCGATGCCGGCGTGGTTATCCACACCCGCCATCGCTGGCTCGGCTGGAATGTCGATGGCAGCCTGCGCATCCACAGCCCGGAAGGCGAAAAATCGGTTCAGGCCGACGCCGTGTTGCTGGCGCTGGGTGGCGGCAGCTGGTCGCGCCTGGGTTCGGATGGCGCCTGGATGCTGCCGCTGGAGCAGCGCGGCGTGCAACTGGCGCCCCTGCAACCGAGCAACTGCGGGTTCGAGGTGCAGGACTGGAGCGATCTGCTGCGCAGCAAGTTCGCCGGTGCCCCGCTGAAGAACGTGGCCATTGGCCTGAACGACGACATACCCCGCCTCGGCGAGTGCGTGATCACCACCACCGGGATCGAGGGCAGCCTGATCTACGCGCTGTCGGCGCCGATTCGCGAGGCAATCAACAAGCACGGCACCGCCACGGTGCATATCGACCTGTTGCCGGGCAAACCCCATGACCGGATCCAGGCCGCGCTGAGCAAGCCACGGGGCTCGCGCTCCATGGCCAAGCACCTGCACAGCCAGGTGGGCATCGAGGGGTTAAAAGCCGCGCTCTTGCGTGAACTGACCAGCGCCGACTGCTTCGCCGACCCGGCGCTGCTGGCCAAGGCGATCAAGGCCCTGCCGCTGACCCTGGTGAAAACCCGGCCCCTGGACGAAGCCATCAGCAGCGCCGGCGGGGTGACGTTCGAGGCCATGGACCAACGCCTGATGCTCAAGCAATTGCCCGGCGTGTTCTGCGCCGGGGAGATGCTCGACTGGGAAGCACCCACCGGCGGCTACCTGCTCACCGCGTGTTTCGCCAGTGGGCGGGCAGCGGGGTTGGGAATGCTCGAGTGGTTGCGGGAAAAGGCCTGAACCCGGCCTACGCCCTGTAGCCGCTGCCGAGCGAAGCGAGGCTGCGAACGGCCGCGCAGCGGCCGCCAAAGCAAACGACCCGGCTTCTCCAGGAGAACCGGGTCGTTTGGTTTTACGAGGACTGCGTCCTCGATCGCAGGCTGCGCCAGCGGCTACAGGGGCGGTGTTGGCCTCTGGCTTACGGCTTGCGCTTGCGCGGCCCGGTGTTGAACGCCGGCACCTTGCGCACCGGTTTCACCGCCGGGGCTTCGGCCACTTCGCCGCTGTCCACCCACTTGCCCAGGTTGCGCTTGCCGCCACCGCCGGAAGTCTTGGGTTTCTTCGGCTTTTTCGGCTTCTTGATCACCTGGCCGCTGGCGTCGGTTTCCGGCACCCGGTGCTCCGGGATGAAGTCCGGCTCGTCGTGGCGCTTGAGGGTCTGGCGGGTCAGCATCTCGATGGCCGACAGCAGGTTCACTTCATCGGCGCACACCAGCGAGATCGCCTCACCGGTGGAGCCGGCGCGGCCAGTGCGGCCGATGCGGTGGATGTAATCCTCGGCGACGATCGGCAGATCGAAGTTGACCACCAGCGGCAAGTCCTCGATGTCCAGGCCACGGGCCGCGACATCGGTGGCCACCAGGATCTGGATCTCGCTGGCCTTGAAGCGGTCCAGCGCCCGCTGGCGGGTGGCCTGGGGCTTGTCGCCATGGATGCCGTCGGCGTTCACGCCCTGGCCCTGCAGCCTTTCCACCAGCGCGTCCACGCCGTTGCGGGTCTTGGCGAACACCAGCACCTGCTTCCAGCGGTTCTTGCGCAGCAGGTGGCTGAACAGCTCCGGCTTGCGCTTCTTGTCCACCGTCACCACCCATTGCTTGACGGTGTTGGCGGCAACGTTGCGCGGGCTGACTTCGATGCTCAGCGGGTCGTTGAGCATCTGCCCGGCCAGCAGGCGGATGTCATCGGAGAAGGTCGCGGAGAACAGCAGGGTCTGACGCTTTTTCGGCAGGGCGCGATAAATGTTCGCCAGCTCTTCGGAAAAGCCCAGGTCGAGCATGCGGTCGGCTTCGTCCAGCACCAGGGTCTGCAACTGGTTGAACTTCAGCGCGTTCTGGCGGAACAGATCGAGCAGGCGGCCCGGCGTGGCCACCAGCAGGTCAACGCCGCCGCGCAGCTTCATCATTTGCGGATTGATGCTGACGCCGCCGTATACCGCGTAAGTGCGCAGCGGCAGGTTCTCGGCGTACTGGCGCACCGCTTCGTGCACCTGTTCGGCCAGTTCGCGGGTCGGCACCAGAATCAGGGCGCGCACCGAGTTGGCGGTGACTTTCGGCCCTTCCATGGCCAGCAACTGCAACAGCGGCAAGGCGAAGCCGGCGGTCTTGCCGGTGCCGGTCTGGGCCGCGGCCATCAGGTCGCGACCGCCCAGCACCGCCGGAATGGCTTGCGCCTGCACCGGTGTCGGGGTCTGGTAGCCAAGCGTTTCGAGGGCGCGCAGCAAGGGTTCGATCAGGCCAAGAGTGGCGAATGTCATGGGGATACCGTAGGGAGATTGTCAGCGCAGGTGTGCAATGGGCGGCAGTTTACCCTAATTCAGGCGGGTTTCTTTCGGGCTGACGAGTTGCCCCGCTACAGCTCGCCAGCTGGCGGGCATGAAGAATGCAGGTGGACGCGCCTTGAGGTACGGGAGGAGAATTCAGCCCCTTTTTCCCTATCGCACCTTTGAAGATCCAGGAGCCTGACCTGTATGGATACACCCAACCCCTTCCAGACACCGACCGCCGAATTGCAGACCCCGGCGGCGACTGCGCCATTGCGCCTGTACAGTATCAACGCTGTCGGCCTTGCCACCTTCCTCGGCACTTCCGTGGCGGGGTCCTACATGATCGCCGCCAACCTCAAGGCGCTCGGCCGTGAAAGCGAAGTGAAGAAGGCCTGGTACATCGGTATCGGCCTGCTCATCCTGATGATGGTGCTGGGCGCGGTGCTGCCGGAAAGCGTTCCAGCCGTGGTCTTCGTACTGCCACCGATTTTTGCGATGAACACCTACGCACGCCAGCTCTTCGGTCCGGTTGTCATCGAACACAAACTCAGCAAGGGGCCTTTCTTCTCGTTGTGGCGCGTCGCCGGGATCAGCCTGCTGTTCATGCTGGCCTTCGTCCTGGTACTGCTAGCGCTGGTGATGCTGTCCAACCCGGACTGAGTACGACAGGCTGGAACAAAAAACGCCGGGCAATGCCCGGCGTTTTTGCTCGCGCGCTACCCGACACTCTCAAGCGGAGGCCTCTTCCAGGCATCACGTAAAAATACCTTGCGCCCGGACACCGAGCGTTTCGGACGGGTACGAAAAGCCGCCGGGTCAATGTACAGGGCAGTGACCCACCGCCTATGATCCCGGCCGCCGGCACACCTCCTTATTCATCACTTACCCGCACAGGCACTCTGTCGATCCCGATCGGCTGGGGGGCGTCCGTGCGGTTTCAGGAATGGTTATGCCTCGCTTCAGATTGACCGCGTTTTCCCGCGCCCACCGCCTTTACTGCGCCAGCCTCGCGGCGGCCGTACTGTTGCCCGTGAGCGGCGAGCTACTGGCCCAGGAGACCGGCTCGCAGGCTCCGGCCGCCCAGAGCGGCCCCTTCATCAACCTCCAGACCCTCGCCCCGGGAGCCCGCAGTACGGCCGAGGTCGGCACCCAACGCCTGCAACAGGAAACCGGCCTGAGCATCCGCAGCCTCGTGCCGACCACGGCCGATGGCTTCAAGGACCTCAGGGTGCTGGTCGGCAAGACCCATAGCCGCAGCTTGCAGCCGGAGGACGAAATGATTGTCGCCAGTCGCGCCGATGGCAGCTTCGTCGCGCTGTTGCCGCAAGCCAATGCGATCATTCGTGGCACCGCCGATGGCCAGCAGTCGCTGTTGCGCTTCGACGGCCCGCAACGCCCGGCCCATGCCCAGGACTCCCTGGAAGTCCCGGGCAAGGAGCAGCCCAACCTGCTCGAATCGCGCAGCGGCCAACGCAGCTATCAGCTTGATCGCAGCGCCAACGGGGACATCCTCATCGACCTGCTGGCAGGCTTCTCGGAGGCGTCGGCCAGGTTTATCGGTGACCCCGAAGCCTATGCCCTGGCACAGGTGGTGGCGGTCAACCGCGCCGTGCAGCAATCGCAGATCCAGGGCGTGCGTTTACGCCTGGTAGGTACCCAGGTGGTCAGCGATGACATGCCGATCACCACAGGCTCCCTGAGCCAGGTCAGCAAAGTGTTCGCCGACGGCATCAAGCAGTACAGCCCGGACCTGGTCGCCAGCTTCGTGCGCGGCGTCCCGGGCCAGGACACGGCCGTCGGCTGGGCCTACGTCAACGGGCGCTACTCGATCAACTACATCAATGGGCCGACGGTGTTTCGCCATGAACTGGCGCACAACATCGGCGGCAGCCACTGCTCGGACGGCAAAAGCTACCGCTTCGGTTACAACAACGGCCGGGTCGGCACCATCCTCTGCGGCAACCAGGTGCCCTACTACTCCAACCCGGATCTCAAGGACAGCCGTGGAGTGCCGCTGGGCGATGCGCAGACCGCGAACATGGCCAGGGTCTGGCGCGAGAACGCAGCGAAGATCTCCGCCTACGCGCCTGCCGTGGTGCCCCTGGCCGACGAGCAAGCCACACCCTTGCTGCAACAGTCGGTCGATCTGGCCAAGGACGAAATACGCTACTTCCCCCTGGACGTCCCCAGCGGCACCCAGCGCCTGGTGTTCAGCGTGACCCAGGGCCCGCAGAACGAGTCGTCGAGCAAGGTCCAACTGCTGCTCAAGCAGGGCAGCCAGCCAAGCGTCAGCGACTATGACTACCGTTCCCTGGAAAACAACGGCGTGGCCCTGGCGGTCAACGATCCGCAGGCCGGCCGTTGGTACCTGGCGTTGCGTGTGGAAAAGAACAAGAGCGTGGCCGGCATGGTGATCGAGGGTCACGCCTTCGCCACCCAGAACGAAACCGTCAAGGCGCGTTATGTGCGGCTGGTGGCCAATTCCTCGGTGGATGGCAAGGAAGGCGCCAGCATCGCCGAACTGCACCTGGCCGATGCCCGCGGCAAATCCCTGCCCCGCGGCTGGCGCATCCACTCCGCCAGCAGCACCCAGGCCGGTTCGCCCGGCAGCAACATCCTCGACGGCAACCCCAAGTCCTACTGGGCCTCGGCGACCGGGGCCGGTTATCCCCATCAACTGGTGATCGACCTGGGCACCGAGAGCCGCTTCTCCCAGTTGCATTACCTGCCACGCCAGGACCAGGGCCTGAGCGGCAATATCAAGGATTACCAGGTGTATGGCGGCGCCGGCCCGGACGGTCCGTGGACGCTGCTCGCCGATGGCGAATTCAGCGCCGACAACGAGGTCAAGTCCGCCGCCCTCAAGCCGGTCGACGCCGACCTGCCGCCGGTGGCGGTGATCAATGGCAAGACCGAGGCCGAGGCCGGGCAGCAGGTGGTCCTGGATGCCTCCGCGTCCAGCGACCCGCAGGGCAATGCCCTGAGTTACGCCTGGGAAGTGACGCCGGCCCTGGACTTCAGCTTCGACGGCCCGCGCCTGAGCTTCAGCGCGCCCGAACGGGCCAGCGACACCCGCTACCGCTTCACGTTGAAGCTGAGCAACGGCAAGCAGAGCAGCAGCGCCAGCCATGAAGTGCTGGTCAAGGCCGGCGGCAACGCGGCCAGCTGCCAAGCCCAGTGGGAAGCCGGCAAGGTCTATACGGAGAAAAACCAGGTGCAGCACAAGGGTCGCCAATACATGGCCCGCTGGTGGGTACAGGGCAGCGAACCCGGCAATCCGAACTTCACCGGCGCCGACGGCAGCGGCAAGGTGTGGAAGGATCTGGGGCCATGCGACAACGACACTCAGGTCGAGCCACCGCTACCGAGCATCAACGGTGCGACCCAAGCCAAGGCCGGCGAGCAGGTCCGGCTCGACGCCTCGGGCTCCAGCGACCCCGCGGGCCTGCCCCTGGAGTACCGTTGGAGCGTCACCCCGAGCCTGAGTTTCCAGGCCAACGGGCCGCAACTGACGTTCATCGCACCGAAGACCGGCAAGGACGCCAACTACCGCTTCAGCCTCGAACTGAGCAACGGCCATCACACAGCGGTCAGCGAGCACAACGTGAAGGTCAGCGTCGAGGAAGGTGGACAACCCAGCCTCTGCCTGGGGCAATGGAACGCGAAGAGCGCGTACCTGACCGGCAACAAGGTCAGCCACAACGGCCACTTCTATACCGCGCGCTGGTGGACCCAGGGCAATGAACCGGGTAACCCGGCGTATACCGGAGGCGAAGGCAGCGGCAAGGTCTGGCGCGACGAAGGCGCCTGTAACTGATGCCCCTGTAACTGCCCCCCGGGCGAACGCAGCGCGCTCGCCCGGGGGTTCAGGCAATCACGACCGCCAGTGTCAGGCAGTCGTTTCTTCCGCCAGCACTTTCACTTTCGGTCGGCTCCACTGCGGCAGGCCGATCAACACCACGGCACTGATGATCACCACCATCGCCAGCGCCTCCTCCAGGCCGATGGTCTCGCCGACAAACACGATCCCCAGCAGCACCGCTACCGCCGGGTTGACGTAGGCATAGCTGGTGGCCGCCGCCGGACGCACATGCTTGAGCAAGTACATGTAGGCGTTGAAGGCGATGATCGAGCCGAAACCGATCAGGTACGCCAGGGCTGCCCAGCCTTCGATCGGCGGAACGGCGGCCAGTTGCTCGCCGCTCAACCAGCTGCCGATCAGCAGCACCACGCCGCCCACCAGCATCTCGACGGCACTGGCCATCGCCCCTTGCGGCAACGGCAGGTGCTTGCTCCACACCGAACCGAAGGCCCAGGCCGCCGCCGCGAACACCAGCAAGGCCGCGCCGGTCGGGCTCGACTGCAGGTTGGAACCGAGGTTGAGCATGGCGATGCCGATCAGCCCGAGGACGATCCCGGCCCATTCCAGGCGAGTGTTGCGCGCGCCCCAGAAGTAACCGCACAGCAGGGTGAACAACGGCACCGTGGCCACCGCCAGGGCCGCCACTCCGGACGCCACGCCCATGTGTTCGGCGACAGTGACCGCGCCATTGCCGCAGCTCAGCAGCAGGATGCCGATCACCCCCGCCGCCCGCCATTGCGCCCAGGTCGGTGCCGGCGCCCCGCGCCAGCGCAGGAAGCCGTACATCAGGCTGCCGGCGATAACGAAACGGATGCCGGCGAGCATCAGCGGCGGCCAGTATTCGACACCGATACGGATCACCAGGTAGGTCGACCCCCAGATCACGTACAACGCAAAAAAGGCGGCAATCAGGGGCAAGGGAAAACGGCGTAGGCCAGGCATGGGAAGCTCGAAGACAGGACGAGGGAGAGGGTTATTCTAGAAAGCCGGCCGGCGGAACTTAAGTTACAAAACCTGTTTAAAGCATCGGTACACTTTTCAAAACATGGAGATTCTGGCTATAAACCATGCTTTCGAAAGTCGCTGAGTTTGAGAGCCTTATCATGGATAAATATGACCGCATGCTCCTCGCCGCCCTGCTGGAAAATGGCCGAGCGAGCTACGCCGAGCTGGCGCGCAAGGTGAACCTCTCCGCCCCGGCCGTGGCCGAACGGGTGGCCAAACTCGAAGCCAGCGGAGTGATCACCGGTTACCAGGCCAAGGTCGACCTGGCCAAGCTCGGGCTGCCGATCCAGTGCGTGATCGAACTGCGCATGGCCCAGCACGGCAATCAGAAGGCCTACGACGAACTGAGCCGGATCCCGCAACTCACCGAATGCCAGCGGGTCACCGGCGATCCGTGCGTGATCATGCGCGCCGCCGTCGGCTCGATGCCGGAGCTGGAAGAGCTGATCAACCGGGTGGCGAAGTACGGGTTCAGCAAGACCTCGATCGTGCTCTCCAGCGCCATCGAACAGCGCGTGCCGCTGGGGCATCTGGAAAGCAACGGCAAGTGAACCCAGCCAGCGCCGACTGTAGCCGCTGCCGCAGGCTGCGATCGGCTCCGAAGGAGACGCGCTCTTGAGGGCCTCGGAAGGCTCTTCGAGCCTTATCGCAGCCTGCGGCAGCGGCTACGGGAGTCAGGCGCCGCGATGGCGCTTGAGGTGTTCGCCGATCTTGGCGGCCGGCACTTTCTGCAATTTGCACAGGAAATCGTGGGACAGCTCGCGCAGCCCGTGTTTCTGCCGCAGCTCCAGCGCCAGGTGGGCGGTGAGGTTGGCGGCCATTTCCGCATCGGCCATGGCCCGGTGAGCCTGGCCGGTATGGGGCAGGCTGGCGAAACTGGTGAGGGTGCCGAGCTTGTGGTTGGGCGCCGCCGGCATCAGCCGTCGCGCCAGCAACAGGGAACAGGCGAAGTTCTGCAAGCGGGTGCGCTTGATCCGGCCGAGTTCGTAGTCCCAGAACTTCTGGTCGAACGCAGCGTTGTGCGCCAGCAGCGGCGTGGTGCCGACGAACTCGTTGACCTCGTTCATCACCTGCTCGGCCGGCGGCGCGCCGCGCAGCATGGCGTTGCTGATGCCGGTCAGCTGTTCGATGAAGGCCGGCACCCGCACGCCGGCGTTCATCAGGCTCTGGTAACGCTCGACGATGCGCCCCTGCTCAAGGATCACCACGGCGATTTCCGTGGCCCGGCAACTGCTGCTCGGGGAGATCCCGGTGGTTTCAAAGTCGATGACTGCGATGCGTTCCAAACCTGTCCAGCTCCGTACAAAAAATAGTCAGCTCAGCTTTTGAGCAGTAGCGCGCCTTCGATCGGCACGTAGCGCGTGGCCGCGCGAATCAGCGAATTGGCGGTCAACCCCGGCACGCCATAGGCCACCGCTTCGACCCCGTGCTTGCTGATGATGCGCTCGAGCAACAGGTCGAAATCGCCATCACCGGAAGCCAGCACCACTTCGTCGACATGGGCGGCGGCGTCCATGATGTCGATGGTGATCCCCACGTCCCAGTCGCCCTTGGCCGAGCCGTCGCTGCGCTGGATATAGGGTTTGAGTTTTACCGTGAAGCCCAGGTTGCGCAGGATCTGCTGGAACTGCTGCTGCTTGCTGTCGCCCCGGTCGATCGCATAGGCGTAGGCCTCGACTATCTGCCCCTGCTGGCTGATATCGGCCCACAGGGCGGCATAGTTGAAGTGGCAGCCATAGGCCTGGCGCACGGTGTAATAGAGATTCTGGACATCGGCGAACACAGCGATTTTTTTCACCGCTTATCCTCATGGCGCTCACGCGCGCGAACTGGGCCGGGACTCAAACCCTGAAAAGTCGCTCAGTATGCCAGCCAGAAGGAAGGTTCCGCGAATAATCGGTCCGGGACGCTGTTGCGTTCCGGACCGATGGCGGATCAGACGAAGGAATCGTCGTCGGAAAAGAACGAGCTGTCGTCGTTGCCGTAGTCGGCATCGCTGAAACCACCCTGGTCGTTGTTGCCCCAGGAGTCGTTGTTGGCCATGCGCTGCTCGTCATTGCCCCAGCCACCCGCGTTGTCGCTGGCGGGCGCCGGTTCTTCCTTGATCACTTCGACGATTTCCTGCGGCTGCTGGTTGCCGTGGAACAGGCTGCTGAGGCCTTGCGCCAGCATCACGCCACCCGCCACACCGGCGGCGGTTTTCAGCGCGCCGCCGAGGAAGCTGCTGCCAGCCGCGGCCGGAGCCTGCTGAGGTGGCGCGGCATAGTTTTGCTGGGGATAGCTCTGTTGCGGGTAGTTCTGCTGCGGCTGCGGGTTGAACGCCGGCCGCGCCGGTTCGCGCCAGCCACCGCCGGACGAGGCCGGAGCGCTTTGCGTCGGCGCCGGCTGCGGATCGCGGGAACCGCTGCCGAAGATGCTCGAAAGGAAGCCGCCACCGCTGCTGGGCGCCGGCGCCGCGGCCTGGGACCCGGCCTGCTGCAGCTCGGCCTGCAGTTGCTGGACTTGCTGGGTGAGTTGTTTGTTCTGCTCGTCGAGGCTCTTGATTGCCGCCTCTTGCACCAGAATCGCCTGGGTCATGAAATACCCGGCGGCAGGCTGCCGGGTCAGATGCTCCTTGATCCGCGCCTCGGCCTGGGCGTCGCGCGGGGCTGAATCCTTCTCGGCTTGCTGCAACCGTGAAAACAGTCCATCGATCAGGGTTTGCTCTTCGCTGTTCATGGCGACCTCTTTAGATTGCCGGTAAAAAACGGGGCCTTGTCCGTCATGCGCAAGGTGCAACCAGTAATGGGGCTGCCCAGCGAGCTTTCAATGGCCTTTACCTAACGTTTACGTTTGCTCGCCCCGGGGCTGCATCGGTTAAAGTGTCCAACCGCTTTTTGTGATCTGCGATAACCACTGATGAATCCGTTAACCGTTCTGCGCGACTCCCTGTACTTCTGCCAGCGCAACCTGGGCCGTATCGTCCAACTGTGCCTGCCGCTGGTGGTCCTCGAAGCGCTGCTGCAGCAGGCGGTCGACAGCTCGCTGGGCCCCGAGGCCTTTCCCGGCTACAGCGTGATCGTCGGCCTGCTGATCTACCCGCTCTACACCGGGGTACTGATCCTGTTTCTAGATGCCCGCAGCCGTGGCGAATCGCCATTGGCCCGCGACCTGCTCGCCGCGACCGTCAGCCTGTGGCCGCGCTTTGCCCTGCTGACCGCCATCAACACCCTGCTGATCCTGCTGGGCCTGTCGCTGTATTTCCTGCCCGGGCTGTGGCTGATGGTGACCCTGGCCTTCGCCGAATACCTGCTGGTGCTCAAGGGCCTGCAACCACTGGCCGCGATCAAGGAAAGCTTCCGCCTGACCCGCGGGCACTTCCTGCGGATCCTGGTCTGCATCCTGGCCGTGATGGCCCCGTTGTGGGTGCTCAAGGGCGCCAGCCTGGCGGCGTACCCCGAGCCGGGTCCGATGCTGTCGCTGCTGATCGAAAGCGCCCACAGCTTCCTGCAGTTGTTCACCAGCGTGGTGGTATTCCGCCTGTTCATGCTGATCGGCGACTCGCCTGACCAGCAATGACCCCGGGGGCCGACCGCTCTACCCCTTGGGCCGCGGTCCCGCTCTCGGTTATGCTCGGGCTCAATCCAGCAACGCCATAAGCCGAGCCGATGCCCCGCCTATTTCGCTTCATCCTCCTGGGCCTGCTGATCAGCGCAGGCCTGTTATCAGCCCTGGTCTACAGCCTGACCTGGCGCCCCGACGCCAAGGAGTCGCTGCCGGTCGCCTGCACCGGCAAGGTGCCCAGCCTGGTGCCGGGCCAGGCGCTGAAGGTGATGACCTGGAACGTGCAGTACCTGGCAGGCAAGCGCTACGTGTTCTGGAACGACCAGGCCCAAGGGCCGGACGAGCGCCCGACCCCGGAAGACATGGCCTTCAGCCTGGACGAAGTGGCCCGGGTGATTCGCGATGAACAGCCGGACATCGTGCTGGTGCAGGAGCTGGACGACGGCGCCAAGGCCAGCGGCTACCAGGACCAGCTCAAGCTGCTGCAGGAACGCCTGACCGACCTGTATCCGTGCAGCACACAGGCCTTCGACTGGAAGGCCGACTTCGTACCCTCCCCGCACATCTTCGGCAGCGTCGGCCGGCAACTGGCGACCTTGAGCCGCTACCGCATCGAACACGCCGAACGCCTGCAATTGCCGGTGCCCGAGGCCAATCTCCTCAGCCGCCAGTTCCAGCCGAAAAACGCCGTGCTGGTCAGCTACCTGCCGTTAAGCGACGGCGGGCAGATGGCGGTGCTCAACACCCATCTGGAGCGCGCGACGAAACCCGACGACACCCTGCAAGCCCAGGTGAACGCGGTCACCAGGATCCTCGACCGCTTCGAAGCCCGTGGTACGCCCTGGCTGATCGGCGGCGACTTCAGCCTGCTGCCCCTGGGCCAGTACCAGCGGCTCGCCCCCGAGCAACGCACGCCCTACTCCGCCGACAGCGCGCTGCACACGCTCTGGGACAAGTACCCGATGATTCCCACCAACAACGAAGCCAGCGGTATCGACCGCGCCCTGTGGCTGACCCACTACCCCAACGACCCGGCCCTGAGCGGCCCGGATCGCACCGTCGACTACCTGTTCCACAGCCCGCGGCTCAAGCGAGTCGAGGCCCAGGTACGGCAGGACGACACCCTGCGCATCTCCGACCACCTGCCACTGATCGCCCGCTTCCTGCTGCCCGCCGCACCGTAGCCGCTGCCGCCGATCGGCCGGAACGGTCGCTGGCGTCGGCACTGGCGCTAAAGGTCCTGCGGACCTATCGCAGCCTTCGGCAGCGGCTACACACTGGTTACTTGCGCGGTTTGGCGCGGGCCGTGGCTTCGGCCACCAGCGGGTCGTCCGGCCAGTAGTGTTTCGGGTAACGGCCCTTGAGGTCCTTCTTCACCTCGGCGTAGGTGCTGCGCCAGAAGTTCGCCAGGTCCTGGGTGACCTGCACCGGCCGCCGCGCCGGGGACAGCAGGTGCAGCTTGACCACCTGCCGTCCACCAGCGATCCGCGGTGTCTCTGCCAAGCCGAACAACTCCTGCAGGCGCACCGCGAGAATCGGCGGTTGTTCACTGTAATCAAGACGGATCGACGAGCCGGACGGCACCGTCAAGTGGTGCGGCGCCAGCTCGTCCAGGCGCTGCGGCAACGGCCAGGGCAGCAGGCTGTGGACAATGCTGGCCAGTTCCAGGTTGGCGAAGTGGCTGAGGCGCGAAACCTTGCCCAGGTACGGCAGCAGCCAGCTTTCCAGGTTCTTGAGCAGCGCCGCGTCACTGACGTCCGGCCACTGGCTTTCGCCCTTGGCCTCTAGATCGAGCTGGCGCAACAAAGCCACCCGGGCCTGCCACTGGCGCAGCTCCGGGGTCCAGGGCAACAGCTCCAGGCCCTTGCGCCGCACCAGATTGACCAGGGCCTGGCAGCGCGCCGCCTCGTCCAGGCCGGTCAGCGGTTCGCGGCTGAGCACCAGTTCGCCGACCTTGCGCTGGCGCTCGGCACGCAACACCCCTTCGCGCTCGTCCCAATCAAGCTGATCGACGCAGCGCACCTGCTCGGCCAGGACCGAGTCGAACAGCGCCGGGTCGAAATCCGCCGCCAGGTAGATGCGCTCTTCCCGCTGCCCCTGGCGACTGCCCAGGTCGGCGATCACCAGCCAGGGTTGCTTCATCAGGCTGTCGGTCTCGCTGAACAGCGCCGCGCGGCCGTTGGCCAGCCGGTATTCGGCGCCGCCGGGACGACGTTGCTGGGCGACCCGGTCCGGATAGGCCAGCGCCAGCAAGGCGCCCAGCCAGCGCGGGTGATCCGGGTCCGCCACCGCCTGGCTTGGTTGTCCGCGCAGATAACCACGGTATTGCCGGGCCAGTTGCCGAGCCCGCTGGACCCCGCCCTGGGCGCCGCGGGCCGCGCGCTCTTCGCCGGACAGCAGCACCAGGCGACTATGCAGGTCGGCACCGCCGCCACGCAGGATGTCGCGCTCGCCGAGCAAGGCGGCGACGTCGCAGGCCATGTCCGCCAGCCCCAGGGCCTGGCCGCGCAACAGCAGATGGGCAATGCGCGGATGGGCCGGCAACTCGGCCATTGCCTGGCCATGAGGCGTCAGCTTGCAGTCCTCGCCAGCCTTGGCCGTCAGCGCTCCGAGGCGTTCGAGCAAGTCCTGGGCCTGGGCATAGGCCGCGCCGGGCGGCACATCCAGCCACACCAGTTGCGCCGGTGCCACACCCCAGCGGGCCAGTTGCAGGGCCAGGCCCGCCAGGTCCGCCTGGAGAATCTCCGCGCTGCCATAGGCCGCCAGTTGTTCGTGCTGGTCCTGGGACCACAGGCGATAGCACACACCCGGCTCCAGGCGCCCGGCCCGGCCGGCGCGCTGGGTGGCGCTGGCACGGGAAATACGCTGGGTGTCGAGACGGGTCATGCCGCTGCCCGGGTCGAAACGCGGCACCCGTGCCAGCCCGGCATCGACCACCACGCGCACGCCGTCGATGGTCAGGCTGGTCTCGGCGATATTGGTCGCCAGCACCACTTTGCGCTTGCCGGGCGGGGCCGGTTCGATGGCCGCGCGCTGCGCCGCCAGGTCCAGTTCACCGTGCAGCGGACAGAGCAGCATCTCCGGGCGCTCGCCCAGGGCGTCGGCCAACTGCTGGTGCACCCGACGGATCTCGGCCTGCCCCGGCAAGAACACCAGGACGCTGCCACTTTCATCGTTCAGCGCTTCAAGAAGGGTCTGCACCAGCCGCGGCTCGATGAACTCGCCCGGCTGGAAGGGCCGCCCCCAGCGCACATCGACCGGGAACATGCGGCCTTCGCTGCGCAGGATCGGCGCGTCGTCCAGCAGCCCGGCCAGGCGCTCGCCTTCCAGGGTCGCCGACATCAGGAGGATTTTCAGCGGCTGCTCGTCGCGAAACAGATCGCGGCCATTGAGACTCAAGGCCAGGGCCAGGTCGGCGTCGAGGCTGCGCTCGTGGAATTCGTCGAAGATCAGCAAGCCGACGCCTTCCAGCGCCGGATCGTCTTGCAGGCGGCGGGTCAGGATGCCCTCGGTAACCACCTCGATGCGGGTGTTCGGGCCGACCTTGCTATCCAGACGGATGCGGTAGCCCACGGTCTCGCCGACCTTTTCCCCCAGTTCGCTGGCCAGGCGCTCGGCCGCCGCCCGCGCCGCCAGACGCCGCGGTTCGAGCATGAGAATGCGTTGTCCGGCCAGCCAGGGTTCGTTCAACAGGGCCAAAGGCACACGGGTGGTCTTACCGGCGCCGGGCGGTGCTTCGAGCACGGCCTCGTGGCGTGTCGCCAGGGCTTCACGCAGAGCGGGTAAAACTTCATCAATTGGCAAAGAATTCATACTGGCTCCCAAACAGAGGCGCGAGTATAACGGCGAACTGCCTGGCGTTAATCACGGTCTGAATTCATACCGGCAACGCTTCAGCCTTGCTCTTTCGTGTCTGTTCAGGAGATTTACATGCGTATTCCTTTCCGCATCATCGGTGGCGTCCTGGTTGCCACCCTGCTGACTCAGCTCACCGCCTGCGGCTCGATCTTCTTCCCCGACCGGCGCGGCCAGATCGACGGCAAGATCGACCCGCTGGTAGCCGTGCTCGACGCCGTGGGCCTGCTGTTTTATGTGATCCCGGGGCTGATCGCCTTTGGCGTCGACTTCGCCACCGGCGCCATCTACCTGGAACCGGGCAAGACCGCGCAGGTCGACCCGCACAAGCTGCAGCAAGCCATAGGCGCCGACGGCCAGGTCGATAACCACAAGTTGCAGGCTATCCTCGAAAGCGAGCTGGGCCGCAGCTTCCCTCTGGACGATCCACGCCTGATCCAGCACAAGGGCAGCGCGCAGCAACTGGCCCTGTACGGTCTGCAACCGGCAGCCTGACCCTCGCGTTTCTTGAAGGAACAAACCTTGTATGAGCAGTAGCCCGGAACACGCACGCCTGTTGCGCCTGGCCACCCGCGCCTCGCTGGCGGTGGCCAGTATCCTGATCGTGGCCAAGGCCATCGCCTGGTGGCTGAGCGGCTCGGTCAGCCTGCTGGCCGGCCTCACCGACTCGCTGCTCGATGGCGCCGCGTCGTTCCTCAACCTGCTGGCCGTGCATTATGCCCTGCGCCCGGCCGACGAAGACCACCGCTACGGCCACGGCAAGGCCGAATCGTTGTCGGGCATGGCCCAGGCGCTGTTCATCGCGGTGAGCGCGGTGCTGATCGGGGTACAGGCCGTCGAACGCCTGCAAAACCCCGAACCGCTGGGCGCGCCCTGGATCGGTATCGGCGTGATGCTGTTGTCGCTGGCGCTGACCGTGGCGCTGCTGATGGTGCAATACCGGGTGATCCGCGAAACCGGCTCCACCGCGGTACGCGCCGATTCGCTGCACTATCGCTCCGACCTGCTGCTCAATGGCAGCATCCTGCTGGCGCTGGTGCTGGCCAGTTTCGGCTGGCAGCAACTGGACGCCTGGTTCGGCCTGGCGATTGCCGTCTACATCCTGTGGAGCGCGATCCAGATCGCTCGGGAAAGCGTGGCGGTGCTGATGGATGAGGAACTGCCGCCCGAGGTCAGCCAGCACATGCTGGAGCTGGTATGCGCCGTGCCCGGGGTACTCGGCGCCCATGACCTGCGCACGCGGATTTCCGGCAACCACTGGTTCGTGCAACTGCATCTGGAATTACCGGGGGAGCTGACCCTGTCGGTGGCCCACGGCATCAGCGATCAGGCCGCCGAGGCGATCCATGCGGCCTACCCGCGGGCCGAGGTGCTGGTGCACGCCGACCCGCAGGAAGCGGTGCTCGCCGCCCGGACTCAGTAAGTCACCTGATAGCCGCGCGAGCTCAAGCAACCGCCCTGGGCCTGGCGGTAGGTCTGGACCACCTGCGGCGCCGGGGGATAGGTCATCGCCGCCGGGTCGAAGCCGCTCTGCTGCACCGCCCAGCGATAACAGTCGTAGCGGTCCTGATTGATCTGCTGCGGGCTCTGCCCGCTGACCGGGTAGGCCAGCACGTTGTAATCATTGCCGGCCTGCGGCGGCGGGCTGGCCACCGGCGGCTCGACCACTACGTACTGCTGGGTACTGGCCTCGTAGCTGTAGTAGGCGCCCGCGGCCAGGAAGAACAGCGCGCTGCCGATCCACACCTCGCGCGCGTAGTCCGGCAGGTAGGCCACGCGAATCCCGTAGGGTGGGCGCACCACAACGTAACGCGGCCCCTCTGGGCGGTACCAATAGCCACCGGAGAAGTAATAGTCCCGGCCGCGATAAGGCACACGGTAATGCCGGTCCGGAAAACGATCGATCACATAACCCGGCCGATATTGCGGGCCTGGCCCCCAGCCATTGCCACGCCCCTCCGGACGGCCCGGCCAGCGATAGTCGTAGGGACGCGAGCCCGGCCCGCCGGCCTGCCAATGCGGGTTGTAGTCGTTGCGGCGCGGGATGTCCTGGTAATAACCCTGGCGCGGTTCCTGGGTCTGGCGGACGGTATCGGGGCGGCCCTGGATCGGCAGGTTGGCGGACGGCTGTGCCGGTCGCCTCCGCCCTTGATCATTCGGCCCGTGGTTCTGCCAGCGCCCGTTCTCGACGTTGCGCTCGAACTGCTGGCTGTTGTCGCCGCGAATGATTTCAGTCTGCGGGCGCGGCGGCTGGTTTTCGCCACGCCCCTGCCCCCTGCCCGGGTGCCCCTCGCCACCGCGCTGGCCGCCATCGGAGCCACCGCGACCGTCATTGCGATTATCGCGGTCATCGGCGAGCACCTGCGCACTGACGCTCACACACAGCAAACCAACACCTGCCAAACGCCAGATGCGCGATTTCATGCTATTCCTCACTACGGATGGGGGCCTGTAGATAAGACTGGAAAAGCCCAGGCCGGTTCTGCCACAGGTTATCAGTCGCAACACTTATTTATTGAGGCGCCACGGGATATTTCCTGGCGCGCAGGCAATAAAAAAGGGGGACCCGTCGGTCCCCCTTTGAGAATTTCGTCCGTGCTCGACGCTTATGGCGCCGGCTCACCTCACGCCGTCTTCTGGACAGTGTGTAGCCCGGGGGCCGGCTCAACCCTGTGGGATTGGCGGCCGCGGCAGGCCTGATTCGGCGGGCCGCAGTGGACTCTATGTCCGGGCAGTGATTCTGGTGATAAGAATAGGCCTGGCGCGTCGACAGAGGATTGCGAAGATTGCTCCAATAAACATGACTTGCGCAATTTTTAACTCAGGATAGATAATATTGCGCAATACTTATTAAAAAGGCCTGTTCCATGAGCAAACTCGACCGATACGACCTCAGCATTTTGGCGGAATTGCAGCGCGACGCCCGCATCTCCAATCAGGAACTGGCCGAACGTATCGGCCTGTCGCCTTCGCCGTGTTCGCGTCGGGTCAAGCAACTGGAAGACGACGGCTACATTTCCCGCCAGGTCGCCCTGCTGGACCGCAAGATGCTCGGCCTGAGCCTGACCGCCTACGTGCTGATCGGCATGGACCGCCACACCCCCGAGCGTTTCGAGAACTTCGAGGCGGCGATCCGCAGCCTGCCGCAGGTCCTCGAATGCAGCCTGGTGACCGGGATGGACGCCGACTACCAGCTCAAGGTGGTGGTGCCGGACATGGATCACTACCAGAAACTGCTGCTGGGCCATCTGACCCGCATCGAAGGCGTGACCAGCGTGCGCTCCAGCTTCGTGCTCAATCAGGTGCTCAACAGCACCGAACTGCCGCTGACTCACCTGCGCAACTGAGCTGCCGTCATCCTGTAGGAGCGAGGGGGAAGCCCAGTTCTTGCTTGCGATAAATATTCCAGGCCACACATCACCTGAACCTAGAGATCGCTATCGCGAGCAAGCTTCGCTCCTACGGAAGACCCCGGTGGTGTGACGACGAAGCGCACCTGGATCAATGCCCGGTCGCGGCCCCTTGGCGTATACTCGCCCCCGCCTTTTAGCCTTGCCCGCGCTGGAGATGTTCGATGGATCCTGCAGTATTCGAAGAGTGGATGATGACCGGCCTGGTGACCATCCTGATCATTTTCATGGCCTTCATCGTCTGGGATCTGGCGAAGAAGTCCAAGGCCGGACGCTTCGGCTCTTTCATCCTGTTCTTCGTCCTGGGCCTGGGCGTGGCCGCGTTCATTATCAAGAGCGTGGTGATCGGCCTGATCGAATCCGGCGCCTTATAAGCGCGCCGGAACCTCCTTCCACTGGCCCTGATCGAGCCCTTCGATCGTCCAGTCGCCGATCCTGACCCGCACCAGGCGCAATGTCGGCAACCCCACGGCCGCGGTCATGCGTCGCACCTGGCGATTGCGCCCTTCACGAATGATCAATTCCAACCAACTGGTGGGCACGCTCTTGCGAAAGCGCACCGGCGGGTTGCGCGGCCACAGTTGCGGCTCTTCCAGCTGCCGGGCTTCGGCTGGCAGGGTCATGCCGTCATTCAATTCCACGCCATCACGCAGACGCTGCAATTGCTCGGCCATGGGTTCCCCTTCCACCTGCACCCAATAGGTCTTGGCCAGTTTGTGCCTGGGGTCGGCGATGCGCGCCTGCAACTGGCCGTCGTTGGTCAGCAGCAGCAAGCCTTCGCTGTCGCGGTCCAGGCGCCCGGCCGGGTAGATGCCGGGGATCGCGATGAAGTCCTTGAGGGTCGCCCGCCCTTCGCCGTCGCTGAACTGGGTCAGCACATCGAAGGGTTTGTTGAACAGGATCAGCTTCGGCTCGGCCGGTGGCGCTTTGGCAACTCGGCGCGGCGCGGAAGAAGACGAAGGGCTCTTCACGCCGGGGCGGCGGGAAGCGGGACGAGGAGGACGAGACATGGCGAACAGAACATCTAACGGTCAGGGCCGACCATGCTAGTGGCCCGACCGTTAAATGACCATCCCGCGATCAGCGGAACGGTGGCTCGTCGAAGCTGCGCAGCTTGCGCGAGTGCAGCGAGTTGAGCTCGGTGCGCAGCAGATCCACCGCGGCGATACCGATCTTCAGGTGCTGGCTGACCGCGCGCTCATAAAAGGCGTTGGCCGACCCCGGCAGCTTGATTTCACTGTGCAGCGGCTTGTCCGAGACACACAGCAAGGTGCCGTACGGCACCCGCAGGCGATACCCCTGGGCGGCGATGGTGCCGCTTTCCATGTCCACCGCCACGGCGCGGGACAGGTTGATCAGCGGACGCTCCTGGGCCCAGCGCAACTCCCAGTTACGGTCGTCGTAGGTCAGTACGGTGCCGGTGCGCAGGCGTTTTTTCAGGTCGTCGCCCTTCTCGCCGGTGACGTTGGCGGCGGCCTGCTGCAACGCCAGCTGCACTTCGGCCAGGGCCGGAATCGGAATGTTCGGCGGCACCACGCGATCGAGAATGCCGTCACGACGCATGTAGGCATGGGCCAGCACGTAGTCGCCGATGGTCTGCGACTGCCGCAGGCCGCCGCAGTGGCCGATCATCAGCCAGCAGTGCGGACGCAATACCGCCAAATGGTCAGTGATGTTCTTGGCGTTGGACGGGCCGACGCCAATGTTCACCAGGGTCACGCCGTGGCCGTCGCTGGCCTGCAGGTGATAAGCCGGCATCTGGTAGCGGTGCCAGACCACCCCGGCGGCGATCGACGAGGCTTCGCCGTGGTCCATGCCCTTCTCGATGATCACATTGCCCGGCAGGACCATGCGCACGAACCGCGGATCGCTGCGCAACTGCTCAAGGCCGTGGGTGATGAACTGGTCGACATAGCGGTGGTAGTTGGTCAGCAGGATCCATGGCTGCACATGGCGCCAGTCGCTGCCGGTGTAGTGCACCAGGCGGCGCAGGGAGAAATCCACCCGCGCGGCATCGAACAGCGCCAGGGGCAGCGGATGGGTGTTTTCCCAATCGTACAGCCCGTCGGCGATGCCATCGGTGGCGGCGGACAGGTCGGTGCTGGGGAACACCCGCGCCAGCACCGCGGCGGTGACGCCGGAACCGGCCAGCTCATCGCCCTGCTCGACCACGTACGGATACGGGATGTTCTGCTCGCTGACGCCCACTTCCACGGTCACGGTGAAGTCGTGCATCAGTGGCACCAGCTGTTCCAGCAGGTACTTACGGAAGGCGGCGGGATGGGTGACCGTGACGCTGTAGGTGCCCGGCAACTGGACCTTGGCGTAGGCCCGGGTGGTCTGTGGAACTTCGCCCTGACAGAGATAAGTCAGGCGCAATTCCGGGTAACGAAACAGCGCGCGCTGTTCGGCGTCCGGTTCGACACGATCCTTGAGGTAACGCTTGAGCGCCTGGCTCAGCGACGTGGTGGCCCGCTCATGCAAAGCGGCAAGCCGGTCCACGGCTTGCTCGGCGGTTTGAACGACAATAAAAGCTTCGGTCACGGTAAGCATCCTGTGTTCTGATCTTGCAGGCCTTCATCTTGCCTGCAACGCCGTCTCACGGGAACAGCGGAATATGCGTAGGAGCGAGCTTGCTCGCGAAAGATCTTTCAGGCCCCAGCCGATCGGTAGCCTGGACTATTTATCGCGAGCAAGCTCGCTCCTACAACAAACCAGTCAGAAGCCTGTCGGGGTGGAGCGCGCGACTATCGCTTCCACATCCAGCCCTCGCGGCAAGGTGCCGTAGACCCTTCCCGCCGAACCCAGGCGACTGGCGATAAAGGCATCGCTGACCGCCGCGTTGCCGGCTTCCAGCAGCAGCTTGGCCTGCAGGCCCAGGGCGATGTCCTCGGTCAGCTGGCGGGCGCGGTACTGAATGTCGTCGGTGTCCTGGAAGGCGCCTTTCAGGTTGGCGATATGCGCGGCCAGGCGCCTGTCGCCATGGCCATCGCCCAGCTCGGCGAACAACGCATCGAGCACGCCCGGCTCCTTGGACAAGGCGCGCAGCACATCCAGGCACTGCACGTTACCGGAACCTTCCCAGGTCGAGTTGACCGGCGCTTCGCGGTACAGCCGCGGCAGAATGCTCTCCTCGACATAACCGGCGCCGCCCATGCACTCGGCGGCCTCGTTGATCATTGCCGGGGCCCGCTTGCAGATCCAGTACTTGCCCACCGCCGTCACCAGTCGCGAGAACATGGCTTCTTGCGGGTCATCCAGGTTGTCCAGCGCGCGGCCCATGCGCAGGCTCAAGGCCAGCGCCGCCTCGCTTTCCAGCGCCAGGTCGGCCAGTACGTTCTGCATCAAGGGTTGCTCGCTGAGTACACGCCCGCCCACCAGCCGATGGGCACAATGATGGGCGGCCTGGGTCAGCGCCTGGCGCATCAGCGAGCTGGAGCCGACCATGCAATCGAAGCGGGTCATGGCCACCATCTCGATGATGGTCGGCACACCGCGCCCTTCTTCACCGATCATCCACGCCAGGGCCCCACGGAACTCCACTTCGCTGGAGGCATTGGAGCAATTGCCGAGCTTGTTTTTCAGGCGCTGGATATAGAACTGGTTGCGGCTGTCATCCGGACGATGGCGAGGCAACAGGAAGCAGGTCAGGCCTTTTTCGGTCTGGGCCAGGGTCAGGAAGGCGTCGCACATCGGCGCCGAACAGAACCATTTGTGGCCCACCAGTTCATAAGCCTGCCCCGGCCCCGTAGCACCCACCGGATACGCCTTGGTGGTGTTGGCGCGCACATCGGTACCGCCTTGTTTCTCGGTCATCGCCATACCGATGGTGACGCCGGCCTTGTGGGCCATGCCGACATTGCGCGGGTCATATTCGGTGGCGAGGACTTTCGGCAGCCATTGTTCGGCGAGATCCGGCTGCAGCTTCAGCGCCGGCACACAGGCGAAGGTCATGGTCAGCGGGCAACCGCTGCCGGCCTCGGCCTGGCTGTGCAAATAGGTCATGGCGGCGCGGGCGACATGCGCCCCGGATTGCGGATGAGCCCAGGGCAAGGACGTCAGGCCGTGCTCGATGGCGGTGCGCATCAGCTCGTGATACGCCGGATGAAACTCCACCAGGTCGAGGCGATGCCCGTAACGGTCATGGCTGGTGAACACCGGCTTGTTCTGGTTGGCCAGGAACCCCGCTTCCATCAGCGGCCCACCGGCCAGGGCACCGTAGGCGTCGATCCGCGATTCGGCCCAGCCGGCGCCGAAACGCCGTGCCCACTCCTGCAACGGCAGATCGATTCGATAGAGGTTGGTACCGTCCAGGGAAGGTGGCTGGTTGGTGACTTCGTGGGTCTCGGCGAACTGATGCAGGTTCATGTCGGGGCTCCTTGAGGGGTGTGCCAGAACCTCAGTTAAGCACCCCCTCCCCACCGAACAAAGTGGCATACCCGCCTAAATGCCGGCGCTTTCGCCCTGTTCCGAGGCCAGTACCCGACGCGCCAGAACGCTTTGCAACTCTTCGAATTTCACCGGCCAAGAGAGGTAATCGAGCAGGCAGCGCTCAGCATCCAGACCATGTGCCGAGGCCGACACCAGCAGCACCGGCAAGCCGGCGCAACCCGGCATGCCATGCACCTGGTCGCATAGTTTGAGCGCCTCGGCCTGCTCGATCTGGCAATCGAGCAATACCGCATCCACCGACTCCCGGCGCAACAACGCCAGCGCCCCGCGAGCGTTCTCGGCCGTGCGTACCTGATAACCCAGCTTGAGCAACATGCCGCGGATCACCAGTTGATTGATGCTGTTGTCGTCCACCAGCAGCACACTGCAATCCTGCGGCATGCGCCGGACGGCGCGGACCCGCAGGGCCGGCTGGGAGGCCATCGGCTGCTCGCCGTCCACCTCGAAGGTCACCTCCAGGCGGAAACAGCTGCCACGCCCCGGCTCCGATTCATGGGTCAGATGGCCGCCCAGCAGATCCACCAGTTGCCGACAGATCGCCAGCCCCACGCCCAGTCCGCCGTACTCACGGGTCATCGATCCATCGAGCTGGAAGAAGCGCTGGTACAACGAGGCCTCATCGAGGTTGACGAAACCGATGCCGGTGTCGATCACCGCGAAGGTCATCGCCACCCGCCCGGCTGCCACCGGCTTGCCAGTCACTCGCAGGACCAGGCCACCCACCCGGGTGAACTTGATGGCATTGTCCAGCAGGCACTCCAGGCACTGGCTCAACTTGCCGCGATCGCCCAGCAGCCGATCGGGCAACCCGGCGGCCAGGTCGACATCGAAGCCCAGCCCCTTGGCCGAGGCGTTGGCGCAAAACTGGCCCAGCAAGGCATCGAGCAGCGAACGCAGGCTGAAAGTCTCGTGCTGGGCGCTGAGCTTGCCGGCCTGCAGCTCGGTCAGGGTCAGGATGCCATTGACCATGCGCATCATGTCCCGGGCCGAACCGGCGGCAGTCTGCTGGTATTGCTCCAGCTCCGGATCGAGATCGACGGTCTGCATCAGCTCCAGGGAACCGATCACCCCATTCATCGGCGTGCGCAGTTCGTGGGTCAGGGTGGCGAGGAACTCATCCTTGAGCCGGTTGCTGTGGGCCAGTTGCTGGTTGAGCACTTCGAGCTTCTGCCCGGCATCGAACAGGGTCTGCGCCTGCTGCTCGCGCATCGAGTTGATGCGGTCGGCCAGGGCCAGCGACAACAGCGCCACCTCGATGGCCGAACCGATCTGGCTGGAATACATGGTCAGGAACATGTTCGGCAGATAACCCAGCACCATCAGGGTATTGATGATCCCGCCCACCAGGAACGCCGACCAGGCGATGATGAAGTAGCGCGCCACGCGCATGCCGCGGCACCAGGCGACGATGCCGGAGACGAAGATCACCACGGTAAAGATCAGCGCCAGGGCCGTGGCCAGACGCAACGCCAGGGCGTAGCTGGTCATCAGCGACAGGGCCACCACCACGGCGCTGCACAGGATCAGCACCAGCAGCAGGCGATCGACCCAACGGCTGTGGCTGGCGGTCTGCAGGAAACTGCGGGCGAACTGGCTGCCGAACAGGGCCGCCGCGCCGATGAAAAATGGCGTTGCCGCGTTGGCCCACCACGGGTTGTCCGGCCAGAAGTACTCCACCGCGGCGCCGTTCACCGACAGTTGGTACAGCCCGAACGAGGCGATGTAGAGGATGTAATAGAGGTAACTGGTGTCGCGCACGCTCAGGTAAATGAACAGGTTGTAGACCAGCATCCCCAGCAGCACGCCGTAGATCAGGCCGAGTACATACAGGCGCACCGGCTGCGCTTCCAGGTACGCCGTGCTGGACCAGAGCGTCACCGGCGCCTGGACCGAGCCCTGGCTCTGCAGGCGCAGGAACAGGGTCTTTTGCTCGTAGGGCGCGAAGCTCAGGTCAAACAGGTAATTGTTCTGGCGGATCTGTCGGCTGTCGAACGGCAAGGCATCGCCGGTGCGCTGGGCCAGACGGTAGCCCCCGGTTTCATCGGGCACATACAGTTCCAGATGATCGAGCGGCGGATAGGCCAGCTCCAGCAGCCAGGTGTGTCGTATGGAAGGGTTGGCGGGACGGTAGCTGAGGTGGATTTTCAGCCAGAATGCCGAGCGGGAGTAACCGGCGTTGAGGGTGGCCTTGTCATGGGTCTTGAAACTGCCGGCCATCGCCGCTGTGCTGACATCCGCGATCGTTGCCTGACCACTCGCGTCTTCAAACACCTGCATCACCCGACCCAAGGGCAGGCTTTGGGTGAACTCGTCGAACTCGACCGCGCCAGCCAGCATCGGCAAGCTCAACAGCAACATCAGCAAATAGCGCATAAAGCCCCAGCGTGGCCTGTCCGGTGGTGTCAGGAAGCCCCCCATTTCCCTTTGAGTAGACGTAAAACCGGCATGACCTGTTATTGGTTTGGATCCACTCTAGCATAGCCGTTGATGGCCAAAGAACACCATGAAAAGTTTTAGTTTAAAGGCTCTAGAACGGGCGTTTCAGCGCTATCCATTGATCTAGAGCTGTTGCCTCGGTCAACTTGTCGGCAAGGCGGAAAAACCAGCCCCGGCCGACACGCGAGGAGCCGTGCAAAAAAGACGTTTGGTGGTAAGCTCGCGCACCATGAATATCTACAGCTCTCGCCCCGTTGTCCTCTGTCTCTCCGGCCACGACCCCAGTGGTGGCGCCGGCCTGCAGGCAGATATCGAAGCCCTGCTCGCCCAGGGTTGCCATGCAGCTCCCGCCGTGACCGCGCTGACCGTGCAGGATACGGTCAACGTCAGCGACTTCCGTGTGCTGGATCGCGAGTGGGTGCTGGCCCAGGCCAACGCCGTCCTCAACGACTCCACGGTCGCCGCGGTCAAGCTGGGCATGCTCGGCTCGCTGGAAATGGTCGACACTGTGGTCGAGCTGTTGCAGGCGCATCCGCACCTGCCGATGGTCTGCGACCCGGTATTGCGCGCCGGCGGCGGCGGACTCCTGGGCAAGGACGAGGTCGGTTACGCCATGCGTGAACGCCTGCTGCCACTGGCGACCATCGCCACCCCGAACCTTCCGGAAGCACGAATCCTCGCCGAGTTGCCCGAAGGCACTGCGGACCAGTGCGCGGAAAAGCTCCTGCCGTTCGTCAAACACCTGCTGATCACCGGCGGCCATGGCGACGAGCATGAAGTGCATAATCGCCTGTACAGCCGCGACGGCAGCCGTCACACCTACACCTGCCAGCGGCTGCCGGGCAGTTATCACGGTTCCGGTTGCACCCTGGCCAGCGCCCTGGCCGGACGCCTGGCCCAGGGTGAAAACCTGGCCAGCGCCGTGAAGTCGGCCCTCGATTACACCTGGCGCACCCTGCGCGACGCCGAGCAACTGGGCCAAGGCCAGTTCGTACCGCGCCGCCTGCCACTGGACTTCTGCTCGTAAGCCATGAGGCTCGCTCGATGAAACTACGTGGTCTGTATGCCATTACCGACAGCCAACTGTTGGCCGGCAAATTCCTGCAGTACGTGGAGGCGGCGCTCGACGGTGGCGTGACCCTCCTGCAATACCGCGACAAGAGCAGCGACGAGGCCCGCCGCCTGCGCGAAGCCGAAGCCCTGCACAGCTTGTGCGAGCGCTACAAGACGCAACTGATCATCAACGACGACGCCGAGTTGGCCGCGCGCATTGGCGTCGGCGTACACCTGGGCCAGACCGACGGCCCGCTGACTCCGGCCCGTGCCCTGCTCGGCCGCCAGGCGATCATCGGCTCGACCTGCCACGCCCAACTGGAGCTGGCCGAGCAAGCCGCCAAGGAAGGCGCCAGCTATGTCGCTTTCGGTCGCTTCTTCAATTCCAACACCAAGCCCGGCGCGCCGACGGCCAACCTGGAGCTGCTGGACCAGGCCCGCGCCCGGCTGCACCTGCCGATCTGCGCGATCGGCGGCATCACCCTGGAGAACGCCGCGCCGCTGGTCGCCCATGGCGTCGACCTGCTGGCCGTGGTCCATGGCCTGTTCGGCGCCGACAGCGCCCAGGAAGTGACCCGCCGCGCCCGCGCCTTCAACGCCCTCTTCTAACCGCTGATTTTCGAGAGTCCGATCATGTCTCGTTCCGAAACCCTGTTTGCCAATGCCCAGAAACACATCCCCGGCGGCGTGAACTCGCCCGTACGTGCGTTCAAGAGCGTGGGCGGCACGCCGCTGTTCTTCAAACACGCCGAAGGCGCCTACGTCACCGACGAAGACGACAAGCGTTATGTGGACTACGTCGGTTCCTGGGGGCCGATGATCCTTGGCCACAGCCATCCGGATGTGCTGGACGCGGTGCGCAAACAGCTGGAACACGGTCTGTCCTACGGCGCACCGACCGCCATGGAAACCGAAATGGCCGACCTGGTCTGCTCCATCGTGCCGTCCATGGAAATGGTGCGCATGGTCAGCTCCGGCACCGAAGCGACCATGAGCGCGATTCGCCTGGCCCGCGGTTTCACCGGTCGCGACAGCATCATCAAGTTCGAAGGCTGCTACCACGGCCACTCCGACAGCCTGCTGGTCAAGGCTGGCTCCGGCGCGCTGACCCAGGGCGTGCCCAGCTCGGCCGGCGTACCGGCGGCCTTCGCCAAACACACCCTGACCCTGCCGTTCAACGACATCGACGCGGTCGAGAAGATGCTCGCCGAGGTCGGCCAGGAAGTGGCCTGCATCATCGTCGAGCCGGTGGCCGGCAACATGAACTGCGTGCCACCGGCCCCGGGCTTCCTCGAAGGCCTGCGCAGCCTGTGCGACAAGCACGGCGTGGTGCTGATCTTCGACGAAGTGATGACCGGTTTCCGCGTCGCCCTGGGCGGTGCCCAGGCGCACTACGGGGTGACCCCGGACCTGTCCACCTTCGGCAAGATCATCGGCGGCGGCATGCCGGTGGGTTGCTTCGGCGGTAAACGCCAGATCATGGAACACATCGCGCCGCTGGGCCCGGTCTACCAGGCTGGCACCCTGTCGGGCAACCCGCTGGCCATGGCCGCCGGCCTGACCACCCTGCGCCTGATCAGCCGTCCGGGCTTCCACGCCGAGCTGAGCGACTACACCAGCCGCCTGCTCGACGGCCTGCAGCAACGCGCCGACGCCGCCGGCATCCCATTCGTGACCACCCAGGCGGGCGGCATGTTCGGCCTGTATTTCAGCGGCGCCGACGACATCGTCACGTTCGACGATGTGATGGCCAGCGATGCCAATCTGTTCAAACGCTTCTTCCACCTGATGCTCGAAGGCGGTGTCTACCTGGCCCCGAGTGCCTTCGAAGCCGGCTTCACCTCGATCGCCCACGGCGACGCCGAGCTGAAACTGACCCTGGACGCGGCCGAACGCGCTTTCGCTGCCCTGAAGTAACCTTCCCCACCAAACCGGCGCCACACTTGCTGGCGCCTGTTTTACGCTGCATTCGCGCCCCAACTCCCGAAACGGCCCCGAAAGCGGCGGATATCGCGCCCGCGCAGCAGAAAAACGAGTAAAGACTTTGTAAGGTTGGCCCTGCTTATTTCATAATGCGCGCTTATTGGATCCCTCGATGGGTCCGCGCGCCCTTCAGAGGTAAGTCGATTCCCATGAACCGCACCGGCCGCGCCCTTGCACTGGGCTGCCTGTTGCTCCTTCAGCCCCTGCTCGCGCACGCACAAGCAGGCGGCAACTCGTTGTTGATCCCAGCGATGGGTCGCTGCACCCTCAATACTCAGTCACAGGATCTGTCCGAGGCCCTGGCGGTCTGCCAGAAGGCGGCTGACGAAGGGGATGCGCAAGCGCAATACGAGTTGGGCGAGTTCTACTACGAAGGTAAAAATACCCCGCGCGATCTCAATCAGGCCCTGAGCTACTTTGAAAAGGCCTCGCTGCAAGGCCACGCCCAGGCGCAATTCAAACTCGGCACCATGTTCTTTCGCGGCGAAGGCGTACCGGCCAACAACGTTCAGGCCTATATCGTGCTGAAGATGGCGGCAGTCAATGGCGCCGAAGAGGCACTGGACACGGCTGACGAAGTGGCTGAGCACATGCAGCGCGACGAGCTGGAAGTCGCCACCCAGGTGCTGGGGCAGATTTTCCGCAAATACCTGATGGAATTGCAGAGCGCCGACGGGCGTTCGCCCTTCTCACCCCTGCCTTGATGACATCGCGAGCAAGCTTGCTCGCGATAGCACACTCGATACAGTCCTTTACTTCTCAGGCATCGGCATCGGAAACGGCATGACGTTGCTCACGCCACGCGCCTCGCTGATCTTCGGTGTACCCAGGCGCTCGACCTCGTCGATGCGCACGATCGAATGCATCGGCACAAAGCTGCGTACCACGCCTTCGAACTGGGCCTTGAGCTTCTCTTCGCTCGGATCGACGACCACTTGCGTGCGCTCGCCAAAGACGAACTCTTCCACCTCCAGGAAACCCCACAGATCACTTTGATAGATCTGCTTGGCGTACATTTCGAACACCTGTCCCTGGTTGAGGAAAATCACCTTGTAGATTGGAGCTTCACGTTTGGTCATGGTGGGCGGGTAACACATCGGGGGATATAAAAGAGGGCGCGAACTATAGCATAGCCACCGGACGCGCAGCGGTAGGAACCTCAGGCCATGTTCCCTATAATGCGCGGTTCTTTGAATCACGTGATGACTCCGTCCATGGCCAAGAAGCTCTACATAGAAACCCACGGTTGCCAGATGAACGAGTACGACAGCTCGCGCATGGTCGATCTGCTGGGTGAACACCAGGCCCTGGAAGTCACCGCCCGCGCCGAAGACGCGGACGTCATCCTGCTCAACACCTGCTCGATCCGCGAACGAGCCCAGGACCGGGTGTATTCCCAACTGGGTCGCTGGCGCGAGCTGAAGCTGGCCAACCCGGACATGGTCATCGCCGTCGGCGGTTGCGTGGCCAGCCAGGAAGGCGCGGCCATCCGCGATCGCGCGCCCTATGTCGACGTGGTCTTCGGCCCGCAGACCCTGCACCGCCTGCCGGAAATGATCGATGCCGCCCGCAGCAGCAAGCTGCCGCAGGTCGACGTCTCGTTCCCGGAAATCGAGAAATTCGACCACCTGCCAGAGCCACGCATCGACGGCCCGAGTGCCTATGTCTCGGTGATGGAAGGCTGCAGCAAGTACTGCACCTTCTGCGTGGTGCCCTACACCCGTGGCGAGGAAGTCAGCCGGCCGTTCGACGACGTGATCTGCGAGATCATCCACCTGGCGGAAAACGGCGTGCGCGAAGTCACCCTGCTGGGGCAGAACGTCAACGGTTACCGTGGCCAGACCCACGACGGCCGCCTGGCCGACCTCGCCGAACTGATCCGTGTGGTCGCGGCGGTCGATGGCATCGAGCGCATCCGCTATACCACCTCCCATCCGCTGGAGTTCTCCGACAGCCTGATCCAGGCCCACGCCGAAGTGCCGGAACTGGTGAAACACCTGCACTTGCCGGTGCAATCGGGTTCCGACCGGATTCTCGCGGCCATGAAGCGCAACCATACGGCGCTGGAATACAAATCCAAGCTGCGCAAACTGCGCGCCGCCGTGCCGGGCATCTGCATCAGCTCGGACTTCATCGTCGGCTTCCCCGGCGAGACCGAAAAAGACTTCGAACAGACCATGAAGCTGATCGAAGACGTCGGCTTCGACTTCTCCTACTCGTTCGTCTACAGCCAGCGCCCGGGCACCCCGGCGGCCGACCTGGCGGACGACACCCCGGAAGAGTTGAAAAAGGAACGCCTGAACGCGCTGCAACATCGGCTGAATCAGCAAGGATTCGAAATCAGCCGACAAATGGTCGGTTCGATCCAGCGCATCCTCGTCACCGACTATTCGAAGAAAGACCCGGGCGAACTGCAGGGGCGGACCGAAAACAACCGCATCGTCAATTTCCGCTGCGACAACCCGACGCTGATCGGCCAGTTTGCCGATGTGCACATCGACTCGGCCCAGCCTCACTCGCTGCGCGGATCGCTGCTGCAATAACCTCCTGCCGATGCTGGCTGACCAGCGGTAGCGGCCTCGGGCACGCCATCGCCGGGAAGCCGGCTTCCAAGGAAAATGTGGCGAAAGACATTGCTTTGTATAAGAGCTTTCGCACCCAGGCCGCTGGCGTTATCCTTGAATTCATCCCTTATTGCCGTTGGGCGGCTAAAAAACGACCTTGAACGCACCCATAGAACCACATCGTTTCATCCTCGAGCCCTTTGAGGCTCGCCGCTTCGCCAATCTGTGCGGGCAATTCGACGAGCATTTGCGCTTGATCGAGCAGCGCCTGACCATCGAGATCCGCAACCGCGGCAATCAGTTCGAACTGATCGGCGAACCCAAGCACACCACCTCCGCGGAAAACCTCCTGCGCCGCCTGTACCGGGAAACCAAGGGTACCGAGCTGTCGCCGGACATGGTTCACCTGTTCCTCCAGGAATCCGCCGTCGAAGAACTGGACAATCACCCTGTCGCCGAAGCGGCCGTGGCCCTGCGCACCAAAAAAGGCATGATTCGCCCCCGCGGCTTGAATCAGCAGCGCTACGTCAAGGAAATCCTCGGCAACGACATCAACTTCGGCATAGGCCCGGCCGGTACCGGCAAGACCTACCTGGCCGTGGCCTGTGCGGTGGACGCACTGGAGCGCGAGCAGGTACGACGCATCCTGCTGGTGCGTCCGGCGGTCGAAGCCGGTGAGAAACTCGGTTTCCTGCCGGGTGACCTGGCCCAGAAGATCGACCCGTACCTGCGCCCGTTGTATGACGCACTGTATGAAATGCTCGGCTTCGAACACGTCGCCAAGCTGATCGAACGCCAGGTCATCGAGATTGCGCCGCTGGCCTACATGCGCGGCCGTACGCTGAACAACAGTTTCATCATCCTCGACGAAAGCCAGAACACCACCGTCGAGCAGATGAAGATGTTCCTGACCCGGATCGGCTTCGGCTCCACCGCCGTGATCACGGGCGACATCACCCAGGTCGACCTGCCCAAGGGCACCAAGTCCGGCCTGGCCCATGTGATCAACGTCCTCAAGGACGTCCCGGGCATCAGCTTCACCCACTTCATGCCCAAGGACGTGGTGCGCCATCCGCTGGTGCAACGCATCGTCGAAGCCTATGAGCGCTTCGAGCAGCGCGTGGCCGACGAGTCCGCCCAGTCCGCCGCGGAAAAAGGCAATCGCCACGATGCTTGAGCTTGATCTGCAACTGGCAAGCGACAAGCCTGCTCCCAGTGAAGCCCTGTTCCGCCAATGGTGTGAGCTGGCCCTGCGCCAGCGCACCGCCGACTCGGAACTGACCATCCGCCTGGTGGACGAACCCGAAGGCCGCGAACTGAACCGCACCTGGCGGCAGAAGGACTACGCCACCAACGTCCTGTCGTTCCCCGCCGACGTGCCGGACGAACTGCTGGACATTCCATTGCTCGGCGACCTGGTGATCTGCGTCGAAGTGGTCGAGCGCGAAGCCGCCGAACAAGGCAAGGACCTCCAGGCCCACTGGGCCCATCTGGTGATTCACGGCTGCTTGCATCTATTGGGTTACGACCATATAGATGACGACGAAGCCGAAGAAATGGAAGCACTGGAACGAACGTTGCTTGCAGAACTGGGTCATCCCGACCCTTATGCGGACGACGAAACCGAAGAACATCCATCTGTAACAACCAAGGATTTAGAGTAATCGCTATGAGCGAAGACCGATCGAGCAGCGGGCAAAAGTCGTGGCTGGGTAAACTGACCCAGGCTTTTGCCCATGAGCCGAAAAACCGCCAGGAGCTGCTGGAGCTGCTGCGCGAAGCCCATCAGAACAAGTTGCTGGACAGCGAAGCGCTGGCCATCGTCGAAGGCGCCATCCAGGTCGCTGACCTGCAGGTACGGGACATCATGGTTCCGCGCTCGCAGATGATCAGCATCAAGGCGACCCAGACTCCCCGCGAATTCCTGCCGTCCGTCCTCGATTCCGCGCACTCGCGTTATCCGGTGATCGGCGAAAGCCATGACGACGTCATGGGCGTCCTGCTGGCCAAGGACCTGCTGCCGCTGATCCTCAAGGAGAACGGCGACAGCTTCAACATCAAGGACCTGCTGCGTCCGGCGACCTTCGTTCCCGAATCCAAGCGCCTGAACGTGCTGCTGCGTGAGTTCCGCGCCAACCACAATCACATGGCCATCGTCATCGACGAGTACGGCGGCGTGGCAGGCCTGGTGACCATCGAGGACGTGCTGGAGCAGATCGTCGGCGACATCGAAGACGAGCACGACGTCGAGGAAGACAGCTACATCAAGCCCCTGCCAAGCGGCGATTTCCTGATCAAGGCGTTGACGCCGATCGAGAACTTCAACGAGTTCTTCGACAGCGAGTTCTCCGACGACGAGTTCGACACCGTCGGCGGCCTGGTGATGAGCGCGTTCGGGCACCTGCCTAAACGTAACGAAATCACCGAAATCGGTGCCTATCGCTTCCGTATCCTGAATGCCGACAGCCGTCGGATTCATCTGCTGCGACTAACGCCTATCCCCCGCTAAGGATCGACATGCTGCGCTTAACCCGCCCCGGCTGGCCCGGTAACCTGCTGGCCATGGCGGCTGGCGCAATCACCACCCTGGCCCTGGCGCCGTACGACATCTGGCCGCTGGCACTGCTGGCGGTCGGCTTCTTTTATGCCGGCCTGCGCGAGCTGAGCCCGCGTCAGGCGCTGTGGCGCGGCTGGTGTTTCGGCTTCGGCCTGTTTGCCGCCGGCACCAGCTGGATCTACGTCAGCATCCATACCTACGGCGGCGCCTCGGTGCTGCTGGCCGGTTTACTGATGCTGGCCTTCATTGCCGCCATCGCCTTCTTTTTCGCCCTGCCGGCCTGGCTCTGGGCGCGTTGGCTGCGTCGCAATGAAGCCCCTCTCGCCGATGCCCTGGCCTTCGCCGCCCTTTGGGTGGGCCAGGAAGCCTTCCGCGGCTGGTTCCTGACGGGCTTCCCCTGGCTCTATTCCGGCTACAGCCAACTCGACGGCCCGCTGGCCGGCCTGGCCCCTCTGGGCGGCATGTGGCTGATCTCCTTTGCCCTGGCGCTGACCGCCGCCCTGTTCTACAACCTGCCCGGCCTGATCCGTGCCGGGTGCAAGGGGTTTATCGCCGCCGGCCTGGTGCTGCTGGTCGCCCCCTGGGTGATCGGCATCGCGCTCAAGGGACATGCCTGGACCAGCCCGTCGGGCGAGCCGCTGACCGTGGCGGCGATCCAGGGCAATATCGAACAGAGCCTGAAATGGGACCCTGCGCAACTCAACTCCCAGCTGGCGCTGTACCGCGACATGAGTTTCAGTTCCAAGCGCGTGGATCTGCTGGTATGGCCGGAAACCGCGGTGCCCGTGCTCAAGGAGTCGGCCGAAGGTTATCTGAACATGATGGGCAATTTCGCCGCCGACCGGCATTCGGCGCTGATCACCGGCGTACCGATCCGCCAGGACGTGCACCATCAGAAGCGCTACTTCAATGGCATTACCGTAGTCGGCGAAGGCGATGGCGAGTACCTCAAGCAGAAGCTCGTGCCATTCGGTGAGTACGTGCCCCTGCAGGACTTGCTGCGCGGCCTGATTGCGTTCTTCGACCTGCCCATGTCGGACTTCGCCCGCGGCCCCGCCGACCAGCCTTTACTGCAAGCCAAGGGTTACCAGATCGCGCCGTTCATCTGCTACGAGGTGGTCTACCCGGAATTCGCCGCCAGCCTGTCAGCCCGCAGCGACCTGCTGCTGACCATCAGCAACGACACCTGGTTCGGCACTTCGATCGGCCCGTTGCAGCACTTGCAGATGGCCCAGATGCGAGCTTTGGAAGCCGGCCGCTGGATGATCCGCGCCACCAACAACGGGGTGACCGGCCTGATCGATCCGTTCGGCAAGATCAGCGTGCAGATTCCGCAGTTCGAACGCGGAATCCTGTACGGCGAAGTGGTGCCGATGCACAACCTGACGCCTTACCTGCAGTGGCGCTCGTGGCCCCTGATCATCCTGAGCGTCCTGCTGTTCGGCTGGGCCCTGCTGGCCAGCCGGATCGCCAAGACCGTCTGACGTCATCGCGAGCCATCGAACGTCGAGCGGCTGCTCCTGCCAGGAATTTGCGATTTCTGCAGGAGCGGGCCGGCTCACGATGAATCTACTCTCCACGATAAAACAGCTTGTAGCCCACCAGCCCCACCGCCTCGTTCAACAACTGGCCGCTCTGCCAGATCGACTTGAACTCCGGCATCCAGCCACCCAGCGGCCTGGCGTTATCCACCCCGAGGAACCCCACGGGCGCCGGCACCACAGTGAATCCTGCCTGTTCGAAACTCCAGACAGCCCGCTGCATATGCCAGGCCTGGGTGACCAGCACCACACGCTTGACACCCTGCGGCTTAAGCACTTGCGCAGTGAATTGGGCGTTTTCCCAGGTCGTGCGGCTACGCCCTTCCTGCCAGCGCACCGTCACGTCGAAATCGTTCATCAACGACTCGGCCATCAGCGCGGCTTCCGTTGGCGGCGTGCCGTAGTGCAGGCCACCGCTGGTCAGAATCGGCAACCCGGAAGCCTTGGCCAGGCGCGCCGCATAGCGTTGGCGCTCCAGGCCGACACCGGTCGGCTGGTCGGAACCCCAGGCCGGGTCGCCACGTTCACGCCCCGACCCCAGCACCACAATCGCATCGGCCTGTTTGGCCAGGGTCGACCACTGGCTTTGCGTCAGCGCCGGCTCACTTTCCAGGGCACTGGCGCCCCACTCCACCATCACAGGCAGGCTCATCAACCAGAACCCGCCCAGGCCGAGAGCAAAACACACACCGGCCAGTCGCGGCCTCGAGCGGCGAAACCACCAGGCAAGCAGAAGCAGCAGCAACAGAAGACCTGGCGGCAGGAGTAGTTGTTTGACGAAATAACGAAAAGGCATCGAGCATCTCCAAAGATGCTCGAAGCCTAAGTGGGTAAAAGCAAAGCGACAACAGATACGAAACAGATTTCACGCACAAGGTACGCGGCGTTGACGCTGCGCAGATGCCCGCATGGGCTGCGCAGACTCACTTGAACTGCAGGGATCGGACCTTTACCGCATCCCGGGCGGGCACCTTGTCTTTCAACCAGATGACCTTGGCCGAATGTGGAGTCACTTCGTGCCTCAGGCATTCGAGCACGCTCAATTGCGTCTCACGCTCGCTACGATCCAAATAGGCTTTGATCACCTCGAGCTCGGCGTGACTCAGGCCCCGCAACTCCAACTCCGCAGGACGCTCATTACGCAAGCTCCCTGCTGTTTTCGCTGTATCCAAGGCCAAAGCCAGACGATCTATCAATCGTTCGTACAACTCGGGTTTTGTAACTTTTCGCTGCGACTCAACCATCCACTCACCTCATGAAAGTAAGAATCACTCCCCCTTTTTGAGCTTAGCCGCACTGCCGAAACCGGCAGGGTGCCGCGACCAACGGCCCACGGCGCGTAATCAGGGTTTCCCTCGGTAGAGCGCGGTCATGTATGCTACGGCGCTTCCTGTAACTCCACTTCCAGCTCGACTGGGTAGCGAAAACGCCATATCTGGCGTCATCACCGCCCAACGTTGCATTGAAGAGGATTAGGCCACCCCTATTCAGTTCAAAAGTAGCCATGCACGAACACTATCAGCCCCGTGAAATCGAAGCCGCCGCCCAGTCGTTCTGGGATGAGCAAAAGTCCTTTGAAGTCAGTGAACAGCCAGGCAAGGAAACTTACTACTGCCTGTCGATGTTCCCTTACCCCAGCGGCAAGCTACACATGGGGCACGTGCGTAACTACACCATCGGCGACGTGATCTCCCGCTACCAGCGCATGCAAGGCAAGAACGTACTGCAACCCATGGGTTGGGACGCCTTCGGCATGCCGGCGGAAAACGCCGCGATGAAGAACAACGTTGCACCGGCCAAGTGGACCTACGAAAACATCGCCTACATGAAGTCCCAGCTGCGCAGCCTGGGCCTGGCGGTGGACTGGTCCCGCGAGGTCACTACCTGCAAGCCGGACTACTACCGCTGGGAACAGTGGCTGTTCACTCGCCTGTTCGAAAAAGGCGTGATCTACCGCAAGAACGGCACCGTGAACTGGGACCCGGTCGACCAGACCGTCCTGGCCAACGAACAGGTGATCGACGGCCGCGGCTGGCGTTCCGGCGCGCTGATCGAAAAACGCGAAATCCCGATGTACTACTTCAAGATCACCGCCTACGCGGATGAGCTGCTGGAGAGTCTCGACGAACTGCCGGGCTGGCCCGAGCAGGTCAAGACCATGCAACGCAACTGGATCGGCAAATCCCGTGGCATGGAAGTGCAATTCCCCTACGACCAGACCTCCATCGGCGAAGCGGGCGCACTGAAAGTCTTCACCACCCGCCCTGACACCCTGATGGGCGCGACCTACGTCGCCGTGGCCGCCGAGCACCCGCTGGCCACCCTGGCGGCGCAGAACGACCCGGCGCTGCAAGCCTTTATCGCCGAGTGCAAGGGCGGCAGCGTCGCCGAAGCCGACATCGCCACTCAAGAGAAGAAAGGCCTGCCGACTTCGCTGTTCGTCGAACACCCGCTGACCGGTGAAAAACTCCCGGTATGGGTCGCCAACTATGTGCTGATGCACTACGGCGATGGCGCGGTAATGGCCGTTCCGGCACACGACGAGCGCGACTACGAATTCGCCACCAAGTACAACCTGCCGATCAAGAACGTGGTGCGCACCAGCGCTGGCGACGAAACGCCTGCGCCTTGGCAGGACGCCTACGGCGAGCACGGCGAACTGATCAACTCCTGCGAGTTCAACGGCCTGGATTTTGCCGGCGCCTTCGATGCCATCGAAGTTGCCCTGCTGAAGAAAAACCTCGGCCAATCCCGCACCCAGTTCCGCCTGCGCGACTGGGGCATCAGCCGCCAGCGCTACTGGGGCTGCCCGATCCCGATCATCCACTGCGACAGCTGTGGTGATGTACCGGTACCGGAAGACCAACTGCCGGTAGTGCTGCCGGAAGACGTGGTGCCGGACGGCGCCGGTTCGCCACTGGCGCGCATGCCCGAGTTCTACGAATGCAGCTGCCCGAAATGCGGCAAGCCTGCCAAGCGTGAAACCGACACCATGGACACCTTCGTCGAGTCCTCCTGGTACTACGCCCGCTACGCCTCGCCAAAATACGAGGGTGGCCTGGTCGACCCGGCCGCGGCCAACCACTGGCTGCCGGTGGACCAGTACATCGGCGGTATCGAACACGCGATCCTGCACCTGCTCTACGCCCGCTTCTTCCACAAGCTGATGCGCGACGAGGGCCTGGTCAGTTCCAACGAGCCGTTCAAGAACCTGCTGACGCAAGGCATGGTGGTCGCCGAGACCTACTACCGCCGCGAAGCCAACGGTGCCTACACCTGGTACAACCCGGCCGATGTCGAGCTGGAGCGTGACAGCAAGGCCAAGATCGTCGGCGCCAAGCTGATCAGCGACGGCCTGCCGGTGGAAATCGGCGGCACCGAGAAGATGGCCAAATCGAAGAACAACGGCGTCGACCCTCAGTCGATGATCGAACAGTACGGCGCGGACACCTGCCGCCTGTTCATGATGTTCGCTTCGCCGCCTGACATGAGCCTGGAATGGTCCGACTCCGGCGTCGAGGGTGCCCATCGCTTCCTCAAGCGCGTCTGGCGCCTGGCTCAGGCTCACGTAGCCCAGGGCCTGCCGGGAACACTGGAGCTGGGTTCGCTGAACGACGAACAGAAAGTCATTCGTCGTGCCATCCACCTGGCGATCAAGCAAGCCAGCCAGGACGTCGGCCAGAACCACAAGTTCAACACCGCCATCGCTCAGGTCATGACGCTGATGAACGTGCTGGAAAAAGCACCGCAAGCTACCCCGCAGGACCGAGCCCTGTTGCAGGAAGGCCTGGAAACCGTGGCCCTGCTGCTGGCGCCGATCACCCCGCACATCAGCCACGAGCTGTGGAGCCAGCTGGGTCGCAGCGGCGCCATTATCGACGCCGGCTGGCCGGTGCTGGATGAGAACGCCCTGGTTCAGGACAGCCTGCAGTTGGTCATTCAAGTGAATGGCAAACTGCGTGGCCAGATCGAAATGCCGGCCAGCGCCAGCCGTGAAGAGATCGAAGCCGCCGCCCGGAGCAACGAGAACGTGCTGCGCTTCACCGAAGGCCTGACGATTCGTAAAGTGATCGTCGTGCCTGGCAAGCTGGTCAATATCGTCGCTAGCTAATTGGATCAGGCGTCAGCCCAAGGCTGACGCCGAATAAAACCTCCAGGGCCGCCCTGTCGGCCCACATGGTTTCAAGGGGAGCAACAAGATGATCAAACGCAACCTCCTGGTGATGGGCCTGGCCGTACTGCTGAGCGCCTGCGGCTTTCAGCTGCGCGGTACCGGCACCACCGAACTGGCGATCAAGGAACTCGACCTGAGCGCCCGTAACGCTTACGGCGAAACCGTGACCCAGCTGCGCCAGGTTCTGCAGAGCAGTGGCGTCAAGGTCTACGCCGGTGCGCCCTACAAGCTGGTGCTGACCCGCGAGCAGGAATCCCAGCGCAGCCTCAGCTACGCCGGTGCCGGTCGTTCGGCCGAATATGAAATGACCACCGTGCTGAACTACGAGATCCAGGGCCAGAACAACCTGACCCTGCTCAGCGACAAGCTGCAAGTGCAGAAGGTCTACATCCACGACGGCAACAACCTGGTGGGTTCCGACCAGGAGTCGCTGGAAGTGCGTAAGGAAATGCGTCGCGACCTGGTGCAGAACATGATGCTGCGCCTGCAACTGCTGACCCCGCCCCAGCTGGATCAACTGCAGCAGACCGCGGATGCCCGCGCCAAGGCCGAAGCCGAGGCGCTGGAAGCCGCGCAGAAGGCTGAGGCGGAAACCCCGCAACAGTCGCCCATGCAGCTGCCGAACCAGTAAGTCTCGTGGGGCGCGCAAGCGCCCCGCTTGCCCTTCCTTATGAAACTCGCCCCCGCTCAACTCGGCAAACACCTGCAAGGCACGCTCGCACCGGTCTATGTCATCAGTGGCGACGACCCGTTGCTGTGCCAGGAAGCCGCCGACGCCATTCGCACCGCCGCCCGCCAGCAAGGCTTCGATGAACGCCAGGTATTCAGCGCCGACGCCAATTTCGATTGGGGAACGCTGCTGCAAGCCGGCGCGAGCATGTCGTTGTTCGCCGAAAAACGCCTGCTGGAACTGCGCCTGCCTTCGGGCAAGCCCGGAGATAAAGGCGCCGCGGCCTTCATCGAATACTGCTCACGGCCGGCCGAAGATACCCTGCTGCTAATCAGCCTGCCCAAGCTCGATGGCAGCGCGCAAAAGACCAAATGGGGCAAGGCCCTGATCGATGGCGAGCAGACCCAGTTCATTCAGATCTGGCCGGTGGATGCCAACCAGTTGCCGCAGTGGATTCGCCAACGCCTGTCCCAGGCCGGGCTTTCCGCCAGCCAGGACGCCGTGGAACTCATTGCGGCCCGGGTAGAAGGCAATCTGCTGGCCGCGGCCCAGGAAATCGAAAAGCTCAAGCTGATGGCCGAGGGTGGCCAGATCACGGTGGAAACCGTGCAAGCGGCAGTCGCCGACAGTGCGCGCTTCGATGTTTTCGGGCTGGTGGACGCCATCCTCAATGGCGAGGCCGCGCATGCCCTGCGCATGCTCGAAGGCCTGCGCGGCGAAGGTGTCGAGCCGCCGGTGATTCTCTGGGCACTGTCCCGGGAATTGCGGGCGCTGGCCAACATGTCGCTGCAGTACAGCCAGGGCACTCCGCTGGATAAAGTGTTCAGCCAGGCCCGTCCGCCCGTCTGGGACAAACGCAAGCCGCTGATGAGCAAGGCCCTGCAGCGCTATTCCGCGCCGCGCTGGGCGCAATTGCTGCTCGACGCCCAGCGTATCGATGCGCAGATCAAGGGGCAGGCCGCCGGTTCGCCCTGGAGCAGCCTGAGCCGCCTGTCGCTGTTGATGGCCGGGCAACGCCTGCCTCTCCCAGCCGAGTAACCCCAACGTCTTGCAGAAGCAAGGCTCGTTCCTACAGGGAATGGGGGGAACCCGTAAGGTTTGCTGAAAAACCCTACGCATCACAGGGCTGGACAGCAGGGTCAAGCTGGCCGATCATCTGCCGCGCAAACCCACCTCAAGCGAGAACCGAAAATGAGCAAGCCATCCAAGCATGGCCCCAACAAGGCCAAATCCATCATCGCCCAGCCACTGTTCCGCAGCCGTCAGGAACGACCCGCCAAGGGCAAAGGCAGCTACCGCCGCGAAGCCTTCCAGTCTAAAAGCTGGGAGGCTTCTTACTTTCTGGCTGCATAAAGCGGAGAACCCCGCCGGCGTGATAAGGTCTGTATCTGATTCGTATTCTCTGGACCTGTGCATGCCCTTTTGTCTTTCCCGTCGTTGGCACCTGCGCCAACTGATCGCTGCCTCCAGCCTTGCCCTGCTCGTCGCCTGCGCGGAAAAACCCACCGCCGCAGATGCCCAGCCACTCCAAAGCATTCAAGCCGCCCCTCTCGCCGCGCCTGCAACCGTCGCTCCGCTGGCCGTCGACAACCTGGACATCCAGCCAACCCAGACCTTTGCCCAATGGCAGGCAGGCTTCCGTGTCGAAGCCCTGAACGCCGGGATCCGCGCCGATCTTTTCGACCGTGCATTCGCCGGCATCACCCCGGACATGGGCGTGATCAAGGCCGACCGCAGCCAGCCGGAATTCACCCGGCCAGTGTGGGAATACCTGGACGGTGCCCTGTCGCCGCTGCGCGTGCGCAAGGGCCAGGCACTGCTCAATCAGTACGCCGACATCCTGCAGCAGATCGAACAGCGTTATGGCGTCGATCGCCAGGCCCTGGTGGCGGTCTGGGGTATGGAAAGCAACTTCGGTGAGTTCCAGGGCAACAAATCGGTCATCCGTTCCCTCGCGACCCTGGCCTACGAAGGTCGCCGTCCGGCCTTTGCCAACAGCCAGCTGCTGGCCGCCCTGCAGATTCTCCAGCACGGCGACATCCAGCCCGAGAAGATGCTCGGCTCCTGGGCCGGCGCGATGGGGCAGACCCAGTTCATCCCGACCACCTACAACACCCATGCCGTGGACTTCGACGGCGATGGCCGCCGCGACATCTGGAACAGCCCGGCCGACGCCCTGGCCTCGACCGCGCACTATCTGCAAAGCTCCGGCTGGCAGAAGGGCCAGCCATGGGGTTTCGAAGTGCAGCTGGCGAACGGCTTCGACTATGCGCTGGCGGATGGCGCGATCCGCAAACCGGTAGCCGAATGGCTGCGCCTGGGCATGCAGCTGCCCAACGGCGCCAGCGTTCCGGCCGGCGCCGAGCAGCTTTCGGCAGCCTTGCTGTTGCCGGCGGGTTATCGCGGTCCGGCGTTCCTGATCCTCGACAACTTCCGCGCCGTTCTGAAGTACAACAACTCCTCGTCCTATGCCCTGGCGGTGAACCTGCTGTCACAACGCTTCAACGGTTCAGGCCTGATCAACGGCGTCTGGCCGAAGGACGACATGCCCCTCAGCCGCTCCGAGCGCATCGAGCTGCAGAGCCTGCTCAGTGCCAACAATTACGATGCCGGCAACCCGGATGGCATTATCGGCGCCAATACCCGCAAGGCGATTCGCAGCGCCCAACAATCGCTGGGCTGGCCCGCCGACGGCTATCCGACCCACAAGCTGCTGGAGAGCCTGCGCTCGCGTTGAGCCAGGCCTGTGCGCCGAATCGTAGGGACGCCATAGTTGAGCAAGCTCGCTCCGACAAGGGCAGCGAGCACGGGCTGATCAGCCGAATACCACGTCCTGTTCCAGGATCAACTGCTTCTCCCCCGCATCCAGCCTGACCATCGCCCCCATCGGCAGGGTCAGGTTCGGATCGCAGTGGCCACTGCGCCATCCAGCCAGAACAGGAATGCGCAAGGGTTCGAAGGTCTGCTTGAGCAGTACGGCAAGCACCTGGGGCTCCACTCCAGCCACATCCCCCACCAGCACACCGCGAAGCCTGTCGAGCTTGCCCGCCAGGCGCAGGTGCGTCAGCAGACGGTCAATCCGGTACAGCGGCTCGTTGATGTCTTCGATAAACAGAATGATGCCGTCAGCATTGATCTCGTATGGCGTGCCCATGGTCGCGGCGATCAACGACAGGTTGCCTCCCAGCAACTGACCGCAAGCGATGCCAGGCTCGACGGTGGTCAAGGAATAAGCCGCCGGATGCGGCAGCAGGCTGCCAGCCTTCAACTGCCCCCGGAGCAGGCTGAACAGCGAGGACTCGGTAGGTGGCTGCTTGTCACCCAACAAGTCGGCATTGAGCATCGGCCCGTGAAAGGTCACGAAACCCGCATGACGATTGATGGCCAGATGCAGCGCGGTGATGTCGCTGTAGCCGACAAACGGCTTGGCATGGCGGCGTAGCAGGTCGTAATCGATCCGGTCGAGCAAGCGCGGGCTGCCATAGCCGCCCCGCAGGCACAGGATGGTATCGACATCGTCATCGGCGAAAGCGGCGTGCAGGTCGTTCAGGCGGACCTCGTCGCTACCGGCCAGATAGCCGTCCTTCTGTTGGACCCCAGGATAAATCCGCAGTGAATAACCTCGAGCGCGCATCCAGCGGGCGGCTTGCTCGGTATCCAGGGCCGCGGGCCCGGCGGGTGCAATCAAGCCGATCAGCCCTTGCGAAGGCAGCGCCGGCACTGGCCGTTGTGCACAAAGGACGTCAGTCGGTTGGAGGGTCATCCAATGGTTCTCCCTGTGTGGATTCTCTAGTGCACAGTAGCCATGAAAGCGGGCAAACAGAAGTGCCGAAACGCCACGGCGCTTGCAGGAAAAATCTATGAAGGGAGGGAGACGCGAGCGTAACGGAAGATGACGCCCGCAAGGAAAAGACCTTGCGGGCGTATTACATCAGGAGACCAGGCCTTCTTTGGCCAGCTTCGCCTGCTCGTCGGCGTGGTAGGAGGAACGTACCAGCGGGCCTGAGGCGACGTTCTTGAAGCCCATCTTGTAACCTTCCTCGGCGAACCAGGCGAAGGTGTCCGGGTGCACGAAACGCTGCACCGGCAAGTGGCTGCGGGACGGTTGCAGGTACTGGCCGAGGGTCAGCATGTCGATGTCGTGCTCGCGCATGCGCTTCATGACCTCGATGACTTCGTCGTCAGTCTCGCCCAGCCCCAGCATCAGGCCGGACTTGGTCGGTACGTGCGGCACCAGCTGCTTGAACTTCTGCAGCAGGGTCAGCGACCACTGATAGTCCGAACCCGGGCGCGCGGCCTTGTACAGGCGCGGCACGGTTTCCAGGTTGTGGTTGAACACATCCGGCGGCTCGGCAGCGGTGATTTCCAGCGCTACGTCCATGCGGCCACGGTAGTCCGGGACCAGGGTTTCCAGCTGCACGTTCGGCGACAGCTTGCGGATTTCGCGGATGCAGTCGGCAAAGTGCTGGGCACCGCCGTCGCGCAGGTCGTCGCGGTCGACCGAAGTGATCACCACGTACTTCAGGCGCAGGTCGGCGATGGCCACTGCCAGGTTCATCGGTTCATCGACGTCCAGAGGCTTCGGACGGCCGTGACCGACGTCGCAGAACGGGCAACGACGGGTGCAAATGTCGCCCATGATCATGAAGGTCGCGGTACCGCCGGAGAAGCACTCACCCAGGTTCGGGCAGGAGGCTTCTTCGCAGACGCTGTGCAATTTGTGCTTGCGAAGTAATTGCTTGATCCGGTCGACTTCCGGGGAAACCGGAATACGCACGCGAATCCAGTCCGGTTTCTTCGGCAGTTCGGTGGTCGGGATGATCTTCACCGGGATACGCGCGACTTTCTCGGCACCGCGCAATTTAACGCCGGTTTCAACTTTCGCACGGGCCGGGCGCTCGGAAACATCCAGCGTCGGGATCAGGGTTTGCACAGCGTCTTGCGCAGTAGTCATATCAGTCGATTCCGCCCGTTAGGGTCGTCTGCTCAGCATAGTCGAGGTGTTTGACGAGCTGCGCACGCAGCCGGGCACTTACCTCGGCAAATTCAATCGGTCCTGTGTGGTCGCTCAGCTGGGTCATTGCCAGCCCGGCATAGCCACAGGGGTTAATCCGTCGAAACGGCTGCAGATCCATGTCCACGTTCAAGGCCAGGCCATGAAAGGAACAACCATGGCGGATCCGCAGGCCCAGGGAGGCGATTTTCGCGCCATCGACGTAAACGCCGGGGGCATCCGGCTTGGCCGCCGCGGCCACGCCGTAGCTGGCCAGCAGCTCGACCAGGCACTGCTCCATCCGGCTGACCAGGTCGCGCACGCCAAAACCCAGGCGGCGAACGTCCAGCAGCAGATAAGCCACCAGTTGGCCAGGACCGTGATAGGTCACCTGGCCACCCCGGTCGACCTGCACCACCGGGATATCCCCGGGAAGCAACAGGTGTTCGGCCTTGCCCGCCTGGCCCTGGGTAAAGACCGGCGGATGCTGCACCAGCCAGACTTCATCGGGAGCGTCGGTGCCGCGTTCGTTGGTAAAGCGTTGCATGGCCTGCCAGACCGGCTCGTAGGCCATCTGGCCGAGCTCGCGAAAGCCCAGCGTTTGTGGCATCACAGCACCATGTGCACGAAGCCGGTGGCCCGCAGCTCGCTGTTGATGTCGTACAGCTGTTCTTGACCGGTGGCGACGATGTGCAACTGGATGGTCGTGTACTTGCCGTTGGTGCTCTGGCGCTCGGCCAGGGTCTTGTGGTCAACGGTCGCGTGTTTTTCAAGGATCGCGATGATTTTGTCCTTGAAACCCACGCCGGTGTCGCCGATCACCTTAATCGGGTAATCCGCGCAGGGGAATTCGATCTTTGGCGCCTTTACTTCGGTGTCTGTCATGGCGTAACGGCCTCGTAAGCCGTGGCGACGGACGCGGCCCCCGCTCTATTTCAGAGCGAGGGCCGCGCGGGTCGACAATATCAGTTGAACAAGCCGTAGAAGAATAGACGGATGCTATCCCACATGCGGCGGAAGATACCACCTTCGTCGACCGCGTCCAGAGCGATCAGATCGGCGCTGTGCACCACCTTGTCGTCCAGTTTCACTTCGACTTTACCGATCACGTCGCCCTTGGCGATAGGCGCGATCAATTGTGGATTCATGGTCATGCTGGCAGCGAGCTTTTTCAGCTGGCCTTTTGGCATGGTCATGGTCAGGTCCTGGGCCAGGCCGGCCTTGATCTGGGAGGTGGTGCCTTTCCAGACAGGGGCCTGAGCCAGCTCGGTGCCCTTCTGGTAGAAGGTCTGGGTTTCGAAGAAGCGGAAACCGTAGGTCAGCAGCTTCTGGGTTTCGGCCGCGCGAGCCTGCTCGCTGTTGGTACCGAACACCACGGCGATCAGGCGCATGCCGTCACGCACGGCCGAGGACACCATGCAGTAGCCGGCTTCGTCGGTGTGACCGGTTTTCAGGCCGTCGACGGTCTTGTCACGCCATAGCAACAGGTTGCGGTTAGGTTGCTTGATGCCGTTCCAGAAGAACTCTTTCTGCGAGTAGATCGCGTAGTGAGCCGGGTCTTCGTGAATGATGGCGCGAGCCAGGACCGCCATGTCGTGCGCCGACGAGTAGTGCTCGGGGTTCGGCAGGCCGGTCGGGTTCATGAAGTGGCTGTTGCTCATGCCCAGATCGCCGGCGGTCTTGTTCATCATGTCGGCAAAGGCGTCTTCGCTGCCGGCAATGTGCTCGGCAACCGCGACGCTGGCGTCGTTACCCGACTGAATGATGATGCCGTGCAACAGGTCGCTGACAGTGACCTGCGAGCCGACCTTGATGAACATCCGCGAACCGCCGGTACGCCAGGCGTTCTCGCTGACGGTCACCGGGTCGTTCTCGCCGATCTGGCCGCGACGGATTTCCAGGGTCGCGATGTAGGCCGTCATCAGCTTGGTCAGGCTGGCTGGCGGCAGGCGCTGGTCACCGTTGTTCTCCACCAGCACGTTACCGCTGCTGGCCTCCATGAGCACATAGGACTTGGCGGCCAGCTGCGGTGGCGACGGCATCACTTCTACCGCCCAGGCGGCAGGCGTGATGATCAGCGGGACAAGCAGACACAGGCGTTTGGCAAAGGTGGTGATGTTCATCCGTCTCTCGAAATTGCTAATGGAAACTTGTCCTCGCGGACAAAACTATTCAGACAGCCTTCTAAAGGGCTGTCGCGTGTTCAGTTGTTCACTCACGACCCTTGCCGGGCTTTTGTTGTACGACGAGCCAACAACCTGGGTTCCCCCCCAAATACCGCGGGTGAACCATGAATCAGAATCCGATTACTCGGCGGTTACCAGGCTCGGCTGCCCCAGATTGGCCAGCCGAACACTGTTCTGCACTTGCTGGATCTCACCCGGCGAGCCGATCGGCCCCAGGCGTACCCGATGCAGGGTCTGTTGATTGCGCACGATCGAGCTGATGAACACCGGAGCGCTCACCATCCCGCTCAACTTCGAGCGCAGGAGCTCGGCAGCGTCCGGGTTGGCGAAGGCGCCCACCTGCAGATACTGGCCAGAGGCTTGCGCAGAAGCGTTTTTTTTTGCATCCAGCTGCACCGGCACGACGGCCGCGGCGTGCTGCTGCGCAGGTGGCGTCCATTGCTCGACGGTCCCCGTGGACGCCGTCATCACTGGCGCGGCTTTCGGCTCATTGAGCATCAAGGGTGCCGGCCGGCCGCGCTGGGCCCACCATTCCTGCGGGTCGATGCCCTCGACCTTGACCCGGGCGGTGCCGATCTCGGCATAACCGAGCTTCTTGGCCGCGGCGTAGGACAAATCGATGATCCGGTCCGAATAGAATGGCCCACGGTCGTTGACCCGCAGGATCACGCTCTTGTGGTTGTCCAGATTGGTCACCCGCACATAACTCGGCAAGGGCAGGGTCTTGTGCGCGGCACTCATGCCGTACAGGTCATACACCTCGCCATTGGCGGTGTTCTGCCCGTGGAACTTGGTGCCGTACCAGGAAGCCGTGCCCGAAGCGACATAACGCTTGGATTCGGCCATCGGGAAGTAGGTCTTGCCCAGCACCGTATAAGGGTTGGCCTTGTACGGACCGGTGTGCAGGGTCGGCGTGGCGTCGGGGATACGCGATACATCGACGTCCCACCAGGGAGCGCCGTCTTTGTGGGCACGGTTGATGTCCAGGCCTGGCGTCGCACGTACGGCCGTCGTCGGGCCTTTCTGTTTCGGCGCCTGGGTTGACGAACAACTGACCACCAGCAAGGACAACGCGGCAAGAGCCACCAGCTTCAGGGGTTTGCGGTTTGGCGATGCCAGCATTACTTGACGCCCCGTGCTTGGACCAGCTGTTCAGAGAGCTGATGTACGGCCATGGCGTACATCACGCTGCGGTTATAACGCGTGATCGCGTAGAAATTCTTCAGGCCCATCCAGTATTCGGGGCCATTGTCACCTTCCAGGCGAAAAGCCGTGACCGGCATATCATCGCGCAGCGCATCATGACTCGACCAGCCCAGCGCCCGCAACTCCCCGACGGTTTTCGTCGGTTCGATACCGGTGGTCAGGCCTTCGTCGACCTGATCGCCACGCACTTCGGCCCGGCTGACCACCGGCTGCCCGGCTTCCCAGCCGTGACGCTTGAAATAACTGGCGACGCTGCCGATGGCATCGTCCGGATTGGTCCAGATATTGATGTGGCCATCACCGTCGAAGTCCACAGCATAGGCGCGAAAACTGCTCGGCATGAACTGCGGCAAACCCATGGCACCCGCGTAGGAGCCCTTCAGGGTCAGCGGGTCGACCTGTTCTTCACGGGCCAGCAGCAGGAATTCGCGCAATTCCTTGCGGAAGAACTCGGCACGTGGCGGGTAATCGAAGCCCAAAGTCGACAGGGCATCGATCACCCGGTAATTGCCGGTGTTGCGCCCGAAGAAGGTTTCGACGCCGATGATCGACACGATCACCTGGGCCGGCACGCCGTATTCCTGCTCGGCACGGGCCAGTACCGCTTCGTGCTGGCGCCAGAAGTCCACACCGCGGGCGATACGCGCGTCGGTAATGAACATCGGCCGATATTCTTTCCACTGCTTGACCCGCTCGGCGGGCCGGGAAATGGCGTCGAGGATCGACTGCTTGCGCTCGGCCTCGCGAAACACGCCCATCAGCTGTTCGCCCGCAAAGCCATAGTCGCGAGTCATTTCGCCCACGAATTCGGCTACTTGGGGGGAACCTTCGTATTCGCCGCCGGCCAGCGCTTCCTGCGCCGCACCAAGGATGCCTACCAGACCGACCCACGGTGCATACCGAGCAGTCCAGCCACGCATTACTTGCATTGAATTCTTCACCTTATTCAAACCTGCGCGATCCACTTACGATGGGTATGGATCGACATCAAAACCCCAAACGCTGACAGCAGCGTCACCAGCGAAGTTCCTCCGTAGCTAATGAACGGCAACGGCACCCCCACGACCGGCAACAGGCCACTGACCATACCGATGTTGACGAAAACGTAAACAAAAAACGTCATGGTCAGGGCGCCGGCGAGCAATTTGCCGAACAGCGTCTGCGCCTGGGCGGTGATCACCAGCCCACGACCGATCAGCAGCAGATAGATCAGCAGCAGGGCGCAAATGCCCACCAGGCCGAACTCTTCACCCATGACCGCGATAATAAAGTCGGTGTGGCTCTCGGGCAAAAAGTCCAGGTGGGACTGAGTGCCGAGCAGCCAGCCCTTGCCGAAGACGCCGCCGGAACCGATGGCCGCCTTGGACTGGATGATGTTCCAGCCGGTGCCCAGCGGATCGCTTTCCGGATCGAGGAAGGTCAGGATCCGCTGCTTCTGGTAGTCGTGCATGATGAAGAACCACATGGCGATCGCCACCGGTACCGCGGCAGCCAGCACGCTGAGAATCCAGCGCCAGCGCAGCCCGCCCATGAACAGCACGAAGGCGCCACCGGCGAGAATCAGCAGCGAGGTCCCGAGGTCCGGCTGGCGCACGATCAGAATGAACGGAATACCGATCAGGACCAGGCTGATGCCCACATGCTTGAGCTGCGGCGGCAAGGTGCGCTTGGCCAGGTACCAGGCGATGGTCGCCGGCATGATGATCTTCATGAATTCCGAAGGCTGGAAGCGAATCACCCCGGGGATGTTGATCCAGCGGGTGGCGCCCATGGCGTTGTGGCCCATGACATCCACCACCACCAGCAGTATCACGCCGAACACATAGGCCAGCGGCACCCAGCGCGCCATGAACCGGGGCTCGAGCTGGGCAATGACGATCATCGACACCAGGCCGATGCCGAACGACGTCGCCTGCTTGCCCAGCAGGTCCCAGCTCTTGCCGCTGGCCGAATACAGGACGAACAGGCTGCCGGCCGCCAGGGTCAGCAGCAGGATCAGCAATGGGCCGTCGATGTGCATGCGCTGCAGCAACGTCGCCCGGCGACGCATCACATCCTCGCTGGACAGGATGCGATCGAAATTACTCTTCACGGGCCGTAGCCTCCGCACTGATAGGGCCGGCAAACTCAGGCTTGAGCAGGCCATCCGGACCGAGGAGCCAGGCGTCCATCACCTGGCGCACCACCGGGGCCGCCACGCCGGAACCGGACTCGCCGTTCTCGACCATGACCGAGACCACGATTTTCGGGTTTTCCGCCGGCGCGAAGCCGACGAACAGGGCGTGGTCGCGATGGCGCTCCTGGACCTTGGAGCGGTCATACTTCTCGCCCTGCTTGATCGCGACCACCTGGGCCGTACCACTCTTGCCGGCGATCCGGTATTGCGAGCCGATGGCCGCCTTGCGCGCCGTACCGCGGGCGCCGTGCATCACCTGCTGCATGCCGTGATTGACCTTTGTCCAGTCCGACGGATCGCGCAGGATGATGTCCGGCATCGGGTTTTCATCCACCGGTTTTTCGCCTTCGATGGTCTTGGCCAGGTGCGGACGGTTCCATTTGCCCTTGTTCGCCACCAGTGCCGTGGCCTGGGCCAGCTGCAACGGGGTGGACTGCATGTAACCCTGGCCGATCCCGAGAATCAGCGTCTCGCCCGGGAACCAGGCCTGGCGACGGGTGGCACGCTTCCATTCCCGCGACGGCATCAGGCCCGGCGACTCCTCGAACATGTCCAGCGAGACCTTCTGGCCGATCCCGAACTTGTTCATGTAGGCCGACAACCGATCGATCCCCAGCTTGTGGGCCAGGTCATAGAAGTAGGTGTCGTTGGACCGCATGATCGCAGTGTCGAGGTCGACGTAACCGTCACCGCTGCGGTTCCAGTTACGGTACTTGTGATCGTAGTTGGGCAGTTGGTAGTAGCCCGGGTCATAGACCCGTGTGGAGGCCGTCACCACCCCGGAATCAAGACCGGCGATCGCCACCGCCGGCTTGATGGTCGAGCCCGGCGGATACAGACCGCGCAGCACCCGGTTGAACAGTGGACGGTCAATGGAATCGCGCAGCTCGGCATAGGCCTTGAAGCTGATACCGGTGACGAACAGGTTCGGGTCGAAGCTCGGCTGGCTGACCATGGCCAGCACTTCTCCGGTGCGAGGGTCCAGCGCGACCACCGCGCCGCGCCGGCCACCCAATGCCGCCTCCGCGGCTTCCTGCAGCTTGATGTCCAGGCTCAGGACAATGTCCTTGCCAGGAATCGGGTCGGTACGCTTGAGCACTCGCAACACGCGGCCGCGAGCGTTGGTCTCGACCTCTTCGTAACCCACCTGGCCGTGCAGCTCGGGCTCGTAGAAGCGCTCGATACCGGTCTTGCCGATGTGGTGGGTGCCGCTGTAGTTCACCGGGTCCAGGGTCTTCAGCTCTTTCTCGTTGATCCGCCCCATGTAGCCCACCGAGTGCGCGAAGTGCGCGCCCTGGGGGTAATGACGGACCAACTGCGCCACCACTTCCACCCCAGGCAGGCGGAACTGGTTGACCGCGATCCGGGCGATCTGCTCTTCGTTGAGCTCGAACAGGATCGGCACCGGCTCGAACGGCCGACGCCCCTGCTTCATGCGCTTCTCGAACAGCGCCCGGTCTTCCGGCGTCAGTTCCAGCACCTCGACAATGACGTCGAGCACCTGGCGCCAGTCGCCGGAACGCTCGCGGGTCATGCTCAGGCTGAAGCTCGGCCGGTTGTCGGCCACCACCACGCCATTACGGTCGAAGATCAGGCCGCGGGTCGGCGGAATCGGCTGGACATGAACCCGGTTGTTTTCCGACAGGGTCGAGTGATAGTCGTACTGGATCACCTGCAGGTAATACAGCCGCGCGATCAGCACCCCGATCAGGCAGACCACGGCAATAGCCCCGAACACGACCCGGCCACGCACCAGACGGGCGTCTTTTTCGTGGTCCTTGATACGGATCGGCTGGGACATTAGGGGCGCGGACTATTTGTGATAAGGGTGCCCGGACAGGACTGTCCAGGCGCGATACAGCTGTTCACCGATCAGGATCCGTACCAGCGGGTGCGGCAAGGTCAGCGGCGACAGCGACCATCGCTGATCCGCCCGCGCGCAGACTTCCGGCGCCAGCCCCTCGGGGCCGCCGACCATGAAATTCACGGTACGCGAGTCGAGGCGCCAGCGATCCAGCTCCACCGCCAGTTGCTCGGTGCTCCAGGGCTTGCCGTGGACCTCGAGGGTGACGATCCGCTCGTTCGGGCCGACCTTGGCCAGCATGGCTTCGCCCTCCTGACGGATGAAACGGGCCACATCGGCGTTCTTGCCACGGGTATTGAGCGGTATTTCCACCAGTTCCAGCGCCAGCTCGGATGGCAGACGCTTGGCATACTCGTGCCAACCCTCTTCCACCCACTTGGGCATGCGTGAACCGACAGCGATCAGACGCAGGCGCACAGCCGTCCCTTATTGCTGGTCTTTGTTGAGCTTGGTGAAGTGCTCATGAGTGTGCTCCGGGCTGTGGTGCTTGCCATCGGCCGCACGACTCTGCTCGGCGCCCTGCCACAGACGTTCCAGGTCATAGAACTGGCGCGCGGAAGCGGTCATCATGTGCACGATCACGTCGTCCAGGTCCAGCAGCACCCAGTCGCTGTCGCCCTTGCCTTCTTCACCCAGCGGCTTGACGCCCTGGGCCTTGACCATCTCGCGGACCTTTTCCAGCATCGCGCCGATCTGGCGGTTGGAAGTACCGGTGGCGATGATCATATAGTCGGTGATGCTCTGCTTTTCGCGAACATCGATCACCAGGACGTCCTGGGCCTTGACGTCTTCCAGCGCGGCGACTGCCACCTTGACCAGATCTTCGCCTTTCATTACTTGGTTAGTCATATAAAACTCGTTCAGCTCGTATGTGTGGCGCGTTGCACGGCATCAGCCGGCAGCGCGCCTTCAGTTCGGCCCACGGTAAAGACCGTGTGCATCGATATAGGCCAGGACCGCATCAGGCACCAGGAAACGTACCGACTTACCGCTGGCCAGCAGTTGACGGATCTGGGTGGCAGACACCGCGAGCGGTGTCTGCCAGACGAATGCAATGTGTCCTCCGGGCCCTTGCAGGGCCAGGGGATCGCTCACCGAGCGCGCCGCCAGCAGGTTGCGCAACGCATCCGGCGGCTCGCTATCGGCATCCGGGCGTTGCAGCACCAGGATGTGGCAATGCTGGAGCAACTCTTCCCAGCGATGCCAGGTAGGCAGGCCGCAAAAAGCGTCCCAGCCCAGCAACAGGAACAACTGGTCATCCGCGGCCATCTCGGCCCGCATCTGTTCCAGGGTGTCTAGGGTGTAGGACGGCTTGTCCCGTTTCAGCTCACGGTCGTCCACCACCAGGGGTGAAACGCCCGCCACCGCACACTCGACCATCGCCAGACGGTCCAGCGCCGACACCTGCGGTGCATCGCGATGCGGCGGCCGCGCGCTGGGGGTCAGGCGCAGCTCATCGAGCCCCAGCGAATCGGCCACCTCCAGCGCACTGCGCAGGTGACCGATGTGCACGGGGTCGAAGGTACCGCCCAGCAGACCGATACGTTTGCTCATCAAGTGCGCACATGACCGTCGCCGAAGACGACATATTTCTCGCTGGTCAGCCCTTCCAGGCCGACCGGACCACGGGCGTGCAGCTTGTCGGTGGAAATACCGATCTCCGCGCCCAGGCCATATTCGAAACCGTCGGCAAACCGGGTCGAGGCATTGACCATCACCGAGCTGGAATCCACCTCGTTGAGGAAACGCCGGGCGTCGGTGAAGTTCTCGGTGACGATGGCGTCGGTGTGCTGCGAACCGTAGGTGTTGATGTGCTCGATGGCCGCGTCCAGGCTGTCGACCACCAGGATCGACAGGATCGGCGCGGTGTACTCGGTACGCCAGTCTTCTTCGGTGGCCTCGATCACATCATCGCCCAGCAAGGCACGGGTACGCGGGCAACCGCGCAGCTCGACCTGCTTGTCGCGATAGATCGCCGCCAGCGGCGGCAATACGCGCTCGGCAATACCGGCGTGGACCAGCAGGGTCTCCATGGTGTTGCAGGGTGCGTAGCGCTGGGTCTTGGCGTTGTCGGCGATGCGAATCGCCTTGTCCAGGTCAGCCGCCACGTCGATGAACACATGGCAGACGCCGTCCAGGTGCTTGATCACCGGCACCTTGGCGTCGCGGCTGACCCGCTCGATCAGGCTCTTGCCGCCACGCGGCACGATCACGTCGACGAATTCGGGCATGGTGATCAGCGCGCCAACGGCCGCGCGGTCGGTGGTTTCCACCACCTGCACCACTTGCGCCGGCAAGCCGGCCACCGCCAGCCCTTGCTGAATGCAGGTGGCGATGGCACGGTTGGAATTGATCGCCTCGGAGCCGCCACGCAGGATGGTGGCGTTGCCGGACTTGAGGCACAGGCTGGCCGCATCGATGGTCACGTTGGGACGCGACTCGTAGATGATGCCGATCACGCCCAGGGGCACGCGCATCTTGCCGACCTGGATGCCCGAAGGCAGGTAGCGCATATCGCGGATTTCACCGATGGGGTCAGGCAGCTTGGCCACCTGACGCAGGCCTTCGATCATTTCGTCGATACGCACCGGAGTCAGCGCCAGACGATCGAGCAATGCCGGTTCCAGACCATTGGCCCGGCCGTTGGCCAGGTCCTGCTCATTGGCCGCGCTCAGCTCGGGGCGAGCAGCGTCCAATGCATCGGCAGCCGCCAGCAATGCGCGGTTTTTCTGCGCAGTGGTGGCACGGGCGATTACCCGCGAGGCTTCACGGGCAGCGCGACCCAAACGGGTCATGTAGTCAAGAACGGACTCAGTCATGGTCTGCTGTGGTCTTGGCAAAGAGGAAAGCGGCTGATTATAGCTGTCGCGCCGGTCCACGGACAGCGGTCACGGGCGGATGGTCGAAATGGACGGCAAATACCTCTCGTTCAGCCTGAATTAAGCCTGGAATTGATATCATTCCGACCCAATTCCCGTCATCGCTCCTGGCTATCATGTCCATTCTGTCCACTCCGACGCTGCCCAAGGCCCTGCCCGACCGCTTTTTCGATCGAGACGCCCAGGTCCTGGCCCGTGAACTGCTCGGCAAAATCATCCGCCATCGGGTCGGCGATCTGTGGCTGTCGGCGCGCATTATCGAAACAGAAGCCTATTACTGCGAGGAAAAAGGCAGCCATGCCTCCCTCGGCTACACAGAAAAGCGTAAGGCTTTGTTTCTGGACGGTGGCCACATCTATATGTACTACGCCCGCGGTGGCGATTCGCTGAACTTCAGCGCCCAGGGACCGGGCAACGCGGTGCTGATCAAGTCGGCCTACCCCTGGGTCGACGAAGTCTCAGGCCCCGCCAGCCTGGCGCAGATGCTCCTGAACAATCCCGATGCCAGCGGCCGGCCGCGCCCCTCGCAGAAGCTCTGCGCCGGCCAGACCCTGCTGTGCAAGGCCCTGGGCCTGAAAGTCCCGGTGTGGGATGCCAAGCGCTTCGACCATGAAGTGCTGTTCGTCGAGGATGTCGGCACGCCCGTCGCCAGCGTTATCCAGACCACCCGCCTGGGCATCCCTCACGGCCGCGATGAGCACTTGATGTACCGCTTTGTCGACGCCGCCTACGCACCCTACTGCACCCGGAACCCGCTACGTCGCGGGCAGGTCGAAGGTCGCGACTATTTGCTGCTCGATTGATCCCTTTCGCAGGAACCGGCGTGCCCGCGGATGGTTTTATCGCGGGCAAGTCCGCTTCTACAGTTAAACCACCGAATAACCGGAGTTGAAAACCTATGGGCCAATGGCTCGACGGAATAACCGGCTGGCTGACGATGAACCCACAATGGCTGGCGGCAGCCGTGTTCATCGTCGCCTGCGTCGAATGCCTGGCGATTGCCGGCCTGATCGTGCCTGGCACCGTGCTGCTGTTCGCCATTGCCGTGATGGCCGGCAGCGGCGCACTGTCCCTGGGTGAAACCCTGGCACTGGGGTTCTTCGGCGGCTTGCTCGGGGATGTGGTGTCCTATCTGCTGGGCCGCCGATTTCACCAGAACATCCGTCGCCTGCCGGGCCTGCGCCATCATCCGGAATGGATCAACGGCGCCGAAGCCTATTTCCAGCGGTATGGCATCGCCAGCCTGTTGGTCGGGCGCTTTATCGGCCCCTTGCGGCCCATGCTGCCGATGGTCGCCGGCATGTTCGACATGTCGTTCCCGCGTTTTTTCTCCGTCAGCCTGCTGGCCGCGGCCGGTTGGACAGTCGCCTACCTGCTGCCGGGCTGGGCCACGGGCGCGGCGATCCGCCTGCCCTTGCCTGAAGGCTTCTGGCCGCAGGCGGGAATAGTCGCCGCCAGCATCGCCGTGCTGCTGGGCCTGAGCATCAACAGCACCGTGCGCCGCCATCGCAAGGCCAGCCCGCTGGTGGCTGGCCTCAGCCTGGCGATCCTGGCGGGGCTGTTCATCGGTTACCCCTACCTGAACCATTTCGATCAGGGCCTGATGGCGCTGGTCCAGGAGCACCGCAGCCCGACACTGGACGAGGTGATGGTGGTGCTCACCCAGTTCGGCGAATTCCGCACCATGCTGTTCGCCAGCGCTCTGGTCACCCTGCTGTTGCTGGTTGCCCGGCAATGGCGGCAAGCGATTTTTGCGGGCGCCACGCTGCTGTGCACCGCGCTGGCCAACACCGGCACCAAGCTCTTCTTTGCCCGCGTGCGTCCGGAAGTCCTGACCGACCCACTGACCAGCTACAGCATGCCCAGCGGCCACAGCTCCGGTTCGTTCGCCCTGTTCCTGACCCTGGCGATACTCGCCGGTCGCGGCCAGCCGCCGCGCATGCGCCTGACCTGGTTGCTGCTGGGCTGCCTGCCGGCGGCCGTGATTGCCGTGTCGCGGATTTACCTGGGCGCGCATTGGCCTTCCGACATCCTTGCCGGCGCCATGCTTGCCGCCTGCGTGTGCGCCGCCAGCCTGTGGTTCGCCCAGCGCCAGACCCCGCTGGAACCCATGCCGGCCAAGATCTGGTGGCTGGTATTGCCGGCGCTGGTAGCGTTGTTCGGTTTCGAGGCAGTCAGGCATCTGCCGCACGCCATGCTGCGTTATGCCTACTAGATAGAGCGAACGCCCCTGTAGCCGCTGCCGCAGGCTGCGATAGGCCGAAGGCCTTCAGCGGTTTCGGAATCTGCGCCCACTGTGTGGGCGATCGCAGCCTGCGGCAGCGGCTACAGGATTGGGATCAGGATCAGGCGAACAGTTCGCCCTGCAACTCGTCCAGCAACGCCTGGATCGCATCCAGGCGTTGCTGCGGATCGTCCAGTTGCAGCAGGTCGATCTTGTCCAGCTCGGAGAACGGCAACAGGTAGGCCAGCTGGTTGGCCAGCGACTGCTGGCCGGTGGCTTCGGTGCCCATGTTCAGGGCTTCGACCATCGGGTGTTCGGCCAGCGCCTTGAGCAAGGCGATCAGGTCCCCGTCTTCATCCTGCAGCGGCCGCTCCGGCGCCTCGTCCAGCCACTCGACTTCAGCCACCCGCAACTGATCGCGCTGCACTTCGCTGCTCAGCACCCGAAAACGCCGCCCGCCCTTGACCCGAATCCCCAGCAGGCCGTTGTCCTGCTGATGGAAGTCGGTGATCAGCGCTTCACAACCCACCCGCGCAAAACCTTCCGGGGCGATGCCCACCTCTTCGCCTTCGAGGATGCATACCACGCCGAAGCCGCTGCCCTGTTTCATGCAGCGACCGATCATGTCCAGGTAGCGCGCCTCGAAAATCTGCAAATCAAGAATGCAGTCGGGGAACAGCACCGTATTCAGCGGGAAAAGCGCCAGGCTCATACAGGTTTCCTTAAACCACCAACGACACCGCCAACGGCAGGAAGACCGCCGTGGCCACACCCATCAGACTCATCGCCAGCGCCGCGAAAGCACCGCACTCATCACTTTCCTGCAAGGCCACCGAAGTGCCCACTGCGTGAGCCGTCATGCCCAGCGCCATGCCTCGGGCTTCCGGGCTATGCACCTGCAGGCGATTGAGGATGGCCGGACCGAAAATCGCCCCGATCACCCCGGTGATCAACACGAATACCGCGGCCAGCGCTGCGACACCGCCAATCTGTTCGGCCACCAGCATGGCGATCGGCGAGGTCACCGATTTCGGCGCCATGGTCATCAGGATCATGTTCTCGGCACCGAACCACCACCCCAGCAATACGCCCAGGCCGGTGGCGACCACCCCTCCAATCACCAGCGTAGTAAATATCGGCCAGAACAACTGTCGAATCCGCCGCAGGTTGAGGTACAGCGGTACGGCCAGCGCCACCGTGGCCGGGCCCAGGAGAACACTGAGGATCTCCGTGCTCTTGCGGTACTCGGCATAGCTCAGGCCGCAGCTGAGCAGCACACCGATCACCAGCAACATGGAGACCAGCACCGGTTGCAGAAAGATCCAGCGGGTTTTCTCGAAGGCCGCGAGCACCAGTTGATAGGCGCCCAGGGTAATGCCGATACCGAACAAGGGATGATGGATCACCGACGTCCAGGCGCCCTGCCAGTCGAACATCATTGGCCGTCCTCCCGATGTCCGTGGCGCTTGACCAGCCGCTGCATCAGCACGCCGACGAAGGCCATGGAGATCACCAGCGACAACACCAGGGCGCCGACTATCGCCCAGAAATCCGCGGCGATATCCGCCGCGTACACCATCACCCCCACCGCGGGCGGCACCAGCAACAGCGGCAGGTAACGCAGGAGGCTGGAGGCGGCCAGGTTCAGCGGCTCGCCTACCTCGCCGCGCGCCACCAGGAAAATCAGCAGCAACAGCAGACCGACAATCGGCCCCGGCAGGATCGGCAGGAACAGATGGTTGATCGCCGTGCCGAGCAATTGAAACAGCACCAGCCATGTCAGACCGCGTAACAACATCTCTCATCCCCCCCGAAAAAACGCCGGGCATTATAAGCACGCGAACGCTATGCACCGGCATTCGCCAAAAGCATGGAAGGTTGACCGGAGCAAACCCCCATGATGATCTACAGTGGGTGGTCAGGGGGTACGCCCCCCGCCCCTTTAGAACGATAAAACCGATGAACCCAAGGAGAGTCTCAATGCCGTATGTTCCTGTTGCAGAGCTCAAAGATTATGTCGGAAAGGAACTAGGACGTTCCGAATGGCTCACCATCGATCAGCAGCGTATCAACCTGTTCGCCGAAGCCACGGGTGACTTCCAGTTCATCCACGTCGACCCGGTGAAAGCCGCCCAGACGCCGTTCGGCGGCACCATCGCCCACGGTTTCCTATCGCTGTCGCTGATCCCGAAACTGATGGAAGACATCCTGATCCTGCCCGAGGGTCTGAAGATGGCGGTCAACTACGGCCTGGACAGCGTGCGCTTCATCCAGCCGGTCAAGGTCGATTCCAGAGTCCGCCTCAAGGTCGATCTGGTGGACGTCACCGAGAAGAAACCCGGCCAATGGCTGCTCAAGGCCACCGCCACACTGGAAATCGAAGGCCAGGAAAAACCAGCCTACATCGCCGAGCCCTTGTCCCTCTGCTTTGTCTGAAACCTTCCTGATGCGAAACAGCTCACGCTGTTTCGCGCAGCCTCTCTATATATAAGCCTCGTTGCTGCGGCATACTCGGTCCCCTAATTATCCGGATCCCGCTATGCGCCCACTTGTACCCCTGGCTCTGACCCTGTTGCTCACCGCATGTGGAGACGGCGAATCGCTGCTGCCTCCCGATGCCCGTCTGCCGGACGGTGGTCGCTACCGCGGCGATGTGGTCAACGGGTTGTTGCAGGGACAAGGCCGCATCGACTACCCCAACGGCAGTTGGTATGCCGGCCAGTTCGACAGCGGCCAGTGGCATGGCCAGGGCGAATGGCACGGCAGCGACGGCGAGATCTACCGCGGACAATTCCAGCAGGGCCTGTTCCACGGCCAGGGCAGCCTGACCACCAAGGACAGCAGCTACACCGGTGGTTTCAAACTGGGCCGGCGCGACGGTGAAGGCACCCTCAAGGAACGCGGCATGACCTACCGCGGCGAATTCAAATCCGACCTGTATTCCGGGCTCGGCCGCCTCGAGCTGGAAGACGGCAGCCAGTACCAGGGCCAGTTCTCCCGCGGCAAGCCCAATGGCCAGGGCCAGCGCAGCGATGCCAGCGGCAACCAGTTCAGCGGCCAGTTCGTCGATGGCCAGCTGGAAGGCAACGGCACCTTCAGCAGCGCCGAGGGCGACCTCTACGTCGGCGGCTTCAAACAGAACCAGCTCAGCGGCAAGGGCCGCTACGAAAACGCCGACGGCGATGTCTGGATCGGCCAGTTCAAGGAGGGCGCCCTCAGTGGCAAGGGAGAGCTGATTGGCGTCGACGGCAGCCACTACATCGGCCGTTTCAGCGACTGGCGCTTCAGCGGCCAGGGCCGCCTGAACCTCAGCGACGGCAGCTTCTATATCGGCGGCTTCGAAGGCGACAACTACCAGGGCCACGGCGTGCTGGTGCTGCGCGATGGCTCCGTGCAAAGCGGCGACTGGATCAATGGCCTGCGGGTTCGCGATGCCGACGGCCGACTGTTGCCCGACCCACTGGAGACCGGCCTGCTGGCCCAGGGCCGCCTGCTCGACGACGCCCTCGGCGCGGTACCGGCGTCGACCCCCGCCATCGAGCTCTACAGCCTGACGCTGGCCGGCGATGGCAAGCAAAGCGTGTTTCTGCGCGAGGCCGACTATGTCAGCAACATGCTCGCCACCCGCTTCGGCGCCTACGGGCAGATCCGCCTGGTCAACCATCGCGACCGCCTCGACAGCCGGCCCATGGCCACCCGGGAAAACCTGCGGCGCGCGGTACAGGTCCTGGCCGAACGCAGCGGCCCGGAAGACCTGCTGTTTATCTACCTGACCAGCCACGGCACCAGCGAACACGAACTGGTGCTCGACCAGCCGCGCCTGGAGCTGGCCGACCTGCCTGCCGACGAATTGGCCGCGGTACTGGCGCCACTGAAAAACCGCGACAAGATCATCGTGATCTCGGCCTGTTATTCCGGCGGGTTCATTCCCGCGCTCAAGGATGAGCGGACCCTGATCATGACCGCTTCGCAGGCCGACCGCGTATCGTTCGGCTGCTCGGAAGAAGCCGACTTCACCTACTTCGGCGACGCCCTGTTCGCCCAGGCGCTGAACCAGACCGACGACCTGGAACAGGCCTTCAAGCTGGCCAGGGCGACCGTGGCCGAACGTGAACTGGCGGACAACTTCGAAGCCTCCGAACCGCAGATCTGGGCGCCCAAGGGGGTCTTGGCGCACTGGCAGCATCTGCGCAAGCAACAAGCACGAAAGGCGCTGCAAAGCGCCGCCAACGACAGCAAGGAAGCAAAGAGCAACTAAGCTGAAACAGTATCAAGGGGGAAACACTATGTACTTGACGCCTCAGCATATCTTGCTCGCCGGCGCGACCGGCCTGACTGGCGAGCACTTGCTCGACCGCCTGCTCAACGAACCCACGGTAACCCGCGTACTGGCGCCCAGCCGGCGGCCCTTGAGCGAACATCCGCGCCTGGAAAACCCGGTCGGCGAGCCGGCGGTACTCCTGCCGCAGCTCAGCGGCCGGGTGGACCTGGCGTTCTGCTGCCTGGGCACCACCCTCAAGAAAGCCGGCTCCGAACAGGCGTTCCGCGCCGTCGACCTGGACCTGGTGGTGGCCTTCGGCAAACGCGCGCGGGAGATGGGGGCGCGGCACCTGGTGGTGATCAGCGCCCTGGGCGCGGACGCGAAATCCTCGATTTTCTACAACCGGGTCAAAGGCGAAATGGAACAGGCGCTGAAGGCCCAGGACTGGCCGCAACTGACTATTTGCCGGCCGTCGCTGCTGCTTGGCGAACGCATCGAACCGCGTCTCGCCGAACAGCTGGCCGGCCCGCTGTCCAAGCTGATTCCCGGCAAATACCACGGCATCGAAGCCTGCCATCTGGCCCGGGCCATGTGGCGCCTGGCGCTGGAAGAGCAGGATGGAGTGCGGATCGTCGAGTCCGACGAATTGCGCAAGCTGGGCAAATAAACGCCATGGATCGCGCCTGTAGCCGCTGCCGCAGGCTGCGATCGACTGCGCAGCAGGCGCAATGCTGACGACGCGATTTGCCGCACCACCGCGCCGCCCGCCTCTACGGCCGCTACGCGACCGATCGCCGCCTTCGGCAGCGGCTACAAGGTCGTTACAACCCGCCTGTAGCCTGGAAACCAACCCCCAATACCGTCAGCACCGACAGCGGCAACAGCAGCGTGTCGAGCAAGGCGCTGGCCGGCAGATCGACACCCGGATAGCTCGGCGCTTCGGCACCGAAGCGATCCATCGGGCAACAACCGCCCTGCATCACATACAGATCCAGGCGCGTCCCGGAATACACCACCGGTGCGCCTGGCTTGGCCGCGTTCAGCGTGCGTGCCGTGGCGCAGCCGCCCAGTTGCAGGGCGACCAGCAGGATCAGCAGCGACTTACTCATCGCTGCTCAGGTGATGCTCGCCCCACCGCGGCAGCATGTCTTGCGGGATGTTCAACAGGTTGAGAATCCGCGCCACGACAAAATCCACCAGGTCGTCGATGGTCTGCGGCTGGTGATAGAAACCCGGAGAAGCCGGCAGAATGGTCACGCCCATGTTCGACAGCTTGAGCATGTTTTCCAGGTGGATGCTCGAGTAAGGCGCCTCACGCGGTACCAGGATCAACTGGCGGCGTTCCTTCAGGGTGACGTCCGCCGCCCGCTCGATCAGGTTGTTGCAGGCGCCCGTGGCGATGGCCGACAAGGTACCGGTGGAGCAAGGCACCACCACCATCGCCGCCGGCGAACCGGAGCCCGAGGCCACCGGCGACATCCAGTCTTCCTTGCCATACACGCGGATCTGCCCGGCTGCCGCACCGGTGTACTCGGTGAGGAAGGCCTGCATGGTCTGCGGCTTGGATGGCAGGGTCACGTCGGTCTCGGTCGCCATCACCAACTGCGCGGCCTTGGAGATCAGGAAGTGCACTTCACGATCTTCGCGCACCAGACAATCGAGCAGGCGCAGGCCGTACTGGGCGCCCGAGGCGCCGGTCATCGCCAGGGTGATGCGTTCCGGACCGTTGTTCATCGCAGTGCCTCGGCCAGCTTGCCGTGCAGGCCGCCGAAGCCGCCGTTGCTCATGATCACCACGTGGGTGCCCGGCTTGGCCTGGCTCTTCACCCGCTCGATGATGCCTTCCAGGGAGTCGCTGACAATCGACGGCACGCTGCACAGCGCGGCGGTGGCGCCCAGGTCCCAGCCGAGATTGGCCGGCGCGTACCAGACCACCTGATCGGCCTGGTTGACGCTTTCCGGCAGCCCGTCACGGTGGGCGCCGAGCTTCATGGAGTTGGAGCGCGGCTCGATGATCGCGATCAATGGCGCATCGCCGATGCGCTTGCGCAAGCCGTCCAGGGTGGTGGCGATGGCGGTCGGGTGGTGAGCGAAGTCGTCGTAGATGGTGATGCCATGGACTTCAGCCACCTTCTCCATCCGCCGCTTGACGCTCTTGAACGCGCTCAGCGCAGCGATGCCCATGGATGGCACCACACCGACATGGCGCGCCGCGGCCAGGGTCGCCAGGGCGTTGGCGACGTTGTGCTGGCCGGTCAGGTCCCACTCGACCACGCCTTGGGCCTCGCCTTCGAACATTACTTCGAACTTCGAGCCGTCTTCGCTGAGCAGCTTGACCTGCCATTGGCCGCCGGCGCCGGTGGTTTGCACCGGGGTCCAGCAGCCCATGTCGATCACCCGTTGCAGGGCCGGCTCGGTGGTCGGGTGGATGACCAGGCCTTCGCTCGGGATGGTCCGCACCAAGTGGTGGAACTGCCGCTCGATCGCCGGCAGATCGGGAAAGATGTCCGCGTGATCGAACTCGAGATTGTTCAGGATCGCCGTGCGCGGACGGTAGTGCACGAACTTCGAGCGCTTGTCGAAGAAGGCGCTGTCGTATTCATCGGCCTCGATCACGAAGAACGGTGTGCCGCCCAGGCGGGCCGACACCGAGAAATTCTGCGGCACGCCACCGATCAGGAAGCCCGGGCTCATGCCCGCATGCTCCAGCACCCAGGCCAGCATGCTGCTGGTGGTGGTCTTGCCGTGCGTGCCGGCCACCGCCAGCACCCAACGGCCTTGCAGCACATGGTCAGCCAGCCATTGCGGGCCGGAAACATAGGGCAGGCCCTTGTTCAGCACATATTCCACCGCCGGGTTGCCGCGGGACATGGCATTGCCGATCACCACCAGGTCCGGTGCCGGGTCAAGCTGGGCCGGGTCGTAGCCCTGGGTCAACTCGATGCCCTGGGCTTCGAGCTGGGTGCTCATCGGCGGGTAGACGTTGGCATCGGAGCCGGTGACATGATGGCCCAGTTCTTTGGCCAGAACCGCCATCGAGCCCATGAAGGTGCCGCAAATACCGAGAATATGAATGTGCATAGAAGGCCTCGTAAAACATCGAGGCAGGTTAGCGTAGAGGGCTGCAAATCGCACTCTTTAGCTGATGGGGGAACAGGCTGTTGTCACTGCCGGAGGTTGTGACGAGTTCTGTGGGGCTTTTGCCGGGGAATCGCTCGAACGCCGCTGGAGCCTTGGACCGCGGTTACCGATGTATCGGCGGCTGCGCCGTCTATCGCGAGCAAGCTTCACTGCTACAGATACAGTGCGCATTCCTGTAGGAGCAGCCGGTCGACGCTCGATTGTTCGCGATGAACGATAACGCGGTGCCGCGCCTAGCGAGCAATCCCATGCTTGCGCAGCTTTCTATAAAGGGTGTTGCGGCTCACCCCCAGCTGCTCGGCGGTGTGGGTCATATGCCAGCGCTGTTGTTCCAGCACATTGAGCAAGGCCAGGCGTTCGGCATCGTCCAACGGGTATCCGCCCGCCTCCTCGGCAGCTGCCGGCATTGGCGCCGGACGGCCCTGGCGAATCATCGCCGGCACATCCTCCAGGCCGATGCGTCCGTCGTCGCAGAGCGCCGCCAGGGTGCGCAATACGTTGCGCAGTTGCCGCACGTTGCCTGGCCAGTGGAAGTCCAGCAGGGCCTGGCGTGCCGGGCCGTCGAGCGAGACCAGCTGGTCGCCGGCCTCTTGCGCCAGGAGAAAATCCAGCAACTGGGATTTGTCGCTGCGCTCGCGCAGCGCCGGCAAGGCGATTTCCAGGCCATTGAGCCGGTAATACAAATCCTCGCGGAAGCTGCCATCCCGCACCCGCTCCAGCAGGTCCCGGTGAGTGGCGCTGATGATGCGTACGTTGACCGCCTGCGGCTCGCCGCCGATAGGCACCACCATGCGATCTTCCAGCACCCGCAACAGGCGGGTCTGCAAGGCCAGCGGCATATCGCCGATTTCATCGAGGAACAGCGTGCCGCCATCGGCCTGCTGCAACTTGCCGCGCATGCCTTCCTTGCGTGCCCCGGTGAAGGTGCCGCCGCGATAACCGAACAGCTCGCTTTCGATCAGGCTTTCGGGAATGGCCGCGCAGTTCAAGGCAACGAAGGCTTTCTCCGCCCGCTGGCTGGCATGGTGCACCGCCTTGGCGAACGCCTCCTTGCCGGAGCCGGTTTCGCCGTTGATCAACAGCGGCACATCGCGCTCGAACACGCGCAAGGATTTGCGGAAGTCGTCTTGCAGGGCCGCATCGCCCAGGCAGATCTCGGGCAGGCGCGGACGCTCCAGCGCCTGCGCCCTCGGCGGCAGCGGTTGCGGCACGCTGCGCGGCTGGCCACGCAACACCGCGAACAGATGCCGCCCATCACGGGTGCGCAGCGGCCAGCTGGCGCTGGCATTGACACTGGCGCGGCCCAGCAACTCGTCCAGCGAGCAGTCGAAAAAAGCTTCCACCGGCTTGCCCAGCAAGCCGCCGCGAATATGCCCCAGCAGGTTCAAGGCGCTCTGGTTCACCGCGCTGATCCGCCCTTCCCCGTCGAATGCCAGCAAGCCTTCGCTGAACAAGCCGACGGACTCGGCCTGCAGGTGAAAACGCAGCAGCCATTGATTGTCGAAATAACGCAGGAAATAGCAGCTCTCGATCATCTTCGCCGAGAGGTTGACCAGGGCCATGGTGTGGAACTGGCTCTGGCGCGACACATCCGGGCGCGCCGAGGAAACGTCGAGCACCGCCAGCAGTTCACCGTGAGGGTCGAACACCGGGCTGGCCGAGCAAGTCAGGCCGGTATGGCGGCCACGGAAATGTTCGTCCTGGTGGATGGTCAGGGACTGGCGCTCCACCAGGCAGGTGCCGATGCCGTTGGTGCCCTCGCAGGCCTCGCTCCAGTCGGCGCCGAGCCAGAGCCCGGCGCGTTCGAAAATCTTGCGCTCGGCGGGCGCGGTGACACAGTTGAGGATCACCCCGCGGGCGTCGGTCAGCAGCACCGCATGGCCGGCGCCGGACAGCTGCTGGTGCAGGCTGGTCATCTCGTTGCCGGCGATCTGCAGCACCTGCTGCAGGCGTTCGCGGCTTTCCAGCAGACGTCCGTGCTCGAGCACGGTGGGCGCCATGCTCAGGGCCGGGTCGAGGTGATAGTCCTCCAGGCAACGCAGCCAGGAGCGGGCGATGGAAGGATCGCTGCCGGGCCCCTGCAGATGGGCCTTGCCTTGGGTCACGGTCAGCACTTGCTGGGCGTGCCGGGTGAGGTGATTGCTGTGCATTTCTTATTGTTCTCCTGCTGCGCTGACTGCTCAGAAGGCACCCACCTGTAGCCGCTGCCGCAGGCTGCGCCAAGCCCCGCAGGGGCTTCCGCGATCTGAAGAGCAGCGCCCGCTTCGCGGTCGTTCGCAGCCTGCGGCAGCGGCTACAGAAGAGTTCTTCAGATCCTCGCGGCCCACCAGCATCCTCCAGCCATGGATGCATTGCAATGCTGCTTCGACCAATGAGTCACAGGCTGTGCCACAAGCGGTACAAAGTGTCACCCGGCCTGTGCCACAACTGCCACATACGCCCGGTACGCAGCCGCTGAAACATTCGTAAACCCTTGATTTTCCTGGCCCGCAACGCAGTGGCCCGGGCTTTGCTCTACGCTTTTACAAGCGCAACAGCGCGTCCTCCCCTATAAGCACAAAAGCCAGGAGATACCCACCATGCGTTATGCACACCCCGGTACTGAAGGCGCTATCGTTTCGTTCAAGAGCAAATACGGTAACTACATCGGCGGCGAATTCGTCGCGCCTGTCAAAGGTCAGTACTTCACCAATACCTCGCCAGTAAACGGCCAACCGATCGCCGAGTTCCCGCGTTCCACCGCCGAAGACATCGAGAAAGCCCTGGACGCCGCCCATGCCGCCGCCGACGCCTGGGGTGCTACCTCGGCACAGGCCCGCTCGCTGATCCTGCTGAAAATCGCCGACCGCATCGAGCAGAACCTCGAACTGCTGGCCATCACCGAAACCTGGGACAACGGCAAGGCCGTGCGGGAAACTCTCAACGCCGACATCCCCCTGGCCGCCGACCACTTCCGCTACTTCGCTGGCTGCCTGCGGGCCCAGGAAGGCAGCGCCGCGGAAATCGACGGCAACACCGTGGCCTATCACATTCACGAACCGCTGGGCGTGGTCGGGCAGATCATCCCGTGGAACTTTCCGCTGTTGATGGCCGCCTGGAAACTCGCCCCGGCCCTGGCCGCCGGCAACTGCGTGGTACTCAAGCCGGCCGAGCAGACCCCGCTGGGCATCTGCGTGCTGATGGAGCTGATCGGCGACCTGCTGCCGCCGGGCGTGCTCAACGTGGTGCAAGGCTTCGGCAAAGAAGCCGGCGAAGCCCTGGCCACCAGCAAGCGCATCGCCAAGATCGCCTTCACCGGTTCGACGCCAGTGGGCTCGCACATCATGAAATGCGCCGCCGAGAACATCATCCCGTCCACCGTGGAACTGGGCGGCAAGTCGCCGAACATCTTCTTCGCCGACATCATGCAGGCCGAACCGAGCTTCATCGAAAAGGCCGCCGAAGGCCTGGTGCTGGCGTTCTTCAACCAGGGCGAAGTCTGCACCTGCCCGTCGCGCGCCCTGGTGGAAGAGTCGATCTACGACGAGTTCATGCAAGTGGTGATGAAAAAGGTCGAGCAGATCAAGCGCGGCGACCCGCTGGACACCGACACCATGGTCGGCGCCCAGGCCTCCGAGCAGCAGTTCGACAAGATCCTCTCGTACCTGGAAATCGCCAAGGGCGAAGGCGCGCAGCTGCTGACCGGCGGCAAGGTGGAGAAACTCGAGGGCAACCTGGCCAGCGGTTATTACATCCAGCCGACCCTGCTCAAGGGCAACAACAAGATGCGTGTGTTCCAGGAAGAAATCTTCGGCCCGGTGGTGAGCATCACCACCTTCAAGGACGAAGCCGAAGCCCTGGCGATTGCCAACGACACCGAGTTCGGCCTTGGCGCCGGCCTCTGGACCCGCGACATCAACCGCGCCTACCGCATGGGCCGGGCGATCAAAGCCGGTCGTGTGTGGACCAACTGCTACCACCTGTACCCCGCCCACGCGGCGTTCGGCGGTTACAAGAAGTCCGGCGTCGGCCGTGAAACCCACAAGATGATGCTCGACCACTACCAGCAGACCAAAAACCTGCTGGTGAGCTACGACATCAACCCGCTGGGCTTCTTCTAAAAACCAGCAACGCCAGGGACAAGGGTGAAGCCGTCAACGCGGTTTCACCCTTGGGGGCCGCTCGCGCAAGCTCGCGATGACGACCTCAAGGCAGAACACTCCATCGCCTTGCAACACCGATCCGGTCTGCCGACCGGGCACAACAATAAGAACAGGTGAACCCTTATGCCTAGCGAACATACCGGCGTGCAGTCGGCTGGCTCTTCGGTCGACTTTGAAAAAGTCGGCTCCGACTATTTCCAACAACGCGAACTGAAAAAAGGCGCGGCAGGCTGGGTCCTGCTGGTGGGCCTGGGCGTGGCCTACGTCATCTCCGGCGACTACGCAGGCTGGAACTTCGGCCTGGCCCAGGGCGGCTGGGGCGGCATGTTCCTCGCCACCCTGCTGATGGCCACCATGTACCTGTGCATGTGCTTTTCCCTGGCCGAGCTGTCCTCGATGATCCCCACCGCTGGCGGTGGCTACGGTTTCGCCCGCAGCGCCTTCGGCCCCTGGGGTGGCTTCCTCACCGGCACCGCGATCCTCATCGAATATGCGATCGCCCCAGCGGCGATCGCAGTGTTTATCGGCGCCTATTGCCAATCGCTGTTCGGCATCGGCGGCTGGATGATCTACCTGGCGTTCTACATCGTGTTCATCGCCATCCACATCTTCGGGGTCGGCGAGGCCCTGAAGCTGATGTTTATCATCACTGCCGTGGCCGCCATCGCCCTGGGCGTATTCCTGGTGGCGATGGTGCCGCACTTCTCGGTGGCCAACCTGCTGGATATCCCGGTCACCGAGGCCGTGGGTGCCAGCAGCTTCCTGCCGTTCGGTTATGTCGGTGTATGGGCGGCGATTCCCTACGCCATCTGGTTCTTCCTGGCGGTCGAAGGCGTCCCGCTGGCCGCGGAAGAAACCAAGAACCCCAAGCGCGACCTGCCCCGCGGCCTGATCGGCGCCATGCTGGTACTGCTGAGCTTCGCCCTGCTGATCCTGGTGATCGGCCCCGGTGGCGCGGGGGCCAACGCCCTGCTGACCTCCGGCAACCCGCTGGTGGAAGCCTTGGCCAAGGCCTACGGCGGCTCGACCTGGATGGGCAGCTTCGTCAATCTGGTGGGCCTGGCCGGCTTGATCGCCAGCTTCTTCTCGATCATCTACGCCTACTCGCGGCAGATTTTCGCCCTGTCCCGCGCGGGTTACCTGCCGCGCAAGCTGTCGGAAACCAACAAAAGCAAGGCGCCGGTCCTGGCGCTGGTGATCCCCGGCATCATCGGTTTCGGCCTGTCGCTGACCGGCCAGGGCGACCTGCTGATCCTGGTGGCGGTGTTCGGCGCGACCATCTCCTACGTACTGATGATGGCCGCACACATCACCCTGCGCATCCGCCGCCCCAAAATGGATCGTCCGTACCGCACCCCGGGCGGCATCTTCACCTCCGGCGTGGCCCTGGTACTGGCCTGCATCGCTGTGGTGGCGGGCTTCCTGGTGGATCCGCGGGTGGTCATTGGCGCCGCGATCATCTATGGAGTATTAATTGCTTACTTTGCTTTCTACAGTCGGCATCACTTGGTAGCAGGCACGCCCGAAGAAGAATTCGCGGCCATTCAGAAAGCTGAAGAAGCCTTGCACTAACCGCCGAAAACCTCGACGCAGGGGCCACGTCCCTGCGTCGTCACGGAGAACCTGCATGGCAAGTTTCGCCCACACCGTCGGCGCCCAGACCTACCGCTTCGACAGCCTCAAGGAGGTCATGGCCAAGGCCAGCCCGGCGCGTTCCGGGGACTTCCTGGCCGGCGTCGCCGCCCTCAACGACGGCGAGCGGGTCGCCGCGCAAATGACCCTGGCGGATATTCCGCTCAAGCATTTCCTCGAAGAAGCGCTGATTCCCTACGAGACCGATGAAGTCACCCGGTTGATCATCGACACCCACGACAAGGCCGCCTTCGCCACCGTCAGCCACCTCACGGTCGGCGGCTTTCGCGACTGGCTGCTCAGCGACGCCGCCGACGAACAGAGCCTGCGTGCCCTGGCACCCGGGCTAACCCCGGAAATGGCCGCTGCCGTGTCGAAGATCATGCGTGTCCAGGACCTGGTGCTGGTGGCGCAGAAGATCCGCGTGGTCACCCGGTTCCGCGGCACCCTGGGCCTGCGTGGACGGCTGTCGACCCGCCTGCAGCCCAACCACCCGACCGACGAACCGGCGGGTATCGCCGCGAGCATTCTCGACGGCCTGCTCTACGGCAACGGCGACGCCATGATCGGCATCAACCCGGCCACCGACAGCATCGCCTCGATCTGCGCCCTGCTGGAAATGCTCGACGCCATCATCCAGCGTTATGAAATCCCCACCCAGGCCTGCGTGCTGACCCACGTCACCACCTCCATCGAGGCGATCAACCGTGGCGTGCCGCTGGACCTGGTGTTCCAGTCGATCGCCGGCACCGAGGCGGCCAACGCCAGTTTCGGCATCAACCTCAATGTGTTGCAGGAAGGCTACGAGGCCGGCCTGAGCCTCAAGCGCGGCACCCTGGGGCAGAACCTGATGTATTTCGAGACCGGCCAGGGCAGCGCGCTGTCGGCCAACGCCCACTTCGGCGTCGACCAGCAGACCTGCGAAACCCGCGCCTATGCCGTGGCCCGGCACTTCAAGCCGTTCCTGGTGAACACCGTGGTTGGCTTCATCGGCCCGGAGTACCTGTACAACGGCAAGCAGATCATCCGCGCCGGCCTGGAAGACCATTTCTGCGGCAAGCTGCTGGGCGTGCCCATGGGGTGCGACATCTGCTACACCAACCACGCCGAAGCCGACCAGGACGACATGGACACCCTGCTGACCCTGCTGGGCGTGGCCGGGATCAACTTCATCATGGGCATCCCCGGCTCCGACGACATCATGCTCAATTACCAGACCACCTCCTTTCACGACGCGCTCTACGCCCGCCAGACCCTGGGCCTGAAACCGGCGCCGGAGTTCGAGCAGTGGCTGGCGAAAACCGGCATCTTCACCCAGCCCGACGGCAAGGTGCAGTTCGGCCACAACCTGCCGCCGGCCTTCCGCCAGGCACTGGCACAGCTTCAGTAAGGACAGGCTCATGGACAAACATCCGACCGACAGCCAGAACCCCTGGCTGGAGCTGCGCCGCCTGACCCCGGCGCGTATCGCCCTGGGCCGCACCGGCACCAGCCTGCCCACCGGCGCCCAGCTGGACTTCCAGTTCGCCCACGCCCAGGCCCGCGATGCGGTGCACCTGCCCTTCGACCATGCCGGGCTGAGCAGCCAACTGGCCGAACGCGGCCGCGACAGCCTGCTGCTGCACAGCGCAGCCAGCGATCGTCACAGCTACCTGCAACGCCCGGACCTGGGGCGCAAGCTCTGCGACGATTCGGCCCAGGCCCTGCGCGATCACGCATCCGCCAACCCGGGCGGGGTGGATCTGGCGGTGGTCGTGGCGGACGGTTTGTCGGCGCTGGCGGTGCATCGCCATACCCTGCCGTTTCTCGCCCGTTTTGAAGAACAGACCGCGGCCGAAGGCTGGTCGCTGTCGCCGGTAATCCTCGTGGAACAGGGCCGGGTGGCGGTGGCCGACGAAATCGGCGAGCTGCTCGGGGCGAAAATGACCGTGATCCTGATCGGCGAACGCCCGGGCCTCAGCTCACCGGACAGCCTGGGGCTATATTTCACCTACAACCCGAAGGTCGGGCTCACCGATGCCTATCGCAACTGCATTTCCAACGTGCGCCTGGAGGGCCTGAGCTACGGCATGGCGGCCCACCGCTTGCTGTACCTGATGCGCGAGGCCTGCAGGCGGCAGCTCTCGGGGGTCAACCTGAAAGACGAGGCCCAGGTGAACACGCTGGACAGCGACTCGCCCGACACCACCAAGGGCAATTTCCTGCTGGGGCCTGCAAAGCCATGACTTTTCGAGACGATTGCGCTTTTTCCAGGCTTTAGGCAGCATCGAAACACGGCTGCCCGAGTAATGAACCGTTTGCCGTCGTATCCATTCGAAGTTGAGGACAACTCATGCGGATTACTCAAGCGACCCTCGAACACCTGGATCTGTTGACCCCCCTGTTCGTCAAATACCGCGAGTTCTATGGCGCCCTGCCTTTTCCGGACTCGTCCCGGGCCTTCCTGGAAAAGCGCCTGCGCCGCAAGGAATCGGTGATCTACCTGGCCCTGCCCGACGATGACGATAAGAAACTCCTCGGTTTCTGTCAGCTCTACCCCAGCTTTTCCTCCCTGTCCCTGAAGCGCGTGTGGATCCTCAACGATATCTACGTCGCCGAAGACGCTCGCCGACAACTGGTGGCCGACAACCTGATCCGCACCGCGAAGAAAATGGCCAAGGACACCCAGGCCGTACGCATGCGTGTCTCCACCAGCAGTGACAACGAAGTGGCACAGAAAACCTATGAATCCATCGGTTTTCGCGAAGATACCGAGTTCAAGAACTACATATTGCCGATCAGCGACGACTAAACCCCTCTGCAACCACCCGATCACAACCTTCGACAGCGCCTGGGAAGACGCTGCCGAAGGCCACGATCTTTCGCCTTTGGCCAGCCAGCGCCGTCAAGACATCCCTCGCTACAAACTCAACGCCCATTTCACCTATCAGGTCTTATAATGCCGACCTTTTCGGGGCGTAAGATGAATCTGCGCCAGCTGTAAGTTTTTGCCCCAGTCATCGCACAGGCCCGCCGAGTCGGGCCGTCACCACAGGTGCCCCAATGGATTTCAACCCGATCGACCTCATCCTCCATCTCGACGTTTACCTCGACATGTTGGTGACCAACTACGGGCCATGGATCTACGCCATCCTGTTCCTGGTGATTTTCTGCGAGACCGGCCTGGTGGTGACGCCGTTCCTGCCTGGCGACTCCCTGCTGTTCATCGCCGGCGCGGTCGCCGCCGGTGGCGCCATGGACCCGGTGCTGCTCGGCGGCCTGCTGATGCTGGCGGCGATCCTCGGCGACAGCACCAACTACATCATCGGGCGAACGGTGGGCGAACGACTGTTCAGCAACCCGAACTCGAAGATCTTCCGCCGCGACTACCTGCAAAAGACCCACGACTTCTACGACCGACACGGCGGCAAAACCGTGACCCTGGCGCGTTTCCTGCCAATCATCCGTACCTTCGCACCCTTCGTCGCCGGCGTGGCCAAGATGCCGTACCCGCGCTTCTTCGCCTTCAGCGTGGCCGGCACCATCCTGTGGGTCGGCGGCCTGGTGACCCTGGGCTACTTCTTCGGCAACGTGCCGTTCATCAAGAAAAACCTGTCGCTGCTGGTGGTGGGGATCATCCTGCTGTCGCTGGTGCCGATGATCATCGGCGTGGTGCGCAGCCGCCTGGGCCGCTCGGCGGCAAAGGCTGAAAGCCACTGATCGCTATGTGGCCCCTCAGTGCCTGGCGCCGCCGGCGTCGGCTGGCCAAGCACCCGGTTGCCGATGAAATGTGGCAACGGGTGCGCCAGCACCTGCCCTTTCTCGACGGCCTGAGCGATGCCGAGGACCAGTGGTTGCGGGAAACCAGCGTCCTGTTTCTCGACGACAAGCACCTGAGCGCCCTGCCCGGGGTCGAGCTGCACCAGTTCGAACGCCTGCTGCTGGCCGCCCAGGCCCAGTTGCCGCTATTGCACCTGGGAGATTTGAACTGGTACCAGGGCTTCCACGAAATCGTCCTCTACCCCGACGACTTCCTCAGCCCCCAGCGCCATCGCGATGCCAGTGGCGTCGAACATGAATGGGACGGCGAACACAGCGGTGAAGCCTGGCAACAGGGCCCGATCATCCTGGCCTGGCCCGGCGTGCTCGCCAGCGGCGGCTGGGAAGCCTACAACCTGGTGATCCACGAGCTGGCGCACAAGCTGGACATGCTCAACGGCGACGCCAACGGCCTGCCGCCGCTGCACAGCGACATGCGCATCAGCGACTGGGCGCAGGTGATGCAGGCGGCCTACGACGACCTCAACCGCCAGCTCGATCACAACCCGGACGCCGAAACCGCCATCGACCCTTACGCCGCGGAAAACCCCGCGGAATTCTTCGCCGTCACCAGCGAGTACTTCTTCAGCGCCCCGGATCTGCTGCACGAGGCCTATCCGAAGGTCTACCAGCAACTGCAGCTGTTTTACCGGCAGAATCCGCTGGCCCGGCTCCAGCAATTGCAGGCCAGCGACCCGCACTACCAGCAACACTGAGGCGTCCTGCCGGAACGCGCCCGCTGGCGAAATAATCGTCGATCCTGACGGGTGTCTCTGAACTAAACAGGCTGCGGCGACTCTTCTTTTCGCAAGCAATCGAGCGTCGACCGACGGCTCCTGCATAGGGTTCGCGGCGTTTGGCCCAAGGCGTCCATACGTCCTTCGGTACGTGGCATAGCCCTTGGAATATGCCTATAATCGCCGCCACTTTTTGGTCAATCCGGCCAAGACATTTTGGTCAACTAACGGGGGCATCGCCCAATGAGCTACAGCAAGATTCCGGCTGGCAAAGACCTGCCGAACGACATCTACGTCGCAATCGAGATTCCGGCCAACCACGCGCCGATCAAATACGAAATCGACAAAGACAGCGATTGCCTGTTCGTTGACCGTTTCATGGCCACCCCGATGTTCTACCCGGCCAACTACGGCTACATCCCGAACACCCTGGCCGACGACGGCGACCCCCTCGACGTGCTGGTCGTGACCCCTTACCCGGTGGCTCCAGGCTCGGTCATCCGCGCCCGTCCGGTCGGCATCCTGAACATGACCGATGACGGCGGCGGCGATGCCAAAGTCATCGCTGTACCACACGACAAGCTGTCCCAGCTGTATGTCGACGTGAAGGAGTACACCGACCTGCCGCCACTGCTGATTCAGCAGATCGAGCACTTCTTCGCGAACTACAAAGATCTCGAAAAAGGCAAATGGGTGAAGATCGAAGGCTGGGACGGCGCCGACGCCGCCCGCGCCGCGATCACGAAGTCGGTTGCCGCCTACAAAGGCTAAGCAGCTGCAAGCTTCCAGCGCCAAGCTTCAAGAAAAAGCCCTGCTGACCCGGGGCTTTTTTATGCCTGTCGAATGCCCTCCCCGTAGGAGCGAGGCTTGCCCGCGATCTCCCCAGAACAACACTCCATCCCCCGCCAATCACACCCTCCGATACAAAACGCCTCTGCTTTTCACCCTCGTCACAGGCTCCGGCTAACGCTTTGCGCTGGGAATTCTCTTCGAATATCAGTATGCTGCGCCCCACCTTTGCGCATCGACCTGTTCAACCGGTCAGATCCGCCCGACGCGGCAGATGATTTTCTCGCCAAGTCCCACAGCCAGCCGCAAGAGCTGGGTGTACGTTTTGCAGGCTGGTGCGGTTTACCAAAAATGAACCAAGCCAGTCCCCGAGAAGCCGGCCACAAGCCGGCTTTTTAATGCCTGGAAAACCCTGTTCATGCGTAACCCGATGGGACCGGACAGGTCATCGGCCCCCGTTTCTGCCCCGGCAAAAGTAAGGTTCTTCGCTTTCTATTGAGCGACTTTTCCTAGAAACTCCCACCCGCTTGCGCCTGTGAAACCTGCTGTCTAGGCTCGGCCTGTCACTGCTTATTCAGTGATCGGGTTTAGCAGCTCGAAACATCACATTGGGCGCATCGATGTCACCGGTCGGTAGATTTTTTATTCTGCCTGTCATGGTGGCTGTGCGCAGGGCATCTTCGGATGCGTCGGTTTTCCAATGTGACCGGCCTGCTAACCTGCGTACAGCTGCCACCCCATCGTTTAGCAGCGACATCTGGCAGCTCCACTCACGTTGGAGATGCACCATGAAAAAGCTTGTTCCCGATCCGCCCCTGCCCGGGCAATTCAGAACCCCCGAACACGATCTCGCCACCCAGCGCATCCGCCTGGCCCTGGCCGCGAATACAGCTGAAACCTCAATCCTCGGCAACCTGAAAGCCACCGCCCCGGCGTCAGCGCCGAAGAGGCCTTGGTGCATGTGTCGCTACTACTGGATTGCGCGGTACAGGTCAGCGACGAGATCAGCGAACGCGCCAGCGGTGTGGAGCGCGGGCTGATCTGGTCGATGATCCACTCGATGGAGATGGCCAATGCCGTAGTGAGCGCGTTGCTCGACACTAACCGGCCGGCCGAGGCTGGCGCGGGGCGTTAAAAATCGGCGAACGCTGGAACGGGGCGAAGCTCATTCGCCCCGTGCTCCATGAATTCCCGCCAGGCGTGTTAGGCAGGACCGCCCCCCCGACATTGGCGGCTCGGCCCAGCCATCAAGACGCCCCATGTACCCGCGCCGTCATGTCCAACCCCAGTGCACGCATCACCGCCAGCAGGGTCTTCAGGGTCGGGTTGCCCTTGTCGCTGAACGAGCGATACAGCTGCTCGCGGGACAGCCCGGTTTCATGGGCCAGCTCAGTCATGCCCTTGGCCCGCGCCACCACACCCAGGGCTTTGGCGATATAGCCGGCATCACCGGTTTCGAAGGCGTCCGCCATGAACAGGGCGATGGCTTGCGGGTCGCGCAAGGCCGTGGCGGGGTCATAGTCGAATAGTGGTTCGTTCATGATCGACTCCAACGACGGGCCAGGTATTTGGCCAGTTCGATATCGCGGCTCTGGCGACTCTTGTCGCCGCCGCACAACAGGATGACGAGTTGCAAGCCGCGCTGCTGGAAGTAAACCCGGTAGCCCGGCCCGTAATGGATGCGCAACTCACTGACGCCTTCGCCCACCGGGGACACGTCCCCGGCAAGACCGTTGGCCAGGCGAAAAATCCGCGCAGCAATCAACGCCCTGGCTCTGGAATCCTTGAGCCTGTTTTCCCACTCCATAAAGGTCGCGGTCTGTTTGATCTCGATCATCCCGCGACTGTAGTTTGAAGACTACAGCATTTGAAAGCGTATTTGTATTGCAAAGCGCTGCCAACGCACAGGCCGATAGCGATCCGGGCCACAGCGTGTTGAAATCGAGCACTCGGTCATAAATCTGATGTCTCAACGGCTCAATGTCTTAACTCCTGTAAGGACGTCCCCATGAGAAAGCTGTTCCCCCTGCTGCTCCTCGCCGCGGCTTTCCATCAGCCCCTCGCCTTCGCCGACTGCGCCAGCTCGCCCAAGCCGGTGGCCGAGGCCTTCTACAACTGGTACCTGCAGAGTTTCAGCAACGAAAAAGACCCGATCACCGATGACCTGCCGCACCTGCAGCAGTACGTCACGCAAACGCTGATCGAACGGATCAAGAAGCAGATGAGCAGCCCCGAGGGCCTGGAAGAGGATTATTTCCTCAAGACCCAGGACTACATGGATGAGTGGCTGACCCAGATCAAGGTCAGCGAACCGCAGGTGCAAGGCACCTCGGCGCATGAGTCGGTGACCCTGGGTAATACGCCGGATACCACGCAGATCGTCGACCTGCTGCTGGTCAAGGACAAAGGCTGCTGGAAGATCAACGAGGTGCTGGCCACCACGGATCAGAGCGAGTGATCCGCGGCGGCCGGCCAAGCAGGATCAGATATCGAGAATGATCTTGCCGAAGTGCTGGTTGCTTTCCTGATAGCGGAAGGCATCGACCATCGCGTCCAGGGCGAAGTGCTTGTCGAGGATCGGATGCATGCCGTTGGCGTCGATCGCGCGGACCATGTCCTGCTGCTGCCGGCGGCTGCCCACCAGCACGCCTTGCAGACGCAGTTGCTTGACCAACGCGGTGACGATCGGGAACTCACCGGCAACCCCCGTCAGGATGCCGATCACCGAGATATGGCCACCGACCCGCGCAGCGATCATCGACTGCTCCAGGGTGGAGGGGCCGCCGACTTCGATCACGTGATCGACGCCACGGCCGGCGGTGAGCTTCTGCACGGTTTCGCCCCATGTCGGGTCCTGGCGGTAGTTGATCAGGTGATCGGCGCCGAGGGCTTTCAGCCGCTCCAGCTTGGCATCGCTGGACGAGGTGGCGATCACGGTAGCGCCGAGCATCTTGGCGAATTGCAGGGCGAAGATCGACACGCCGCCGGTGCCTTGCACTAGTACGGTATCGCCAGCGGTCACCCGGCCGTCGTCCACCAGCGCACGCCAGGCGGTAAGGCCGGCGGTGGTGAGGGTCGCCGCTTCCGCGTGGCTCCAGCCCTTGGGTGCACGAGTAAAGGAGGTGGCACGGGCGGTGACGACTTCCCGGGCGTAACCATCCAGGCCATCGCCCGGCACCGTGGCGAAACCTATGACATTCGGCCGGCCGTCCAGCCATTCGGGGAAGAAGGTGCTGACCACCGAGTCGCCAACGGCGAATTCACTGACACCCTCGCCCACCGCTACCACTTCACCGGCGCCATCGGCCATCGGGATGCGCGACTCAGTCGGGCCCCACATGCCGCTGACCACCGCGAAATCGTGGTAGTTGAGGGAGCTGGCGCGCAGGCGCACGGTGATTTCGCCCGCTTGTGGCGCCGCGGCCGGCGCCTCGCCGACCACTACTTTGTCGTAGCCACCACCGGGTTGTACGTAGATTGCTTTCATGAACAGATCCTCCTGGGTTGCCTTTTCATTTCGAAAAATAACGAAATGTTCAAGTAAAAAAACTCAGAGTTCGCGCTTCAGTTGCTCGGCAAAAGCAGCAATGGCCGCTTCGTTACGGCGAAAGTAAGTCCATTTGCCGATACGCGTGGCCTCGACCAGCCCGGCCTGCTGCAGGATCGCCAGATGGCTGGACGTGCTGGACGCCGAAAGCGCGGCCTTGTGCTGCAGGTGAGTCATGCAGATGCCGATTTCTTTCGGCGCGTCATGCCCCTGGGGCGGGAAGTTGCCTTCCGGATCCTTCAGCCATTCGAGCATCTGCATACGGATGTCGCTGGCCAGGGCTTTGATTTGGTCGATGAGCATGGCGAGGATACTACGGACTTTTACGAAATGTTCAAGATCCGAGCAATATCCCCGCCCGTCCACCTATTACTTGCTCTCGACGATCGGCCCCGGCGCTTTCACCTGGGTCATCAGGTCATCGTCCCACTGCCCTTCCACCTTGATCTGGGCCAGGGCCCCCAGCTCCATGGCCTCGATCAGGTTGTGGCTGAGGTACACGTAGGTACCCGGCTGCTTGAAGGTGTACAGCGCCGCGACCGCGGAGCCGCCGGGGATAAACCAGGTTTCCATGTTGCGTTGCGGCGGGTTGGCGAATTTGCCGGTGGTCCAGACCCAGTCCCCATGGCCACCAATCAGGTGTGGACGGCTGTCGCGGTTGGCCTGGGAATGGATGAACAGCACGCTTTCACCGACCTTGGAGGTCAGCGCGTTGGCACCGGTCAGGGCGCCGACACGGCCGTTGAACACCACGTGGCTCGGAGTCAGGGTGCGCATGACCGCACGGGTGTCCTGGTAGCTGGACGCCAGGTCCGGGTAGTCCTTGTAGTGGCCGTTCTTGTCCTTGGGGATATACAGGTCGGATTCGCCTATGGTGTAGACGCGGTCGTAATGCAGGGGCTTGCCCTGAGGGTCGCGCAGGCCGTCACGGGGTAGCACCATCAGTGCGCCGTTCATGCCCGACACCACGTGCCACGGCACCATGCCTTGCGGCGCGCAATGGTAGACAAAGGTACCGCTGCGATCAGCCTTGAAACGCAGCACCACTTCCTGCCCCGGCACCACCTGGGTCAGGCCCGCCCCGCCCAGGGCGCCGGTGGCCGCGTGAAAGTCGACGTTATGGGGCATGCTGTTGGTCGGCGGATTGACCAGTGTCAGCTCCACATAGTCACCCTCATGCACCACCAGCGTCGGGCCGGGCATGGACCCGTTGAAGGTCATGGCCTGGAGCGTGGTGCCCTGGTCGTCGATGACCATTTTTTTCTCTTCGACACTCATGCGGAACTGCACCACCTTGGGCGGCCCGTTGACCACTTGCTCATGAGGATGAACCAGCGGCGGTGCGACCAGCTCGACCTGCACCCGCTGCAAACCCTCTGCCCCACCGGCCAGGACCAGGCTGCTGGCACAACTGCCAAGCAGCACCCAGGCCCCCAATACACTTCGAAAAACACTCATTGCAGCTTCTCCTTGCCAATCAACGATGGGGCATTGCAAGGCAAGTGCGCGCAACTTTCCTTGTCGTAAAGCAAGAAATGGCGACAGAAGGTCGACCCGCGCAACCGGCCCCTGACCCAGGGCAGAAAATCGCCCTGCCGAGCCGTTCGCCAATCGCCGCTCATTTGCCCCAAAACCCCATGTCTGCTAGTGTCGCGCCGGTTTAACGTCAACCGGGATAGCCGCCATGGCCCGCAAAAAAGCTGCCTTAGATTTCGAACAATCCCTCGCCGACCTGCAAACGCTGGTCGAGCGTCTGGAGAACGGCGAGCTGTCGCTGGAAGACTCGTTGACCGCCTTCGAGCAAGGCATCGGCCTGACCCGCGATTGCCAGGCGGCGCTGGCCCAGGCCGAGCAGAAGGTGCAGATCCTGCTGGAGCGCGATGGCGAGCTGGCCGAAGAACCCTTCGACGCGGAACAGCCAGAATGATCGCGGCCTATCAGGCCAGCAGCCAGGCCCGGGTCAATGCTGCACTGGAAACCCTGTTCCACGCGCCAAGCCCGGAGCTGGCCCGTCTTTACCAGGCCATGCGCTACAGCGTGATGAACGGCGGCAAGCGCGTGCGCCCGCTGCTGGCCTACGCCGCCTGCGAAGCCCTCGGTGCACGGCCGGAACAGGCCAACGGCGCGGCCTGCGCGGTGGAGCTGATCCACGCCTATTCCCTGGTGCACGACGATCTACCGGCGATGGACGACGACGACCTGCGTCGCGGCCAGCCAACTACCCACAAAGCCTTCGATGAAGCCTGTGCGATTCTCGCCGGCGACGGGTTGCAGAGCCTGGCCTTCAGCGCCCTGCTCGACCCGCGCCTGAGCGATTCGAACGCTGAGATCCGCCTGCGGATGGTCAGCGCCCTGGCCCTGGCCGCGGGCCCGGCGGGCATGGTCGGCGGCCAGGCCATCGACCTCGGTTCGGTGGGTCTCAAGCTCGACCAGAAAGCTCTGGAGTACATGCACCGGCACAAGACCGGCGCGCTGATCGAGGCCAGCGTCAAGCTCGGCGCCCTGGCCAGCGGCCGGGCCGAAAAAGACGAGCTCAAGTCCCTGCAGACCTATGCCCAGGCCATCGGCCTGGCGTTCCAGGTGCAGGACGACATTCTCGACGTGGAAAGCGATACCGCGACCCTCGGCAAACGCCAGGGTGCCGACATCGCCCGGGACAAACCGACCTACCCGGCCCTGCTCGGCCTGGAAGCGGCCAAAGCCTATGCCCTGGAACTGCGCGATCAGGCCCTGCACGCACTGCGACCCTTTGACGCGGGCGCCGAGCCCCTGCGGGAGTTGGCGCGTTATATCGTCGAACGACGCAGTTGATCGACCCCGGCGCGGCAGACCGCATATCGGCCAAGTTCCGCGCTCTGCGTGGGCAGCTTGCGATGCATAAGGTAAACTGCCGCCTCTTTTATACCTATAACGATTCGCCTGATGCCCACGACGTTTCATGAGATTCCCCGCAAGCGCCCGACCACGCCCCTGCTCGACCGTGCCAACACGCCGGACGGCCTGCGCCGGTTAGGCGAAGCCGAGCTGGAAACCCTGGCCGATGAGTTGCGCCTGGAATTGCTCTATACGGTCGGCCAGACCGGTGGGCATTTCGGTGCCGGCCTGGGCGTCATCGAGCTGACCATCGCGCTGCATTACGTCTTCGACACGCCGGACGACCGTCTGGTGTGGGACGTGGGTCATCAGGCTTATCCGCACAAGATCCTCACCGGTCGTCGCGAGCGCATGGCCAGCCTGCGCCAGAAGGACGGCCTGGCCGCCTTCCCGCGGCGTTCCGAGAGCGAGTACGACACCTTTGGCGTCGGCCACTCCAGCACCTCGATCAGCGCGGCGCTGGGCATGGCCATTGCCGCCCGCCTGCAGAACAGCGAGCGCAAGGCCATCGCGGTGATCGGCGACGGCGCCCTGACCGCGGGCATGGCCTTCGAGGCGCTGAACCACGCGCCGGAAGTGGACGCCAACATGCTGGTGATCCTCAACGACAACGACATGTCGATCTCGCGCAACGTCGGCGGCCTGTCCAACTACCTGGCCAAGATTCTTTCCAGCCGTACCTACGCCAGCATGCGCGAAGGCAGCAAGAAGGTGCTGTCGCGCCTGCCCGGCGCCTGGGAAATCGCCCGCCGCACCGAAGAATACGCAAAAGGCATGCTGGTTCCCGGCACCCTGTTCGAAGAGCTGGGCTGGAACTACATTGGCCCGATCGACGGCCACGACCTGCCGACCCTGATCGCCACCCTGCGCAACATGCGCGATCTCAAGGGCCCGCAGTTCCTGCACGTGGTGACCAAGAAGGGCAAGGGTTTCGCCCCGGCGGAAGTCGACCCGATCGGCTACCACGCCATCACCAAGCTCGACCCTCTGGACAGCCCTGCCGCCGCGCCGAAAAAGGCCGGTGGGCCGAAGTACTCCGGGGTGTTCGGCGAATGGCTGTGCGACATGGCCGCTGCCGACCCGCGCCTGGTGGGCATTACCCCGGCGATGAAGGAAGGCTCGGACCTGGTGGCCTTCAGCGAGCGCTTCCCGCTGCGCTACTTCGACGTGGCGATTGCCGAGCAGCACGCCGTGACCCTGGCGGCCGGCATGGCCTGCGAAGGCGCCAAGCCGGTGGTGGCGATCTATTCGACCTTCCTGCAGCGCGGCTACGACCAGCTGGTGCATGACGTAGCGGTGCAGAACCTCGACGTGCTGTTCGCCATCGACCGCGCCGGCCTGGTGGGCGAAGACGGCCCGACCCACGCCGGCAGCTTCGACCTGTCGTTCCTGCGTTGCATCCCCGGCATGCTGGTGATGACCCCGAGCGACGAGAACGAGCTGCGCAAGATGCTCAGCACCGGCCACCTGTACAACGGCCCGGCCGCCGTGCGTTATCCACGCGGTACCGGCCCGAACGCCACCATCGAAAAGGACCTGCAGCCGATCGAGATCGGCAAGGGCGTGGTCCGTCGCCAAGGCAGCAAGGTCGCCCTGCTGGTATTCGGCGTGCAACTGGCCGAGGCGCTGAAAGTCGCCGACAAGCTGGATGCCACTGTGGTCGACATGCGTTTCGTCAAGCCGCTGGATGAAGCCCTGGTATGCGAAATCGCCGCCAGCCACGAACTGCTGGTGACTATCGAAGAGAACGCCATCATGGGCGGCGCCGGTGGCGCGGTCGGCGAGTTCCTGGCGCGCGAGGCGATCCTCAAGCCGATCCTGCACCTGGGCCTGCCGGACCTCTACGTCGAACACGCCAAGCCGGCGCAGATGCTGGCCGAATGCGGCCTGGACGAAGCCGGTATCGAAGCCGCCGTACGGGCACGCCTGCAACGGCTCGGCCTGTAACCTGTAAACCTTAAAAGCGACGGCCCCTTCGGGGCCGATCGCAGCCTTCGGCAGCGGCTACAGGAGTTATCCCCCCGCTCCCGCCTCGCTCGCCAAGCGCCACGGATTGCCGATGAAACCCGCCCTCCTCGTCCTGCCCATTGCCCTGCTGCCCACCGGCCAACTGCTGGCCGACACTCTCGACCGCGAACAGGCCCTCAAGCTGCCCGACACGCTGATCAGCGCCAACCGCCAGGTAGAGGCCCGCAACGACAGCAGCGCCGCCAACACCGTGTTCACCCGCGACGACATCGACCGCCTGCAACCCTCCAGCGTCACCGACCTGCTGCAACGGGTGCCTGGCGTGCAAGTGGCGCAGAGTGGCGGCCGGGGCAGCCTGCCGGGGATCTATATCCGCGGCACTTCGTCGGCGCAGACCCTGGTGCTGGTGGACGGCCAGCGCATCGGCAGTTCGAGCTCCGGCGACAGCAATCTGCAGCATCTGAATATCCAGCAGATCGAGCGGGTGGAAGTACTGCGCGGTTCACGCTCGGTGATCTACGGCAGCGACGCCATCGGCGGGGTGATCCAGATCTTCACCCGGCGCAGCGCCGAGCAGGGCCTGCAACCCCGCCTGCACCTGGGAGTGGGTAGCCACCAGAGCTGGGAGCGCAGCATCGGCCTGTCCGGCGGCGACCAGCAGACCCGCTTCAGCCTGGGTGCCAGCCTCGACGACACGGCCGGGAGCAATCGCACCCATGAGTCCTATGCCAGCGATCGCGACAATGACGCCTACCGCAACCAGTCCCTCAGCCTGAGCCTGAGCCACGCCTTCAACGACGACTGGGAAGCCGGTCTGAACCTGCTGGATAACCGCGGTAAAAGCGAGTTCGACAACCCCTTCGGGCGTTCGTATTTCAATGGCAACGCCTTCGAGAGCCTCCCCCAGAAGCCCTACAGCGAATTCGCGGTCAGCAGCTTCAGCAGCTATGTCGACGGGCGTATCAACGACGTCTGGAAGTCGCGCCTGGAGCTGGGCCACAGCGAAAACCGCGAGAAGACCTTCGACAAGCTCAGCAACGAACGCACGGTGTTCAACACCTATCGCGACTCGGTCAACTGGCAGAACGACCTGACCCTCGACGAACGCAACAGCCTGATCGGCGGCGGCGACTGGTACCAAGACCGGGTCAACAGCAGTACCGCCTTCGCCGAAGACAGCCGCTGGAACCGCGCGGCCTTTGTCCAGCATCGCTTCAAGGCCGACAGTTTCTCCACCGAACTGGGCCTGCGTCGTGACCAGAACCAGCAGTTCGGCGGTCAGAACAGCTGGAGCGGCACCCTCACCCTGCCGTTGAATGCAGACAACGATGTCCTGCTGACCTACAGCGAAGGCTTCCGCGCCCCGACCTTCAACGACCTGTATTACCCCGACTTCAGCAACCCCGACCTCAAGCCCGAGACCTCGAAAAGCTACGAATTGCAATGGCGCAGCCAGTTGAGCGAGAGCACTCGCCTGGAGACCTCGCTGTACCGCACCGACCTGGAAGACGCGATTATCTTCGGCAGCAATTCGCGCCCGCAGAACGTCGCCTCGGCACGCATCAACGGCTTCGAGGCGACGCTGCAGCAGGAGTTGTTCGGCTGGCAGAGCAATCTGGGGCTGGCGATCATCGATCCCCGCGACCGCGACACCGGCCACACCCTGGCCCGTCGTGCCCGGCGCACCTTGAGCCTGGACCTGGATCGGCAGTTCGACCGCCTGGGCCTCGGCGCCAGCTGGCAAGCAGTGAGCAGCAGCTATGACGACCTGGCCAATCAGCAACGCCTCGACGGCTATGCCCTGCTGGGCTTGCGCAGCAGCTGGGCGCTGACTCGCGAAGTCCGGCTGGAACTGAAGGTCGACAATCTGCTCGACAAGTCCTACAGCCGGGTGCTGTACAGCCATGACGGCGCGCAGTACGGGTATCGGGAGCAAGGCCGGGCCTGGATGTTCGGGGTGACCTGGACGCCGGAGCTTTAGTCAGGTCGGGCCTGTAAGAACGCTATCGCGGGCAAGCCTCGCTCCTACACGGGGATTGCACATTTTTCTGTAGGAGCGAGGCTTGCCCGCGATGCGCTAGCTGCGGCTACTCGGAATCAAGCAACTCACAGAGCTTGGCCGTCGCGGCGATCATCTGCCCGCTCGGCCGCTCCAGGCCTTTATCGCTGATCAGCAACAACCTGCCTTGCGCCACCGCCTTCAATTGCGGCCAGGCTTTCCAGGCGTCAAGTTGCGCCTGGGTGCTGGCCAGAATCACTTCAGGGTTGCGCTGCAACACCGACTCGACGCTGACCTGGGGCGCCGGCAGCGGCAGGTCGGCAAACACGTTGCGCGCGCCGCACACACTCAAGGCATCACTGATGATTTGCCCGCCGCCCACGGTGTACAGCGGCTGGTCCCAGACCTGATAGAACACCGCCAGGGGCGCGCTGCGGGCATAGCGTTGCCGCAGGCCGGCCAGTTGCTGCCGCAACTCATTGGCACGCTCCAGGCCACGTTGCGGGCGCCCTAGCCGGGCGGCAACGGTTTCAATTTGAGTGGTGAGCTGGTCGAGGCTGTGGGGTTCGGCCACCAGGGTCGGGATGCCCAGGCGAGCGAGCTGCTCGCGCTGGGCCGGGCCGACGCTGCCGGGCCAGAGCAGGAGCAGATCCGGCCTGAGGCTGAGCAGCCGCTCCATGTCCAGCTGGCCGTAGCGGCCCACCGACGGCAGGTTGTGCAATTGAGGGGGGCGCTCGCCGGCGTCGAGCACACCGACCAGCAGGTCGGCGGAATCCAGTTCGACGACGATTTCCGATAGCGAAGGCGCAAGGCTGACCACGCGCTCCACGGCCAGCGCCGGGCCTGCGAGGGCCAGCAGCAGGACTGCCAGCCAGCGGCGCATCAACCGAGCTGACGCGGGATGCGGTAGAGGTAGAACAGCACCGCGGTGGACAGCGCCAGCAGGATCAGCGGCAGCGCTTCCAGGCCGACGAATACCGCCAGGGCACCGACCCAGGCCGGCAGGGCCGCCGCCAGAAACGCCGCGCGACGGCGGGCCGCCAGCTCGATCCAGGCCGCTGGCTCTTCGGGGGTATCGAGGGCTTTATGGGTGGCGATCAAGGCCCGTTTGTAGCCGCCGAAAAAGCGCAGGCTGACAAACATCGAAGCTACGCCAGCAATGAAAAACGGCATCGCCAGGATCGGCAGCAGCGGCTCGCCCTGGCCAAACACCAGGTTGATCACAAACAGCGGCAGCAGCGCCAGCGCCAGGTATTGCCACCAGCTGACGGCCAGGCGCCGCCGGACCTGACCGCGGGTCACGCCCGGTCTACCTCGCCCTGGTGCTCGTTGCCCATCATGTGGTCGAGCTTGCTGGCCTTGGTGGCCAGGTAGAGTTTGTTGTGCGGGTTGTGGCCGGTATGCAGCGGAACGCGCTCGGCGACGACTATGCCCATCTCGGTCAGGGCCTTGACCTTGCGCGGGTTGTTGGTCATCAGCCGCAGGGATTTCACCCCCAGGTGCTCGAGCATCGGCAGGCACATGGCGTAGTCACGCTGGTCGGCGGCAAAGCCCAGGCGTTCGTTGGCTTCCACGGTGTCGGCGCCGCCATCCTGCAACTCATAGGCGCGGATCTTGTTGAGCAGGCCGATGCCGCGGCCTTCCTGACGCAGGTACAGGAGCACGCCACGGCCTTCGCGGGCGATCGCCTGCAGGGCGGCTTCCAGTTGCGAACCGCAGTCGCAGCGCTGGCTGAACAGGGCATCGCCGGTCAGGCATTCGGAGTGCAACCGGCCGAGCACCGGAGCGCCATCGGCAATATCACCCAGGCTGAGCACGACGTGCTCGCGGCCGGTGGCTTCATCGAGAAAACCGTGCATGGTGAATTGCGCAAAAGGGGTAGGCAGCTTGGAAGCGGCAACAAAAACGACGGGCACCGTTGTGCTCCTGATCTGTATGGGACTGGAGATTCGCAGAGGCGGCATTGTAACAGCAGCTTCCGACAGACGCTTAGGCTGAATTATCGGACATAAAGATCGAGAAGTTAGATCAACGGTCTTCAGGCGGACGCCCGGTATCGAACGGATAGGGCTGCTGCCAGCGCTGGAAAATCGGGCGCAAACGGCCATTTTTCACCAACTCGGCCATCCGCCGATCGAACAGGGCGCACAGCACCCGCCCACGTTCATTGTTGGCAAAACCCAGGAACAGTGGCAGTTCGGCCAAATGGCTGCGCCGGAACTGCGAGCGGTCCCCGGCCTGGGACAGGACAACATCGACCTCGGTCAGGGCATCGATATAGAAGTCGGCGCGGCCTTGCTGGAGCATCGGCAAGATACCGACACGCCGGCGGATTTCATTGAAACGCTGAATATTGGGCAAGTAGTCCTGGTAGCGATAGCCGCGTACCCAGACCAGGCGGTAGTTGCCGAGCGTGGCCAGGGTCGGCGGCGGGTTCGTCGCCAGGCCCAGGCTATAGATATGGTCGGTGTCGTAATTCCAGCGCGGATACAGGGCGCCATCGGTTTCGTCCCGATAGGAGCCGACCAGGGCGTCGACTTCACGCCGCTGCACCAGCCCGACCGAGCGGGTGTACGGCACGCTGCGCATGTCGAGCTTCACGCCCTGGGTCTCGAAGACCTCGCGCAGGATATCCCAGGCCATGCCCTGGCCATCGGCCTGGGTGTAGCTGTCCCACTCCTCGCTGGCCACCCGGATTTCGCCGGGAAGCGCCGCCGGCTCGGCGGCCCGGACCAGGCTGGCGGTCAAGACACAGAGCATTACCAGCAGAATGCGAACGGCCGGCATGGCTGATTCCTCAGGTAAAGCACCACACCAGCCCCTGCATCGCCAACCAGGCGAAGACACCGGCCAGCACGTCGTCGAGCATGATCCCGATACCACCGTGCACATGCCGGTCGATCCAGCGAATCGGCCAGGGCTTGAGAATGTCGAAGAAGCGGAACATCAGGAAACCCGCCAGCAACCACTGCCAGCCTTCCGGCACCAGCCACAGGGTGATCCACATGCCGACCATTTCGTCCCAGACGATGCCTTCGTGGTCATGCACCCGCAGGTCGTCGGCCACCTTGCCGCACAGCCAGAAGCCGAACAGCATGGTGATGCCGAGCATCAGCCAGTAACCCCAGTCCGGCAGCATCTGCCACAGCGGGATGAACGGTAGCGCCACCAGCGAGCCCCAGGTACCCGGAGCCTTGGGCAAGGTGCCCGAACCGAAGCCGAAGGCCAGAAAATGCCAGGGATTACGCCAGACGGAGGGCGGCACGAACTCTGCCGGAACCTGTTTGGGATGATCTGTCACGGTGTCTCCCGAAAATGTTGATAGCCCCGAGTGTTCGGGGTGATGTCCCGCCCCTCGGCATCCAGCAGCACCACGCCCTGCCCGGCCACGACCCGGCCCAGCACATGCACCGGCCAGCCGGCGGCGAGCAGCGGCGCCAGCTCGGCTTCGGGCAAGGTGAAGACCAGCACGTAATCGTCACCGCCGCTGAGTGCCGCCGAGCGGGCGCCATTCTCACCGAGAAAGCTCAACAACGCCCGGGACATCGGCAGTTTTTCACTTTCGATCAGCAAGCCGACAGCTGAAGCGGCAGCAATGTGCCCGCAGTCGGCCAGCAGGCCATCGGAGATATCCATGGCCGCGGTAGCCTTGCCGCGCAGCGCCTGGCCCAGGGCCAGTTGCGGTTGCGGCGACCAGTAATGGGCCAGTAAAGGCTCGGCGACCGCCGGCTCGGCGCTGCGTTGTCCGAGCACCAGGGGCAGGGCACCGGCGCCATTGCCCAGCTCGCCGCCGACACACAGCAGGTCGCCCGGACGGGCACCACTGCGGGTCAGGGCCTGGCCGGCGGGCACGCGACCGAACACGGTCATGGTCAGGGTCAACGGGCCGCGGGTGGTGTCACCGCCTACCAGGCGCACGCCGCAGCTCTGCGCCATGGCGCTCAGGCCGTTGGCATAGGCTTGCAGCCAACCGGCGTCAACCGTCGGCAGGGTCAGGGCAAGGGTGAAGGCGACAGGCGCGGCGCCCATGGCCGCCAGGTCGCTGACCGCCACCGCCAGCGAGCGCTGGCCGAGCAGGAAAGGGTCGCAGGGATCTGCGAAATGCACACCGGCCACCAGGGTGTCGGTGGAAATCGCCAACTGTTCGCCAGGGGGAACAGCCAGCAAGGCGCAGTCGTCGCCAATCCCCAGTGCAACGCCCTCGCCGCCCTGCGCACAAGGCGCGGCAGCGAAGAAGTTACGGATCAGCTCAAACTCGCCCATGGCAGCTGCAAGCGCGGATCAGCGCTTGAATGCCTTCACTTCAGCTTCACGCAGACGCGGGGCCAGCTTGTCGAGTACGCCGTTGACGAACTTGTGGCCGTCGGTGGAACCGAAGACCTTGGCCAGCTCGATACCTTCGTTGATCACAACGCGGTACGGCACATCGACACGCTTGAGCAGTTCCCAGGTGGACAGGCGCAAAACCGCCAGTTCGACCGGGTCCAGCTCTTCGATGGTGAGGTCCAGGCAAGGGGTGAGAGCGTTGTCGATCTCATTCTTGTTGGCCGGAACGCCGTGCAGGATCTCACGGAAGTAGGCACCGTCGATGTCGGTGAAATCGTTGTCGACCCGGAACTGCGCTTCGATCTCGTTCAGCGAGTGCTTGGCCATGTGCCATTGGTACAGCGCCTGGGTCGCGAGCTGACGGGCTTCGCGACGCTTGGCGCTCTTGGATGGCTTGCCAGCGTCCGCAGGTTTCGGATCACGCGGGTTGAAACGATCGCTATCGTCGCTAATCACTTGGCCTCCAACTGCGCCAGCAGGCTGACCATTTCCAGAGCGGACAAGGCAGCTTCAGCACCTTTGTTGCCGGCCTTGGTGCCGGAACGTTCGATGGCTTGCTCGATCGAGTCGACGGTCAGCACGCCAAAGGCGACCGGTACGCCGAACTCCATGGACACCTGGGCCAGGCCCTTGGTGCATTCGCCCGCCACGTATTCGAAGTGCGGAGTGCCGCCACGAATGACCGCGCCCAGGGCGATGATCGCCGCGAACTCGCCCTTCTGCGCGACTTTCTGCGCAACCAGCGGAATCTCGAAGGCGCCAGGGGCACGAATCACGGTGATGTCGCTTTCGCTCACGCCGTGACGGACCAGGGCGTCAACGGCGCCGCTGACCAGGCTTTCGACGACGAAGCTGTTGAAACGGCCGACCACCAGGGCATAGCGGCCTTTGGGGGCGATGAAGGTACCTTCGATGGTCTTCAGGGTCATTCGACAAATCTCTTAAAGAGCCGGAGCGCGTTCACTACGCGCTCACTAGTGATATTTGAACCGCGAATTTCAAGCCCGCAACAACCGGCTTTTATTCGGAGGGCACGTATTCTACAACTTCCAGGTCGAAACCGGATATCGCATTAAATTTCATCGGCGCGCTCATCAGGCGCATTTTGCGTACACCCAGGTCGCGCAGGATCTGCGAACCGGCACCGACGATGCTGTAGGTGGTCGGTTTTTTCGCAGGCACGTGCTCGGCCGTTTCGCGGATATGCGCCAGCAGCACGTCGCCGTCCAGCGGGTGGCCCAGCAACAGCACCACGCCGCTGCCGGCCTCGGCCACCGTGGCCATGGCGGCCCGCAGGCTCCAGCGGCCAGGCTGCTTGACCATCAGCAGGTCGCGCAACGGGTCCATGTTGTGCACGCGAACCAGGGTCGGTTCTTCGGCGCAGATGTTGCCCAGGGTCAGCGCCATGTGCACGTCGCCTTCCACCGAATCACGGTAAGTCACCAGGTTGAACTGGCCCAATTCGCTGTCCAGCGGCTGCTCGGCAATCCGCTGAACGGTACGTTCGTGGATCATCCGGTAGTGAATCAGGTCGGCGATGGTGCCGATCTTGATGTTGTGTTCGGCGGCGAAGGCTTCCAGCTCGGCGCGACGGGACATGGTGCCGTCGTCGTTCATCACTTCGCAGATCACCCCGCTCGGCTCGAAACCGGCCATGCGCGCCAGGTCGCAGGCGGCTTCGGTGTGGCCGGCGCGAGCCAGGGTGCCACCCGGCTGAGCCATCAGCGGGAAGATGTGGCCCGGGCTGACAATGTCTTCGGCCTTGGCGTCCTTGGCGGCGGCAGCCTGCACCGTGCGTGCGCGGTCGGCGGCGGAGATGCCGGTGGTCACGCCGGTGGTGGCCTCGATGGAAACGGTGAACTTGGTGCCAAACCCGGAACCGTTGCGCGGCGCCATCAAAGGCAGCTTGAGCAGCTCGCAACGCTCGCGGCTCATCGGCATGCAGATCAGGCCGCGGGCGTGCTTGGCCATGAAGTTGATGTGTTCGGCCTTGCAGCACTCGGCGGCCATGATCAGGTCGCCTTCGTTCTCGCGGTCTTCGTCATCCATGAGGATGACCATCTTGCCTTGGCGGATGTCTTCAACCAGTTCTTCGATGCTGTTGAGCGCCACGCGGCACCCCCTTGAGTCAGGATTTGAGGTAGCCGTTAGCGGCCAGAAAACTTTCGGTGATGCCACCGCTCGAAGGCTCCGCGGCCTTGTCGCCCAGCAGCAGGCGCTCCAGGTAGCGCGCCAGCAGGTCGACTTCGAGGTTGACCTGCCGACCCGGCCGGTAGTCGGCCATGATGGTTTCGGCCAGCGTGTGCGGGACGATGGTCAGCTCGAACTCGGCGCCATTGACCGCGTTGACCGTCAGGCTGGTGCCATCGACGGTGATCGAGCCCTTGTGGGCGATGTACTTGGCCAGGTCCTTGGGCGCGCGGATGCGGAACTGGATGGCGCGGGCATTTTCTTCCCGGGCCACCACTTCGCCGACGCCGTCGACATGGCCGCTGACCAGGTGACCGCCCAGGCGGGTGGTCGGGGTCAGGGCCTTTTCCAGGTTGACCCGGCTGCCGGCCTTCAACTGATGGAAAGCGGTGCAGTCCAGGGTCTCGCGGCTGACGTCGGCCCAGAAGCCGTCGCCCGGCAGTTCCACCGCGGTCAGGCAGACGCCGTTCACCGCAATGCTGTCGCCCAGCTTCACGTCGCCCAGGTCGAGCTTGCCGGTTTCCACATACACCCGCACATCGCCACCCTTGGGGGTCAATGCACGGATGCTGCCGATGGATTCGATGATGCCTGTAAACATGGAGTCCTCCTCGAGAACAGGGTCGCCGCGTGGCGAAGGCCCGAAATTATACGCTCGCTGCTGGCAGAGGAATGGCAATGACTCGCCAGTCATCGCCTACGGCGCGCATTTCAATGATTTTCAGCCGCGGCGCCTCGCTCATCTGCGCCAGCGGCCAGTCGAGCAGCGGCCGGGCCGTAGAGCCGAGGAACTTGCCGGCGACAAAGATCTGGTACTCGTCCACCAAACCTTGCTGGGCGAACGCCCCCGCCAGGCGCGGGCCGGCTTCCACCAGCACCTCGTTGACGCCGCGGGCAGCCAGCTCGCCCAACAGCCGACGCAGGTCCACCTGGCCATCGGCGCCCGGCACGATCAGGCATTCCGGACCGTTGGCATACTGTTCTTCCACCGCCGCGCAGGTGGCGACCAGCGCCGGCCCCGCCTTGAAGAACGGCGCATCGAGCGGCACCCGCAAACGGCCGTCGATCAACACGCGCAAGGGTGGACGGCTCATGGCCAGGGCGGTCTGTTCCGCATCCAGCCCCAGCTCCTCGGCCCGCACCGTCAGCCGGGCATTGTCCGCCAGCACCGTGTCGGCACCGGTCAACACCACGCTGGCCTGGGCCCGCAGGCGCTGCACCGCGGAACGCGCGGCGGGGCCGGTGATCCACTGGCTTTCGCCACTGGCCATGGCGGTGCGCCCGTCCAGGCTCATGGCCAGCTTGACCCGCACGAACGGCAGGCCGTGCTCCATGCGTTTGAGGAAACCCTGGTTGAGGGCACGGGCTTGCTGCTCCATCACCCCGCTGTGGGTAGCGATGCCGGCCTGGGCCAGGCGCTGCAGGCCACGGCCGGCGACTTCCGGGTTGGGGTCCTGCATCGCCGCCACGACCCGCGCCACGCCGGCATCCACCAGGGCATCGGCGCACGGTGGCGTACGGCCGTGATGGCTGCAGGGTTCGAGGGTCACGTAAGCCGTGGCGCCGCGGGCGTTGGCACCGGCGGCACGCAGAGCGTGGACTTCGGCATGGGGCTCGCCGGCCCGCACATGCCAGCCTTCGCCGACGACCTGGCCGTCGCGCACGATCACGCAACCGACCCGGGGGTTGGGGTGAGTGCTGAAACGGCCTTTTGCGGCCAGCTCCAGGGCGCGCGCCATATAGTGGGCGTCGAGCACCGCCTGTTCGCTGGAGGTATTCATTCTTTGCCCGGCTCGCGGGCGAGACGGTCGATCTCTTCGCGGAACTCATTGAGATCCTGGAACCGTCGGTAGACCGAAGCGAAGCGGATATAGGCCACTTCATCGAGCTTTTGCAGCTCGGCCATCACCAGTTCGCCGACGACCAGGGATTTGACCTCGCGCTCACCAGTGGCGCGCAACTTGTGCTTGATATGCACCAGCGCGGCCTCCAGGCGCTCGACGCTGACCGGACGCTTTTCCAGGGCACGCTGCATGCCAGCGCGGAGTTTTTCTTCGTCGAAGGGCTGGCGGCTGCCGTCAGTCTTGATCAGGCGCGGCAACACCAGTTCGGCGGTTTCGAAAGTGGTGAAACGCTCACCGCAGGCCAGGCATTCACGCCGGCGGCGCACCTGTTCGCCTTCGGCGACCAGACGCGAGTCGATGACCTTGGTGTCGTTGGCACCGCAGAAGGGACAGTGCATGGTGGCAGGCAACAAAAAAAGGGAGGGCCATGGTAGCGCATCCCACTGGCAAGACAAGCCATAGCCTTTACGGTATACAGACCGACTATTATGTTTTGCACATGGAATTTCGCCTTGTTGGAGCTTCGCATGCCACTACGACCGCTCGTTTTGCTCAGCCTTTTCAGCCTGCTGGTGGCTTGCAGCAGCGACGCCCCGAAACCGGCCGCCTCCACCGTGCCGCCCCAGCAGAGTGTGAAAAAAGCCCGGGAATCCACCGACCTCGGCCCCCTGCCGGCCTACCAGCGTGAACTGAGCGGCACCCTGCAGGGCGTACCAAGCGGTGCCGAAGTGGAACTGGCGCTGCTGGTGATCGACGAGCGCGGCCGGCCGCAACGTTTGCTGGCCAGCAGCAACCTGATCGGCAACAACAAGGTCCTGCCGTTTCGCCTGCGCTTCAATCCCGATGTCTTCCCGGTAGGCTCCCGCGTTGAACTGCGCGGCCGTGCCAGCCAGTCCGGCCAGTTGATCCTGCACCTGCCGGCGCAACTCATCACCCAGCCGACCACCCAGGCCGTGGGCCAGCTGCAGTTCGTCAAAGCACCATGACCCCACCGCTCGACCTGCAACGCGCCCTGAGCGAACTGCTGGGCGACGCCCAACTGGTGGCCTGCGAACTGCCGGACACCGAGCTGAAGCTGTGGTTGATCGATGCCGACAACATGGACCGCGCCTTCACCCCGGAAGAAACCCGGCGAATTCTCCACGAACCGCCGTACTGGAGTTTCTGCTGGGCCAGCGGCCTGGCCCTGGCACGCTATCTGGCCGAGCATCCGCAGTGGGTGCAAGGCAAGCGGGTCCTGGATTTCGGCGCCGGCTCCGGTGTGGCCGGTATCGCGGCGCTGAAAGCCGGCGCGCTGGAAGTGGTGGCCTGCGACCTCGACCCGCTGGCCATCGCCGCCTGCAAGGCGAATGCGACGCTCAACGGGGTTGAACTGGGTTACTCCACGGACTTTTTCGCGCAAGCGGATCGCTTCGACCTGATCCTGGTGGCCGACGTGCTCTACGACCGCGCCAACCTGCCGCTGCTGGATGAGTTCCTCAGCCGCGGACGCCAGGCGCTGGTGGCGGATTCCCGGGTCAAGGACTTCCAGCATCCGCTGTACCAACGCCTGGAAATGCTCCACGCCCTGACCCTGCCGGATCTGGCCGAGCCCTGGGAGTTCCGCGATGTGAGCCTGTATCACGCGCAGCGCGATTGATGAAGGACAAGTCACCTTGTGCTCTATCGAGCAACGTCCAGCAGCATCTGCAGGAGCGCGGCTTGCCCGCGAAACAATCTACCGGCCACCCGATACCCCGCTTTCAGCCGCCCCCCGCCAAGCCTTATAGTTGGCCCATTCACGTTCTTCGAGATCCCCCATGAGTCAGGACACGCCGTACATTTTCGACGCCAGCACCGCCGACTTCGACCAGTCGGTGATCGAGAACTCGTTCCACAAGCCGGTGCTGGTGGATTTCTGGGCCGAATGGTGCGCGCCCTGCAAGGCGCTGATGCCGATGCTGCAACAGATCGCCGAGAGCTATCAGGGCGAACTGCTGCTGGCCAAGGTCAACTGCGATATCGAGCAGGACATCGTTGCCCGCTTCGGCATTCGCAGCCTGCCGACCGTGGTGCTGTTCAAGGACGGTCAGCCGGTGGACGGTTTTGCCGGGGCGCAACCGGAATCCGCGGTGCGCGCCATGCTCGAACCCCATGTGCAGATGCCACCGCCCAAGGCCGCCGACCCGCTGGAGCTGGCTGAAGCGCTGTTCGCCGAAGGGCGCATCGCCGATGCCGAAGCCACGCTCAAAGTGCTGCTGGGTGAAGACAACAGCAACGCCAAGGCCTTGATCCTCTACGCCCGCTGCCTGGCCGAACGCGGCGAACTGGGCGAAGCCCAGACCGTACTCGACGCGGTCACCGGCGATGAACACAAGGCGGCGCTGGCCGGGGCCAAGGCGCAGATCACCTTCCTCAAGCAGGCTGCCGACCTGCCGGACAGCGCCGAGCTGAAAAGCCGCCTGGCGCAGGACCCGCAAGATGACGAGGCGGTGTATCAGCTGGCCATCCAGCAACTGGCGCGCCAGCAGTACGACGCGGCGCTGGATGCCCTGCTCAAGCTGTTCATCCGCAACCGCAGCTACAACGAAGGCCTGCCGCACAAGACCTTGCTGCAAGTGTTCGAGCTTCTGGGCAACGACCACCCGCTGGTGACCACCTACCGTCGCAAGCTGTTCGCCGCGCTGTACTGATTCATAGCTGATAGCCGCGCCGGTTTATCGCAAGCCGGCGCAGCCCTCGCCTACTCGATCCAGCTGTAGAGCGGCGTATCGCCGCCGCTCACCACCTTGACCTGTGCGCTATGGCGCAAACGCACCAACAGCCGCTTGCCCGCCACGGCGCTGCCGGTCAGGCCTTCCAGTTGCTCCAAAAGATCCGGGCCGCTCAATTGCCCGGCCTTGCGCAGCAGGTCCTGGGTGATCTGCCACAACGCATCATCCTGGCTCGCCGGCTTGGCCACGGGCGCGCCGCTTTCGGCTTTGGCCGCCTGCAACGGCGTCCCCAGTCGGGCACTCAACTGATCCCAGTCGGCCCCGTCCAGTTCCAGGGTCAAATCCACCGGCCATTCGCCGATGCTTCCACGAATCCGCACCATCGCTCTGCTCCCGAAATTTTCTGACGAGCATGCTCCCATGCGTCTTGCGCAACGCCAAGCAGGCGGTCAAACTCTCGCCACTTCCGTTATAAGATTACATAACATTATTTTCATGTTCGCTCCCGGAGACTTGCCATGCGTCGTCTGCTGCTCGCCCTGCCGTTCGCCCTGTTGCCCCTGGCCATCGCTCACGCGGCCGAAAAACACGACCACGACCATGAGCACGGCAGCCTCGGTGCTCACGAGCATGGCGTGGCCCGCCTGAACGCGGCACTGGACGGCCAGACCCTGGAGCTGGAACTGGAAAGCCCGGCGATGAACCTGGTGGGCTTCGAGCACGCCGCCAGCACCGACGCGGACAAGGCCAAGGTCGCCGCCGTGCGCGCCCAGCTGGAAAAACCGCTGGCGCTGTTCAGCCTGCCGCCCGCCGCCGGTTGCGTGGTGGCGCAACAGGAACTGGAAAGCCCGCTGTTCGGCGACAAGCCCGAAGATCACGACGAAGACCATGACGACGCGAAGAATGCCGGCGGCCACGAGCATCATCACGAACACAGCGAGATCCATGCGCACTACCAGTTCACCTGTGCCACGCCGGGCGCGCTGAAGAACCTGGACCTGGCCGGCGTGTTCAAGACCTTCCCCGCCACCCAGAAAATTCAGGTACAACTCATCTCGCCAAGTGGCCAGCAAGGCGTGGAAGCGACCTCCAAGGCCGCCAGCCTGAAGTTCTGACCGCAACTCCTGTAGCCGCTGCCGCAGGCTGCGATCGAGCCCGAAGGGGTCATTGCTCTTGAGGTTTTCGCAAGGTCCTGCGGACCTTATCGCAGCCTTCGGCAGCGGCTACAAAACTCACTCCATGATCGGCCCAACATGACCCAAGCACTTATCGAACTGTCCGACCTGGGCTTCAACTGGCCCGGCCATCCACAGTTGCTGGATATCCCGGCCTTTCGCCTGGAAGCGGGTGAAACGCTGTTCCTCAAGGGCCCCAGCGGCAGCGGCAAGACCACCCTGCTCGGCCTGCTCGGCGGCGTGCAGAAACCCGGCCGCGGCAGCATCCGCCTGCTGGGCCAGGAGCTGACCGAACTCTCCGCCGGCGCCCGCGACCGCTTCCGGGTCGATCACACCGGCTACATTTTCCAGCAGTTCAACCTGCTGCCGTTTCTCTCGGTACGCGAGAACGTCGAGTTGCCCTGCCACTTTTCCAAATTGCGCGCCAGCCGCGCCGTACAGCGCCACGGCAGTGTCGACCAGGCGGCGGCCACCCTGCTCGCCCACCTGGGGCTTAAAGACCCCGGCCTGCTCGGTCGCCGCGCCGACTCGCTGTCCATCGGCCAGCAACAACGGGTCGCCGCCGCCCGCGCGCTGATCGGCCAGCCGGAACTGGTGATCGCCGACGAGCCCTCCTCGGCGCTGGACTACGACGCCCGCGAAGCCTTTATCCGCCTGCTGTTCGCCGAATGCCGCGAGGCCGGGGCCAGCCTGCTGTTCGTCAGCCACGACCAGAGCCTGGCGCCGCTGTTCGATCGCAACCTGTCGCTGGCCGAACTCAATCGCGCCGCCACGCCCGCGGAGGTCTGAGATGTATCTGTTCCGTCTAGCCATGGCCAGCCTGGCTAACCGCCGCTTCACCGCGATCCTCACCGCCTTCGCCATCGCCCTGTCGGTCTGCCTGCTGCTGGCGGTGGAACGGGTGCGCACCGAAGCCCGCGCCAGCTTCGCCAGCACCATCAGCGGTACCGACCTGATCGTCGGCGCCCGCTCCGGTTCGGTGAACCTGCTGCTGTACTCGGTGTTCCGCATCGGCAACGCCACCAACAACATTCGCTGGGACAGCTTCGAGCACTTTGCCAGCAGCCCGAAAGTGAAATGGGCGATCCCGATTTCCCTCGGCGACTCCCATCGCGGCTACCGGGTGATGGGCACCACCGCGGCCTACTTCGAGCATTACCAGTACGGCCACCAGCAGAACCTGCAACTGGCCAGCGGCCGCGAGTTCGCCAGCGATCCGTTCGAAGTGGTGCTGGGCGCCGAAGTCGCCGAGGCCCTGCATTACAAGCTCGGCGACAAGCTGGTGCTGGCCCACGGCGTAGCGGCCATCAGCCTGGTCAAGCATGACGACAAACCCTTCACCGTGGTCGGCATCCTCAAGCGCACCGGCACCCCGGTGGACCGCACGCTGCACATCAGCCTCGGTGGCATGGAGGCGATCCATATCGACTGGCACAACGGCGTGCCGGCCCAGGGCAACGGCCGCATCAGCGCCGACCAGGCGCGCAACATGGATCTGACGCCGCAAGCGATCACTGCCTTCATGCTCGGCCTGAACAGCAAGATCGCCACCTTCGCGGTGCAGCGCGAGATCAATGAATACCGCGGCGAACCGATGCTGGCGATCTTGCCCGGGGTCGCCCTGCAGGAGCTGTGGAGCCTGATGGGCACCGCGGAAAAGGCCTTGTTCGTGGTGTCGCTGTTCGTGGTGCTGACCGGCCTGATCGGCATGCTCACGGCGATCCTCACCAGCCTCAACGAGCGCCGCCGGGAAATGGCGATCCTGCGTTCGGTCGGCGCTCGCCCCTGGCATATCGCGACCTTGCTGGTGCTGGAGGCCTTCGCCCTGGCGCTGTCCGGTGTGCTCGCCGGGCTGGGCCTGCTGTACCTGGGCATCGCCCTGGCCCAGGGTTATGTGCAGTCGAGCTACGGCCTGTACCTGCCGCTGTCCTGGCCAAGCGAGTATGAGTGGACGCTGCTCGGCGGTATCCTGATCGCCGCCCTGCTGATGGGCAGCGTGCCGGCCTGGCGCGCCTACCGACAATCGCTGGCCGATGGCCTGTCCATCCGTTTATGAGGAACTTCTGGTTATGAGGAGCTCCGGCATGCCCCGTGCCCTGCTTGCGCTGTTGATGCTGGCCGCCCTGCCGCTATGGGCCGCCGAACCCCGTGACCTGGCCTGGTCGGAAATGATCCCGCCGGACGCGCCGGCGGAGGTGCCGAACATGCAGCCGCTGCACGACCTGTCGCAGATGAGCGACGCCCTGGCCGCCGAGTCCGCCCCGGCGGCCAAGCAGGACATGCCCAACGCTCCGGTGGTGCAGAGCCTGGACGGCCTGTCGGTGCGCCTGCCCGGCTACATCGTGCCGCTGGAAGTCAGCGAGGAAGGCCGCACCACGGAGTTTCTGCTGGTGCCGTATTTCGGCGCCTGCATCCACGTGCCGCCACCGCCGTCGAACCAGATAGTGCATGTGAAAAGCGCCGTCGGCGTGAAGCTCGACGAGCTGTATCAGCCGTACTGGATCGAGGGGCCGATGCAGGTCAAGGCGTCCACCAGCGAAATCGCCGACGCGGGTTACCAGATGGAGGCAGAGAAAATTTACGTGTACGAATTGCAGGAGTGAAACCGCCGGTTTTGCAGTGCCGCAAATAACCTCATCGCGAGCAAGCTCGCTCCTACAGAGAACCGCATTGTTCATGTAGGAGCGAGCTTGCTCGCGATCGACTCCAAAGCGCCTAGAACCCTCTGCCCCCCTCGTTCCCGCGCTGATCCGGTTTTCATTGAGCTGAGTCAAAGCCTGTTCCTTGACGATCCTTACCATTGGACCTAGCCAACTCGAATCGTCCTTTGGAGCTCCCATGCACAAGTCCCTGCTCAGCGCCTCCCTGTTCGCGCTCGCGCTCGCCGCCCCGCTCGCCCACGCCCACGAAGCCGGCGACATCATCGTTCGCGCCGGTGCCATCACCGTCAATCCGAAAGCCGATAGCGGCGACGTCAAGGTCGACCGCGGTCCATTGGCCGGAGCCAACCTCGGCGGCAAGGCGACCATGAGCAGCGACACCCAGCTGGGCCTGAACTTCGCCTACATGCTGACCAACAACGTCGGTATCGAACTGCTCGCGGCCACCCCGTTCGAGCATGACGTCAAGCTCAAGGGCACCGCGCTGGACGCCGCCAACGGCAAGCTCGGTACCCTCAAGCACCTGCCGCCGACCCTGAGCGTCGTGTACTACCCGCTGGACCACAAGGCCGCCTTCCAGCCTTACGTCGGTGCCGGCATCAACTACACCTGGATCTATGACGAACACGTCGGCAGCCGCGCCAGCGCAGCCGGTTTCGACAACTTCCGGGCGAAGAACTCCTGGGGCCTGGCCTGGCAGGTCGGTGCCGACTACATGCTGACCGACAACGTGATGATCAACGCCCAGGTGCGCTACGTCGACATCGACACCACCGCCTACGTGAACAACAACGCGGTCGCCGGCGGCACCCGGGCCAAGGTCGACGTGGACGTCGATCCATGGGTCTACATGGTCGGCCTGGGCTACAAGTTCTAAATCGGCCAGACAAAAAAAGGCGCCTGCAAAGGCGCCTTTTTTCATCGCTGGGGAAAGCTCAGCGGCCCAGCAAACGTGCCAGCCCGATGCTCATCGGCGTCGGTTCGGGGAGCTTGAAGCGCTGCAACAGGCGCTGGTTGTTCGCCCGCGAATGGCGAATGTCCCCGGAGCGCGCCGGGCCGTAGCTGATCGGTGGCAACTGCCCTACCACCTCGCCCAGGACCTCGAGCAACTGCTTGAGGGTAGTGGCCTGGTTCAGGCCGACATTGACCGCGCCGACTTCCAGTTGCGGTGTTTCCAGGGACTGCACCAGCACGTCCACCAGGTCTTCGACATACATGAAGTCGCGGGTTTGCTCGCCATCGCCGAATACGGTGATCGGCAGGCCTTTCTGCGCGCGCTCGCAAAAGATGCTGATGACCCCGGAGTACGGCGAGGACGGATCCTGGCGCGGCCCGAAGATATTGAAGAAGCGGAAGATCGCCGGCTCCAGCCCATGCTGGCGGCGATAGAAATCGAAGTAGTGCTCGCTGGCCAGCTTGTCCGACGCATAGGGCGTCAGTGGTGCCTTGGGCGTGTCTTCGTCGATCGATTCGCCCTCGCCATTGTTGCCATAAACCGCCGCGCTGGAAGCAAACAGCACACGCTTGACGCCAGCCTGGCGCATGGCTTCGCAGACGTTGAGGGTGCCGATGAAGTTGCTCTGGTGGGTACGCACCGGGTCGTCCACCGAAGCCTGTACCGAAGCGACCGCCGCCAGGTGTGCCACCGCGCGGCAGCCGCTCATGGCCCGCGCCACCAGGGCCGCGTCGGCGACGTCGCCTTGGATCAGTTCGACCCGCGGGTTGTCCAGCGGCAGGTTGCCGGGTTTACCCGTGGACAGATCGTCGAGGATCCGCACCGAGTAGCCCTTGGCGAGCAAAGCGTCGGTCAGGTGCGAACCGATGAAGCCGGCACCGCCGGTGATCAAGATTGGGCCATCAGCCATGACGATAAAACCTATCCAGTAGAGCCGGGAGTGCCGCGCGCCAGGCGCGCGGCTTGATCCCGAAGGTGTGCAGAATTTTTTTGCAGGCCAGCACCGCGTGCTGCGGTTCTTCAGCGGCGTCCGGCCGGGCGGCGTGGGCCTGGGCGGTCGGCGCTTCGATGGCCAGCGGATGCAGGCTGCGGGCCTCGGTGAGGATCGCCTGGCCCAGCGCCAGCGGCGTGGTCGCCTCATGGCCGGCGTAGTGGTAAGTGCCCCACAGCGGCGCGGCGCAATCGAGTTGCTTGAGCACGGAGATGATCACCCGGGCGGCATCGTCCACTGGCGTCGGGTTGCCCCGACGGTCGTCGGCCAGCAGCAGCTCTTCGGGTTGCTCGGCACGGGCCAGGAAACGCCCCAGGGTGCCTTCGGCGCTATCGTCCAGCAGCCAGCCGAAACGCAGCAGCACATGCTGTGGGCAAGTGGCGCGCACATTCTGCTCAATCCGCCACAAGGCCTGGCCACGCAGACCCAGCGGTACCGGTTCGTCCTTTTCGCTGTAGGCGGTGGCCCGCGAACCGTCGAACACCCGGTAGCTGGAAGGCTGCAGAAGAATGATGTTGTGATGCTGGCACAGCTCGGAAAGCCGCTCGACCGCCCGTTCCTGGCCAGCCAGGCGTGCCTCGGGGACACTCTCCGCCTGGAACCAGTCGAAGTAGTACGCAAGGTTGATCAAGGCATCCGGGCGGGTGTCGTCGAGCAGTTGCGTCAGGCTCGCGGCATCCCAGCCGTCTTGCGGCGGACGGGGGGCGAGGAAACCGATGTCTTCCTCCGCACCGAGGCGAATCAGCGCCTGCCCAAGGGCATTTCCGCCGCCCAGTAACATAAGGCGCATTCGCATAGAGTCAGCAGGCCCAATCTGTTCGGAACGATGGTTTGAATCGGCCAGACCCGCGGGTTTGGCCATGAATATTGCTCAGAATCGTTGCATTTTGCGGGTTTCCGGCGCAACCGTCACTGAGAAAGTGTAGAGCAACAAAGCACACAGCCCTTCAGGGCTGCTGCCGCCAGCGGCGACAAGGCAGGCTTGCAACTTCACTCCGGCGGTCGCATAACGTTGTGCATGAACCTTCCCCAGATCCCCGCCAACGCCCTGCCGGGTTTTCATCCCGCGGTCAGCGCCTGGTTCGACAGCTGCTTCCCGGCGGCGACCGCCGCCCAGGCCCTGGCCTGGCCGCTGATCCGCCAGCGCCGCTCGACGCTGATCGCCGCGCCCACCGGCTCGGGCAAGACCCTGACCGCCTTCCTCGCGGTGATCGACGAGCTGGTTCATCGCGGCCTGGAAAACGGCGGCACGCTGCCGGAACAGACCCTGGTGGTCTACGTCTCGCCACTCAAGGCTTTGAGCAACGATATCCAGATCAACCTGCAGGACCCGCTGGCCGGGATCACCGCGCAACTCGAACGCATGGGCCTGCCGCAACTGCGCATCAGCACCGCGGTGCGCACCGGCGACACCCTGCAGAAAGACCGCAGCGCCATGCGCAAAAGCGCGCCGCATATCCTGGTGACCACCCCCGAATCGCTGTATGTGCTGCTGGGCTCGGCCTCCGGCCGGCAAATGCTCGCCAGCACGCGCACGGTGATCGTCGACGAGATCCACGCCATCGCCGCCAGCAAACGCGGCAGCCACCTGGCGTTGAGCCTGGAGCGCCTGCAAGCGCTCTGCGCCGAGCCGCTGACGCGCATCGGCCTGTCGGCCACGCAGAAGCCCATCGAAGCGGTGTCGCGTTTCCTGGTCGGCCATGAACGCCCCTGCGAGATCGTCGACATCGGCCACGCTCGCCCCCGGGACCTGGCCATCGAAGTGCCGCCCGTGCCGCTGTCGGCGGTGATGGCCAACGACGTCTGGGAACGGGTCTACGAACGTATCGCCGAACTGGCGCGGGAGCACCGTACCACCCTGGTATTCGTCAACACCCGGCGCCTGGCCGAACGCCTGAGCCGCCACCTCAGCGAACGCCTGGGCAAGGACGCGGTGGCCGCCCACCATGGCAGCCTGGCCAAGGAGTTTCGCCTGGACGCCGAACAGCGTCTCAAGCGCGGCGACCTGCAAATACTGATCGCCACCGCCTCGCTGGAGCTGGGCATCGATATCGGCGATGTCGACCTGGTGTGCCAGATCGGCTCGCCGCGTTCGATCTCGGCCTTTCTGCAAAGGGTTGGGCGCTCCGGGCACCAGGTCGGCGGCACGCCCAAGGGCCGCCTGTTCGCCCTGACCCGCGACGACCTGATCGAATGCGCCGCCCTGCTCGACTGCGTGCATCGCGGCGAACTCGACACCCTGCAGATCCCCAGGGCGCCGCTGGATGTGCTGGCGCAGCAGATCGTCGCCGAAGTCAGCAACCAGGAATGGCAGGAGCAGCCGCTGCTGGAGATGATCCGCCGCGCCTCGCCCTACAGCGACCTCGACGAAGGGCATTTCCAGGCGCTGCTGCGCATGCTCGCCGAGGGTTACAACGGGCGTCAGGGCATGCGCAGCGCTTATCTGCATCGCGATGCCGTCAACCGCAGCCTGCGCGGTCGTCGGGGCAGCCAGCTGACGGCGGTGACCAGCGGCGGCACCATCCCCGACAACGCCGACTACGCCGTGCTGCTGGAGCCCCAGGCGCTGAATATCGGCAGCGTCAACGAAGACTTCGCGGTGGAAAGCATCGCCGGCGATGTGTTCCAGCTGGGCAATACCTCGTACCGCATTCTGCGGGTGGAAACCGGCCGGGTGCGGGTCGAGGACGCCCACGGCCAGCCGCCGACCATTCCGTTCTGGCTCGGCGAAGCCCCCGGGCGCAGCGCCGAACTGTCATTTGCCGTGGCGCGCCTGCTGGCCCGGCTCGACGAGTTGCTCGGCGCCCCCCCCGGCCAACTACAGCCCGCCCTCGACTGGCTGGGCGACAGCCTGGTCCTGGACGCCGCCAGCGCCGAACAACTGGTCGACTACCTGGCCCGCGCACGCCAGAGCCTGGGCGCGCTACCGTCCCAGGACACGCTGATCATGGAGCGTTTTTTCGATGAGTCCGGCGGCACCCAACTGATCATCCACACGCCGTTCGGCAGCCGGATCAACCGCGCCTGGGGCCTGGCGCTGCGCAAGCGCTTCTGCCGCACCTTCAACTTCGAACTGCAGGCCGCCGCCAGCGAAGACGCCATCGTGCTGTCGCTGTCCACCGGCCACAGTTTCGAGCTCGACGACGTCTGGCGTTACCTGCACAGCAACAGCGCCGAACACATCCTGGTCCAGGCTGTGTTGGAGGCGCCGCTGTTCGGCGTGCGCTGGCGCTGGAATGCCGGGGTGGCCCTGGCGCTGCCGCGCTTTGTCGGCGGGCGCAAGGTAGCGCCGCAGATCCAGCGGATGAAAAGCGAAGACCTGATCGCCAGCGTGTTTCCCGACCAGATCGCCTGCCTGGAGAATCTCGCCGGCGAACGGCAGATTCCCGATCATCCGCTGGTGGAACAGACCCTCGACGACTGCCTGCACGAAGCCATGGACAGCGAGGGCTGGCTGGCACTGTTGCGGCGCATGGAGCGCGGCGAGCTGCGCCTGATCAGCCGCGACCTGCCGGCGCCCTCGCCCCTGGCCGCGGAAATCCTCAGCGCCCGGCCCTACACCTTCCTCGACGACGCACCGCTGGAAGAGCGCCGCACCCAGGCCGTGCTCAGCCGCCGCTGGAGCGACCCCGAATCCAGCGACGATCTGGGCGCCCTGGATGCCGAGGCCATCCAGTCGGTGCGCGAGGAAGCCTGGCCCGCCCCCGGCAGCCCGGATGAAATGCATGAAGCGCTGATGAGCCTGGCCTGTATCAGCGAGGACGAAGCCCAGGCCAACCCGCAGTGGACCGACTGGCTGCAAGCCCTGGCGGACAGCGGGCGCGCCAGCCGCTTGCAGATCGGCGGCGGACAGGCCCTGTGGCTGGCCATCGAGCGCCTGGGCTGCCTGCGGGCGATTTATCCACAGGCGCTGCTGCAACCGCTCCTCGAGGCGCCGCCCGGCTTCGATGAGCGATGGCAGCGCGATGAAGCGGTGGTCGAAGTGATTCGAGCCCGGCTCAGTGGCTTCGGCCCGTTGCCGCTGGAGAGCATCGCCATGCCCCTGGGCCTGAGCGCCAGCAAGGTCGCCCAGGTCCTGGCGCAGCTGGAAGGCGAAGGTTATGTGCTGCGGGGCCGCTTCAGCCCCGGCGAGGCCCGGGAGGAATGGTGCGAACGGCATCTGCTGGCGCGGATTCATCGCTACACCGTCAAACGCCTGCGCCGGGAAATCGAACCGGTGTCGCTGCAGGACCTGATGCGTTTTCTGTTTGACTGGCAGCACCTGTCCAGCGCCACCCAGGGCCAGGGCAGTGCCATGCTGGCGCAGACGGTCGCCCAGTTCGAAGGCTATGCCGCCGCGGCCGGCGCCTGGGACAGCGACCTGCTGCCGGCGCGGATCAAGGATTACTCCGCCACCTGGCTGGATGAGCTGTGCCGCAACGGCAAGGTGGTCTGGAGCCGGCTCAGCGCGCCGCACAAAGCCGCCGGCGCGACCCTGCGCAACACGCCGATCGTGCTGCTGCCGCGCAGCCAGGTCGCGCTGTGGAGCGGGCTGGGCGCACAGCCCGACAGCAGCGCGCTGTCGCCCAAGGCGCAGAAGGTCCATGAGGCCCTGAGCCAGCACGGCGCCTTGTTCTTCGATGAATTGCAGCATGAAGCCCATGTCCTGCGCACCGAGCTGGAGATCGCCCTGCAGGAACTGGTGGCCGCAGGGTGGGTGAATGCCGACAGTTTTGCCGGCCTGCGCGCCTTGATCACCCCGTCCAGCAAGCGTCTGGCCCGCAGCGGCCGACGCGGGCGCGGGGCCGTGGTCGGCGGCATGGACGATGCAGGGCGCTGGGCCCTGCTACGGCGTCCGTCGCCAGTACCGGAGGGCGTCGGCGGTCATGGGCAGGCAACCCCACCGGCCACCCTGGAACACATCGCCATGACCCTGTTGCGGCGTTATGGCGTGGTGTTCTGGCGCCTGCTGGAACGCGAGGCCGACTGGCTGCCGAGCTGGCGCGAACTGTTGCGCACCTTCCATCGGCTGGAGGCCCGCGGCGAAATTCGCGGCGGGCGTTTTGTCAGCGGCCTGGCCGGCGAGCAGTTCGCCCTGCCCGAGGCCATCGCCCTGTTGCGCGAAGTGCGCCGCCGCCCGCTGGATGGCAGCCTGATCGCGGTGTGTGGCGTCGACCCGCTGAACCTCGCCGGCACCTTGCTGCCCGGGCCGAAGGTTCCGGCCCTGGCCGGCAACCGGCTGGTGTACCGCGACGGCCTGCCCGCGGCCGCCGAGATCGCCGGCAAACCGCATGTCTGGCTGGACCTTGAGCCGCAGGCCAGCCTTGAGCTGCGGACCCGGTTGATTCGCCACTGATATCGGGTCGTGGGCGGCCTGGTGCATCGCGTCGGCCTTATCGCGAGCAAGCTTCGCTCCTACAGAAGCGCAGTGATCGCGCTCAGCTCGATATTTGCCTTCAGGTCAAATATCAAATACCGGAACCGCTATTTTTCCGCACGATTCAAATCCGGACACTGCGCTCCATTGTCAAATCCACCGGAGTTGCAGCCATGCCCATTGCCTTGCTCGCGCTGACCCTCAGCGCCTTCGCCATCGGGACGACTGAGTTCGTCATCGTTGGCCTGTTACCCACCATCGGCGCCGACCTTGGCGTCAGCCTGCCGTCCGCCGGGCTGCTGGTCAGCCTGTACGCCCTGGGTGTCGCCGTCGGCGCGCCGGTGCTCACCGCGCTGACCGGCAAGGTCCCGCGCAAGCTGTTGCTGCTGTCGCTGATGGTGCTGTTCACCCTCGGCAACCTGCTGGCCTGGCAAGCGCCCAGCTATGAATCCCTGGTCCTGGCGCGGATCGTCACCGGCCTGGCCCATGGCGTGTTCTTCTCCATCGGCTCGACCATCGCCACCAGCCTGGTGCCCAAGGAAAAAGCCGCCAGCGCGATTGCCATCATGTTCACCGGCCTGACGGTGGCCCTGGTCACCGGCGTGCCGCTGGGGACCTTTATCGGCCAGCATTTCGGCTGGCGCGAAACCTTCCTCGCGGTATCCGCCCTGGGTGTGATCGCCTTTATCGGCAGCCTGATCTACGTGCCGAAAAACATCGCCCACAGCAAACCGGCGTCCTTGCTGCAACAACTGCAAGTGTTGAAACAACCGCGCCTGCTGCTGGTGTACGCCATGACCGCGGTGGGCTACGGCGGCTCGTTCATCGCCTTCACCTTCCTCGCGCCGATTCTCCAGGACATTTCCGGCTTCAGCGCCAGCACCGTCAGCCTGGTGCTGCTGGTCTACGGCCTCTCGGTCGCCGTAGGCAACATCTGGGGCGGCAAGCTGGCGGACAAGCGCGGCCCGATCAGCGCCTTGAAGATCATCTTCGCCCTGCTGGCCGGCGTGCTGTTCCTGCTCACCTTCACCGCCGGCAACCCGTGGCTGGCGCTGGCCACCGTACTGGTGTGGGGCGCCGTGGCCTTCGGCAACGTACCGGGCCTGCAGGTCTACGTGGTGCGCCAGGCCGAACACCACACCCCGCAAGCGGTAGACGTGGCCTCGGGCCTGAACATCGCCGCCTTCAACCTCGGCATCGCCGGCGGCGCCTGGGGTGGCGGCCTGATCGTCGCCCACCTGGGGTTGATCCACACCGCCTGGATCGGTGGCCTGGTGGTACTGGGCGCCCTGGCCCTGACCGCCTGGAGCGGCCGCCTGGATCGCCTCGGCCCGGTATACGCCGAGCCGGCCGAGGGATCGAGCCGGGTGGTGGTCGGGCACTGAGCCCACCAGCAGGCCCCAACCAGAAAAGCGCAGCCCTGGCCGGCTGCGTTTTTTTATGCCCGGTCATAAAGGGTGGCGCCTGGCGGGGCTGGCGTTAGCGACTGCCTGGCGCAGGATTTGCCACCGTCGGCCGGCCCATTACCCGCCAGCCCGCGGCTACGGGCTGGAAAACACCGTCCGTAGGAAGGTCGAAACTTTCCCGTCAGCCGGGCAGTCATCAAAAGACAGAGGCGGTTCGAAGGCCCCTAGACGGGAGCGGACATGGCGGCGATTCATATCGGTATTTCCGGCTGGCGCTACAAGCCCTGGCGTGGAGATTTCTACCCCGAGGGGCTGACGCACAAGCGCGAGCTGCAATTCGCTTCGCGCGCAGTCAACAGCATCGAAATCAACGGTTCGTTCTACGCGCTGCAGACCCCCGAGCGTTATGCCGACTGGTATGCCGATACGCCCAAGGACTTCGTGTTCAGCGTCAAGGCGCCGCGCTACATCACCCATATCCTGCGGCTGCGGGATGTGCACAAGCCGATCGCCAACTTCTTCGCCTCGGGCGTGCTGGAGCTCAAGAACAAGCTCGGGCCGATCCTGTGGCAGTTTGCGCCAAGCTTTCGGTTCGACGCCGAGCTGTTCGGCGCCTTTCTTCAGCAATTGCCCGCCGATACCGAACAGGCCGCCGCCCTCGCCCGCCAGCACGAACCACGCCTCAACGGCCACGCCAGCACCAAGGCCTACGGCAAAAAAGCCATGCGCCATGCCGTGGAAATTCGCCACGCAAGCTTTGCCGTGCCCGAATTCACCCATCTGCTGCGCCAGCACGGCGTGGTACTGGCGACAGCGCCCGGCGAGCCTGCCGCGCCCGGGGTACTGCCATGAGCCATGACGAGTCGGCCAACAACCCGATACCGCCCGCGATCGGGCTCGCCGCCACGCGCCGCTTCACAGTGCTGACGGTGAATACCCACAAGGGCTTCACCGCCCTGAACCGGCGCTTCATCCTGCCCGAGCTGCGCGAGGCGGTGCGCAGCGTGGCCGCCGACGTGGTGTTCCTGCAGGAGGTGCACGGCGCCCACGACCAGCACCCGCAGCGCTACAACAATTGGCCGAGCATGCCGCAATACGAATTCCTCGCCGACAGCATCTGGCCGCAGTTCGCCTATGGACGCAACGCAGTGTACCCGGCCGGCGACCACGGCAATGCGCTGCTCTCGAAATTCCAGATCATTCGCTACGACAACCTCGACATCTCCCTGTCCGGGCACGAGAGCCGCGGCCTGCTGCATTGCGTGCTGCGCCTGCCCGGCGATGCCCTGGAAGTGCACGCCATTTGCGTGCACCTGGGGTTGCGCGAAAGCCATCGCCAGCAACAGCTGGATCTGCTGCTGCAGCTGATCGCCGAGCTTCCCGTCGATGCGCCCTTGATCGTCGCCGGCGACTTCAACGACTGGCGGCTGCGCGCCGATGCACAGCTCGCCCCCAGTGGCTTGCAGGAGGCCTTTGTCAGCCAGCACGGCAAACCGGCGCGCAGCTTCCCCGCACGCCTACCACTGCTGCGGCTGGACCGGATCTACGTGCGTCACCTGAAAATCCACCGGCCCCAGGTACTGGACACCCATCCCTGGTCCCATCTCTCCGATCACGCACCGCTGTCGGTCGAGGTCGAGTTATGAACGACATGCCCCTGGAAAAAACCACGGTGGACCACCCGCCTGACGCGGGGCTGGCCCACGAGCCGCTACGGATGGACCTCGAGTACGGTTGGCACAGCAACAACCGGGTGGTGCTGCTGGAGAATGGCGAGGCGTATTTTCCCCGGGTGTTCGAAGTGCTGCGCCAGGCGCAGAACGAGATCCTGCTGGAGACCTTCATCCTCTTCGAGGACAAGGTCGGCCACGAGCTGCACCGTATCCTGATCGAGGCCGCACAGCGTGGCGTGCGGGTCATCGTCAGCCTGGACGGCTTCGGTTGCGGCGAATTGAGCACCGAGTTCCTTGCCGCCATGAGCAACGCCGGGGTGCGCTTGCAGATATTCGACCCGGCACAGCCGATTTTCGGGGTGCGCACCAACTGGTTCCGCCGCCTGCATCGCAAGATCGTGGTGGTCGACGGCGCCATCGCCTTTGTCGGCGGGATCAACTTCTCCGCCGATCACCTGGCCGATTTCGGCCCCCAGGCCAAACAGGATTATTCGGTAGAGATCCAGGGGCCGGCGGTGGTGGATATCCACCATTTCGCCCTGCTGCAAGGCGACCGCCCGGCCCGCGCCCGCTACTGGTGGCAACGCCGCCGGCAGCGCCGCGCGGAGTTGGCCCTGACCGACCATGACGGCCAGGTGCGCCTGGTCTATCGCGACAACCGCCAGCACCGCAGCGATATCGAAGAGGTCTACCGCCTGGTACTGCGCGGGGCCCGCCAGCGGGTGGTAATCGCCAATGCCTACTTCTTCCCCGGCTATCGGCTGCTGCGCGAGATCCGCAACGCCGCGCGCCGTGGCGTCGAGGTGCGGCTGATCCTGCAGGGCGAGCCGGACATGCTGGTGGCCAGGCTGGCGGCACGCATGCTCTATGACTACCTGCTCAAGGACGGCGTGACCATCTACGAATATTGCGAACGGCCACTGCACGGCAAGGTGGCGCTGGTAGACGACGACTGGAGCACCGTGGGCTCGAGCAATCTCGACCCGCTGAGCCTGTCGCTGAACCTGGAAGCCAATGTGCTGATCCGCGACCGGGCGTTCAATCGCGACCTGTTCGAGCGCCTCGACCGGCTCAGTCGCGACCACTGCCAGGCCATGCCGGCCAAGGGCTCCGGGCGTGGCCGCTTGTGGCGCCTGACCGTGGGTTTCCTGGTGTTTCACATCCTGCGTCACTTCCCCGCCTGGGCCGGCTGGCTGCCCGCCCACAAGCCGCAACTGAAACCCTTCGGCCAGGCCGCCACCCCGCGGGAGTCGCCCCATGAGCCGCACTGACGCCCATGGCTCGACGCCCGCCGCATCGCACTCCCGGTCGCGCTGGCAACGCCTGAAGAAACCGCTGACCATCGCCTTCTTCCTGCTGTTGATCGTGCTGTTCACCCTGCTGGCCCGGCGCATCGACTGGAGCGAAGTGCTCGGCACCCTGGCCGACTTCAAGGTGCGCACCCTGGTCATCGCCGCGGGCCTGACCCTGGCCAGCTTCCTGGTCTATGCCTGCTTCGACCTGATCGGTCGCACCTACATCCGGCAGAACCTCGGCTGGCGGCAGATCCTGCCGGTGGGGGTCATCAGCTACGCCTTCAACCTCAACCTCAGCGCCTGGGTCGGCGGGATCGCCATGCGCTACCGGCTGTATTCCAGGCTCGGGGTGAGCACCGGCAATATCGCCAAGATCCTCGGCCTGAGCCTGGCCACCAACTGGTTCGGCTACATGGCCCTGGCCGGCGCGGTATTCGCCAGTGGCCTGATGAAGTTGCCGCCCGGCTGGCAACTCAGCAACGGCGCGTTGCAGGGGGTGGGCGTCCTGCTGCTGGTGCTGGGCGTGGGTTACCTGGCGGCCTGTCGGTTTTCCCGACGGCGCGAGTGGTCGATACACGGGGTCGAGATCAACTTGCCCTCGTTGCACATGGCCTTGCTGCAGCTGGCCCTGGGCGCACTCAACTGGTCGCTGATGGCAGCGGTGATCTTTACCCTGCTGCCCAGCAAGCTCGATTACCCGGTGGTGCTCGGGGTGCTGCTGATCAGCAGCATCGCCGGGGTCATCACCCATATTCCGGCGGGGCTCGGGGTGTTGGAGGCGGTGTTTATCGCCCTGCTGCAACATGAGGTGTCCCGCGGCAGCCTGCTGGCCGGGTTGATCGCCTACCGGGCGATCTACTTCATCCTGCCGCTGCTGATCGCGCTGCTGATGTACCTGGTGGTGGAGGCCAGGGCCAAGGCGTTGCGCGTGGAGAAAAAGCCGCGCCAAGGCAGCTGAGGCTATCGCGCACGCGCGCGTTCCTCTCCAGGAGCGAGCTTGCGCGCCTCATTCAACCAGCGCTTGCGACTATCGCGACTGAATGATGCTCAAGCGTTCTCCCACCACCATTTCCGTGATCCAGTCCACCAGGATCGAGGTGTAGGCCTGCTGCGACACGGGATCGCTCAGGGCATGGTCGGCGCCATCGATGATCCGGTGGGTCATTGAATGGGTCTGCTGGCAGGCCGCGCGGTAGCTCATGAACGTGGCGTGGGGCACATGCTCGTCGTTTTCCGATTCCACCAGCAGCACATCCCCGGTGAACGTCGAACAGGCATGCAGCGCCCGGTTGCTGTCGGCACGCACCAGGCTGCTGCGGTAATCCAGCAGGTCGGCCTTGTCCAGGTCGCGCTTGGGGCTGTTCCAGGCTTCGTCGCGGTACAACGCCGGGACCCGCAGCGCCAGCCAGCGCACCGGTCGCAGCGAGGTCAGGATGCTCGCCAGGTAGCCGCCATAACTGGTGCCCACCACCGCAATCGCCGAGGTGTCGAGGGCCGGATGGGCCAGCAGGCGGTCATAGGCCGCCAACAGGTCGCGCAGGTTGTCTTCGCGGGTCACGCGGTTCAGCGGGATGCCGCTGCCGGCGTGGCCCCGCAGGTCGAAGGTCAGGCACACGCAACCCAGCCCGGCGATGCCGCGGGCGCGCTCCAGGTCGCGCTCCTGGCTACCACCCCAGCCGTGGACAAACAGTACGCCGGGGACTTTCGACTTGGGGCTGAGGAAAGTCCCGCGCATCTGCTCGTCATCGATGTCGATTTGAATGCTTTCGCTTCTAGCCGTCATAGGATTGGACCGTTACATATTTGAGAAGAAAGTCACTATGTTCCGCGGGCCCGCGATAGACCTCGATGGCATCGGCCGGCAAGGGCCGGTCGACATAGGTTTCCACCGCGGACACACGAATCGCGCGCATCTCCGGATGCTCGATAAAGGCCTGCAAAGCCGCCACTTCGGCGCTGCTGGCACCGCCCATGCGCCACGATTGCTCGAGTACGCCGCTGCGCTGCCGGCCTTCGGCGTCCAGGCCCTGGGCGATGTCGTAGTTGCGCCGGGAGGCGAAGAATCGGGGATAGGCCTCATCGGCGGCGGCGTCGAAAACCCGCGCCTGCTGCACCGCCAGGCGCACTTGCTGCGGCAGTTGCAGCGCCAGCAACTCAGGGTAGCCACCCTGCACCACCAACAGCTCGGAACCGCCGTAGACCTGCTCGCTGTCGGAGTCTTCGGTCAGGTACTGCTGGCCGCAGTAACTGAGGACGTGGCCGGCGATAAAGGACTGGCCGACGCTGTAGGTGGCCACCTGTTGCAGATCCTGCTCCAGGACCACGCCTTGATTGAACTGCCGGGCGACGTCCGGTTGCGCCAGCATCTCGTCGAAGCGCTCCAGGCTCTCGATCACCTGCTGGCCGCGACCGGCGCAGGCATGGATCGGTTTCATGCGGATCGGCCCGCTGTAAAGCAAATGACTGGCCGCTGGCCGGGCGTCATTCAGGGAAAACACGCTCAGGCCGTCCAGCACCACATTGCGCACCCGCTGGGAGAACAGCGCCGCCCAGCCCGGCGGGGCCACGGCGTTCCTGTTCAACAGACCATGGGTAATGGCCTTGGTGCAGATAAAGTCATGCTCGACATACCCGCCCCATAGGTCGTCCGGCCCCTTGAGCCGCAATTGCCGGGCCGCGGCGGGGCCGACGATGGTCTGCGTCGGCAACAGGTACAGCTCGCTCTGCCCATGCACGAGCGGGTCGTAGTCACCGACGAACTGCAACCCGAGGATCTGCGCCAGCCAGCGGGCCAGCGCGCGATTGGTTTCCACGACATGCTGCGAGGCCCCCGGATGGACCGAGTGGGCGACCACCAGCTTCTTGCGTTGCGTCGGGGTCATGCGTCCCCCTTTGTCATCGGCGTGATGAATGTACAAGACAGGGTGCAGGGATCACGCCAGGGCCAGGGGGAAGTCGAATGCCCCCATGGAATAAGCGCTCCAGGCCATCGCTGCTGGCATTGCGCCTGTTTTATTTTGCACGATCGGCCGGCGACGCCCGGTATTTTGCACGACCCGCGGGGTCAGCCCTGCCCGGCCCGCGCCAGCGGTGCCGGCGGTGTCACGCCGAAACGCGCGCGATACTCGCTGGGCGCAAGCCCGGTGATCTTCTTGAAGGTGGCGCGGAACGCCCCCGGGTCCTGATAACCGACCGTCCAGGCGATATGGTCGATGGTGCCGTTGGTGAACTCGAGCATTTCCCGTGCCTTGCCTACCCGCAAGTGCTGGCAATATTCGGTGGGTTTGAGCCCGGTGGCGGCCCGGAAGCGCCGCAGGAAGGTGCGCTCCTCCAGCCCGGCCTGCTGTGCCATGACGGCGAGGGAAACGTCCACCGCGCCATTGGCCTGCAGCCAGTGCTGCACCTTGAGGATCGCCGCGTCGCCATGGCCGAGGATCGGCGCGAAGTTACTGCCGCACTGACTGGCGCTGTCGCTGTGTTCGATCACCAGGAAACGCGCGGTGCCGCTGGTGATGCTCGGGCCCAGCAGGCGGTCGACCAGGCGCAGCCCCAACTCGGACCAGGCCATCAGGCCGGCGGTGGTGATCAGGTCGCCGTCGTCGACGATCGGCTTGTCGGCGTTCAGGCGGATGTTCGGGTAGCGCTCGGCGAACCGCTTCGCCGAGGTCCAGTGAGTGGTGGCGCTGCGGCCGTCGAGCAGGCCGCTTTCGGCCAGCAGGATCGAACCGACACAGACCCCGCCCAGGGTCGCGCCATTGGCATGCTGCTGGCGCAGCCACTGGATCAGCGCCTGCGGTGCCTGCGCCTGGGAAAAACCGGCCACCGAGGGTGGGATCAGCACCGCCAGCAATGGACCGTCAGCACCCGAGTGACTGTCGTACACCCGTACGGGCGCCTGGTCGGCCTGGGCCTGCCAGTGGCTGATGCGCAGCAGCGGCAACTGTGTGCTGCGCTGTTCGGCGGCAATGCGGTTGGCGACCTCGAACAGGTCGGTCAAGCCATGCACCGCGGCCATCTGTGCGCCGGGATAGATCAGCACGCCCAGTTCGGCGACTGCGCTTTCCATACCCATTGTCAGTTTTCCCCCTGCTATTGTCGGTGCGGCCAATCCTCGACCGGCCCGCCGGAGCCAATACTGGACTCCACAGCCAACCACTACTTCAGAGGAAACACCCATGGCCAAGCAAGCGCTCATCGTAATCGATATCCAGAACGACTACTTCCCCAACGGCAAGTGGCCCCTGGTCGGCGCCGAAGCCGCCGCCGACAACGCCGCGCGGCTGATCCAGGCCTTCCGCGACAGCGGCCAGCAGGTGGTGCACATCCGCCACGAATTCACCTCCGACAGCGCACCGTTCTTCACCCCCGGCTCCAGCGGCGCGCAACTGCACCCGAAGGTCAGCAACCGCGCCGACGAGCCGGTGGTGCTCAAGCACTTCGTCAACTCGTTCCGCGAAACCGAGCTCAAGGCCATTCTTGACCAGCACGGCATCGAACAACTGGTGGTGGTCGGCAGCATGAGCCACATGTGTGTGGAAGGTACCGCCAGGGCCGCCGCCGACCTGGGCTACCCGGTGAAAGTGATCCATGACGCCTGCGCCACCCTAGACCTGGAGTTCAATGGCCAGCGAGTCGCCGCGGCACAGGTTCAGAGCGCGGTCATGTCAGCCCTGGCGTTCGCCTATGCCAGCGTCTTGTCCACCGAAGAGTTCCTTGCCGCCGAACGCGTCACTCCGGCCTGAGCCCACGGCTGCGGGGAGTTCTCCCTCACCGCAGCCGCCGTGCAGCCCGATCGTCACGGACAACCGGTGCAGAAACGGCCAGGTCCATGGCGCACGGCAATACACATTGTTTCAAGCAAGGCAACTTAACCGAACAACTTCACGAATGATTCTTACTACCAAAAAAACAACCGCTTCCTTAAACAAGCCCCCAAATAAATTCGCCCACACAATTCAATAAAGCCAAACCAACAAGCCACCTACTCAATAGCCAACTAATAGTCAGCCTAAGAACAGTCATTTCAAATCCTGCCTTATCCCACTACTTTTCCAAAGTATTCCCTTTATAAATTGCGGCGCTTATTTCTTTTGGCTACTTCTCTTGCATATGAAAAAAGGCAATACATTCTATAGCCGAACACCACACCAAAAAATCTTGCACTGCCCCGAGCCCATTGACTAAAACCCACAAAAACAGGTCATCACAGTCCATCCACAAGACTATTCGCAACAGTAAAAACACATTATCCCCAGGCTTTCCAACGAATCAGAAAAGCGTATTGCAGCCAGCTCGCTCGGTTTACTTGCAAAACTCTCGGCCTTGGCTAAGTTGATGACTAATCGCCATCCAAGTGTTCTCCAACGGGGCAAAAACCAATAAGAACCTTTCGAGGAATTCAATAACCGAACATCTCCCCTGCCTTACAAGCTGAACTGACACGGAATAAGTCATATCAATCAAGAGGGATGCTTGATGAAGCGCAGCTCGTTGCCTCGTGCCTTCTCGCTGAAGGGTACGACTGAGAATTACTGGCTCTCGTTATTCCTGTTCTCGATCCTGGTGGTCGCCAGCTTCCTGCTGTTCGAACAGCAGATCCAACAGCTGCTGAATCATCTGGGCAGCTTGCTACCCACCGACCCCACGCAACGTTTAGGCCTGGCCCTGCTGCTGGTAGCCCTGCTGACGCTGGATGTGCTGCTGCCAGTACCTTCAAGCCTGGTGGCGCTGCTGGCCGTGGCAGCCCTGGGTGCCATCGGCGGCTACCTGGTGATCTTTATCGGCCTGTGCCTGGGAGCCTGCCTGGGCTACTGGCTGGGGGCAGGCTACTTTCGCCTGCTCTCCAACTGGCTCGGTCTCAGAAGCTGGCAACCCGGGCAACTGGCCTATCGCCTCAGTACCTTGTCGCTGGTCTGCCTGCGTGGTGTGCCAGTGCTGGCCGAGACCTCGGTGCTGGCCGCCGGCATGCAGCGCTACCCGCTGCGCCAGTTCCTGCTGGTCACCACCCTGGCCAACGCCGGACTGGCCCTGGCCTACAGCGCCATCGGCAGTCTGCTGGTAGAGCAGAACGCCCTGCTGGCGACCATTCTCGCCAGCATGGTCCTGCCGGGTCTGTTCCTGGGCGGCCGCAGCCTGCTCAAGTCACGCGTCGCGCAGCCGCAGGGTGATCGAGCGCTCTCCCTGGAGGGTCGCTTCGAGGTGAGCTACCACTATCCGGTACTGTTCACCGACCACATCTTCCAGGCGGACAATGCCTGCCTGCACCAGCAACTCACCCGGCAGCATCCGGGGCGGACCACCGTGCTGGTGTTTGTCGACGAGCAACTGCTGCAGTGCTCCGCGCAATTACCACGGCAGATCAGCGATTACTTCAGCGCCCATACCGCCGACCTGCATCTGCAGGCCGCGCCGATCGCGGTGCCGGCGGGGGAACTGAGCAAAACCCCGGAAGTGCTCCAGCAGTTGTATGCGCACATGCTGCAGCATGGCCTGGACCGGCACTGCTATGTGCTGGCCCTGGGCGGCGGAGCGGTACTGGACGCCGTGGGCTACGCCTGCGCCACCTTCCACCGGGGCATGCGCCTGGTCCGCATCCCGACCACGGTGCTGGCCCAGAACGACGCCGGCATCGGGGTGAAAAACGGCATCAACGCCTTCGCCCAGAAGAACCTGCTGGGGGCGTTCTACCCCGCCACGGCAGTGATCAACGACTTCCAGCTGCTGCTCAGCCTGTCGCACCGGGACCAGATCGCCGGCCTCGCCGAGGCAGTGAAAGTCGCGGTGATCAAGGATCATGCGTTCTTCCAGTGGATGGAGCAGCAGGTCGAGGCCCTGGCCAGCTTCGAGCACAGCGCCAGCCGTTATGCCATCCGCCGCTGCGCCGAGTTGCACCTGGGCCATATCAATGGTGCCGGCGACCCCTTTGAACGGGGCAACGGCCGGCCTCTGGATTACGGCCACTGGGCCGCCCACAAGCTGGAAAACCTCAGTCGGCACCGCTTGCGCCATGGTGAGGCGGTGGCCGTGGGCATGGCTCTGGATGCGCTCTACGCCAACGCCATCGGCCTGCTGTCCGATGGGGAAACCCAGCGCCTGCTACACGTGCTCGACAAGCTCGGCTTCAACCTGTGCCCCGCGGAACTGCGCCTGAAAGACGCCCAGGGTGGCTCTCTGGTGCTGCAAGGGCTGGAAGAGTTCCGCCAGCACCTGGGGGGGCAGTTGTCGATCCCGATGCTCAACCGCCTGGGCCAGTCCATCGATGTGCACCACATCGAACTGCCAGTGATGGAACAAGCCCTGTTGCGCCTGGCCAGCCTCGGCAGAGCGGACTTCGCCTGGAGCGAGGGCTGCGCGCAATGACGCCTTCAGCGCTGAGCACCTGGCTGACCCTGGGGCGGGTCTCCAACCTGCCGACGGTGTGGACCAACGCCCTGGCCGCCGCCCTGCTGGCCAGCAGCGCCACCGCCCTGGCGCCGCCCTCGTCGCTGGTCTGGACCCTGCTGCTGGTGGTGCTCTCGGCGCTCTACCTGGCGGGCATGCTGCTCAACGACCTGCTGGATGCCGACTGGGATCAGCAGCACCAGAACCCGCGCCCCATTGTCCTCGGCCTGGTCAGTCGCACTCAGGTGAGCCTGGCCACCACCGCCCTGCTGCTGTTGGCGTTGCTGTCGCTGCTAGGGCTCAGCCAGTTGATCGCCCAGCCTCGCTGGCTGCTGGCCAGCGCCGGGTTGTTGCTGCTGTTCATCCTGGCCTACAACCTGCTGCACAAAAAACACCCCCACAGCGTCTGGCTCATGGGCGGCTGCCGCTCGGCCCTGTACCTGACCGCCGCCGCCAGCCTGGCCATGCCACCGCAACCGTTGTGGTTGTGCGCCGCATTGCTGGGCGCCTACATCGCCGGCCTGACTTACCTGGCCCGGCTGGAACATAAGAACCAGCTGCTCAGCCGCCTGCCGCTGCTGCTGATGCTCAGCCCGCTGGCCCTGGTCGCTTATGCCGACAACGGCGTGTTCTGGCTGGTACTGCTGCTGTGGCTGGGCTGGTTGGGCTGGCACTACCGGCGCCATCTGGCCAACCCGCGGCAGCGGCAGATCCGTGCCTTTATCGGTGCCGGCCTGGCCGCCCTGCCACTGTTCGATGCCCTGGTACTGGCCCTGGCCAACCAACCCCTGGGCAGCCTGCTGTGCGTACTGGTGTTTTTCCTGCTTCCCCACCTTCAACGCTGGATCAAGCCGACATGAGCATGGACGTCATTGCCCCATCCTCGAATGCGCTCGCCCCCCGCCATGCCGCCTTCGCCGAACGGCGCCGGCAGCTCGACGGACAGCTCGCCCCCGACACCCGCCGCTGGTGGCAAGAGGCCCTGGAACAACTGGCCCGGAAGCCTTCGGCCAATACCCTGGTGCTGCTCAGCAGCCAGTGCAAACGCCGCCTCGGTGACAGCCTGGTGCCCGACAGCCAAGGCTGGACCCGGAGCCAGCTGGCCCGCGCGCTGTTGTTGGCGCAGCTTCTGCAACAGCAGGCCAGCGCCGATCGGTTGCCCTTGTTGCGCCAGCTGTTCCTCTGGGCCGACGACTCGGAAAAGAGCGCCCTGCTCAAGGCCCTGGACGACCTGGATAGCCAAGGCCACAGCCTCGACCTGGCGCTGCAGGCGGGGCGTACCAACAACCGCGAGGTGTTCGCCGCCATCGCCCTGGACAACCCCTTCCCGGCCCGCCACTACAACGACCGGGCCTTCAATCAACTGGTGCTCAAGAGCCTGGGCATGGGCCTGGACAGCCGCCGGATCAACGGCCTGGCCCAGCGGCGCAGCGTCGATCTCAACCAGCTGGCGCTGGACCTGATGGAGGAGCAATTGGCGGCGCAGCGCAACGTTTCCGACGGGCTGCCCCAGGTCATCGCCTTCGAGTTGTTGAGCCCGGCCCAACGTCTGCGTCTGCGCGACCTGTGCCAGCAGCGACGACTGCCGCCGCACTGGCTCGAACACCTCACGGCCGACGCCTGAACAAGCCAGGCGCCACCACGGTTTTCTACAACCACATCAGGGACTCACCATGCTGAAATACTTCGACCCGCATATTCATATGGTCAGCCGCACCACCGACGACTATCAGAACATGGCCGCCGCTGGCATCACCGGGGTGATCGAGCCGGCTTTCTGGCAAGGCCAGGCGCGCACCAGCGTCGGCAGCTTCATCGACTACTTCGATACCCTGCTGGGCTGGGAACGCTTTCGCGCCAGCATGTTCGGCATCCACCACTTTTGCACCATCGGCCTCAACCCCAAGGAGGCCAATGACCTGTCGCTGGCCAACGAGGTGCTGGAGATCCTGCCGCGCTATCTGGTCAAGGACGGCGTCGTGGCGGTAGGGGAAGTCGGCTACGACGACATCACCCCGGAGGAAGACCGCTTTCTCGCCGCGCAACTGGAACTGGCCAAGCAGTTCAACCTGCCGGTGCTGGTGCACACCCCGCACCGCGACAAGATCGGCGGCACCAAGCGCACCCTGGCGGTGATCCGCGAAGTGGGCATCGTCGAACATCTGGTGATCATCGATCACCTCAACGAACTGACCCTGCCCCTGGTGCTCGACAGCGACTGCTGGCGCGGGCACTCCATCTACCCCAACACCAAGATGTCGGAGCAGCGCATGGTGGCCCTGCTCAAGGAGTACGGCACCGAGAAAATGGTGGTCAACAGCGCCGCCGACTGGGGCATCAGCGATCCGCTCAAGGTGCCCAAGACCGGACAGGCCATGCTCGCCGCCGGCTTCAGCGAAGCCCAGGTGGAGCAGGTGCTATTCCACAACCCGGTGGATTTCTTCGCCCAGAGCGGGCAGCTGGACAAGCAGTGGGTGAGTGCCCCGCTGCCCATCGACCAGCGTCGTCAGTGGCAGGACAACTCCGCCCTGCGCGGCCAGGAACCGGTGGTCAAATGAGCACTCGTCGGGGCTGGAGCGCCGCCCGGATCGGCTATTGCAGCAACGTGCACCCAGCCCCCGACCTGGCCACGCTGAGCGCCTCGATCGAGACGCACTTCCAGGGCGTGCGCCAGCAACGCGGCCTGCCCGAACAGGACAGCGGGTTGTGGATCAGCGCCCAGGCGGCGGCCGAGCTGCAACAGCCGCAGGCCCTCATGGGATTTCTCAGGCTGTTGCGGCACAGCGGGCTGCGCCTGACTTCGCTCAATGGCTTTCCCTACGGCCAGTTCCACCAGGGTGCGGTGAAAGCCGAAGTCTATCTGCCCAACTGGGCCGACCCGCAGCGCCTGGAGTACAGCCTGCAACTGGCGCGGATCCTGGCCGCGGCCCTGCCGCAGGATTGCCCCAAAGGGGTGATTTCCAGCGTACCGCTGGGGTATGCCGCCACCTGGAGCCTGGCCCACCGGCAACGGGCCGAGCAGCAGCTGCGCCAGCTGACCCAGGCCCTGGCCAGGCTGCGCCGGGAGACCGGCAAGCAGATCCTGTTCTGCCTGGAAATGGAGCCCGACTGCGTGCTGGAGCACACCGACCAGGCCATCGAATTCTTCCGTCGCTGGCAAGCCACGGATCCTCACCATGAGCATCTGGCCCTGTGCTTCGATGTCTGCCATCAAGCCGTGGTCTTCGAGCATTGCCATGACGCCCTGGAGCGGCTGCGCCAGGCCGGTGTGCCGGTGGGCAAGATCCAGCTCTCCAATGCCCTGATCTGCCGCCTGCCGGAAGCAGACCCGCTGCGGCGCCAGCAGGTGCTGACGGCCCTGGGGGACTTTGTCGAGGCCACCTACCTGCATCAGGTCAAAGCCCGGGACCACCAGGGCCGCCTGCTGGCCTGGCCGGACCTGCCCGCTGCGCTGCAGGCCGGCGAGCTGGCGTCCTGCCCCGAGCTGCGCATTCATTTCCATGTGCCGCTGTTCAGCGAGCAGTTGTTGCTGCCCGAACTCAGCGGCAGCCAGAGCGCGCTGTTGCAGACCTTCGATTACCTGGCGGAGCACCCGGAAATGCACCCGGTACTGGAGGTGGAAACCTACAGCTGGAACGTACTGCCCGCTCCGCTGCGGCCACAGACCGAACAGGCGCTGCTCCAGGGCATCGTTGCCGAGTTGCGCTGGGTCGAAGGGCAATTACGAGAGCGGCAACTGCTAAGCGCCCCATCCCCCGCGCAGGAGGCCTGCCCCCATGGTGTCTGAAACAAGCTGCCCACCACTGTTGCTGATCAATGTGGTCGGGTTGACGCCGAGCCTGCTGGGCGAGGCCACGCCACGGATCAATGCCTTGCTGCGCAACGCCGCGATGACCAGCCTGCAACCGGTGTTTCCGGCCGTGACCTCGACCGTGCAGGCCTCGCTGCTGACCGGCCTGACGCCCGCGGAACACGGCATCGTCGGCAACGGCTGGTACTTTCGCGACCAGGCCGAAGTGCGCTTCTGGCTGCAATCCAACGCCCTGGTCCAGGGGGAAAAGGTCTGGCAGACCCTGAAGCGCCAGCGCCCCGACTTTCGCTGCAGCCAGTTGTTCTGGTGGTTCAACATGCACGCAGAGGTGGATGCGGCCATCACTCCACGCCCCCATTACCCGGCCGATGGGCGCAAGGTGTTCGGGCTCTATTCGACGCCCGCCAGCCTGCACCAGACCCTCGAGCGGCAGATCGGCGAGTTTCCCTTCCCCGGTTTCTGGGGCCCCGCGGCGGGCATCGCCTCCAGCCGCTGGATCGTCGATTGCGCCATGGCCGAGTTCCAGCTCAACCGACCCGACCTGCAACTGATCTACCTGCCGCACCTGGATTACAGCCTGCAACGCCTGGGACCCCAAGACCCGTCGATCGCCGACGAGGTCCGCGCCATCGACCAGCAGGTGGGGCGCCTGCTGAGCTTCGCCCAAGCCCAGGGCGCCAGGGTGATGCTGCTCTCCGAATACGGCATCGAGGCGGTCCGGCAATCGGTGTCGATCAACCGCCTGCTGCGCCGTGAAGGATGGCTGCAGGTCCGCCAGTCGCTGAGCTGGGAATTGCTCGACCCTGGCGCCAGCGCCGCCTTCGCCGTGGTGGACCATCAGATCGCCCATGTCTACGTGAAACGCGCCGAGGACGTGGCCCGGGTCAAGGCGCTATTGCAGCGCCAGCCGGGCATCGAGCAGGTGCTGGACAAGCCCGCGCAACGGGACTGGCAACTGGACCACGAGCGCAGCGGCGAACTGGTGGCGGTGGCCGCCGCCGGCTACTGGTTCGATTACCGCTACTGGCTCGACGACTGCCTGGCCCCCGACTTCGCCCGCACCGTGGACATCCACCGCAAGCCGGGCTACGACCCGCTGGAACTGTTCATCGATCCGGCCATCCGCTTTCCGAAACTGCGAGCGGCGCGGCGCCTGCTGCAGAAGAAACTCGGCTTTCGCTACTACATGGACCTGATCCCCCTCGATACCCGGCTGGTCCGCGGCAGCCATGGACGCTTGCCGGCCAGCCGCGCGACCGGTCCGCTGCTGATCACCAATTGCGGTCTGTCGTTGCCGGACCAGCTTCCGGCCACGGCAGTCAAGCAACTGCTCCTGCAGTACTTCCTGGAGCGCCCTCACCACGACCCGGCCAATGCCAAGGAGCTTCCATGCGGCGAGCCATCTCTATAACAGTTCTGAGTGCCGTGGCCGGTTTGGCCCAGGCCCAGAGCGCCAGCCCTTACGACTGCAGCAATTTCTTCACCTACGGGACCAACGTCGAGAAGACCCGCAGCGACTTCCTCGCCAGTCCCGAGACCCAGGCCTGGAACTGGTTCGTCTGCCTCAACCAGCCGTCCGCCCAGGGCAGCCCCAACCGGGTCTGGGAAGGGCTCAAGCCCTCGAGTCAGGTGTTCCTGCCCAATGGTGCCCCGCCCCAGCCCTACCTGCCGGAGCAGCCCGCGCCCGACGCAGTCCTGGAACAGGCCCGGCAACTGGGGATGAACCTCGACCGGACCTTCCATGACCTGGACAGCACGCTACAGGTGGACGGCCTGCCCCTGCTGATGGGCGGCCAGGTACCGGCGGCGCAACGGGGCCAGCCGGTGCGTTTTCTCTTGCAGATGGGCCAGGGCACCTTCGACTACATCGTGCAGAAACAGGTCTACAACATGAACGGTCAGTACGCGCTGACCAGCAACCTGAAATTTCCCGAGACCTCCTGGGAGGTAAAAACCTCCTGGATCTGGATCGGCACCGATGCCACGTTCAAGCAACAGCTGGAAAACGACGGCTATTACGTCATCCAGGCCTACTACCCCCACCAGAACCAGTATCAGGTCGGCTATGCCGCGCTCAGCGGCATGCACGTGATCAACAAGCTGAGCCCCGAGTGGATCTGGACCACCTTCGAGAACGTCAACAACCACAAGTACACCGTGACCAACGCCGTGCCGGCCACCCCGATGACCAACACCACCGGGCCGACGCCCCCCTCCATACCAGTCAACAGCAGCTTCCAGGGCAACTACCCCTACCTCTCGAAGTACGAGTTGATCGGGGTCGAGTTCCAACCCGTGACCCAGGTGCTGGCCAATTCGCAACTGGAGTCGGCCTTCCAGGACACCTCATCGTGCCTGGCCTGCCACGGTACCGCGGCCTACTCGAAACAGAAGGGTTACTTCAATTTCGCGATGAAAGAGGACGGCGGGATCGTCTACCCCACCACCCCGCTGCCGGCTTCGGACTTCGCCGATTACAACAAACTGGACTTTGTCTGGTCGCTTAAACGCGCCCAGTGGCAACGCTAAGGAGCCTGACATGAGCGTATTGAACTTCCCCCGCATCTACCTCAACGGCCATATGTTCTGGAACCCGCCAACGGCCAACAACAACGATGCACTGCCGCTCTATGACGCGGTCAGGATGGACCTCAACTGGCAGTTCCTGAACTACTACGACATCAATCCCCAGAACGCCCCCGAAGCGCTGATGCCCTGGACCATCCAGCCGTTGTCCAGTACTCAGGTACCTCGCTATGTATTGCAGGTGCCGACCAATGCCGGGGCCTTCCGCAATCCGTTCATGCCCGCCGAATGGGACCTGTTCGGCGACAATGCCTGCGGCACCGTGAGCTACAAGGACACCCAGTCAACGATCATTGGTGGCGAGCTCCAGGCCAATACCTACATCGACCGGGACCCGCTGGTCAGCAAGAGCTTTCAGTTGCTCGGCAACCCCTTTGGCAGCAAGGCGCCCACGCCCGCACGCTTCGTCGATATCAGCCCCTGGCAGAACACCTTCACCGCGCTGTATTTCGACAAGCTGGTGCTGGGCGACGCCCAGTGCGGCCTGACCCTCAACCGCCAGTACCGGATGCTCGACCGCTTCCTGAACTTCAACTGGGCATCCACCTTCGGCGGCCTGAGCTATGTGACGACCACCTGGCAGACCTGCTTTGCGAGGGAAAACCTGGACTGGGCCGTCGGCGATTCGCTCCTGCTGCAACAGCTCCAGCAGCAGATGATCGAGCAAGGCGCCAAGGGGCTGATGTTCCGCTTCTCCACCTACCTGACCTACTACGACAAGAACGGCGTGTTCAACGACTTCCCGCCGGTCAATACCCATTCCAGCAACCCCAAGGACGTGGCCCAGGTGCAGCGGATGTATGAGCAGGGGCTGAACAACGTCGCCGATATTTTCTACAACCCGGCCTACAGCAGCACGGCGGGTACCCTGGGCCTGTGGTTCGACGACGAATTCCCCACCGCCCCGGCTGGCCGGCGCCTGGTCCCGGCGGAGCCGGTGCCGGTCTACAAGACCACGCCTGGCGATATGCAAGACACCAAGGCCACGCTGGGCGTGATCCCTGTCCAGATCACCGGCGACACCCTGTCGCTGGATCTGTCCAACGGCATTCCGTTCTATCCGGTCGATCCCGAGGCCCCCATCGCGGTGGCCGAGAAATTCAATGCCGGCATCCTCCACCTGGGAGTGCGCCAGGAAGACCGGTTCATCTCCGCCGTCATGATCACCTACTCCCTGTACCGTCAGTCGGCCTTCAACCAGCGCTCAGGCATTCTCGACCTGCCCCTGACTGTCGAGCAAAAGAACCTGCTCGAGAGCGGCCCCCTGGAACTGCAACAACTGCTGGCAAGCGCCGAACCGGTGATCGCCGCCACCCAGCGACAGTGGACCGCCGAAGTGGTCGAGAGTGGAGGCTTCATCGACGTAGGCGACCACAAGACGCTGACGATCATGGTGCAGAAGGACGGCAAGCCCGCGCCGGAGGGCACCGAACTGCTGGTCGCCGAATACGGCAACGCCTATATGGTGACCACCAGCGACTATTACCTGGCATTCAGCAACGAAGCCGACTTCACCCTGTTCTACGATTACCCGGAAGAACCTACGCTGAATCGCTCCAACCGGCCGCAGTTCATCGACACGCCGGTGGCTGTCAGCTATCTGGCCACTGGCAGCGGCCGCCGGCTCACGGACAGGCGCACGGTCGTCACCTCCAATACCGTGCCGGAGGGAGAACCGGTCGGTTATCAGCAGTTCCTCGACCAACCCATTACCGTCAACCTGCGCCCCTGCCTGGTTTTCGACAATGCCATCGCCCAGACCGGCACCCTGCGCGACGAAACGGCTACCAGCAGCGTCAACTACAGCATCGCCAGGATCCGCACCGACGCCAGCGGTGTCGCCCGACTGGGAATCAGGGCAGAGGCACCGGGTTTCCCTACCCTGCGTTTCTTCCTGCCCGAAGGCGGCAAGATGCCCGCCGTGCCCTTCAGCTTCAACTACTCCGAGGCCTACACCGACTGCCTCGCACCTTTGCGGGTGCTGCCGCTGGAGCCGAAGCTGCAGCAGGACTTCATCGACTACTGGAACACCATCTACCGGGACCTGAACGCCAGCCAGCTGATGTGGAACAACTTCATCTACCCGCAGATCCTGCTGCCCTTCTATTACCTGTACCCGATCATGAACAAGTTCATGCCGCTCAACTCCCAGCAGCGCGTGGAAGGCGCCATCGACCAGTTGATCGTGCTGATCAGCAAGGAGTACCAGGAAGAAAGCACGCTCTCGATGCCCATCACCCGTGACATGTCGCAGAGCCGGCGGGCCGTGCTGGAGCTTTGGGCCAACGCCCTGGTGAAACACAATTACCCGCCGATGCCCCTGAGCATGAAGGACTTCCCCCCCTGCTGACAGGAGTCCCGTACCGGGAACACCGGGTGACACAGCGTCACCCGGCCCTTCACAGGAGTGCCGCCATGAACGTCCGTCTCTTGCGCCGCCTGTTGCCATTGCTCCTGCTGTTCTGTCCCTGGGCTTTCGCCGGGCAGGACAGCAGCGAGCCCTGGCAGCCGCCGCTATGAACCGACCCAATGCCAACTGGAGAGAACCGATGACAGCTCCCCTACGGATTCCCCCCCGGCCCCATGAAGACTTGCGTGCGCACACGGTCATTCGCGAGAACCTGCTCAACCCCCGGGGCCTCTGTCTGCAAGCCGATGGCAGCCTGCTGCTGGCCGAAGCCGGCTCCGGGCGGCCGGACCAACCGTTCAGTGGACGCATCAGCCGACTGCGCCCCGACCCACGCCGGACGGGTGCCTACCTGATGCCCGAAACGCTGGCCCATGGTTTTCGCTCCATGAACATGCAGGCACGCATGCTGCGCGACGAAATCCTGGGGCTGTCGGATATCGCCTGCGGCGCGGGGCGTTGCCTGGCCAGCCTGACCGACTACGTCGAAGGCTCGAAAGTCCTGGACCTGGCCTGTAGCCCTCCCGAGCCTCTGTTTCACAGCCGCGGCAACCTCAACGCCCTGTGCTATCACCCCACGCGTCATCGCTGGCTGGCAGTCAAACCCGATAGCAACCAACTGGTGGAGTTCAGTGGCACCGGCGATGAGCGGGTCCTGGTCGAGCTGCCCGACCTGGGCCAGGATCAGGATGCGGTGCCCGTTACCCTGGTCTACGAACCGAGCACCGGCGCCATGCTGATCAGCCTGTTCTCCGGCGAGTTGCACCAGGACCCGAGCCGCCGGGGCATCGACTTCGCCGACCAGGCCGGCCAGGTGATCCGGGTCTGGCCGGAAAGCGGCCACAGCGAAGTCCTGATCGAAGGCCTACAACTGCCCACCGGCCTGGCACTGACCCCAACGGGACAGCTGCTGGTGCTGGAACTCTGCGACCGTCTGCTGCAACCGCTGCTCACGGACTGGGACGGCGAATGCCTGCACGGCGGCTTCGCCCGCTTCAGCGGCCGCCTGCTGTGCTGCAACCTGCCGACAAGAGAAGTGAGTATCCTCGCCCAGGGCCTGGATACCCCGTCCAACCTGTGCCTGGTACCAGGGGCCGTACTGATCAGCGAAGGCATGGGCTTGAGTGGCCGCCCCTTGCCCCCCCCCGACGGCCCGCCCGTCCCCTTGACCGGGAGGCTGCGGCGAGTCGAACTCTAAAGCGTCGACACCAGGCCGGTGTTTCGAGCGGCCAAAAAAAACGGAGCCCATCAAGGGCTCCGTTTTTCACTCATGACCTGCGTTCCGAGGGATCAGAACGGAATATCGTCATCGAAGCTGTCGTCGAAGTTCTGCGCCGGCTGTGGCGAGGACTGCTGAGGCGCTGGACGCGATTCGCGTTGTGGCGCCTGCGAAGGCTGCGGACGCGACTGCTGCGGACGTGGCGCGGAGTTGCCCATGCCCTGGCCCTGGTCGCCCTGAGGACGGCCGCCCAGCAGCTGCATGGTGCCCTGCATGTCGACGATGATTTCAGTGGTGTAACGCTTGATGCCGTCTTTTTCCCACTCGCGGGTCTGCAGCTTGCCTTCGATGTAGACCTGCGAACCTTTGCGCAGGTACTCGCCGGCGATTTCCGCGACCTTGCCGAACATCGACACACGGTGCCACTCGGTCTTCTCGACCTTCTGACCGGTCTGCTTGTCGGTCCATTGTTCGCTGGTGGCCAGACTCAGGTTGGTCACGGCGTTACCGTTAGGCAGGTAGCGAACTTCAGGATCCTGGCCGCAAGTGCCGACCAATATGACTTTGTTAACCCCACGGGCCATAACGTTCTCCTAGGCTTCGCACGCCGATCGGGCTGGGTTGACCAGCTGCTCGAGGGTCGCGCGATCCAATAATTCGGTGTCCAATTTGATGTAAATGGCGGCTTCTTCGGCCACCATCACTGCATCTGTTACCCCAACAACGGCCTTCAGGCGCTCGACCAGACCGGCTTCGCGGATCGCTTCGGGCGATAACGGCAAGCGCAGGCTCGTCACGTAAGGTGGTTCGCGCATGGTAACAGCAAAGGCCAGCCAGAGTGCAGCCAACCCTGCGCAACCCAGGAATACAACCGACAAACCGCCATGCTGGAACAACCAGCCGCCGAGAATGCCGCCCAGCGCCGAACCGAGGAACTGGCTGGTGGAGTAGACCCCCATGGCCGTGCCCTTGCCGCCGGCCGGTGAAACCTTGCTGATCAGCGACGGCAGCGAAGCTTCCAGCAGATTGAACGCGGTGAAGAACACCACCGTGCCGATCACCAGCGCCTGCAGGCTGTCGCCGAACTCCCAGAAGAATAGCTCGGTGAGCAGCAGCGTACTGACCGCGCCCAGCAGAACTCGTTTCATTTTGCGTTTCTTCTCGCCGTAGATGATGAACGGGATCATGGCGAAGAAGGAGATCAACAGCGCGGTGAGGTAGACCCACCAGTGCTGTTCCTTGGGCAGGCCGGCTTTTTCCACCAGGACCAGCGGCAAGGCGACGAAGCTCGACATCAGCATCGCGTGCAACACGAAGATACCAAGATCCAGGCGCAGCAGGTCCGGGTGCTTGAGCGTCGGCAACAGGGCCTGGCGCGCGACCCCGGATTCGCGGTGCTGCAACGGGCCGGTCGAGTGCGGCACCATGAAGGCGACGATGAAAATGCCCAGCAGCGCCATGCCGCCGGTGGCGAAAAACAGCCCGGGCAAGCCGAAAGCGCGGGTCAGCAGCGGGCCGGCCACCATGGCCACGGCAAAGGACAGGCCGATGGTCATGCCGATCATGGCCATGGCCTTGGTGCGGTGCTGCTCGCGGGTCAGGTCCGACAACAGCGCCATGACCGCCGCGGAAATCGCCCCGGCGCCCTGCAGGATGCGCCCGGCGATCACGCCCCAGATCGAATCGGCGTTGGCCGCCAGCACACTGCCCAGGGCAAAGACGATCAGCCCCAGGTAAATCACCGGACGACGGCCGATGCGGTCGGAAATGATCCCGAACGGGATCTGGAAAATCGCCTGGGTCAGGCCGTAAGCGCCGATCGCCAACCCGATCAGGGCCGGGGTCGCTCCCGCCAGGTCCATCCCATAGGTCGCCAGGACCGGCAACACCATGAACATGCCAAGCATACGGAAGGCGAACACCAGGGCCAGACCGCTTGCGGCGCGGGTCTCGGCGCCACTCATGCGCTCGCTGTGGGGATCATGCATGGAAAAACCTCGTGTGAACCGGCGGCGATTCTACCAGTCCGATCGATTGACGGGGTATATGGCGACGCTTTGCCGCGCAGGTTTCATCTACGGCTGCACAGACCTCATTTGATAGTGTGCATCCATCCAGTATTTGCCCTTATACTCCTACGTTTTCGACGCCCGCCGAGCGAGGCCACTTTGGACAAGATCCTGATTCGTGGGGCCCGAACCCACAACCTGAAGAACATCGACCTGACCCTGCCACGGGACAAACTGATCGTCATCACCGGCCTGTCCGGATCCGGCAAATCGTCCCTGGCGTTCGACACGCTGTACGCCGAAGGGCAGCGCCGTTATGTCGAGTCGCTGTCGGCCTATGCCCGGCAATTCCTGTCGATGATGGAAAAACCCGACGTCGACACCATCGAAGGTTTGTCGCCGGCAATTTCCATCGAGCAGAAATCCACCTCGCATAACCCGCGCTCCACCGTGGGCACCATCACCGAGATCTACGACTACCTGCGCCTGCTGTATGCGCGTGTGGGTACGCCACGCTGCCCGGATCACGACATCCCTCTGGAAGCCCAGACCGTCAGCCAGATGGTCGACCTGGTGCTGGCCCAGCCGGAAGGCAGCAAGCTGATGCTGCTGGCGCCGGTGATTCGCGAGCGCAAGGGCGAGCACCTATCGGTCTTCGAGGAACTGCGCGCCCAGGGCTTCGTCCGTGCCCGGGTCAACGGCAAGCTCTACGAGCTGGATGAGCTGCCGAAGCTGGATAAACAGAAGAAGCACTCGATCGATGTGGTGGTCGACCGCTTCAAGGTCCGCGCCGACCTGCAGCAGCGTCTGGCCGAGTCGTTCGAGACCGCGCTGAAGCTGGCCGACGGTATCGCCCTGGTGGCGCCGATGGACGACGAACCCGGTGAAGAAATCATCTTTTCCGCGCGCTTCGCCTGCCCGATCTGTGGCCACGCCATCAGCGAACTGGAACCCAAGCTGTTCTCCTTCAACAACCCGGCCGGTGCCTGCCCGACCTGCGATGGCCTGGGGGTCAAGCAGTTCTTCGACATCAAGCGCCTGGTCAATGGCGAGCTGACCCTGGCCGAGGGGGCGATTCGCGGCTGGGACAGGCGCAACGTCTATTACTTCCAGATGCTTGGCTCGCTGGCATCGCATTACGGCTTCAGCCTGGAAGTACCGTTCAACCAGTTGCCGGCCGACCAGCAGAAGGTCATTCTCAACGGCAGCGGCACGCAGAACGTCGACTTCAAGTACCTCAACGATCGTGGCGATATCGTCAAACGCTCCCACCCGTTCGAAGGCATAGTGCCGAACCTGGAACGCCGCTACCGCGAGACCGAGTCGGCCACCGTGCGTGAGGAGCTGGCCAAGTTCCTCAGCACCCAGCCGTGCCCGGATTGCCGCGGCACTCGCCTGCGTCGCGAAGCCCGCCACGTTTGGGTCGGCGAGAAGACGTTGCCGGCCGTTACCAGCCTGCCGATCGGCGATGCCACCGATTACTTCGGCACCCTGTCGCTAACCGGACGCCGTGGCGAGATTGCCGACAAGATCCTCAAGGAAATCCGCGAGCGCCTGCAGTTCCTGGTCAATGTCGGCCTGGATTACCTGACCCTGGATCGCAGCGCCGATACCCTGTCCGGCGGCGAGGCGCAGCGTATTCGTCTGGCCAGCCAGATCGGCGCCGGCCTGGTGGGGGTGATGTACATCCTCGACGAACCCTCCATCGGCCTGCACCAGCGCGACAACGATCGCTTGCTGGGCACCCTGAAGCACCTGCGGGATATCGGCAATACGGTGATCGTGGTCGAACACGACGAGGACGCCATTCGCCTGGCCGACTATGTGGTGGACATCGGCCCGGGCGCTGGCGTGCATGGCGGACAGATCGTCGCCGAGGGCACTCCCGACGAGGTGATGTCCCATCCCGACTCGCTGACCGGCAAATACCTGTCAGGGCGCGTGAAAATCGCCGTGCCGGCCAAGCGTACGCCGCGCAACAAGAAGCTTTCACTGTCCCTCAAGGGGGCTCGCGGCAACAACTTGCGCAACGTCGATCTGGAGATTCCGATCGGCCTGCTGACCTGCGTGACCGGTGTCTCCGGCTCGGGCAAGTCGACCCTGATCAACAACACCCTGTTCCCCCTCAGCGCCACGGCGCTGAACGGCGCGACCACGCTGGAAGCCGCTGCGCACGACAGCATCAATGGCCTGCAGCACCTGGACAAGGTGGTGGATATCGATCAAAGCCCGATCGGTCGCACCCCGCGCTCCAACCCGGCGACCTACACCGGGCTGTTCACGCCGATCCGCGAACTGTTTGCCGGGGTACCCGAATCGCGCTCGCGCGGCTACGGTCCGGGCCGCTTCTCCTTCAACGTCAAGGGCGGACGCTGCGAAGCCTGCCAGGGCGACGGCCTGATCAAGGTGGAAATGCACTTCCTGCCGGACATCTACGTGCCGTGCGATGTGTGCAAGAGCAAGCGCTACAATCGCGAAACCCTTGAGATCAAGTACAAGGGCAAGAGCATCCACGAGGTCCTGGAAATGACCATCGAGGAAGCACGGGAGTTCTTCGACCCGGTGCCGGCGCTGGCGCGCAAGCTGCAGACGCTGATGGATGTGGGGCTTTCCTACATCAAGCTGGGGCAGTCGGCGACGACCTTGTCCGGCGGTGAGGCGCAGCGGGTCAAGCTGTCTCGCGAGCTGTCCAAGCGTGACACCGGCAAGACCCTCTACATCCTCGACGAACCGACCACCGGCCTGCACTTTGCCGATATCCAGCAGTTGCTGGACGTTCTGCATCGCCTGCGTGACCACGGCAACACCGTGGTGGTGATCGAGCACAACCTGGACGTGATCAAGACCGCCGACTGGCTGGTGGACCTGGGGCCGGAAGGCGGTTCCAAGGGCGGACAGATCATTGCCGAGGGTACGCCGGAGCAGCTGGCAGAAATGCCGCAATCCCATACCGGCTACTACCTCAAGCCACTGCTGACCCGCGACCGGGCCTGAGCCCAATGAAAAAGCCCCGGCCATTGTGAAATGGCAGGGGCTTTTTTGTGCTCGTCAGTCCTGCATTTGCCTGCAGACGCGGGCTAGAACATCAGAACTGCGACTGCAGGTAGTTTTCCAGACCGATCGACTTGATCAGCCCCAACTGCTTTTCCAGCCAGTAGGTATGGTCTTCTTCGGTATCGGCCAACTGCACACGCAAGATGTCGCGGCTGACATAGTCCTTGTGCTTCTCGCACAGTTCGATGCCTTTGCACAGTGCAGCGCGGACCTTGTACTCCAGGCGCAGGTCGGCGGCGAACATGTCCGGCACGGTAGTGCCGATATCCAGATCGTCAGGGCGCATGCGTGGCGTGCCCTCGAGCATCAGGATGCGACGCATCAATGCATCGGCGTGTTGAGTCTCTTCTTCCATCTCGTGATTGATGCGCTCGTAGAGCTTGCTGAAGCCCCAGTCTTCATACATGCGCGAGTGGATGAAATATTGGTCACGTGCCGCCAGCTCGCCCGTCAGCAACGTGTTGAGGTAATCGATTACGTCCGGGTGACCTTGCATCGCCCTACATCTCCCTGCTTGAAAGTCTGTATTTTGAACCAAGCTGACTTGCAGGTCACTGGAAAAACGCTAACAAAGTGAAGATTTTCAGAGAAAAGTAGCCGAAAAAACGCAAAAACCGCCCAGATGAGGGCGGTTCTGCTTCTCGTTTAGACTTAGTTAAGCTGTACGCCCAACGCCTTTGCGATTCCTTCTCCATAAGCCGGGTCAGCCTTGAAGAAATGCTGCAACTGACGCTGGACCACGTCCGAGCTGACACCCGCCATTGCGCCGGCGATGTTGTTGATCAACAGGACTTGCTGCTGATCATTCATCAGGCGGAACAGAGCGCCTGCATGGCTGTAGTAGTCGGTGTCTTCGCGGTGATCGTAACGGTCCGCCGCACCGCTGAGGGCCAGCGCCGGCTCCGCGTAGCGAGGAGCCTGCTTCGGCGCATCGGCGTAGCTGTTCGGCTCATAGTTCGGCGCCGCGCCACCATTGCTGCCAAAGGCCATAGAGCCGTCGCGCTGGTAGCTGTTCACCGGGCTGCGCGGGGCGTTGACCGGCAGTTGCTGGTGGTTGGTGCCGACACGATAGCGATGAGCATCGGCGTAAGCGAATACGCGGCCTTGCAGCATGCGGTCCGGCGACAGGCCGACGCCTGGAACCATGTTGCTAGGACCAAAGGCAGCCTGCTCGACTTCCGCGAAGTAGTTCAGCGGGTTGCGGTTCAACTCCAGCTCACCGACCTCGATCAGTGGGAACTCCTTCTGCGACCAGGTCTTGGTCACGTCGAACGGGTTCTCGTAGTGAGCAGCAGCCTCAGCCTCGGTCATGATCTGAATGCATACGCTCCATTTCGGGAAGTCGCCGCGTTCGATCGCGTTGAACAGGTCACGTTGGGCGTAATCCGGATCGGTACCCGCCAGGCGGGCAGCCTCGGCCGGTGCCAGGTTCTTGATGCCCTGCCGGGTCTTGTAGTGCCATTTCACCCAGTGACGCTCGCCCTTGGCGTTGATCAAGCTGTAGGTGTGGCTACCGAAGCCGTGCATATGACGATAGCCGTCCGGAATCCCGCGATCCGAGAACAGGATGGTGACCTGGTGCAGCGCCTCGGGAGAGTGTGACCAGAAGTCCCACATGGCCTGGCCGCTCTTCAGGTTGCTCTGCGGCAGACGTTTCTGGGTGTGGATAAAGTCGGGAAACTTCAGTGGATCGCGAATGAAGAACACAGGCGTGTTGTTGCCGACGATGTCCCAGTTACCTTCTTCGGTATAGAACTTCAGGGCAAAACCGCGCGGGTCGCGTTCGGTATCAGCCGAACCACGCTCGCCACCTACGGTGGAGAACCGCAGGAAGGTAGGAGTCTGCTTACCCACGGACTCGAAAAGCTTGGCGCTGGTGTATTCGGTGATGTCGCGGGTCACAGTGAAAGTGCCGTAGGCGCCCGAGCCCTTGGCGTGTACGCGACGCTCAGGAATGTTTTCACGGTTGAAGTGGGCAAGCTTCTCGATCAGGTGAAAATCATCGAGCAGCAGCGGGCCACGAGGGCCAGCAGAACGGGAATTCTGGTTATCGGCGACTGGAGCGCCACTTGCGGTGGTAAGCGTTTTGTTTTGGCTCATGCTCAATCTTCCTCTGTCAGTCTTGGAACTGCCGGCTAATCGGCTGACGAGGAGTATCGACCATCAAGATGACAGCATCAAATGCATTAAATGATTGCTATCGATAGTAATTTTCTAATACAGCAGACACAAAAAACCGGGCACTAGGCCCGGTTCTTTGTATTTGACGTCTTACTCAGCGGATACAGCTTCACCGCCGACAGCACGATCAACCAACTCGACGTACGCCATAGGCGCGTTGTCGCCAGCGCGGAAACCGCACTTGAGGATGCGCAGGTAGCCACCCTCACGGGTAGCGTAACGCTTGCCCAGGTCGTTGAAGAGCTTACCAACGATAGCTTTCGAACGAGTACGGTCGAAAGCCAGACGGCGGTTAGCCAGGCTGTCTGTCTTGGCCAAAGTGATCAGCGGCTCAGCAACGCGGCGCAGTTCTTTAGCTTTCGGCAGTGTAGTTTTGATCAGCTCGTGCTCGAACAGCGACACCGCCATGTTTTGGAACATGGCCTTGCGGTGCGAGCTGGTGCGGCTCAGGTGACGACCACTTTTACGATGACGCATGGTTCATTCCTTACCAAACACAACGTTCGGTGATTACGACGATCAGGCAGTCGCCTTGTCGTCCTTCTTAAGACTTGCAGGCGGCCAGTTGTCGAGGCGCATGCCGAGGGACAGACCGCGGGAGGCCAGAACGTCCTTGATTTCAGTCAAGGATTTCTTGCCAAGGTTCGGAGTCTTCAACAGTTCTACTTCGGTACGCTGAATCAGGTCGCCGATGTAGTAAATGTTTTCCGCCTTAAGGCAGTTAGCCGAACGTACAGTCAGTTCCAGATCGTCAACCGGGCGAAGCAGGATCGGATCGATCTCGTCTTCCTGCTCGATTACCACTGGCTCACTGTCACCTTTGAGGTCGACGAACGCAGCCAACTGCTGTTGCAGGATGGTTGCAGCACGACGGATAGCCTCTTCAGGATCCAGGGTACCGTTGGTTTCCAGATCAATAACCAGCTTGTCCAGGTTGGTACGCTGCTCGACACGGGCGTTTTCCACCACGTATGCGATACGGCGAACCGGGCTGAACGAAGAGTCAAGCTGCAAGCGACCGATGCTGCGGCTTTCGTCTTCATCGCTCTGACGCGAGTCTGCCGGTTCATAACCACGACCACGAGCTACTACGAGCTTCATGTTCAGGGCGCCGTTAGACGCCAGGTTAGCGATTACGTGATCGGGGTTAACGATCTCGACATCATGATCCAGCTGAATATCGGCAGCGGTAACCACCCCCGAACCCTTCTTCGACAAGGTCAGCGTAACTTCGTCACGGCCGTGCAGCTTGATAGCCAGACCTTTAAGGTTCAACAGGATTTCAATTACGTCTTCCTGTACACCTTCGATGGCGCTGTACTCGTGGAGCACACCGTCAATCTCGGCCTCGACTACTGCACAGCCGGGCATTGAGGACAACAGGATGCGGCGCAGCGCGTTGCCCAGGGTGTGGCCAAAACCACGCTCGAGAGGCTCGAGGGTGATCTTGGCGCGGGTTGGACTGACAACCTGCACATCAATATGGCGGGGTGTCAGGAACTCATTTACCGAAATCTGCATGGATGCACCTATTTTCTAGCCCTTACTTGGAGTAGAGCTCGACAATCAGGCTTTCGTTGATGTCGGCGGACAGATCACTGCGAGCTGGAACGTTCTTGAAAACGCCCGACTTCTTCTCAGTGTCTACTTCTACCCATTCTACGCGGCCACGTTGGGCACACAGATCGAGAGCTTGGACAATGCGAAGTTGGTTTTTTGCTTTCTCGCGAACAGCAACCACGTCACCAGCACGAACCTGGTAGGACGGAACGTTAACGGTCTGACCGTTTACGCTGATCGACTTGTGCGATACCAGCTGACGGGATTCGGCACGAGTCGAACCGAAGCCCATACGGTATACAACGTTGTCCAGACGGCATTCGAGCAGTTGCAGCAGGTTTTCACCGGTTGCACCTTTCTTGCCAGCAGCTTCTTTGTAGTAGCCGCTGAATTGACGCTCGAGAACGCCGTAGATACGACGGACCTTCTGCTTTTCACGCAGTTGGGTGCCGTAGTCGGACTGGCGACCGCGGCGCTGGCCGTGGATACCAGGTGCTGCTTCGATGTTGCACTTGGATTCGATAGCGCGCACGCCGCTCTTCAGGAAGAGATCGGTGCCTTCGCGACGAGCCAGTTTGCATTTTGGACCAATGTAACGAGCCATTCTTTACAATCTCCTGGATTACACGCGGCGCTTCTTCGGCGGACGGCACCCGTTATGCGGGATTGGCGTCACGTCGGTGATGCTGGCGATCTTGTAGCCACAGCCGTTCAAAGCGCGGACTGCGGATTCACGACCTGGACCTGGGCCCTTGACGTTAACGTCGAGGTTTTTCAGGCCATATTCCAGCGCAGCTTGACCAGCACGCTCAGCAGCTACTTGAGCAGCGAACGGGGTGGACTTGCGGGAACCGCGGAAACCCGAACCACCGGAGGTTGCCCAGGAAAGAGCGTTACCTTGACGGTCGGTGATGGTCACGATGGTGTTGTTGAAAGACGCGTGGATGTGGGCGATGCCATCAACCACTGTCTTTTTAATCTTTTTACGAGGACGAGCAGCAGGTTTTGCCATGACTAAATTCCTGTCGATTCGCTGGTGCGATTACTTGCGGATCGGCTTACGCGGACCTTTGCGAGTACGCGCGTTGGTCTTGGTACGCTGACCGCGCACTGGAAGACCACGACGATGGCGCAGACCGCGGTAGCAGCCCAGATCCATCAAGCGTTTGATTTTCATGTTGATTTCGCGACGCAGGTCACCTTCAGTGGTGAACTTCGCCACTTCGCCACGCAGCTGTTCAATTTGCTCGTCGCTCAGATCCTTGATCTTTGCGGCTGGGTTGACCCCAGTCTCTGCACAGATTTTCTGCGCAGTCGTGCGACCAACACCATAGATGTAGGTCAGCGAGATAACAGTATGCTTGTTATCTGGAATGTTAACGCCTGCAATACGGGCCATTCAGTGGGACTCCAATTGACAGCTACCTACGCCCCGGAAGCCAAGAAATAGGGCGCGAGATAATATCGCTGTAATAACAAATAATCAACCCAGCAGCGCACTAGCTGCTGGGCTTGAAGCACAATCACACTCAGCCTTGGCGCTGTTTGTGACGCGGTTCCGCGCTGCAAATTACTCGAACAACACCTTCGCGGCGAATAATCTTGCAGTTACGGCACAGCTTTTTCACCGATGCACGAACTTTCATCACCAACTCCTCGAACCTTATGGGTCAGCGCAGCATGCCGCTGCCGTAACCCTTCAGGTTGGCTTTCTTCATCAGGGATTCGTACTGGTGCGAAACGAGGTGCGATTGTACTTGCGACATAAAGTCCATAACAACCACGACCACGATCAGCAACGAGGTCCCGCCAAGGTAGAACGGAACGTTTGCTGCAACCACCAGGAACTGGGGCAACAGGCAGACGGCCGTCATATATAGAGCACCGAACATGGTCAAGCGGGTCAGAACGCCATCAATGTAGCGCGCAGACTGCTCACCTGGACGGATGCCCGGAATAAAGGCACCGGACTTCTTCAGGTTTTCCGCTACGTCTTTCGGATTGAACATCAACGCCGTATAGAAGAAGCAGAAGAAAATAATCCCTGCACTAAACAGCAGAATATTCAACGGCTGACCAGGAGCGATCGACTGCGAGATGTCCTGCAACCAGCCCATACCTTCAGACTGACCGAACCAGGCACCCAACGAAGCCGGGAACAGCAAAATGCTGCTCGCGAAAATAGCAGGAATAACGCCTGCCATATTCACTTTCAGCGGCAAGTGGCTAGTCTGCGCAGCAAACACCTTGCGGCCCTGCTGACGCTTGGCATAGTGAACAGCAATACGACGCTGGCCACGCTCAATGAACACCACAAAACCGATAATCGCTACTGCCAGCAAACCGATGGCAACCAGGGCAAAAATGTTGATATCACCCTGACGCGCAGACTCGAAAGACTGCCCGATCGCTCTCGGAAGACCGGCGACGATACCTGCGAAAATCAACATCGAGATACCGTTGCCAACACCACGCTCAGTAATCTGCTCACCCAGCCACATCATGAACATCGCACCAGCCACAAAAGTGGATACCGCGACGAAATGGAAGCCAAAGTCACCAGTGAACGCAACGCCCTGCCCCGCCAGGCCAACGGACATGCCGATGGCCTGAACAAGAGCTAGGACGACAGTGCCGTAGCGGGTGTACTGGCTGATCTTGCGACGGCCAGCTTCACCTTCCTTCTTCAACTGCTCCAGCTGCGGGCTGACGGCGGTCATCAGCTGCATGATGATCGATGCCGAGATGTACGGCATGATCCCCAGTGCAAAGATGCTCATCCGCTCCAGCGCGCCGCCGGAAAACATGTTGAACAAGCTAAGAATGGTCCCCTCATTCTGTCGAAACAGGTCTGCGAGTCGGTCAGGGTTAATACCTGGAACCGGGATGTGTGCGCCTATTCGGTAGACGATAATCGCCAAGAACAGAAAACGCAGACGAGCCCAGAGTTCAGACATACCGCCTTTGCCGAGCGCAGAGAGAGCACCTTGCTTAGCCATTTATTCCTCGAACTTGCCGCCAGCTGCTTCGATAGCCGCACGCGCACCTTTGGTGGCTGCGATGCCCTTGATAGTCACAGCGCGAGTAACTTCGCCGGACAGCATGATTTTCACACGCTGTACGTTTTGGTTAATCACGTTGGCATCTTTCAGGGACTGCACGGTGACGATGTCGCCTTCCACTTTAGCCAGCTCGGACAGACGCACTTCTGCGCGGTCCATGGCCTTCAGGGATACGAAACCGAACTTTGGCAGGCGACGATGCAGCGGCTGTTGACCGCCTTCAAAGCCTGGAGCAATGGTGCCACCGGAGCGGGAAGTCTGACCTTTGTGACCACGGCCACCAGTCTTACCCAAACCACTACCGATACCACGGCCCGGACGATGCTTTTCGCGACGGGAACCCGGCGCTGGACTCAGATCATTGAGTTTCATCGATTAACCCTCGACACGCAGCATGTAGTAAGCCTTGTTGATCATCCCACGGTTCTCGGGAGTATCCTGGACTTCTACAGTGTGACCGATGCGACGCAGACCCAGACCCTTAACGCACAGTTTGTGGTTAGGGATACGGCCGGTCATGCTTTTGATCAGCGTTACTTTAACGGTAGCCATGATCAGATGATCTCCTGGACGCTTTTGCCACGCTTGGCGGCAATGGATTCAGGGGACTGCATTGCTTTCAAACCCTTGAAAGTGGCGTGAACCACGTTTACTGGGTTAGTCGAGCCGTAGCACTTGGCCAGAACGTTCTGAACGCCAGCAACCTCGAGGACAGCACGCATAGCGCCGCCAGCGATGATACCGGTACCTTCAGAAGCAGGCTGCATGTACACCTTCGAAGCGCCGTGAGCGGACTTCATTGCGTACTGCAGGGTGGTACCGTTCAGATCAACTTGGATCATGTTGCGGCGAGCAGCTTCCATTGCCTTCTGGATCGCAGCAGGCACTTCACGCGACTTGCCACGGCCGAAGCCAACGCGACCTTTACCATCACCAACCACGGTCAACGCGGTGAAAGTGAAGATACGGCCGCCTTTTACGGTTTTGGCTACGCGGTTAACTTGAACCAGCTTCTCAATGTAGCCTTCGTCGCGCTTTTGGTCGTTATTTGACATAACTTAGAACTCCAGCCCAGCTTCACGAGCAGCATCAGCCAGCGCCTTGACGCGGCCGTGGTACTTGAAGCCAGAGCGGTCGAAAGCCACCTGCGAGACGCCAGCGGCTTTTGCACGCGTAGCGACCAGCTGGCCAACCTTAGTGGCCGCGTCGATGTTGCCAGTGGCGCCATCACGCAGTTCTTTATCCAAAGTCGAGGCACTTGCCAGGACCTTGTTGCCGTCGGCCGAAATGACCTGGGCGTAGATGTGCTGCGAAGAGCGGAACACGCAGAGACGCACGACTTCGAGTTCGTGCATTTTCAGGCGTGCTTTGCGAGCGCGACGCAGTCGAGTAACTTTTTTGTCGGTCATTTGCTATGCCCTACTTCTTCTTGGCTTCTTTACGACGGACGACTTCGTCCGCGTAGCGCACACCTTTACCTTTGTAAGGCTCTGGCGGACGGAAGTCGCGGATCTCAGCGGCCACTTGACCTACCAGCTGCTTGTCGATGCCCTTGATCAGGATATCGGTCTGGCTAGGAGTCTCAGCGGTGATGCCTTCCGGCAGCTCGTAGTCCACTGGATGCGAGAAGCCAAGGGCCAAGTTCAGCACTGTGCCTTTTGCTTGTGCCTTGTAACCAACACCGACCAGCTGGAGCTTGCGCTCGAAGCCTTGGCTTACGCCTTGGACCATGTTGTTTACCAACGCACGAGTGGTACCGGCCATTGCGCGAGTTTGTTGGTCGCCATTGCGAGCAGCGAAACGCAGCTCACCAGCTTCCTGAACAATTTCAACGGACGAGTGTACGTTCAGTTCGAGAGTGCCCTTGGCACCCTTCACCGAAAGCTGTTGGCCGGCGAATTTAACTTCAACACCAGCTGGCAGCTTAACGGGGTTCTTAGCGACGCGAGACATGCTTATCCCCCCTTAGAACACAGTGCAAAGAACTTCGCCGCCGACACCGGCAGCGCGCGCAGCACGATCAGTCATCACACCTTTGTTGGTGGAGACGATAGACACGCCGAGACCGCCACGAACTTTCGGCAGATCTTCAACGGACTTGTACTGACGCAGGCCTGGACGGCTAACGCGCTTCACTTCCTCGATGACCGGACGGCCTTCGAAGTATTTCAGCTCGATGGACAGCAGTGGCTTGGTTTCGCTGCTGATCTGATAACCCGCGATGTAACCTTCGTCCTTCAGGACTTTTGCTACAGCCACCTTCAGCGTGGAAGACGGCATGCTTACGACGGACTTTTCAGCCATCTGGGCATTACGGATTCGAGTTAGCATGTCCGCTAACGGGTCCTGCATACTCATGGGCTAGACGCTCCTGATACAAAAAAAATGAGCCTTACGGCTACAGCTTGTCGCCGAGAAATTCCGGGCAAAAAACACGGGCTCAGGCGAGCCGGTCATTCTAGACACACCCCAGAAATGAATCAAGCCCCAAAAGGGGCTTGATTCATGTTCAAGGCCACCGGCGGTCAGGATCTTGCGACCCCGAACACCGCGACTTTGATAGCTATTACCAGCTGGCTTTAACCAGACCTGGTACGTCACCACGCATTGCAGCTTCACGCAGCTTGTTACGGCCGAGGCCGAACTTGCGGTAAACGCCGTGCGGACGACCAGTCAGGCGGCAGCGGTTACGCATGCGCGAAGCGCTTGCGTCACGTGGCTGCTTCTGCAGAGCTACGGTAGCTTCCCAACGCGCTTCTGGACTTGCGTTCAGATCGACGATGATAGCTTTCAGCGCTGCACGCTTGGTGGCGTACTTGGCAACGGTGAGCTGACGCTTCAGCTCACGGTTTTTCATGCTCTTCTTGGCCATTTTCCTACTCCAATCAGTTGCGGAACGGGAATTTGAAAGCACGCAGCAGAGCGCGGCCTTCATCATCGTTCTTGGCAGTGGTGGTCAGGGTAATGTCCAGACCGCGGAGAGCATCGATCTTGTCGTAGTCGATTTCCGGGAAGATGATCTGCTCTTTCACGCCCATGCTGTAGTTGCCACGACCGTCGAAGGACTTGGCATTCAGGCCGCGGAAGTCGCGAACCCGAGGCAGGGAGATCGACAGCAGACGATCCAGGAACTCGTACATACGCTCACGGCGCAGGGTCACTTTGACGCCGATCGGCCAACCTTCACGGACTTTAAAGCCAGCGATGGATTTCCGAGCGTAGGTCACAACGACTTTCTGGCCGGTGATCTTTTCCAGGTCAGCAACAGCGTGCTCGATGACTTTTTTGTCGCCGATCGCTTCGCCCAGACCCATGTTCAGGGTGATTTTGGTAACGCGCGGAACTTCCATCACGTTCGAAAGCTTAAGTTCATCCTTAAGTTTCGGAGCGATTTCCTTCCGGTAAATCTCTTGTAGTCGTGCCATGGTCTTCTACCTAGCAGTGTTCAAGCATCAACCGCTTTTTGGGTCGACTTGAAGACACGAATTTTTTTGCCGTCTTCTACTTTGAAACCAACGCGGTCAGCCTTGTTGGTTTCGCCGTTGAAAATGGCGACGTTGGAAGCGTGCAGTGGCGCTTCTTTCTCGACGATACCGCCCTGTACGCCCGACATCGGGTTAGGCTTGGTATGACGCTTAACCAGGTTCAGACCACCAACAACCAGACGGTTGTCAGCGAGAACCTTAAGCACCTTACCGCGCTTACCCTTGTCTTTGCCGGCGATCACGATGATCTCGTCGTCACGACGAATCTTTTGCATGTCGGATCTCCTTACAGCACTTCTGGGGCGAGCGAGACGATCTTCATGAACTTCTCAGTACGAAGTTCACGGGTCACTGGCCCAAAGATACGGGTGCCGATCGGCTCTTGCTTGTTGTTCAACAGAACAGCAGCATTGCCATCAAAGCGGATGATGGAGCCGTCAGCACGACGGACGCCATGGCGAGTGCGGACTACAACAGCAGTCATCACTTGACCTTTCTTCACCTTACCGCGAGGAATTGCTTCCTTGACGGTAACTTTGATGATGTCACCGATACCAGCGTAACGACGATGGGAGCCACCCAGCACCTTGATGCACATAACGCGGCGAGCGCCGCTGTTATCGGCCACATCGAGCATGGATTGAGTCTGAATCATATAATTTCTCCGACCCTTAGCCCTTAGACTTCCACAGCGCGTTCGAGAACATCAACCAGAGCCCAAGACTTGGTCTTGGCCATCGGACGAGTTTCACGAATAGTGACTTTGTCGCCGATGTGGCACTGGTTGGTTTCGTCGTGCGCGTGCAGCTTAGTCGAACGCTTAACGTATTTACCGTAGATAGGGTGCTTAACGCGACGCTCGATCAGAACGGTGATGGTCTTGTCCATCTTGTCGCTGACAACACGGCCAGTCAGCGTACGGACAGTTTTTTCGGCTTCAGCCATGATTACTTACCTGCCTGCTGGTTGAGCACAGTCTTCACGCGAGCGATGTCACGCTTAACTTGCGAGAGCAGATGAGACTGCCCCAACTGGCCAGTTGCCTTCTGCATGCGCAGATTGAACTGGTCGCGCAGCAGGCCGAGCAGTTGCTCGTTCAGCTGCTGTGCGGATTTTTCACGAAGTTCATTCGCTTTCATCACATCACCGTCCGTTTAACAAAGGAGGTGGCGAGCGGCAGCTTTGCAGCAGCCAGGGCGAAAGCCTCACGCGCCAGCTCTTCAGAAACACCCTCGATTTCATACAGGACTTTGCCTGGCTGAATCTGGGCAACCCAGTATTCGACGTTACCCTTACCTTTACCCATCCGAACTTCGAGTGGCTTCTTGGAAATAGGCTTGTCCGGGAATACACGGATCCAGATCTTGCCGCCACGTTTTACGTGACGGGTCAGAGCACGACGCGCTGACTCGATCTGACGAGCGGTGAGACGACCACGAGCAACAGACTTCAGCGCGAACTCGCCGAAGCTGACTTTGCTACCGCGCAATGCCAGACCACGGTTGTGGCCGGTCATTTGCTTGCGGAACTTCGTACGCTTTGGTTGCAACATTTGGCGTACCCCTTACTTAGCAGCTTTTTTACGAGGCGCAGGTGCTTGTGGCTTCAGCTCTTCTTGGCGACCACCAATTACTTCGCCTTTGAAGATCCAAACCTTCACACCGATCACACCGTAAGTGGTGTGAGCTTCGTAGGTGGCATAGTCGATATCGGCACGCAGGGTGTGCAGCGGCACACGACCTTCGCGATACCATTCAGTACGTGCGATTTCAGCACCGCCGAGACGACCGCTCACTTGGATTTTGATGCCTTTGGCACCAATGCGCATGGCGTTCTGTACTGCGCGCTTCATAGCGCGACGGAACATTACGCGACGCTCCAGCTGCTGAGCTACGCTCTGGGCAACCAGCATACCGTCGAGCTCCGGCTTGCGGATCTCTTCGATATTGATGTGCACAGGCACACCCATTTGCTTGGTCAGGTCCTGACGCAGTTTCTCAACATCTTCACCTTTCTTGCCGATCACGATGCCGGGACGAGCGGTGTGGATGGTGATGCGTGCAGTTTGAGCCGGACGATGGATATCGATACGGCTTACGGACGCGCTTTTTAGTTTGTCTTGGAGGTACTCACGCACATTCAGATCTGCGAGCAAATAGTCCGCATAAGTCCGACCGTCTGCGTACCAGACGGAGGTGTGCTCCTTGACGATTCCCAGGCGAATGCCAATGGGATGTACTTTCTGACCCATCTCTTCGACTCCGTTACTTGTCAGCAACCTTGACAGTGATATGGCAAGACCGCTTGACGATGCGATCAGCACGGCCTTTGGCACGTGGCATGATGCGCTTCAGCGAACGCCCTTCGTTGACGAAAACGGTGGAGACCTTCAGGTCATCAACGTCTGCGCCTTCGTTATGCTCGGCGTTGGCTACGGCCGACTCCAGCACTTTCTTCATGATCTCGGCGGCTTTCTTACTGCTGAAAGCCAACAGGTTGAGCGCTTCGCCCACCTTCTTCCCGCGGATCTGGTCGGCGACCAAGCGGGCTTTCTGGGCGGAGATTCGAGCGCCCGACAACTTAGCGGCTACTTCCATCGTTCCTTACCCCTTAACGCTTGGCTTTCTTGTCAGCCACGTGCCCGCGATATGTACGGGTACCGGCGAACTCGCCCAGTTTGTGGCCGACCATGTCTTCGTTCACGAGAACTGGAACATGTTGACGACCGTTATGCACAGCAATGGTCAGACCGACCATTTGTGGCAGGATCATGGAACGGCGCGACCAGGTCTTAACTGGTTTGCGATCGTTCTTTTCCGCCGCCACTTCGATCTTCTTCAGTAGGTGAAGATCAATAAAAGGACCTTTTTTCAGAGAACGTGGCACTGTCGTATCCCTCTATTTACTTGCGACGACGGACGATCATTTTGTCGGTACGCTTATTACCACGAGTCTTCGCGCCCTTAGTCGGGAAGCCCCATGGCGATACCGGATGACGACCACCAGAGGTACGACCTTCACCACCACCATGTGGGTGGTCAACCGGGTTCATGGCAACACCACGAACGGTTGGGCGAACGCCACGCCAGCGTTTGGCACCAGCTTTACCCAGCGAACGCAGGCTGTGCTCGGAGTTCGAGACTTCGCCCAGGGTCGCACGGCATTCAGCCAGAACTTTACGCATCTCACCAGAACGCAGACGCAGGGTCACGTAGACACCTTCACGAGCGATCAGCTGAGCCGAAGCACCAGCGGAACGAGCGATTTGCGCGCCTTTACCTGGCTTCAGTTCGATGCCGTGTACGGTGCTACCAACTGGAATGTTACGCAGTTGCAGAGCGTTGCCCGGCTTGATCGGTGCCAGAGCACCTGCGATCAGCTGGTCGCCAGCGCTCACGCCTTTAGGGGCGATGATGTAGCGACGCTCGCCGTCTGCGTACAGCAGCAAAGCGATGTGAGCAGTACGGTTTGGATCGTATTCGATACGCTCGACAGTGGCAGCGATGCCATCTTTGTCGTTGCGACGGAAGTCGACCAGACGGTAGTGCTGCTTATGACCACCACCAACGTGACGAGTGGTAATACGGCCATTGTTGTTACGACCACCAGACTTCGATTTCTTCTCGAGCAGCGGTGCGTGAGGAGCGCCTTTATGCAGCTCCTGGTTGACCACCTTGACCACAAAACGGCGGCCAGGGGAAGTCGGTTTGCATTTAACGATTGCCATGATGCACCCCTTCCTTACTCAGCACTGCTGCTGAAATCGAGATCTTGGCCTGGCTGAAGGGAGATAACTGCCTTCTTCCAGTCATTACGCTTGCCCAGACCGCGAGCGGTACGCTTGCTCTTACCCAGAACGTTCAGAGTAGTAACGCGCTCCACTTTCACGCTGAACAGGCTTTCGACGGCCTTCTTGATTTCCAGCTTGGTTGCATCAGTAGCAACCTTGAAAACGAACTGGCCTTTCTTGTCTGCCAGAACCGTAGCCTTCTCGGAAACGTGCGGGCCAAGCAGAACTTTAAATACGCGTTCCTGGTTCATCCCAGCAGCTCCTCGAATTTCTTCACGGCCGACACAGTGATCAACACTTTGTCGTATGCGATCAGACTAACTGGATCGGAACCTTGCACGTCACGTACATCAACGTGTGGCAGGTTACGAGCAGCCAGGTACAGGTTCTGATCAACAGCGTCAGACACGATCAGAACGTCGGTCAGACTCATGTTGTTCAGCTTGCCCAGCAGATCTTTGGTTTTCGGAGTTTCAACAGCGAAATCCTGAACCACGACCAGACGATCAGTACGCACCAGCTCAGCAAGGATGGAACGCATTGCTGCGCGATACATCTTCTTGTTCAGCTTCTGGGAGTGATCCTGTGGACGAGCTGCGAAAGTGGTACCGCCGCCACGCCAGATTGGGCTACGGATAGTACCGGCACGAGCACGGCCAGTACCTTTCTGACGCCATGGGCGCTTGCCGCCACCAGAAACGTCGGAACGGGTCTTTTGCTGCTTGCTACCTTGACGGCCGCCGGCCATGTAGGCCACGACTGCTTGGTGAACCAGCGTCTCGTTGAATTCGCCGCCAAATGTCAGTTCGGAAACTTCGATCGCTTGAGCGTCATTTACATTTAATTGCATGTCAGCTTCCCCTTAACCGCGAGCCTTGGCCGCCGGACGTACAACCAGGTTGCCGCCAGTAGCGCCAGGAACAGCACCCTTGACCAACAACAGATTGCGTTCAGCGTCGACGCGCACTACTTCCAGGGACTGCACGGTCACGCGCTCAGCGCCCATATGACCGGACATTTTTTTGCCCTTGAATACACGACCAGGAGTCTGGCACTGGCCAATAGAGCCCGGGACGCGGTGGGAAACGGAGTTACCGTGGGTGTTATCTTGACCGCGGAAATTCCAACGCTTGATGGTACCGGCGAAGCCTTTACCTTTCGACTGACCGGTAACATCTACCAGTTGGCCAGCTGCGAAGATTTCTGCATTGATCAGATCGCCAGCTTGGTACTCGCCTTCTTCAAGGCGGAATTCCCAAACGCCACGACCGGCAGCAACGTTCGCTTTAGCGAAGTGACCTGCTTGAGCAGCAGTCACGCGCGAAGCACGACGCTCACCTACAGTGACTTGCACTGCACGATAGCCATCGGTTTCTTCAGTTTTGAACTGGGTGACGCGATTCGGCTCGATCTCAATGACCGTGACCGGAATGGAGACACCTTCTTCGGTGAAAATACGGGTCATACCGCATTTACGACCGACTACACCAATAGTCATGTTGTAAACCTCATGAGTGTACGGGGCTTTCACCCGCTATGGCCGCCCATTTCAGAGCGTTACACGACTAAGACCGAGTCTTAGCCGAGGCTGATCTGCACTTCCACACCTGCCGCAAGATCAAGCTTCATAAGAGCATCAACGGTTTTATCCGTTGGCTGGACGATGTCCAGTACGCGCTTATGAGTACGGATCTCGTACTGGTCACGCGCGTCTTTGTTGACGTGCGGGGAGACCAGAACGGTGAACCGCTCTTTACGGGTAGGCAGTGGAATAGGACCACGCACTTGAGCACCAGTACGTTTCGCGGTTTCCACGATTTCCTGGGTGGATTGGTCGATCAGGCGATGGTCGAAAGCCTTCAACCTGATACGGATTTGCTGATTTTGCATTGGATTTCAGACTCCAGGCTGCTATTCCCACCGGGCGCAATACGCCCGTTAAAAGGAGGCGCAATTCTATAGACGGCCCCACAGAGTGTCAACCCAATAAAAAAGCCCCCGCAAGCGGGGGCTTTTTCATGAGTCGTCGATTACTCGATGACTTTGGCTACGACGCCAGCGCCGACGGTACGACCGCCTTCACGGATAGCGAAACGCAGACCATCTTCCATCGCGATGGTTTTGATCAGAGTGACAGTCATCTGGATGTTGTCACCTGGCATTACCATTTCAACGCCTTCTGGCAGCTCGCAGTTACCAGTCACGTCAGTAGTACGGAAGTAGAACTGTGGACGGTAGCCTTTGAAGAACGGAGTATGACGGCCGCCTTCTTCCTTGCTCAGAACGTACACTTCAGCAGTGAACTTGGTGTGCGGCTTAACGGTACCTGGCTTAACCAGAACCTGGCCACGCTCAACGTCGTCACGCTTGGTGCCACGCAGCAGAACGCCGCAGTTCTCACCAGCACGACCTTCGTCCAGCAGCTTGCGGAACATCTCAACACCGGTGCAGGTGGTTTTCTGAGTGTCGCGCAGACCAACGATCTCAACTTCTTCCTGGATGCGAACAATACCACGCTCAACACGACCAGTTACCACGGTACCGCGGCCGGAGATCGAGAATACATCTTCGATTGGCATCAGGAACGGCTTATCGATAGCACGCTCTGGCTCTGGGATGTAGGTATCCAGAGTTTCTACCAGCTTCTTAACAGCGGTAGTGCCCATTTCGTTGTCGTCTTGGCCGTTCAGAGCCATCAGAGCCGAACCGATGATGATTGGAGTGTCATCACCTGGGAAGTCGTAAGTGCTCAGCAGGTCGCGCACTTCCATCTCAACCAGTTCCAGCAGCTCAGCGTCGTCTACCATGTCAGCCTTGTTCAGGAAGACAACGATGTACGGAACGCCTACCTGACGGGACAGCAGGATGTGCTCGCGAGTTTGTGGCATCGGACCATCGGCAGCCGAGCAAACCAGGATCGCGCCGTCCATCTGGGCAGCACCAGTGATCATGTTTTTGACGTAGTCGGCGTGACCTGGGCAGTCAACGTGCGCGTAGTGACGAATGTTCGAGTCGTACTCTACGTGCGCGGTGTTGATGGTGATACCACGAGCCTTTTCTTCCGGGGCGCTGTCGATCTTGTCGAAGTCAACGCGAGCCGAACCGAAAACCTCGGAGCAAACACGAGTCAGTGCAGCGGTCAGAGTGGTTTTACCGTGGTCAACGTGACCGATGGTGCCAACGTTGACGTGCGGTTTGTTACGTTCAAATTTTTCTTTAGCCACGACAGTGAACCTCTTGCCTAAAGGGCTGGATTAGCCTTGTTTTTTAACGAGTGCTTCGACGATATTCGACGGAGCTTCGGCGTACTTGGAGAACTCCATGGAGTAGCTCGCGCGACCCTGGGACATGGAACGAACGTCGGTCGCATAACCGAACATTTCACCCAGCGGCACTTCAGCACGGATAACCTTGCCAGAGACCGAGTCTTCCATACCCTGGATCAGACCACGACGACGGTTCAGGTCACCCATCACGTCACCCATGTAGTCCTCAGGGGTTACTACTTCAACCTTCATGATCGGCTCAAGAACTACGCCCTTGCCCTTCTCACGCAGCTGCTTGGTCGCCATGGAGGCCGCTACCTTAAACGCCATCTCGTTAGAGTCGACGTCGTGGTAAGAACCATCAAACACGGTAGCCTTCAGGCCGATCAGCGGATAGCCGGCGACAACGCCGTTCTTCATCTGCTCTTCGATACCCTTCTGGATTGCCGGGATGTATTCCTTCGGAACCACACCACCAACGACCTCGTTGGCAAACACCAGACCTTCAGTGATATTGCCTTTTTCGTCGACGTCTGCCGGAGCAAAACGGATCCAGCAATGACCGAACTGGCCACGACCGCCGGATTGACGAACGAACTTACCTTCAACTTCACAGCCGACGGTAATCTTCTCGCGATAGGAAACCTGCGGCTTACCGATGTTGGCCTCGACGTTGAACTCGCGCTTCATGCGGTCAACGAGGATGTCCAGGTGAAGCTCACCCATACCCGAGATGATGGTCTGACCAGTTTCTTCGTCAGTCTTGACGCGGAACGACGGGTCTTCCTGAGCCAGCTTGCCCAGTGCAATACCCATCTTCTCCTGGTCTTGCTTGGTTTTCGGCTCAACGGCCACCGAAATCACCGGCTCAGGGAAGTCCATACGCTCGAGGATAACCGGGCTAGCGGCATCACACAGGGTGTCACCGGTGGTGACGTCCTTCATGCCGATCAGCGCAGCGATGTCGCCCGCGAGCACTTCCTTGATTTCTTCACGCTGGTTAGCGTGCATCTGCACCATACGACCAACGCGCTCTTTCTTGCCCTTGACCGAGTTGATCACGGAGTCGCCAGACTGCAGCATGCCCGAGTAAACGCGCACGAAAGTCAGGGTGCCCACGAACGGGTCAGTAGCAATCTTGAACGCCAGAGCCGAGAACGGTTCGCTGTCGTCGGCGTGACGCTCGATTTTCGGAGCGTTTTCGTCGTCGATGTTGTCCGGATGGATACCCTGGATTGCAGGGATCTCGGTCGGAGCAGGCAGGTAGTCGATGACAGCATCGAGAACCAGCGGAACGCCCTTGTTCTTGAACGAGGAACCGCAGACAGCCGGAACGATCTCGCTGGCCAGGGTGCGCGCGCGCAGGCCTGCCTTGATCTCTTCGACAGTCAGCTCACCTTCTTCAAGGTACTTGTTCATCAGCTCTTCGTTGGCTTCGGCAGCAGCTTCAACCATGTTGGAGCGCCACTCGTTAGCCAGGTCCAGCATATCGGCAGGAATTTCTTCCTCGCGATAGGTAGTACCCTTGTCGTCGTCGTTCCAGTAGATAGCCTTCATCTTGATCAGATCGATCTGACCTTCGAAGTTATCTTCTGCACCGATAGCCAGCTGAACTGGAACCGGAGTGTGACCCAGACGGTTTTTGATCTGAGCAACAACACGCAGGAAGTTGGCACCGGCACGGTCCATCTTGTTCACGTAAACAACACGTGGAACGCCGTATTTGTTGGCTTGACGCCATACGGTTTCGGACTGAGGCTCAACACCGGAAGTACCGCAGAACACAACGACCGCGCCGTCGAGTACGCGCAGCGAACGCTCCACTTCAATGGTGAAGTCTACGTGGCCCGGGGTATCGATAACGTTTACACGATAGTTATCGTATTGGCCGCGCGAACCTTTCCAGAAGGTAGTTACAGCAGCAGAGGTAATGGTGATACCACGCTCCTGCTCCTGCACCATCCAGTCGGTGGTAGCAGCGCCGTCATGCACCTCACCCATCTTGTGGCTGAGACCTGTATAGAACAGGATCCGCTCGGTAGTGGTAGTCTTGCCCGCGTCAACGTGGGCACAGATACCGATGTTACGGTAGCGGTTGATTGCTGTAGTACGAGCCATAAAGCCCTCGCAAAATGAATGATGCCGATATTAGAAGCGGTAGTGCGAGAAAGCCTTGTTGGCTTCAGCCATACGGTGTACGTCTTCACGCTTCTTAACTGCAGCACCCTTGCCTTCGGCAGCATCCAGCAGTTCGCCAGCCAAGCGCAGAGCCATAGACTTCTCGCCGCGCTTACGGGCGAAGTCTACCAACCAGCGCATTGCCAGAGCGTTACGACGGGACGGACGAACTTCGACCGGAACCTGGTAAGTAGCACCGCCAACACGGCGCGACTTCACTTCGACCAGCGGAGCGATGGCGTCGAGAGCTTTCTCGAAGATTTCCAGGGGATCGCTGTTCTTGCGTTCTTTAACTTTTTCCAGCGCGCCATAAACGATACGCTCGGCAACGGCTTTCTTGCCGCTTTCCATTACGTGGTTCATGAACTTGGCGAGGATCTGGCTTCCGTATTTCGGATCGTCCAGAATCTCACGTTTGGCTGCTACGCGACGTCTTGGCATGATAAGCCCTCAAACGGTCTTCAGGTTAGCTCGGGACAGTTGATCCAAAGGACTCGTGCCCGACCTTACTCTTATCGACTCAATAAAATAATTAACTGCAAAACGGCCGATTACTTCGGACGCTTGGTACCGTACTTCGAACGACCTTGGTTACGACCTTTAACGCCGGAGGTATCCAGGGAGCCGCGAACGGTGTGGTAACGAACACCTGGCAAGTCTTTTACACGACCGCCGCGGATCAGTACCACGCTGTGCTCTTGCAGGTTGTGGCCTTCACCACCGATGTACGAGGAAACCTCGAAACCGTTGGTCAGACGCACACGGCATACTTTACGCAGTGCCGAGTTAGGTTTTTTCGGCGTAGTGGTATACACGCGAGTGCACACGCCACGACGTTGCGGGCAGTTCTGCAGCGCAGGCACGTCGGATTTCTCGACGATACGCTTACGCGGCTGACGTACCAGCTGGTTGATAGTTGCCATCTACTAGCTCCACTGTTGTCTTTCGACATAAACAAAATGGCAGGGCGCAAGCCCCACCAAATTTAGGGGTACAAGAGTCTAAAGAGGATCTTGTCCCCAGTCAAGGCAAGGCCCCGGCCTCCCCTATCAACGGACCCCGACAAAATCGTCTTGATTCGTGAGCGGAAAAGCCAGGGCCCTATCTCAATCTACTGCAGACCTCAGTTACCGCTGGAGTTCAGCGCTTCGGTCAGTGCAGCTTCAACTTCACTTGCGCTTACGCGCAGAGGCTTGTCTGCATCACGGCGACGCTTACGCTCACTGTGATAGGCCAGGCCAGTACCAGCCGGGATCAGGCGACCCACGACCACGTTTTCTTTCAGGCCGCGCAGGTAATCGCGCTTGCCGGTTACCGCCGCTTCGGTCAGTACGCGAGTGGTCTCTTGGAAAGAGGCCGCCGAGATGAACGATTCGGTCGACAGCGACGCCTTGGTGATACCCAGCAGAACGCGGGTGAACTTGGCGACAAACTTGTCTTCGGTGTTCAGACGCTCGTTCTCTACCAATACGTGAGTCAGCTCCATCTGGTCGCCCTTGATGAAGCTGGAATCGCCGGATTCAGCGATCTCAACCTTACGCAGCATCTGACGCAGAATGGTCTCGATGTGCTTGTCGTTGATCTTCACGCCCTGCAGGCGGTAAACGTCCTGGATCTCGTTCACGATGTACTTGGCCAGCGCACTCACACCCAGCAGACGCAGGATGTCGTGTGGATCGCTTGGACCGTCGGAGATAACTTCGCCGCGGTTTACCTGTTCGCCTTCGAAGACGTTCAGGTGACGCCACTTCGGAATCAGCTCTTCGTACGGATCGCTACCGTCGTTCGGGGTAATGACCAGACGGCGCTTGCCCTTGGTCTCTTTACCGAACGCGATGGTGCCGCTGACTTCAGCCAGAATCGATGCTTCTTTCGGACGACGAGCTTCGAACAAGTCGGCAACACGCGGCAGACCACCGGTGATGTCGCGGGTCTTCGAAGTTTCTTGCGGGATACGAGCGATAACATCACCGATCGCGATCTTCGCGCCGTCCGCTACACCGACCAGGGCGTTGGCTGGCAGGAAGTACTGAGCAATTACGTCAGTGCCTGGCAGCAACAGATCCTTGCCGTTATCGTCGACCATCTTCACGGCAGGACGGATGTCTTTACCGGCAGCTGGACGATCTTTCGCGTCAAGTACTTCAATGTTGGTCATACCGGTCAATTCGTCAGTCTGACGCTTGATCGTGATGCCTTCTTCCATGCCCACGTAGGTCACGGTACCTTTCATTTCGGTAACGATCGGGTGAGTGTGCGGATCCCACTTGGCCACGATAGAGCCAGCGTCGACCTTGTCACCTTCTTTAACCGAAATCACAGCACCGTACGGCAGCTTGTAACGCTCACGCTCACGACCGAAGTCGTCAGCGATCGCCAGCTCGCCGGAACGGGACACAGCAACCAGGTGACCATCCACTCGCTCAACGTGCTTCAGGTTGTGCAGACGGACGGTACCGCCGTTCTTCACCTGAACGCTGTCGGCCGCGGAGGTCCGGCTTGCCGCACCACCGATGTGGAACGTACGCATCGTCAGCTGGGTACCCGGCTCACCGATGGACTGAGCAGCGATAACGCCGACAGCTTCACCGATGTTCACCTGGTGACCACGAGCCAAGTCGCGGCCGTAGCACTTGGCGCAAATGCCGTAGCGGGTTTCGCAGCTGATCGGCGAACGCACGATCACTTCGTCGATGCTGTTCAGCTCGATGAACTCGACCCACTTCTCGTCGACCAGAGTGCCGGCAGGAACGATGACGTCCTCGGTACCTGGCTTGAATACGTCACGGGCAATAACACGACCCAACACGCGCTCACCCAACGGCTCTACAACGTCACCGCCTTCAATGTGCGGAGTCATTACCAGGCCATGCTCGGTGCCACAGTCGATCTCGGTTACAACCAGATCCTGCGCCACGTCTACCAGACGACGAGTCAGGTAACCGGAGTTCGCAGTTTTCAACGCGGTATCCGCCAGACCTTTACGAGCACCGTGAGTCGAGATGAAGTACTGGAGTACGCTCAGACCTTCACGGAAGTTCGCAGTAATCGGCGTTTCGATGATGGAACCGTCCGGCTTGGCCATCAGACCACGCATACCGGCCAGCTGACGAATCTGTGCTGCGGAACCCCGCGCACCCGAGTCGGCCATCATGTACATCGAGTTGAAGGATTCTTGCTCGACTTCGTCGCCATGACGGTCGATGACTTTCTCTTTCGAGAGGTTGGCCATCATCGCCTTGGATACTTCGTCGTTCGCTTTCGACCAAAGGTCGATCACTTTGTTGTACTTCTCGCCCTGGGTTACCAGGCCGGAGGCGTACTGGCTCTCGATCTCTTTCACTTCGTCGGTGGCAGCACCGATGATGCGGGCTTTTTCATCCGGGATAACGAAGTCGTTAACACCGATGGAAACGCCGGAAATGGTCGAGTAGGCAAAACCGGTGTACATCAACTGGTCAGCGAAGATCACAGTCTCTTTCAGACCAACCACGCGATAGCACTGGTTGATCAGCTTGGAGATCGCCTTTTTCTTCATCGGCAGATTGACGACGTCGTACGACAGACCTTTTGGCACAACCTGGAACAACAGCGCACGGCCGACAGTGGTGTCGACGATACGAGTGTTGGTCACGCTGCCGCCATCACGGTCATTGACGGTTTCGGTGATCCGCACCTTGACCTTGGCATGCAGCGCGGCTTCGCCGGCACGGAATACACGGTCAACTTCCTGCAGATCCGCGAACACACGACCTTCGCCCTTGGCGTTGATCGCTTCACGAGTCATGTAGTACAGACCCAATACAACGTCCTGCGACGGAACGATGATTGGCTCGCCGTTGGCTGGCGACAGGATGTTGTTGGTCGACATCATCAACGCACGCGCTTCCAGCTGGGCTTCCAGTGTCAGCGGTACGTGCACGGCCATTTGGTCGCCGTCGAAGTCGGCGTTGTACGCAGCACAGACCAGAGGGTGCAGCTGGATAGCCTTACCTTCGATCAGTACTGGCTCAAACGCCTGGATACCCAGACGGTGAAGGGTCGGTGCACGGTTGAGGAGCACTGGGTGTTCGCGAATCACTTCGGCGAGAACGTCCCAGACCTCTGGCAGCTCGCGCTCGACCATTTTCTTCGCGGCTTTGATGGTGGTGGCCAGGCCACGCATTTCCAATTTGCCGAAAATGAACGGTTTGAACAGCTCGAGAGCCATTTTCTTAGGCAGACCGCACTGGTGCAGACGCAGGGTCGGACCTACGGTAATTACCGAACGACCGGAGTAGTCAACACGCTTACCGAGCAAGTTCTGACGGAAACGACCTTGCTTACCCTTGATCATATCGGCCAGGGATTTCAGAGGACGCTTGTTAGAACCGGTGATAGCGCGGCCACGACGACCGTTGTCGAGCAGTGCGTCGACGGCTTCCTGCAACATACGCTTTTCGTTGCGCACGATGATGTCCGGAGCGGACAGATCCAGCAGGCGCTTCAAACGGTTGTTACGGTTGATCACTCGACGATACAGATCGTTGAGGTCGGAAGTCGCGAAACGACCGCCATCCAGCGGGACCAGTGGACGCAGATCTGGCGGCAGAACCGGCAGAACGGTCAGCACCATCCACTCTGGCAGGTTGCCGGAACCCTGGAAGGCTTCCATCAACTTCAGACGCTTGGACAGCTTCTTGATCTTGGTTTCCGAGTTGGTTTGCGGAATCTCTTCGCGCAGACGGCCAATCTCGTGCTCCAGGTCGATAGCGTGCAGCAGCTCGCGGACAGCCTCGGCACCCATGCGGGCATCGAAGTCGTCACCGAACTCTTCCAGCGCTTCGAAGTACTGCTCGTCGTTCAGCAGCTGGCCTTTTTCCAGGGTGGTCATGCCTGGATCGATAACGACATAGCTCTCGAAGTAGAGAACGCGCTCGATATCACGCAGGGTCATGTCCATCAGCAGGCCGATACGGGACGGCAGCGATTTCAGGAACCAGATATGGGCAACCGGCGAAGCCAGTTCGATGTGCGCCATACGCTCACGACGAACCTTGGCCAGTGCAACTTCAACGCCGCACTTCTCGCAGATCACGCCACGATGCTTCAAGCGCTTGTACTTACCGCACAGGCACTCGTAATCCTTTACCGGGCCAAAGATCTTGGCGCAGAACAGGCCGTCACGCTCAGGCTTGAACGTACGGTAGTTGATGGTTTCCGGCTTTTTAACTTCACCGAACGACCACGAACGGATCATCTCAGGCGAGGCCAATCCGATACGGATGGCGTCGAACTCTTCGACTTGACCCTGGTTTTTCAGCAAATTCAGTAGGTCTTTCAAGGCCTTTCCTCCTGGCGGAGCAGAGAGCGGGCAATTCTGCCCCGCTCTCGATTCGCGTCACGTGTTATTCGGTTTCCAGATCGATATCGATGCCGAGGGAACGAATTTCTTTGATCAACACGTTGAAGGACTCGGGCATGCCCGGCTCCATACGGTGATCGCCGTCCACGATGTTTTTGTACATCTTGGTCCGGCCGTTCACATCGTCCGACTTCACTGTGAGCATTTCTTGCAGAGTGTATGCGGCACCGTATGCTTCCAGTGCCCAGACCTCCATCTCCCCGAAACGCTGACCACCGAACTGCGCCTTACCACCCAGCGGCTGCTGGGTAACCAGGCTGTACGAACCGGTAGAACGAGCGTGCATCTTGTCGTCTACCAAGTGGTTCAGCTTCAGCATGTACATGTAGCCAACAGTAACCGGGCGCTCGAACTTGTTGCCGGTACGGCCGTCGGTCAGCTGCATCTGGCCGCTTTCTGGCAGGTCCGCCAGTTTCAGCATGGCCTTGATTTCGCTTTCCTTGGCACCGTCGAACACCGGAGTGGCCATCGGCACGCCGCCGCGCAGGTTCTTCGCCAGATCCAGGATTTCCTGATCGGAGAAGCTATCCAGATCTTCGTTACGACCGCCGATCTGGTTGTAGATCTCGTCCAGGAACTTACGCAGTTCCGCGACCTTGCGCTGCTCTTCGACCATGCGGTTGATCTTCTCGCCCAGACCTTTGGCCGCGAGGCCCAGGTGGGTTTCGAGAATCTGACCAACGTTCATACGCGAAGGTACGCCCAACGGGTTGAGGACGACGTCGACCGGGGTGCCGTTGGCATCGTGCGGCATGTCTTCAACCGGCATGATCACGGAGACCACACCCTTGTTACCGTGACGACCGGCCATCTTGTCGCCCGGCTGGATGCGGCGGCGGATTGCCAGGTAAACCTTGACGATTTTCAGCACGCCTGGAGCCAGGTCATCGCCCTGCTGCAGTTTGCGCTTCTTGTCTTCGAACTTGTCGTCCAGCAGACGGCGACGATCAACGATGTAGGCCTGGGCCTTCTCGAGCTGCTCGTTCAGAGCATCTTCAGCCATGCGCAGCTTGAACCACTGACCATGCTCAAGACCGTCGAGTACTTCGTCGGTGATTTCCTGACCTTTCTTCAGACCGGCGCCGCCTTCGGCTTTGTGGCCGACCAGAGCGGAACGCAGACGTTCGAAAGTGGCGCCTTCAACGATACGGAACTCTTCGTTCAGATCCTTACGGATCTCGTCGAGCTGGCTCTTCTCGATCGACAAGGCACGAGCATCACGCTCCACGCCGTCGCGAGTGAAGACCTGTACGTCGATGACAGTACCCTTGGTACCGGTAGGTACACGCAGGGAAGTGTCTTTAACGTCGCTGGCTTTTTCACCGAAGATTGCACGCAGCAGTTTCTCTTCCGGAGTCAGCTGGGTCTCGCCTTTCGGAGTGACCTTACCGACCAGGATGTCGCCTGCGCCAACTTCAGCACCCACATAAACGATACCGGCTTCGTCCAGCTTGTTCAGTGCAGCCTCGCCCACGTTCGGGATGTCTGCAGTGATTTCCTCTGGGCCAAGCTTGGTGTCACGGGCCACACAGGTCAGTTCCTGGATGTGGATCGTGGTGAAGCGGTCTTCCTGAACCACACGCTCGGACAGACAGATGGAGTCTTCGAAGTTGAAGCCGTTCCATGCCATGAACGCGATGCGCATGTTCTGACCCAGAGCCAGCTCACCCATGTCGGTGGACGGACCGTCGGCCATGATGTCGCTACGCTGAACCCGATCGCCCTTGCTCACCAGCGGACGCTGGTTGATGCAGGTGTTCTGGTTGGAGCGGGTGTATTTGGTCAGGTTGTAGATGTCAACACCGGCTTCGCCTGGTTCAACTTCGTCATCCGCAACACGAACCACGATACGGCTGGCGTCAACCGAGTCGATCACGCCGCCACGACGAGCCACGACGCAAACGCCGGAGTCACGGGCAACGTTACGCTCCATGCCGGTACCTACCAGCGGCTTGTCGGCACGCAGGGTTGGTACAGCCTGACGCTGCATGTTCGACCCCATCAACGCACGGTTGGCGTCGTCGTGCTCGAGGAACGGAATCAGCGACGCTGCAACCGAAACTACCTGCTTCGGCGAAACGTCCATCAAGGTGACGTCTTCTGGCGCCTTGACGGTGAATTCGTTCAAGTGACGAACAGCTACCAGCTCATCGATCAGCTGACCTTTGTCGTTCATGGTCGCCGAAGCCTGGGCGATCACGTGATCGGCCTCTTCAATAGCGGACAGGAACACGATCTCGTCGGTCACCAGACCTTCTTTCACCACGCGGTACGGGCTCTCGAGGAAGCCGTACTGGTTGGTGCGAGCATAGGCAGCCAAGGAGTTGATCAGACCGATGTTCGGACCTTCCGGCGTTTCAATCGGGCATACACGACCATAGTGAGTCGGGTGTACGTCACGAACTTCGAAGCCTGCGCGCTCACGGGTCAGACCGCCCGGGCCGAGTGCGGAGACACGACGCTTGTGGGTGATCTCGGACAGCGGGTTGTTCTGGTCCATGAACTGGGACAGCTGGCTGGAACCGAAGAACTCTTTCACCGCCGCAGCCACAGGCTTGGCATTGATCAGGTCTTGCGGCATCAGGCCTTCGCTTTCAGCCATCGACAGACGCTCTTTGACCGCACGCTCAACACGTACCAGGCCAACGCGGAACTGGTTCTCGGCCATTTCGCCTACGCAGCGAACACGACGGTTACCCAGGTGGTCGATGTCATCGACGATGCCTTTGCCGTTACGGATGTCGACCAGAGTCTTCAGAACAGCAACGATGTCTTCCTTGCACAACACGCCCGAACCTTCGATCTCGGTACGACCGATACGACGGTTGAACTTCATCCGGCCGACCGCAGACAGGTCATAGCGCTCAGGGCTGAAGAACAGGTTGTTGAACAGGGTCTCGGCCGCATCCTTGGTTGGAGGCTCGCCAGGACGCATCATACGATAGATCTCGACCAACGCTTCCAGCTGGTTGGTGGTGGAGTCGATCTTCAGAGTGTCGGAAACGAACGGACCGCAATCGATATCGTTGGTGTACAACGTTTCGATACGCACGACCTGAGCCTTGGCGATCTTCGCCAGGATCTCGGTGTTCAGCTCGGTATTGCACTCTGCCAGGATTTCGCCGGTGGCCGGATGCACGATGACCTTGGCGGTAGTACGACCCAGGACGTAGTCCAGAGGCACTTCCAGCTCTTTGATCCCGGCTTTTTCCAGCTGGTTGATGTGACGAGCGGTAATACGACGACCCTGCTCGACAATAACCTTGCCTTTGTCATCCTGAATATCGAGGACTGCAATTTCACCGCGCAGGCGCTGAGGCACCAGCTCCAGGCTCAGGCTTTCGCCGCGCACATGGAATACGTTGGTGGTGTAGAAAGCGTCCAGCACTTCTTCAGTGGTGTAGCCCAGCGCGCGCAGCAATACCGATGCAGGCAGCTTGCGACGACGGTCGATACGCACGAACACGCAGTCTTTCGGGTCGAACTCGAAGTCCAACCAGGAGCCGCGGTAAGGAATGATACGTGCGGAGTACAGCAGCTTACCGGAGCTGTGCGTCTTGCCACGGTCGTGGTCGAAGAATACGCCAGGGGAACGGTGCAGCTGGGAAACGATTACACGCTCGGTACCGTTGATTACGAAGGTACCGTTCTCAGTCATCAGGGGGATTTCACCCATGTAGACTTCTTGCTCTTTGATGTCCTTGATCGCTTTGTTCGACGATTCTTTGTCGAAAATGATCAGACGAACTTTTACCCGCAAAGGTACGGCGTAAGTTACACCGCGCAGCACGCATTCTTTGACATCAAATGCCGGTTCGCCCAAGCGATAACCGACATACTCCAACGCAGCATTGCCGGAGTAGCTGATGATCGGGAAAACGGATTTGAAGGCCGCATGCAGGCCCACGTCGCGGAACTGATCTTTAGTCGCTCCCGCTTGCAAGAATTCACGATACGAATCCAGCTGGATGGCCAGGAGGTACGGCACATCCATGACGTCCGGCAACTTGCTAAAGTCCTTGCGGATACGTTTTTTCTCAGTATATGAGTAAGCCATCAGCGTTCCCCAGCTTGGTCACCTGCTTATTTGGCCCCTCCCGACGGGAGCAGCCAGAAAATCGTGCAAACCCTTTGGTTTGCTCCACCGCACAGGGTGGTTACAGCACGTTAGAGACACCGACCCAGTCGGCTGCCAATAACGGAAAAAGGCCGGTGGCAAGAGCCACCAGCCATCAGCCTCAGCTTAACGCTTGGGCTGGAGACACAAAGTCGATGCTTACTTCAGCTCGACTTTAGCGCCTGCTTCTTCCAGAGCTGCTTTGGCTTTGTCAGCGGCTTCTTTAGCAACGCCTTCCAGAACCATGGCAGGAGCACCGTCAACTACAGCCTTGGCTTCTTTCAGGCCCAGACCGGTCAGTTCACGTACAGCCTTGATCACGTTAACTTTCTTCTCGCCAGCTTCGGTCAGCATGACGTTGAATTCAGTTTGCTCTTCAACAACAGCGGCAGCAGCAGCTGGACCAGCAGCGGCAACAGCAGCGGTAACGCCGAAGGTTTCTTCCATTGCTTTGATCAGCTCAACAACTTCCAGAACGGTTTTCTGGCCGATTGCTTCGATGATTTGCTCGTTAGTCAGAGACATGACTATAAATTCCTGTATTGGGGTGACAGCCTACGCAGCCATCAAATTAAACATATGATTTTGAAAGGGCTTGCAGTGCCTTAGGCAGCAGCAGCTTCTTTCTGGTCGCGAATGGCCGCCAGAGTACGAGCCAGCTTGCTGGTAGCGCCTTGGATCACGCTCATCAGCTTCGCAATAGCTTCGTCGCGAGTTGGCAGCGAAGCCAACACGTCGATCTCGTTTGCTGCGAGGTACTTGCCCTCGAACGCAGCTGCCTTGATCTCGAACTTTTCCTGACCCTTTGCGAACTCTTTGAAAATACGAGCAGCAGCGCCCGGATGTTCCTTGGAGAATGCAATCAGGGTCGGGCCGACGAACGCGTCGTTGAGCACGTCATATTGAGTGCCTTCAACAGCGCGCTTGAGCAGGGTGTTACGTACGACACGTACATACACGCCAGCTTCGCGGGCCTCTTTACGGAGTCCGGTCATAGCGCCTACTGTCACACCACGGGCATCAGCCACGACAGCGGACAGAGCGCCTTTGGCAGCCTCGTTGACTTCAGCGACGATGGCCTTCTTGTCTTCGAGTTTAATTGCCACGGGTTTAACTCCTGCTTGTTACCGTTTCATCCAACCGAGGCCGGATGTCGTTTTGGTGTCTGATTCGGTAAGGAACCGGGAGCACCATCTGCGTAGGCTTGTGGTTTAAGACTTGCGTCGCCTACGGTCTTGGATAGCCCCCGCCAGGCAGGGACCCCAATCTTTCAATTGACGCAATCTCTTACGTCAACCTGTGTCTTATACGTCCAGCGAACCTTGGTCGATGACCAGACCTGGGCCCATAGTGGTACTCAGGGTAACGCGCTTGACGTAGATACCTTTCGAGGAAGCTGGCTTGATACGCTTCAGATCAGCGATCAGGGCTTCAACGTTTTCCTTCAGCTTGACGGCGTCGAAGCCGACCTTGCCAACGGAAGTGTGGATAATGCCGTTTTTGTCGGTGCGATAACGAACCTGACCGGCCTTGGCGTTTTTAACAGCGCCAGCTACGTCTGGAGTTACGGTACCAACCTTAGGGTTAGGCATCAGACCGCGTGGACCGAGGATCTGGCCCAGCTGACCTACAACGCGCATTGCATCCGGGGAAGCAATAACTACGTCATAGTTCAGGTCGCCGCCTTTCATTTCGGCAGCCAGGTCGTCCATACCTACGCGATCAGCGCCGGCAGCCAGGGCAGCTTCAGCGGCTGGGCCTTGGGTGAACACAGCTACACGTACAGTCTTGCCAGTGCCGTGTGGCAGCACGGTAGCGCTGCGAACAACCTGGTCGGATTTACGTGGGTCAACACCCAAGTTTACAGCGACGTCAACAGACTCGCTGAACTTGACGGTCGACAGCTCGGTCAGGAGAGCAGCTGCGTCTACGAAGCTGTAGGCCTTGCCCGCTTCAATCTTGCCGGCGATAGCCTTTTGGCGCTTGGTCAGCTTAGCCATTACACACCCTCCACGTTAAGGCCCATGCTACGAGCAGAACCGGCGATAGTACGCACGGCTGCATCCATATCAGCTGCAGTCAGATCCGCGTTTTTGGTTTTCGCGATTTCTTCCAGCTGAGCACGGGTAACGGTGCCAACCTTAACGGTGTTCGGACGAGCGGAACCGCTGGTTAGGCCAGCAGCTTTCTTCAGCAGAACCGAAGCAGGGGTGCTCTTAGTTTCGAAAGTGAAGCTGCGGTCACTGTAAACAGTGATAATCACAGGAGTCGGCAGACCTGGCTCAAGACCCTGGGTACGGGCGTTGAAGGCCTTGCAGAATTCCATGATGTTCACGCCGTGCTGACCCAGTGCTGGACCGACGGGTGGACTTGGGTTGGCCTGTGCGGCCTTCACTTGCAGCTTGATGTAAGCAGTAATCTTCTTAGCCATGAGGCACTCCAATTACGGGTTCAAACGCCTGGAAAGGCTCCCCGGTTACTTGCGCGTTTATCCCAGTGACGACAAAACCCCACAGCCTTGGGCTGCGGGGTATGGGATTCTCGTTCAGCTATGCCTTTTCGACCTGGCTGAACTCTAGCTCTACCGGAGTAGAGCGACCGAAAATGAGCACAGCCACTTGGATCCGGCTCTTTTCGTAGTTAACTTCTTCGACGGTGCCGTTAAAGTCAGCGAACGGACCATCGGTAACACGAACAACCTCACCCGGCTCGAACAGAGTCTTAGGCTTAGGCTTGTCACTACCATCAGCAACACGACGCAGAATGGCTTCTGCCTCTTTGTCCGTGATTGGCGCAGGCTTGTCGGCAGTACCACCGATAAAACCCATCACCCGAGGAGTATCCTTGACCAAGTGCCAAGTACCCTCATTCATATCCATCTGAACCAGCACATAACCAGGGAAGAACTTGCGCTCGCTTTTGCGTTTCTGGCCATTACGCATCTCAACCACTTCTTCAGTGGGAACCAGAATTTCACCAAAGCCATCTTCCATGCCAGCCAGCTTTACGCGCTCGATCAACGAACGCATTACATGCTTCTCGTAACCCGAGTAAGCATGCACAACGTACCAACGCTTAGCCACGGGACACCCTTAGCCAACAATCAAGGAAACGAGCCAGCCGAGCAGGGAATCAAGCCCCCACAACAGCAACGCCATAACCAGAACAACAGCCACTACGATCAACGTGGTCTGCGTGGTTTCTTGGCGAGTTGGCCATACGACTTTACGAATCTCGGTGCGAGCTTCCTTAACCAGTACAAAGAAAGACTTGCCCTTGGCAGTCTGCAGGCCTACAAAGGCAGCTACAGCAGCGATAGCAAGCAAAGCGAGTACGCGGTACAGGATCGGCGAAGCGGAGTAATACTGATTACCGACAACGCCAACGACCACCAAAGCAACTACTACAAGCCACTTGAGCAGATCGAAGCGAGAGCCTTGAGCTTCAGCTTTAGGAGTCATCTATGAAGATCCTGTGAAAAGAAAGCCAGACACACCGAGTGAATCTGGCAGGTCAGGAGGGAATCGAACCCCCAACCTACGGTTTTGGAGACCGTCGCTCTGCCAATTGAGCTACTGACCTAAAAACAAAATCAGGCCGACCATTATGCCGGCCCGATGGAGATATATCAAGAACTTACTCGATGACTTTGGCTACGACGCCAGCGCCGACGGTACGACCGCCTTCACGGATAGCGAAACGCAGACCATCTTCCATCGCGATGGTTTTGATCAGAGTGACAGTCATCTGGATGTTGTCACCCGGCATTACCATTTCAACGCCCTCTGGCAGCTCGCAGTTACCAGTCACGTCAGTAGTACGGAAGTAGAACTGTGGACGGTAGCCTTTGAAGAACGGAGTATGACGGCCGCCTTCTTCCTTGCTCAGAACGTACACTTCAGCAGTGAACTTGGTGTGCGGCTTAACGGTACCTGGCTTAACCAGAACCTGGCCACGCTCAACGTCGTCACGCTTGGTGCCACGCAGCAGAACGCCGCAGTTCTCACCAGCACGACCTTCGTCCAGCAGCTTGCGGAACATCTCAACACCGGTGCAGGTGGTTTTTTGAGTGTCGCGCAGACCAACGATCTCAACCTCTTCCTGGATGCGAACGATACCACGCTCAACACGACCAGTTACCACGGTACCGCGGCCGGAGATCGAGAACACGTCTTCGATTGGCATCAGGAACGGCTTATCGATAGCACGCTCTGGCTCTGGGATGTAGGTATCCAGAGTTTCTACCAGCCTCTTAACAGCGGTAGTGCCCATTTCGTTGTCGTCTTGGCCGTTCAGAGCCATCAGAGCCGAACCGATGATGATTGGAGTGTCATCACCTGGGAAGTCGTAAGTGCTCAGCAGGTCGCGCACTTCCATCTCAACCAGTTCCAGCAGCTCAGCGTCGTCCACCATGTCAGCCTTGTTCAGGAAGACAACGATGTACGGAACACCTACCTGACGGGACAGCAGGATGTGCTCACGAGTTTGCGGCATCGGACCATCGGCAGCCGAGCAAACCAGGATCGCGCCGTCCATCTGGGCAGCACCAGTGATCATGTTTTTGACGTAGTCGGCGTGACCTGGGCAGTCAACGTGCGCGTAGTGACGAATATTCGAATCGTACTCTACGTGCGCAGTATTGATGGTGATACCACGAGCCTTTTCTTCCGGGGCGCTGTCGATCTTGTCGAAGTCAACACGAGCCGAACCGAAAACCTCGGAGCAGACGCGAGTCAGAGCAGCAGTCAGAGTGGTTTTACCGTGGTCAACGTGACCAATGGTACCAACGTTGACGTGCGGCTTATTACGTTCGAACTTTTCCTTAGCCATCGAAATCACCCCTAGGAGAAGAATTGAGCAAGTCACACAAGCCATTAAAACAAAGGCAGATATTTTCATATCTGCCTTGTTATATGGAGCTCTTGAGCGGATTTGAACCGCTGACCTCACCCTTACCAAGGGTGTGCTCTACCAACTGAGCTACAAGAGCGAAACACTTTGCACAACCTGCAAACTTGGAGCGGGTAGCGGGAATCGAACCCGCATCATCAGCTTGGAAGGCTGAGGTTCTACCACTAAACTATACCCGCGGAGCCTGCAGCTCACGCTAAATCTGGTGGAGGGGGAAGGATTCGAACCTTCGAAGTCGTAGACGTCAGATTTACAGTCTGATCCCTTTGGCCGCTCGGGAACCCCTCCTAAGCGAGGCAGCATTCTACATCATGCCACCCTTCTGTCAAGCATTTTCTCATTAAAAACCTGAGGTTAGCTGCGTTGACCTCGCTTCGCTGCGTCTACCTCTAGAGGTCTTCACTGCGGAGCGGGCGCCATTCTATGCAAACTATTCGGCAGTTGCAATGCCTTCGCATGACATTATTTTATGTTTTAACTCATTGAATTCTTTAGCAAGATTCTGCAGCAGCGAATCATCCAGCAAATGCTTGCTTTCAGGAGCCACCCGCAACCAGTAACCAGAAGCATCAGGCAACCCCAAGGACTTCAATCGGACCTCCACCCCCAATGCCGACAGACGCTGCTCGAGCATTTGAGCCTGATCACGACGAGCAAAACCACCTATATAGAGGCAATCGGCTTGAGCCCCACCCTTGTCACGCCTAGAGAGAGCGTCAGACGACTCACTCAACAAGCGGATATCCTGCTGGGACCCTTTATAAAGCGTCAGAGGTGTTACCTCCTTGGCACGTAAAGGCACTTCCTGCTGATGCCAGACGTAATAGAACACATTGAGAACCAGAAGCAGCAGGAACAACCAGCGCATAAAAACCTCAGGACAATGGGCATGCCATAGCCAATCCGACAAAAACCAGATCCGGAACCACTCGCCCTTGCGGGACAACCCCAGAAACCAGATCAGCATCACCACCAGTGAGAAATACTACGAAATCATCCCCCCAGTAACCACGCGCCAACTCCAACTGAGTTAGAACGAACCCCCTCAACATCAATGAGCAGCCACGCTCTACCGCCTCAACCGTCGTACGCCCCGGCAACAGGCTCACCAGCGCGCGCTCGGCAGACAAATCATCGTACCGAATTCGACGAGTGTGAGTTCTCAGCTGATTACGCATCAATGGCATCCCTGGGCAGATAAACCCCCCCAGGTGCTCGCCATCCGCAGCAATGAAATCCGCAGTAACCGCCGTCCCGAAATCGAGTACTAGGCAGGCACCAGCCGCAAGGCGAAAGCCTCCCAGCATGGCAAGCCAGCGATCCAGGCCAAGTCGCTCAAACTCCTCATAACCATTTCGTACGCCGGCCATTTCTTTCGCAGGCGCAGCACAGATCACCGCCACGCCAAAAGCCTGAACCAACATGGAAGTAAGCTTGCTCGTCTCCTCGGCCGTGCGCACGCTGACCAAGCGGCAGCGGGTCAAAACCAAGCCGTTTAGCGTACGCAGATGCCCGACCAAAGCATCATCGGAATCAACCACACCCTCAGCAAATACCCCAAGCGCAGCATTATCCAGAACGCGCCATTTAATGAAGCTGTTTCCGCAATCAAGCTCAAGAATCATTGCGTAACCTCAAGCTGAGCTCGCCACCGCTGTAGACCTTCTCAACCCCATCCACCCTCAATCGCAATGCGCCCTGCTGATCGATGCCCATAACAACACCGTCTATTTTATTGATCCCAGCAATCAGAGACACCGCACTACCTTGCCACAAATGATTCTGCTCCCACTCCTCTTGAATAGAGGAAAAGCCCTGGGCCTGGTGGCGCTCCAGGTAAGCCTTCAGCATCATGCTCAACCGAGCAACCAACTGGTTACGATCAACCTGCTTGCCGGACTCAAGCCGTACAGACGTCCACTGCTGATCAATCTCGTCGGTTTTCTGCATGCTGACGTTGATACCTACACCCAGAACTACATGACAAACATCAGCAGGATCCCCAACCAACTCCAACAGGATTCCGGCGATTTTTTTGCGTCCAACTAAAACATCGTTTGGCCACTTCAGGCCCGCACCAGCAATTCCAAACTCGCGCAAGGTTTGCATGACCGCCAGCCCGACTACCAAGCTGAGCCCTTCAAGCTGACGCATTCCACCATCGATACGCAGTACGAGGCTGTAATAAACATTTTCTGCAAAAGGGCTAGCCCATTTTCGCCCTCTCCGACCACGCCCCGCCGTCTGACGCTCAGCGAGCACCAGGAACGGCGCAGGCACGCCACGCTCGACAGCCCTCAGAGCTTCGGCGTTTGTAGAGTCAATAGAATCGAAAACCAGCACAGCCCAAGGGCAATCCTTTGATTGCTCGTAAATATCAGCCGGATTCAGAAGCGTCAGCGGGGCCGCCAACTGATAACCGCGGCCGCGAACTTTATGGATAGAGAGCCCCAGCTCAGCCTCCAACTGCTGCAACTGCTTCCACACGGCACTGCGACTAACGCCCAAGGCGGCACCAAGGGCCTGGCCCGAGTGAAACCGCCCATCCTTCAGAAGCTCCAACAATGTCAGCATGCAGATCTCGCCTCACAATGAGGCAGGCATGATAGCCATGCCTAAGGCTGTTGCATAGAAAGCGTGACCAGGCACAATCAAGCAGCTAGCAGCTGCAATTTGAAAGGTTTTTCCGCGCGCAAAAACAAAACCCCAATTGCTTTCGCAATTGGGGTTTCGGAATTTAATCTTGACGATGACCTACTCTCACATGGGGAAACCCCACACTACCATCGGCGATGCATCGTTTCACTGCTGAGTTCGGGATGGGATCAGGTGGTTCCAATGCTCTATGGTCGTCAAGAAATTCGGTGTGCCGAGTCGTCTTTCGACGCTTCAGCAAATTGGGTATGCGATAGTTTGTGTGTTTTCTCGAACTTTCGGTTCGTTTCGTCTTCACACACCGCAATCTGGCTGTTAAGCGCAAATTGCTTGGGTGTTATATGGTCAAGCCTCACGGGCAATTAGTATTGGTTAGCTCAACGCCTCACAGCGCTTACACACCCAACCTATCAACGTCGTAGTCTTCGACGGCCCTTCAGGGAACTCAAGGTTCCAGTGAGATCTCATCTTGAGGCAAGTTTCCCGCTTAGATGCTTTCAGCGGTTATCTTTTCCGAACATAGCTACCCGGCAATGCCACTGGCGTGACAACCGGAACACCAGAGGTTCGTCCACTCCGGTCCTCTCGTACTAGGAGCAGCCCCTCTCAAATCTCAAACGTCCACGGCAGATAGGGACCGAACTGTCTCACGACGTTCTAAACCCAGCTCGCGTACCACTTTAAATGGCGAACAGCCATACCCTTGGGACCGGCTTCAGCCCCAGGATGTGATGAGCCGACATCGAGGTGCCAAACACCGCCGTCGATATGAACTCTTGGGCGGTATCAGCCTGTTATCCCCGGAGTACCTTTTATCCGTTGAGCGATGGCCCTTCCATACAGAACCACCGGATCACTAAGACCTACTTTCGTACCTGCTCGACGTGTCTGTCTCGCAGTCAAGCGCGCTTTTGCCTTTATACTCTACGACCGATTTCCGACCGGTCTGAGCGCACCTTCGTACTCCTCCGTTACTCTTTAGGAGGAGACCGCCCCAGTCAAACTACCCACCATACACTGTCCTCGATCCGGATAACGGACCTGAGTTAGAACCTCAAAGTTGCCAGGGTGGTATTTCAAGGATGGCTCCACGCGAACTGGCGTCCACGCTTCAAAGCCTCCCACCTATCCTACACAAGCAAATTCAAAGTCCAGTGCAAAGCTATAGTAAAGGTTCACGGGGTCTTTCCGTCTAGCCGCGGATACACTGCATCTTCACAGCGATTTCAATTTCACTGAGTCTCGGGTGGAGACAGCGCCGCCATCGTTACGCCATTCGTGCAGGTCGGAACTTACCCGACAAGGAATTTCGCTACCTTAGGACCGTTATAGTTACGGCCGCCGTTTACCGGGGCTTCGATCAAGAGCTTCGCGTTAGCTAACCCCATCAATTAACCTTCCGGCACCGGGCAGGCGTCACACCCTATACGTCCACTTTCGTGTTTGCAGAGTGCTGTGTTTTTAATAAACAGTCGCAGCGGCCTGGTATCTTCGACCGGCATGGGCTTACGGAGCAAGTCCTTCACCCTCACCGGCGCACCTTCTCCCGAAGTTACGGTGCCATTTTGCCTAGTTCCTTCACCCGAGTTCTCTCAAGCGCCTTGGTATTCTCTACCCAACCACCTGTGTCGGTTTGGGGTACGGTTCCTAGTTATCTGAAGCTTAGAAGCTTTTCTTGGAAGCATGGCATCAACCACTTCGTCACCTGAAAGGTAACTCGTCATCAGCTCTCGGCCTTAGAACCCCGGATTTACCTAAGATTCCAGCCTACCACCTTAAACTTGGACAACCAACGCCAAGCTGGCCTAGCCTTCTCCGTCCCTCCATCGCAATAACTAGAAGTACAGGAATATTAACCTGTTTTCCATCGACTACGCTTTTCAGCCTCGCCTTAGGGACCGACTAACCCTGCGTCGATTAACGTTGCGCAGGAAACCTTGGTCTTTCGGCGTGGGTGTTTTTCACACCCATTGTCGTTACTCATGTCAGCATTCGCACTTCTGATACCTCCAGCAAGCTTCTCAACTCACCTTCACAGGCTTACAGAACGCTCCTCTACCGCATCACTTACGTGATACCCGTAGCTTCGGTGTATGGTTTGAGCCCCGTTACATCTTCCGCGCAGGCCGACTCGACTAGTGAGCTATTACGCTTTCTTTAAAGGGTGGCTGCTTCTAAGCCAACCTCCTAGCTGTCTAAGCCTTCCCACATCGTTTCCCACTTAACCATAACTTTGGGACCTTAGCTGACGGTCTGGGTTGTTTCCCTTTTCACGACGGACGTTAGCACCCGCCGTGTGTCTCCCATGCTCGGCACTTGTAGGTATTCGGAGTTTGCATCGGTTTGGTAAGTCGGGATGACCCCCTAGCCGAAACAGTGCTCTACCCCCTACAGTGATACATGAGGCGCTACCTAAATAGCTTTCGAGGAGAACCAGCTATCTCCGAGCTTGATTAGCCTTTCACTCCGATCCACAGGTCATCCGCTAACTTTTCAACGGTAGTCGGTTCGGTCCTCCAGTCAGTGTTACCTAACCTTCAACCTGCCCATGGATAGATCGCCCGGTTTCGGGTCTATACCCAGCGACTAAACGCCCTATTAAGACTCGCTTTCGCTACGCCTCCCCTATTCGGTTAAGCTCGCCACTGAATATAAGTCGCTGACCCATTATACAAAAGGTACGCAGTCACAGAACAAAGTCTGCTCCCACTGCTTGTACGCATACGGTTTCAGGATCTATTTCACTCCCCTCTCCGGGGTTCTTTTCGCCTTTCCCTCACGGTACTAGTTCACTATCGGTCAGTCAGTAGTATTTAGCCTTGGAGGATGGTCCCCCCATATTCAGACAAAGTTTCTCGTGCTCCGTCCTACTCGATTTCATGACTAAGAGATTTTCGCGTACAGGGCTATCACCCACTATGGCCGCACTTTCCAGAGCGTTCCGCTAATCTCAAAGCCACTTAAGGGCTAGTCCCCGTTCGCTCGCCACTACTAAGGGAATCTCGGTTGATTTCTTTTCCTCAGGGTACTTAGATGTTTCAGTTCCCCTGGTTCGCCTCTTGCACCTATGTATTCAGTACAAGATAACCATCTTATGATGGCTGGGTTCCCCCATTCAGACATCTCCGGATCAAAGTCTGTTTGCCGACTCCCCGAAGCTTTTCGCAGGCTACCACGTCTTTCATCGCCTCTGACTGCCAAGGCATCCACCGTATGCGCTTCTTCACTTGACCATATAACCCCAAGCAATCTGGTTATACTGTGAAGACGACATTCGCCGAAAATTCGCGATTAAACTCACAAATTTTACCTTAGCCTGAACAACACCAGTGAAAGTGCTATCCAGTCTATCTTTCTATCACATACCCAAATTTTTAAAGAACGATTCTGATAAAGATCAGAAATCAACATTCACCATCAACTTGATGGAATGCTCATTTCTAAGCTTTAAACGATGGACACCAATCTGTAATGGTGGAGCCAAGCGGGATCGAACCGCTGACCTCCTGCGTGCAAGGCAGGCGCTCTCCCAGCTGAGCTATGGCCCCGTATCGCTACAGGGTGCACCAGTAATTGGTGGGTCTGGGCAGATTCGAACTGCCGACCTCACCCTTATCAGGGGTGCGCTCTAACCAACTGAGCTACAGACCCAATCGTCTTCTTCAATGAATCAAGCAATTCGTGTGGGAGCTTATGAAGCAGCTGATGTCGTCGATTAAGGAGGTGATCCAGCCGCAGGTTCCCCTACGGCTACCTTGTTACGACTTCACCCCAGTCATGAATCACACCGTGGTAACCGTCCTCCCGAAGGTTAGACTAGCTACTTCTGGTGCAACCCACTCCCATGGTGTGACGGGCGGTGTGTACAAGGCCCGGGAACGTATTCACCGCGACATTCTGATTCGCGATTACTAGCGATTCCGACTTCACGCAGTCGAGTTGCAGACTGCGATCCGGACTACGATCGGTTTTGTGGGATTAGCTCCACCTCGCGGCTTGGCAACCCTCTGTACCGACCATTGTAGCACGTGTGTAGCCCAGGCCGTAAGGGCCATGATGACTTGACGTCATCCCCACCTTCCTCCGGTTTGTCACCGGCAGTCTCCTTAGAGTGCCCACCATAACGTGCTGGTAACTAAGGACAAGGGTTGCGCTCGTTACGGGACTTAACCCAACATCTCACGACACGAGCTGACGACAGCCATGCAGCACCTGTCTCAATGTTCCCGAAGGCACCAATCCATCTCTGGAAAGTTCATTGGATGTCAAGGCCTGGTAAGGTTCTTCGCGTTGCTTCGAATTAAACCACATGCTCCACCGCTTGTGCGGGCCCCCGTCAATTCATTTGAGTTTTAACCTTGCGGCCGTACTCCCCAGGCGGTCAACTTAATGCGTTAGCTGCGCCACTAAGAGCTCAAGGCTCCCAACGGCTAGTTGACATCGTTTACGGCGTGGACTACCAGGGTATCTAATCCTGTTTGCTCCCCACGCTTTCGCACCTCAGTGTCAGTATCAGTCCAGGTGGTCGCCTTCGCCACTGGTGTTCCTTCCTATATCTACGCATTTCACCGCTACACAGGAAATTCCACCACCCTCTACCATACTCTAGCTCGCCAGTTTTGGATGCAGTTCCCAGGTTGAGCCCGGGGATTTCACATCCAACTTAACGAACCACCTACGCGCGCTTTACGCCCAGTAATTCCGATTAACGCTTGCACCCTCTGTATTACCGCGGCTGCTGGCACAGAGTTAGCCGGTGCTTATTCTGTCGGTAACGTCAAAATACTCACGTATTAGGTAAGTACCCTTCCTCCCAACTTAAAGTGCTTTACAATCCGAAGACCTTCTTCACACACGCGGCATGGCTGGATCAGGCTTTCGCCCATTGTCCAATATTCCCCACTGCTGCCTCCCGTAGGAGTCTGGACCGTGTCTCAGTTCCAGTGTGACTGATCATCCTCTCAGACCAGTTACGGATCGTCGCCTTGGTGAGCCATTACCTCACCAACTAGCTAATCCGACCTAGGCTCATCTGATAGCGCAAGGCCCGAAGGTCCCCTGCTTTCTCCCGTAGGACGTATGCGGTATTAGCGTCCGTTTCCGAACGTTATCCCCCACTACCAGGCAGATTCCTAGGCATTACTCACCCGTCCGCCGCTCTCAAGAGGTGCAAGCACCTCTCTACCGCTCGACTTGCATGTGTTAGGCCTGCCGCCAGCGTTCAATCTGAGCCATGATCAAACTCTTCAGTTCAAACATCTTTGGGTTTTGAGAAAACCCTAAACTTGGCTCAGCAATCGTTGGTTACATCTTTGATTTCTCGCGGAGTAACTTGTGATGCTGATAATCTTTCTGACTATCAGTCTGACTCCACAAGCACCCACACGAATTGCTTGATTCAGTTGTTAAAGAGCGGTTGGTTAAGTCTTTCGTCTCAACCGAGGCGCGCATTCTACAGCAGCCTCTGCATCTGTCAAGCGGTTATTTTAAGAAGTTTTCAAAGTTTCCTTTGCAACTTCAACCACTTGCGCTTTCGATCTCTCGTCAGCGGGAGGCGAATTCTACAGCGTTACACGCTGCTGTCAACACCTCTTTTTCTCCGCTTTCGACCGAGAAGATCGAATCGTTAACTCGGCGAAAACTTACTGCCGAATCAACTCCTTCGGGCTTCGATGAACTGAAGCGCAACCACTGCCGAAAACCGCGCAACTCGTTGAATCTCAAGGAGTTTTCCGTTTCGACTGCGCCGGAAGTGGGGCGAATTATAGAGAGATATAATTCGCCGTCAACACCTATTTTCAGTTTTATTCGGATTTAAGCGTAATACGTGCAAAAGCCTTCTTTCCGGCCTGACAAACATGAGTCGAGCCGACAGCCCATATAAAGGAACGCTCAACAACCTCACCATCTATACGCACACCACCCGAACCGAGCAGGTCACGCGCCATTGCCGAGTTCTTTACCAAGCCCGCCTTATTAAGGACAGCCGCGATCGGCATATCTTCAGCAGCAGCCAGCTCGATCTCAGGCAGATCATCCGGCAGCTCACCATCCTTCATGCGGTTGCCCGCAGCACGGTGAGCATTCGCTGCAGCTTCCTCACCATGGAAACGCGCAACGATTTCTTCAGCCAGCTTGATCTTGATATCCCGCGGATTCGCACCCGCCTCGACATCTGCCTTAAAGGAAAGAATCTCATCCATGGAGCGGAAGCTCAGCAGCTCGAAGTAACGCCACATCAACGCATCCGGAATGGAGACCAGCTTGCTATACATAACACCCGGCGCTTCCTGGATACCTACATAGTTACCCAGCGACTTGGACATCTTCTTGACGCCGTCCAACCCCTCGAGCAACGGCATCGTCAGAATGCACTGAGCTTCCTGACCATAACCGCGCTGCAGCTCACGCCCCATCAACAGATTGAACTTCTGATCGGTACCGCCCAACTCCACATCGGCACGCAGCGCCACCGAGTCATAACCCTGAACCAGCGGATAGAGGAACTCGTGAATGGCAATGGGTTGATTGGTGGAATAGCGCTTGTCGAAGTCGTCACGCTCGAGCATGCGAGCAACGGTGTACTGGGAAGTCAGGCGAATGAAGTCCGCAGGTCCCATCTTGTCCATCCAGGTGGAGTTGAAGGCCACCTCGGTTTTCGCCGGGTCGAGAATCTTGAACACCTGGCTCTTGTAGGTCTCGGCATTTTCGAGGACCTGCTCGCGAGTCAGAGGCGGACGAGTTGCGCTCTTGCCACTCGGATCACCGATCATCCCAGTGAAGTCGCCGATCAGGAAGATCACCTGATGACCCAGATCCTGGAACTGGCGCAGCTTATTAATAAGCACGGTATGACCCAGGTGCAAATCCGGCGCCGTTGGGTCGAAGCCAGCCTTAATACGCAGCGGTTGGCCGCGCTTGAGCTTTTCGATCAGCTCGGACTCGACCAACAACTCTTCTGCACCACGTTTGATCAGCGCTAGCTGCTCTTCAACCGACTTCATAACAGACCCGCAAGGCTCAGATTCAAAGGGAACCAACCATACAAGATCAGCGCCCAATTACAAGTTTTGCCCGGCGTACGGATGGCTTTCCGCGAACAGGACGTCCGCAGGCTTGCTTAACAGATGATTTGGTTATATTTTATACAGTTATTTCATCTTCATCATGTCATTCATCTTTTCCAATTCATCTTTTTCAAAGTCAAAATTACTTATGACCACAGAACCGCCTAAAGCCCCGCCGCTTTATCCGAAGACCCACCTGCTCGCCGCAAGTGGCATCGCCGCCCTCCTCAGCCTGGCGCTCCTGGTATTCCCTTCCAGCGATGTAGAAGCCAAAAGAACAACTCTGAGCCTCGACCTGGAAAGCCCGGCCGAGCAACTGACACAAGATCAAGACGCCGCAGACGCCGCACAAGCCACAAATGAAGCCGTAGCGTCCCCGTTCGCACAAATCGAAAACAGCCCCGAAGACACTGCGAAAACCACTGAAACCGCTCAAGAGCAGCCTGCTCCGGCCGTGGCGGAAGAAAAGAAGGCAGCGAATCACAGGGAAGTCATTGTTGCCAAGGGCGACACCCTTTCCACGCTATTCGAGAAGGTCGGCCTACCTGCCACTTCGGTGCATGACGTGTTGGCCAGCGACAAGCAAGCCAAGCAGTTCACCCAGTTGAAGCGCGGCCAGAAACTTGAGTTCGAACTGGGTCCGGACGGCCAGTTGAACAATCTGCACAGCAAGGTCAATGACCTGGAAAGCATCACCCTGACCAAAGGGCCAAAAGGCTTCGCCTTCAGCCGTATCACCGCCAAGCCCATGGTGCGCACGGCCTACGTTCATGGCGTGATCAACAGCTCGCTGTCGCAATCCGCAGCACGTGCCGGCCTGTCTCACAGTCTGACGATGGACATGGCCAACGTCTTTGGCTACGACATCGACTTCGCCCAGGATATTCGCCCCGGTGACGAGTTCGACGTGATCTACGAACAGACCGTCGTCAATGGTAAAGCCGTGGGTACCCGCAACATTCTCTCCGCCCGCTTCACCAACCGTGGCAAGACCTACACCGCGGTGCGCTACACCAACAAACAAGGCATGAGCAGTTATTACACCGCTGATGGCAATAGCATGCGCAAGGCCTTTATCCGTACGCCGGTGGATTTCGCACGTATCAGTTCGCGCTTCTCCATGGGCCGCAAACACCCGATCCTGAACAAGATCCGCGCTCACAAAGGCGTCGACTACGCAGCCCCTCGCGGTACGCCAATCAAGGCAGCCGGCGATGGCAAGGTGCTCCTGGCCGGGCGTCGTGGCGGATACGGCAACACCGTGATCATCCAGCACGGCAATGCTTACCGCACGCTGTACGGCCATATGCAAGGCTTCGCCAAAGGCGTCAAGACCGGCGGAACCGTCAAGCAGGGCCAGGTGATCGGCTACATCGGCACCACCGGGCTTTCCACGGGCCCGCATTTGCATTACGAGTTCCAGGTCAACGGCGTTCACGTCGATCCACTGGGCCAGAAGCTGCCAATGGCCGATCCGATCGCCAAAGCGGAACGCGCACGCTTCCTGCAACAAAGCCAGCCACTGATGGCGCGGATGGATCAGGAAAAAGCCACCCTGCTCGCTTCGAACAAGCGTTAAGCATGGCGCTCTATATAGGTGTGATGTCCGGGACCAGTCTTGATGGCCTGGATATCGCACTCATCGAGCAAACACCGGCGATCAGGCTGATCGCCACGCATTACATTCCCATGCCTGAATCCCTGCGCGCCGAGCTGCTTGGCTTGTGCGCCAGCGGTCCCGATGAAATCGCCCGCTCCGCCATCGCCCAGCAAAACTGGGTAAAACTGGCCGCCCAGGGTATTCATAGCCTACTTGCCCAACAGAAACTGAAACCCGCGGACATCCGCGCCATTGGCAGTCATGGCCAGACCATCCGCCATGAGCCCGCCCGCGGCTTCACGGTCCAGATCGGCAACCCGGCATTACTGACAGAGCTGACCGGAATCACGGTGGTCAGCGACTTCCGCAGCCGCGACGTCGCCGCCGGCGGCCAGGGCGCTCCACTGGTACCGGCCTTTCATGAAGCGCTCTTTGATCAAAGCTGCGGCAAGCGCGCGGTCCTCAATGTCGGCGGCTTCAGCAACCTGAGCCTGATCGAGAGCGACAAGCCGGTTGCCGGCTTCGACTGCGGCCCGGGTAACGTCCTGCTGGATGCCTGGATCAATGCCCAGCGCGGAGAAAACTACGATCGCGACGGCCAATGGGCTGCCAGCGGTCAGGTTGAGCCGCTGCTGCTGAACGCTCTGCTCAGCGACCCATTCTTTGCCACTCAAGGCCCGAAGAGTACGGGTCGCGAGGTATTCAACTTGGAGTGGCTACAGGAGCATCTGGCTCGCCTGCCAGCCTTGCCCCCCGAAAACGTACAGGCAACGCTCCTGGAGCTGACCGCGCTGACCATCGTCGAGTCGCTGCAGGTGGCGCAGACCGATACCCAGGAGCTGCTGGTCTGCGGCGGCGGCGCTCACAACTCGGCCTTGATGAATCGCCTGTCCAGCCTGCTACCTAACACCAAGGTCAGCAGTACCGCCACCCACGGCGTCGATCCGGACTGGGTTGAAGCCATGGCATTCGCCTGGCTGGCCCACTGCTGTTTGGAAGGCATAGCCGCCAACCGCCCAAGTGTCACTGGCGCCCGCGGCTTACGTATCCTGGGCGCGATCTACCCCGCCTGATCGCCAGACAGCAAAACGCCGCAGAGCCCGAAAACCCTGCGGCGCTTGGTAAAACCTTATTCAGCGATCAGATCGAGAACGAAGAACCGCAACCGCAGGTGGTCGTGGCATTCGGGTTCTTGATCACGAAACGCGAACCTTCCAGACCTTCCTGATAATCCACCTCGGCACCCGCCAGATACTGGAAGCTCATCGGATCGACCACCAGGCTGACGCCTTCGCGCTCGACGATGGTGTCGTCATCCGCGACTTCTTCATCGAAAGTGAAGCCGTACTGAAACCCTGAACAACCGCCGCCCGTAACGAATACGCGCAGCTTCAAGCGATCATTACCCTCTTCATCGACCAGGCTCTTCACCTTGTGCGCGGCACCGTGGGTGAATTGCAAAGCCGTGGGGGTGAAGGATTCGACGCTCATGCTGACTATCTCCCGGCGTTACGCCGCCATAATGCGTGATGACGCGCATTATCCGCTTCTCCCAGAAAAGCGGTCAACTATTGTTACGGTATATCAATAAGCCCAGGGCTTACCGCAGAAATGCAAAAAGGCCCGTAACGGGCCTTTTGCTGAAGCAGGCAGACGCCTTAAGGCAGCATGCCGGCGTGGGACAGGCCCAGACGCTCGTCTAGACCGAACAGGATGTTCAGGTTCTGTACGGCCTGGCCCGACGCGCCTTTGACCAGGTTGTCGATCACCGACAACACGACCACCAGATCGCCATCCTGCGGACGGTGCACGGCAATCCGGCATACGTTGGCGCCCCGCACGCTGCGGGTTTCCGGATGGCTGCCCGCCGGCATCACATCCACGAACGGCTCGTTGGCATAACGTTTCTCGAACAGCGCCTGCAGGTCCACCGACTTGTCCACGACAGTGGCATAGAGCGTCGAGTGAATGCCACGGATCATCGGCGTCAGGTGCGGCACGAACGTCAGGCCGACATCCTTGCCCGCCGCACGGCGCAGGCCCTGGCGAATCTCCGGCAGGTGACGATGACCTTTGACCGCATAGGCCTTCATGCTTTCCGAAGTCTCGGAGTACAGGGAGCCGACACTAGCGCCCCGCCCCGCCCCGCTGACACCCGACTTGCAGTCGGCGATCAGCCGCGAAGTGTCGGCCAGCCCCGCCTCCAGCAGTGGCAGGAAGCCGAGCTGGGTAGCAGTCGGGTAGCACCCCGGAACAGCGATCAGGCGGGCCTTCTTGATCTGCTCGCGATTGACTTCCGGCAGGCCATAGACGGCTTCATCGAGCAACTCAGGGGCCCCATGGGGCTGGCCGTACCACTTGGCCCACTCATCGGCGTCCTGCAGACGGAAGTCCGCCGACAGGTCGATGACCTTGGTACCGGCAGCCAGCAGCTCACCCGCCAGGGCATGGGCAACACCGTGCGGAGTCGCGAAGAACACCACATCGCAGGCACCGAGGGTCTTGATGTCCGGAACGCTGAATGCCAGGCCGTCATAGTGGCCTCGCAGGTTCGGGTACATATCGGCGACGGCAAGGCCTGCCTCGGATCGGGAAGTGATGACCACCACTTCAGCCTGCGGATGCTGTGCCAACAGACGCAGCAGTTCGACACCGGTGTAACCCGTGCCGCCGACGATACCGACCTTGACCATAAACCTGCCCTCAACGAACCCACTGGAAAGCCGTCGATGATAGGGGCCGAAAGACCCTGCGACAACCGTCAAGGTGACGTGCGGACGCTCCTGCCACTACTATCTTCGCTACCGTGAACCTGGGAATAACCGAAATGCTCTATCTGTGGCTCAAAGCCTTTCACATCGTCAGTCTGGTCTGCTGGTTTGCCGGTCTGTTCTACCTGCCACGCCTGTTCGTTTATCACGCTCAAAGCGAAGACACGATCAGCAAGGAACGCTTCAGCATCATGGAGCGCAAGCTGTACCGCGGAATCATGGGCCCGGCGATGATTGCCACGCTGATTTTCGGTATCTGGCTGCTGAGCCTGAACCCCAGCGCCTACTTCGGCCAGGGCGGCTGGATGCATGCCAAGCTGACCCTGGTGGTCATCCTGATTGGCTACCACCATATGTGCGGCGCCCAGGTGAAACGTTTTGCCCGTGGCGAAAACACCCGCAGCCATGTCTTTTACCGCTGGTTCAATGAAGTGCCAGTTCTGGTATTGCTGGCTATCGTAATTCTGGTCGTTGTCCGGCCGTTCTAATTCCTACTAGCCGTTCATTATTCGGGGTACTTCCAATGTCGCTGCCCGCTCTGCTCGAACAACGCTTGCGCTTGCCTGTCGTGGCGGCGCCGATGTTCCTGATTTCCAACCCACAACTGGTTCTGGCGTGCTGCCGCAACGGTGTGGTCGGCAGCTTCCCTGCCCTCAACCAGCGTGAAAGCAGTGGCTTCAAGGCCTGGCTGGAAGAAATCGAAGCTGGCCTTGCGACCCTGGAAAACCCTGCGCCCTATGCCGTCAATTTGATCGTGCATCACAGCAATCCACGCTTGAATGCCGACCTGGCGATCTGCATCGAACACAAGGTGCCTATCGTCATCACCAGCCTGGGGGCGGTGAAGGAACTGGTCGATGCAGTGCATGCCTATGGAGGCCTGGTCTTCCATGACGTCACCACCCGGCGCCACGCGGAAAAAGCCGCCGAGGCCGGGGTCGACGGCCTGATCGCCGTAGCCGCCGGCGCCGGTGGCCACGCCGGGACCTGGAGCCCGTTCTCCCTGATCGCCGAAATCCGCCAGTTCTTCGACAAGACGCTGCTGCTGGCTGGCTGCCTGAACCACGGCCACGAGATCCTCGCCGCACAGTTGCTCGGCGCCGACCTCGCCTACTTCGGCACGCGTTTTATCGGCACCACGGAAAGCCATGCACCGGAGGCCTACAAGGAGATGCTGCTGAGCGCCAAGGCCGCCGACATTGTGCACACCGCGGCAGTCTCCGGGGTTCCGGCAAGCTTCATGCGCCAGAGCCTGGAAAACGCAGGCTTCGACCTTGCCGCCCTGCAGGGCAAAGGCGAAGTCAACTTCGGCTCGAAACTCAAGCCGCTCAGCGACGAAGCCAAAGCCTGGAAAACCGTGTGGTCCGCCGGACAAGGCGTCGGTGAAATCGATGACTTACCGAGCGTCGATCAACTGGTCGCCCGTCTGGACGCCGAATACCGTGCCGCGCAGGAACTGGCCGCCCGGCTACCGCAACGCTGGCCGCGCTGAATCGCTGATGTTTTTTGGCCAGCAACGGACGGCTGGCCTTAAACTATCGCCCTGCGAAAGCCCTCTCTATATAGCCGACAAGGACGCCCTGCATGAGCCAAGACCGTTTCAAGATCGTATTTGACGGGGCTCTGCTTCCGGGTGTCGACATCGAACATGCCAAGCAGAAAATCGCCAAGCTGTTCAAAAGCGATATCGCCGCGATCGAGCCTCTGTTCAAGGGACAAAACATCACCCTCAAGCGCGACCTCTCCCAACAGGACGCGGACATTTATCTCGCCGCGCTGAACCAGGCCGGGATCGCCCCACGCATCGAACCGGATCTTGCCCCAGGCGCCAGCCAACCTGCACCTCAGCCGGCTCCCCCAGCACCAGCCCCCGCCCCTTCGCCTTCTGTAGCCTCACCCCAGGCAGAACCCAGCATGACGAATGACTGGCAACGCCCGGCCCCTACGCCGACGCCAGACCCCATGGCCGGCGCGGGTACTTCGCCCTACACCCCGCCTCAAGCCACAGTGGGCGACCCCCTTCCCGAGTTCGGCGAGCTGAAGTTCTACACCGTCGAAGGACGCATCGGCCGCCTGCGCTATCTCGCCTGGACCCTGGTGCTGATCCTGCTGACTACCCTGGCCGGCGGCTTCCTGACCGCGGCTCTGGTCGGCAACAGCCTGCAAGTGACGGGAATGATCTTCCTCGGCGTCGTAGCGCTGGCCTTCGCCTATCTGAACATCACCATTTCCGTTCAGCGCCTGCATGACCTGGGCTGGTCGGGTTGGCTCTGGCTGCTGAATTTGCTGCCTTTTGTGTACGCAGTGTTTCCGCTGCTACTGGCGATCCTGCCGGGCAACACCGGCGCCAATCGTTACGGCGCGCCGCCTCCGCCAAACAGCGGAGTGGTCAAGGGACTTGCCGCGCTGTGGATAATCGTTTTGCTGCTGTCCTTCATCGGTGGCCTCAGCTCGGTCTAGGGCGCCGAGAACAGGAGCAGTGAAAGCAGCAAGCCCGCCCCGGCCACCTGTAGACTATCGGATTGAATTAACGCGCCGCTGCCTGGGACTTTTCCCCACAGGCAACCGGCCGTTGCAATGGAGAACCGCATGACCCGTTACGCTCTGATCACCGGCGCCTCCAGCGGCATAGGCCTGGCCCTGGCCGAAGCGCTGGCCCGGCGCGGCCGCAGTCTGATCCTGGTGGCCCGTCAGCGTGATCAGCTGGAAAGCATCGCCATCGAGTTGACCCAACGCTTTGGTGTGGAGGTGCTGTTCCGAGCCTGCGACCTGTCCGAGCCTTTGCGGCTTTCGGGTTTCCTGCTGGAGCTGGAGGAAGGCGACCGGCAGATCGATCTATTGGTGAACTGCGCCGGCATCGGCACCTGCGGCCCCTTCCTCGCCCAGGACTGGATGACCGAGCAGGACCTGATCGAAGTGAATATTCTGGCCCTTACCCGGCTGTGCCATGCCCTGGGCAACAGCATGGCCTTGCAGGGCGGCGGGCAGATTCTCAACGTCGCCTCGATCGCCGGCTTCTATCCCGGCCCCTGGATGAGCACCTACTACGCCAGCAAGGCCTATGTACTGCACTTCTCCGAAGGCCTGCGCGAAGAGCTGAAAAACAATGCAGTAAAGGTTTCCGTGCTCTGCCCCGGCCCGACCCGTACCGGTTTCTTTGATACCGCCCAGCTGAACACCAGCAAGCTTAACGACAGCAAACTGCTGATGAGCCCGGAGGAAGTCGCGCTGTACACCGTGCGCGCCCTGGACAAGAATCGCGCCATTATCATCCCCGGCCGCCGCAACCGCTGGTTTGCGTTCAGCCCGCGCCTGGGTTCGCGCTGGCTGACCCGCAAGATTTCCGGCGCCGTCAACAAAGCCTATTGCCCGCGCTGACCTGGCAACCATCTAAGGCTGGGCGCACTCGGCTTGCCTGAGTACACTCAGCCCGGACCAACACAACGGAGAAACAGCTGTGGATACTCTGTTCACCAAGATCATCAACCGGGAAATACCGGCGAAGATCATCTATGAGGACGACCAGGTTCTGGCCTTCCACGATATCGCCCCACAGGCCCCCGTGCATTTCCTGGTAGTTCCGAAAAAGCCGGTACGCACCCTCAATGACCTGACCGAAGACGACAAGCTGCTGGCCGGACATATCCTGTTCACCGCCCAGCGTCTGGCCAGGGAGCTGGGCTGCGAAGAAGGCTTCCGGGTCGTCATGAACTGCAATGAGCTCGGCGGCCAGACCGTGTATCACATTCACATGCACGTTCTGGGTCAGCGCCAGATGCACTGGCCGCCGGGCTGATCCCCATCCAGAATGCGCGACAGCACACTTCTCGCCCGCTTTTGCCGAGAGTGTGCTGATCCAGCGCAGGCCTCAGCCCATCGATTGGGGTAAACTGGCCGCCGTGATTCTTCCCGGAGGTAAGCATGACTACCCAACGTCACTACTCGCCGATTGACCGTCTACTGCTGCAGGCAGATGCGGCAATGCGTACCTTGCTGCCCTTCAGCGGCCAGCCTTATCGCCCTTCCCCTGCCATCGTGCAGCCGGACGTGCAGATGAGCGAAGAGGACACCAAGCATGTCGCCGGCCTGATGCGCATCAACCATACCGGCGAAGTCTGCGCCCAGGCGCTGTACCAGGGCCAGGCACTGACCGCCAAGCTGCCGCAAGTGCGCGCAGCCATGGAGCATGCCGCGGAAGAAGAAATCGATCACCTGGTCTGGTGCGAGCAACGCATTCACCAACTGGGTAGCCACACCAGCGTGCTCAACCCACTGTTTTATGGCATGTCGTTCGGCATCGGCGCAGTGGCCGGGCTGATCAGCGACAAGGTCAGCCTGGGTTTCGTGGCCGCCACTGAAGATCAGGTGTGCAAACACCTCAACGAACACCTTGAGCAATTGCCGGCCGAGGACGAAAAATCCCGGGCGATTCTCGAGCAGATGCGCATCGACGAAGAACAACACGCCGAAAGCGCCCTGGACGCGGGCGGATTCCGCTTCCCGGCGCCGGTAAAATTCGGCATGAGCCTACTGGCCAAGGTCATGACCAAAAGCACTTACCGGATCTGAGCGATACAAATCGCAGGCAAAAAAAGGGCGCTTTTTCAGCGCCCTTTCTTTTGCCGCGAATTCAGAAGGGTTGAATGGCGACTCAACCGAGCTCGACGATTTCGTAATCGTGAGTGATGGCAACCCCGGCCGTACCGAGCATGATCGATGCCGAGCAGTATTTTTCCGCCGACAGCTCGATGGCGCGCTTGACCTGGGCTTCTTTCAACCCGCGGCCCTTGACCACGAAGTGCATGTGGATCTTGGTGAAGACCTTGGGATCCTCTGTCGCACGCTCGGCGTCGAGGAAGGCTTCGCAACTTTCGACAGCCTGGCGGGATTTCTTCAGGATGCTGACCACGTCGAAGTTGCTGCAACCGCCTACGCCGAGCAGGAGCATTTCCATCGGGCGCACGCCCAGGTTACGACCACCGGCTTCCGGCGGGCCATCCATTACCACCACATGACCGCTGCCCGATTCCCCGAGGAACATGGCTTCGCCAGCCCATTGGATGCGTGCCTTCATCGCCAAGACTCCACTGTTAAAAAAGGGTCGCCAGCTTAGCACAGGGGCCCGGGATGGCAGCGCTTTGCCTGTTCCGGTGCCACACTCAGTTCTGATAGGAAAATTCTTAATTACCCAAAGGAAGCGTCTGTTAAGCTGGCGCCAAATCACTGGCGCATTGCCAGCTATCGGCGATCCAGCTTGACCGCCCCATAAAAAAACCAAATCACACCGTGCTGTCTTTTCGGGATACAACCATGGTTGCTCTTGCCCCTACACCCAAGATCAAGAACCTCGACAAGCTGTTGATGCACTGCCAGCGCCGCCGTTATCAGGCCAAGAGCAACATCATCTGCGCCGGCGACCAGTCGGACACGCTGTTCTTCATCGTCAAAGGCTCGGTCACCATCCTGATCGAAGATGACGACGGTCGGGAAATGATCATCGCCTACCTCAATGCCGGGGATTTTTTCGGCGAGCTGGGCCTGTTCGAACAAGCCGGGCATGAGCAGCAACGCAGCGCCTGGGTACGGGCCAAGGTCGAATGTGAAGTCGCGGAGATCAGCTATGCAAAATTCCGTGAGCTGTCTCAACAGGACCCGGACATTCTGTATGTGCTCAGCGGCCAGATCGCCCAACGCCTGCGCAACACTACCCGCAAGGTCGGCGACCTGGCGTTCTTCGATGTCACCGGGCGAGTGGCCCGCTGCCTGCTCGAACTGTGCAAGCAGCCAGATGCCATGACCCATCCGGACGGCATGCAGATCAAGGTGACTCGCCAGGAAATCGGGCGGATCGTCGGCTGCTCAAGGGAGATGGTCGGCCGGGTGCTCAAGGACCTCGAAGAACGCAACCTGGTCCATGTCAAAGGCAAGACCATGGTGGTGTTCGGCACCCGTTAGAGCGGCAGGAACTGCGCCAGCATCTGCCGGTACAAGGTATCCAGGCGCTCGATGACATTCGGCGCTGTAAATGCCTCATGCAAGGCGATATGGCTCTCGGCGCGGCAACGCTGCTCCAGGCCACAGGCCTGATTGAAACGATTGACCGCCGCCACCATGGTTTCCCGCTCGTCATCCAGCAACAGCGCGCCATGCACCAATCCAACCGGACGCGTCCCACCCTTGCTCTGGCGCCAACGCTGGGCGGTGCCGACCATCTTGCGCCCGTTGAGATTGACGTTGAACCGGCCATCGCAGAAAGCGCCCTCGACTTCACCCAGGGAGGGCTCGCCTCCCAGCTCGGAAAGCAGGTCGCAGATCGGCTGGCACAAACGGCGATAGCCGGTTTCGATCCGATTCTGATCACCCTCGCTGCGAGGCGGCGCATAAACCAGCGCGATATTGACCGTCGCCGCCGATTGCGGCACCGGCTCCCCGCCGGTTTCTCGCAGCAACACCGGCCAGCCACTGGCGGCCAGCGCGTCGCAGGCCTGCTCGAACCCCGGCAAACGGCTCAAGCGTCGCGGCATCACCAGTGCTCTGTCGCTCGGTTGCCAGAACAACAGGCCGTACTCCTGGTCACCGCTGCATACCTGGGCGAGCAGATCCTGTTCGGCCTGCAGGCCGGCTTCGACGGTCAGGGAAAGGGGCTGGGTCATGGCAGTAAAGGTCCTTTGCGATAGGTATAAAAAAGCCGGCAGCGCCGGCTTCTTCATCAACTCAGGTTCAGTCCAGGGTCGAACCGCTCACCGGCACGCCACGTTCCGGGAAGAACAGGCGTTGCAGTTCCAGGCCTGGGCTCTCGGCCCGCATAAAGGCCTCGCCCACCAGGAAGGAGTAGACGTCGCTGATTTCCATCAACTCGACATCGGCCCGGTTGAGGATGCCGCTCTCGGTGATCACCAGACGATCGCGCGGAATCTGCGGCAACAGATCGAGGGTGGTCTCCAGATTGACCTCGAAGGTGTGCAGGTTACGGTTGTTGATGCCCACCAGCGGCGTGTCGAGGGTTTTCAGGGCACGCTCCAGCTCGTTGCCATCATGCACTTCGACCAGCACATCGAGACCCACGCCTTTGGCCACGGCGGCCAGTTCGGCCATCCTGGCATCATCCAGCGCAGCCACGATCAACAGCACGCAGTCGGCCCCCAAGGCGCGGGCTTCGACGATCTGGTACGGATCGATCATGAAGTCCTTGCGAATCACCGGCAGCGAACAGGCGGCACGCGCCTGTTGCAGATAGGCGTCGGCGCCCTGGAAGTAATCGATATCAGTGAGTACCGACAGGCAGGTCGCGCCGCCCTTCTCATAGCTCTTGGCGATCTCTGCCGGCACGAAATGCTCACGGATCACGCCTTTGCTCGGCGAGGCTTTCTTGATTTCGGCGATCACCGCCGGCTGCTTGAGCCTGGCCTGGTCGAGCAGCGCCTTGGCAAAGCCGCGCGGCGCATCCGCGGCACGGGCCAGGCCTTCGAGTTCGGCCAGGCTTACTCGTGCGCTACGCTCAGCCACTTCCTCGACCTTGCGGGCGAGGATTTTTTCCAGAACCGTCGGCACACTCATCCTTCATTCTCCTGCTTGAATACCGCGGTAAAGGCGCCCAACTCCTCAAGCTTCTCGCGAGCCAGCCCAGTGTGCAAAGCATCATGGGCCAGGGCCACACCCTCTTTCAGGCTGCTGGCATGGTCCGCGGCATAGAGCGCGGCACCGGCATTGAGCACGATCATTTCCGCTGCCTTCTGCCCATGCTCGGTCTTGCGCCGCCCCAAGGCATCGCGAATCAGCTCGAGCGATGCCGCCGGGCTTTCGACCACCAGGCCGAACAGGCTCTGGCTCTTCATGCCGAGGTCTTCGGGCTGCACCCAATACTCAGTGATCTGGTCGTCCTTCAGCTCAGCAACGAAGGTCGGCGCGGCGAGGCTGAATTCATCCAGGCCATCCTGAGAGTGCACAACCAGCACATGCTTGCTGCCCAGGCGTTGCAAAACCTCGGCCAACGGCCGGCACAACGCCTGAGTGAACACACCCACCACCTGATGTTTCACGCCGGCCGGATTCGTAAGCGGGCCAAGCATGTTGAACAGGGTGCGCAGGCCGAGATCGCGACGCGGGCCAGCGGCGTACTTCATGGCACCGTGATGGGACTGGGCGAACATGAAACCGATACCGACGTTGTCGATACAGCGGGCGACCTGTACCGGCGTCAGGTTCAGGTAGATACCGGCGGATTCGAGCAGGTCGGCACTGCCGCTTTTCCCGGACACCGCGCGGTTGCCGTGCTTGGCCACCGTGCAACCGGCTGCGGCGACTACAAAGGAAGAAGCTGTGGACACGTTGAAGATGTTCGCACCATCACCGCCGGTGCCGACCACATCGACCACACCGTCGAGGGTTTTCAGCTCGACCTTGTCCGCCAGCTCGCGCATGACCGAAACAGCGCCAACGATTTCGTCGATGCTTTCGCTTTTCATACGCATGGCCATCATGAAGGCGCCAATCTGTGCATCGGTGCACTGGCCGGTCATGATTTCACGCATGACCTGGCGCATTTCATCGGTGCTCAGATCGAGGTGGCCGACGATACGGCTCAGGGCAGTCTTGATATCCATGGAAAGTCCTTAGCGCGTGCCGCCGCTCTGTTTGAGGAAGTTGGCGAACAGCTCGTGGCCCTGCTCGGTGAGAATAGACTCGGGGTGAAACTGCACACCCTCGATGTTCAGCGTCTTGTGGCGCAGCCCCATGATCTCGTCGACGGAGCCGTCTTCCAGTTGGGTCCAGGCGGTCAGTTCGAGGCAATCCGGCAACGTATCGTGCTTGACCACCAGGGAATGGTAACGGGTCACGGTCAACGGATGGTTCAGACCGGCGAATACGCCCTTGTCCTGGTGAAATACCGGGCTAGTCTTACCGTGCATCACCTGCCGCGCGCGCACCACATCGCCGCCAAAGGCCTGGCCAATGGACTGGTGGCCCAGACAGACACCCAGGATCGGCAGTTTGCCGGCGAAATGCTTGATCGCTTCGATGGACACACCGGCTTCGGTCGGCGTGCAAGGACCGGGCGACACGACGATCCGCTCAGGGTTGAGCGCTTCGATTTCAGCCACGGTCAGTTCGTCGTTGCGCACCACCTTGACCTCGGCACCCAGCTCGCCAAGGTATTGCACAACGTTATAGGTAAAGGAGTCGTAGTTATCGATCATCAGCAACATGGGGATTACAACCTCTTGAATTCACTGACTTTTAATACAGCCTTCAGTGGATTGCCCGCTGGCAGGCCCGCCGGAGGTTGCAATCACTCAACCAGCACAAGCGGAGTCGAACAGGGGTAAAGAAGGCAAAACGGTACAGGTCCGGCCGGGCCGGCAGAGAAAAGTTAGGCGCGCCAACGCCAACGGGCGTGTGCCTTAACAACTCGCATCAAGAGTTTGCTGACGATCAACACGGGGAAGGTCTCATTCATACGTTCAGGCACAGTAACTTAGCTGAGCAGAGGGTGCAATATGGCGGGGCCCGAGCCCGGATAAACAAGCGATATGGCTTATCGCCATAGCTGAAACGCAAAAGTTTTTGGTACTGTCGTTTCGTTCTCTACAACAATAAATAAAACGGACTTGCTCATGATCAGAAAGACGTTGTTCGCACCACTCACCAGCAGTCTTTTGTCTTTGGCCTGCGCTCAAGCGATCGCAGCCCCCGTCCCCTATTCCAGCTTTATCGTGTTCGGCGACAGCCTCAGCGATGCCGGGCAGTTCGTCGATCCCGGCGGCCCCGCGGGAGCCACCCAACGCTTCACCAACCGCACAGGCCCGGTCTATCTGGATGGCAGCGGGGAAGTTCGTTCCGCCAACTCGACGCAATTGCTCGGTGCCAAGCTGGGCTTCTCCGACGACCAGCTCGCCGCCTCGACCTCATCCACCCGCGCCAGCGAAGGCCTGCCTGACGGCAATAACTGGGCGGTCGGCGGTCATCGCACCGACCAGATTCTCAATTCGATTACCACCACCTCGGCCACCGGCGACCGTAGCCGTCCCGGCTATCTGCCGACCAACAATTTCCGCGCCGATCCAAACGCCTTGTATTACCTGACGGGCGGCGGCAACGACTTCCTCCAAGGCTACATCACCAGTTTCAACCAGGCCAACGCCGCGGCCGGTCGTCTGGTCGACAGCCTGCAAGCCCTGCAACAGGCCGGCGCCCGCTACATCATGGTCTGGCTGCTGCCGGATATCGGCCTGACCCCGAAGATCAACGGCGGCCCACTGCAGGAATTCACTTCCCAGCTCAGCGCCCAATTCAACACCGAGCTGGTCCGGCAGCTGCAGACGGTCGATGCGCAAGTCATTCCTCTCAATATTCCCGCGCTCTTGAAAGAAAGCTTCGCCAACCCGGCACAGTTTGGCCTGGCCACCGACCAGAACCTCACCGCCACCTGTTTCAGCGGCGATGGCTGCACGGAAAACGCCCGTTATGGCATCCACAGCGCCACGCCGGACCCGAGCAAGCTGATCTACAACGACGGGGTCCACCCCACCGAAGCCGGCCAGCGGCTGATCGCCGATTACGCTTACTCCCTGCTGGCGGCACCCTGGGAAATAACCCTGCTCCCGGAAATGGCCCAGGGCACCCTGCGCGCGCATCAGGATGAGCTGCGCAACCAGTGGCAGGCCGACTGGGAAAACTGGCAGGGCGTGGGTCAATGGCGGGCGATTGTCGCCGCGGGCGGCCAGCACCAGGACTTCGACAGCCAGCGCAGCGGCGCCAGCGCCGACGGCAACGGCCTCAACCTGAACATCGGCGGCAGCTACCGGCTCGACGAGGCCTGGCGAGTCGGCGTGCTGGCCGGCGCCTATCGGCAGAAGCTCGAAGCGGGCAGCAACGACTCGGACTACAAACTCAACACCTACCTGGGCACCGCCTTCGTCCAGTACCAGCAAAACCGCTGGTGGGCCGACGCGGCAGCCACCGCCGGGCACCTGGACTACGACAACCTCAAGCGCAAATTCGACCTGGGGCCCAACGAGCGCGGGGAAAAAGGCGACACCAGCGGCGATGTCCTGGCCTTCAGCGCTCGCCTGGGCTACGACATCGCGCAGCAGGCCAGCAGCCCGTGGCACCTGTCGCCGTTCATCAGCGCCGACTATGCGCGGGTCAAGGTCGACGGCTACTCCGAGGACGGCAACGACTCCACCGCGCTGACCTTCGATGACCAGAAACGCACGTCGCGGCGCCTGGGCATCGGCCTGCAGGGTAAGTACCAGATCACCCGGCAAACCCAGGTGTTCGGCGAAATCGCCCACGAAAAGGAATACGAGGACGATACCCAGAAGCTGACCATGGCCCTCAACAGCCTGCCGGATAACCGCTACACCCTCGAAGGCTATACCCCGCAGACCAACCTCAACCGCCTGAACCTCGGAGTCAGCCACAAGCTCACCCAGGACCTGGCCTTGCGCGCCAGCTACAACATCCGCAAGGACGATGACTTCACCCAGCAAGGCATCAACGTCGGGGTCAGCCTCGACTTCTAAGAGCAGGCAATAAAAAACGCTGCCCCCGTGAGGAGGCAGCGTTTTTTATGGCTCGTTGTCCGACTCAGCTATCGGGCGCCTGCTCAGCCAAGGCCACCGCGCGGAACATCGCGCGACGCTTGTTCAGGGTTTCTTCCCATTCCAGCGCAGGCACCGAGTCGGCGACGATACCGCCACCGGCCTGCACATGCAGCTCGCCGTCCTTGATCACCGCCGTACGAATGGCGATGGCGGTGTCCATGTTGCCGTTCCAGGCGAAATACCCCACCGCCCCGCCATACACACCACGCTTGACCGGCTCCAGCTCGTCGATGATTTCCATCGCGCGGATCTTCGGCGCGCCGGACAAGGTGCCCGCTGGCAGAATCGCCCGCAGCGCGTCCATCGCGGTCAGTCCGGCCTTCAACTGGCCAGTGACGTTGGAAACGATATGCATCACGTTGGAATAACGCTCGATCACCATCTTCTCGGTGAGCTTCACCGAACCGATCTCGGAAACCCGCCCGGTGTCGTTGCGCCCCAGGTCGATCAGCATCAGGTGTTCGGCGATTTCCTTGTCATCGGACAACAGGTCCTTCTCCAGTGCCAGATCCGCCTCTTCGCTGGCGCCGCGTGGACGGGTGCCGGCGATCGGGCGAACGGTGATCAGGTTGTCTTCGACCCGCACCAGCACTTCCGGCGAACTGCCGACCACATGGAAGTCGCCGAAGTTGAAGAAGTACATGTAAGGCGTCGGATTGAAGCAACGCAGGGCGCGATACAAGTCGATCGGCGCCGCCTTGAAATCGATGGACATGCGCTGCGACGGCACCACCTGCATGCAGTCGCCCGCCAGGATGTACTCCTTGATGGTATCGACGGCGCGCTCGTAGTCACCCTGGGTGAAGCTGGAGCGGAACACCGGGTCGGCCGCCTGCTGCTTGCTGAAGTCCAGGCCAGGACGCGGGGTGATGGGCTGGCGCAGCTTTTCCAGCAACGCTTGCAGGCGTGCCTGGCCTTGCTCGAAGGCATCGTCCCGGGACGGGTCGGCGAGGACGATGGCGTGCATCTTGCCGGCGAGGTTATCGAACACCACCACGGCGTCGGAGACCATCAGCAGGATATCCGGCACACCGATCGGATCCGGGTTCGGACATTTGCCCAGGCGCTTCTCCACATAACGCACACAGTCGTAACCGAAGTAGCCGACCAGGCCACCATTGAAGCGCGGCAGGCCCACGATGGTCGGCACCTGGTAGCGCGCCTTGAACTCTTCGACGAACGCCAGCGGATCGGCCACGTCATGGCTTTCGGTCTCGACGCCATCGACGGTGATGCTGACATGGTGGTCATGCACCCGCAGCACGGTGCGGCAGGGCAAGCCGATGATCGAATAACGGCCCCACTTCTCGCCGCCCTGCACCGACTCCAGCAGGTAGGAGTTGGGCTGGTCGGCCAGTTTCAGGTAGATCGACAGCGGCGTGTCGAAGTCGGCCAGGGTTTCGCAGGCAAGCGGGATGCGGTTGTAGCCGGCAGCGGCCAAACGCAGGAATTCTTCGCGGATCATGAGGTGCCTCGTGGCTTGAGGTTCTGACAGTCAGGTATGCAAACGCGCCGGAAGACCGGCCAGGAACAAGTCAGGCGCGCCAACGCCAGCGGGCCAGGGCCTTGATGACTTTCATCCAGAGTTTGCGAGTGACCACCACGATGGCGTTTCCAGGAGGGGATTGAACAGCGTCGGGCAACGTTATCTCAGCGGCCGGATCCAGGCAACCGGGAATTAGCTGGCGCAGATCGTCGATCACCAGGGCCGGCATTTCCTCGGCAATCGGCCGTCCGTGGTTGTAGCCATAGCTCAATGCCACGCACTTTACACCCGCGGCTTTCGCCGCCTGCACGTCGCTGCGCGAGTCACCGACGAACAGCGATTGCGAGGCAGGGATACTGGCCATTTTCATGACGAAGAACAGCGCTGCCGGATCGGGTTTCTTCTGCGGCAGGGTATCGCCACCGATGATCCAGCGGAAATAACGGCCGATCTTCATCTGATCCAGCAAGGGCGCGACGAAACGCTCCGGCTTATTGGTGATCAGCGCCATTTCGACGCCCTGCTTGTGCAGCCATTTGAGGGTGTCGCGCACGCCAGGGTAGACCACGGTCAGTTCGTGGCCATCCTCATAGGCATTGTTGAACAGCTCCAGCCCGCGCTCAGCCTCGACATCGTCGACGCCCTGCGCCGCGATGTCGTTGGCCAGGGCACGGCGCACCAGCATCTGCACGCCGTTGCCGACCCACTCGCGCACCGCCTCGATACCGGCGGGCGGGCGCCCCAGTTTGAGCAGCATGTCGTCCACGGCCGCCGCGAGGTCGGGAACCGAATCGACCAGGGTGCCATCCAGGTCGAACATCACCAGCCGCGGCAGACGCCCCGGGAACAGCTGCTCGAAACCGCTCATGGACGGGCCAGCGCCAGTTCGGCGCGCATCTTCTCGATCACGTCCCGGTAGTTCGGCGCATTGAAGATCGCCGAGCCCGCGACGAAGGTATCGGCACCCGCGGCAGCGATTTCACGAATGTTGTGCACATTCACCCCGCCGTCGATTTCCAGGCGGATATCGCGACCGGAAGCGTCGATCAGGGCACGGGCCTCACGCAGCTTGTCGAGGGTACCCGGAATGAACTTCTGGCCACCGAAACCCGGGTTGACGCTCATCAGCAGGACCATGTCGACCTTGTCCATGACGTACTTGAGCACGTCCAGCGGGGTGGCCGGGTTGAACACCAGGCCAGCCTTGCAGCCGCCTTCGCGAATCATCTGCAGGGAACGGTCGACGTGCAGCGTGGCTTCCGGGTGGAAGGTGATGTAAGTCGCACCGGCCTCGATGAAGTCGCCGATGATGCGATCCACCGGGCTCACCATCAGGTGGGCGTCGATCGGCGCGGTGATGCCGTACTTACGCAGGGCAGCGCAGACCATCGGACCGATGGTCAGGTTGGGTACGTAATGGTTGTCCATGACATCGAAGTGCACGATATCGGCGCCAGCGGCGAGAACATTGTCCACTTCCTCACCCAGGCGGGCGAAATCGGCGGAGAGGATCGACGGAGCAATTGCGAAGGGCTGCATGACGCACCTTTTTGAGCAGAATCACGGTGGCGCGCATTGTATACCTCATGCTTTGGCGCGCGCACCGTGACCGCGATGATCAGTAAGCCGCGCGATAGATCTTCTCTATATCGCCCGGGCTCAGTTTGCGCGGGTTGTTGCGCATCAGGCGCTCGATCCCCGCGGCCTCCACCGCCATGGACGGAATGGCCTCCTCCGGCACCCCGAAGCTGCGCAGCCCCGAGGGAATCTCCACCGCGGCGCAGAGCTGGGTCATGGCCTCGACCGCCTTGTCGGCAGCCTCGGCCGCGCTCAGATGAGCGGTCTTCACCCCCATGGCCTCGGCGATATCCTGCATGCGCTCGACACAGGCCATCTTGTTCCAGGTCATGACGTACGGCAGCAGCAAGGCATTGCTGACGCCATGGGCGATGTTGAAGCGCCCACCCAACGGATAGGCCAGCGCATGCACCGCGCCGACCCCGGCGTTGCCGAAGGCCATGCCGGCCATCAGGCTGGCGGTGGCCATGTCTTCGCGGGCCTGCAGGTGGGCGGGATTGGCGTATGCCTTGGGCAGCGCCTGGGCGATCAGCTTGATGGCGCCAAGGGCCAGGGAGTCGGTGATGGGCGAGGCGTTGAGCGACAGATACGACTCGATGGCATGCACCAGGGCATCGACACCGCTGGCGGCAGTCACACTGCGCGGGCAGGTCAGGGTCATCTGCGGGCTGACCAGCGCCACATCCGGCAACAGGTAATCGCTGACAATGCCCTTTTTCAGCTGTGCGACCTTGTCCGAAAGAATTGCCACATTAGTCACCTCGGAGCCGGTGCCCGCCGTGGTGGGAATGGCAATCAGCGGCGGCCCCTTGCGCGGCACCTGCTCGATCCCGAACAGATCCTCCAGTGCCCCGTGATAACCGGCGTAGGCCGCGACGCTTTTGGCGATATCGATGGCGCTGCCGCCGCCCAGGCCGATCAGCCCGTCGTGCCCACCCTCGCGGTAAACCTGCATGCAGTCTTCGACGATGGCGATTTCCGGGTCGGGCAGCACCCGGTCGAAAATCTCGTAGTCCCGCCCCCCCAGTTGCGCCAGTGCCAGCTCCACGGTACCGGACTTGACCAGCGCGGCATCAGTGACAATCAGCGGGTTATCGACATCCAGGCGGCTCAGTTCGGTGGACAGTTGCTCGATCGCGGCAGAACCGGTGAGCAGTTTGTGGGCGATTTTAAAAGAGGAAAGACTCATGTGCGCGGCCTCTTATATAGGTGGGAGCTGGCACAAGAGTAGCTGGGGATTGAGGGTTGTCTGCTATTTCAGCGATGAATGCCGGAGCAGATCGCCCCCACGGCCGGCGCGGGAGCGATCTGTCAGTGGCGATCAGACCGGAGCGGTACGCAGTTTTTCGCTGCGGCCACGCAGCCATTCCAGGGTCAGCAGCAGAATCACCGAGAATGCGATCAGTAGTGTCGCCGCGGCAGCGATGGTCGGGCTGAGGTTTTCGCGGATACCGCTGAACATCTGCCGGGGCAAGGTGGCTTGCTCGGGACCGGCGAGAAACAGCGTGACCACCACTTCATCGAACGAGGTGGCAAAGGCGAACAGCGCGCCGCTGATCACCCCCGGCGCGATCAACGGCAGGGTCACCCGGCGGAACGCCGTCAGCGGCGAAGCGCCAAGGCTGGCCGCGGCCCGCACCAGGTTCTGGTTGAAGCCCTGCAAGGTGGCCGAGACCGTGATGATCACGAACGGCACGCCTAGTACCGCGTGGACGATGATCAGCGAGAAGAAGCTGTTGCCCATGCCCAGGGGCGCGAAGAACAGGTAGCTGGCCACGCCGATGATCACCACCGGCACCACCATCGGCGAAATCACCAGCGCCATCACCAACGCCTTGCCGGGGAAGTCGCCGCGGGTCAGGCCGATGGCCGCCAGCGTGCCGAAAACCATCGCCAGCACCGTGGCCGCTGGGGCGACGATGATGCTGTTCTTCAGGGCGCGCATCCATTCCGCCGAGCCGAAGAAGTCGTGATACCACTGCAGCGAGAAGCCTTGCAGCGGGTACACCAGGAAGCTGCCCGAGTTGAACGACAGCGGAATGATCACCAGCACCGGCAGGATCAGGAACAACAGGATCACGCCGCAGAGAATCCGCAAGCTGTAGAACCAGACCCGCTCGACGGGCGACATGTAAGGGCTCAGCATTTCGATTCTCTCCTTAGCTCAGGCGCAGGCGACTGGCGCCCACCAGCCAGCTGTAAATCAGATACAGCACGATGGTCGCCAACAGCAGCAGGCCGCCCAGCGCGGTCGCCATGCCCCAGTTGATGCTGGTGTTGGTGTAGAAGGCGACGAAGTAGCTGACCATCTGGTCGTTCGGGCTGCCCAGCAACGCCGGGGTGATGTAGTAGCCGATGGCGAGGATGAACACCAGCAGGCAACCGGCGCCGACGCCGGCATAGGTCTGCGGGAAATACACCCGCCAGAAGCTGGCGAACGGGTGGCAGCCGAGGGAAATCGCCGCACGCATATAGGTCGGCGAGATGCCTTTCATCACGCTGTAGATCGGCAGGATCATGAACGGCAGCAGGATGTGCACCATGGAGATGTAGACCCCGGTGCGGTTGAACACCAGTTCCAGCGGCTTGTCGATCACGCCCATGGCCATCAGCGCGCTGTTGATCAGGCCGCCCGATTGCAGCAGCACGATCCACGCCGCCACGCGCACCAGGATCGAAGTCCAGAACGGCAGCAGTACCAGAATCATCAGCAGGTTACTCTGGCGCGCCGGCAGGTTGGCCAGCAGGTAAGCCAGGGGATAGGCCAGCACCAGGCAGATACCGGTAATCACCAGGCCCATCCAGAAAGTCCGGGCGAAGATATCCAGGTAGATGGCCTGGTCAGGGGTCGCCGGGGCGATCTCCCCCAGGTCGTCGATCCGATGGTCGACGGCGGCCAACAGGTAGAACGGCGTCAGGTTGCTGGTGTTGCGGCGTACCGCCTGCCAGTAGGCCGGGTCGCCCCAACGCTCGTCGATGGCCTCCAGCGCTTCTTTATAGGAAGCCGGTTCCTCCTTGAACGGCAGGGCCCGGGCGGTTTTGGTCAGCAGGCTGCGATAGCCGGCCAACTCCATGTTCAGTCGCTTGGACAGATCGCCCAAGGTTTGCTGCTTGCGCGCTTCGGCCAGGTCTTCACTCAGCGCCTTGTACACCGGCTCGGCCGGCAGGCCGCGTCCGTCCCAACCGGCCACGGCGACCACAGTGCGCGGCATGCCTTCGACCACTTCCGGGTTACCGACGCTCTTGTACAGCAGCGCGGCGATAGGCACGAGAAACACCAGCAGCAGGAACAGCACCAGCGGCGCGATCAACGCTTGCGCTTTCCAGCGGTTGACCCGCTCGGCACACGCCAGGCGCTGCTTGAGGCTGGGGCTGGTGACCTCGTTCAGGGGAACGCTAATGGCCATGACGAACTCCGCAAATCTTTAAACGGTAACGGCGTCACCCGCGGGTGACGCCGCCCATGCATGACGCCTTACTTGGCCGCCCACGAGTTGAAGCGCTGCTCCAGCTGCTCGCCGTTGTCAGCCCAGAAGCTGACGTCGATCTGCACCTGGTTGGCGATGTTTTCCGGGGTGGTCGGCATGTCTTTCAGGATGTCCTTGGCCAGCAGCGGGACTGCCTGGGTGTTGGCCGGACCGTAGGCGATGTTTTCCGAGTAGGTCTTCTGCTGCTGCGGCTGCACCGAGAAGGCGATGAATTTCTTCGCCGCTTCGGCGCGGGTCTTGTCCAGACCCTTCGGAATGGCCCAGGCGTCGAAGTCGTAGATACCGCCATTCCACACGACTTTCAGGTTGCTTTCCTTCTGTACCGCGGCGATCCGGCCGTTGTAGGCCGAACTCATGACCACGTCACCGGAAGCCAGGTACTGCGGCGGCTGGGCGCCGGCTTCCCACCACTGGATGCTCGGCTTGAGTTCATCGAGCTTCTTGAAGGCACGATCCTGGCCGTCCTTGCCGGCCAGCACCTTGTACACATCCTTGGGCGCGACGCCGTCGGCCATCAGGGCGAATTCCAGGGTGTACTTGGCGCCCTTGCGCAGGCCGCGCTTGCCCGGGAATTTCTTGGTGTCCCAGAAATCCGCCCAGCTGGTCGGCGCGGTCTTCAGCTTGTCGGCGTTATAGGCCAGGACGGTCGACCAGACGAAGAACCCCACGCCACAAGGCTGGATCGCGCCCTTGACGTAATCCTCGGGCTTGCCGAACAGCTCGGGGTCGAGCTGCTCGAACATGTCTTCGTCGCAACCGCGGGACAGCTCCGGCGACTCGACTTCCACCAGGTCCCAGGACACGCTCTTGGTATCGACCATGGCTTTGACCTTGGCCATCTCGCCGTTGTATTCGCCAGCGACGATCTTGCCGTTGCCCGCGGCTTCCCACGGGGCATAGAAGGCCTTGACCTGAGCCGCCTTGTTCGCCCCGCCAAAGGACACCACGGTCAGGTCCGGACCCGCCGCCATCGCGTGCGATGCGCCCATCAGGCCCAATGTCAAAGCGGTGAATTTCAGGGATCTCAACATTTATTGTTCTCTCCACGTGCAGGGTTGGTGAAGCAAGGGGGCGATCAATGCGCCTCTAGAAGTGGGTCGAGCGCGCGAACGTGCTCGACCTGCCAGCCAAGCGGAACCACATCGCCTACCGCCAGCTCCGGATCGAGCTCGGCAATCGGCTGTTTCACGAAGAAGTCGGTCTTGCCACAGACTTCCAGGCGAACCCGGACGTGGTCGCCCAGATAGATGAATTCCGCCACCCTCCCTGAGAAGCGGTTGACACAACTTTCGCTGGAGCCATTGAGGCTCACACGCTCCGGACGAATCGACAGGGTCACCGGCTCGCCGGTCTTGCCGACATTGACCGCCAGCGCCTCGACCTTCTCGCCGCGTCCCAGCTCGACCACGCAGCGGTCACCGCTGTGGCTGTGCAGGCGGCCGTTGAGGCGGTTGTTCTCGCCGATGAAGTTGGCGACAAAGGTGTTCTTCGGCTCTTCGTAAAGGGTCCGAGGCGGGGCGATCTGCTGGATCTCGCCCTGGTGGAACACCGCGACCCGGTCGGACATGGTCAGGGCTTCGCCCTGGTCGTGGGTCACGTAGACCACGGTCACGCCGAGGCGTTGGTGCAGGTGCTTGATTTCCATCTGCATGTGTTCGCGCAGCTGTTTGTCCAGCGCGCCGAGAGGTTCGTCCATCAGCACCAGCTGCGGCTCGAACACCAGCGCCCGGGCCAGGGCCACCCGCTGCTGCTGGCCACCGGACAGCTGCGCCGGATAACGCTGGGCGAAGGATTCAAGCTGGACCATGCTCAGCACGCGTTTGACCCGCTCGCTGATATCGGTCTTGCTCAGGCCGCGCACCGACAGCGGGAACGCCAGGTTCTCGGCCACGGTCATGTGCGGGAACAACGCATAGTTCTGGAACACCATGCCGATATCGCGCTTGTGCGGCGGCACGTTGTTGATCGCCCGCCCGGCCAGCTGGATCTCCCCGGCGGTCGGGGTCTCGAAGCCAGCCAGCATCATCAGGCTGGTGGTCTTGCCGGAGCCGGATGGCCCGAGCAGGGTAAGGAACTCGCCTTTGCGAATGTCCAGGTTGAGGTCTTTGACGATCAGGTTTTCGCCGTCGTAGCTCTTTTGCACACCACGGAAACTGACCAGTACATCACTCGTCCCAGCGCTTGAATCGACCTCGCTCATACCCACACCTTTTGTTTTTTGACGGCTGTGGACTAAGCCTAGTGGAGGCCACAAGCCGCGCAAATCGGGGGGTATGAGAGATTGGCCTCAGCCGGATGGAAGGTTCCTTGTAGGAATCCCCCTACAAGGATGGCGCGATTGGACAAGTCCCGGCACAAGCCCGGCGAGGATCATGGCCATAAGCCGGTTTTCGTGTCGCAAATAGGTACGTGTAGCCGCTGCCGCAGGCTGCGATCGAGGGCGAAGCACTCGTGATCCAGGCAGCGCGATTGAGCTGAAAATCCTCAGGGCCAAGTTTAGCGACAGCTGCGCTGTCGATCGCAGCCTGCGGCAGCGGCTACAGATCCATTCAGAGCAGCTTGTGCTCCATCGCGTACTTCACCAGCTCGGCCAGGGAGGTGATGTTGAGTTTCTGCATCAGCCGCGCCTTGTGGGTGCTGATGGTCTTGCTGCTCAAGGCCAGCTGTTGGGCGATATCGTTGACGTTGGCACCCTGGGCCAGACGTTCGAACACGGAAAACTCGCGCTCCGACAGCAGGGAATGCAGGGGCCGGGTGTCCGTCAGGCCGACTTCGAAGACCATCCGGTCGGCCAGCTCCGGGTCGATATAACGCCCGCCCGCCGCCACCTTGCGGATCGCCGTCAGCAGCAGCGCCGGGTCGCTGTCCTTGGTGGCATAACCAGCCGCCCCCACCTTCAGCGCCCGGGCCGCCATCTGCGCCTCGTCATGCATCGACAGCACCAGGATCGCCGGCGGATTGTTCAGCGCGCGGATCCGCGGGATCGCCTCCAGGCCGTTGACGCCAGGCATGGAAATATCCAACAGCACCACCTCACAAGGCACATGGCGCAGGGTTTCCAATAGCTGCTCGCCATTGCTCGCCTCCCCCACCACCGTCAGGTCCTTGGCCAGGCCGATCAACTGCTTGATGCCTTCGCGAACGATGGTGTGGTCTTCGGCTACCAGTACACGGATCACAGCTCGTACCTCTTCTTATTGGTAATGATCTCTGCAGCAGTGAATCTGCTCGCGCCTACAGGTCCAGCGGCACAGTCACGCTCAGGGTGGTGCCTTCGCCCAGCTGACTGTCCAGGGTCAGGCTACCGCCCATGATCAGCACCCGCTCGCGCATGCCCACCAGGCCGAAGGACGTCGGCCGCCCGGTCTCGACCACGAAACCCTGCCCGTCGTCGCTGATGGTCATGCACAGCTGGTCGTGTTCGAGGCTCAGGGTCAGTTCGACAGTATGCGCCTGTGCATGGCGCATCACGTTGGTCAGCGCCTCCTGGAGGATGCGGAACAGACCGATGGCCTTGGCGTCGCTGAGCACCGGCAGATTGTCGGGCACCTGCACCAGGCAAGGAATCTGTGTGCGCGCCTCGAAACGCCGCGCCTGCCATTCGATGGCCGACGCGATCCCGGCATCGAGAATCGGCGGGCGCAAGGCCGTGGCCACATCGCGCACCAACTGGAACAGCTGGGCGATCAGGCGCTTCATGCTGTTCAGGCGTTCGTGCAGCCCCGGATCGAGCTGCGCGTAGGCCAGCTCGCACATCGAGGTCTCCAGCTTGAGCACCGTGAGCATCTGCCCCAACTCGTCGTGCACCTCCCGGGCGATGCGGGCCTTTTCCTCTTCGCGCACGCTTTCCAGGTGCGCCGACAGCTCGCGCAGTTGTTCGCGCGAACTGGCCAGCTCCAGTTCGATGCGCTTGCTTTCGCTGATGTCCCAGACGATGCCGTCCCAGACATAGGCGCCGTCCTCGAGCTGGCGAGTGATGGCCTTGATTTCCGCCCAGCGCTGTTCGCCCTGCCGGGTCAGGATCCGCCCCTGCCAGGACCAGTCGCTGTCGGTGTCCAGGGCATGGTCCTGGGTCTGGTGATAACTGGCCCGGTCCCCAGGGTGCACCAGGCTGCGCAGCCCTATGTCACGATGGCTGAGGGTCGCCGGGGAGTAACCCACCAGGCTCTCGCTGCCTTCGCTGATATAGGCGAAATCGATCTGCCCGGTCACCGGCGCCCGTTCCAGGCGGAACACCAGCCCCGGCACATTGGCGGCGATCCCCTGCAACCGCGCTTCGCTTTCCTGCAGGGCGGCCAGGGCGCGACGACGCTCGGTGACGTCAGTGAGGTAAACCACCAGGTACTCGCCATCGCGAAAACGCAGAAAACTCAGCGACACATCGGCCGGCAGGATACTGCCGTCGGCGCGGACACACTGGGTCTCGAAGCTGGGCGGCGCATCCTCGCTGGCCCGGGCGCGCTTCCACAGACCAAGCCAGCGGTCCATGTGCAGGTTGGGTTCGAAGTCGCTCAACGGCCGGTCGACCACCGCCCCCGGCGCATAGCCCAGCATGCTTTCGGCCGCGCGATTGGCGTAGCGCACATGGCTGTCCCAGTTGACCCACAGAATGCCCACCGTGCTCTGGTCGATGGAAAACTGGGTCAGGCGCAAGGCTTCTTCACTGGCCTCGCGCCGGGCCAGGTCCTCGCGGGTGGTCAGCAGCCGCTGCTCGAGCGTCTGTTGCTGGCGGCGCTGCCAGATAACGATGGCCATGCTCGCCAACAGCAGCACGGCCAGCAGCAGGCTGAGGTTCTGCCAGAAACCGCGGGACTCGCTCAACCGCGGATACTTGGGCTGCAGCCAGCGATTATGCAACTGCTCCAGGTCCTTGGCGGCGATACCGTGCAAGGCGCGCTGCACGATGTCCGCCAGCTCGGGCCAATCGCGCCGGGTCGCCACCCGCAACAGTTGCGGCAGGCCGATATCGCCCACCACCGCCAGGCCGGCGAACTCCGGCTCCGCCGACAAACGACTGAGCTGCGCTTCATCGATCACCGCATAACGCGCCTGCTGGCTGAGCAGTAATTGCAGGGCCTGGCGCTCCAGGGGCACGCCCTGCAGATTGAGGTTGGAATAGGTCGCCCGCAGGTAGTCCGCCACCGCACTGGGCATGCGCACCGCCACGCGGGTCTGGCTGTCGAGCTTTTCCAGCTCCACCGCGCCGGCACCCTTCTGCTCGCCGACCACCAGTTGCGGCACGCGCATATAGGGATCGGAAAACTGCCAGAGCCGCAGGCCGGCCGGGGTCTGGCTCAGGCCCGGGGCCATATCCACTTCACCGGCACGCACCGCCGCCTCCAGTTGCGCCTGATCGGCAAAGTTGCGCCAGCTCAGCTCGACCTTCATCGCCTGGGCCAGCCACTGCATCAGTTCGATATTGGCGCCGGACAAGCGTTGCAGCCGTCGGTCGTACTGGGCATAGGGAGCCTGGAGCACCACGCCGACCCGCAATTCCCGGTGCTGCTCCAGCCACTGCTGTTGTGCGGGGCTCCACTGCGCCTGGGCGATATGTGGCGCAGGCACCGCCCGGGCCATCAAGGGAAGGCAGATACAGCCGATAACCAACAGGCAGCGAAAACGCATCATCTGAAGTCTCACACACTGACAAATACTGACCAACCCATTAGGCTGCCGGGATTACTTCTGGCCTGGAATAACCGATGTCCCTTGTCCACCGCACGGCACTGCCCGCATTGTGCCTGTCGCTGATCCTTCCTTGTGCCTTTTCGGTCGAGGCCGCCGATCCGCAAGCCGCCCCGGCAGAACAGCCTGCCGCGGAAAAACCGGCCGAACGCCAGCCGCTCCTTGAGCGTAGCCAGGAAGATGCCGCGGCCCTCGAACGAGTCATGCCATCCAGTGAGCAACAGTCACTGCAAGCCGGCAGCGAGAGCTTTCTGGCCCTGTGGAAACCCGCCAACACCAGCGATCCCAAAGGCGCGGTGATTATCATCCCGGGCGCTGGCGAAACCGCCGACTGGCCTCAGGCAATCGGCCCTTTGCGCAACAGATTGCCGGATGCCGACTGGAGCAGCCTGAGCCTGACCTTGCCCGACCTGCAGAGCGATGCGGCGCAACCGCGCATCGTCGAGGCCGAACCTGCGCCCGCGACCGCCGACACTAGCAGCAAAGATGCCGCCACGGCAGCGCCCAAGCCAATCGAACAGGCCGCCGGTGGCGAAGCCGAGATAGCCGATCGCGCGGTGGTGGAGAGTAGCGAAGAACAGGCCAAGGCCGACGCCGAACGGATTTTTGCCCGTATCGACGCCGCGGTGACCTACGCCCAGCAGCAGAACGCCCGCAGCATTGTGTTGCTGGGTCATGGCAGCGGCGCCTACTGGGCCACGCGCTACCTGAGCGAAAAACAGCCGCCGGAGATTCAAAAGCTGGTGCTGGTGGCTGCCCAGACCCCGTCCATCGGCAAACCCGGACTGGCGGAACTGACGCCGACCCTGAAGCTGGCGACCGCCGATTTTTTCTACAAGGACAACGCGCAGGCTCGCAAGAACGCCCTGGAACGCCTGCAGGCGAGCAAGCGTCAGAAGAACGCCAACTTCACCCAGGTCTCGCTCAACGCCCTGCCGGGCAACAGCACGGCTGAAAACGAGCAACTGTTCAGACGCGTACGCGGCTGGCTGAGCCCGCAACCCGCGCAAGACTGAATCCCGCCGTGCCCGGTCCCGCTCCTGTTTTTGGCAAGGTGCGGGGCCGGGCGTGGGGCATTTCCCTCTAGCGAATATCTCTAACGCATCCCTCTAACGAGCCTCTCTAACGAAAATCCCGACGCTCGCGGATCAGTGCGTAAGCGCTGTGCAGCTCGCGGGTTTTCTCCGTGGCTTCCCGCACCTGCAAGGGGCTTGCGCCGCTGCCGGCAATCTTGTCCGGGTGATGGCGACTGAGCAGGCGCCGGTAGGCGCGCTTGATCTGCGAAGGCTCGCTGGTCGCCGAGACACCCAGCAGGCGCAACGCGTCCTGATAAGTGCCACTGCTGTTGGCCAACGGCTTTTTGCTCGGCTCGTAGTCCGCCGCCAACGCCTGCACCTGCTGCACAGTCCAGCCCAGCCACTTGCCCCAGAGCTGGATCAGCTCGCGCTCGGAGGGGCCGGCCCGGCCATCGGCCCAGACCATCCGCCAGCAAGCGCGCAACACACCCTCGGCAGCATGAGGCTGCGTCGCCAGGCGTCGCAGGTAGCCCCGTAGCCGATCGTTACCCGATTTGCCCCGATTGAACGCGGCAATCGCGCGACGCTGCGCGGCTTCGTTCATGTCCAGCGAACGCATTTCCAGACGCGCCTGCTGGATATGCCCATCGACCACCCGGCCATCGCTTTTCGCCAGCCGCCCCAAGAGCACGAACAGCAGTTCATCGTTGCGCAACGCCGGTCGACCGCCCAGCCGCTCACGCACCTGGGCCCAGCTATGCAATTGCAAACGCCGGTCCAGCGCCTGTCCCAGCAACGCTCCCAGCATGGCCCCCGGGATACTGGCTATGGCAAAGCCAGCCCCGGCTCCGATCAGAGTCCCTGGCCACAACATATCAACGACTCGCTTCTAACAAGGTTTCGACTTCCGCCAGACGCTCATGGGTGCCAACATCGACCCAGTGTCCCTGCAAACGCTCGCCACTGACCTGTCCATCGGCCATGGCCTTGCGTAGCAGGGGCGCCAGCTTGAACGCGCCCGGTGTGCAGCCCTGGAACAGGTCCGGGTGCAACACCGCGATGCCGCTGTAGGTCAGGGTCTGCGCGCCCGGCTCGGCGTCCCGCACCCGGGCATCGCTGAGGATGAAATCCCCGGCGGTGTGGTGAGCCGGGTTATCCACCAGCACCAGGTGCGCCAACGCATCCAGCGGACGGTTCAACGAGCGGAAATCATAATCGGTCCAGACATCGCCATTGACCACCACAAAGGGTTCGTCGCCCAGCAATGGCAAGGCGCGGAAAATACCGCCGCCGGTTTCCAGCGGCTCGCCCTCCGGCGAATAGCGGATGCTCAAGCCAAAGCGCGCGCCATCGCCCAGATGATCTTCGATCTGCTGCCCCAGCCAGGCGTGGTTGATGACGATTTCGGTAAAGCCCGCCCGGGCCAGTGCCCGCAGGTGGTACTCGATCAGCGGCACACCGGCGGCGCGGATCAATGGCTTGGGCGTGGTCAGGGTCAAGGGGCGCATCCGTTCGCCCTTGCCCGCGGCCAGAATCATTGCCTTCATACACAGGCTCCGACCGGTTGACGCAGGCTGGCCAACAGTTCACCCAACTCCGCCAGCTCCGGCCGACGGGCCAGGACGGCCTCTATATAAGCGAAGAAACGCGGCACGTCGCCCAGGTAACGGGGCTTGCCGTCGCGGTGGCAGATCCGCGCGAAGATCCCGATCACCTTGAGATGGCGTTGCACGCCCATCAGGTCGCTGGCGCGCAGGAAATCCTCGAAATCGGGTTGTACCGCGATACCGAGCCGGGACGCTTGCTGCCAGTAGTCCTCCAGCCAGCCGCGCACCCGCGCTTCGGGCCAGCTGAGAAAAGCATCCTTGAACAGGCAGGTGACGTCATAGGTTACCGGGCCGTAGACCGCGTCCTGGAAATCCAGCACGCCCGGATTGGGTTCGCTGAGCATCAGGTTGCGCGGCATATAGTCACGATGCACCAGCACCTTGGGCTGGGCCAGGGCGCTTTCGATCAGCAGCTCGCTGACCCGCTGCCATTGGCCGCGCTGGCGCTCATTCAGCTCGACGCCCAGCTCGCGCCCCACGTACCACTCGGGGAACAGTTCCAGCTCACGGCGCAGCAAAGCGACGTCATAACTGGGCAACGGCGCATCCATCGGCAACTGCTGGAAAGCCAGCAAGGTTTGCAGCGCATCCTTGAACAGGGCGTCGGCATTTTCGCCGTCGATCACGTCCAGATAGGTCTTGTTGCCCAGGTCATTGAGCAAAAGAAAGCCGCGCGGCAAATCTTCTGCATAAATTTTCGGCACATTGGTTGCGGATTTTGCCAACAGATGGGCGATATCCACGAAGGGTTTGCAGTTTTCCTGGGGCGGCGGAGCATCCATCACGACAAAGCTGCGGCCTTCGCCTTCCCAGCGGAAATACCGCCGGAAACTCGCGTCGCTGCTGGCCGCGGTCAATGTGGCCGGGGGCACGAGGCCCCATCCGTTGGAGGCATAAACAATCGACAACTGCTCATCGAGCCAAACTTTCAGGTGTTGCAAGCGTACATCTTGGTCAGGCATTGCAAGGGTCTCCGACGGCGCTAGCCGTCAAGCGGGTCATGCTTTATTATCCAGCATCTTTTTCAGACCATCGAGAGGCGTGCGGCCCACACCGCGGGCAGATGGCACGCAGGAAGCCCGGACTAATAAGATGGCATTGAAATCCCCCGCGTTTCGTAAAAAATTTCCGTTGTTGGTTACTGGCAGTCTGCTGGCCCTGCAACCCCTGGCCACTTCGTTCGTGGTCGCCGCAGAACAGTATGACTGCTCAGTCTCTGCTTCGGGTGGCTGGGACTGCGCGCCGAAAACCAGCGCCGCTCAACTGCCTCCGCGCCCCGTGCATGACGCGAGTGCGGTCAGCTCGAGCACCGCGACATCGGCCGAAGGCAGCGAAACCAGCGAAGACACCGGCGCCAAGCCGATGCTGGTTACCGAGTCCAAGGGCCGCGGTCTGAAGTCCCGCAGCGAAGACTACAGTCACCTCGACTGGGTTCCGCGCGAGAAGCTCACCGCCGCCCAGTTGGCCGAGACCGGTCCTTACTGTGCTGGTGCTTATATCGAACCGATTCGTCCTGGCATGAATGACAAGACGAATAAAAGTGACGCCCCGACCTTTATTGGCGCCAAGGCTTCGCGTTACCAGCAGGAGCAGCAGATCGCTACCCTGGCCGGTGATGTGGTCATGCGCCAGGGCAGCATGCAGGTCGAGGCCGACGAGGCCAACCTGTACCAGGCCGAGAACCGTGGCGAGCTGAGCGGCAACGTCCGCCTGCGCGACAACGGCACCCTGATGGTCGGCGATCACGCCGACGTGCAGCTGGATACCGGCGAAGCCAAGGTCGACAACGCCGAATACGTGATGCACAAGTCGCGCATCCGCGGTAACGCGCTGTACGCCAAGCGTGCCGAGAACGCGATCATCCGCCTCAAGGACGGTACGTACACTACGTGCGAACCGAGCAGCAACGCCTGGCAGCTCAAGGGCAACAACATCACCCTGAACCCGGCGACCGGCTTCGGCACAGCGACCAACGTGACCTTGCGCGTCAAGGACATTCCGGTCCTGTACACGCCATACATCTATTTCCCGATCGACGACCGTCGCCAGTCCGGCTTCCTGCCGCCCACCATCGGCAGCGGCAGCGATACCGGCTTCATGCTGGTGACCCCGTACTACTTCAACTTGGCGCCGAACTACGACGCCACGTTGTACCCGCGCTACATGAGCAAGCGCGGCCTGTTGATGGAAGGCGAGTTCCGCTACCTGACCAAGTCCAGCGAAGGTCAGTTCGGCGCGGCGTACCTCAACGACGACAACGATGATCGCAAACTGCAGTCGGACTACGAAAAAACCCGCTACATGTACAACTGGCAGCACAAGGGCGGGCTCGATTCGCGGGTAATGACCGAGGTCGACTACACCAAGATCAGCGATCCGTACTACTTCCAGGATCTGCAGAGCGACCAGATCGGCGTGGAAAGCCGTGACTACATTAACCAGCAGGGTGCTGTGACCTACCGCGGCGATACCTACACCGCGCGCCTCAATGCCCAGGCTTATGAGCTGGCCACGGTTTCCAACATCACGCCTTACAACCGCCTGCCGCAAATCACCTTGAATGGCTTCTTGCCGCAACATCCTGGTGGAGTGGACTTCAGGTACGACGCAGAAATCGTTCGATTTGATCGCGACCTGCAAAACGGTACGTACTTTGATGAAAATGGTATTGGCTCGCCACGACTCGACCGCAATATCACAGGTTTGGCTCGCGCCAATGGCAATCGCCTCAACCTCGCGCCAACTGTAAGTCTCCCACTCAATTGGACCTACGGTTTCCTGAAGCCGTCCCTCAAGTATCAGTACACCCAGTACGATCTGGATCTGGACAGCATCGGGAAGAGTCAGGTCGCGGCACAAACCGCGGAACAAGATCGCCTGAACGGTACTTACAGCAGCAATCAGAACCGCGGCGTGCCAATCGCCAGTATCGACAGCGGCCTGTACTTCGACCGCAACACCCAATGGTTCGGCAAAAACTATCGCCAGACCCTGGAACCACGCCTGTACTATCTCTATGTACCGGAGAAAGACCAGAGCGACATCCCGGTGTTCGACACCAGCGAGTCCACCTTCAACTACTCGTCGCTGTTCCGTGACAACCGCTTCTCCGGCTCGGATCGCGTAGGTGATGAGAACAAGCTGTCCCTGGGCGTCACCAATCGTTGGATTGAAGAAAACGGCTTTGAACGCCAGCGCATCAGTGTCGGCCAAGCCTTGTACTTCAAGGACCGTGAAGTCCAGCTGCCAGGTATCGACGCTAAAACTCGTGACGATGCACATTCCAACGTATCTCCTTATGCCCTGGAATATGAATACCGCTGGAACCGCGACTGGCGCACCACTGCCGACTACAACTGGGATCCAGATACCCGCAGCCCTCGCTCCGGTAGCGCGATGTTCCACTACCAACCGGAAGACAACCCGAACAAGGTCATCAACGCCGGTTATCGTTATCGCAACGACCTAGTTCGTTACGACCAGTCCACGGGTAAATGGTCGGTGGGTGGCGGTGACTACGGCACTCCAGGACAACCTGGCTATGTGAAGGACTACTACAAGATCAAGCAGCATGACTTCTCGGTGATCTGGCCGATCGTGCCGCAATGGAACCTGATCAGCCGCTGGCAGTACGACTACAACCGCAACCGTACCCTCGATGCCTTCGGTGGTTTCGAATACGACAACTGCTGCTGGAAACTGCGCCTGATCAACCGTTACTGGGTCAAGTATGACGAAACCAGTCAAGACGCCCCGCAGAACGAGAAAGGCGACCATGGCATCTTCCTCCAAATCGTCCTGAAAGGACTCGGCGGCCTTACCGGCGCCAAGGTAGAGAGCTTCCTCGACAAAGGCATTCAAGGTTACCGTGAACGTGAAGACCAAGCTTTCTGATTGTCTGCGCCCGCTGATGCTGGGCGCGTTGTTCCTGGGTACCGCGGCGAGCGCCGCGGTACAACCCATCGACAAAGTGGTGGCCATCGTCGATAACGACGTGGTCATGCAGAGCCAGCTGGACCAACGGGTTCACGAAGTCCAGCAAACCATCGCCAAGCGCGGCGGCGGCATGCCTCCCGCCGAGGTCCTGAACCAGCAGGTACTGGAACGCCTGATCGTCGAAAACCTGCAACTGCAGATCGGCGAACGCTCCGGCATCCGCATCACCGATGAAGAGCTGAACCAGGCCGTCGGCACCATCGCCCAGCGCAACAACATGACGCCTGATCAATTCCGCGCCGCCCTGGCTCGTGATGGCCTGTCCTATCAGGACGCCCGTGAGCAGATTCGCCGCGAGATGGTCATCAGTCGCGTGCGTCAGCGCCGTGTTGCCGAACGCATTCAGGTCTCCGAGCAGGAAGTGAAGAACTTCCTCGCCTCCGACCTGGGCAAGATGCAACTGTCCGAAGAGCTGCACCTGGCCAATATCCTGATTCCAACCCCGGAAAGCGCCAACTCCGAAGCGATTCAGAGTGCCGCGCGCCAGGCCATGGACATCTATCAGCAGCTCAAGCAAGGCGCCGACTTCGCTCAGCTGGCCATCGCCCGCTCAGGCAGCGACAACGCCCTGGAAGGTGGTGACATGGGCTGGCGTAAAGCCGCTCAACTGCCCCCTCCGTTCGACCGCGAACTGAGTGCCATGGCAGTGGGCGATATCACCCAGCCAGCTCGCACTCCAGGCGGCTTCATCATCCTGAAGCTGTTGGAAAAACGCGGCGGCGGCAATCAGATGCGTGACGAAGTGCATGTCCGTCATATCCTGATCAAGCCAAGTGAAATTCGCAGCGAAGAAGAAACCAAACGCCTGGCCCAGAAGCTCTACGAGCGCATCGAAGCCGGCGAAGACTTTGCCGAACTGGCGAAAAGCTACTCGGAAGATCCGGGTTCCGCCCTCAACGGTGGCGACCTCAGCTGGATCGACCCGAACGCCCTGGTTCCCGAGTTCCGCGAGGTGATGGCCAAGACCCCGCAAGGCCAGCTGTCCAAGCCGTTCCAGAGCCCATATGGCTGGCACGTACTGGAAGTCCTTGGCCGCCGCGCCACTGACAGCACCAGCCAGGCCCGCGAACAGCAAGCGATGACCGTGCTGCGCAACCGTAAATACGACGAAGAGCTGCAAACCTGGCTGCGCCAGATTCGCGACGAAGCCTACGTCGAGATCAAACTTCCTGGCGCTGACCAGGCGGCACAGTGAAACCCAAGCGTTTCGCGCTCACCCCCGGCGAGCCAGCCGGCATAGGTCCCGACCTGTGCCTGCTGCTCGCCTCGCAACAACAGCCACATCCCCTGATTGCCATCACCAGCCGCGACCTGCTTATCGAGCGGGCCGCGCAGTTGGGTGTGGCCGTCAGCCTGATTGCGGTCGGCCCCGACAATTGGCCAAGCCAGCCGGCCGCCGCTGGTAGCCTCTATGTCTGGGATACCCCGCTGTCGGCCAAGGTCGTTACTGGTCAGCTGGACAAGGCCAACGCCGCGTTCGTTCTGGAAACCCTGACCCGGGCCGGCCAAGGCTGCCTGGACGGGCATTTCGACGGAATGATTACCGCCCCGGTGCACAAGGGTGTGATCAACGAATCCGGCATCGCCTTTTCCGGCCATACCGAGTTTCTCGCCGACCTGACGCACACCGAACAAGTGGTGATGATGCTGGCCACCCATGGCCTGCGCGTGGCACTGGTGACCACTCACCTGCCCCTGCGGGACGTCGCCGACGCCATTACCCCGGAGCGCCTGGAGCGGGTTACGCGCATTCTGCATGCGGACCTGCGCAACAAATTCGGCATCGCCCAGCCACGCATCCTGGTCTGCGGGCTCAACCCGCATGCCGGCGAAGGCGGACATCTGGGCCATGAAGAAATCGATATCATCGAACCCACCCTGGAGCGTCTGCGCAACGAAGGCATGGACCTGCGCGGCCCCCTGCCCGCCGACACTCTGTTTACCCCCAAATATCTGGAGCACTGCGACGCAGTGCTGGCGATGTACCATGACCAGGGGCTGCCCGTGCTGAAGTACAAAGGCTTCGGCGCCGCGGTCAACGTGACGCTGGGCTTGCCGATCATCCGCACCTCGGTCGACCACGGCACCGCCCTGGATCTGGCCGGCAGCGGCAAGATCGATACCGGCAGCCTGAAAGTCGCCCTGGAAACCGCCTACCAGATGGCCGAGACCCGTTTATGACCGAGCAATACCAACACCGGGCGCGCAAGCGCTTCGGCCAGAACTTCCTGCATGACGCCGGCGTGATCGACCGCATCCTGCGCTCCATCAATGCCAAATCCGGCGACCGCATGCTGGAAATCGGCCCGGGCCAGGGCGCCCTGACCGAGGGCCTGCTCAACAGCGGCGCCCAGCTGGATGTGGTCGAGCTGGACAAGGACCTGGTGCCGATCCTCAACCAGCAGTTTGCTGGCCGGGACAATTTCAGCCTGCACCAGGGCGATGCCCTGAAGTTCGACTTCAACAGCCTGAATGCCGCGCCCGGCAGCCTGCGGGTGGTTGGCAACCTGCCCTACAACATCTCCACCCCGCTGATCTTTCACCTGCTGCAAAACGCCAGCCTGATCCGCGACATGCACTTCATGTTGCAGAAAGAAGTGGTCGAGCGCCTCGCCGCAGGCCCGGGCGGTGGTGACTGGGGCCGTCTGTCGATCATGGTCCAGTACCACTGCCGCGTGGAGCATCTGTTCAACGTTGGCCCTGGCGCATTCAATCCGCCACCGAAAGTCGACTCGGCAATCGTCCGCCTGGTGCCACACGCCGTGCTGCCGCATCCGGCCAAGGATCATCGCCTGTTGGAGCGCATCGTCCGCGAAGCCTTTAACCAACGTCGCAAGACCCTGCGCAATACCCTCAAAGCCCTGCTTTCCAGCGCCGAGATCGAAGCCGCCGGTGTCGATGGCAGCCTGCGTCCGGAGCAACTGGACCTGGCAGCCTTCGTTCGCCTGGCCGACAAGCTCAGCGAACAAGCCGCGGACACCGCCAGCGCCAGCTGACACGCCACCAGCGTTATCGGGTAAGACGCCAGGCTCCATGTCTGGTTTACTACCCGATACTTGGCCTAGACTGACCTCCATCAGCTTTGTCCCGCGTCCCGCTTCGTTTTAAGGCCCCTTGCATGTCCGATCCCCGTTATCAGATCGACGTCAGCGTCGTCACCCGCTTTCTCGCAGAACAGTCACAACCCGAGCAGAACCGCTTTGCCTTCGCCTACACCATCACCGTACAGAACAATGGTCTGCTGCCCGCCAAACTGCTCTCCCGGCACTGGGTGATCACCGATGGCGACGGGCACGTCGAGGAAGTTCGCGGTGCCGGCGTCGTCGGCCAGCAGCCGCTGATCGCCGTGGGCAAAAGCCACACCTACAGCAGCGGCACGGTCATGACCACACGGGTCGGCAATATGCAGGGCAGCTATCAGATGCTCGCCGAAGACGGCAAACACTTCGACGCCATCATCGCCCCCTTCCGTCTGGCCGTGCCCGGAGCCCTGCACTGATGACGACTTACGCCGTCGGTGACCTGCAAGGCTGCCTGGGACCTTTGCAGCGCCTGCTTGAAAAGGTCGCTTTCGACCCGACCAAGGATCGCCTGTGGCTGGTCGGCGACCTGGTCAACCGCGGCCCGCAGTCGCTGGAAACCCTGCGCTTTCTTTATGCCATGCGCGACTCCCTAGTGTGCGTGCTGGGCAATCACGACCTGCACCTGCTGGCCGTCTGGCGCAATATCGAGCGCCTGAAGAAAGCCGACACCCTGCGCGAGATCCTCAACGCGCCGGATTGCGAGGAGTTGCTCCAGTGGCTGCGCCAGCAAAAACTGATGCACTATGACGAACAGCGCAACGTCGCCCTGGTGCACGCGGGGATACCGCCACAGTGGTCGCTGAAAAAAGCCCTCAAGTGCGCCACCGAAGTCGAAGAAGCACTGCGGGACGACAACCGCTTCGAGCCCTATCTGGACGGTATGTACGGCAACGACCCGACAAAATGGGACAGCGAACTCAAAGGCGTGACCCGTCTGCGGGTGATCACCAACTATTTCACTCGCATGCGTTTCTGCACCAGCGATGGCAAGCTCGACCTCAAGGGTAAGGAAGGGCCAGACACCGCCCCACCGGGGTACGCCCCATGGTTCGAGCACAAGGAACGCAAGACCCGGGACGTGAAAATCATCTTCGGTCACTGGGCCGCCCTCGAAGGCAACTGCAACCAGCCCGGCGTCGTCGCCCTGGACACTGGCTGCGTCTGGGGCGGCGCCCTGACCTTGCTGAACGTCGACACCGGCCAACGCCTCAAGTGTGAGTGCGACGCCTACGGTCACATCAAGCCCCAGGCCAATCAACCCTCCCCTGAACCCACACCAATCACCGCCAAGCGCTAGACGGCGCTTGCCACCAGGCCCAGGAGCCCGCCATGAGCGAATTCAAACGCATCCCCCCAGAACAGGCCCAGGCACTGCGCGAGCAAGGCGCCGTGGTGGTCGATATCCGCGACCCGCAGACCTTTGCCCTGAACCACATCAGCGGCTCCCTGCACCTGGATAACCACTCCATCTCCGACTTCATCCGCAACGCCGATCTCGACGCCCCACTGGTGGTCGTCTGCTATCACGGCAACTCCAGCCAAAGCGCGGCGGCCTACCTGATCAGCCAGGGCTTCTTCGACGTCTACAGCCTGGACGGTGGTTTCGAACTGTGGCGGACTACCTACCCTGCGGAAATTGCCCAAGGCAACGCCGAATAATTTTTTCTGTGCTCCAGCCCGCGTCATTCGCGGGCTGGCGCCGCGACCGACGAACGGTCACTTGAACAAATTACGTATTCCACCTTTATCTCCCCGATTCCGAACTATCCTTAGCCTCAGGCCATCCAATCAGGGGAGAGCCGGTACACCGGCGTGCGGGTCATCGGTACTAGCTTTCAAGGTCGATAGCTTTGAAAGTGTTCTGGGGGGTAAACATCAGCCGGATTCCCGGCTGCATGCCAGCACTTGACTGACTGATCCGGCGTCGGCTCCACGTATCGAGCGAGGTGACGTCATGAGTATTTTTAGCCACTTCCAACAACGCTTCGAATCCACACGCCAGGAAGAGTTCTCGCTACAGGAGTACCTGGAGCTCTGCAAAAAGGACCGTAGCGCCTACGCATCGGCCGCTGAACGCCTGCTTCTGGCTATCGGCGAACCGGAGCTGCTGGACACGTCGACCAATTCGAGACTGTCACGGATCTTCTCCAACAAAGTGATCCGTCGCTATCCGGCCTTTGAAGACTTCCATGGAATGGAAGAATGCATCGACCAGATCGTCTCCTACTTCCGCCATGCCGCTCAGGGCCTGGAAGAGAAGAAACAGATCCTCTACCTCCTCGGCCCCGTCGGTGGCGGCAAATCATCCCTGGCCGAGAAACTCAAACAACTGATCGAGAAGGTGCCCTTCTACGCCATCAAGGGCTCTCCGGTATTCGAGTCGCCTCTTGGGTTGTTCAACGCCACGGAAGATGGCGCGATCCTCGAAGAAGACTTCGGTATCCCACGGCGCTACCTGAACACCATCATGTCGCCCTGGGCCACCAAGCGCCTGTCCGAGTTCGGTGGCGACATCAGCCAGTTCCGGGTGGTCAAGCTCTATCCTTCGATCCTCAATCAGATCGCCGTCGCCAAAACTGAACCTGGAGACGAGAACAACCAGGACATTTCCGCACTGGTGGGCAAGGTCGATATTCGCAAGCTGGAAGAGTTCCCGCAGAACGACGCCGATGCCTATAGCTATTCGGGCGCACTGTGCCGGGCCAACCAGGGCCTGATGGAGTTCGTCGAAATGTTCAAGGCACCGATCAAGGTGCTGCACCCATTGCTGACGGCCACCCAGGAAGGCAACTACAACAGTACCGAGGGTCTGGGCGCGATCCCCTTCACCGGCATCCTGCTGGCTCACTCCAACGAATCGGAATGGCACACCTTCCGTAACAACAAGAACAACGAAGCCTTCATCGACCGGATCTATATCGTCAAAGTCCCGTACTGCCTGCGGGTCAGCGACGAAGTCAAAATCTACGACAAGCTGCTGTTCAACAGCTCCCTGTCCAAGGCGCATTGCGCTCCCGACACCCTGAAAATGCTCGCTCAGTTCACCGTTCTCTCGCGCCTCAAGGAGCCGGAGAACTCGAACATCTACTCGAAAATGCGCGTCTACGACGGCGAGAACCTCAAGGACACCGATCCGAAAGCCAAGTCGATCCAGGAATACCGCGACGCCGCCGGCGTGGATGAAGGCATGAACGGTCTGTCGACCCGCTTCGCCTTCAAGATCCTGTCGAAAGTCTTCAACTTCGATCCCCACGAGATCGCGGCGAACCCGGTGCACCTGCTTTATGTGCTCGAACAACAGATCGAACAGGAGCAATTCCAGGCGGAAACCCGCGAACGCTACCTGCGCTTCCTGAAGGAATACCTGGCTCCGCGGTACATCGAGTTCATTGGCAAGGAAATCCAGACGGCGTACCTGGAGTCCTACAGCGAATACGGCCAGAACATCTTCGACCGCTATGTGCTGTATGCGGACTTCTGGATTCAGGACCAGGAATACCGCGATCCGGAAACCGGCGAGATCCTCAATCGGGTCGCGCTCAACGAAGAGCTGGAGAAAATCGAGAAACCGGCCGGCATCAGCAATCCGAAGGACTTCCGCAACGAAATAGTCAATTTCGTATTGCGGGCCCGAGCCAACAACAACGGCAAGAACCCGACCTGGCTCAGCTACGAAAAACTGCGGGTGGTCATCGAGAAGAAAATGTTCTCCAACACCGAGGACCTGCTCCCGGTCATCAGCTTCAATGCCAAGGCCAGCAAAGAGGATCAACAGAAACACAACGACTTTGTTACCCGAATGGTCGAGCGCGGCTACACCGACAAACAGGTACGACTGCTGTCCGAGTGGTATCTGCGGGTCAGAAAATCGCAGTAACCCGCCGGTTGCACCGGTTGTCGTTAGCCAGGAGCCTGTCTTAGCGATTTCTGCTACACAGGCTTCAGGAAGCGCGTTTGAACGTTCGCAGCGAGGCTCGGGCAGAGGACCGGCGGCAAGACACCTTACCGCCCCCTCCCCCCGCCCGGGCCCGCTTGCGAGCTTCAAGACCGCTTCTAAGGAGCAGTCATGAGTTATGTGATCGACCGACGTCTCAATGGCAAGAACAAGAGCACGGTAAACCGTCAGCGGTTTCTGCGGCGTTATCGTGACCACATCAAGAAGGCCGTCGAAGAGGCGGTCAGCCGCCGTTCCATCACTGACATGGAGCATGGCGAACAAATCAGCATTCCAGGCCGGGATATCGATGAACCGGTGCTCCATCATGGGCGCGGCGGCAAACAGACCGTGGTGCACCCGGGAAACAAGGAGTTCACGGCTGGCGAGCACATCGCACGCCCTCAAGGCGGTGGTGGCGGAGGTGGCCGGGGCAAGGCTGGCAATTCCGGCGAAGGCATGGACGAGTTCGTTTTCCAGATTACCCAGGAAGAATTCCTCGAGTTCATGTTCGAAGACCTGGAGTTGCCGAACCTGGTCAAACGCAACCTGAGCGGGACCGACACCTTCAAGACCGTCCGGGCCGGGATCAGCAACGAAGGCAATCCCTCGCGCATCAACATCATTCGGACCCTGCGCTCAGCCCATGCCCGGCGCATCGCCCTGTCCGGCAGCAGCCGGGCAAAACTGCGCGAAGTCAAAGAGGAACTTGAACGCCTGAAACGTGAAGAACCGGATAACTTCGGCGATATTCAGGAAATGGAAGCGGAAATCGAGCGTCTCAGCGCCCGTATTCATCGGGTGCCATTCCTCGACACCTTCGACCTCAAGTACAACCTGCTGGTCAAACAGCCCAACCCCAGTTCCAAGGCCGTGATGTTTTGCCTGATGGACGTTTCCGGCTCCATGACCCAGGCCACCAAGGATATCGCCAAGCGCTTCTTCATCCTCCTGTACCTGTTTCTCAAGCGTAACTACGACAAGATCGACGTAGTGTTCATCCGCCACCACACCAGTGCGCGTGAAGTGGATGAGGAGGAGTTCTTCTACTCCCGGGAAACCGGCGGCACCATCGTCTCCAGCGCCTTGAAACTGATGCAGGAGATCATGGCCGAGCGTTATCCGAGCAACGAGTGGAACATCTACGCCGCCCAGGCTTCCGACGGCGACAACTGGAACGACGACTCGCCGATCTGCCGCGACATCCTGATCAACCAGATCATGCCCTTCGTGCAGTACTACACTTACGTGGAGATTACCCCGCGCGAACATCAGGCCCTGTGGTTCGAATACGAGCGCATCGCCGAAGCCTTTTCCGATACTTTCGCCCAGCAGCAACTGGTCTCGGCCGGAGATATCTATCCGGTCTTCCGTGAACTCTTCCAGCGCAGGTTAGTGACATGACCGCCAGAGAGCAGAAACGCCAGCCTATTTCCACCGGTTCGGAATGGACGTTCGAGCTGATCCAGGCCTACGACCGCGAAATCAGCCGTATCGCGGCGCGTTACGCCCTGGATACCTATCCCAACCAGATCGAAGTGATCACCGCCGAACAGATGATGGACGCCTACGCCTCTGTCGGTATGCCCCTGGGTTATCACCATTGGTCCTATGGCAAGCACTTCCTTAGCACCGAAAAGTCCTACAGCCGTGGCCAGATGGGGCTGGCCTACGAGATCGTGATCAACTCGGACCCGTGCATTGCCTACCTGATGGAAGAAAACACCATCTGCATGCAGGCACTGGTGGTGGCCCATGCCTGCTATGGCCATAACAGCTTCTTCAAGGGCAACTATCTGTTCCGCACCTGGACGGATGCCAGTTCGATCATCGATTACCTGGTATTCGCCAAGCAGTACATCATGCAGTGCGAAGAGCGCCACGGCATCGATGCCGTGGAGGACCTGCTGGACTCCTGCCATGCCCTGATGAACTACGGGGTGGACCGCTACAAACGTCCTTATCCGATTTCCGCGGAAGAAGAACGACGCCGGCAAAAGGACCGGGAAGAACACCTGCAGAAACAGATCAACGACCTGTGGCGCACCATTCCCAAAGGCACGGACAAGTTCAGCGACAAGGACAACGCGCGCTTCCCCGCCGAGCCGCAGGAAAACATCCTGTACTTCATCGAGAAACACGCGCCGCTGCTGGAACCGTGGCAGCGGGAAATCGTGCGGATCGTGCGCAAGATCGCCCAGTATTTCTACCCGCAACGCCAGACCCAGGTGATGAACGAAGGCTGGGCAACATTCTGGCACTACACCCTGATGAACGACCTGTATGACGAAGGCCTGGTGACCGACGGCTTCATGATGGAATTCCTCGCCTCCCACACCAGCGTGGTCTTCCAGCCTGGCTTCGACAGCCCTTACTACAACGGCATCAACCCCTACACCCTGGGTTTCGCCATGTACCGCGATATCCGGCGCATCTGCGAAGAGCCGACCGAGGAAGACCGTCGCTGGTTCCCGGAACTGGCCGGGACCGACTGGCTTTCCAGCATCAAGTTCGCCATGAGCAGCTTCAAGGACGAGAGTTTCATCCTGCAGTACCTGTCGCCCAAGGTGATCCGCGATCTCAAGCTGTTCAGCATCCTGGACGACGACCAGAAAGACGACTTGCTGGTACCGGCCATTCATGACGAAAGCGGCTATCGAGTCATCCGCGAAACCCTTGCGGCCCAGTACAACCTGGGTAACCGCGAGCCCAACGTGCAGATCTGGAGCATCGATAGACGGGGCGACCGCTCGCTGACCCTGCGCCACCAACAGCATGACCGCAAACCATTGGGTGACTCCACCGACGAAGTCCTCAAGCACCTGCACCGGCTATGGGGGTTCGACATCCATCTGGAAACCCTGCAGGGCGACCAGGTGATGAAAACCCATCACGTACCACCAAGAAGCGATCACAACGAAGGGGACTATGGTCGCCTGGACCTGGCTGTCATCCACCTCTGAGCGCATGACAAACCTCCGAAAGCTCGGCGCAAGGGTTATTCTGTCGGGCTAACGGAGGTTTTTTATGCAGATTTACAAGGTCGGCGGTGCGGTACGCGATCGCCTGCTGGGCAAACCGGTAACCGACATCGACTGGGTGGTAGTCGGTGCCACGGCCGAAGAAATGCTCGCCAACGGCTTTCGGCCGGTAGGCTCGGACTTTCCGGTCTTTCTTCACCCCAAGAGCGGCGAGGAATATGCCCTGGCCCGCACCGAACGCAAAAGCGGTCGTGGTTATGGCGGCTTCACCTTTCACGCCAGCCCCGAGGTCACCCTCGAAGAAGACCTGATCCGCCGCGACCTGACAATCAACGCCATGGCGGAAGACGACCATGGCGTGCTGACGGATCCATATCACGGCCAGCAGGACCTGGAGAACCGCCTGCTTCGCCACGTTTCCCCCGCATTCGCCGAAGATCCGCTGCGTGTCCTGCGCGTTGCCCGCTTTGCTGCTCGCTACGCTGGGCTCGGTTTCCGGGTGGCGCCTGACACCCTCGAATTGATGCGCCAGCTCAGCGAATCAGGCGAACTGGAAGCCCTGACGCCGGAGCGCAGTTGGAAGGAAATTTCCCGCGCACTGATGGAAGATCACCCCCAAGTGTTCATCCGGGTGCTGCGCGACTGTGGAGCGCTCAAGGTCCTGCTGCCCGAAGTGGAGGCGCTGTTTGGCGTTCCGCAACCCGCCGCCCATCACCCGGAGATCGACAGCGGCGTGCACACCCTAAGCGTTCTCGAGCAGGCGGCACAGCACAAGCAGCCATTGAGCGTGCGCTGGGCGTGCCTGTTGCACGACCTGGGCAAGGGCCTGACACCGCAAAGTGAATGGCCACAGCACATCGCACACGAGCACAAGGGCCTGAAGCTGATCAAGTGCGTCAACGAACGCTTCAAGGCGCCACGCGACTGCCAGGAACTGGCGCTGCTGGTGGGTCAGTACCACACCCATGGCCATCGCGCCCTCGAACTGAAACCTTCGACATTGGCGCAGCTGCTGCAAAGCTTTGACGTGTACCGTCGGCCGCAGCGGTTCGAGGAGTTTATCGCCGCCTGTGAAATGGATGCTCGCGGTCGTCTCGGACTGGAAGAGCGCGCCTATCCCCAGGCGGACTATTTGCGCGGCGCGGCCACCGCAGCACGAACGGTAGCGGTACAGCCGCTGCTGGAGCAGGGATTCAAGGGGCCGGAGTTGGGAGAGGCGCTGAAACGGGAGCGACTGAAGGCGCTGAAGGCCTACAAGGAACAGCACCCGCAGTAAGAAACATCACGAGCTAGCTTGCTCGCAAGCCGATAGCAATCAGCCAAAGCTATCCCAGCTCCGGTGGCGTCAGCTGCCTGCCCCGCCACTCAAAGGCCACGGGCGCCAGCACCTGGTCGATTTGGGCTTCGCGCCAGAGGGTGGCGAAGTCCTGTCCGGCCAGCGGATGAACCCTTTCCGGTGCCATCAGCGACAAGGGCCAGAGCACAAAGGCATTCTTCAGAATCTCGGCGCGCGGCAGGATCAAGCCGTCGAAATTGCCCACCAGATCGCCGAACAGCAGCACATCGATATCCAGCGGCAGGCCCTTGCGGTCCGGGGCATAACGACCGTTATCCGCTTCGATGAACTTCAACCGGCGGTCCAGTTCCATCAGCGGCAGATCGGTAAAGGCCGAAACCACCAGATTGAAGAAAGGCCCGCTCTTGATCCCGACCGGCTGGCTTTCGAACACTGCCGAGCAGCGCATGTCCTGCAGGAAGCCCGCCAGGGCATCGAGCCCGGCCAGCAGATGGGTTTCGCGCTCGATATTGCTGCCGAGCCCAAGAAATACCTGAGTTAGCGACATCCGCGCTCGATCTCCACGCCCACACCTTTGGCGGCCGCAACAGCACCGGGTTTGGTCAGCTTGAGGTGCAACCAGGGAATATGAAACTCACTCATCAGGACTTCAGCCAGACGCTCGGCAAAGGTTTCCACCAACTGGAATTGTGCTTGCTCGGCAAACGCCTGGATCCGCGAAGACACGCTGGCGTAGTCGAGCGCCAGGGTCAGGTCGTCACCAGCCGCGGCCGGGCGGTTGTCCCAGGCGAAGCTCAGGTCAAGGCGCAGGCACTGTCGGATGCCTCGCTCCCAGTCGTAGGCACCGATCACCGTGTCGACTTCCAGACCCTCGATAAACACTCTGTCCAAGCACTCTTCTCCGCAGCACGACAAGGGCGCAATGCGCCGTTAGAATCAGGGCGTCCTCGCCCGGAATAGTTAGCATGTTTTGGTTACTGGCGATCTTCGCCTACCTGCTCGGCTCGCTGTCCTTCGCCATCTTGCTCAGCCGCCTGACCGGTAAACCCGATCCGCGAATGAGTGGCTCGGGCAATGCCGGCGCCACCAACATGTTGCGCCTGGCCGGCAAGAAACTTGCGGTACTGACCTTGCTCGGCGATCTGCTCAAAGGGCTGTTGCCTGTGCTGATCGCCAGTCTCGCAGGCCTTTCGCTCCAACAACAGGCCTGGATCGGGCTCTACGCCGTACTGGGCCATCTGTTCCCCGTGTACTTTCGCTTTCGCGGCGGCAAGGGTGTCGCCACCGCCGCCGGGATGCTGCTGGGGCTTTATCCGCCAGCGGCGCTCCTGGCCATTGCCGCCTGGCTCCTGACCTTCTACCTGACCCGCACCAGCTCGCTGGCGGCCTTGATCGCCACGCCCCTGACCCTGCCATTGCTGGCCTGGCAGGCGCCGGCGGCGCTACTGCCGATGAGCGTCCTCACACTGCTCATCGTCTGGCGCCACCGTGGCAATCTACGCGACCTGTTTGCCGGGCGCGAACGGCATTTCTGAATCCTGAAGATGAACCGGGCTCAGGTCGGGAAATTACCGACTCACAACGGCGACAACTGCTCCATTGGCCAACGCGCCTGCACACTGATCGCCAGGCTCTCCTGCTGACCGGCCTGCAAACGCTGGCAACCGGCAAACGCGATCATCGCGCCGTTATCGGTGCAGAACTCAGGACGGGCGTAAAACACATTCCCCTTCATCTCGCCGAGCATTTTTTCCAGCGACGCGCGCAGCGCCTTGTTGGCGCTCACGCCACCAGCAATTACCAGACGCTTGAGTCCGGCCTGCTTCAAGGCTCGCTTGCATTTGATGGTCAGAGTTTCCACCACCGCCTGCTGGAAGGCGAGCGAGATGTCGCAACGGGTTTGTTCGCCGTCGTCCCCAGCGCTGACACATTGCTGCCAGGTATTCAGGGCAAAGGTTTTCAAGCCACTGAAACTGAAATCCAGCCCTGGACGATCGGTCATCGGCCGCGGGAAAACAAAGCGCCCGGCCACGCCTTGTGCGGCCAGGCGAGCGATTTCCGGACCGCCCGGATAATTCAGGCCGATCATCTTCGCCGTCTTGTCGAAGGCTTCACCGGCAGCATCATCCAGGGTTTCGCCCATCAGCTCGTATTGGCCGATGCCATCGACCCGCACCAGCTGCGTATGTCCACCGGAAACCAACAAAGCGACGAACGGAAATTCCGGCGGTTGTTCTTCCAGCATCGGGGCCAGCAGGTGGCCTTCCATATGGTGCACACCCAGCGCCGGGATACCCCAGGCGAAGGCCAGCGCCTGGGCACAGGAAGCGCCCACCAGAAGGGCTCCGACCAGGCCCGGGCCAGCGGTATAGGCAATGGCGTCGATTTCGGTCGGCACACAGTCCGCCTCGGCCAGAACTTGGCGAATCAGCGGCAGCATGCGCTTGACATGGTCGCGAGAGGCCAGCTCCGGCACCACGCCACCATAGGCCCGATGCAGGTCGATCTGACTGAACAGCGCATCGGCCAGCAGGCCCCGCTCGCTGTCGTAAAGCGCGACGCCGGTTTCGTCGCAGGAAGTTTCTAATCCCAGTACTAGCATGGGTTTGCGCCTTGTAGAGGCTAAATTCGAAGGCGCGCATAATAGTCGCCACTCCCTCAGCCGACCAGCGGTTTTCGATCAGAGGCTTTGCATTCCGAGCGATGAGGGGTTAACATCCGCAACCCTTAAAAACCGACGACCTCAGCCGCGATTTTTGCGACGAGAACGTTGACCCCGGTAATGAATGAAGGTAGCTCTGGATGCCAGCCGTCAAAGTTAAAGAGAACGAACCCTTCGACGTAGCTCTGCGTCGTTTCAAGCGCTCCTGCGAAAAAGCCGGTGTTCTGGCTGAAGTTCGTAGCCGCGAATTTTACGAGAAGCCGACTTCCGAGCGTAAGCGCAAAGCAGCTGCTGCTGTTAAGCGTCACGCCAAGAAAGTTCAGCGCGAACAGCGCCGCGCCGTACGTCTGTACTAATACACAGACGTTCGCTGCAAGCTTCTGCCAAGCCCGGCCCTCAGCCGGGCTAATGGCATTTGCGGACAACGCTTGATGCTTCACCGTCAACGCCGCGCATGCGACCGAGACAATCCGCTTCACCACGTCAGACCTGGCTTCCTGCCAGCGGTGCACGTCTCTTCTGACGAGCCTTCCAAGGCTACTGACGAGCACATTTTTATTCTGATTCCTCAACAGACTCAGCCCAAGGCGCCCTTCTCCAGCGCCCGCTTATGAGCCATCCGAGACCTGTCGGACTCAGAGCAATATCTTCAAATAGTCGAAGACTGATTGAAACTAACGTCAGTGGACTTTTGGCAGATACACTTCCCGATAGCGATCAAGCCGACGACAGATGGTCGAACGCGCAGCCGTTGCGTCTCGAGCAGCCCACTTTCGAAGCCTTCGCATTGGTCCAATTCTTTCGCGCAGTGATGACGAGAACGCCATGGCCGGGCTGATTCCCCAGAGCTTTATTGACGACCTTCTGAACCGCACCGACATCGTCGATGTTGTCAGCTCGCGCCTGCAGATGAAAAAGGCCGGCAAGAACTACACCGCCTGCTGCCCGTTCCACAAGGAAAAGACCCCCTCCTTCAGCGTCAGCCCTGACAAGCAGTTCTACTACTGCTTCGGCTGTGGCGCGGGCGGCAACGCCCTCGGCTTCATCATGGACCACGACAACCTGGACTTCCCCCAGGCAGTCGAGGAACTGGCCAAAGCCGCCGGCATGGAGATCCCGCGCGAGGAAAGCGGCCGCCCGCACAAGCCCCGGCAGCCAACCGACTCGCCGCTCTATCCGCTGCTGACCGCCGCCGCCGATTACTATCGCCAAGCCCTGAAAAGCCATCCGGCCCGCAAGGCCGCGGTCGACTACCTCAAGGGGCGCGGCCTGACCGGCGAAATCGCCCGCGACTTCGGCCTCGGCTTTGCACCGCCCGGCTGGGACAACCTGTTCAAGCACCTGAGCAGCGACACCCTGCAGCAGAAAGCCATGATCGACGCCGGCCTGCTGATCGAAAATGCCGAAACCGGCAAACGCTACGATCGCTTTCGCGACCGGGTGATGTTTCCGATCCGCGACAGCCGCGGCCGGATCATCGCCTTTGGTGGCCGGGTACTGGGCGACGACAAACCGAAGTACCTGAACTCGCCGGAAACGCCGGTTTTTCACAAGGGACAGGAGCTTTACGGCCTGTTTGAAGCCCGCAAGAACAACCGCAACCTCGACGAAATCATCGTCGTCGAAGGCTACATGGACGTGATTGCCCTCGCCCAACAAGGCCTGCGTAACGCCGTTGCGACCCTGGGTACCGCCACCAGCGAAGAACACCTCAAGCGCCTGTTCCGCATCGTGCCCAGCGTCCTGTTCTGTTTCGACGGCGACCAGGCCGGGCGCAAGGCCGCCTGGCGCGCGCTGGAGGCAACCCTGTCCAGCCTGCAGGACGGTCGCCGGGCGCGTTTTCTGTTTCTTCCCGAAGGGGAAGATCCGGATACCCTGGTCCGCTCCGAAGGCACCGACGCCTTTCGCGCACGCATCAATCAACACGCTCAACCGCTGGCCGATTACTTCTTCCAGCAACTGACGGACGAAGCCGATCCACGTTCGCTCGAGGGCAAGGCCCACCTGGCCACTCTGGCTGCACCGTTGATCGACAAGGTCCCAGGAGCCAACCTGCGGACCCTGATGCGCCAGCGCCTCAGTGAAATTACCGGGCTCAACAACGAGACCGTCAACCAGTTGGTGCACAGCGCCCCACAAGAAGCGCCGCCGGCGTACGACGCCGGCATCGATTACGACGCCATGCCGGACTATGCCGACTACCACGAGCCGCAAGAGGCCTATGTGCCGCAGCAGGAGTGGACGCCGAAGAAAAGCGGTGCCGGCGGCAAGAAGTGGGAGAACAAGCCTTGGGACAAAAAGGGCAAGCGTAATGGCGATCGTGATCAACCACGTGCCCCGCGCGTTCCGGCCGCCGTCGAACCTCCTACACTGTCAGCCCTTCGAACATTGCTGCATCACCCGCAACTGGCCGAGAAAGTTGAAGACGCCGGGCATTTCGCCGCCGACGACAACACCAATACCCAGTTGCTGGTCGCCCTGATCGAAGCCGTGCAGAAAAATCCTAAGCTACGCTCTATTCATCAACTGATGGCGCGTTGGCACGGCACGGAGCAGGGCCGCCTGATCAAGGCGTTGGCAGAAAAGGAATGGTTGATTGAGGGCGATAACCTTGAACAACAGTTTTTCGACACCATTAAAAGCTTGTCCGCTCGCCAAAGTGAGCGTGCTTTGGAACAACTTCTCAGGAAATCGCGTCAAAGCGAATTGAGTGGCGAAGAAAAAATTCAGCTACTTGAGCTTTTAAAACGCAATGTTCCCGCATCAAACCCGACCTCAACTGGCGCGTGAGGTCATAGCTCGGGTATAATCCTCGGCTTGTTTTTTGCCCGCCAAGACCTTCAGTGGATAGGGTGTTATGTCCGGAAAAGCGCAACAGCAGTCTCGCCTCAAAGAGTTGATCAGCCGTGGTCGTGAGCAGGGTTACCTGACTTACGCGGAGGTCAACGACCACCTGCCGGAGGATATTTCAGATCCGGAACAGGTGGAAGACATCATCCGCATGATCAACGACATGGGGATCAACGTATTCGAGAGTGCTCCGGATGCGGATGCCCTTTTGTTGGCCGAAGCCGATACCGACGAAGCAGCAGCTGAAGAAGCCGCCGCAGCGTTGGCGGCTGTGGAAACCGACATTGGTCGCACTACCGACCCAGTGCGTATGTACATGCGCGAAATGGGTACGGTAGAGCTGCTCACACGTGAAGGCGAAATCGAAATCGCCAAGCGTATCGAAGAGGGCATCCGTGAAGTGATGGGCGCGATCGCGCACTTCCCTGGCACGGTTGAGCACATCCTCTCCGAATACACTCGCGTCACCACCGAAGGTGGTCGCCTGTCCGACGTCCTGAGCGGTTACATCGACCCGGACGACGGCATCGCGCCGCCTGCCGCCGAAGTACCACCGCCTGTCGATGCCAAGGCCGCGAAAGCGGACGACGACACCGACGACGATGACACCGAAGCCAGTGACGACGAAGAAGAAGCCGAAAGCGGTCCGGATCCGGTCATCGCAGCCCAGCGCTTTGGCGCCGTTGCCGACCAGATGGAAATCACCCGCAAGGCGCTGAAAAAGCACGGTCGTGAACACAAGCAAGCCCTGGCTGAAATGCTGGCCCTGGCTGAACTGTTCATGCCGATCAAACTGGTTCCGAAGCAATTCGAAGGCCTGGTTGAACGCGTTCGTAGCGCCCTGGATCGCCTGCGTCAGCAAGAGCGCGCGATCATGCAACTCTGTGTTCGTGATGCTCGCATGCCACGCGCCGACTTCCTGCGCCAGTTCCCTGGCAATGAAGTGGACGAAAGCTGGTCCGACGCACTGGCCAAAGGCAAGGCCAAGTACGCCGAAGCCATCGGTCGCCTGCAACCGGACATCATCCGTTGCCAGCAGAAGCTGACCGCGCTCGAGACCGAGACCGGCCTGACGATCGCCGAGATCAAGGACATCAACCGTCGCATGTCGATCGGCGAGGCCAAGGCCCGTCGCGCGAAGAAAGAGATGGTCGAAGCCAACTTGCGTCTGGTGATCTCCATCGCCAAGAAGTACACCAACCGTGGCCTGCAGTTCCTCGACCTGATCCAGGAAGGCAACATCGGCTTGATGAAAGCGGTAGACAAGTTCGAATACCGTCGCGGCTACAAGTTCTCGACTTATGCCACCTGGTGGATCCGTCAGGCGATCACTCGCTCGATCGCCGACCAGGCCCGCACCATCCGTATTCCGGTGCACATGATCGAGACGATCAACAAGCTCAACCGTATTTCCCGGCAGATGCTGCAGGAAATGGGTCGCGAACCGACCCCGGAAGAGCTGGGCGAACGCATGGAAATGCCTGAGGACAAGATCCGCAAGGTATTGAAGATCGCTAAAGAGCCGATCTCCATGGAAACCCCGATCGGTGATGACGAAGACTCCCATCTGGGTGACTTCATCGAAGACTCGACCATGCAGTCGCCAATCGATGTCGCCACCGTTGAGAGCCTCAAGGAAGCGACTCGCGAAGTACTCTCCGGCCTCACTGCCCGTGAAGCCAAGGTACTGCGCATGCGCTTCGGCATCGACATGAATACCGACCACACCCTCGAGGAAGTCGGTAAGCAGTTCGACGTTACCCGTGAGCGGATTCGCCAGATCGAAGCCAAGGCGCTACGCAAGCTGCGCCACCCGACGAGAAGCGAGCACCTGCGCTCCTTCCTCGACGAGTAATACCAAGACCCCCAGCCCTGCTGGGGGTCTTGTTTTGTGCAGTTTAAAACTCCCCGCGCCTCACTCCCTCCGGATTGCCCGTCTACACTCGAAACATTCCCCGTGTCATAACGAGACCGTTATGCCCAGACTGCCGACCGTGCTGGTGCTGTCGCTGCTCGCCTGGACCGCAACGGCTGGCGCACTGACGCTCACCGATGAAGAACGTGGCTGGCTTTCCGCCCATCCGGAATTGCGCCTGGGCGTCGACGCTTCGTGGCCGCCCTTCGAATATCGCGATGAGGAAGGGCGCTACCAGGGCCTTGCGGCGGACTATATCCATCTGATCCAGGATCGCCTGGCGATCACGCTCAAGCCGATAGAACCCGCCAGCTGGAGCGAAGTGCTCGAAGCCGCGAAAAAGGGCAAGCTGGACCTGCTGCCGGGCATCATGTCGACCCCGGAACGGCAAAACTATCTGGCTTTCACCCGCCCGTACCTCGATTTCCCCATCGTGATCCTGGCCCATAAAGGCGGCGCGCAACCTCGCAAGCTCCAGGACCTGTACGGCCTGAAGATCGCCGTCGTGGAGAATTACGCCCCCCATGAACTGCTGCGCACCCACCATCCCGACCTGAACCTGGTCGCCCTGCCCAATGTGAGTTCGGCCTTGCAGGCGCTGGCCCTCAATCAGGTCGATGCCGTGGTCGGCGACCTGGCTTCCAGTGTCTGGAGCCTGCGGCAGTTGAAGCTCGACGGGCTCTATGTCAGCGGCGAGACGCCCTACCGCTATCAGCTGGCCATGGGCGTCCCCCGCGACAGCAAGATACTGGTAGGCATTCTCGACAAGGTGCTGGCTGACATAAGCCCGGCGGAGGTCAACGAGATCCAGCAGCGCTGGGTGGGCAATGTGCTCGACCACCGTTCGTTCTGGTCGGACCTGCTGTTTTATGGCCTGCCAGGGCTGCTCCTGCTGTTTGCCATTCTGGCGGCAGTGATCCGCATCAATCGCCGGCTGAGCTCCGAGATCGCAAGGCGCGTGGCCCTGGAACAGGAGCTGCGCAGCAGCGAATACCATTACCGCGGCCTGGTCGAAAGCCTGTCGGCAATCGCCTGGGAAGCGCGCATCAGCGACTTCACCTACAGCTACGTGTCGCCCCATGCCGAACAATTGCTGGGCTATCCCCTTTCGCACTGGCTGATTCCCGGGTTCTGGAGAAACATCATCCACCCCGCCGACCTGACGCGCGCCCAGCACTTCTGCGATCACGAAGTCCTGGCCGGGCGCGATCACAGCCTGGATTACCGAGTGATCACCGCCGATGGCCGCTGCCTGTGGGTTCGCGACATCGTCAGCCTGATCGAGCATGGGCATGAACCGATCATGCGCGGCCTGATGATCGACATCAGCGAGACAAAACGCACCGAAGAGGCCCTGCAGCTCTCGGAACAGAAATTCGCCTCGGTCTTCCAACAGTGCCCGGACATCCTGGTCATTGCCCGCCTGTCGGATGGCTGCCTGCTGGAGGTCAACGAGGCGTTCGAAGAACAGATCGGCCTGAGTGCCTCGCAAGTCGTGGGCCAGACGGCCACCGAGCTGAATATCTGGGGTATTCAGGGCGTCGGCCCGGGGCTGCTGCAACGCTTGCAGGCCGGCAGTATCCGTAACCTGGAAATGCCCTTTCGGCGCAGCAACGGCCAGCTGTTCACCGGGCTGATCTCCGCCGAACCCTTCGACCTCGACACTACGCCCGCCCTGGTCGTGGTGGTTCGCGACATCAGCCAGTTGAAGGAAACCCAACAGCAGCTGCAAACCTCAGAAGAGAAGTTCGCCAAGGCTTTTCACGCCTCGCCGGACGGCCTGCTGCTAAGCCGCCAGCGCGACGGCTTGCTGATAGAGGTCAACGAAGGTTTCAGTCGTATCACCGGCTTCAATAGCGCCATGTCCGTCGACCGTTCCACGCTGGAGCTGGGCATCTGGGTCAACCTCAACGAGCGCCGGCAGATGCTCGACCTGATGCAGCGGGATGGCTTCGTGCGCGATTTCAGCTGCCATATTCGCCGCAATGACGGTCAGATCCGCCTCTGCGAGCTCTCGAGCCGGCCGCTGCCGATCGGCGACGAAGACTGCATGCTGACCATCGCCCGCGACATCACCGAGCGCCACCTGATGCAGGAGAAGCTGCAACAGGCCGCCACCGTGTTCGAGAGCACCGCTGAAGGCGTACTGATCACCGATACCCAGCAGCACATCAGCGCGGTCAATCGGGCATTCACCGAAATCACCGGCTACAGCGAAACCGAGGCCCTGGGCCACACTCCGCGCCTGCTGGCTTCCGGCCTGCATGACAGCGCCTTTTACGCCGCCATGTGGCACCAACTGACCGCCGAAGGTCATTGGCAAGGGGAAATCTGCAATCGGCGCAAAAATGGCGAGCTGTACCCCAGCTGGCTGACCATCAGCGCGGTGCGTAACAAAGACCGGTTCATCACCCATTTCGTCGCGGTATTCGCCGATATCTCCAGCCTCAAGCACGCCCAGGCCAAGCTCGATTACCAGGCGCACCATGATCCGCTGACCGGCCTGCCGAACCGTACCCTGTTCGAAAGCCGCCTGCTGACTGCCCTCAACAACCAGCAGGAGAATGGTGGCCAGGGCGCCGTGCTGTTTCTCGACCTGGATCGCTTCAAGCACATCAACGACAGCCTCGGTCACCCGGTCGGCGACCTGCTGCTCAGGGGCATTGCCGTGCGCCTGAAAGAACAACTGCGGGATATCGACACCGTGGCCCGCCTGGGTGGCGACGAGTTCATCATCCTGCTACCTGGGCTGCAGCAGCCCAGCGATGCCGACCACATCGCCAACAAGCTGCTGAACTGCTTCACCGCGCCGTTCCAGGCCGGCGAGCACGAGTTTTTCATCAGTGCCAGCATCGGTACCAGCCTCTACCCCAAGGACGGTTGCGACGTGGCCACCCTGGTCAAGAATGCCGACGCCGCCATGTACCGCTCCAAGGCCAAGGGCCGCAACCGGGTCGAAAGCTATACCCGCGACCTGACCGCCCAGGCCAGCGAGCGCGTGGCCCTGGAACATGAATTGCGGCGGGCCATCGAACGCAACGAGCTGTATCTCTACTACCAACCCAAGATCAGGCTGGGCGACCAGGAGCTGGTGGGCGCCGAAGCCCTGATTCGCTGGCATCACCCGACCTTCGGCGATGTCCCGCCCGAACACTTCATCCCCCTGGCCGAAGAGAACGGCATGATCCTGCAGATCGGCGACTGGGTGCTGGAACACGCCTGCCAACAGCTGCGCAAGTGGAACGAGTGCTACGACAGCTTCGGCCCGCTCTCGGTCAACCTCGCCGGCGCCCAGTTGCGCCAGCCGAACCTGCTGGGGCGGATTGAACAACTGCTGAAAGACAACCGCCTCAAACCCGGCTTCCTGCAACTGGAAATCACCGAGAACTTCATCATGAGCCAGGCCGAGGAAGCCCTGGCGGTCCTGCACCAGCTCAAGCGCCTGGGCGTCCAGCTGGCCATCGACGATTTCGGTACCGGCTACTCGTCCCTGAGCTACCTCAAGCGCCTGCCGCTGGATTTCCTGAAAATCGATCAATCCTTCGTCCGCGGCCTGCCCGACGACCCCCACGATGTGGCGATCGTGCGGGCCATCATCGCCCTGGGCCGCAGCATGCAATTCACCGTGATCGCCGAAGGCGTGGAAACCCATGACCAGCAGGTATTCCTCGGGAACGAAGGCTGCGAACAGATCCAGGGCTACGTCATCAGCCTGCCGCTGAGCGCCGACGAATTCGCTGCGACCTTTCTACGCCTTCCCGTTTCGGATTTTTCGGATAGCACAGCCGAGAAACCGTCGCTATAATCCGCGGCCTACTGAGGGCCTATAGCTCAGTCGGTTAGAGCAGAGGACTCATAATCCTTTGGTCCACGGTTCGAGTCCGTGTGGGCCCACCATCTTTGAAAGCCGCGCATTGCGCGGCTTTCGCGTATTCAACGCGCTGCAAATCCCTCCATTCGGCCGCCAGGCCGGCAAAACGCCCGATCGTTTTTTCCAAGAAATCAGCCCTACCGCACAACTATTAAAAACCGCGACGGTCATAACCGTTCGGAAGTCGTGCATGGCCTTTGTTTGGTCCTAGACTGCACTTCTATCAATGGGGGAGAGCCTGTCCTTTCCCCGGCGTGATGCACCACTTAAGCCACCCCATAATAATCAGAGTGGCCTGATGATTCGGACACAACACATGGAAGTAGTATCTACGGCGCCTTCGCCTGGCCGGGCAACGGGTTTTGCACGTTGCCGAAATATTCAGCAAGGCCCTGTTTTCATCATTGCATCCGGTAGTTCGGCAAAGGACTTCCCTATCGAAGCCTTCTCGAACATCCCGATGATCACCATGAACGGGGCCATCTCGATGTTCCGCGGCACCGGCATACAGCCCTTTTTTTATGCCTGCACCGACACCAGCTTCTCCCTCCAGCAACCCGAGCTCTTCACCCAGGCAATGGCTGTCAGTCAGCGTGTGGCGCTCTGGGAAGAACATGCCCGCACGATTCCAATCCAGCCTCGCGGCGAGCTGTTTCTGCTGAAGAAGGCGCCACGACAGACCTGGACGCAGCGATTGCTCAGGAGCAACCGCGACCTGGTTCGCCCTCCCCTGCTCTGGGGCAACAGGAGCCGGACCATCGGTTTCAGCAAGAACCTTGAACTGGGTTTCTTCGACGCCCGCACGGTGGCTTATCTGGCGCTGCAACTCGCCTATCACGCCGGCTTCAATACGGCGATCCTGGTGGGCGTCGACCTGAATCCTGCCCAGGGGCGTTTTTATGAAACGCCAGATACCTTCAAGTCACCCTGCGGCTTGGACCAGCACCTGCAATCGCGGATCCTGCCATCCTTGAAGCTGATGTCGGACAAGGTCATGGGCAAGGATTTTTCGGTCTACAACCTGTCCCCCACGTCGAGCATCCCTACTTCGATCATTCCCAAAATCAGTCTCGACGAACTCGACAAGCTGGTTAATCGCTGAGCACTCCATGCTCGGACGGATTGTGTTCGCCCACAAAAAAACCGCGCCTTGCGCGGTTTTTCTGTAAGGTCAGGATCAGCCGTTATTCGGGCAATGCATAAGCGATCACATAGTCCCCACGGTCCGGCGACTGACGCGCGCCGCCTGCGGTCAGCAGGATGTACTGCCGGCCGGTCTTGGGCGAAACGTAGGTCATCGGCCCCGACTGGCTGCCCACCGGCAGGCGGGCTTTCCAGATTTCGTTGCCGTTGCCGGTATCGAAGGCGCGCAGGTAGAAATCCTGGGTGCCAGCGAAGAACAACAGGCCGGACTGGGTTGCCAGGGACGCCCCCAGGGTCGGCATGCCGATCGGGATTGGCATGTGCATGCGAATACCCAGGGGACCGGTGTCCTGCACGGTACCGACCGGCACCTGCCACACCAGCTTCCTGGTTTTCAGGTCGATGGCCGACAGGGTGCCGAACGGTGGCTTCTGGCACGGAATACCGGCAGGCGAGAGGTAACGCTGGCGCATCGCCCCAAACGGCGTGCCGTCCTGGGGTACTACGCCCATTTCGATACCGCTGGCCCCGGCCGCGATCTGCGCCCGCGGGATCATGTAGTTGGCCAGGCCCAGGCGCATGTCGTTGACGAACATATAGTTGCTGTTCGGGTCCACCGACACGCTGCCCCAGTTCATGCCGCCCAGGGAGCCCGGGAACTGCAAGGCATGATCCAGGCCCGGCGGGGTGTAGACACCTTCATGGCGCATGCCCTTGAACTGGATACGGCACATCAACTGGTCAAATGGCGTGGCGCCCCACATGTCCGACTCGGTCAGGGTCTGGTTGCCGATCGACGGCATCTCCACCGAGAACGGCTGGGTTGGCGAGTAGCGTTCGCCCGGCATATTGCCCTGTGGCACCGGACGCTCTTCCACCCGGGCGATAGGCACGCCGGTTTCGCGGTTGAGCAGGAAGATCTCACCCTGCTTGGTGACCTGCGCCAGCGCCGGCTGCACCCCGCCCTTGTCGTCCGGCACGTCGTACAGCAGCGGCTGCGCCGGCAGGTCGAAGTCCCACAGGTCGTGGTGAGTGGTCTGGAAGTGCCAGCGTACCTGACCGGTCTTCACATCCAGGGCGACGATGGACGAACTCCACTTGTCGTCGAACTCCGTGCGCTGGCCAGCGAAGAAGTCTGGCGTGGCGTTGCCGGTCGGCAGGTAGACCAGGCCGAGCTTGGCGTCATAGGACATGGCCGACCAGACGTTCGGCGTACCGCGGGTGTAGGTCTCGCCCGCCGGTGGACGCTTGGTGGTGTTCGGGTTGCCCGGATCCCAGGCCCAGACCAGTTCGCCGCTGCGCACGTCGAAGGCGCGGACCACGCCCGGCGGCTCGCCGATGGAATAGTTGTCCGCCACCCGGCCGCCGACTATGACCACATTGCCGGCCACCAGCGGGGTCGAGGTCTGCTGGTAGTAGCCAGGCTTCACTTCGCCCATGTCGGTTTTCAGGTCGACCGTGCCTTTGTCGCCGAAGTCTTCGCACGGCTTGCCGGTTTGCGCGTTGATCGCGATCAGGCGCGCATCGCCGGTCGGCAGGAACAAACGCTTGGTGCAGGCGGCCGGAGCGGCCGCTGCCTCGGCGCCAGGCTCGGCGGAAGCATCGAAGTAACCCAGGCCGCGGCACCGCTGCCAGTTAGGCGCCGAGCCTTGCGGATCGAACTTCCAGCGTTCGGCGCCGGTGTCGGCGTCCAGGGCGAACACCTTGCCGTAGGCGGTGCAGGTATAGACCGTGTCACCGATCTGCAGCGGTGTGTTCTGGTCTTCGGCGCCCGCGCCGGTGCTTTGCGGAATGTCGCCAGTGCGGAAAGTCCAGGCCACCTGCAACTGGTCGATGTTGCCCTTGTTGATCTGGTCCAGCGCGGCAAAACGATTGCCGGCGGTGGTGTTGCCCCAATGGGCCCAGTCTTTCTGCTCGGTACCTGGAGCCACAGGCTTGATCGCCGGCTCGCTGCTGGCCTTGACCACGTGGGTCGGCACAAACATGTAGGCCAGGGTCGCCACGACACCAATGCCCAGCACGCCGGCCAGGCCATAAGCGCCACGCCCGGCGGTCGCGCCCGAAGCCCGCACCAGGGTCGGGTAGATCAGCGCCACCACCAGGCCGATAACGGCGAAGGTCAGCACCCGCGAAACCAGCGGCCAGTACTCCAGCCCGGCATCCCAGACCGCCCAGATCGCCGTCAGCACCAGCGCCACCCCATACAGCCAGGCACCACGCGGGTTACGCCGGGCGATCAGCAGCCCGGAAACGATCATCGCCAGGCCCATCAGCAGGAAGAACCAGCTGCCGCCCAGACTGACCAGGTACCCGCCCCCGCCGGCCAGCCCCAGGCCGATCAATGCGATCAGCAAACCCAGCGCCCCCAGCAGCCATTTGCTGCCGGTGGCAGCCCCAGAATTATTCATGTCGGAAATTTCTCCCATTCTTTACGTGGCGCAAGAATGTACTAACCAGTTACTTATGACAACTTGTCGCAGGCAATTCGTGGCAAAAAATGTCATCCGCGCTGTTGAGCCTGGCCGTCACAACAGGGCCGGCAGCCAATACAACTGACGCCATGCCGCAAGCATCGCCTGGAGCGAGCCTGTAACATGCTCGGCCACCGTTGCCCGCGCCGGAGTTCACCTTGTCTGACAGCCGCCCTCCCGTCCTCGACGAAATCGACCGCCAACTGATCGCGGCCCTGCAGATCAATGCCCGCGAAAGCGTGGCCATGCTCGCCAGGCAACTGGGGATCGCCCGTACCACCGTGACCTCGCGCCTGGCGCGGCTGGAAAAGGCGCGGGTGATTACCGGTTATGGCGTGCGCCTGGGTCAGCGGGTCATCGATGGCGGCTTGCAGGCCTACGTCGGGATCAAGGTGCAGCCGCGCTCCGGCAAGGAGGTCCTGCGGCGCCTGAGCGCCATGACCCAGGTCCAGCAGCTCTGCGCGGTCAGTGGGGAATTCGACTATGTCGCCTGGCTGCGCACCGATTCGCCGGAACAGCTGGACCAGTTGCTCGACCAGATCGGCAGCGTCGACGGTGTGGAAAAGACCACCACCTCGATCATTCTCAGCAGCAAGATCGACCGTGGGCAGCCCGTCTGAAGGTTTTTCCAGGCACGGTAACCCACTGTTTTGCGAGCGCTTCGCGCTCGATTGCAGCCTTCGGCAGCGGCTACAGAGAATCTTTCGTCAGTTAGTTAAAAAATATCGTCAGATTGAAATAAGATCATCCAAAACGACGACACTTTGCGTCTTATTAACGTGCGCAACGCTCCCTAGAATGGCTGCCATCTTTTCCTATACTCAGCGCTCTGCTCGAGTCGCCAGCAAGGTCAGCCATGAACAAGAACAATCGCCATCCTGCAGACGGTAAGAAACCCATCACCATTTTCGGCCCGGACTTCCCGTTCGCCTTCGACGACTGGATCGAGCACCCCGCCGGCCTGGGCAGCATTCCCGAAGCCAACCATGGCGCCGAAGTGGCGATTGTCGGTGCCGGTATCGCCGGGCTGGTGGCGGCCTACGAGCTGATGAAGCTGGGCCTCAAGCCCGTGGTGTACGAAGCCTCGAAAATGGGCGGCCGGCTGCGCTCCCAGGCATTCGAAGGCGCCGAAGGGATCATTGCCGAACTGGGTGGCATGCGCTTTCCGGTGTCCTCCACGGCCTTCTATCACTACGTCGACAAGCTGGGTCTGGAGACCAAGCCCTTTCCCAACCCGCTGACCCCGGCTTCCGGCAGCACGGTGATCGACCTCGAAGGCCAGACTCACTACGCGCAGAAGCTCGCCGACCTGCCGGCGCTGTTCCAGGAAGTGGCCGACGCCTGGGCCGATGCCCTGGAAGACGGTTCGCGCTTCGGCGAAATCCAGCAGGCCATTCGCGACCGCGATGTGCCGCGCCTCAAGGAACTGTGGAACACCCTGGTGCCGCTGTGGGACGACCGCACCTTCTATGACTTCGTCGCCACCTCGAAGGCCTTCGCCAAGCTGTCGTTCCATCACCGCGAAGTGTTCGGCCAGGTCGGTTTCGGCACCGGCGGCTGGGATTCGGACTTCCCCAATTCGATGCTGGAAATCTTCCGTGTGGTGATGACCAACTGCGACGATCACCAGCACCTGGTGGTCGGCGGTGTCGAGCAGGTGCCGCTGGGCATCTGGCGCCATGTGCCGGAGCGCTGCGCCCACTGGCCGCAAGGCACCAGCCTCAGCTCGCTGCACCATGGCGCGCCGCGTCCCGGGGTGAAACGTATCGCCCGGGCCGCCGATGGCCGCTTCAGCGTCACCGACAACTGGGGCGATACCCGCGAATACGCAGCAGTGCTGACCACCTGCCAGAGCTGGCTGCTGACCACCCAGATCGAATGCGAAGAATCGCTGTTCTCGCAGAAGATGTGGATGGCCCTGGACCGCACCCGCTACATGCAATCGTCGAAGACCTTCGTCATGGTCGACCGGCCGTTCTGGAAGGACAAGGATCCGGAAACCGGTCGCGACCTGATGAGCATGACCCTCACCGATCGCCTGACTCGCGGCACCTACCTGTTCGATAACGGCGACGACAAGCCGGGGGTCATCTGCCTGTCCTATTCGTGGATGAGCGACGCCCTGAAGATGCTGCCGCACCCGGTGGAAAAACGGGTCAAGCTGGCCCTCGACGCCCTGAAGAAGATCTACCCGAAAGTCGATATCGCCGGGCGCATCATCGGCGATCCGATCACTGTGTCCTGGGAGGCCGATCCGCACTTCCTCGGCGCGTTCAAGGGCGCGCTGCCCGGCCACTACCGCTATAACCAGCGCATGTACGCGCACTTCATGCAGGACGACCTGCCCGCCGAGCAGCGCGGGATCTTCATTGCCGGCGACGATGTGTCCTGGACTCCGGCCTGGGTCGAGGGCGCGGTACAGACCTCGCTCAACGCGGTCTGGGGCATCATGAAGCACTTCGGCGGGCAGACCCACGCCGAGAACCCGGGACCGGGCGACGTGTTCCACGAAATCGGCCCCATCGCCCTGGCCGACTGAACCTGTAGCCGCTGCCGCAGGCTGCGATCGAGCGCAACGCTCGTGGTCTTTGAGCAGCCCGCGGCAACGGCTACAGTGACAGTCCAGCGCACAGAGGAGTCATCGCCATGCGTGTAGCGCTTTATCAATGTGCCCCACAACCGCTGGATGTCGCCGGCAACCTGCAACGCCTGCAGAAAGTCGCCATGGAAGCTTCCGGCGCCGACCTGCTGGTGCTGCCGGAGATGTTCTTGAGCGGCTACAACATCGGTGTCGAGGCGGTGGGCGCCCTGGCCGAGGCCCAGGATGGTCCGTCGGCGCAATACATCGCCAATGTCGCCCAGTCGGCGGGCATCGCGATTCTGTATGGCTACCCGGAGCGCGCCGACGATGGCCAGATCTACAACGCCGTGCAACTGATCGACCGCAACGGCCAACGCCTGTGCAATTACCGCAAGACCCACCTGTTCGGCGATCTCGACCGCTCGATGTTCAGCGCAGGTCCAGACGATTTCCCCCTGGTGGAACTCAACGGCTGGAAGCTCGGTTTCCTGATCTGCTACGACATCGAGTTCCCGGAGAACGCCAGGCGCCTGGCGCTGGCCGGGGCCGAGCTGATTCTGGTGCCCACCGCCAACATGCTGCCTTACGACTTCATCGCCGATGTCACCGTGCGTTCGCGCGCCTTCGAAAACCAATGTTATGTGGCCTACGCCAACTACTGCGGCCACGAAGACGAGATCCACTACTGTGGCCAGAGCAGCATCGCCGCCCCAGACGGCCAGCGGATTGCCCTCGCCGGGCTGGACGAAGCCCTGATAACCGGCACGCTGGACCGTCAGTTGATGCTCGATTCCCGCGCCGCCAACCGCTACTTCCATGACCGTCGCCCGGAGCTTTACGACGACCTGAACAAGCGCTGATCCGGGGTTATCCGCTAGCATGGGCGCTTCACTGTTCTGGAAGTGCTCATGCCCGCGCTGAACCACCCTCTGCCTCATCGGGAAACCCTGGCCAACGGCCTGCGGGTTTCACTGCACCACGTCCCTCGATTGAAACGCTGCGCGGCGACCCTGCGGGTCTCGGCCGGCAGTCACGACGTACCGCTGGCCTGGCCCGGGCTGGCGCACTTTCTCGAACACCTGCTGTTTCTCGGCACCGAGCGTTTTCCCGCGCAACAGGGCCTGATGGCCTATGTGCAACGCCACGGCGGCCAGGTGAACGCCAGCACCGGCGAACGCCACACCGACTTCTTCTTCGAACTGCCCCCCGCGGATTTCGTCGGCGGGCTGGAGCGCCTGGCCGACATGCTCACCCACCCGCGCATGAGCCAGGAAGACCAGTTGCGCGAGCGCGAGGTGCTGCACGCGGAGTTCATCGCCTGGTCGCGGGATGCCGCGGCGCAACGGCAATTGGCCTTGCTCGACGGCCTGTCCGCGGAGCATCCCCTGCGGGCGTTCCACGCCGGCAATCGCTACAGCCTCAACGTGCCGCGCCCGGCGTTTCAACAGGCGTTGCAGGCCTTCTATCAGGCTCACTACCACAGCGGACAAATGTCCCTGAGCCTGGCCGGCCCCCAATCCCTGGAAGAACTGAAAGCCCTGGCCCAGGGTTTTGGCGCCGTCCTCGCCGTCGGTAAAGCGCAACTGCAAGCAGCCCCGGTGCCCTTGCTGACATCTGCACAGCAGCATTATCAGCAGCTCGACGGGCGCCACCTGAACCTGCTGTTCGCCTGCGAGCAACTGCCCACGGCCGCCCGTGAAGCGCTGGATTTTCTCTGCACCTGGCTGGCCTGCGGCAAATCCGGCGGGCTGCTGGCCATGCTCAAGGAGCGCAAGCTGGTCGAAGGGTTGAAGGCCGCGCCGCTGTATCAGTTTGCCGGCCAGGCGCTGCTGCATATCCAGTTCGACTTGACCGAGCAAGGCGCCCAACAGCCGAAGCAAGTGAGTGAGTTGTTCTTCGATTGGCTGGCGTTTTTCAGCAGCCAGGACGATTGGCCGGCATTGCGTGATGAATACGCCCTGCTGCAACAGCGCCAACGCCAGGTCGCCAGCGCACTGGCGTTGGCAAGACTGAATAACGAGCAGTTGGAACCGCAGCTGTCCGACCGCGGCGCCACGGCCCTCAAGGCCCTGCTGTCGCAACTTCAAGCCCCGTCGGCAGCCAGCGGCATCGGCTGGCAACTGCCTGCGCCCAATCCGTTCCTGCGCAGCTCGGCGCCAACCGCCCGGGCCGGCCTGATTCGCGGGCAAACCAGCGCCCACCGCGGCTTGCGCACCTTCGCCCAGGACCGCTTGCAGCAGCGTCGCGAATCCTCGGCGGTGACCTTCAGCCAAGCCATCGCCGACGACGCTGGCGAGGCGGCCCTGTACTTGCGCTGGCGTCTGCAAAGCGTGTTGCCGCAGGAACTGCGCAGCCGCTTGCAAAACCACCTGCGCAACCTGCGGGACGACGGACTTCAGGCGGGCGTCGAGCTGTCCCTCGGTGTCTCGGGTAACCAGTGTTTGCTGACGCTGAAGGGTCTTCCCGAACCGATTCCGGCCATGCTCCAGCAGGCTCTGCTGGAACTGAGCGAACCCGGCGCGGCATTCTGGCAGATGCCCCCGGCGACTCCCACGCCGCTGTTGCCGATCCGCCAATTGCTCCAGGAACTGCCCGAGCGCTGCCTGGACATACCCGCCTGCGAGGAACCGCATCCACTGGATGAACAAGGCTGGCAAACGCTGTGGGAAGGCGCCCACTGGGATGGCCTGGCCATCGGCCTGGCCCATGCCCAAAGCGCAATCGGCGCAGCATTGAGCAAAGCCCCAGGCACCGCCGACAGCCAGCTTTCTGCGCCACCCTCGATAGCCGCGCAGCAGCACTGGCATGAGCTCGCAACCGGCTCCGGCGAGCAGGCCCTGCTGCTGTTTTGCCCGGCAGCGGACACCACCCTTCAGCAGGAAGCCAGCTGGCGGCTGCTGGGGCAGCTTGGCCAGATGCCGTTCTATCAGCGCCTGCGGGTCGAGTTGCAACTGGGCTATGCGGTGTTCAGCGGTGTGCGACAGATCAATGGCCAGACCGGCCTGCTGTTCGGCGTGCAGTCGCCCAGTGCCCCACTGAGCGAGATCCTCGAGCATATCCGGGCGTTTCTGGCGCAGTTGCCCGAGTTGATCGCGGCACTGGATGACGCCTCCCTGGACGACTTGAAAGCTAACCTGGCCGCCCAGTTCGATGCCCGTGCATTGCCCGTGGCACAACTGGCCGAGCTGCTCTGGCAGGGCCGACTGGCCGGCCATCCGTCGGATTACCTGGAGCAATTGCAACAGGAAATCATGGCGGCGCCCCGGTCACAGCTGTTGCTCGCGGCCGAACAGTTGCAGCAGGCGCAAGGCGGCTGGCGCTGCCTGGCCAGCGGTGCCTGCCCGGGCGAACCCTGGCAAGCGGGAAAATGATCGTTACCCTGGCTGCAACGAGCTTTCTTCAACAATTGCAGTCATTCCCCGGGGGGAATTTAGTAAGATAGCCCCCTAAGCATCTGAACATCTCCGGTTGGAGGTGGACTATATGTATAGATCTCAACCGTCCCACCCACCTGAAGGAGCACCTCTATGTCCTGGTCCAAACCAACTTACACCGACCTGCGTATCGGCTTTGAAGTCACCATGTACTTCGCCAGCCGTTGATTGCTCGCGCAGTGCAACGCCTCGGCTCGCCGGGGCGTTTTTATTTTCAGCCTTAACCTGATGGAGCGGCCATGTTTGTCCAGATTCTAGGTTCCGCCGCCGGTGGCGGTTTTCCGCAGTGGAACTGCAACTGCGCGAACTGCGCGGGCTTTCGCGACGGCAGCCTGCGGGCAAAGGCTCGCACCCAATCGTCGATCGCCATTTCCGATGACGGCGTGAACTGGGTCCTGTGCAACGCCTCGCCGGACATCCGCGCCCAGCTCCAGGGCTTCGCCCCGATGCAACCGGGCCGCGCCCTGCGCGACACCGGGATCAGCGCAATCATCCTGATGGACAGCCAGATCGACCACACCACCGGCCTGCTCAGCCTGCGCGAAGGCTGCCCGCATCAGGTCTGGTGCACCGACATGGTCCATGAAGACCTCAGCAGCGGTTTCCCGCTGTTCACCATGCTCACCCACTGGAACGGTGGGCTGGACTGGAACCGCATCGAACTCGACCGGAGCTTCACCATCCCGGCCTGCCCGAACCTGCGCTTCAGCCCGCTGCCGCTGCGCAGCGCCGCGCCGCCCTATTCGCCCCATCGCTTCGATCCGCACCCGGGCGATAACATCGGCCTGATCGTCGAAGACCTGCGCACCGGCGGCAAGCTGTTCTACGCCCCTGGACTGGGCAAGGTCGACGCGGCGCTGCTGGAAATCATGAGCGGCAGCGACTGCCTGCTGGTGGATGGCACCCTGTGGGAAGACGACGAGATGCAGCGTCGCGGCGTCGGCACCCGGACCGGGCGGGAAATGGGCCACCTGGCGCAGAACGGCCCCGGCGGCATGCTGGAAGTGCTGGAACAGTTGCCAGAGCAGCGCAAGATTCTTATCCACATCAACAACACCAACCCGATCCTCGACGAGGATTCCGCCGAACGCGCGGAGCTGGCGCGGCGTAACGTTGAAGTGGCTTACGACGGCATGAGTATCGAGCTGTAACCACAGGAGCTATCGCGGGCAAGCCTCGCCCCTACGGACAGCGCTACCTGTAGGAGCGAGGCTTGCCCGCGATGAGGCCCGATGAGGCAACACTATCCACGGTTGTTCCCCGGAGAACCGCAATGACTGACACAGCAATGTCCCCCGCCGAATTCGAGCAAGCCCTGCGGGCCAAGGGCGCCTATTACCACATCCACCACCCATATCATGTGGCGATGTACCAGGGCCGGGCGACCCGCGAGCAGATCCAGGGCTGGGTCGCCAACCGCTTCTACTACCAGGTGAACATCCCGCTCAAGGACGCGGCGATTCTCGCCAACTGCCCGGATCGGGAAATTCGTCGCGAGTGGATTCAGCGCCTGCTGGACCACGACGGCGCCCCCGGCGAAGACGGTGGCATCGAGGCCTGGTTGCGCCTGGGGCAAGCGGTCGGTCTCGACCCGGACCAGCTGCGCTCGCAAGAGCTGGTGCTGCCGGGCGTGCGTTTCGCCGTCGATGCCTACGTCAACTTTGCCCGCCGCGCCAGCTGGCAGGAGGCCGCCAGCAGCTCGCTGACCGAGCTGTTCGCACCGCAGATCCACCAGTCGCGTCTCGACAGCTGGCCCCAGCATTACCCGTGGATCGACCCGGCCGGCTATGAATACTTCCGCACCCGCCTGGGCCAGGCGCGGCGCGATGTCGAGCACGGGCTGGCAATCACTCTGCAGCACTACACTACCCGCGCCGGCCAGGAGCGCATGCTGGAAATTCTCCAGTTCAAACTGGACATCCTTTGGAGCATGCTCGACGCCATGAGCATGGCCTATGAACTCAATCGTCCGCCGTATCACAGCGTCACCACAGAACGGGTCTGGCATAAAGGAATCACCCTATGAGCTTCGATCGCAGCAAGACCCCGACCTGGCGTCCCGGCTACCGCTTCCAGTACGAACCGGCGCAGAAGGGCCATGTACTGCTCTACCCTGAAGGCATGATCAAGCTCAACGAGAGCGCCGCGCTGATCGGCGGGTTGATCGACGGCGAACGGGATGTCGCGGCGATCATCCAGACGCTGCAAGTCCAGTTCCCCGACGTGCCCGAACTCGGTGACGACATCGAGCAATTCATGGAGGTCGCCCGTGCACAGCACTGGATCGAACTTGGCTGATTCGCCAGCGCCGATACCGCCCAAGCCGGAAGTCGGCCTGCCGCTGTGGCTGCTGGCCGAGCTGACCTACCGCTGCCCGCTGCAATGCCCGTACTGCTCCAACCCGCTGGATTTCGCCGAGCAGGGCAAGGAGCTGAGCACCGAGCAGTGGCTCAAGGTATTTCGCGAAGCCCGGGAGATGGGCGCCGCGCAGCTGGGCTTTTCCGGTGGCGAACCGCTGGTGCGCCAAGACCTTGCCGAGCTGATCGGCGAGGCGCGCAAGCTGGGTTTCTACACCAACCTGATCACCTCCGGCATCGGCCTGACCGAGCAGAAGATCAGCGACTTCAAGAAGGCCGGGCTCGACCATATCCAGATCAGTTTCCAGGCCAGCGACGAGCAGGTGAACAACCTCCTGGCCGGCTCGAAAAAAGCCTTCGCCCAGAAGCTGGAAATGGCCCGGGCGGTGAAAGCCCACGGCTACCCGATGGTGCTGAACTTCGTCACCCATCGGCACAACATCGATCGAATCGACCGCATCATCGAACTGTGCATCGCCCTGGAAGCCGACTTCGTCGAGCTCGCCACCTGCCAGTTCTACGGCTGGGCCCAGCTCAACCGCGTCGGCCTGCTGCCGACCAAGGAACAACTGGTGCGCGCCGAACGCATCACCAACGAATACCGCGCCAGGCTGGAAGCCGAAGGGCATCCGTGCAAACTGATTTTCGTCACCCCGGACTACTACGAGGAACGCCCGAAAGCCTGTATGAACGGCTGGGGCAGCATCTTCCTCACGGTCACGCCGGACGGCACCGCCCTGCCCTGCCACGGCGCCCGGCAACTGCCCGTGCAATTCCCCAATGTGTGCGACCACAGCATGCAGCACATCTGGTATGACTCCTTCGGCTTCAACCGCTTCCGTGGTTATGACTGGATGCCCGAGCCCTGCCGCTCCTGCGATGAAAAGGAAAAGGACTTCGGTGGCTGCCGCTGCCAGGCCTTCATGCTCACGGGCGATGCCAGCAATGCCGACCCGGTGTGCAGCAAGTCGCCCCATCACGGCGTGATCCTCAAGGCCCGCGAAGAAGCCGAGCACGCCACTCAGACCATCGAACAACTGGCCTTCCGTAATGAACGAAACTCACGCCTCATCGCCAAAGGCTGAATCCTTCAGCGCCGCCCAAGCCGTCGCCGCCGGCATCGATTTCGCCGAGCTGCGGCTCGGCGCCAACGGCCTGTTCTGGAACGAATACCGTCCCGAAGACGCCGCCTGCCGGATCTGGCACTGGCGCGACAACCAGGCCCGCTGCCTGACGCCACAAGGCTTCAGCGTGCGCAGCCGGGTCTATGAATACGGCGGTGGCGCCTTTTGCCTGAGCGATGACGGGCTGGTGTTCGTCAACGAGGCGGACCAGCAGCTCTACCGACAATCCCTGCAAGGCGAAGCGCCGGTAGCCCTGACCTGCGGCGAGTGCCGTTATGGCGACCTGCAGTTCGCCGCCGGCCAGGTGCTGGCAGTGGAAGAGCACAACAACCGGCATTGCCTGGTGACCATCGACTCCGGTAGCGGAAAACGCCAGCTGCTGGCCGAAGGGGCGGACTTCTACGCGGCTCCCACCTTGAGCCCGGACGGCCAGCGCCTGGCATGGATCGAATGGGATCGACCGCATCAGCCCTGGACCTCGACCCGCCTGATGGTCGCCGAGCGCCTGGCCAACGGCCGCTGGGATGACCCTCGGTGCCTGGCTGGTGATCGCGCGGAAGAGTCACTGCAACAGCCGCGCTTCGATGACAGCGGCCGCCTGTATTGCCTGACCGACCGCGCCAGCTTCTGGCAACCCTGGGGTGAAACCCCTAACGGCCTGCAGGCGCTGCCCTGCGCCGCCGCCGATCACGCCCCGGCGCCCTGGCAATTGGGCTGCTGCACCTGGCTGCCGCTGGGCGGCGACAGCTGGCTGGGTACCTGGACGCAAGCCGGTTTTGGCCGTTTGGGGCTGCGCCTGGCCGAGGGTGAACAACAGGACTTCAGCGGCGACTACAGCCGCTTCCGCAACCTGGCGCTGGATGAACGGTTTATCTACTGCATCACGGCGTCACCTGTGAGTCCGTCCGCGGTGATCGCCATTGACCGCCAATCGCAGCAGGTCAAGGTCCTGGCTGGCGGCGTGGCGCCCTTGCTGCCCGAGCAGATCAGCCGTCCGCAAACCCTGCGTTACCCCAGCGGCCAGGGCGAGGCCCACGGCTTTTTCTACCCGGCCATGAGCGATGACGACCGGCCGCCGCTGGTGGTGTTCATCCACGGCGGCCCCACGTCGGCCTGTTATCCGATACTCGACCCGCGTATCCAGTACTGGGCGCAACGGGGGTTCGCCGTGGCCGACCTGAACTATCGCGGCAGCACCGGCTATGGTCGCGAGTACCGGCAAGCCCTGCACCTGAGCTGGGGCGAAGTGGATGTGGAGGACGCCTGTGCGGTGGTCGCGTATCTGGCCCGACAAGGCCTGATCGATGGCGGCCGGGCGTTCATCCGCGGTGGCAGCGCCGGCGGCTACACCACCCTTTGCGCCCTGGCCTTCGCCGATGTGTTCCGTGCCGGCGCCAGCCTGTATGGCGTCAGTGACCCCGTGGCCCTGGCGCGAGATACCCACAAGTTCGAAGGCGACTACCTGGACTGGCTGATCGGCGACCCCGAACAGGATGCCGAACGCTATAAGGCCCGCACCCCGCTGTTGCATGCCGGCAATATCCGCGTGCCGGTGGTTTTCTTCCAGGGTGAACTCGATGCCGTGGTAGTGCCCCAGCAGACCCGGGACATGCTCAAGGCGTTACAAGACAACGGCATTGCGGCCGAAGCGCACTATTACCCGGACGAGCGCCACGGTTTTCGCAAGGCCGCCAATCAGGCTCACGCCCTGGAACAGGAATGGCTGTTTTATCGGCAGGTAATGGAACAGACGGACGCACCGGAATAATCGCCGTCCAAGGGGAACCAGCCCGCTCCTCTGCGGAGCGGGCGCCAGGCTCAGCGCTTGGCGATGATGTACACCGCATGCACGATGCCCGGGATGTAGCCGCACAGGGTCAGCAGGATATTCAGCCAGAACGCGCCGCCGAACCCCACTTGCAGGAACACGCCCAATGGCGGCAACAGAATGGCGATGATGATGCGGATAAAGTCCATGGGGCAGCTCCAGATAGTAATCGACTCGTACGAGCCTCACCGCTAATCGACCCATGGCGTTCGGCAGGGTTCAATCGATTCTGGCCAAGGGCCAGTTTTTATCCCCAGGCCGGGCGGTGTTTCAGTGCCGGCTCACGCCAGTATTTCAAGGCCGTGCTTCTGCACGATGCTCAGCAGTTTCAACGCCATGCCGCTCGGGTGCTTCTCGCCAGATTCCCACTGCTTCACCGTGGACGCGCTGGTGTTCAGGTAGCGGGCAAAGACCGGCTGGCTGACGTTACTACGCTCGCGCAGCAGCTTGATCTGCTCCGCGGGAATATTCGCCGGTACTGGCGCGATACACGCCTCATCGAACTGGCGCATGGTGGTTTTGCCAATGGCACCGATGGCGTGCAGGGCACTGGCCGACTCGTGTATCGATTCAAGGGCTTCAGTCTTGAATGGCTTGCTCATGTCTGATCTCCACAAACGCTTTCATCTCGAGTAGCTGTTGGACCTGCCAGCCATCCAGCCCTTCGTAGGCCTTGGCCAGCGCGCGGAATGCCTGCAGTTCCTGGTGGCTGATATTGCTCTGGTCCTGCTTGGCGAACAGGAACTGGAACACCCAGTAACGCCGGCCCCTGGCCAGGACGATCGAACGATGGCGGTTGGCGTTCAGGCGTTTTTTCCAGACCCCGCCACCCAAGTCATCAGCCTGGCCTTTGTATAACTCACTGAATGCGGCCAGCAACTGGTCGTCATGGATCAAGGCTTTTTTAGCCGCAACAGCAAAACCTTTGGTTTTGAACAACCTGAGTGTCATGGCTTCCCTTCCCAAAAACATACCACCCAGTGGTATATGTATTCAACCCAAGCTGCCCGGTGGTCTTGCGCCCCAGCAGCCCCACCGTCCTGGTGGATGAGCCTAAGGAACCTTGCCTGGATGATGGCCTTCAAGGCCTGATGGCGGTTTTGCAAAAGCCCGAGACAAAAAAACGCCCCGTGCGAAAGATCGGACACGGGGCGATGCGTTATACCGCGAGACGGTTCGGGAATTTCTGTCAGTGCAAGATCGGGTGTGGCGGGACCAAGCCAGGCCTCAAACCACCAGCCCCTTGCGGCATTGCAGCTGCGCGGTGCGTACTCGCGAAAAGGCCCGCGCCAGGCGCAGCAGCATTTCGTCGATGTTGGCCTTGCTCACCGTCAACGCCGGGGTAAAGCGCAGGCAGTCCGGTTGGGTTGCGGCCAGCAACAGACCTTCGTAACGGGCCGCCTTGACCACGGCCTCGGCCGAGTCGTCGGCCAGGCTCAGCCCCCAGAACAATCCCTGCCCACGCAGTTCTCCCTGGGCATAACGATTCGCCAGGCGGGCCAGCCCTTCGCGCAAGTACTGACCGTTGTCCCGCACATGCTCGAGAAAGCTGTTGTCCAGTACGCTATCGAGCACCGTCAGGCCCGCGGCGGTCATCAGCGCATTACCGTGATGGGTGCCGTTCAGCTCACCCACCTCGAAGCAACAGGCCTTGCCACGCGCCAGCAAGGCCGCCAAGGGCACGCCACCACCGAGGCCTTTGCCCAGGGCCACGATGTCGGCGCGCACGCCATAGACTTGTTCGGCCAGCAAGGTGCCGCAGCGGCCGATGCCGGTTTGCACTTCATCCAGGATCAGCAGGATGCCCAGCTCGCGGCACAGGCGTTCGACCCCCTTGAGGTAATGCTCGGTCGCCGGAATCACCCCGGCCTCGCCCTGGATCGGCTCGAGCATGATCGCCACGGTCTGCGCATCCACCGCGGCATGCAAGGCTGGCAGGTCATTGAAGGGAACATGACTGAAACCCGACAGCTGTGGCTCGAAGCGATTGGCGATATGGGTGCTTGCCGACGCCGACATTGCCGCGAAGCTGCGACCATGACAGCTGCCGCTGGCAGTGATGATCTTCGCGGCCCCACCGCGGTGCAGCTGGCCCCATTTGCGGGCCAGCTTGATCGCCGCTTCGCAGGCTTCGCTGCCACTGCTCAGCAGATAGGCCTGGTCGCTGCCGGTGCTGCGGCACAAGCGCTCGCTGAGGTTGAGCATGCCGCGGTTGTAAAAGCCCGAGCCGGGGTTGATCAGTGACTGGGCTTGGGCCGTCAGTGCCTTGACCAGCGCCGAGGGACTATGGCCAAGGCTGTTGGCGGCGTTGCCCTGGACGAAGTCGAGGTAGGCGCGGTCATCGCTGTCCCACAGCCATGAGCCCTGGCCACGTACAAACACTGGGTGGGGTCGCTGGACGCTGGGCATCAGGCACTCACTGGAAAGGTTGTGGCTCATCGGCGACAGGCAGGGCTCGACCGCCAGATCATCAAGGCTCGGCTGAGGGCGGCGCAGGCTGAACAGGTTCATGCGCTCAACCCCTCCAGCGGCAGGCCCAGCAGGCGCGCGGACCAATCCTCGATCAGGCCGGTGCGCATGCGCTTGATCGCGATGTCGCGCCAACGCGACGCCAGTGCCGGACAGTCCACCAGTTTCTTCAAGCCCGCATGCTCCAGAGGTTCTCGATAAAAACAACGCAGGGCCCAGGCCACGGTCAACCCCGGGTAACTGCGCTGGATCAGCTCGAAGGGCTGATCGGCACTGACGAAACCGGGTTTGAGCACCCGGTAGAACCAGCCGCAGCGACCATTGCTTTGCGCCTGTTGCGGCAGGTCGGGGATGCCCCAGCGGTGGCTCAGGCGATAACAGGGCGAACGCGGCTGGCTGACCTGCAGCAGCGCGCCGCCCCAGCGGAACATATCGCCGAGGCAGACCTGTTCCTCGGTCAGGCCGTGGGTAGACAGGTTTTCGCCAAAGGCCGGGGCACACCAGTCGATCTGTGGATAACGCTTGCGCCAGTAGCTGTAGTGTTCGGCGGGGTAATGGTGCAGCGCCCGCTCCGGGCCGGTATGAAAGCGCGGGTCGCCGTGTTCGTCGCTGCCCAGGCCCTGCGGCCATAACCAGAGTCGGCTTGCAACCGGACGTTTGTCCGTATCACTGATCAAACCCTGTCCGAGGTTTTTTGCCTTGCCTATGTAAACACCATCCACGTAAACGGTATTCATCTCGCCTTCTGGCCCTGTAAGCCCTGTGAATAGGGGTTAGACTAGGCTTCTGCGGCCTATCGGGCCATTTCGATTTTCCAGCTTTTTCGATAAGCAGAACTTATGGATTTTAAACAACTGCGTTATTTCGTCGCGGTGTATGAAGAAGGTCACGTGGGACGAGCCGCCGAGCGCCTGTCGATCTCCCAACCCGCCCTCTCGCAACAGATCCGTCAGCTGGAACAGAACCTCGATGTCAGCCTGTTCGAGCGCAGCAGCAAGCGCCTGTTGCCGACCCTGGCGGCCCATACCCTGTACAACCATGCCCTGCCCTTGCTCGACGGCATGCAACGGGCTCGTGAAGCCCTGGGCAACTTCAAGGGCCAGGCCCTGCGCACGCTGGCGATCGGCGTACTGCAAACCGTGCACAGCAGCCTGGTGCCGCAAATGCTTGAGCGGGTGCGCAAGGCCCAGCCACATCTGGTGGTGCAGATCTACGAACTGACCGGCCTGGAAATCGAACGGCGCCTGCTCAATGGCTCATTGGATATCGGCATCAGTTATCTGCCGCCGCGCCAGCCAGGGTTGCATGGCGTACAGCTCTACGAAGACGAGTTGACCCTGGTGATTCCTGCCGAACATCCCCTGCGCGAATTCAAGAAGGTCTCCATGAGCCAGGCCGCGGAGCTGCCCATGCTGTTGTTGGGCGAGGAGTTCCAGATACGCCAGATCTGGCAGGCGCAACTGGCCAACCTCGGACGCCGGCCGCAGGTACAGGCGGAGCTGAACAATATGGCGGGGATTCTCGACAGCTTGCCCAACACCCGCCTGGCGACGGTCCTGCCGGGGCGCTCGCGGCAGACCCACAGCCATACGGACCTGTTATGGAAACCGCTGAGCGAACCGAGGGTGCCGTTGAAAGTGGGGCTGGTATGTCGTGATGTGCAGCGTCAGCAGGCAACCCTGGAATTGCTGCGAACCTTGCTGGAAGAAGAGATGAGCGGTCCGGAAGGACGGATGACAGGCCCGGTGACGCTGGAAGGGCTGGGTTGAAGCAGCGCAGATAAAAAACGCGGGCAAAAGAAAACCCCGCCGAAGCGGGGCTTTGCAGACTGTTTCCCTGACATCCTTTTCACTCCACCATCCTGGCGGAATCCTACGTGTCCGTGTTATTGCTTTGCGCTTCCTGCGCGACGTCCATGTGAAGTAGATTAGCTCTGGATCCAATCTGCCGATATGGGTGATTAGCAGCACGTCATGTAAGAGAATGCTTACATGACATGCCCATGCTCAGAACTGCGCCGCATCCAGCAGGAACAGTGATTCGCTACCTGCCTTCACCGATGCGCTCAGCGAGTGGATACGCGGCAGCAGACGGGCGAAGTAGAAGCGCGCGGTACCCAGCTTGCTGGCGTAGAAATCGTCTTGCGACTCCTTGCCCTGGGCCGCTTTTGCCATCAACGCCCACATGTAGGCGTACGCCGTGTATCCGAATGCTTGCAGGTATTCGACCGAGGCCGCGCCGATTTCGTTCGGATTGGTCTTGGCCCGGTCCAGCAGCCAGGCAGTCAGTTCGTCCAGGTTATCCAGTGCGTCGTTCAACGGCTTGGTGAACTCGGCCAGATCGGCGCTGGCGGTCGCGGTGAAATGGCGAATCTCGTCAGCGAACAGCTTGTAGAACGCCCCGCCGCTGCCGACGATCTTGCGCCCGACCAGGTCCAGCGCCTGGATGCCGTTGGTGCCTTCATAGATCTGGGTAATGCGCACATCGCGCACCAGCTGCTCCTGGCCCCATTCACGGATGTAGCCGTGGCCGCCGAAAACCTGCTGGCCGTGAATCGTGGTTTCCAACCCCAGGTCGGTGAGGAAGGCCTTGGCCACCGGCGTCAGCAGGGCCACCAGATCTTCCGCGCGCTTACGCACCAGCGCATCTTCGCTGAACTTCGCGGTATCCAGTTGCATCGCCACATAGGTGGAGAACGCGCGGCCGCCTTCGTTCGCGGCTTTCATGGTCAGCAGCATGCGACGCACATCCGGGTGCACGATGATCGGGTCAGCGACCTTGTCCTTGGCTTGCGGGCCAGTCGGCGAACGGCTTTGCAGGCGATCGCGGGCGTATTCCACGGCGTTCTGATAGGAACGCTCGCCCGAGGCCAGGCCTTGGATACCGACGCCCAGACGCTCGTAGTTCATCATGGTGAACATTGCCGCCAGGCCCTTGTTCGGCTCGCCGACGATGTAACCGACGGCTTCGTCGAAGTTCATCACGCAGGTGGCCGAGGCCTGGATGCCCATCTTGTGTTCGATCGAACCGCAGTTGGCCGGGTTGCGCGCCCCCAGGCTGCCGTCGGCGTTGACCAGGAACTTCGGCACCAGGAACAACGAAATGCCCTTCGGCCCCGCCGGTGCGTCCGGCAGCTTGGCCAGCACCAGGTGGATGATGTTCTCGGTCAGGTCGTGCTCACCGCCGGTAATGAAGATCTTGGTGCCGCTGACCTTGTAGGAGCCGTCGGCCTGCGGCTCGGCCTTGGTGCGAATGATGCCCAGGTCGGTACCGGCATGCGGCTCGGTGAGGCACATGGAGCCGGCCCAGACGCCTGCATACATGTTCGGCAGGTAGGCCGCCTTCAATTCTTCGCTGGCGTGGGCATTGATCGACAGGCAGGCGCCTGCGGTCAGCATCGGGTACAGACCAAACGACAGGCTGGCCGAGTTGACCATTTCCTCGACCTGGGCCGATACCGCCTTGGGCATGCCCATGCCGCCGTAGGCTGGATCGCCGCCGACGCCGACCCAGCCGCCTTCGGCGTAAGTCTGATAGGCCTGTGGAAAACCTGCTGGCGTAGTCACCGCGCCGTCGCTCCAATGACAGCCCTCTTCATCGGCGCCGCGGCTCAGCGGGGCGATACTTTTGCCGGTGACTTTGCCGGCTTCCTCAAGAATCGCTTCGACGGTTTCAGCGTCGACGGTGTCGGCCAGAGCAGGCAGTTCGGCCCAGAGTTTGGCGACCTCGAAAACTTCATTGAGGACGAAGCGCATATCGCGCAGGGGCGCTTTGTAGTCAGCCATGGCAAACCTCGCAAGATCTAAACAAGTGGACCCGAACGGCCCCAGTTACGAAAGCTCGAGTGTACCCGAACAACTTTTGCGACACATAGGGTCAACTCATGACTTTAATGTAATTTTTAGTCACCAAAGATCGCGAGCAAACTCACTCCTGCAAATATCTGCAGGAGCAGGCTTGCCCGCAATGGACGATTACATGAAAACCTAGAGCGCAAACAGCTCCGCCGGCAACGTCATCAGGCAGTCACTGCCCGCCTCGATCGCCGCCAGATGGGCCGCGGTACGCGGCAGCAAGCGCTTGAAGTAGAACTCGCAGGTCGCCAGCTTGGCCTGGCAATAATCGGCATCCTCTTCACCGGCGTCGAGCCGGGCCTGGGCCACCAGCGCCATGCGCAGCCACAGGTAGGCGAGAATGATGTAACCGCTGTACATCAGGTAATCCAGCGCCGCGGCGCCGACTTCGTCGGGGTTCTTCATCGCCGCCATCCCGACCTTGGTGGTCAGCGCGCCCCACTGCCGGTTGAGCCCGTCGAGTTGCGTCACATAACCCTTGAGTTGTGGATGCTCGGCATTGGCCGCGCAGAATTTGTGGACGATCTTGGTGAAGCCCATCAGCAACTTGCCCTGACTGCCGAGCACCTTGCGTCCCAGCAGGTCCAGGGCCTGGATGCCGTTGGTGCCCTCATAGATCGGGGCGATGCGGCAGTCGCGCACCAGTTGCTCCATGCCCCATTCGCGAATGAAGCCATGCCCGCCAAACACCTGCATACCGTGGTTGGTCACCTCCAGCCCGGTTTCAGTCATGAAGGCCTTGCAGATCGGCGTCAGGAAAGCCAACAGGTTCTCGGCATCCTGGCGCTGGGTCTCGTCGGCGGCCAGGTGCGCCACATCCAGCAACTGCGCGGTGAAATAGGCCAGGGCGCGATTACCTTCGTTGAAGGCCTTCATGGTCAGCAGCATGCGCCGCACATCGGGGTGGACAATGATCGGGTCGGCGGCCTTGTCCGGCGCCTTCGGCCCGGTCAGGGAGCGCATCTGCAGACGGTCGTTGGCGTACTTGATTGCGCCCTGGAAGCTTGCCTCGCCCAGGCACAGCCCCTGCATCCCGGTACCGAGGCGCGCGTGGTTCATCATGGTGAACATGCAGTTCAGACCCTTGTTGGCCTCACCGATCAGGAATCCCTTGGCGCCATCGAAGTTGAGCACGCAGGTGGCCGAAGCCTTGATGCCCATCTTGTGTTCGATGGAACCGCAACTCACCCCATTGCGCTCGCCCGCCTCGCCGTCGGCGTTGGGTAGGAACTTGGGCACGATGAACAGCGAAATACCCTTGGTGCCCGCCGGCGCATCCGGCAGCTTGGCCAGCACCAGGTGGATGATGTTTTCACTCATGTCGTGCTCGCCGGCCGAGATGAAGATCTTGCTGCCGGAGACCTCATAGCTGCCGTCGGCCTGGGGCACGGCGCGGGTCTTGATGATGCCCAGGTCGGTGCCGCAATGAGCTTCGGTCAGGCACATGGTGCCAGTCCATTGGCCGGCGGTGAGTTTGCTCAGGTAGGTCTGCTTCTGCTCTTCGCTGCCGTGGGCATGAATCGCCGACATGGCGCCGTGGGTCAGGCCCGGGTACATGCCCCAGGAAGTGTTGCTGGAGCCGACCATCTCGCTGATCACCAGCCCCAGCGAATGCGGCAGGCCCTGGCCTCCGTAGTTCGGGTCCGCCGCCAGGCCGTGCCAGCCGCCTTCTACATACTGGGCGAAAGCCTGCTTGAAGCCTTTTGGCGTGGTGACCACGCCATTGTCGAAATGGCAGCCCTCTTCATCGCCCGGGCGGTTCAACGGCGCCAGCACGTTTTCACAGAACTTCGCCCCTTCTTCGAGGATCGCGGCCACCATGTCCGGGCTGGCATCGATGGCCCCCAGGGCGGCATAGCTGGTGTGAAAGTCGAAGACGTGATCGATCAAAAAGCGCATGTCGCGCAGGGGAGCTTTGTACTCGGGCATGGTCGTTTCTCCGGCAGCAGATCGATCCAACCTACTGCCGCTCATCCGACCTGCCAATCACAGTCCAGACGCTGAATGCGCCGCTATCACTCAACCCGCAGCGGTGTCCATGCGCACCGCGCCACGGCGGTTCTGACCGAAGGCCATGACGCAGTTACGCCCCGCGCCCTTGGCGCTGTACAGCGCCTGGTCGGCAGACTTGAGCACCTCCTCGGGCGAGCGGTGCTCCATCTGCCGCTCGGCGACGCCGATACTGACGGTCACCGATACGCTGGACGCCGCGGCCCCCCCCCGGCGCTGACGTCCTTGCTGGTCGTCCTGGGGACGGTTCTCCTGATTGCGCAACTGGATGTTGTAGTTGGCGATGGTCTCACGAATGACCTCCAGGTGCGGCATGCATTCCTCAAGGGTCTTGCCGGCGAATACCACCGCAAACTCCTCACCGCCATAACGGTAGGCACGACCGCCGCCACTGACTTTCGACAGTTTGCTGGCCACCAGGCGCAGCACCTGGTCGCCCACATCGTGGCCGTGGGTGTCGTTGAATTTCTTGAAGTGGTCGACGTCACTCATCGCCAGCACATAGTTGCGCCCCAGGCGCTGCATGCGCTCGTTCAAGGCGCGGCGCCCCGGCAAGCCGGTCAGCTCGTCGCGGAAAGCCATCTGGTACGCCTCATGGGCAACGGCCGCGGCGATCATCAGCATCACCTGGCTGCACATGATGTTCAGGGTGAACGGCAGGATGAAGGTCTTGGGCAGCATCCAGAACAGCCCCAGCAGCCCCACCAGCTGCGCCGCATGCAGCGGGCGTGGATTGCGCCAGTACTGGATCGCCAGCAACAGGAAGGCGGCGATAAACACCGGGTACGACAACTGGATCAGGCTCATCCAGGCGCCGTGCAGGGCCGGCCAACGGATTTCCGCCAGCCAGGCCAGCAGCGCCTGGGGATAGCTCTGCTCCAGGCCCAGCGCCACGCTGCCAAAGGCGAGCAATACGGCAAACCGCGCCACCATGTCCTGGAACAGGTGGGTACGCTCCTGCCAGGCCGCAAACAGGCCGAACAGCAGCGGCAGCAGCAAGCAGACCAAGTGGAACACCACGGCCGCATCTTCGCGCACCTTGCCGTTGTCGCGGTAATAGTCGGTCTGGGTATCGAGCAGGAAATAGGCGATGTACACCGTGACCATCAGGAACAGTTCACGCTGGCGCCGGTACACCGCGCAATAAGCGCCGCCGAGCAGCAGCACCAGGGTCGGCAAGACATTGAACAGCGAGGTGAAGAAAACGTTGAGATCCTTGACGTAGGCAGCCGCGAGCCCCGCAAGCAAGAGTAACAATGACGGTAGAAAATGGCTGAAACGTACAGCAGAAGAACGCGGCAAGGTAAAGCTCCGACGCGGTTAAACAGTAGATGGCACTATGCCTTCACCTGGTATGGTTAAACAGCACAAATGTGATGCATGTCACATTGCCACTTCTGTAACGGCAGGGATCGGCTTCTTCTTAACGTTTTAGTCGGATTATTTTCAGATTCATCCCGCGCACAAAAAAGCCGCTTCTCCCGAAGGAGAAGCGGCCTCTGAAGAGATGCCGGTAGGGCTTAGTAAGCCAGGCCGAAATCTTCCTCTTTCATGTCCATCAGGTTGTTGGCGCCCGACAGCATGGCCGCCACGTGAGTGCGGGTGCGCGGCAGGATGCGCTGGAAGTAGAAGCGCGCGGTCTGCAGCTTGGCGGTGTAGAACGCCTCTTCGGTGGTGCCGGCAGCCAGCTTCTCGGCAGCCAGGCGTGCCATGTCGGCCCAGAAGTAAGCCAGGCAGGCATAACCGGAATACATCAGGTAATCCACGGACGCAGCACCGACTTCTTCACGGTCTTTCATGGCCGCCATACCGACCTTCATGGTCAGCTCACCCCATTCCTTGTTCAGTGCAGCCAGCGGTGCGACGAACTCTTTGACCGACTCGTTGCCTTCGTTGCTCTGGCAGAACTTGTGGACGATCTTGGTGAAGCCTTTCAGAGCCTCGCCTTGAGTCATCAGCACTTTACGGCCCAGCAAGTCCAGCGCCTGGATGCCGGTGGTGCCTTCGTACAGCATGGAAATGCGGCTGTCGCGAACGTTCTGCTCCATGCCCCACTCGGCGATGAAACCGTGGCCACCGTAGATCTGCACGCCGTGGTTGGCGGATTCGAAACCGACTTCGGTCATGAAGGCCTTGGCGATCGGAGTCATGAAGGCCAGCAGTGCGTCGGCTTTCTTCTTCTCCTCTTCGTCCACGCCGTACTTGACGATGTCGACCTGCTTGGCAGTGAAGTAGACCATGGCCCGGTTGCCTTCGGCGAAAGCCTTCATGGTCAACAGCATGCGACGTACGTCAGGGTGCACGATGATCGGGTCGGCGGCCTTGTCCGGCGCTTTCGGGCCAGTCAGGGAACGCATTTGCAGACGATCGCGAGCGTATTTCAGGCCGCCCTGGAAACCGATCTCGGCGTGGGCCAGGCCTTGCAGCGCGGTGCCCAGGCGAGCGGTGTTCATGAAGGTGAACATGCAGTTCAGGCCTTTGTTCGCCGGGCCGATCAGGAAACCGGTGGCCGCGTCGAAGTTCATCACGCAGGTGGCGTTACCGTGGATACCCATCTTGTGTTCCAGGGAACCGCAGCTCACGGCGTTGCGCTGGCCGACAGTGCCATCGGCGTTCGGCAGGAACTTCGGCACGATGAACAGCGAGATGCCTTTGGTGCCAGCCGGTGCATCCGGCAGGCGGGCCAGAACGATATGGACGATGTTGTCGGCCATGTCGTGTTCACCGGCCGAGATGAAGATCTTGGTGCCGGTAACTTTGTAGGAACCGTCGGCCTGAGGTTCGGCCTTGGTGCGCAGCATGCCCAGGTCGGTGCCGCAGTGCGGTTCGGTCAGGCACATGGTGCCGGTCCACTCGCCGGATACCAGCTTGGTCAGGTAAGCCTCTTGCTGCTCAGGCGTGCCGTGTTCGGAAATGGTGTTCATCGCGCCATGGGACAGGCCTGGGTACATGCCCCACGACCAGTTGGCTTCGCCGACCATTTCGCTGACAGCCAGGCCCAGGGACTCCGGCAGGCCTTGACCGCCATGCTCGACATCATGAGCCAGGCTTGGCCAGCCGCCTTCGACGAATTGCTTGTAGGCCTCTTTGAAGCCAGTCGGGGTCTTAACGCCGGACTCGCTCCAGGTGCAGCCTTCCAGGTCACCCACACGGTTCAGAGGGGCCAGTACCTGCTCACAAAACTTCGCACCTTCCTCGAGGATGGCGTCAACCATGTCTGGAGTAGCGTCCTGGCAAGCCGGCAGGCTCTGATAGTGCGCTTCATAGCCGAGCAGCTCGTCACGAACGAAGCGAATATCACGCAAGGGGGCCTTGTAGTCAGGCATAGCGATAAACCTCTGCTGATGTAACCGGGAATGAACGACCGCGTTGATTTATTGTGGCGGTCAAACAGTTGTTTGAAACATACGTTTACGCCCAAACCTTGTCAAGCGCCACGCAAACACCGTTCGTCATCGATCCTCTGCAGGCCTTGCACGCAAAGGCCCACAGCGAATGCCGTGAAATATTCGGAAGCTGAATAGAGTGTAGGAGCTGGCAGGCCAGCAAGACGGAAGATGGGGCTTTGCAGAGAGTTCTTGCGCGGGTCACCCTGCCCGCAAAAATGGGCAGGGCTACCGAAGGAGGCTCAAGCGTAGGTGTCGATCAGCGTACCGAGCACTTCATCGGCGGCCTTGGCGACTTTCACACCCAGCTCCGCCTGAACCTTGCCCATGGCCATCTCGACCATGTTGCTGGCCAGGTCCGATTGCTGGCTGCGATCGACAGATCGCAGGCGCTCGACTTGTACCTCAGAGGATTGGCTGGCGACAGAACGTTCGATGGTCGTATTGGCGATCTGGCTGGCCGCCTGATCGACACGATTCTGCCCGGTCTGCACGGTACTCAGGCCGGCGTAGAAAGCGGTATTCCCGGAAATTTCCATGGGAGAATTCGACCCTGCAAGGAATGAACAGCGGCTATTGAACCAGACGCGTCAGAAAAAGACCCGTCAAAAACACTAATGGCACAGTGCCTCACCATAGGCAAAATCTAGTCAAGCAGGTCCAGTTGCAGATACTCGGCCACCGCTTCGGCGCTGATCGCCTTCAATCTTGGGACCCGCCCCAGACAAGGTGCGGGCAGGCGCTCCGCCAGCGTGGCGAGGTTCTCCTCGAGCCGCGAAGTCTTCGGCTCGATGATATTGGCCACCCAACCGGCCAGCTGTAATCCGTCCTGGGCAATCGCCTCGGCCGTCAGCAGCGCATGGTTGATACAGCCCAGGCGCACGCCCACCACCAGGATCACCGGCAGATCCAGGGCCATGGCCAGGTCGGACAGGTTGTCCTGATCGGCCAGCGGCACACGCCAGCCGCCGGCTCCTTCGATCAGGGTGAAATCCGCGCCCTTGGCCAGCACCTGGCGCATGGGCGCCAGCAAGGCCTGAACAGTCAGCGCCATGCCAGCCTCGCGGGCCGCCAGATGGGGAGCGATGGCTGGTTCGAAAGCCAGTGGATTGACCTCGTCGTAGGTCAGCGGCAATGAACATTCAGCCAACAGAGCCAAGGCATCGGCGTTACGCAACCCCGCGGGGGTCAGCTCGCAGCCCGAAGCTACAGGTTTCCCGGCCGCGGTGCTCAGTCCCGAGAGCCGCGCGGCATGCAGCAAGCCAGCGGCGACGGTGGTCTTGCCAACATCGGTGTCTGTTCCGGTAACGAAATAGGCTCGGCTCATAGCGGCTTCTCCAATACGGCGTAGACCACCTGGTAGGTCGCGGGCAATCCCTGCGCTTGACGGAACTGTTCGTAGGCGTCGATCAGGCCCTTGATCCGCGCCCGCCCTGTCAGCCCGCCGGGCCGTCCAGGGTTGAGGTTGTGCGCCCCCAGGGCCTTCAACTCATGGGTCAGACTGCACACATCCGGGTAGTGCAGCACATGCGGACGGGTTTCCAGGCTCAGCACCCGCAAGCCGCTCGCTGCACACAGCTGTTGATACGTGCTGAACTCACGAAAGCGATTGACATGCACCATGCCGTCGACCTGACGCCAACTGTTGCGCAATTCGTACAGCGTACCGACGCACAGGCTGGCAAAGGCCAGCACGCCGCCCGGCTTCAGCACCCGATGCGCCTCGCTGAGAACCGAACGGAAATCCGCACACCACTGCACCGCCAGGCTGGAGAAAATCAGTTCGCAGCTCTGCCCCTGCAACGGCAAACGCTCGGCATCGCCAGCAATGAAATACTGCGCCCCGCCCAGCGGCCGGGCGTGCTCGAGCATGCCTTCGGCGATGTCCAGCGCCAGCCCTTCGCTGGCCTGGAAACGCTCGCCCAACAGGCGGCTGAAATAACCGGTGCCACAGCCCATGTCCAGCCAGCGGCCAGGCTCGCGGTCTTGCGGCAGGCGGCCCAGCAACTCGTTACCGACGTCGCGCTGCAGTTGCGCCACGCTGTCGTAACTGGACGCCGCGCGGGAAAAGGAAGCCGCCACCTGGCGCTTGTCGGGCAAGCTGCCGGGGGGCTTGGGAAGGGACAGATCAGTCATCACCGGACTCATGCAAAAAAGCCTGGATCGCCCCCGCCACACCGTGGGGATCCTCCAGAAGAAACGCGTGGCTGGCCTGCTCAATCAGACCAACTTCGACATCGGGCAACAACGCCAGCAGCTCGCCCGCGGCTTCAGCCGGCACCAGGCCGTCGAGCCCGGCGAACAGATGCAACTGCGGTCCACGAAACGCCTGCAAGGCATGGCGGGTATCCAGCTGCGCCAGCAACTCCAGGCCGGCCATCAACACCGCACCCGAGGTATGCGGCGCACCGCCCGACAGCAAGCGCGACAGGCCGCGCGGATCTTCGGCGCCCTGGGCACACAACAGGCTGAAGCGCTTGAGGGTGGTGCGTGGGTCGGCGTTACAGCCGGCCAGAAACCCGTCGAAGGTCTCCCCCGGCATTGCGCTTGCCCACTCGGCATGCGCCACGAAACTGGGGTTGCTGGCCAGGGTCAGCAGACCGCAGCAGCGCTCGCCACGACGCGCCGCCAGCTCGGAAGCCAGCATGCCGCCCAGCGACCAGCCACCGAGCCAGGCGTTGTCCGGCACACTGGCGTCCAGTTCGTCGAGCCACTCATTCAGGTCGCTGGACTCCAGCTCCGGCAACGGCTCGATCTCGACCCACAGGTGTTCGTCCAGCCCCTGCAGAGCCGCCGCCAAGGGCTCCAGCGGCGATACGCCAAGGCCCCAACCAGGCAGCAGAATCAGTCGATCACGCATGGCTTGGCTCCGGTCCCGGTTCGCTAAAACAATCCGCCAGTGCATTCAACAATAGCTGGACCTGAGCCTCACTATGGGCGGCGGACAGGGTCACCCGCAAGCGGGCGCTCCCCGTGGGCACGGTAGGCGGACGAATCGCGGTGACCATCAGGCCGCGCTCGCGCAGCATCTGCGACAGGCGAATCGCCCGCGCACTGTCGCCGATCAGGATCGGCTGGATCGGCGTAAAGCTGTCCATCAGGGTCAGCCCGATATGCTCGGCGCCCTGGCGGAACTGGCGGATCAGGGTATTCAGGTGTTCACGCCGCCAGTGCTCGCTGCGCAGCAACTCCAGGCTTTTCAGGGTGGCGCAGGCCAGGGCCGGCGGCTGGCTGGTGGTATAGATGTAGGGACGGGCGAACTGGATCAGGCTTTCGATCAGTTCCTCGCTGCCCGCGACAAAGGCGCCAGCGGTGCCGAACGCCTTGCCGAGGGTGCCCACCAAGACCGGCACCTCTTCCTGGCTCAAGCCGAAGTGCTCGACGATCCCTGCGCCGTTGGCCCCCAGCGGCCCGAAGCCATGGGCGTCGTCGACCATCAGCCAGGCGCCCTTGGCCCGGGTTTCGCGAGCCAGCGCCGGCAGGTCGGCCAGGTCGCCGTCCATGCTGAACACACCATCGGTGACCACCAGGGTATTGCCGGTGGCTTTCTCCAGGCGCTTGGCCAGGCTCTCGGCATCGTTGTGCAGGTAACGGTTGAAGCGCGCACCGGACAGCAGGCCGGCATCCAGCAATGACGCGTGGTTGAGGCGGTCTTCCAGCACCGTGTCGCCCTGCCCCACCAGCGCGGTGACCGCGCCGAGATTGGCCATGTAACCGGTGGTGAACAGCAATGCCCGCGGGCGGCCGGTGAACTCGGCCAGGGCTTCTTCCAATTGATGGTGGGGCGTGCTGTGGCCAATCACCAGGTGCGAGGCGCCACCGCCCACGCCCCAGCGGGACGCACCGGCGCGCCAGGCTTCGATCACTTGCGGGTGATTGGCCAGGCCCAGGTAATCGTTGTTGCAGAACGCCAGCAACGGCTGGCCGTCGACCACTACTTGTGGCCCTTGCGGGCTTTCCAGCAGTGGGCACTGACGATAGAGATTTTCGGCACGACGGGCAGCGAGACGCGCGCGGAGATCGAAAGACATGCAGGCCTCGCAGGCAAGAAAAGAAACATCATCCTTGTAGGAGCGGGGCTTGCCCGCGATCCAGACACCTCTGTGTCCCTGGGCTCACGCGGTGAACCATTCGCGGGCAAGCCTCGCTCCTACAGAGGCAGCAGATCAGACGGCGGCGTTGTAGAACTGCTCGCTGCTCTTCTGCTCCACCAGCGCCTGCTCGATGGCGGCCTGGTGCACCTCGTCGGCATGCTCTTCGCGGGCTTCCGGCTGGATGCCCAGGCGCGCGAACAGTTGCATGTCCTTGTCGGCCTGCGGGTTGGCGGTGGTCAGCAGTTTCTCGCCGTAGAAAATCGAGTTGGCACCGGCGAAGAACGCCAGGGCCTGCATCTGCTCGTTCATCGCTTCGCGGCCGGCGGACAGGCGCACATGGGATTTCGGCATCAGGATACGAGCCACGGCAAGCATGCGGATGAAGTCGAACGGGTCGACGTCCTCGGAGTTTTCCAGCGGCGTGCCGGCCACTTTCACCAGCATGTTGATCGGCACCGACTCCGGGTGCTCCGGCAGGTTGGCCAACTGGATCAGCAGGCCGGCGCGGTCATCGAGGGACTCGCCCATGCCGAGGATGCCGCCGGAGCAGATCTTCATCCCGGCATCGCGCACGTAGGCCAGGGTTTGCAGGCGTTCACTGTAGGTGCGGGTGGTGATGATGCTGCCGTAGAACTCCGGCGAGGTATCGAGGTTGTGGTTGTAGTAGTCCAGGCCGGCCTTGGCCAGCGCTTCGGTCTGGTCCTGGTCCAGGCGACCGAGGGTCATGCAGGTTTCCAGGCCCATGGCCTTCACGCCCTTGACCATTTCCAGCACGTACGGCATGTCTTTGGCCGACGGGTGTTTCCAGGCCGCGCCCATGCAGAAACGGGTCGAACCTATGGCCTTGGCGCGCGCGGCCTCTTCGAGGACCTTCTGCACTTCCATCAGTTTTTCTTTTTCCAGGCCGGTGTTGTAGTGACCGGACTGCGGACAATATTTGCAATCTTCCGGGCAGGCGCCGGTCTTGATCGACAACAGGGTAGAAACCTGGACGCGGTTGGCGTCGAAATGCGCGCGGTGCACCGTCTGCGCCTGGAACAGCAAGTCATTGAACGGCTGGACGAAGAGGGCTTTGACTTCAGCCAAAGTCCAGTCATGACGCAGATTGGCGGTGGTGCTGGCGCTCATGGGCGATTCCTTGATTATGCTTGGCAAGCGGCTGCGGGAAGGCAATACCCACAGCCGCGACACGGATGTTGGGCATATTTAAGGAAGCGCCATGCAGTGTCAACCACATTACCAAGGACTGGTTTACATCTGGTTAAAAAACAAACAAACCTGTTTACTCTGCGACGAGCCGACCGACACCCCCCAAGCCATTTGCACCGCCTGCGAAACCGAACTGCCGTGGCTCGGCGATCATTGCCAGGTGTGCGCCCTGCCCTTGCCCGCGGCCGGCCTGACCTGCGGCCAGTGCCTCAAGCGACCGCCCGCCTTCGCCCAGGTGGTGGCGCCCTGGCGTTATGGCTTTCCGGTCGACAGCCTGGTCAGCCGTTTCAAGCACAACGGCAAATGGCCCTTTGGCCGTCTTTTGGCCGAACTTCTCGCGCAATCGCTGCAACATCGCTTTGCCGAGGACCTGGCGCAACCCGACGCCCTGCTGCCGGTGCCCCTGGCCCGCAAGCGCCTGCGCCAACGCGGCTATAACCAGGCGGCGATGCTCGCGCGCTGGCTGGGCGAGATCCTGCAAATCCCCTGTGACGAAACCTCGTTGCAGCGCACCCAGGACACGCCATCGCAGCAGGGCCTGGATGCCAGGGCGCGGCACCGCAACCTGCACCACGCCTTCGCCCTGCTGCCCGAGGCGGTGGTCCATGGCCGGCACCTGGCGCTGGTGGACGATGTGCTCACCACCGGCGCGACCGCCCACGCCCTGGCGCGGCTGCTGCTCAAGGCCGGGGCGCGGCGGGTAGACGTCTATTGCCTGGCACGCACGCCAAAACCCGGCGAGCCCGACTGAACTTGACTCTCGCCCCTCAAGCCGCAAACTCCCTTTCCATTCCCAGCGTTCAAAGCGTTCAGCCATGCCCTTGCCCACCTTGTTGACCCAGCACATCGCCCGTCGCCCGCAGCGCATTGCCCTGCTGCAGCACATCGCCGAACAGGGCTCGATCACCCGTGCCGCGAAAAGCGCCGGCCTGAGTTACAAGGCGGCCTGGGACGCCATCGACGAGTTGAACAACCTGGCGCAAAAGCCCCTGGTCGAACGCAGTGTCGGCGGCAAAGGCGGCGGTGGCGCCAGGCTCTCCGTCGAAGGCGAACGGGTGCTGCGCCTCTACCAGCGCCTGCAGGTCTTGCAGGCCCAGGTGCTGGAAGCCGCCGAAGACGCCGCCGACCTCGATCTGCTGGGGCGCCTGATGCTCCGCACCAGCGCCCGCAACCAGTTGCACGGCACGGTGCTGGCGATCGAAGCGCAGGGGCGCAACGATCTGATACGACTGGCGCTCGCAGAAGACCTGGCGATCCAGGCGCAGATCACCCATGACAGCACCCTGCACCTGGAATTGGAGCCCGGCACAGGCGTCGTGGCGTTGATCAAGGCCGGCTGGCTGGAGTTGCTGGCTATCGATCAGCCCGCAACACCCGGACACAATTGTCTGCTGGGCACCCTGGAAGCGATCCTCGACGCCGAAGACGGCCCCAGCGAAATCAGAATCGCCCTGCCCAGCGGCCAGACGCTCTGTGCCCTGGCCGAACCGCTGCACCTGCGACACCTTGGCTTGAGCGCCGGCCAGCCGGTACGGGTGCAGTTCTCGCCGTCCAACGTGCTGCTCGGCACGCCGCTCTAGGTTTCTATCGCCGCGCAATGCTTGCGGCGCTGCAACATGTTCGTCATCGACGCTGATTAAGGTGGCTGCAAAACCCTGCAGGAAGCCTGTGATGAGCCTATTAGAAGAAGACCAACCTACCGACCTCGAAAAGATGGTCGGCCTCAGCCGCCGTGGTTTCATCAGCGCCGGAGCCCTGTGCGGCGCGGCCATGTTCCTCGGTGGCAACCTGCTGAGCCGCAGCGTGCTGGCCGCCAGCGTCAGCGCCGGTTCCAGCAAGCTGCTGGGCTTTGAAGGCATTGCCGCCGCCACCAGCGACACCATCACCCTGCCGCCGGGCTACAAGTCTTCGGTGCTGATCAGCTGGGGCCAGCCCCTGCAGAAGAACGGCCCGGCGTTCGACCCGAGTGGCAATGGCACCGCCGCGGCCCAGGAGGTCCAGTTCGGTGACAACAACGACGGCATGAGCCTGTTCGCCTTCCCGGACGACAAGAATCGCGCACTGATGGCGATCAACAACGAATACACCAACTACCGCTACCTCTACCCCCACGGCGGCATGCCGCAGTCGGCGGAAGACGTGCGCAAGGCCCTGGCCAGCGAAGGCGTGTCGGTGATCGAAGTGCAGCGCCGCAGCGGCCAATGGCAGTTCGTCCAGGGCTCGCGCTACAACCGGCGCATCCACGGCAACGCGCCGATTCGCCTGAGCGGCCCGGCCGCCGGCCACGCGCTGATGAAAACCAGCGCCGACAAGAGCGGCCGCAAAGTCCTCGGCACCTTCCAGAACTGCGCCAACGGCAAGACGCCATGGGGCACCTACCTGACTTGTGAAGAGAACTTCACCGACTGCTTCGGCAGCAGCAACGCCCAGCAGACCTTCGATGCCGCGCAGAAACGCTATGGCGCCTCGGCGAGCAGCCGCGACATCAACTGGCATCAGTTCGACCCGCGCTTCGACCTGGCGAAAAACCCCAACGAACTCAACCGTCACGGCTGGGTCGTGGAGATCGACCCATTCGACCCGCAGTCCAAGCCGATCAAGCGCACCGCCCTGGGCCGCTTCAAACATGAAAACGCCGCCCTGGCCGAAACCCGCGACGGACGCGCCGTGGTCTACATGGGCGACGACGAGCGTGGCGAGTTCATCTACAAGTTCGTCAGCCGCGACCGCATCAACCACCGCAACCCCAAGGCCAACCGCGACCTGCTGGACCACGGCACCCTGTACGTGGCGATCTTCGACAATGGCGACGGCAACCCGGACCACCCGAAAGGCAAGGGCAAATGGGTCGAGCTGAGCCATGGCAAGAACGGCATCGACGCCAGCAGCGGTTTCGCCGACCAGGCCGAAGTGCTGATCCACGCCCGCCTCGCGGCCAGCGTGGTCAAGGCCACGCGCATGGACCGCCCGGAATGGATCGTGGTCAGCCCGAAGGACGGCCAGGTCTACTGCACCCTGACCAACAACTCCAAACGTGGCGAAGACGGCCAGCCAGTGGGCGGCCCGAACCCGCGGGAGAAAAACGTCTACGGGCAGATCCTGCGCTGGCAGACCGCCCGTGGCGACCACGGTTCTATGGACTTCACCTGGGACCTGTTCGTGGTCGCCGGCAACCCGGCCGTGCATGCCGGCCAGCCCAAAGGCGGCTCGTCGAACATCACCCCGCAGAACATGTTCAACAGCCCCGACGGCCTGGGTTTCGACAAGGCCGGCCGGTTGTGGATCCTCACCGACGGCGACTCCAGCAACACCGGCGACTTCGCCGGCATGGGCAACAACCAGATGCTCTGCGCTGACCCGGACTCCGGTGAAATCCGTCGCTTCATGGTCGGGCCGGTGGGCTGCGAAGTCACTGGCATCACCTTCTCGCCGGATCAGCGGAGCCTGTTCGTGGGCATCCAGCACCCGGGCGAGAACGGCGGTTCGACCTTCCCCGAGCACCTGCCCAACGGCAAGCCGCGTTCCTCGGTGATGGTGATCACCCGGGAAGACGGCGGTATCGTCGGCGCCTGATAGACCGCTTCGCGGGCAAGCTCGCTCCTACAGATCCGTGTAGGGGCGAGCTTGCCCGCGATAGCGCCCTCACAGTCACCACCTGTCATCCTTCGTGCGCTACCATGCTTGGCCGGACGCAGCAGCCTGCTGCGCGCAGGAGTCAGCATGTCTCACCCGTTCGAAACCCTTACCCCTGATCTAGTCCTCGATGCCGTCGAAAGCATCGGTTTTCTCAGCGACGCCCGTGTCCTGGCACTCAACAGTTACGAAAACCGTGTCTACCAGGTCGGCATCGAAGACAGCGAGCCGCTGATCGCCAAGTTCTACCGCCCGCAGCGCTGGACCAACGAGGCGATCCTCGAAGAACACCGCTTCACCTTCGAACTCGCCGAGTGCGAAGTGCCGGTGGTGGCACCGCTGATTCACCAGGGCGAAAGCCTGTTCGAGCATGAAGGCTTCCGCTTTACTCTGTTCCCACGCCGTGGCGGCCGAGCGCCGGAACCCGGCAACCTCGACCAGCTGTATCGCCTGGGGCAATTGCTCGGCCGCCTGCATGCGGTCGGCGCCACGCGCCCGTTCGAGCATCGCGAAGCGCTGGGGGTGAAGAACTTCGGCCACGATTCGCTGACCACCCTGCTGGAAGGCGACTTCGTGCCCAAGAGCCTGCTGCCGGCCTACGAGTCGGTGGCCCGCGACCTGCTCAAGCGGGTGGAAGAGGTCTACCAGGCCACGCCGCACCAGAACATCCGCATGCACGGCGACTGCCACCCCGGCAACATGATGTGCCGCGACGAGGTGTTCCATATCGTCGACCTCGACGACTGCCGCATGGGCCCGGCGGTGCAGGACCTGTGGATGATGCTCGCCGGCGATCGCCAGGAATGCCTGGGGCAACTGTCGGAACTGATGGATGGCTACAGCGAGTTCCACGACTTCGACCCGCGCGAACTGGCATTGATCGAACCACTGCGCGCCCTGCGCCTGATGCACTACAGCGCCTGGCTGGCCCGGCGCTGGGACGACCCGGCGTTCCCACGCAGCTTCCCCTGGTTCGGCAGCGAGCGTTATTGGGGCGACCAGGTGCTGGCGTTGCGCGAGCAACTCTCGGCGCTCAACGAAGAACCGCTGAAGCTGTTCTGACCCCAAGCCCTGATCCGACCTGTAGAAGCGAGGCTGGCCCGCGATAGCCTCGCCTCGATGAGTCTGATGCACCGCGGCGTCTTGATCGCGGGCAAGCCTCGCTCCTGCAGAACCCGGATTGATCACAAAAGCCGGCAACCAGGATGACGCCGACAAAGACAGGGCCTGACAAACCTCCTTACAATCCCCCTCTTTGTTAGCTGCCTAAGCAAGGATTCTGCATGCAAGCCGCCAACCCGCGCCGCGGGTACATCCTGGGCCTGAGTGCCTACATCATCTGGGGCCTGTTCCCGATCTACTTCAAAGCCATCGCCAACGTGCCCGCCGTGGAAATCATCATCCACCGGGTGCTCTGGTCCGCGCTGTTCGGCGCGCTGCTGCTGATGGTCTGGAAGCATCCCGGCTGGTGGCGCGAGTTGCGGGACAACCCCAGGCGCCTGGCGATCCTGGCCCTGAGCGGCACCCTGATCGCGGCCAACTGGCTGACCTATGTCTGGTCGGTGAACAACGGGCGCATGCTCGAAGCCAGCCTGGGTTACTACATCAACCCGCTGGTGAACGTGCTGCTGGGCATGCTGATCCTCGGTGAGCGGCTGCGGCGCATGCAGTGGCTCGCGGTGGGCCTGGCGGCGGTGGGCGTGGCACAGCAAGTGTGGCAGGTCGGCAGCCTGCCCTGGGTTTCCCTGGTGCTGGCACTGACCTTCGGTTTCTACGGGCTGATCCGCAAGCAGGCACCGGTCAAGGCGCTACCGGGGCTGGTGGTGGAAACCTGGATGCTGGTGCCGATCGCCCTCGCCTGGCTCTTGCTCAACCCCACCGCCTCCAGTGCCCAGGCAGCCTTCTGGACCAGCTCCGAAGCCTGGTGGCTGGTGGCGGCAGGCCCGGTCACCCTGGTGCCGCTGGTGTGCTTCAACGCCGCCGCCCGTCACCTGCCCTACACCACCCTGGGCTTCTTGCAGTACCTGGCGCCGACCCTGGTGCTGCTGCAGGCGGTACTGCTGTTCGGCGAACACCTGTCGTCGAGCACCCTGGTGGCGTTCATGTTTATCTGGGCCGGCCTTGCGGTGTACAGCGTGGATGCCTGGTTGAGCCTGCGCAAACGCAGCTGATCAATAAACGTACAAAGCTCTGCGGGCCACGGTTGGCGTGGCCTGCATCTATCCTTCCCAAGGTTATCCACAGCGTGATCCCCGCCGTTTGTGCACAAGCCCTTGAAACTGCTGGTTTTTTGATCAGATTCCGCAAAGCCTTGACCGGCTTGGGCTGGCGCCAGGTCTCTACAGGTTATCCACAGGCGCATGCACGCTAAAACTGGATAACCCGCCCTTTCAGGTTCACACCTCGCTGCGCAGCACCAACTCCACCATCAGGTCATCCGCCAGGGTTTCCAGGCGCGACTGCAGGACATCGAGGGACAAGGTCAGCGGCACCGCCAGGATCGCTTCGGCGTGGAACAGCGGCTCGCTGCTCATGGGGGCCGGGCGCACTTCGGTCACCAGCCGCTCCAGGTTCACCCCCTGCTCGCTCAACAGGCGGGTGATGTCGCGCACGATGCCCGGCCGGTCGTTGCCCACCAGTTCCATGGCGATCGGCTTCCAGGTGCAGGATTGTTCGATGCCGCTTTCGGCGATCAGCACCCGAATGCCCTGGGCCGCCAAGCCTTGCAGCGCGTCCACCAGCTCGTCATAGGCTTCGGCCGGCACGCCGACCCGCAGAATGCCGGCGAACTGCCCGGCCATCCGCGACATGCGGCTCTCCAGCCAGTTGCCGCCGTGCGCGGCGATGCATTGGGCGATGCGCTCGACCTGTCCGGGCTTGTCCGGGGCGAATACGGTGAGTACGAGGTGGTCCATGGCGCAACCCTCTGTCAGGACTTTTGTTGTAGAAGGTCAAGTATAGGCAAGCCGCAGGGTCGCCGCGGCCCGGCAGGAGCGACGCCTGCTTGCGACAAGAATCACCCGGCCGGCATCGTTGGGACTGTCAGGATGCCATCGCAAGCAAGCTTCGCTCCTACAAGGAAAAAAGGGGCTTGAGACAAATCGTGTACATGTTTTTAGAATTCTATGGAACAATCCGCAAGTTTTTTGAGAACATCCCGTTCCCCAGCGTGACCGTGCCGCGAACTTGAGTCGCGGAACGACGTATTTAGTCTAATTTTCACAACCGCAATTCATCATGTAGTATGCCGCAGCGCGCACTACATAACGTTGGATCGATGTCTGCCAAGGCGCAGTCGCAACCCTGAAAGCCCTGTCAGCAAGGCTCCGAGCCGTTGATTGGAACCATCCCAGCCGCCCGCGATGGCATGTACTGGTAGAGGGGTTTGTGGTTTAAATGGCCAGAGGCTTCATTGTCAATTTGAAGAGCTGAAAAGCGAAATAGCTGAGCAGAGTGAGGCAAGCAATGACTGAACACGTTCAAGTCGGTGGCCTGCAGGTCGCCAAAGTCCTGTTCGACTTCGTGAACAACGAAGCCATTCCCGGTACCGGCCTCACCGCCGACACGTTCTGGGCCGGCGCCGACAAGGTCATCCACGACCTGGCACCGAAGAACAAAGCCCTACTCGCCAAACGCGACGATTTCCAGGCGCGTATCGATGCCTGGCACCAAGCCCGTAGAGCTCCTGAGAAAGCCCAGGCCCACGACCCGATCGCCTACAAAGCCTTCCTGCAAGACATCGGTTACCTGCTGCCAGAAGCGGCGGACTTCCAGGCCACGACGCAAAACGTCGATGACGAGATCGCCCGCATGGCCGGTCCGCAGCTGGTGGTCCCGGTGATGAATGCCCGCTTCGCCCTCAACGCCTCCAACGCCCGCTGGGGCTCGCTGTACGACGCGCTCTATGGCACCGACGCCATCAGCGAAGCCGATGGCGCGGAAAAAGGCAAAGGCTACAACAAGGTGCGCGGCGACAAAGTCATCGCCTTCGCCCGCGCCTTCCTCGACGAAGCCGCGCCATTGGCCGCCGGCTCCCATGTCGACTCCACCGGCTACAAGATCGTCGACGGCAAGCTGGTGGTCGCCCTCAAGGGTGGCAGCAACAGCGGCCTGCGCGACGACGCCCAACTGATCGGCTACCACGGCGATGCCGCAGCACCGACCGCGGTCCTGCTGAAACACAACGGCCTGCATTTCGAAATCCAGATCGACGCCAGCAGCCCGGTTGGCCAGACCGACGCCGCCGGCGTCAAGGACGTGCTGATGGAAGCCGCCCTGACCACCATCATGGACTGCGAAGACTCGGTCGCCGCTGTCGACGCCGACGACAAGGTGGTGATCTACCGCAACTGGCTCGGCCTGATGAAGGGCGACCTGGCCGAAGAAGTGGCCAAGGGCGGCAAGACCTTCACCCGCACCATGAACGCCGACCGCGAATACACCGCGCCCAACGGCGGCAGTGTGAAGCTGCACGGCCGTTCGCTGTTGTTCGTGCGCAACGTGGGTCACCTGATGACCATCGACGCGATCCTCGACAGCCAAGGCAACGAAGTGCCGGAAGGCATCCTCGATGGCCTGGTCACCAGCCTCGCGGCGATCCACAACCTCAACGGCAACACCTCGCGCACCAACAGCCGCACCGGCTCGGTGTACATCGTGAAGCCGAAGATGCACGGCCCGGAAGAAGCCGCCTTCACCAACGAGTTGTTCGGGCGCATCGAAGACGTGCTGGAACTGCCGCGCAACACCCTGAAAGTCGGGATCATGGACGAGGAGCGCCGCACCACGGTCAACCTCAAGGCCTGCATCAAGGCCGCCAGCGAGCGCGTAGTGTTCATCAACACCGGCTTCCTCGACCGTACCGGCGACGAAATCCACACCTCCATGGAAGCCGGCGCCGTGGTGCGCAAGGCCGAGATGAAGGCCGCCAAGTGGATCGGCGCCTACGAGAACTGGAACGTCGATATCGGCCTGAGCACCGGCCTGCAAGGCCGCGCGCAGATCGGTAAAGGCATGTGGGCCATGCCGGACCTGATGGCCGCCATGCTCGAACAGAAAATCGCCCACCCGCTGGCCGGCGCCAACACCGCCTGGGTACCCTCGCCCACCGCCGCGGCCCTGCACGCCCTGCACTACCACAAGGTCGATGTGTTCGCCCGCCAGGCCGAGCTGGCCAAGCGCGCCCGCGCCTCGGTGGACGACATCCTGACCATCCCGCTGGCCAGCAACACCAACTGGTCGGCCGAAGAGATCAAGAACGAACTGGACAACAACGCCCAGGGCATTCTCGGTTACGTGGTGCGCTGGATCGACCAGGGCGTCGGCTGTTCCAAGGTGCCGGACATCAACGATGTCGGCCTGATGGAAGACCGCGCCACCCTGCGTATTTCCAGCCAGCACATCGCCAACTGGCTGCGCCATGGCGTCGTCACCCAAGCCCAGGTCATGGAAAGCCTCAAGCGCATGGCGCCCGTGGTGGACCGGCAGAACGCCGGCGACACCCTGTACCGTCCTCTGGCACCGAACTTCGACAGCAACATCGCCTTCCAGGCGGCGGTCGAACTGGTGATCGAAGGCACCAAGCAGCCCAACGGCTACACCGAGCCGGTGCTGCACCGTCGTCGTCGCGAGTTCAAGGCCCGCAACGGCCTGTGATCCTGCGTTGACGCGGTAAAGAAAAAGCCCTGGTCGCGAGACCAGGGCTTTTGTGTTTCTGCCGGGGAATCTTATCGCGAGCAAGCTCGCTCCTACAGGGGACACCCTGCTCCTAGCGCACCACTCCCAGCTCATGCTTGACCAGCGCCAGCAGCTTGCCGGTGTCGATCGGCTTGAGCAGGAAGTCCACCACGCTCAGGTGCATGGCCGCGATGGCGTCACGCACATCGGCATCCCCGGAAATGATAATGATCGGCAACGCCGCCCGCTCCGATTCGCGCACCTGGCGTATCAGATCCAGGCCGTTGCAGGGGGCCATGCGCAGGTCGGTGATCAGCAGTCCGATCGATTTGTTCGAGTTCAACAGTTCCAGTGCTGCCTTGCCACTGGCTGCGGTCATGCAGCGAATGCCATCCAGTCCGAGAATCTCCGACAGCAACTCACGGGCATCCTTGTCATCATCGGCGATCAACACGCGCTGGGGCGGCAGATCGGGCTCGAGCATCACGGCGTTCAACGCCTCGCGCTCGGCATCACTCAAAATATCGTGGTCGGACATGGCTTTCTCTACATATTCAAATCGATCCCCTAGCACAGTGGTCAGACATCGCTAAGCAGGCCTCCAATGTGCACTTCGTCGGATTTTTTTCCAAGAGGCCGGATAAGTACTTTTTTCACAGTTTTGACACCTGCTTGAAGCGAATTAACAGGTGCAGAGCCGCTACCTAGACTTACGTCCAATGGGCACCTGGCAGCGTGGGACCGACCATGACCCAAGACCCGACCACGACAAATCCAAAAAGACTGCGGTAATGGTTATGAGTAAAGCGGATGCCTTCACCCAGGCAGGGAAAACCGCGGTGTTGCAGAACATCCACGGCACGATGCAGTTTCTCCAGCGGTTCCCCCCCTTCAATCAGATGGAAAACGCTCACCTGGCGTATCTGGTCGAGCAATGCCAACTGCGTTTCTACGGCCCCGGCGAAAACATCATCAAACCCGCCGACGGACCGGTCGAACACTTCTATATCGTCAAGCAGGGCCGGGTGGTCGGCGAGCGCCAGCACGCCCTCAAGGGCGGTACCGAAACCACCTTCGAGATCACCGCCGGCGAGTGTTTTCCCCTCGCCGCGCTGCTGGGCGAGCGCGCCACCCGCACCGAACACCTGGCGGCCGAGGACACCTTCTGCCTGCAACTGAACAAGCCGGCCTTCATCAAGCTGTTCGCCCTTTGCGCGGTGTTTCGCGATTTCGCCCTGCGCGGCGTCAGCAGCCTGCTGGACCAGGTCAACCAGCAGGTCCAGCAAAAAGCCGTGGAAACCCTCGGCACCCAGTACTCCCTCAACACCCGGCTGGGCGAACTGGCGATGCGCCACCCAGTGACCTGCAGCCCGTCCACCCCACTGCGCGAAGCCGTGAGCCTGATGCACGAACAGCAGGTCGGCAGCATCGTGGTGGTGGATGAACACAAGGCGCCGCTCGGCATCTTCACCCTGCGCGACCTGCGCCAGGTGGTGGCCGACGGCACCAGCGACTTCAACCAGGGTATCGAACGGCACATGACCCAGGCACCGTTCGCCCTCTCGCCGGACCACAGCGCATTCGACGCCGCCATCGCCATGACCGAACGGCACATCGCCCACGTCTGCCTGGTCAAAGAGCAGCGCCTGTGCGGCGTGGTTTCCGAGCGCGACCTGTTTTCCCTGCAACGGGTCGACCTGGTGCACCTGGCGCGGACCATCCGCAACGCGCCACGGATCGACAACCTGGTGGCGATTCGCGGCGAGATCGGCCAGCTGGTGGAGCGCATGCTCGCCCACGGCGCGTCCTCGACCCAGATCACTCACATCATCACCCTGCTCAACGACCACACCGTGTGCCGGGTCATCGAGCTGACCCTGGCCGACAAGGGCGACCCCGGCGTGCCGTTCAGCTGGCTGTGTTTCGGCAGCGAAGGCCGGCGCGAGCAGACCCTGCACACCGACCAGGACAACGGCATCCTGTTCGAAGCGCGCGACGCGGCTCATGCGGCAGAGATTCGCGGCAAACTGCTGCCCTTGGCGCAGCAGATCAACCAGAGCCTGGCGCTGTGCGGCTTCACCCTGTGCAAGGGCAACATCATGGCCAGCAACCCCGAGCTGTGCCTGTCCCGCGCCGAATGGGCACGACGCTTCGCCGCCTTCATCCGTGAGGCCACGCCGGAGAACCTGCTGGGTTCGAGCATCTATTTCGACCTGCGGGTGGTCTGGGGCGACGAGCAGGGCTGCGCGCAACTGCGCCGCGGCATCCTCGACCAGGTCGGCGACAACCGCCTGTTCCAGCGCATGATGGCCGAGAACGCGCTGCGCCAGCGCCCGCCGGTGGGGCGTTTTCGCGAGTTCGTCCTGGCCAGGAAAAATGGCGAAAAAGCCACCCTCGACCTCAAGGTCCAGGGCCTCACCCCCTTCGTCGACGGTGCGCGCCTGCTGGCCCTGGCCAATGGCATCGATGCCAACAACACCCTGGAGCGCCTGCGCCAGCTGGTGGCCAGGGAAGTCATCGAAACCCTCGACGGCGCCGCGTATGAAGAGGCTTATCACTTCATCCAGCAGACCCGCATGCAACAGCACCAATTGCAGACCCGGCAGAACCTGCCCTACTCCAACCGCGTCGACCCGGACAGCCTCAACCACCTGGACCGGCGGATCCTGCGCGAGTCGATGCGCCAGGCCCAGCGCCTGCAAAGCAGCCTGGCGCTGAGGTATCAGCTATGAGCCTGTTCGCCTGGTTGCGCCCGGCCAGCGCGGTACTCAGCGCCGAACAGCAACAACGCCGCGAGGGCCTGCCCGTCGCCCCGGCGTTGGGTGAATGCAGCCTGCGCGAACAGCGCTGGGTGGTGCTGGACCTGGAAACCAGCGGGCTCAACCTCAATCGCGACCAGGTGCTGTCCATTGGCGCGGTGGTGATAGAAGACGGCGCCATCGACTTCAGCCAGCAATTCGAGCGCACCTTGCAGCGTACCGATCACAAGCTCAGCCCCAGCGTGCTGATTCACGGTCTCGGCCCTAGCGCGATCGCCGCCGGCAGCGACCCGGTGGAAGCCTTGCTGGATTTCATGGCGTTCGTCGGCGACAGCCCGCTGCTGGCCTTCCATGCGCCATTCGACCAGCACATGCTCGGCCGGGCGCTGAAGGACAGCCTGGGTTATCGCCTGCAGCATCCGTTCCTCGACGTCGCCGAAATGGCCCCGCTGCTCTGCCCCCAGGCGCATATCCGCGAAGCCGGGCTGGATGACTGGATGGGCTACTTCAAGCTGCACGCCGGCGAACGCCACCATGCCGCCGCCGACGCCCTGGCCACCGCCGAGCTGGCGCTGATCCTGTTCAGCCGCGCCCGCCAGCAGCAGATCCACAGCCCGCTGAACCTGCAACAACGGCTCAGCCAATGGAAACGCCGGCAGCAGAGCCACTCCTTCTGACCCTGTATCGGCCCGAAACATTGGCTATCCACCCCGCCGACCGGCGCCCATTGCGCGGCTCTTTGCGCCCTGCCACAATCGCGAATAATTCTCGTTAGTTTCAACTTCTCGATTGGGATACCCAGGTGCCGTCAGCCCAAAGCCCCCACAGTGACCTCGTTGGTGCGTTGTATCGCGACCATCGCGGCTGGCTGCTGGCCTGGCTGCGGCGCAACGTGGCCTGCCCGCAACGGGCCGAGGACCTGAGCCAGGACACCTTCGTCCGCCTGCTGGGCCGCGACGAACTGAAAGCCCCGCGCGAGCCGCGGGCGTTCCTGGTGGCCATCGCCAAGGGCCTGCTGTTCGACTACTTCCGCCGCGCCGCGCTGGAGCAGGCCTACCTCACCGAACTGATGCTGATCCCGGAAGAGGAACACCCCTCCCCGGAAGAACAGCAATCGATCCTCGAAGACCTCAAGGCCATCGACCGCCTGCTGGGCAAACTGTCGAGCAAGGCTCGCGCCGCCTTCCTCTATAACCGCCTCGACGGCCTCGGCCACGCCGAAATCGCCGAACGCCTCGGGGTGTCCGTGCCGCGGGTCAGGCAGTACCTGGCCCAGGGCATTCGCCAGTGCTACGTCGCCCTGTACGGTGAGCCGGCATGAGCCCGCTCAACGCCAAACCGGTGTCCGCCCGGGTGCTGGACGCGGCGATTGCCTGGCAGTTGTCGCTGGATTCCGGCGAAGGCAACCCAATGGCCCGCGAAGAATTCGCCAAATGGCACGCTGCCGATGAAGAACACGCCCGCGCCTGGCGCCAGCTGGGCATGCTCGACCAGCGTTTCAGCGTCGCCAGCGGCCCGGCCCGCAGCGCCCTGCTGCAATCGCGGGACGGCATCCGGCGGCGCGTGCGCAAGCTCGGCAGCGGGCTGGCCAGCGTCGCCCTGCTGCTGGGCCTGGCCCTGTTCGCCGGCGACCGTTACGGCCAGCTGGATTACTGGCTCGCCGACCAGCGCACCGCCACCGGGGAGCAGCGCACCCTGCGCCTGGCCGACGGCACCGTGATCAACCTCAATACCCACAGCGCCGTGGATGTGCGTTTCGACGAAAAGCAGCGACGCATCGTGTTGCAGGAAGGCGAGATCCTGGTCGAGACCGGCCACAACGACGCCCGCCCCTTTATCGTCGAAACCCGCGAAGGCCATATGCGCGCGCTGGGCACGCGCTTCCTGGTCAAGCGCGAGGAACAGGGCACGCGCCTGAGCGTGCTGCAATCGGCCGTGGCCGCGCGGCCGGAATCCAGCCAGGACGAGCAGATCCTCAAGGAAGGCCAGCAGGCGCTGATGCGCCGCGATGGCCTCGGCCCGCTGCTGGCCCTGAACCCCGGCGCCGACGCCTGGACCCGCGGCATGCTGGTGGTGGACAACGCACGCCTGGCGGACCTGGTCAGCGAACTGGGGCGCTACCGCCGCGGCCATCTGGGGGTGGCCGACGAGGTGGCCGACCTGCGCATCACCGGCAGCTTCCCGCTGCACGACACCGACCTGGCCCTGAGCGCGCTGCTGCCGACGCTGCCCGTGGCCATCGAGCGGCATACGCCCTGGTGGGTGACGTTGGTGGCGCGGGCCGAGAGCAAGGCCAAGCCCTAGGCGGCACGATTTTTATCGCGAGCAAGCTCCAACTGACGCCGCCTGCCCCAACCTGAAATATCCCTCTTATTTTCGTGAATCGAAATTATTTTCAGTCCGCCCTATCACTTTTTGAATCTCGTCCGGCACATAGGCAATTGAGAAATGTTTCCATCCAGGAGCCGCCGTATGTCCCGCTCGCTAGACACCCTGTTGCGCCCCAGCCTGTTGGCCGTGGCGATTGCCCTTTGCGCCCCGCTGGCCAGCACCCCGCTGATCGCCGCCGAACAGGCGTCCAGCGTGCGCGCCTACAACCTGCCGGCCGCGCCCCTGGCCAGCACCCTGAACCAGATCGCCAGCCAGGCCGGCCTGGCCCTGAGCCTCAACCCGAGCCTGGCCGCCGGCAAGACCTCGGCCCCGGTCAAGGGCCAGTTCGACGCCGCCGGCGCCCTGCGCGAGGCCCTGCGCGGCACCGGCCTGCAACTGGAACAAAGCAGTGCCGGCACCTACAGCCTGGTGGCGATTCCCGACGGTGTGGTGGCCCTGCCGGAAACCAGCATCACCGGCCAGCAGGCTTATGAGAGTGCCTGGGGGCCGGTGGACGGTTACCTCGCCACGCGCACCGCCGCCGGCACCAAGACCGACACCTCGCTGGTCGAAGCGCCGCGTTCGATTTCCGTCGCGACCCGCCAGCAGATGGAAGACCGCAACGTGCAGAATCTGGACGATGCCGTGCGTTACATGCCCGGTATCGTTTCCGCCAGCTACGGCAGCGACACCCGTTATGACTGGATGCGCGTGCGCGGCTTCGAGCCCACCCAATTCCTCGACGGCCTGCCGCTGCCCCGCGGTGTGTATGCCAACCCGAAAGCGGAGACCTGGAACCTCGACCGCCTGGCCCTGCTGCGCGGCCCGGCTTCCTCCGTCTACGGCCAGACCCCTCCGGGCGGCCTGCTGGACATGGTCAGCCGGCGTCCCAGCGCGGAATCGAGCCATGCCATTCAGCTGCAGTACGGCAGCGACAACTACCGCCAGATCAACTTCGCCAGCACCGGCAAGATCGACGATGAAGGCCAGTTCCTCTACGGCCTCAGCGGCGTGGTGCGGGATGCCGGTACGCAGGTCGATCACATCGACAACAGGCGCTACAACATCGCCCCCAGCCTGACCTGGAACATCGATACCGATACCAAGCTGACCCTGCTCTCGCAGTTCACCCGCGACGACACCGGGGCGACCAGCCAGTTCATGCCGATCCAGGGCACCAAGATCAAATCGCCACTGGGCGACGTCTCCCATCACAAGAACCTCGGCGACCCGGACTACGAGTTCTACGACCGTACCTACTACGCCCTGGGCTATGCCTTCGAACACCGTTTCAACGATGTCTGGCAGTTCCGCCAGAACCTGCGCTACACCAAATCGGAGCTGTCCTTCCAGCAACTGACCGTGGGTTCCTACGCCTACTCCCCGGCTGACGCGGCAGGCAATATCAGCCGTACCTCGACCAACGTGGACGAGGACATCAGCCAGTTCGCGGTCGACAACAACTTCCAGGCCGACTTCGCCACCGGCGACATCACCCACACCGTGCTGATCGGTCTGGATCACCAACGGACCGACACTTCCTACCTGTCGATTTACGGCGACGGCGGGACCACCAACATCTTCAATCCGGTTTATGGCCAGCCGATCGTGCGCCCGGCGCGCTCCAGCGCTTACTACGACTACAACCAGAAAACCGTGCAGACCGGCCTCTACGTGCAGGACCAGATGGCCCTGGACAAATGGCGCCTGACCCTGGGCGGGCGTGAAGACTGGGTGCACCAGGGCACCACGTACTTCAACAAGAACGACGTGACCAACACCGACCGCAGCAAGAACTTCAGTGGCAACGCGGCGCTGAGCTATGTGTTCGACTCGGGCCTGGTGCCGTACCTGTCCTACGCCGAATCCTTCCAGCCCGCCAGCAACGCCAGCGTCTCCCCGACCGAGTCGTATAAGCCCACGGAAGGCAAGCAATGGGAGCTGGGCATCAAGTACCAGCCGCCGGGCTCCAACACCCTGCTGAGTGCGGCGGTCTACGACCTGACCCAGAAAAACGTGCTGGTAACCAGCATCGGTGCCGGTGGCGAGTCGGTCACCAACCAGACCGGCGAAGTGAAGGTCAAAGGCCTGGAACTGGAAGCCGTGTCCGACGTGACCGACAACCTCAAGGTCATCGCCGCCTACACCCTGGCCAAGTCCGAGGTGCAAAAAGGCATCTACAAAGGCAACCGCCTGCAACTGATGCCCAACCAGCAAGCCTCCCTGTGGACCGACTACACCTGGCACAGCGGCGTGCTCGACGGTTTCGGCATTGGCGCCGGTGCCCGCTATACCGGCAACACCTACGGCGACCAGGCCAATACCTGGCTGGGCAAGGCCAATGCCTACACGGTGTTCGATGCTGCCGTGCATTACGACCTGGGCCGCCTGGACAACAGCCTCAAAGGCGCGTCGCTGAAACTCAACGCCACCAACCTGTTCGACAAGGACTACCTGTCCACCTGCGATGGTTCCTACTGCTATTTCGGCGATCAGCGTAGCGTGGTCGCCAGTGCCACCTATCAGTGGTAATCGGCTGAGTTAACAACCAGGCCGTCCTGCAAGGACGGCTTTGCTGTGTCTGAAGGCTAAGAAATGAAAAGCAAAACCATCCGCCGCTGGTCCTTTATCCACACCTGGACCAGCCTGATCTGCACGGTGTTCCTGCTGATGCTGGCCCTGACCGGCCTGCCGCTGATCTTTCACCACGAGATCGATCACCTGCTGGGCGACGCGCCGCAGCTGCGGGAAATGCCCGCCGACACCCCACAACTGGACCTGCAGCAGCTGGTGCGCGCCGCCGAGGCCCATCGCCCGGGCGAGGTCATGCAGTACTTCGGCTGGGACGAGGAAGACCCCAACGGCGTGCTCACCATCATGGCCAGGACCGCCGGCACCGAGCCCAACTCGTCCCACACCTTCATGCTCGACGCGCGCACCGGCGAGGCCGTGGAAACGCCCTCGGCCAACGGCGGGCTGATGATGTTCATGCTGCGCCTGCACGTGGACCTGTTCGCCGGCCTGCCAGGCAAGCTGCTGCTGGCGTTCATGGGGCTGCTGTTCGTGCTGGCGATCGTCTCCGGCGTGGTGCTGTACCTGCCGTTCATGCGCCGGCTGGAATTCGCCACGGTGCGCCAGGACAAGTCCACCCGCCTGCGCTGGCTGGACCTGCATAACCTGATCGGCGTGGTGACCCTGACCTGGGCCCTGGTGGTTGGCGTCACCGGGGTGATCAGCGCCTGCGCCGACCTGCTGATCGCGGCCTGGCGCAACGACAGCCTCAGCGCGATGATCGAGCCTTACCGCGAGGCCCCGCCACTGACCCGACTGGCCCCGGCCAGCCGCCTGCTGGAGATCGCCAAGGAGGTGGCGCCGGGCATGCAGCCGGACTTCATCGCCTTCCCCGGCACACGTTTTTCCAGCGAGCATCACTACGCGGTGTTCATGAAAGGCAGCACCCACCTGACCTCGCACCTGCTGACCCCGGTGCTGATCGACGCCAGCACCCTGGAGGTCACCGCGGTGGCCGAACGTCCCTGGTACATGGACGCCATGGGCATGTCGCAACCGCTGCACTTCGGCGACTACGGCGGCCTGCCGATGAAGATCCTCTGGGCAACCCTGGATGTGCTGACCATCATTGTCCTGGGCAGCGGGGTGTACCTGTGGCTGGTGCGGCGCCGCGCGGCCCGGCCGGCATTGGGCGAACCCGCCGCGGTGGCGCCATGAGGCCGCGGCAATCGAATTTCTGGAAGGTCTTCGGCGCGCCGCTGTTCATTGCCGTGCTCTGTGCCGCGGGGCTGTTCTCCGCGCTGCTCGGCGACGGCATCTGGGACGCCCTGAGCTGGCTCGGCCTGGGCGCCCCGGCCCTGATCGCCCTGCGGGGTCTGTTCAACCGCCCGCCACCGGCCTGACCCCGGCGGCGGGGAAACCGCGCCACAGGTACAGCGCCAGCCCCAGGCCGATCGGCAGCACCGGGATGAATACGCGGTTTTCCTGCTGCGCCTCGGCGGCCACCAGTACGCAGAACAGCGCCAGCCCCAGCAGCGGTACATAGCTCGCCGCCAGGCCCCAGCGCCAGGGCCGGGTCACCGGGCCGGGGCCCCGCAGGCTCAGCAGGGCACAGCCCAAAGCCGGCAAGGCCAGCGCCGGCAGCGCCCAGTACCAGGCCATGTAGGCGAACGCCATGATCAGCTCCGGCTCACCCTCGCCGTGGCGGCGAAACTCGTACTGCAAGGCCAGGTACACCGCCAGCGCGCCCGACAGCGTCAGGACCAGGCTGTACAACCCGTGTCGAAAATAACACCTGCGCATTCATCACTCCTTGTCTGTCCTGCATGCCGCCCCTGTGGCCGGGGCCAGAGGCTGCGTTAAGATCCCCGGGGCAGCGAGCCTGCGCTCCACTTCCACCTTCGAGGAATATTCATGTCCACCCCCAGCATGACGCTGTTCCACAACCCGGCATCACCTTATGTGCGCAAAGTCATGGTGCTGCTGCACGAGACCGGCCAGCTGGACCGCGTGGCCCTGCAAGCCAGCCAGTTGACCCCGGTGAACCCGGACACCGCCCTCAACCAGGACAACCCGCTGGGCAAGATTCCCGCCCTGCGCCTGGCCGACGGCAACGTGCTGTACGACAGCCGGGTGATCCTCGACTACCTCGACCAGCAGCATGTCGGCAACCCGCTGATCCCCCGCGAAGGCTCGGCCCGCTGGCGGCGCCCGACCCTGGCGGCCCTGGCCGACGGGATCCTCGATGCCTCGGTGCTGATCCGTTACGAACTGGCCCTGCGCACCCCCGAGAAACACTGGGAGCAGTGGCTCGATGGCCAGCGCGACAAGATCCGCCGCGCCCTGGCCGTGCTCGAGGCCGATGCGATCGCCGAACTGGCCAGCCACTTCGACGTCGCTTCCATCGGCGTCGCCTGTGCCCTGGGTTACCTCGATTTCCGCCACCCCGACCTGCGGTGGCGCGACGCCCAGCCCCAACTGGCGGCCTGGTACGCCGAGGTCAGTCGACGCCCTTCGATGCTGGCGACCCAGCCGCCGGTTTGAAGGCCCCGGGCGCGGTCATCACCTGAAGTACGGTGGTGGCCGGGCCGGCCCTATCGCGAGCAAGCTCGCTACATGGGACACCGCGAAACCTGTAGGCGCGAGCTTGCTCGCGATGGCCGCCCCACGGTGCTTCAGGCAGCAACCCGACTATCCATGCCAGCAAGGCTTCCGCTGCCTGCTGGTCCTCGCGCAACCCCAACGACCTACTCATGGGCCACCTGCGCCTCGAACGTCAGCGGCTGGGCCGGTTTGGCCTGGCCTACGCCGTACCAGTCGAGTTTGCGGGTCAGCACCATGAACACACCCAGCAGGCCGAACAGCAGCAGCGAACCCATCAGCAGCGCGTAATCCTCGGCGCTGAGCAAGCCGTACAACAGGCCATACAAAGCGGCCAGGCCGGCGGCGAAACCCAGGCCGTGGCCCAGGCTGCGCAACACATGGCTGACGTAGAAGCCGATCAGCGCCACACAGGCACCGGCCGACAGCAGGTAGGCCAGGGCGAAGCCGATGTGCTCCGACAGCGACAGCAGCAACAGATAGAAGAACGCCAGGGCCACGCCCACCAGGGCGTACTGCACCGGGTGCACCGCCAGGCTCTTGAGCACCTCGAAGAGGAAGAAGCCGGCAAAGGTCAGGACGATGAACAACAGCGCGTATTTGATCGCCCGGTCGCTCTTGAGGTACTGGTCCACCGGATCGATGAAGCTCACACCGAAGGAGCGGTTCTTGAACTCCTTGCACTGCCCGCTGGCCAGGCAATTGATCAACGCGCTTTCCAGGTTGGTGGAGAAGAACGAGGTCTGCCAGTTGGCGGCGAAACCCAGGTCGGAAATCTCACGCTGGGCCGGCAGGTAGTTGCCGATAAAGCTCGGATGAGGCCAGTCGGCACGCAGGCGCACCTTGCTGGTCTTGCCCACCGGCAGCACCTGCAACTGGCCGGTGCCTTGCAATTGCAGATCGAAGGCGAAGTCCAGGTCGGTGCTGCGCTTGCCGTCCAGCAGCGGCAGATTGACGTGTACCCCCTCCCCAAGCCAGTCAATCCGGCTGCCGGGCGCGAAAGGCAGGTTCTGCCCGTTCAGTTCGAGGGCCAGCGCCTGTTCGATGCCGCGAATGTCGCTGATGCCCACGGCGAGAAACGGCTGCTCGAATTTGTAGTCGACGAAGTCTTCCTTGATCCCCAATTGCTCGGGCAGCGCAAACTGGCCGCTGATGCGGTTGTTGGCATGGAACAGCCGGGCCTGGTAGATCCCCCGGGCGCGCAATTCGGTCCGTACCTGGCCATCGAGTTCGAAATGCTCCGGCAGGAAATACAGCTGCCCGCGCTCTTCTCCCAGCTCCTGGTAACGCTTGTTGGTCTTCTCGTTGGTTTTCCAGGTGCGCACCACCTTGCGATAAGGCACCACCAGCAGCGGGCCGCTCAGTTGCTGGCTGTAGCTGGAGCTGCGGGCGATATCGGTCAGCACACCGTCGCGCAGTTCCTGGCGCTCCTGGATCAGCCCGTCGATCATCAACAGCGGGACCAGCAGCCCCAGGATCAAAAGGGCGATAGCCCCCAGCTTTATGGTCAGATTGCGATTCATGGGTTCTCTCCCTGTTCGAATGAGGGAGAGTCTGGGCAGCCCATGTGGGGGTTTTATGGGGGCTGTGTGGAGACTGTGTGGAGATTGCCCCTCGCCCTTTGCAGGAGCGTCTATCGGTGGCCCCATAGAGATGGGGTGGCTGGCAGATCTGGCGGCCGCTTCGCGCCCGATCGCAGGCTGCGCCAGCGGCTACAGGATGCACGGAGTCTGTGCAGCCGCTGCCGAAGGCTGCGATCGGTCTGCGAAGCAGCCGCAAAACGGTACACGCAGGGAATCAGGCCGGGAACTGCAAGGTCACTTCAACGCCCCCGGCCACGTTGCCGATCCGCATCTGGCCGCCATGCAGCTGCACCACTTCTTCGACAAAGTTCAGCCCCAGGCCGGTGCTTTTGCGCCCACTATCAGGCCGTGGCAGGGAGTAGAAACGTTCGGTCAGGCGCGCCAGGGCGTAGTCCGGGATGGGCTCGGCCTGGTTGAACAGGCTCAACCGCAGCTGGTCGCCCGCCCGACTGGCGCTCAAGCGCAGCACGCCACCGGCGGGGGTGAAGTCCAGGGCGTTTTCCAGCAGGTTGCCCAGGGCCTGGCGCAACAGGAACGCTTCTCCCGACAGCTTCAGCCCCGGGTCGATGCGCTGCTCGACCTGCAGGCCCTTGCCCTCGATCCGTGCCTTCTGGCTGTCCAGCACCTGGTTCGCCAGGTCCGCCAGCGGCACCGCCTCCCGCTCTTCCAGGCCATGGCGCTGCTCGACCTGCGCCAGGTTCAGCAAACGCTCGATCAAGTGCTGCATGCGCGCGCTTTCGCTGTCGATGTTGCTGACGAAACGTGCGCGCTGTTCGCCGGGCATCTCGCTCTGCAGCAGCTCCGCCGCCCCGCGAATCGCCGCCAGCGGGCTTTTCAGTTCGTGGGTCAGGGTGTGCACATAACGCTCGACATAGGCCTTGCCCTCCAGCTGGGTGCGCATGTCCTCCACCGCCGTGGCCAGCTGTTCCAGCTCGCCGCCGCGATAGTGCGGCAGCTCGGCGCGACGGCCTTCGCTGACCGCCTGGGCATAACCGGTCAGGCGGCGCAGGGCAGCGCTCAGCCACCAGGACAGCAAGGCGCCGAACAGCAGGCCCAGGCCGATCAGGGCGGCGCCGTACCACAGCAGGCGGCGCTCGGTGCGGTCGACGTAGGGTTGCAGGGAACTGTTGGGCTTGGCCACGGTGACCACGCCGATGATCCGGCCGTTGTCGCGAATCGGCGCGCCGACATGCATCACCGAGGAGTTCGGGTCATCGGCCACGCTGCGCGAGGAGCGCGCGCCGTATTGGCCACGCAGGGTCAGGTACACGTCGTTCCAGCGCGAATAGTCCTGGCCGACCGCCAGGCCGCTGGAGTCCAGCACCACTTTGCCCTGGGCGTCGGTGACGTAGATGCGGTGGTTGACCTGGTTCTTCGGCAGGCCCCAGATGGTCGCCGCCGGCTGCCGCTCGCCATAGGCCTTGAGCAGCTGCGGCCAGCGGTTCTCGCTGAGGGTGCCGGCCTTGAAGTCATCGCGCAGGATTTCCGCCAGCAGGTTGGCGGTGTCCACCAGGGTTTCCTCGGTGGACTGGCGCACGCCCGGGCGGATCTCCTCCATCACGGTGCTGAGCACGAAATAACCGGTCAGGCCGACGAACAGGACGTAGACCAGGAAAATCCGGATTCCCAACGGCATCAGCTGTGCCCCGGGCTGTAGCTGTAGCCCAGGCCGCGATGGGTCTGGATCGGCTCGGCATCGGCCGTCACCAGTCGCAGCTTGGCCCGCAGGCTCTTGATATGGCTGTCGATGCTGCGCTCGTAGCCGGCATCCGCCGCCACGCCCAGGGCATCGAGCAACTGCTCGCGGCTGAACACCCGCTCGGGTTGCTCCAGCAGGCAATGCAGCAGGCGGAATTCATGGCGGGTCAGGCTTAGCAGCTGGCCGCGGTAGCTGATCTGGAACTTGTCGGTATCGACCTGGAACGGCGAGGCCGGCGCCTCGACCACCGCTCGCGGCGCCATGCGCTTGAGGATGGCCTTGACCCTCGCGGCGACCTCGCGCGGGCTGAAGGGCTTGACCACGTAATCGTCGGCGCCGATTTCCAGGCCCACCACCCGGTCGATTTCACCGTCCCGGGCACTGAGGAACATCACCGGCACCTCGCTGAAGCGCCGCAGTTGCTTGCAGGTTTCGAAGCCGCTGATGTCCGGCAGGCCAATGTCGAGAATCAGCAGGTCCGCCGGTGTATGGCGCTGATAGTCCAGCGCCGCCTGCCCGAGATTCAGCCAGGTGGTGCTGAAACCTTCACCCTGCAGGGCAAAAATCAGCGTATCGGCAATCGCCGCTTCGTCTTCGACAATCAGGATATGAGGCATGGCATCCAAGCACGGGAGGTAAGTGCCAGAACGGTGCCGGATGCCTCATGCGCCGTCAATCAGCAGTCGGGCTTGTCCGCGGTGTAACGCCGGGCCGGGTTCACGGCGGCGCCGAACTCGCGCAGGGCCTTGGCGCCGATCAGCAGCGGGTAGTTGAAGCTGCTGCGGTCGGTCAGGTTGACCTCGACGGTGCGCTTGACGTTACCCAGGCACATTTCCAGGTCGACCACCGGACGCTTGGCCACCTGGGCCTCTTCCTTGTCTTCGTCTTCATCGGCGCGGCTCTTGATCTTGCTGATCCGCGCCACCTTGTGTTCGTAGACCTTGCCGTCGGCGTCCTTGGTCGCCAGGCGGAAACGCACCCACTCCTCGCCATCGCGGGTGAAGGTCTCGATGTCCTTGGCCGACAGCGAGGCGGTCAGGGCGCCGGTGTCCATCTTGGCCTTGAGGGTTTCGCCGATTTCCGGCAGTTGAATGTATTCGTAGCGCCCGTAGAGGGTCGGCTCGGCGGCCATGACCGGCAGCGCCAGCAGGGACAGGAGTGCAAGGACGGATTTCACGTGAGCAGGTTCCTTGGAAAGTGGGCAGCAGGATTTTAGACCGTGGCCGGGCAATTGGTTCGGCCCGCGAGAAAACCCGCAGCCGCCACGATCGGCGAAATTGACCGCCAGCATATCCCGGTATACGTGAAACATTCGTCAGCACATCAGGATTTGGCCTGCCCGGCGAAGGTGCTTATCATGGCGCGCCCAAAGGCTTTCAAGAGTTCCTTATGCGCCGCCTGCTCACCGGCTGTTTCGTCACCCTGCTGCTGTTGCTCAACACCCTGGTCCTGTTCGGGCCGCTGATGGTGTTCGCTCTGCTCAAGCTGGTCCTGCCAGGGCGCCTGCGCGACCATGCGTCGAAGGCGGTGATGTGGATTGCCGAAACCTGGGCCGAAATCGACAAGCTGATCTTCGCCCTGTGCATTCCCACCCAGTGGGATATCCGCGGCGGTGACGAGCTGCGGGGCGACACTTCTTATCTGGTGATCAGCAACCACCAGTCCTGGGTCGACATCCCGGCGCTGATCCAGACTCTCAACCGCCGTACCCCCTTCTTCAAGTTCTTCCTGAAAAAAGAGCTGATCTGGGTGCCCTTCCTCGGCCTCGCCTGGTGGGCCCTGGATTACCCCTTCATGAAGCGCTACAGCAAGGCGTTCCTGGCCAGGAACCCGGAGCTGCAAGGCAAGGACCTGGAAATCACCAAGGCCGCCTGCGAGCTGTTCAAACGCCAGCCGGTCACGGTGGTCAACTACCTGGAAGGCACCCGCTTCACGCCGGCCAAGCGTGAGCAGCAGCAATCCCCTTTCAAGCAGCTGCTCAAGCCGAAGGCCGGCGGCGTGGCCTTCGTGCTGACGGCCATGGGCGAACAGCTCGACGCCATCCTCGATGTGACGGTGGTCTATCCGCAGCAGAAGATTCCCGGTTTCTGGGACCTGATCAGCGGCAACGTGCCGCGGGTGATCGTCGATATCCAGACCCGTGAGCTGGACCCGGCGTTGTGGCAGGGGGATTACGAAAACGATCCGGCGTTTCGCCAGACCGTCCAGAACTGGGTCAACCAGCTCTGGACCGAAAAGGACCAGCGCATCGACGCCTTGCGCGCCGAGCGCCGTTGATCAGCTACCGCTGCCTACGCCCCAGATCCCGCCCAGGCTGTTGAGCAGCGAACCACCCACGCCCTGCTGACCCAGGTATTGCAGGAGCACCGGGGCGAACTGGCCGATCATGCCACTGTCCATGCCCAGGGCGCTGAACGCGCTGTTCAGGTCATTGGTGTTCTGCACGTTACCCAACGCACTCTCCAGGCCGGCGGTCTTGTTGCCACCGCTCTGCCCCAGCAGGCCGCTCAAGGCGCCCAGGCTGCCCAGCGCGTTGCCGCCCGAGAGCTTGTCCAGCCCCGGAACGCTTTTGCTCAGTTGCGAGTAGTCGGTGCTGCTCAGCTGGTTCTTCGCCAGGCCCAGCATCGCGCCGGTACCGCCGATGGCCTGCTCCGGCGTGACATCCAATTGCGAGAGTGCACTGAGCAGATTGGCGGTCTGCGAGGTTGGAGCGGCAGCGGCGGCCTTGTCGCCACCCTGCATGCTGGACACCGCATTGGCGGCATCGCTCAGGCTGAAGCCTGCGGCAAAGACCGGGCTGGCTCCCAGGGTCAGCAACGTAGCCAGTGCAACACTGCGGGAAATTTTCATCGAGACAACCTCTTGAGCATGAAAACCACCCGAGATTGGGTGGGAAAAAGCAGCCATTTGACTGATGGCCAATAGGAATGTTCCCGGTCACGAGTAAATCCCCGAGTAACTATAACGAAGTGAAAAATGCAGTGCCCCGGACTGCAATTGAGCGTACATCATCACCAGCTCACGCTTTTGAAACTGGAGCGAATACTGCTTTTTGGAATGGTGCGATTTTCACTCGCGTAACCACCGATCTCGAATATTTGTCACGTATAGATACAAAACCGGCCTTGAAATTGGATTAAGCGAAGTGTGAGATTCGGGCTCGTTAAATGGGAGGGAGCCCATGTCATCAGCTGATCCACGAAAGCTAGCGTCCAAGGGAGGTCCTACCTCTACTGGCGGTGTCATTCTTGAGGGAAACGACGGTATATACATAGAGGGCCGAATTATCAGTTCGGTTGGCCAACTAGCCAGTTGCCCGGTTTGTGCTATTGGAAAGGGCCCTATTGTTGCCGTAGGGGAAAGGACGGTCTACCTACCGGCGGGTCCCGCCGCACGGGAAGGAGACTATGTCGCCTGTGGCTGTCCACCCTTCACCAATACCCTACTCACACAACAACACAGCGGACTTGCTGGTGTAGATCACTCTGCTCCAGTGGGTAGCGGGATAGCTTTGCTTTCTAGCGCAAGCCTTCCAAAAAGCCTACAAGTCATCATCGAGCGCCAGGATGATATAGAGAAACCTGGGCTGGCCTACAAGATAAAGAATAAAGACCAACTTACCTTATTCAACGACGGTACTTGCCAAACAACCGGAGAGGGAAAAGAACACCCCGTCGAAGACTATTCCTCCTGCGATACTGTTTTTGTGGGTGATGACTCGACTTGGGAGTTTTTCTCCTACGAAGAACCTATTGAATAAGGTGCCTCAATGAAATCAGAAATCACATTGGTCTTTAAAGACTTCCTGATGGATACGCCAGATGGCGTGCATTTCGAGCTTCTTATAGATAACAAACCCATCGATAAAAAAATCACCAAAAAACAAGAATCAACGATTACCTACACTCTGACCGCCCGTAAACTCGAGACGATTGTCAGGGGGCCTGACAATGCAGTTTTGACTACCATTGAAAGCAAGCCGAAATATGAAGTTTCCTTGCTTATCGTTAGTGCCGCCGGCAATAAGAAAGCCATAGGAAAAGCCACGCTAACCGTAGGAAATCGGTTAAATCTGGTTGCGGTATCTCCATGGACAAAAATCCAGCTATCGACTCAGGACACGCCATCGAATGATAACTTCTACTCAGTAGAGTACGGAGTAAAGAATAATAACAATGAAATCAGAACGGTAAAAATCGCCGTTCATGACATACCTAGAAAAATATTGATGAAAGCACTTTCCCATCGTGGTTCGACCGATTGGGCAGGACCAAAAGAAAAGGAATCGCTACCTCATCCAACTCTAGAGAAAACCACCTCATTCAAGAAAAACACTAACAAATGCAACTTGTTCGTTTACGACGTTCTCACTTCTGTCGGTATTTCCGTGGCGCTTATTGAACATGGTCGACTGACATGGCTTCCAGGCAATGGTAGCCTGAGTCCGCCCTTGGCTGCCGAGTGGGGTAATCCTGACAAGTTACTCAATAGCTGGAAAGTCGAGACACAACCGCTACCTGGCGATATTGGTGCTTACACCGCCAATTATTCAGACGCGAGTGGTCACGTTGGTTTTGTCGTTGCCAAGGGGGTTTGTGTATCTGCGGGCTGGTTAAAGGTTGAGGTCAATGATGCAGGTTTCCGAAACTTCAATGGCACCGCCTCCAGGGGTGATCATGACTTTACTGTTTTCCGTCGCTACAAACACAGCAAACCACAATGAAAAAAATCCTGTATCCACTCTTGGCCATTGCACTCATCTCCATCGTGGCCTGGCGCGTCTGGTCACCGGTCGATGATTTGGCCTGTGCAGGCCAAACCGTAGCCAACGGCCCGCTGACCCGTTTCGTTACCGACTACTTCAAGCAAGGTAATGAAAGAGCCTGGCAAGAAGACACCAACGTCTTCGATATCCTCGCCGAACCCACGGCCAGCAGCATCACCCAGCAGCCGCAAGCGTATTACTGCGAAGCGCTCGGTCTGCTTGAAAGTCCGACACGCACACAGTCGGAGAAGGTCTATACCTCGATCCTGATGCTGAAGCTGCCCATCAACCATTACCTGAACCTCATGGATCACAGCCACAGGTTTTATAAAGAGGGGCGGATCGATGACACAGTGCTGGGGTTTGTCCTTAAACCCAGAGGAACCGCACTCAACTATTGGTGGCTTCCGCAATGGCGCTCCCGCTTCAACCGAGATGCGCCGTCTGTGTTCCCTCCACCCGATATTGCAGAAATACTGTCCGGAAAGTACTGGCTCCACTATCCGGGCGCAGGTTTCTGAACATCGAAAACAGACATAAAAAAGGGCGACCCGAGGGTCGCCCTTTTTACTGCGTCAAAGCCTTAGGCCGCACTGAACAGCTTGTGCGGGTCGATGACGAATTTCTTCGGCACGCCGGCGTCGAATTCGCCGTAGCCACGCGGGGCGTCGTCCAGGCTGATGACCTGCACGCCGACCACTTCGGCGATGTTGATGCGGTCCCACATGATGGCTTGCATCAGTTGGCGGTTGTACTTCATCACCGGGGTCTGGCCGGTGTGGAAGCTGTGGGACTTGGCCCAGCCGAGGCCGAAGCGGATGCTCAGGCTGCCCATCTTGGCCGCGGCATCCACCGCGCCCGGGTCTTCGGTGACGTAGAGGCCGGGAATACCGATCTTGCCAGCAACCCGCACCACGCCCATCAACGAGTTGAGCACCGTGGCCGGCGCTTCGTGCTGGGCACCGGCATGGCCATGGCCGCGGGCCTCGAAGCCCACCGCGTCGACCGCGCAATCCACTTCCGGCTCGCCGAGCAGGGCGGCGATCTGTTCGTGCAATGGAGTGTCCTTGGACAAGTCGGCGATTTCAAAACCCTGGGCCTTGGCGTGGGCCAGGCGCACCGGGTTGACGTCGCCAACGATCACCACCGCCGCGCCCAGCAGACGGGCGGACGCAGCCGCGGCCAGGCCTACCGGGCCGGCACCGGCGATGTAGACGCTACTGCCCGGGCCGACGCCGGCCGTTACCGCGCCGTGATAGCCGGTCGGCAGGATGTCGGACAGGCAGGTCAGGTCGCGGATCTTCTCCATGGCCTTGTCGCGGTCCGGCAGTTTCAGCAGGTTGAAGTCAGCGTACGGCACCAGCACGTATTCGGCCTGGCCGCCGGTCCAGTCGCCCATGTCGACGTAGCCGTAGGCACCGCCGGCGCGAGCCGGGTTGACGGTCAGGCAGACCCCGGTGTGTTGCTCCTTGCAGGAACGGCAGCGCCCGCAAGCCACGTTGAACGGCACCGAGACCAGGTCGCCGAGCTTCAGGTTCTCGACGTCGCTGCCCTTCTCCACCACCTCGCCGGTGATTTCGTGACCCAGGACCAGGCCGACCTGGGCGGTGGTACGGCCGCGCACCATGTGCTGGTCCGAGCCGCAGATATTGGTGGATACCACGCGCAGGATGACGCCGTGCTCAATCTTCCTGCCGCGCGGGTCCTGCATTTTTGGATAGTCGATTTTCTGTACTTCGACCTTGCCATTGCCGAGATACACGACACCACGATTACCAGACATGCTTTCACCTCGCTGTTGTTATTAGAGCAGCTACAAGCGTCAAGCCATAAGCCGCAAGTTTGAAGCGTGAAACCGTTGCTACGTCTGACATCTACCGCTCTTTCTTGCGGCTTGAAGCTCGAAACTTGCAGCTGCCGCTAAAGCACCACCGTCCGGTTGGCGTTGAGGAACACCCGCCGTTCGATGTGATAACCCACGGCCCGCGCCAGGGTCAGGCCTTCGATATCGCGCCCCTTGGCGATCAGGTCCTCGGGGTAATGACTGTGGTCCACCACTTCCACGCCCTGGGCGATGATCGGGCCCTCGTCCAGGTCATTGTTGATGTAGTGCGCGGTGGCGCCCACCAGTTTCACGCCCTTGTTGTAGGCCTGGTGATAAGGCTTGGCGCCCTTGAAACCGGGCAGCAGGGAGTGGTGGATGTTGATCGCCTTGCCATCGAGCTTGCGGCACAGCTCCGGCGACAGCACTTGCATGTAGCGCGCAAGGATCACCAGTTCGGCGCCGGAGTCCTCGATCACCTGCCACACCTGGCGCTCCTGGGACGGCTTGTCGTTGGGGTCCAGGGGGAAGTGGTAATACGGGATCTGGTGCCAGTCGGCCAAGGGCTTGAGGTCCGGGTGGTTGGACACCACCGCCACCACGTCCATCGCCAGTTGGCCGATGCGTTGGCGGTAGAGCAGGTCGTTGAGGCAGTGATCAGCCTTGGAGACCATGATCACCACTTTCGGCCGATGCTGCGGCGGGGTCAGTTCGACGTTCATGTCGAAAGCCCGGGCGCGCTCGGCCAGACCGTCGCGCAGGCCCTGCTCGTTGAAATTCTCGGGCTGGCGGAATTCCACGCGAATGAAAAAACGCGCCGAAAGCCGGTCATCGAAGGAGTGGTGCTCGGTGACGTAGCAGCCCTGCTCGAACAGAAAGCGGGTCACCGCGTCCACCGTGCCGAGCACGCTGGGGCAGTCGGCGGTGAGAATCCAGGTATCGGGTGCGCGGCTCATGCGGGGTGACTCCTGTTCGTAAGTACACTTCTGTAGCCGCTGCCGCAGGCTGCGATAAGGTCCAAAGGACCTTCCAGCGCCCTCAAGAGCGACGCCCCCTGCGGGGTCGATCGCAGCCTTCGGCAGCGGCTACAGGGATTTGTGTTACGCCTGGACGCTGAGGCCGTATTCGGCGGCGGCATCCTGCAGCCACAACCACCAGTAATCGGAGAAGCTGCGGCGGATCACCAGTTCCCAGGTGTCTTCGCCCATGCGGCGGATCACCAGTTGCGACTTGGCGAACACAGTGCCGACGGCCTTGCCCACCGGAAAATTGTTGGGGTGCACGTCGTAGCTGGTGGACTTCATCAGCACTTGGCGCACGTTCGGGCCGGACAGTTCGAGAATCTGCTGGCCGCCACTGACGTTGACGATCTGGATGTGCAGGTCGCCCAGCGCTTCGCGCAGTTTTTTCTCGGCGGCGAATTCTTCGCCGCTCGGCACCACCAGCAGCCATTCGTCCGGGCCCATCCACTGCAGGCTGGTCTCGCCCTTGGCGACCACGGTCAGGGCCACTGGCAGCTCCAGGCCCAGGGCCTTGTGCACGCCGGCAGCGAAGGCCGGGTCATGAGCATCGCCACGGAGGGTCAGGTGGCCGAGGAGTTTCTTCTCGCGCAGGGTCACGCCTGCGTTCTTGCGGCCCTTGCCCACCAGGCTGGCGAGGTCGGCATGGTGCAGCGACGACTCGGCTTTGGCGCCAGTGGTCGGGCGCTGTTGGTAAACGTTGACTGCGGTCATAGAGCACCTGTCTTGAAATTCTGTTGTGCGAAAACCACCGATCCTGTAGCCGCTGCCGCAGGCTGCGAACGACTGCGAAGCAGGCGCCGCTCTTGATGGCGCCGGAAGGTTCTTCGAACCTTATCGCAGCCTTCGGCAGCGGCTACAGGACCTTTGTTAAACGTTCTGGCGATCGCCTTTCGGATCGAAGAACACCGAAGAAACGATTTCCGCCTCGATCACCGTGCCGTCGGCCAATGGCGCGAACACCCGCTCGCCCATCCGCTTCAGGCCGCCCTTGACCACACCCATGGCAAACGAATAACCCAGGGAGTTATGGGCATAGCTGGAGGTCACGTGACCGACCATGCTCATCGGGATCGCCTGCTTGGTGTTGAACACCAGTTGCGCGCCTTCCGGCAGCCACTGGTTCGGGTCGATCGGTTTCAGGCCCACCAGTTGCTTGCGCTGGTCGCGCACGCAGTCTTCGCGGTTCATGCCACGCCAGCCGATCCACGAGAACGGTTTGGTGCGACCGACACACCAGCCCATGTTCAGGTCGTCCGGGGTCATCGAGCCGTCGGTGTCCTGGCCGACGATGATGAAGCCCTTCTCGGCCCGCAGTACGTGCATGGTTTCGGTGCCGTACGGGGTCAGGTTGTACTTCTTGCCGGCCTCGACGATCTGCTCCAGTACGCCCATGGCGTAATCGGCCTGGACGTTGACTTCGTACGACAGCTCGCCGGTGAAGGAAATGCGGAACACCCGCGCCGGCACACCGCCCACCAGACCTTCTTTCCAGGTCATGAACGGGAAGCCGTCCTTGTCCAGGTCGATGTCGGTGACTTCGCTGAGCAGCTTGCGGCTGTTCGGCCCGGACAAGGTCATGGTCGCCCAGTGGTCGGTGACCGAGGTGAAGTACACCTTGAGGTCCGGCCATTCGGTCTGCTGATAGATCTCCAGCCATTGCAGGACGCGCGCCGCGCCGCCCGTGGTGGTGGTCATGATGAAGTGGTTTTCGCCGACGCAGGCGGTCACGCCGTCGTCGAAGACCATGCCGTCTTCCTTGCACATCAGGCCGTAGCGCGCCTTGCCCACGTCGAGCTTGGTCCAGGCGTTGGTGTAGATGCGGTTGAGGAACTCACGGGCGTCCGGGCCCTGGATATCGATCTTGCCCAGGGTCGAGGCGTCGAGCAGGCCGACGCTGTCGCGCACCGCCTTGCACTCGCGCTTGACCGCGGCGTGCAGGTCTTCGCCATTCTTCGGGAAGTACCAGGGGCGCTTCCACTGGCCGACGTCCTCGAACTCGGCGCCGTTCTTCACGTGCCACGCATGCAGCGCGGTGAAACGCACAGGCTCGAAGATGTGCCCGCAGTGACGACCGGCCACGGCGCCGAAAGTCACCGGCGTGTAGTTCGGACGGAACATGGTGGTGCCCATCTGCGGGATGCTCACGTTCAGCGAACGGGCCGCAATAGCCAGGCCGTTGACGTTGCCGAGCTTGCCCTGGTCGGTACCGAAGCCCAGCGCGGTGTAGCGCTTGACGTGCTCGACCGACTCGAAGCCCTCGCGGGTCGCCAGTTCGATGGCGGCGGCGGTGACGTCGTTCTGCAGGTCGACGAATTGCTTGGGTGCCCGCGCGGTGCCTTTTTCATGGGGCACCTGGAACAGCGCCAGGGTCGGTTCTTCCACACGGCTGAGGGCCTTGGGCAGTACCGCTTCCACGGCCTTGAAACCCGCTTCGCTGGCGGCACGCACGCCACCTTCGAAACCGTCGGCCAGGGAATCGCCGAGGCCGTAGACGCCGTTGATGCCGCCGACACACACGCGTTTCTGCGGTGCTTCGCCCGGTACGAAACCGAGGATGTCTTCACGCCAGATCGGCTTGCCGCCCAGGTGCGACGCCAGGTGCACCACCGGGCTGTAGCCGCCGGAGCTGGCAATCAGGTCGCAGTCCAGCCACTCGCCCGGGCTTGTGACCTTGTGAGCCTTGACGTCGATCGCCGCGACGCGGGCGCCGGTCACATGCTTGCTGCCACGGGCTTCGATCACCGCACTGGAAGTGAGGATGCGAATGCCCTTGGCGCGGGCTTCTTCCACCAGCGCGCCGCGTGGGTTGTGACGGGCATCGGCGATGGCCACCACTTGCAGGCTGGCATCGAGCCAGTCCAGGGCCACACGGTAAGCGTGGTCGTTGTTGGTGCTCAGCACCAGCTTCTTGCCCGGTGCCACGCCGTAGCGGCGCACGTAGACCGAGACCGCGCCGGCCAGCATGTTGCCCGGCACGTCGTTGTTGCCGTAGACCAGCGGACGCTCGCAGGCGCCGGTGGCCAGTACCACGCGCTTGGCGCGCACCCGGTGGATGCGCTGGCGCACCTGGCCGATTGGTGCGCGGTCGCCGAGGTGGTCGGTCAGGCGCTCGTGAATGGTCAGGAAGTTATGGTCGTGGTAGCCGTTCACGGTAGCCCGTGGCAGCAGGGTCACGTCCGGCAGCGACTTCAGCTCGGCGACCACGGTGGCGATCCACTCGGCCGCCGGCTTGCCATCCAGGCTTTCGCGGCTGTCCAGCAGGCTGCCGCCGAATTCTTCCTGCTCGTCGGCGAGGATCACCCGCGCACCGCTGCGCGCAGCCGCCAGGGCCGCGGCCAGGCCGGCGGGGCCGGCACCGACGATCAGCACGTCACAGTGCTGGTTCATGTAGTCGTAGGTGTCCGGATCGTTCTCGGTCGGCGAGCGACCCAGGCCCGCGGCCTTGCGGATGTACTTCTCGTAGGTCATCCAGAACGATTGCGGGTACATGAAGGTTTTGTAGTAGAAGCCCGGCGGCATCAGCTTGCCGCCGACCTTGCCGAGAATCCCCATCATGTCGTTGTTGACGCTCGGCCAGCCGTTGGTGCTGGTGGCGACCAGGCCCTGGTACAGCGCCTGTTGGGTGGCGCGCACGTTGGGGATCTGGGTGGCTTCGGTGGCGCCGATCTGCAGCACCGCGTTCGGCTCTTCGGCACCGGCGGCGAAGATCCCGCGCGGCCGGGAATACTTGAAGCTGCGACCGATGATGTCCACGCCGTTGGCCAGCAGGGCGGCGGCCAGGGTGTCGCCTTCGAAGCCTTTGTAGGTCTGGCCGTTGAAGGTGAAGCTGAGGACTTTGTTGCGGTCGATGCGTCCGCCGTTGGACAGGCGATTGGACTGGCTCATACCTTCTCTCCCAGAGCCTGCGTGGCCGCTTTCGGGCTATCGGTCTTGTCGGTGAATTGCGGCTTGGTACCGATCTTGTAGGTTTCGAGAATCTCGTAGGTCACGGTGTCGCGGGTGGCGTTGAAGTACTGACGGCAGCCGGCGGCATGGATCCACAGCTCGTGGTGCAGACCGCGAGGGTTGTCGCGGAAGAACATGTAGTCGCCCCACTCCTCGTCGGTGCAGTTGTTCGGGTCCAGTGGACGCGGGATATGCGCCTGGCCGGACGAATGGAATTCCTCTTCGGAGCGCAGTTCGCCGCAGTGAGGACAGAAGATGTGCAACATAGGGATTTCTCCTGTTAGTGGGCGACAGCTGCAGCGCCGTGTTCGTCGATCAGCGCACCGTTGTGGAAACGGTCGATGGAGAAAGGTGCGGCCAGCGGGTGCATTTCACCCTTGGCCAGGCTCGCGGCGAATACGTTGCCCGAGCCAGGTGTTGCCTTGAAGCCACCGGTACCCCAACCGCAGTTGAAGAACATGTTCGGCACCGGGGTCTTGGAGATGATCGGGCAGGCGTCCGGGGTGGTGTCGACGATGCCGCCCCATTGGCGGTTCATGCGCACCCGCGAAAGGATCGGGAACATCTCGACGATGGCCTGGATGGTGTGCTCGATCACCGGGTACGAACCGCGCTGGCCGTAGCCGACCCAGCCGTCGATACCGGCGCCGATCACCAGGTCGCCCTTGTCGGACTGGCTGATGTAACCGTGCACCGCGTTGGACATGATCACGCTGTCGATGATCGGCTTGATCGGCTCGGACACCAGCGCTTGCAGCGGGTGCGATTCGATCGGCAGGCGAAAGCCGGCGAGCTTGGCCATGTGCCCGGAGTTACCGGCGGTGACCACGCCGACGCGCTTGGCGCCGATGAAGCCCTTGTTGGTTTCCACGCCGATGCACACACCGTTTTCCTTGCGGAAGCCGATCACTTCGGTCTGCTGGATCAGGTCCACGCCCAGGGCGTCGGCGGCGCGGGCGAAGCCCCAGGCCACGGCGTCGTGACGGGCCACGCCGCCACGGCGCTGGACGGTGGCGCCCAGCACCGGGTAGCGGGTGTTTTTCGAGCAGTCCAGGTACGGAATCTCGTCCGCCACCTGCTTGGCGTTGAGCAGTTCGCCGTCCACGCCGTTGAGGCGGTTGGCGCTGACCCGACGCTCGGAATCACGGATGTCCTGCAGGGTGTGGCACAGGTTGTAGACGCCGCGCTGGGAGAACATCACGTTGTAGTTGAGGTCCTGGGACAGGCCTTCCCACAGTTTCATCGCGTGTTCGTACAGGTGCGCCGACTCGTCCCACAGGTAGTTGGAACGCACGATGGTGGTGTTGCGCGCGGTGTTACCGCCGCCCAGCCAGCCTTTCTCGACCACGGCGACGTTGGTGATGCCGTGCTCCTTGGCCAGGTAGTAGGCGGTCGCCAGGCCATGCCCGCCACCGCCGACGATGACCACGTCGTAGACCTTTTTCGGGGTCGGCGTGCGCCACATGCGCTGCCAGTTTTCATGGTGGCTGAGGGAGTGCTTGAAGAGGCCGAAGCCCGAGTAGCGTTGCATAGTCATTTACTCCAAAACCGCACTCAGCGATAAACCGGGAAGTCCGCGCACAGGGCCGATACCTGACGAGCGACATTGGCCTCGACATCGGCATCGCCGAGGTGGTCGAGGATGTCGCAGATCCAGCCGGCCAGCTCCACGCACTGGGTAACCTTGAAGCCGCGGGTGGTCACCGCCGGGGTGCCGATACGCAGGCCGGAGGTCACGAACGGCGACTGTGGATCGTTCGGCACGGCGTTCTTGTTCACGGTGATGTGGGCGCGCCCCAGGGCGGCGTCCGCCTCCTTGCCGGTGAGGCCCTGACGGATCAGGCTGACCAGGAACAGGTGGTTGTCGGTGCCGCCGGACACTACATCGTAGCCGCGTTTGATAAAGACGCCGGCCATGGCCTGGGCGTTGTCGATCACTTGCTGCTGGTAGGCCTTGAAGCCAGGCTCCAGCGCTTCCTTGAAGCACACCGCCTTGCCGGCGATCACGTGCATCAGCGGGCCGCCCTGGGCGCCCGGGAAGACCGCGGCGTTGAGCTTCTTCTCGATTTCTTCGTTGGCCTTGGCCAGGATCAGGCCGCCCCGCGGACCGCGCAGGGTCTTGTGGGTAGTGGTGGTGACCACGTCGGCGTAAGGCAGCGGGTTCGGGTACAGGCCAGCGGCGACCAGGCCGGCGACGTGGGCCATGTCGACGAACAGCAGCGCGCCGACCTTATCGGCGATCTGGCGGAAGCGTGGGAAGTCGAGGGTCTTGGAGTAGGCCGAGAAGCCGGCGACGATCATCTTCGGCTTGCACTCGACGGCCAGGCGCTCGACTTCGTCGTAGTCGATCAGCCCGGTGTTGGTGTCGATGCCGTACTGCACGGCGTTGTACAGCTTGCCCGAGGACGACACCTTGGCGCCGTGGGTCAGGTGGCCGCCGTGGGCCAGGCTCATGCCCAGGATGGTGTCGCCGGCTTGCAGCAGGGCCAGGTACACGGCGCTGTTGGCCGAGGAACCGGAGTGCGGCTGGACGTTGGCGTAGTCGGCGCCGAACAGTTGCTTGGCGCGTTCGATGGCCAGGGCCTCGACCTTGTCCACGTGCTCGCAGCCGCCGTAGTAGCGCTTGCCCGGATAACCTTCGGCGTACTTGTTGGTCAGGCCGCTGCCTTGCGCTTGCATCACGCGCTTGCTGGTGTAGTTCTCCGACGCGATCAGCTCGATGTGATCTTCCTGACGTTGCTCCTCGGCATTCATGGCCGCCAGCAGTGCATCGTCATAACCCTGGATTTGGTCTTGCTTGCTGAACATCGCGTCTCTCCCAGCGGCGGCGGTGCGCCTTTCGTCTCGGTGAGGCACGTACCCTGCGGTAGTGCCCTTTGGATGCGATGGTATGACCGGCGCTGACCGGCCAAATGCCTATGGACGCCACGCAAAGGTGCGTTTACGACATGGCCTGGCGCAGAGAGACAAATGCTTGCGGGCGCCACGCGCCGAAGGCTCTATGTCGGTGGCTTGCCCGCGCCCGCCAGCCCCCGCCACCGACCAGTGGCGCGACAGGTTTCGGGTTGGCGTGTCGCATCTGTAGCCGCTGCCGAGCCTGCGAGGCTGCGCTCGAGGACGCAGTCCTCGCAAAACCTCAGCACGCGATATGCCTGGAAGAACAGGTTGCCTGGTTTTACGACCGCTTCGCGGCCGAGCGCAGCCTCGCCAGCTCGGCAGCGGCTACAGGGCGTTCGTAGCGACAACGGTTCGCCGTCAGGCCAGCAGGTTGCGCAGCATCAGCAGCAGGAGGAAATGCCCGGGATACAGCAGATAGGCCCAGCGCCGCATCGGTGGCGGCGAAAAACCGCGCATCCGGCGCAGGATCGCCAGCCCCAGCCACGGCGCCAGCACGCAGGCGAGCAGCGCCCAGGCGGCCACCTGACTGCCCAGGCGCGCCGCCGGCAGCAGGCTTTGCCACTGGTTGGCCGCCAGGCACAGCAGCCCCGGCAGCAGCGCCCAGTACCAGCGGCGCAGCAGCACCAGCAACATCGCCAGCGGCAGCAAGACGCCGAACAGGCCGAACATCAGGTACCGGTCGAACAGCCCGCCGAGCAAGGCCGCGCCGATCCCCAGCCACAGCGCCAGCCCGCCGCGACGCTGCCAGGCACGGGCCACCAACAGGCCCAGGGCCAGGGTCGGCAGCACATTCAGGGTGTCGGGGTCGGGAATGTACAGCCGGTACGGCACCTCGCTGAGCAGGCTGAACAACAGCAGCCAGCCCAGGTAACGCCATTGCCCCGCGCCCTCGCGACCCACCGCGCCGGCCCTCGCCACATTGGCCGCCAGCGCCAGGCAGAACCAGGGAAACGCCAGGCGCCCGGGCACATACAGCAGATCGAGGCTCCAGCCGACGTAGCGCAGGTGATCGAGCACCATGCAAAGCAGCGCCAGCCACTTGAGCAGGTCCAGGGCGCCATCGCGCCGGGCGGCCAGCGGGGTCAGCAGCGGGTCTGGCATATATCCTCATGGCCTGTGCATTTTTCACCCATAAACAGAGCGTGTGCTCCCCCCTCAATCTTGGGTAAAGTGGCGCTCCACCGATCTCTGCGGGGCCTGCGCTGTCCTGCCGGCCCAGACCTCGTTGCGGACGCTTTACCCAAGGGCTCCTTACCCAGGAGCGCCTTATCCGGAGCCCTTTATCGAAGGGCTCCCCTCTCGGACCCTTAGCACGGAAGACGGCCATGACCGACAAGAGCCAACAATTCGCCAGCGACAACTATTCCGGCATTTGCCCCGAGGCCTGGGCGGCCATGGACCAGGCCAACCGCGGCCACGAACGCGCCTATGGCGACGACCAGTGGACCGCGCGCGCCGCCGATTATTTCCGCAAGCTGTTCGAGACCGACTGCGAGGTGTTCTTCGCCTTCAACGGCACCGCCGCCAACTCCCTGGCCCTGTCGTCGCTGTGCCAGAGTTACCACAGCGTCATCTGCTCGGAAACCGCCCACGTCGAAACCGACGAATGCGGCGCGCCGGAATTCTTCTCCAACGGCTCCAAGCTGCTGATCGCCGGCACCGAGAACGGCAAGCTGACCCCGGACTCGATCCGCGACATCGCCCTCAAGCGCCAGGACATCCACTACCCCAAGCCACGGGTGGTGACTCTGACCCAGGCCACCGAGGTCGGCAGCGTCTATACCCCGGAAGAAATCCGCGCCATCAGCGCCACCTGCAAGGAGCTGGGGCTGAACCTGCACATGGACGGCGCGCGCTTCTCCAACGCCTGCGCCTTCCTTGGCTGCTCGCCCGCCGACTTGACCTGGAAAGCCGGGGTCGACGTGCTGTGCTTCGGCGGCACGAAAAACGGCATGGCGGTGGGCGAGGCGATTCTGTTCTTCAACCACAAGCTGGCCGAAGACTTCGACTACCGCTGCAAGCAGGCCGGCCAGCTGGCCTCGAAGATGCGCTTCCTGTCCGCGCCCTGGGTCGGCCTGCTGGAAAACGACGCCTGGCTCAAATACGCCCGCCACGCCAACCATTGCGCGCAATTGCTGGCCGAGCTGGTGGCGGACATTCCAGGGGTGGAACTGATGTTCCCAGTGCAGGCCAACGGCGTGTTCCTGCAACTCTCGGAACCGGCCATCGCCGCGCTGACCGCCAAGGGCTGGCGCTTCTACACCTTCATCGGTAAAGGCGGCGCGCGCTTCATGTGCTCGTGGGACACCGAAGAAGCGCGGGTCCGTGAACTGGCCGCGGACATTCGCCAGGTCATGGCCGGCTGAATGCCCTCGTCGGCCTGCCGCCTCCTGTCGAGATCGGGAGCGGTGGGCCGGCGCTGTGTGACATCAGTTCACAAATTCCTGAACTGATTATTTCCCTCCACTGATTCAACATCACAGGCGTATATCCGAGACTCCGGGGTCAATTTATAAAAACAAGGCACTGCCCCATGACCAGCCTGCCCGCGGCAACGGAAAAAGCCCCGTCCCCCAGCCTCAAGATCGAAACCCGCTCCATCGACTACGTGCCGCGCCACGAGCGCCACGGCAAGGTCTGGCACCAGGGTCCGTTCTGGTTCACCGGCAACTTCGTCCTGACCACCATGGTCACCGGCTTCACCGGCGCCGCCCTCGGCCTGAGCCTGCACTACTCGATCCTGGCCATCGTCATCGGCGTGTGCCTGGGCACCTTCTGCATGGCCTTCCACGCCAACCAGGGACCACGCATGGGCCTGCCGCAGATGATCCAGTCGCGGGCGCAATTCGGCCTGCGCGGGGCCATCGTGCCCTTCACCGCGGTGGTCTTCGTCTACATCGGCTTCAACGTGTTCAACGTGATCCTCGCCACCGACGCCATCAACACCGTGGTGCCCGGCGCGCGGGCGCCCTGGTACAGCCTGATGATCATCCTCGCGGTGATCATCGCCGTGGTCGGGCATGACCTGCTGCACGCCGTGCAGCGCTGGCTGACCTACATCATGATCAGCGTGTTCACCGTGCTGACCATCAGCGCGCTGATGACCCTGCAGGCCGACGCCGCCGTGGCCGACGCGCACTTCTCCTGGTCGGCGTTCCTGATCCAGCTGTCGGCGGCCGCCGGCTACCAGATCAGCTACTCGGTGTATGTCTCGGACTATTCGCGCTACCTGCCGCACAAGACCTCGTCGCGCCAGGTGATTTTCTGGACCTACCTGGGCGCCGCGGGCTCGGCGCTGTGGCTGATGTCCCTGGGTGCCTTCCTCGCCTCCGCCCTGCCGTCCCCGGACGCCATCGGCAGCGTCCGCGAAGTCGGCAATCAGATGATCCCGGGCTTCGGCACCTTTACCGTGCTGATCGCCGTGCCCGCCCTGGTCGGCATCATGGCGGTCAACTGCTACGGCGCGATGCTCACCGGCATCAGCGCCATCGACGGCTTCCTGCAGATCCAGCCGAACCTCAAGAGCCGGGTGGTGGGCATCGCCCTGGTGGCGGTGGTGATTTTCCTGATCGCCATGAACATTCCCGACAGCTACCTGGCGAGCTTCAATACCTTCGTGCTGCTGATGCTGTATTTCCTGGTGCCCTGGACCGCGGTCAACCTGGCGGACTTCTACGTGGTGCGCAAAGGTCACTACGCCATCAGCGACATCTTCAACCCGGCCGGCATCTATGGCCGCTGGGCCATGCCCGGGCTCATCGCCTATTTCCTCGGCCTGGTCGCGATGATTCCGTTCATGTCCCTGAGCTTCTACCAGGGCCCGGTTTCCCGGGCGCTGGAGGGCGCCGACATTGCCTTTGTCATCGGCCTGGCCGTGGCCGGCGTGGCCTACTGGGCGCTGACCCGGGGCCTGGACCTGGACGCCGAGCGCCTGGCGATCCAGGCCAGCGAACGCCAACTGGAAGGAGCCGGCCAATGACTGGATTGCCCACCCTGAAAGTCGCCTGCCAGCAGATCGCCCCACGGGTGGGCGAGCTCGACTACAACCGCGAGCTGGGCCAGCGGGCCATCCGCGAGGCCGCTGCCCAGGGCGCCCAGGTGGTGGTGCTGCCGGAACTGGTGCAGAGCGGTTATGTGTTCACCGATCGGCAGGAAGCGCTGGCGCTGTCCGAGGCCCTCGACGGGCCGACGCTGACCCTGTGGAAGGCCCTGGCCGCAGAGCTGCAGGTGGTGATCGTCGGCGGTTTCTGCGAGCGCCTGAATGCCGGGCAAGTGGCCAACAGCGCCGCGCTGGTCGAGCCCGAGGGGCGGGTGACGGTGTATCGCAAGGCCCATCTGTGGGACCGGGAGAAGCGGGTATTCACCGTGGGCGAGCAGCCACCACCGGTGGTCGAAACCCGCTTTGGCGCGATCGCGATGCTGATCTGCTACGACCTGGAGTTCCCGGAATGGGTGCGCCTGCCCGCGCTGGCCGGCGCCGCCCTGCTCTGCGCCCCGGTCAACTGGCCGGACGGGCCGCGTCCGGCGGGCGAACGCCCGGCGGAAATGGTCCGGGTCCAGGCCAACGCCGCGGTCAACCGCATGTTCATCGCCGCTTGCGACCGCTGCGGCGACGAGCGTGGCGTGGCCTGGGTCGGTGGCTCGCTGATCGTCGACGCCGACGGATATCCGCTGGCCGGCAGCGCCCGTCATCCCCAGCAGCAACTGCTGCTGGCGGAGCTGCCCCTGGCGGACGCCCGGGACAAGCACATCAGCGCCCATAACCACGTGCATCTGGACCGCCGCCCGGCGCTGTACTGAGCCCTCCCCGGCCGCGGGCAACACTCGCGGCCCTTCGCCTTTTCGCCCCTGATCCGCGCGCGCCGCCAGACATGAACTAGATTGTCTGGCGAGCCGCTGTACCCGCTCGGATAACGACAATAATCAGGAGCGCATCCATGTCCTTACAAGGCAAGACCCTGTTCATCACCGGCGCCAGTCGTGGCATCGGCCGTGAAATCGCCCTGCGGGCGGCGCGGGACGGGGCCAATATCGTGATCGCGGCGAAAAGCGCCGACCCCCATCCCAAGCTGCCCGGCACCATCTTCAGCGTGGCCCGCGAAGTCGAGGCGGCGGGCGGCAAGGCCCTGGCGTTGCAGGTGGACGTGCGTGACGAAGAGACAGTACGTCAGGCCCTGGCCAAGGCCGCCGAGCAGTTCGGCGGCATCGATGCCCTGGTCAACAATGCCGGGGCGATCAAGCTGACCGGGGTGCAGCACATCGAGCTCAAGCGCTTCGACCTGATGCACCAGATCAACACCCGCGCCGTGCTGCTGTGCAGCCAGGCGGCCCTGCCCTACCTGAAAACCAGCGGTGGGCACATCCTCAACCTGTCGCCGCCGCTGAACCTGGCGAGCAAATGGTTCGCCCAGTACAGCCCCTACACCGTGACCAAGTACGGCATGAGCATGCTGACCCTGGGCATGAGCGAGGAATTCAAGAACTACGGCATCAGCGTCAACTCGCTGTGGCCGCAGACCATGATCGCCACCGCCGCCATCGAGTTCCAACTGGGTTCGCGCGAGTCGTTCAAGCATGCGCGCACGCCGGCAATCATGGCCGATGCGGCCCACGCGATCCTCTCTAGCAGCCAGCGCCGCATCACCGGGCGCTTGCTGATCGACGAAGAAATACTGCGCGAACAGGGGGTGAGCGACTTCGCCCATTACCGCTTCGATCCCGACAGCAGCGAAACGCTGATGACGGATCTGTTTATCGATTGAGCGAGCGGATCAATCTGTAGCCGCTGCCGAGGTACGAGGCTGCGATCGACTGCAAAGCAGTCGCAAACCCAGCCCCTCGATAGGTCAGAAGCACCGAGAGCTCCGGGTTCACGGTTGCTACGCAACCGATCGCAGCCTCATTCTTCGGCGGCGGCTACGGGCTACCGGTCCGCCACTCAATACTCGACCCGCACATCCCCCTTCGGCACGCTGCAGCAGGACAGGATGTAGCCTTCGGCTTCGTCTTCCTCGGTGATCCCACCGTTGTGGTCCATCTCCACTTCACCGCCCAGCTTGAGCACCTTGCAGGTGCCGCAGATCCCCATGCCGCAGGCCTTGGGGATCATCAGGCCGAGCTTGGCCGCGGCGGCGTGGACGGTCTCGCCCGGCGCCACGCGGATGCTCTTGCCGGATGCGGTGAACTCCACCTGGTGCAGGTCGGCGACGTCGATTTCCGGCGCCTCGGCGGCCTGCTCGGCCTGTTCCACCGCGTCGGCGCGGGCTTCCGCCGGCGTCGCGCCGAAGGATTCCTCGTGGTAGCGCGACATGTCGAAGCCGCTGGCTTCGAGCAGGCGCTTGACCGCGTTCATGTACGGCGTCGGGCCGCAGCAGAACACCTCGCGCTCGAGGAAGTCCGGCGCCATCAGCTCCAGCATCTTGTGGTTCAGGTAGCCGCGATAACCGGCCCAGGGCTCGCCCAGGCCATGTTTCTCGCAGATCAGGTGCAGGCTGAAGTTGTCGATCCGCGACGCCATGTGCTCCAGCTCGCGGTGATAAATGATGTCCTTCGGCGAACGGGCGCTGTGGATAAACACCATGTCGACATTGCCGTTGGTGTCGTAGAACCAGCGCGCCATGGACATCACCGGGGTGATGCCGACGCCGCCGCTGAGGTAGAGGACTTTCGGGCTCGGGAAGTCGATGGCGTTGAACAGCCCCACCGGCCCGTGCACCGCCAGCTCCTGGCCTTCGTGCAGGGTGTCGTGCAGCCAGTTGGAAACCTTGCCGCCCGGGACGCGCTTGATGGTCACCGAGAAGCTGTATGGCACCGAGGGCGAGCTGGAAATGGTGTAGGAACGCATGATCGGCTGGCCTTCGATCTCCAGCTCCAGGGTGACGAACTGCCCCGGCTTGAAGAAGAACATGATCGGCTGGTCGGCCATGAAACAGAAGGTGCGCACGTCCCAGGTTTCCTGGATGACTTTGACGCAACGGACGATGTGTCGGCCATTGGCCCAGGTCTGGGTGGTTACCGGGTTCAGGAAGTTGTTGGACATGCTGATCTCCACGGCCGACTGCCGGCCTTTATGGTGGCGATTGTGCGCAGGCCCATAAACGCCCATTTACCTATCTGCGACATTCACATACTTATCGCGACCAGCCCCCAACCACCGGGGCTTGCGCGTCGGGAACAGATTGGGCCATGTCGCCCATGGATAAGGTTCCGGGCCGCGCCGGCCCCACACTCGCCTCAACTGATAACCGCTGACTTTTCAGCCTTGCGTCGTAACCGTGGCCGGTGTGACGGGCTTGTGCGGAGCAAGCCCGTTACACCGGCCACACTGCCACTTTCGCCGGCCACACAGATGGCCATGAGGACCAAAACGATGGACGTCACCGCAACCCTGAGCCTGGGCGATCCGCTGGAACCCGCACGCAAGGCCACCGCGCAAATGCTCCAAGAACGCGAGCGGACCTTTTCCCTGCCGCAGCCGTTCTACTGCGACGAGCGCCTGTTCGATATCGACATGCAGGAGATCTTCCAGAAGGAATGGCTGATCGCCGGCATGACCTGCGAGATTCCGACCAAGGGCAACTACATGACCCTGCAGGTCGGCAAGAACCCGATCATCGTGATCCGTGGCGCCGACGGCGTGGTCCATGCCTTCCACAACGTCTGCCGCCACCGCGGTTCGCGCCTGTGCACCAGCGACAAGGGCAAGGTCGCCAAGCTGGTCTGCCACTACCACCAGTGGACCTACGAGCTGGACGGTCGCCTGCTGTTCGCCGGCACCGAGATGGGCGCCGACTTCGACATGAAGCAGTACGGCCTCAAGCCAGTGAACGTGAAGACCGCCGGTGGCTACATCTTCATCTCGCTGGCCGAGAACCCGCCGGCCATCGATGACTTCCTGGCGACCCTGACGCACTACATGGAACCCTACGACATGGAGAACACCAAGGTGGCGGTGCAGACCACCTTGATGGAAAAGGCCAACTGGAAGCTGGTGCTGGAAAACAACCGCGAGTGCTACCACTGCGGCGGTGCGCACCCGGAACTGCTGAAGACCCTGCTGGAGTGGGACGACGTCACCGACCCGCGCGCCGACCAGGCGTTCAAGGACCACGTGGCCGCCTCCGCCGCCGCCTGGGAAGCCGAGAAGATCCCCTACGCCCACGCCAGCTTCGGCCTGCGCAACCGCATCGTGCGCATGCCGCTGCTCAAGGGCACCGTGTCCATGACCATGGACGGCAAGCAGGGCTGCGCCAAGCTGATGGGCCGGATCAAGAACCCCGACCTGGGCTCGATGCGCATCCTGCACCTGCCGCACTCGTGGAACCACTGCATGGGCGACCACATCATCGTGTTCACCGTGTGGCCGATCAGCGCCCAGGAAACCATGGTCACCACCAAGTGGCTGGTGCACAAGGACGCGGTCGAAGGCGTGGACTACGACGTCGCGCGCATGCGCCAGGTGTGGGACGCCACCAACGACCAGGACCGTCGCCTGGCCGAAGAGAACCAGCGCGGCATCAACTCCACCGCCTACCAGCCAGGCCCGTACTCCAAGACCTACGAGTTCGGCGTGGTCAACTTCGTGGACTGGTACAGCGAACGCATGCTGAGCAACCTCGGCGCCGAACCGGCTCCGTACCTCAAGGGCGTGCCGGTTCACGGCTAAACGCGCTGTCCCGGCCATAAAAAACCGCGAGCATGCTCGCGGTTTTTTATGACGTGAAGTGGCTACTACCAGTTCCAGGCGTGAATGATGTCCTGCGCTGTATCAAAGATATTTCCCAAGTCTTCGATATTGGGCGCACGCTTGTAATTCGGATCGATACGTCGTTGCAAATCGTCATACAAGCCGTCAATTCTTTCCTGGGTTTTCTTTTTATCGTGCTGCCGAAGTACATCGAGCCGGGCCTTGTTAGCAGCCAGCGCTCTACCTTCCTCGATATAAAAAGCCCTGTCCCACTCAGGCTGATGATTATCAATAAAAGGCGGTGGACCGACAGGTTTGTTCATAGCCACCTCACTATTTCAGCTGGTCAAGAGAACCAGCCAGTGACCCAACTGACGATCGAGTTGAATGTATTAGTGATTTTCTCCCAGACGTTCTTCAACCAATTGAGGATATTCTTGCCAATCTCGGTGAAAAACTCGCTGACCTTGTCCAGCACGGTATTGAACAGGCCACCGAAAGTTTCCATGAACCCAACCACCGCATCAGCGCTTTGGGGGTATTGGTCCAACTGCTCGATCGCCGCGTCATACATCTTGTCGATGCGTTTATCTGCTGATTCCTTGTCCCGCTTACGCAACTCTTCGAGCTTTTTCTTGTAGTCCGTGGTGTCGGTCGAACCCGAGTTCTGAAAACTTTCCGTAGCCTTGACCAGCTCGGACTCCGACTGATCAGCTTGGCTTTCCCCCACTTCCCGGGCCTGAGGCTCGAGGTTCCGCACCGCAGGATCATTGGAACTCTTGGTGACGTAGAGACTGCGCAGGTGAATCTGCTGCAGGTGCGGCGAAGCCATCAGCAGGCCCCTGGCCTCGCCCGACAATCGTCTTTTCGCATGCACACGCATTTCGTTGAGTAACTCGACATAGGCTTCCTTGCCTTGTGCAGCAACAGGCTTGGCCTTGGTTTTTGCTTTGGATGCTTCGGACATTTCAATAACTCCTTGTAATTTAAACAACCGGCACTCTTGTGCCTTTCACTCGCGGGAACGGTAACGTTCATAACGCCCGCAATTCTCCCGAATCCATCATTCAGAATCAGCCTTTATTAATTCCAAAAATCAATCGTGGACTTCATCAACCGGAAGGACGTTGGAGATAGCACTTTCACCGATCAACCAGACTCGGTATCAGCTATTAGGGAAGTGCAGAAACAAAAACATGCTTTTCATGTTTGACTCCTGTCATGGATTATCTTGAAGTGCAGCCGAAGAACTCGACTATTGCCCTTGAAAATCCGCCCCACTCCTTGTGTTTGAAAGAGTAAAGCCGCGTGCCCATCAGGCGTCAAACAGCCACTTATACCCATAGGAAACTGCATTTATGCAGGCTGAATATATAAACCAAACCTCACTCAGGTTTTATCCGAGCCCGAAACAAACGAGAGGGTCACCCCCAAGCTGTATAAAAAATGATCGCCCCCGTCGAGATACCACCCGCCAAGGCTTACAGAAGACCGCGAACAAGTTATCCACACCTCCACCCACAGCAAATGTGGGCAACTCGGCTTTCAGCCGGCGGATTCACTGGCAGAACCTGAAGAAAATCCGTGACTTATCCGGAAAGGCCTTTTCCACAAGACTTTGTTCATTTTTTGAACAGCGCTCTGTAAGCCACGTTTTTAAAGGCCCGCAGATGAAGGCGAACACCTTATCCACAGAAGCGCCAACAGACTTTGGGGGCAACTTTGCGGCCAAGGGCAGCGAGCTGTGGAAAACCGCCGAATAGCGCGAAATATCGAGGTTTCAGTGCTGCCGGCAGGGCAAAACCCCGGAACTGACTGTTTTTTGATCAACCCTATGGAAGCCGCTGTTTATAAGGCTCTCAACGGACAGCGAACATCTTATCCACAAAGAGGCCAACAGACTTTGGGGGCAACTTGGCAGCGGCGGAGGATCGAGGGAGCTCCTTATCCACAGAAAAAACCTTCGGAAAAACCTCGACTTAGCTTGATCGTTTTTCGTACAACGCGCTGTAGCGCTTGATTGGCGAGGCTTGCAGAGAGGGACGAACATCTTATCCACAGAGGCGCGCACAGGGATTGTGGGTAACCGTGGATACAGGAGGGAAATCAGTGGCTGGCAAGCCGCGCCCCTGTAGGAGCGAAGCTTGCTCGCGATAACAATAGTGCGACAGGCCAGACCCTAGCGGACCACGCCTTCTTCGATCAGCAGCTTGAGGATGGCCTCGGCCCCGGCTTCGGCGCTGACACCCTTGAGCACCTGGCCGCCACCGCCGCTGGCCTTGGCGGTCGCGGCTTTCATGCGGTCGGCGCCGCTCTTGGCCTTGATCACTTTCAGGCGCTTGGGCCGCGGTTTGGCCGGTTGCAGGGTGGCGCTGGTGAATAACTCATCGTCGAGCACTTCCACCTGCCGCGCCTGCAGCAGCCCACGCCGGGCCGGGCCGTAGGCGCTCTGCCGCGGCTTGGGCGCGGCGTTATCCACAGTGGCGAGGAACGGCAGGCGCACCTTCAGCCGACGGCGCTGGCCGCGCGGCAGGGCTTGCAGCACCAGGGCCACGCCGCCGTCGATGGATTCCACCTGGGCCAGGCCCACCACCAGCGGCCAACCGAGGTTTTCCGCCAGCAGGAACGGCAGCATGCCCGAGCCTTCGCCGGTTTCCGCCTGGCTGCCGGTGAGCACCACTTGCGCCCCGGCATCGCGCAGATAATCGGTCAGCGCCGGCAGCGCATCGGCACCGGCCGACTGCTCCAGCACGTGCATCTGTTCCAGGCCCATGCCCAGGTACGCGCGCAGGGCCGGCTCGGCAATATCGCCGGCGTGCAGCACCTGCAGCCTGTCCCCGGCCAGTTGCAGCCCCAGCTCGACCGCCCGCGCATCCTGCTCGGCGCGCCGGGGCCGGCCGGAAGTCGGGTGGGCGCCGATGGACACCAGGCTGATCACATTGGTACTCATAAGCTCTGTCCTTCCCTTAAGCCGCATCGCGCTTGGCGCCGTTGCGGTAGGCCTCTACCGCCGCGATCAAGGCTTGAAGCAGCTCGGCGCTTTCGCCAATCACCGACAGGTCGGCGCGTTTGATCATGTCGCAGCCCGGATCGAGGTTGATCGCCACCACCTTGTCGCAGGCACCGATGCCCTGCAGGTGCTGGATCGCCCCGGAAATCCCCACCGCCACGTACACCCGGGCTGTGACCCAAGTGCCCGAGGCGCCGACCTGACGGTCGCGGGCCATGAAGCCATCGTCCACCGCCACCCGCGACGCGCCTTCGGTGGCGCCCAGGGCCGCGGCGGTTTTGTGGAACAGCTCCCAGTCCTTGACCCCGTTGCCGCCGGAGAAAATGAATTCGGCCTCGGCCATGGGAATCGCCGCCGGGTCCACCGCCACCGCGCCCAGGTCCTCGATTCGCGCCAGGCTGCGCGCCACCGTTGTGGATAACTCCACCGGCAGGGCTTCGTGGCGGGTTTCACTGACCGGTTCCGCGCATTCGGCGGCGGCCAGGATCAGCCGCGCCAACGGTCGCGCCAGGTCCTGCAAGCCGGCACCGGCGCGGCCGATGCATTGCTCGTCCTTGACCTGCCAGACCCGCGTGGCCGGGCGTTCGCCCAGGGCCGCGGCAAAACGCCGGCCCAGTTCGCCGCCACCGGTGCGGCTGTCGGGCAGCAACCAGTGGCGTGGGCTGAACTGGTTATCCACAGCCCGCAGGCCCTGGACTCGCTGTTCCGGTGCATAACCGCTGAATTCGTTGCCTTCGAGCACCAGCAGGCGGTCGACGCCGGCCGTGGCGAAGGCGTTTTCCTTGTGCTCGCCGAACACCACCGCCAGCACCGCGCCGTCCTTGCCGGCCAGCTGATGGGCCAGGCCCAGCAGGTCGCGGTCGTGGCTGCTCAGGCGGCCGCCGACCATGTCCGGCACCACGCTGATGTAGAACGCCGGCTGCGCCACCTGATGCAGCGGCAGCTGGACTTCGACCGCGGCGCTGCGCTTGACCGCCCCGCCCTGCTGGGCGCCGCTGCGGTCGATGCGCTTGATACCGTTGGGGCCGATGAAACCGATCCCGTGGGGGGTCTTGCGGAGGATGCCGTTGGGCCCCATCCAGCTGTGCTGCGCCGGCTGCATGGCCGCGTGCAGCGGGTGCAGGCGGTTACGGGCGATCCATTCGGCCCGTGGGTCGCGGCGGATAATGTCGCTCATCAGTGGGCCTCCGCAGGTTCACGTTTGGCCGGGGTCACCGGCTTGCCAGGCGCGGCGTCTTCGAGCAAGGCGTCGGCCACCAGTTCGGCGATGTCCTTGATCAGTGGTCGTGGTTCGACCACGCCTTCGAGCATCGCGGTGCATTGTGGACAACCCACGGCCACCAGCTCGGCGCCGGTTTCGCGGATGTCGTCCATGCGCATGTCGGGGATCCGCTGCTTGCCCGGGATGTCGGTGATCGGCGCGCCGCCACCGCCGCCGCAGCAGCGCGAGCGGAAACCGGAGCGTTGCATTTCCTTGACCTCGATCCCCAGGGCGCGCAGGACCTCGCGCGGCGCCTCGTACTCGCCGTTGTAGCGGCCCAGGTAGCACGGGTCGTGATAGGTCACGCTGTTGCCTTTGTGCTGGCCCAGATTCAAGGCGCCGCCGGCAATCAGCTCGGCCATGTAGGTGCTGTGGTGCTGCACCACGTACTCGCCGCCGAGGGCGCCGTATTCGTTTTTCAGCACATGGAAACTGTGGGGGTCGCAGGTGACGATGCGCTTGAAGCTGTACTTGGCCAGGGTCTGGATATTGCGCTTGGCCAGTAGCTGGAAGGTCGCCTCGTCGCCCAGGCGCCGGGCCACGTCGCCGCTGTCGCGCTCTTCCAGGCCCAGCACCGCGAAGTCGACCTTGGCCGCTTTCAGCACTTTGACGAAGGCGCGCAGGGTGCGCTGGTTGCGCATGTCAAAGGCACCGTCGCCGACCCAGAACAGCACGTCGGTGGTTTTCTTCTCGCCGAGCAGCGCCAGGTTGAGGTCCGCCGCCCAGTTCATCCGCCCGCCCGGGGCGAAACCGCCCGGGTTGTCGGTGGCGATCAGGTTTTCCAGGACTTCGGCGCCCTTGTTCGGGGTGGCGCCCTTTTCCAGGGTCAGGTGACGGCGCATGTCGACGATGGCATCGACGTGCTCGATCATCATCGGGCATTCCTCGACACAAGCGCGGCAGGTGGTGCAGGACCACAGGGTCTCGGCGTCCACCAGGCCGTTGACGATCGGCTGGTGCGGATTGCCGCTGTGTTCGCCAATGGCTTTGCCGGGATACGGGCTGCCAGCGAACTTGGCATCGGTACCGCCAGCCAGGCCGACGACCATGTCCTGGATCAGCTTTTTCGGGTTCAGCGGCTGGCCGGCGGCAAAGGCCGGGCACGCGGCTTCGCATTTACCGCACTGCACGCAGGCGTCGAAGCCAAGCAACTGGTTCCAGGTGAAATCCTTGGGTTTTTCCACGCCCAGCGGCGCGTTCGGGTCTTCCAGGTCCAGCGGCTTGAGGCCGGTGGAGCGGCCGCCACCGAAGCGTTCGGCACGGCGGTGCCAGGCCAGGTGCAGGGCACCAGCGAAGGCGTGCTTCATCGGGCCGCCCCAGGTCATGCCAAAGAACAGCTCGGACACGCCCCACAACACACCGATACCGAGGATCGCGGCCAGTACCCAGCCACCGAAGTTTTCCGGGAGGATCCCGGCCACCGGCAGGGTCACCAGGAAGAACGACGCCGAGAACGCCAGCAGGCTTTTCGGCAGGCGCATCCACGGGCCTTTCGACAGGCGCGCCGGCGGGTTGCGACGGCGCAGGTAAACGAAGATCGCGCCGACGAACATCACCGCCGACATCAGCAGCAAGGCGTAGCCGAGGATGCGGTTATGCAGGCCGAAACCGTGCACCAGGATCGCCAGCACGATGGACGCCACGGCGCCACCGGCCGTGGCCACGTGGGTGTTGGCGATGTATTTGTCCCGCGCCACCACATGGTGCAGGTCGACCATGTAGCGCTTGGGCATGGCCAGCAGGCCGCCGATCAGGTCGACCTTGGACGCACGGCCCCGGCGCCACATGGCCACCCGCCGCAACGCGCCCAGGACAGCCAGGCCGATGGCTGCGAACAGCAGGATGGGAAGAAGGGTGTTCAACATGGTGGAGCTCCCAAAGACCAGCTCGGTCGTTGTAGCCGCTGCCGCAGGCTGCGATGAAGTCCGCAGGACTTCCCTGCGAACTCAAGAGCACGACTGCTTCGCAGTCGATCGCAGCCTTCGGCAGCGGCTACAGGTATGGCTTAGAAATCCTTGCAGATCCGCAGGGCGTCATAGATGGCCGCGTGGGTGTTGCGCTGCGCCACGCAGTCGCCGATGCGGAACAGCAGATAACCGTCGCCCGCCTGGCTCAACGAAGGCTGCGGCTTGATCGCGAACAGCGCTTCGACGTCGACCTGGCCCTTGTTGCGCGAGCCTTCCTTGAGCGCGTAATAGATCGCTTCGTCGGGCCGCACGCCGTTCTCCACCACCACCTGGTCGACCACCCGCTCCTCCTTGGCGCCGGTGTATTCGTTCTCCAGCACCGCCACCAGCTTGTCGCCTTCGCGGTAGACCTTTTCCAGCATCATGTCGCCGGTCATGATCACTTCCTTGGGGTACATGCTGCGGTAGTAGGTCGGGAACGACGTACCGCCGATGGCCACGCCCGGCTTGATGTCATCGGTGACGATCTCGACCTGGCTGCCCTTGTCGGCGAGGAAGTCGGCCACCGACATGCCGGTGAACTCGCAGATGGTGTCGTAGACCAGCACGTTCTTGCCCGGCGCGACCTTGCCGTCGAGCACGTCCCAGCTGCTGACCACCAGCCCTTCGGCGGCGCCCCAGTGCTCGTTCTGCTCAAGGAACGGATGCCCGCCGACGGCCAGCACCACGATGTCCGGACGCAGGTCGAGGATGGTCTCGGCATCGGCCGCGGTGCCCAGACGCAGGTCGACCTTCAGCCGTGCCAGCTCCAACTGGTACCAGCGGGTGATACCGGCGATCTGGTCGCGCTGCGGCGCTTTCGACGCAGTGGTGATCTGCCCGCCGATGGCCTCTTTCTTCTCGAACAGGGTCACGTCGTGGCCACGTTCGGCCGCCACCCGCGCCGATTCCATGCCGGCCGGGCCGGCACCGACCACCACCACCTTGCGTTTCGGCCCGGTGGACTTCTCGATGATGTGCGGCACGCCCATGTATTCACGGGAGGTCGCGGCGTTCTGGATGCACAGCACATCCAGGCCCTGGTACTGGCGGTCGATGCAGTAGTTGGCGCCCACGCACTGCTTGATCTGGTCGACCTGGCCCATCTTGATCTTGGCGATCAGGTGCGGGTCGGCGATGTGCGCCCGGGTCATGCCGACCATGTCGACGTAACCACCCTCGAGGATGCGGGTGGCCTGGTTCGGATCCTTGATGTTCTGCGCGTGCAGTACCGGAACCTTGACCACTTCCTTGATCCCGGCAGCCAGGTGCAGGAACGGCTCCGGTGGATAACTCATGTTCGGAATCACGTTGGCCAGGGTGTTGTGGGTATCGCAACCCGAACCCACGACGCCGATGAAATCGAGCATGCCGGTGTCGTCGTAATACTTGGCGATCTGCTTCATGTCCTCGTGGGACAGGCCGTCCGGGTGGAACTCGTCACCGCAGATACGCATGCCCACGCAGAAATCGTCGCCGACTTCGGCGCGCACTGCCTTGAGCACTTCCAGGCCGAACTTCATCCGGCCTTCGAAGCTGCCGCCCCATTCGTCGGTCCGCTTGTTGACCCGCGGGCTCCAGAACTGGTCGATCATGTGCTGGTGCACGGCGGACAGCTCGACGCCGTCCAGGCCGCCGGCCTTGGCCCGGCGCGCGGCCTGGGCGTAGTTGCCGATCACCCGCCAGATCTCTTCCACCTCGATGGTCTTGCAGGTGGCGCGGTGCACCGGTTCGCGGATGCCCGACGGCGACATCAGGGTCGGCCAATTGAAACCGTCCCAGCGCGAGCGGCGGCCCATGTGGGTAATCTGGATCATGATCTTGGCGCCGTGCTTGTGCATGGCGTCGGCCAGGTTCTGGAAGTGCGGAATGATGCGGTCGGTGGACAGGTTCACCGAGCTCCACCATTCCTGCGGGCTGTCGATGGCCACCACGGACGAACCGCCACAGATCGCCAGGCCGATACCGCCCTTGGCTTTCTCTTCGTAATACTTCACGTAGCGGTCGGTGGTCATGCCGCCATCGGTGGCGTAGACCTCGGCGTGCGCGGTGCTGAGCACCCGGTTGCGGATGGTCAGTTTGCCGATCTGGATCGGCTGGAACATCGCTTCGAAAGCCATTTTTCTTAACTCCGCTTACAACGGCTTGACGGTGAACAGGCCATCATCGTGGCCTTCTTCGGAACCGCCGTAGACCTGTTCGGCGACGGTGCGGATCTTGCTACCGCGGGCGGCCAGAATCTGGTCCATGGCGCCGGCGAACCAGCCGGTGAACATGTAGTCGACCTTGCGTCCGACCTTGCCGTACACATAGACGAAGGCCGAGTGTTCGAGCTTGACGCTGGCGGTGCCCTTGTCGAGGTCGATGTCCTGGATCTTGAACAGGCCCCAGCCGCGCTGCGACAGGCGCTTCATGTAGTGCTCGAACACCGCGACGCCTTCCAGGCCGTGGCATTCGGCTTCTTTTTCACACCAGTGCCAGGCGGACTTGTAGCCGGCCTTGTAGAGGATCTCGGCGTAGGCGTCGGCGCCCAGTACTTCCTCGATGCCCATGTGGTTGTTGACGAAGAAGTGACGCGGCACGTACAGCATCGGCAGGGCGTCGGAGGTCCAGACACCGGTTTCGCTGTCGACTTCGATAGGCAGTTGCGGGGCGATCTTGGCCATGTTTCAAAACTCCGGAATTCTTTTGGATTGGTGCATCCGTAGCCGCTGCCGAAGGCTGCGATAAGGCTCGAAGAGCCTTCCGAGGGCCGCAGGAGCGCGTCTCCTTCGGAGCCGATCGCAGCCTCCGGCAGCGACTACAGGTGTGTGCTGTGGAGGGTTGGCGTTATTCGCCCCAGACGTCCTTGAGGACGTTGACCCAGTTCTCGCCCATGATCTTGCGCACCACACGCTCGGAGTGACCGCGCTTGAGCAGGGTCTCGGTGAGATTGGGGAACTCGCCCACGGTGCGGATGCCCAGCGGGTTGATGATCTTGCCGAAGTTGGTCAGGCGACGGGCGTAGCCCTTGTCGTGGGTCAGGTATTCGAAGAAGTCCTGGCCATGGCCCTGGGTGAAGTCGGTGCCGATGCCGATGGCGTCTTCGCCGACGATGTTCATGGTGTATTCGATGGCCTCGGCGTAGTCGTCGATGGTCGAATCGATGCCCTTGGCCAGGAACGGCGCAAACATGGTCACGCCGACGAAACCGCCGTGGTCGGCGATGAACTTCAGCTCTTCATCGGACTTGTTGCGCGGGTGTTCCTTGAGGCCCGACGGCAGGCAGTGGGAGTAGCAGACCGGCTTTTTCGATTCGAGGATGACTTCCTCGGAGGTCTTGGAGCCGACATGGGACAGGTCGCACATGACACCGACGCGGTTCATCTCGGCGACGATCTCGCGACCGAAGCCCGACAGGCCGCCATCGCGCTCGTAGCAGCCGGTGCCCACCAGGTTCTGGGTGTTGTAGCACATCTGCACGATACCCACGCCCAGCTGCTTGAACACCTCGACGTAGCCGATCTGGTCCTCGTAGGCGTGGGCATTCTGGAAGCCGAACAGGATGCCGGTCTTGCCCAGTTCCTTGGCCTTGCGGATGTCGGCGGTGGTGCGCACCGGCATCACCAGGTCGCTGTTCTCGCGGATCAGCTTCTGGCTGGAGGCGATGTTGTTGACCGTGGCCTGGAAGCCCTCCCACACCGACACGGTGCAGTTGGCCGCGGTCAGGCCGCCTTTACGCATGTCTTCGAACAGCTCACGGTTCCACTTGGCAATGATCAGCCCGTCGATAACGATGCTGTCGGCGTGCAATTCGGCTGGGCTCATCAGGCAGTCCCCTTATTGGCAATTCATGCGCCGAATCGTCTGCCGGCGCTTTGGGGTCAGCATATGCCTCGGTGCCCGGGCAGCCGGGTGCAAAAACGACAGGGGAATTGCCGAAAGCGTCAATCCGCGACAAAGGGTCTGCCGGGCGTCCCTTGCCCCATCTGTTCTTTGTCATGCGCATGGGCCAGAATCCGCCGCATCACTGGATTAGAGGGGGCTGCGACGCAATGAAATCGATCTTCCTGGCTTTGGCACTGCTGGCGACGGGCGCACAGGCGGCTGAAGAAGCCGACAACTCCCCGTGCGACAGCGTCGAACAGGATCAACAGACTCTGGAATGCGCCACCTTCAACAAAACCACCGCCGAGCAACTGCTGAGCGACAACCTGCAGGGCCTGCTCGAACGCCTGGGCACGCAATACGGCAGCGACAAGGCGCAGCTGGCCGACATCACCGCCAAGGTGCAGAACGCCCAGCAGCTGTGGCAGAAACAGCGCGACGCCGACTGCGCCGTCGATACCTTCCCCGCCAAACCCGGCAGCAAGGCCTACGCCGTTGCCCAGGCCGACTGCCTGGCGCGCATGAGCGATGAACGGTCGGAATTTCTTGAGTCGATCGGGCAGGAGTAACGAGTCGGCCGCAAGTTTTTCTACAACAGGAATACCGCAATCGCGGGCAAGGACTGGGCGTCCCCCCTGCTCCTACAGAAGCATGAGCAATACCCGGACAAGGTTCTCGCCTTGGCCCGCGAGCGAATATAAGCAAAGATTGATTAATCTTATAAAAGGCTTATATTCGTTCATGAACAGCATCCTGTGGACCCGTAAGGCCGTCAAACAACTGCTGCGATTGCACAGCGCCCATCAGGTACAGATCCGTGACGCGGTGACCTTGCTCGGCGACATGCCCGACACCGGCAACGTCAAGGCGCTCAGCGGCCACGCCTATGCCTACCGCCTGCGAGTAGGCAGCTATCGAATCCTGTTCGACTGGGATGGCGCTATCAGAGTGGTCAGTATTCAAGAGGTCAAGAAACGTGACGAACGCACCTACTGACATCCAGATCATCAACGGCACGGACGGCAAGCCGGCGTTCGTGGTGATCCCTTATGCGGACTATGTGGCGCAACGCCAAGAGCCGGACCTGATCCCCCATGACGTGGTCAGTCGCATCGTTGACGGCGCCACGCCGATCCGCGCCTGGCGCGAGCACCTGCACCTGACCCAGGACGAGGTCGCCAGGCGCCTGGGCATTTCCCAGCCGGCCTTCGCCCAGCAGGAAAGCGTCGCCAAGCCCCGCCGCGCCACCCGCGAGAAGATCGCCGCGGCCTTTGGCATTCGCGCCGACCAGCTGGAACTGTAAGCTGCACGCCATTCATCGAGAAAAGGTTTTCCCATGAGCATCTGCGGCATCGAAATCAAAGGCAGCGAAGCCATCTTCGCCCTGGCCACCCTGCAAGACGGCACGGCGCAACACCTGGCCAACACCTGCAAGAAAATCGCCCTGGACGACGATGACGAAGCCGCCAACGTCAAAGCCTTCGCGGCCCAGGTGGCCGCCTTCGTCCGCGACAACGGCATCAGCCGCATCGCCATCAAGAAGCGCAGCAAAAAAGGCGAATTCGCCGGCGGCCCGACCACCTTCAAGATCGAAGGCGTGTTCCAGCTGCTGGACAACTGCGAGGTGACCCTGCTGTCGCCGCAGACCATCAACGCGCAGAACAAGAAGCACAACGTCGACCTGCCGGCGACGCTGAACAAGTATCAGCATGAGGCGTACAAGACCGCCTGTGCGGCGTTGCTGAAAAAGTAATCCTGTCTCTCTTGCTCGCGACGCAGGCAACGCGCTGGGTCAGGCAGACCGCCATCGCGGGCAAGCCTCGCTCCTACAGAATCGGGCAGCTCAGACCTTCAGGCTTTGGCGCCGGTCTTCCCGCGGGCACTGGGCAAACCGGGCGCGATAGCTGCGGGTGAAATACGAGGGTGATTCGAAGCCGCAGGCGATGCTGACTTCCAGCACGCTCATGTCGGTCTGGCGCAGCAGTTGCCGGGCCTTTTCCAGGCGCAGCCCCAGGTAGAAGTTGCTCGGGGTGTCGTTCAGGTGCAGGCGGAACAGGCGTTCGAGCTGGCGCCGGGTGACCTTGATCGACTCGGCCAGTTGCAGGGTGCTCAGGGGCGGCTCGCTGTGCTGTTCCATCTCGCCGATCACCTGCACCAGCTTCTTGTTGCGGATGCCGTAGCGGGTGGCGACTTCCATGCGCTGGTGGTCCTTGCGCGGGCGGATGCGCCCGAGCACGAACTGTTCGCTGACCTGGATCGCCAGCTCCGGGCCGTGGGCCTGGCCGATCAGGTCGAGCATCATGTCGATGGACGCGGTGCCGCCGGCCGAGGTGATGCGCCGCCGGTCGATCTCGAACAGCTCCTGGGTCACGCTGAGCTGCGGATAGGACTCCTTGAACGCCTCGATCGCTTCCCAGTGCAGGGTCACGCGGTGGCCTTCAAGCAGCCCGGCCTGCGCCAGGACCACGCTGCCGGTGTCGATGCCGCCCAGGGTCACGCCCTCCACATCCAGGCGGCGCAACCAGTGCACCAGCGCCGGGGTGACGAACTTCAACGGTTCGAAGCCGGCCACCACCAGCAGGGTCGCGCCCTTCTTCAACGGCTCCAGCGCCGCGTCGGCGTTGACCGACATGCCGTTGCTCGCCAATACCGCGCCGCCATCGGCGCTCAGCACATGCCAGCGATACAGCTCGCCGCGAAAGCGATTGGCCACGCGCAGCGGTTCGATGGCCGAGATGAACCCGATGGCCGAGAAGCCCGGCATCAGCAAGAAATAGAAATCCTGGGACATGGAACGCACTCGGATGACGGGCAGCGTGGCCACTGTGATACGCCGTTTCCACGCCGGGTTCAAGACGAAGGTCGCTGCAGTGCAAGAGCCGGTCGCCGCTGTGCGTTTTCAGCGCCCGCCGGCTGCGTAACGTGGCATCACCGGCGCACATAGACGCCGGAACCGACAATAACGACCTGCCGAGGAAACCTTCATGAAACGACTGATCAGCAGTTGCGTCCTTGCACTCAGCGGTACCGTCTTTCTCAGCTCCGGCGCCATGGCCGCCGACGCCGCCAGCTGCCAGAACGTGCGCCTCGGCGTGGTCAACTGGACCGACGTGATCGCCACCAGCGCCATGGCCCAGGTGCTGCTCGACGGCCTCGGCTACAAGACCAAGCAGACCAGCGCCTCGCAGCAGATCATTTTCGCCGGCATCCGCGACCAGCGCCTGGACCTGTTCCTCGGCTACTGGAACCCGCTGATGACCCAGACCATCACCCCCTTCGTCGACGCCAAGCAGGTCAAGGTGCTGGCCGAGCCCAGCCTCAAGGACGCCCGCGCGACCCTCGCCGTGCCCACCTACCTGGCGGACAAGGGCCTGAAGACCTTCGCCGACATCGCCAAATTCGAGAAGGAACTGGGCGGCAAGATCTACGGCATCGAACCCGGCTCGGGCGCCAATACCCAGATCAAGGCGATGATCACCAAGAACCAGTTCGGCCTGGGCAAATTCCAGCTGGTCGAATCCAGCGAGGCCGGCATGCTCGCGGCGGTGGATCGCGCCGTGCGACGCAAGGAAGCCGTGGTGTTCTTCGGCTGGGCGCCGCACCCGATGAACGTCAATGTGCAGATGACCTACCTCACCGGCAGCGACGACGCCCTGGGCCCGAACGAAGGCATGGCCACGGTGTGGACCGTCACCGCGCCGACCTACGCCGAGCAGTGCCCGAATGTCAGCCGGCTGCTGAGCAACCTGACCTTCAGCGCCGAGGACGAGAGCCGCATGATGCAACCGCTGCTCGACCACAAGGACGCCCTGGAATCGGCCAGGCAATGGCTGGCCGAGCATCCGCAGGACAAGGCGCGCTGGCTCGAAGGGGTCACCACCTTCGACGGCAAGCCGGCCGCCGACAACCTGAAACTGACCAGCCAATAACCACCCCGAACTCCCTCTGCGCAGCGCCAAACGCCTGCGCAGCGACCCACCACGCCTGTAAGGAACCCGCACCATGAACCACGACGTCATCATCACCTGCGCACTCACCGGTGCTGGCGACACGACCGCCAAGAGCCCCCACGTGCCGGTCACCCCGAAACAGATTGCCGCCGCCGCGGTGGAAGCGGCCAAGGCCGGCGCCACCGTGGTCCACTGCCACGTGCGCAACCCGGACACCGGCAAGTTCAGCCGCGATGTCGCGCTGTACCGCGAAGTGATGGAGCGTATCCGCGAGGCGGACGTCGACATCATCGTCAACCTCACCGCCGGGATGGGCGGCGACCTGGAGATCGGCGCCGGCGAAAACCCGATGGAGTTCGGCCCCAATACCGACCTGGTCGGCCCGTTGACCCGCCTGGCCCACGTCGAGGAACTGCTGCCGGAAATCTGTACCCTGGACTGCGGCACCCTGAACTTCGGCGACGGCGACACCATTTACGTGTCCACCCCGGCGCAACTGCGCGCCGGCGCCAAGCGCATCCAGGAGCTGGGGGTGAAGGCCGAGCTGGAAATCTTCGACACCGGCCACCTGTGGTTCGCCAAACAGATGATCAAGGAAGGCCTGCTGGACGACCCGCTGTTCCAGCTGTGCCTGGGCATTCCCTGGGGTGCGCCGGCCGACACCACCACTATGAAGGCCATGGTCGACAACCTGCCGGCCGGCGCGGTCTGGGCCGGCTTCGGTATCGGCCGCATGCAGATGCCGATGGCCGCGCAGGCGGTGCTGCTGGGCGGCAACGTGCGGGTCGGCCTGGAAGACAACCTGTGGCTGGACAAGGGCGTACTGGCGACCAACGGCCAGTTGGTGGAGCGCGCCGGCGAGATCCTCAGCCGCCTCGGCGCCCGCGTCCTGACCCCGGCCGAGGGCCGGGCCAGGATGGGCCTGCGCAAGCGCGGCTGACCCCGATATCCCTTCTTCTGTAGGAGCGAGCTTGCTCGCGAAAAATGGCTGCATCCGATGCAATTTCTGCGTCTGGAAGATTGTCATCGCGAGCAAGCTCGCTCCTACAGGAAGACCGTGAACTCTTTCAGGAAATGACCATGAGCTTTATCACCGAGATCAAAACCTTCGCCGCCCTGGGCAGCGGTGTCATCGGCAGCGGCTGGGTAGCGCGCGCCCTCGCCCATGGCCTGGACGTGGTGGCCTGGGACCCGGCGCCCGGCGCCGAGGCGGCCCTGCGCAAGCGCGTGGCCAATGCCTGGGGCGCCCTGGAGAAACAGGGCCTGGCAGCGGGCGCGTCCCAGGATCGCCTGCGCTTTGTCGCGACCATCGAGGAGTGCGTGAAAGACGCCGACTTCATCCAGGAAAGCGCCCCGGAACGCCTGGAACTGAAACTCGAGCTGCACGCCAGGATCAGCGCCGCGGCCAAGCCCAATGCGTTGATCGGCTCCAGCACCTCCGGCCTGCTGCCGAGCGAGTTCTACGAGAGCTCCACCCACCCGGAACGCTGCGTGGTCGGCCACCCGTTCAATCCGGTGTACCTGCTGCCGCTGGTGGAAGTGGTCGGCGGCAAGAACACCGCGCCAGAAGCCGTGCAGGCCGCGATCAAGGTCTATGAATCCCTCGGCATGCGCCCGCTGCATGTGCGCAAGGAAGTCCCGGGCTTTATCGCCGACCGTCTTTTGGAGGCGCTGTGGCGCGAGGCCCTGCACCTGGTCAACGACGGCGTCGCCACCACCGGCGAGATCGACGACGCGATCCGCTTCGGCGCCGGCCTGCGCTGGTCGTTCATGGGCACTTTCCTGACCTACACCCTGGCCGGGGGCGATGCCGGCATGCGCCACTTCATGGCCCAGTTCGGCCCGGCCCTGCAGCTGCCGTGGACCTACCTGCCGGCCCCGGAACTGACCGACAAGCTGATCGACGACGTGGTCGAAGGCACCGCCGAGCAGCTCGGCACCCACAGCATTTCGGCGCTGGAGCGCTATCGTGATGACTGCCTGCTCGCCGTGCTCGAAGCGGTTAAAACCACCAAGGCCAAACACGGCATGAGCTTCAGCGAGTAACCCTGACGCCCCCTGTAGCCGCTGCCGCAGGCTGCGATAAGGCTCGAAGAGCCTTCCGCAAGAGCGCGTCTCCTGCGGAGCCGATCGTAGCCTGCGGCAGCGGCTACAGGTTCAGCCCGCCATTTTCGTGAGCCCATGACATGCCCGCACTCACCACCTACACCACCCGCATCAGCCCCGACTGGGTCGATTACAACGGCCACCTGCGGGACGCCTTCTACCTGCTGATTTTCAGTTACGCCACCGACGCCCTGATGGACCGGATGGGCATGGACAGCAACCACCGCGAAGCCAGCGGCAACTCGCTGTTCACCCTGGAGCTGCACCTCAATTACCTGCATGAAGTGAAGCTCGATACCGAGGTCGAAGTGCACACCCAGATCATCGGCCACGACCGCAAACGCCTGCACCTGTACCACAGCCTGCACAAGGTCGGTGACGACCTGGAACTGGCCGGCAACGAGCAGATGCTGCTCCACGTCGACCTCGCCGGCCCGCGCTCGGCACCGTTCAGCGAGTCGGTGCTGCAGTGCCTGCAGGCCATCGCCGCCGAGCAGGCCGACCTCCCCGCCCCCGCCTGGATCGGTCGGGTGATTGCCCTGCCGCCGGAAAAATAACCACCCATAAACAGGAGCGCACCGTGAATACCTCCACCGCTTTTGCCGACTTCCGCAGTTACCCGTTGATCAGCGCGTTGACCGCCGTACAAGCCCTGGCGGACCGTGTTCAGGTGCAGTGGGCCGACGGTCGCTCGAGCCCCTTTCATCATCAGTGGCTGCGCGACAACTGCCCCTGCGCGCACTGCGTGTACAGCGTGACCCGCGAGCAGGTGCTGGAGATCGTCGACGTCGCCGAAGACCTGGCCCCAGCCGCCAGCCGGATCGACGCCCAGGGCTGCCTGAGCATCGACTGGCAGGACGGTCACCTCAGCCGCTTCGACCCGGGCTGGCTGCGGGCCCACGCCTACGACGATGAAAGCCGCGCCGAGCGCCGCGCGCGTCGCCCGCACAGCCAGCTGTGGGACAGCCGGCTGCAACTGCCGGTGTTCGAGTACCAGGCGCTGATGGAGGACCCGCAGGCGCTGCTGCAATGGCTACTGGCGGTGCGCGACATCGGCCTGACGCAGGTCCGTGGGGTGCCCACCGAACCGGGGGCGCTGGCCCAGGTCGCCAAGCGCATTGCCTTTATCCGCGAGAGCAATTTCGGCGTGTTGTTCAACGTGCAATCCAAGGCCGACGCCGACAGCAACGCCTACACCGCCTTCAACCTGCCGCTGCATACCGACCTGCCGACCCGTGAGCTGCAACCGGGCCTGCAGTTCCTGCATTGCCTGGTGAACGATGCCGAAGGCGGCGAAAGCATCTTTGTCGACGGTTTTGCCATCGCCGACGCCTTGCGCCGCGAAGACCCCGAGGCGTTTCGCGCGCTGTGCGAGATTCCCGTGGAGTTTCGCAACAAGGACCGCCACAGCGACTACCGCTGCCTGGCGCCGGTGATCGCCCTGGATGCGCTGGGCGAGGTCACGGAGATCCGCATGGCCAACTTCCTGCGCGGGCCGTTCGAGGCCTCGGTGGACGACATGCCCCGGCTCTACCGCGCTTATCGACGTTTTATCGCCATAACCCGCGAGCCGCGCTTTCGCCTGATCCAACGCCTCAACCCGGGCGAGCTGTGGTGCTTCGACAACCGCCGCACCCTGCACGCCCGCAACGCCTTCGACCCCGCCACCGGCGCGCGGCATTTCCAGGGTTGCTACATCGACCGCGACGAGTTGCTGTCGCGGATCCTGGTGTTGCAGCGCTAGACCGCGTCGCGTCAATCGCGAGCAAGCTCGCTCCTACAGGTTCGCGTCGTAGCACGATGCTGGGTACGACATCGCCTCTGTAGGAGCGAGCTTGCTCGCGAAAAAATCTCCCAGGCAGCACCTTTTTCCCAGGCAAAAAAAGACCCCGATCAAGCCGTGACAGGATCGGGGCAGAGGAGGTTTTCTGAGGAGCCGACACGAGGGTGACCAAACCTTCGATGACCGAGCTGGAATCCAGTGTGCCCAGTCGCCTTCAAGCCAAGTTAGCCGAAAACGACCTGTTCATAGGCATCCCGGCCATTGCGACAATTCGCCCTTGCCGACTGTCCGGGTGGCTACCAGAATCGGCTCACGACCACGCTCCCTGAACAAGGATAAGAGTCATGATGCACGCGGATCTGATTGACCAGGACGACCTGCTCGGCCAACTGAGGGCCCTGGGTTTTGAAATGCCGGCCGGCGCCACGGCCGACCAGGCCTGCGAGTGTGCGGTGCGCGGCTTGAGCGATGCCCGGGCCAAGGCCCTCAAGGGCATGGTCGAGCAGATGCTGACCGGCAATGCCACCATCCTGCCGGCCGTGCGCCAGGCCATCGACAAACAACTGTTGCCGGCCCTGGCCCAATTCCAGAACAGCCGCGCCTGAGCCTTCGCCGGGAGCGGATCGCGGAGTAGAGTGCGGTGCCTGCACACCAAGGAGCCGCCCCCATGATTCGAATCGAACCCTGCCAGCCAGCCCATCAAGCGGACTGGCTGCCGTTGCGCCAGGCGCTGTGGCCCGACTGTCCGGCCGAGGAACACCGGGAAGAAATCGCCAGTTTGCTGGACGACCCGCAGCGCTATATCAACCTGCTCGCTTATACCGCCGATGGGCAGCCAGCAGGGTTGGCCGAGGCTTCATTGCGCCACGACTACGTGAACGGCACCGAGCATTCGCCGGTGGTGTTTCTGGAGGGTTTGTACGTCAGCGCCGAACAGCGGCGCCAGGGCATTGCCGAACGGCTGATCGATGCCGTCGCCCAATGGGGGCGGGATCAGGGCTGCGTGGAAATGGCTTCGGATACCGGCCTGGAAAACCTGGTGAGCCAGACCGTGCACAAGGCGCTCGGTTTCGAGGAAACCGAGCGCGTCGTGTACTTCAGGAAAAGCCTGTGATTACAGCCTGACGCTGGCGAAGGTCGATTCGTTGCGCGCCTGGCTCAGCGAGGACATCGGGCCGGCCAGCACCAGCGCCTGCGGAATCGGCATCATCGCCACCTGTTGGGCGGTGTTGGAGCCCACGCGTTCGTCACGCGGTGGAATGCCGAAGTACTCGCGGTAGCACTTGGAGAAGTGCGGCGTGGAGACAAAACCACAGACCGAAGCCACTTCGATGATCGACATCGGCGTCTGCTTGAGCAATTGGCGGGCGCGGATCAGCCGCAGCTTCAGGTAGTAGCGCGATGGCGAGCAATGCAGGTATTTCTGGAACAGCCGCTCCAGCTGGCGACGGGATACCGAAACGTAGACCGCCAGTTCGTCGAGGTCGATCGGCTCTTCCAGGTTGGCTTCCATCAGCGCGACGATTTCCTGCAGTTTCGGCTGGTTGGTGCCGAGCATGTGCTTGAGCGGCACGCGCTGGTGATCCTGCTCGTTACGGATACGTTCGTAGACGAACATTTCCGAGATCGCCGCCGACAGTTCACGGCCGTGATCGCGGCTGATCAAGTGCAGCATCATGTCCAGCGGCGCGGTGCCGCCGGAACTGGTGAAGCGGTTGCGGTCGAGGGTGAACAGGCGGGTGCTCATGGCCACCCGCGGGAAGGCTTCCTGCATCGAGGCCAGGCATTCCCAGTGCACGCTGCAATCGAAACCGTCGAGCAGGCCGGCGCAGGCCAGGGCCCAGCTGCCGGTGCAGACCGCGCCGAGGCGGCGGGACTGGCGCGCCTGGCTTTGTAGCCACGACACATGTTCGCGGGTCACGGTGCGCTGGATGCCGATGCCGCCGCAGACGATCACGGTGTCCAGGGCGGGGGCTTTGTGCATGGAGGCGTCGGGGGTGATCTGCAGGCCATCACTGGCCCAGACCTGGCCGCCGTCGACGCTGAGGGTGGTCCAGCGATACAGCTCGCGACCGGACAACTGGTTGGCCATGCGCAGCGGCTCGACCGCGGACGCCAGGGAAATCAGCGTGAAATTGTCCAGCAGCAAAAAGCCGATGGATTGAGGCGCACGGTTCTGGGGTTGAGCCCCGGAGTTGAACGACGTCATCGCGGTATCTCCTCACACAAAGCAGGTGATGGCCTCAGGCGGAGGCTCTTGTTATTGCCATCGTTCTCACGTGGGAGACGGGCTTTGTGAGGACAGAGCAATTGCCATGCCTAAAATTGAATGGCCATTCAATAACTCCTGAAAACGACGTCGCGATGCGTCTATATAAGCCGTGCGCAATGTGCGGGTTATCAGTGTCGAATCGGCCTGGAAGGGCCCTGGCCCGGTGGCTGTGAGCAAATCGGTAGCACTTGTGGGAACGACGAGAAACGTCCCGGGAAAAGAGTGTCACCGCAAGCACAGGTGGGCGCTCAGCCGAGGTCAGCGAAAAACCTGACCGATGAGCCTTGGGACTTACCTGTTTGCGACGCTCCAAAAGGTGGCGAGGGCGCCGCGGGGTGTTCAATTTATGAGCAATGGATTGGAAACAGGCGGTGGATGATCCGGCGTCATCGCGGGCAAGCCTCGCTCCTACGGAATGCGTTTTCTGTAGGAGCAAGCGGGCGGCGATCCGACTTGCCTGCGATGGACTGCGCAGCAGTCCCGCTGTTAAAGCATCAACACTCCACAGCGCTGACCGCCAAGCCGCCGCGGGATGTCTCCTTGTATTTGTCGTGCATGTCGGCGCCGGTATCGCGCATGGTGCGGATCACCCGGTCCAGGGAAATGAAGTGCTGGCCGTCGCCGCGCAGGGCCATTTGCGCGGCGTTGATGGCCTTCACCGCGGCAATCGCGTTTCGCTCGATGCACGGCACCTGCACCAGGCCGCCGACCGGGTCGCAGGTCAGGCCGAGGTTATGCTCCAGGCCGATTTCCGCGGCATTGCACAGCTGCTCCGGCGACGCCCCGAGAATCTCCGCCAGGCCGGCGGCGGCCATCGCGCAGGCAGAACCCACCTCGCCCTGGCAGCCGACTTCGGCGCCGGAGATCGAGGCGTTTTTCTTGCAGAGGATGCCCACCGCCGCCGCACCGAGGAAAAAGTCCACCACGTTGGCGTCGGTGACGTCCTCGCTGAAGCGCATGAAGTAATGCAGCACCGCCGGGATGATCCCCGCCGCGCCGTTGGTCGGCGCCGTCACCATGCGTCCGCCGGCGGCGTTTTCCTCGTTCACCGCCAGGGCGAACAGGTTGACCCACTCCATGGCGCTCAGGGTCGAGCCGATCACATTGGGTTTGTTCAGTTCCTGCAGGCTGCGATGCAGCTTGGCCGCGCGGCGCCGCACATTGAGCCCGCCGGGCAGGATGCCTTCGTGTTTCAGGCCCTGCTCGACGCAATCCTGCATGGCCTGCCAGAGCTTCATCAGGCCGGCGCGGATCTCCTCCTCCGAACGCCAGACCTTCTCGTTGGCCATCATCAGTTCGGCCACCCGCAGGTTGTGCTTCTGGCACAGGCTCAGCAGCTCCACGGCGCTGGAGAAGTCATAAGGCAATTCGGTGCGATCCAGGTCCACCACGCCGCTGCTGGCCTGGGCCTGGTCGACGACAAAACCGCCGCCCACGGAATAATAGGTATCGCGGTGCAGTTCCCCGGAGTCGCCTTCGGCCACCAGGGTCATGGCGTTGGGATGGAACGGCAGGTTTTCGTCGATCAGCAGCATGTCGCGCGCCCAGACGAAGGGAATCGGCAGGCGGTTGTCGAGCAGCAGGGTATTGGTTTCGCGCAGGGTCTCGATGCGACAGCCGATCTGCGACGGATCGATCGCATCCGGCCATTCGCCCATCAGCCCCATGATCACCGCGTTGTCGCTGCCGTGGCCGATGCCGGTGGCCGACAGCGAACCGTAGAGCCTTACCTCGACGCGGCGCACCTGGCCCAGCAGGTCTTTCTCGCGCAGGGCCTGGACGAACAGCGCCGCGGCGCGCATGGGCCCGACGGTGTGGGAACTGGAGGGGCCGATGCCGATTTTGAACAGGTCGAAAACACTGATAGCCATGACTGCGAAACTCCTCGATGAGCACACGCCGGGCGCCAAAACGCCCGGTGGCGAAGCTGCTACGCTCAAGCAGTAATCCGCCGAGATACGCGCATCATCAGGCTTTTGCAGTGTCGTTCGACGTCTCACACCGACTCACTCATGCCCACCAACGCCGTGGTCCGCGGACCTGCGGTTCTGGCCGTTTTTTTGCGGTTCAGATGGGCAAAAAGTGCTGAAAAAAGCTGTAAGCGACCTCACCGACACTGGATGCGACCCTCCCTGTACTGGATACGACGCACCCTGTAGGCGTCAGATTTTCACTGGTACATGATCAGTCTCGACTCGATTGCAAGGCACTGTGGTAGAGCTGTCCCACTCGCCCCAACCGCAACACTTATAAGTGCGGTCAGACACACCGCCAGAAAACACCCAGGAGTCCACCCCATGAAAGGTTCCCCGTCGTTGTTGTTGGCCGCCATGCTGAGTCTGCCGCTTCTGGCGCACGCCGCAGAACCGGCGCAATGCAGCACCGTAAACTTCTCCGATGTCGGCTGGACCGACATCACCGTCACCACCGCGACCACCAGCGTCGTGCTCGATGCCCTTGGCTACAAGACCAAGACCACGATGATTTCCGTACCGGTGACCTACAAGTCCCTGGCCGACGGCAAGAACATGGACGTGTTCCTCGGCAACTGGATGCCGACCATGGAAAACGACATCAAGCCCTACCGCGATGCCGGCACCGTGGAAACCATCCGCGCCAACCTGGAGAACGCCAAGTACACCCTGGCGGTCCCGGAAGAGCTGTACAACAAGGGCCTGAAGGATTTCGCCGACATCGCCAAGTTCAAGAAAGAACTGGACGGCAAGATCTACGGCATCGAGCCGGGCAACGACGGCAACCGCATGATCCAGAGCATGATCGACAAGAACGCCTTCGGCCTCAAGGACGCCGGCTTCAAGGTGGTCGAGTCCAGCGAGGCGGGCATGCTGTCCCAGGTCGAGCGCGCGCAACGGCGCAGCACCGCGGTGGTGTTCCTGGGCTGGGAACCGCACCCGATGAACACCCGTTTCAAGATGAAGTACCTGACCGGCGGCGACGAGTTCTTCGGCCCCAACTACGGCCAGGCGACCATCTACACCAATACCCGCAAGGGCTACGCCGAGGAATGCAGCAACGTCGGTCAGTTGCTGAAGAATCTGTCGTTCACCCTGAACATGGAAAGCACCCTGATGGGTAACGTCCTGGACGACAAGATGAAGCCCGAGGCGGCCGCCAAGGCCTGGCTGAAGAAAAACCCCGAGGTACTCGATACCTGGCTCGCTGGCGTGACCACCATTGACGGAAAACCTGGCCTGGAGGCCGTGAAAGCCAAGCTTGCACAGTAAGTCGCTTATGCCGGGCGGGGTCGCCCGCCCGGGCTGTTTATTCCTTGCATGCGGACGTTCAATACCATGCTCATTGATCAGAAAATCCCTTTAGGCCAGTACATCGCTGCCTTCGTCGAATGGTTGACGCAACACGGCGCCAACACATTCGATGCGATCGCATCGACCCTGGAAACGATGATCCACGGCGTGACGTTTGCGCTGACCTGGTTCAACCCACTGGCCTTGATCGGCCTGATTGCCTTGCTGGCGCATATCATTCAACGCAAATGGGGCCTGACCGCCTTCGTCGTGCTGTCCTTCCTGCTGATCCTCAATCTGGGTTACTGGCAGGAAACCATGGAAACCCTGGCCCAGGTGCTGTTCGCCACCCTGGTCTGCGTGCTCATTGGCGTGCCGTTGGGCATCGTCGCCGCGCATAAGCCGATGTTCTACACCATGATGCGTCCGGTGCTCGATCTGATGCAGACCGTACCGACCTTCGTTTACCTCATTCCTACCCTGACCCTGTTCGGTCTGGGCGTGGTACCAGGCCTGATTTCCACGGTGGTGTTCGCCATTGCCGCGCCGATCCGCCTGACCTACCTGGGCATCCGCGATGTACCACAAGAGTTGATGGACGCCGGCAAGGCCTTTGGCTGCTCCCGCCGTCAACTGTTGTCGCGTATCGAGCTGCCCCATGCCATGCCGAGCATCGCCGCCGGCATCACCCAGTGCATCATGCTGTCGTTGTCGATGGTGGTGATCGCGGCCCTGGTGGGCGCCGATGGCCTGGGCAAACCCGTGGTCAACGCACTGAACACCGCCGATATCGCCCTGGGCTTCGAAGCGGGCCTGGCAATCGTACTGCTGGCGATCATGCTCGACCGTATCTGCAAACAACCCGAAGCCAAAGTAGGGGGTGACGCATGAGCATAATCCGCTTCGATAACGTCGACGTTATCTTCTCCAAGGATCCACGCGAGGCGCTCAAGCTGCTGGATCAGGGCATGACCCGCAACGAGATCCTGAAAAAGACCGGCCTGATCGTCGGTGTGGAAAAGGCCAGCCTGGACATCGAGAAAGGCGAAATCTGCGTGCTGATGGGCCTCTCCGGTTCCGGTAAGTCGAGCCTGCTGCGCTGCATCAACGGCCTCAACACCGTCAGCCGCGGCAAGCTGTTCGTCGAGCATGAGGGCAAGCAGATCGACATCGCTTCCTGTACCCCGGCGGAACTGAAGATGATGCGCACCAAGCGCATCGCCATGGTGTTCCAGAAGTTCGCCCTGATGCCCTGGCTGACCGTTCGCGAGAACATCAGCTTCGGCCTGGAAATGCAGGGCCGGCCGGAAAAGGAACGGCGCAAGCTGGTGGACGAGAAACTCGAGCTGGTGGGCCTGACCCAGTGGCGCAACAAGAAGCCCGACGAACTGTCCGGCGGTATGCAGCAACGTGTCGGCCTGGCCCGCGCCCTGGCGATGGACGCCGACATCCTGCTGATGGACGAACCCTTCTCCGCCCTCGACCCGCTGATCCGCCAGGGCCTGCAGGACGAACTGCTGGAGCTGCAACGCAAGCTGAGCAAGACCATCGTGTTCGTCAGCCATGACCTCGACGAGGCCCTGAAACTGGGCAGCCGCATCGCCATCATGAAAGACGGGCGGATCATCCAGTACAGCAAGCCGGAAGAAATCGTGCTGAACCCGGCGGACGACTATGTGCGCACCTTCGTCGCCCATACCAACCCGCTCAACGTGCTCTGCGGCCGCAGCCTGATGCGCACCCTGGACAACTGCAAACGCATCAACGGCTCGGTGTGCCTGGACCCGGGTGGCGACTCCTGGCTCGACCTGGCCGAGGGCAACACCATCAAGGGCGCACGCCAGAACGGCGCCAGCCTCGACCTGCAGAACTGGATCCCGGGCCAGGCGGTGGAAGGCCTGGGCCGCAAGCCGACCCTGGTGGACTCCAACATCGGCATGCGCGACGCGCTGCAGATCCGCTACCAGACCGGCAACAAGCTGGTGCTGCATGACAACAACAAGGTGGTGGGGATCCTCGGCGACAGCGAGCTCTACCACGCGCTGCTCGGCAAGAACCTGGGGTAACAGCGACACGCAGACAAAAACGCCGCGACATCGATCGCGGCGTTTTTGTTTTATCGGGAATAAAGGGTGCAGGTTTGCTCCCTGTTGCGGGAGCGGGTGTTGCGCTGGGTCAGGGATGGCGCTTCGCGAGCAAGCTCGCTCCTACAGGTCAAATCCAATCCTTGTAGGAGCGAGCTTGCTCGCGATACAGGGGACGCGGCGTAACAGGGCTACACCGCGTCCCTCACGTCTTAGCTGTAGACCCGGCCAAGGAGCTGCCGATGGCTTTCGAACTGATCGAGCACGTCACGGGTGATCTGCTCCTGCGTGAAGCCCATCAAGTCGTATTCCTGGCTGCCGTTGTGCAGGTAGACCTCGGCGCGGTAGTAGCGTGCACGCTCTTCGGGCGCATCGGCCGATTCGCTCGGCGCAGCCAGGTAGCCGTCCAGGCTCACTTCATAGACAAAAGGGTTGCCCTCTTCCATCTCGATCCGCACGCCCATGCAACGCTTGGACTTGCCCAGCAGGGTTTGCACATCCAGGCCCTGGTTGCGCAGCTGGGTCGCGGCTTCTTCCAGTGCCGGCGTCACGTGCTTGTCCATGAAACGCTGGACCACCGCCTGGGTCGGCTGCAGGTCCAGCTGGGTCAGGCGCTCGCTGAAACCACGACGACCACGGGCCGCCAGTTCCGCCTGTTCCTGTTCGATCTGCGTGTCCTGGCGCATGGCCTTGTGCAGGCCGAACATGAAGCACACCAGCACCACCGAGAACGGCAGGCCAGCCAGCACCACCATGGTCTGCATGGCTTCGAAGTTACCGGCGAACAGCAGGCCGACGGTCACCAGGGTGATCACCACCGACCAGAAGATCCGCAGCCAGTGCGGGGCGTCTTCGTCGACGTTGCCGCCCTTGCAGGACAAGTTGGCCATCATCACCGCGCCGGAGTCGGCCGGGGTCAGGAACAGCACGAAGCCGACGAAAATCGACACGCCGATGACAATCTTCGACGCCGGGTAATGATCCAGCAGTTGGTAGATCGCCATGGACGGCTGTTCCAGCGCCGTCTTGCCGAGCTCCACCGCGCCATGGTTCATCACCAGGTCCAGGGCCGAGTTACCGAACACCGACAGCCAGGCCAGGGTGAAGCCCAGCGGAATCAGCAGCACGCCCGCCACCAGTTCGCGCACGGTACGGCCGCGGGAAATACGCGCGATGAACATGCCGACGAATGGCGCCCAGGAAATCCACCAGGCCCAGTAGAACAGGGTCCACAGGCCCAGCCAGCGGTCGGACTTGGCGCTGTCGCCTTCGTACACATAGAGGTCGAAGGTCTTGAGCACCACACCGTTGAGGTAATCGCCGACGTTTTGCACGAAACCGTTGAGCAGGTGCAGGGTCGGACCAAACAGCAGCACGAAGATCAGCAGGCCGCTGAACAGTACGATGTTCAGGTTGGACAGGCGGCGAATGCCGTTTTCCACACCGGATACCGCGGCGATGGTGGCCACGGTACTCATGACGATGATCACGATCAGCAGGTTGGTGTTGCTGTGTTCCATGCCGAACAGGTTTTCCAGGCCGGAAGACACCTGCATCGAGCCGATGCCCAGGTTGGTCACCAGGCCCAGCAGGGTCACGAACATGCCGAAACCGTCCACCGCGTGGCCGGCCGCGCCCTTGACCCAGCGCTCGCCCACCAGCGGGTACAACGCCGAACGCAGCGCCAGTGGCTGGTTGTGGCGGTAGGCAAAGTAGGCCACGGCCAGGCCGACCAGGGCGTAGATCGCCCAGCCGTGCAGGCCCCAGTGCAGGAACGTCAGTTGCAGCGCCGAACGCGCGGCCTGGTTGCTGCCCGGTACGCCTTCAGGCGGATTGAAGTAGTGGTCCAGCGGTTCGGAAGCACCGAAGTACAGCAGCGAAATGCCGATACCGGACGAGAACAGCATGCCGGCCCAGGCGCCATAGCTGAAATCCGGAGTGTCTTGCTTGGTCCCCAGCTTGAGCTTGCCGTAGGAAGAAAACGCCAGGCCGACGACGAAGACCAGGTAGGCGGCGATCACCACCATGTAGTACCAGCCGAAGCTGCGGGACAACCAGGCCTGGGCAATGCCGAGCAGTCTGCCGGCCTCTTGCGGGGCGATGATCAGAATGGCGGTCAGCAGCAGGATCAGCGCGGTGGAGGTGTAGAACACCCAACCGTTGACCCGCACCTTTTCCGGTGGGGTCTTTATAAGAGAGGCAGAACTCATGGCACAGATGCTCCAGGCAGTGCGAGAGAAGAACACAAGGCAACACGGCACCCGACCAATCGGTTAGTTGGCAGCCGACCGACGGGTGATATAAAGACACCCCGAAAAAAGCCCGAACCCGCAGGGGTTGCGTTGAGAACCAGCGTCGAAGGCCTTGTGCAAACGTGCAGTTCGTCACCTGGCCTTAAGCGTCTTGCCCATTCAACACATCCGTCCTCGCTGGCTCACGCTATGCCCTGCTTGGGTTTCAGACTTTTTCGGAGGTCGCTTTTCCGCCATCTACACGCAGGAAGGACCTGGAGGCAGCGACGATTTGTCGCAGATCTTATTCTTTGTTGATTGAACGTTCAATCAAAACAAAATAGACTGGCCCTCACGCCGGTAGCCGTTTCACGACTGCCAGCAGGCCTAAGGAGATGTGCAAGATGCCCAAGGTCGGTATGCAACCCATACGCCGCCAGCAGTTGATCGAAGCCACGTTGCTGGCGGTCGATCAGGTCGGGATGGGGGACGCCAGCATTGCGCTGATCGCCCGTTTGGCCGGTGTCTCGAACGGCATCATCAGTCACTACTTTCAGGACAAGAACGGCCTGATCGCCGCCACGGCGCAGTATCTGATGAGTGTCCTCAGCGAGAACGTCACCGCGCGCCGTCAGGCGCTGGAGGACAGCAGCCCGCGGGCGCACCTCCAGGTGATCATCGAAGGCAACTTCGACGCCAGCCAGGTCAATGGCCCGGCAATGAAAACCTGGCTGGCCTTCTGGGCCACCAGCATGCACCACCCGTCTTTGCACAGGTTGCAGCGGATCAACGATCACCGCCTGTATTCCAACCTGTGCTGCCAGTTCCGCCGCGTCCTGCCGCTGGATGATGCACGCAGCGCGGCGCGAGGCCTGGCAGCCCTGATCGACGGTTTGTGGTTGCGCGGCGCGCTGTCGGGAGACGCTTTCGACACCGAGCAGGCGCACCGGATCGCTTACGAATACATGGATTTCCAACTGGCTAAGCAGGAGCGCTAGAGCACATTACAAGACGCTCGGCCCCCTGAACCGCCACTGACCAGCGCGCCCAGGCTACACGGCGCGCCCAGTGGTCAACGCCAACCACTCATGCACTTGCGAGGACTATCAATATGGCCCGTTTCGAACTGCAAAAACTCTACATTGACGGCGGCTACACCGACGCCGGCAGCGACGCCACCTTCGACGCCATCAACCCGGCCAACGGTGAAGTCCTCGCTCAAGTGCAACGTGCGACTAAAGAAGACGTCGAGCGCGCTGTCGTCAGCGCCGAGAAAGGCCAGAAGATCTGGGCCGCGATGACCGCCATGGAGCGTTCGCGCATCCTGCGTCGCGCCGTGGACATCCTGCGCGAGCGCAACGATGAACTGGCTGCCCTGGAAACCCTGGACACCGGCAAGGCCTACTCCGAAACCAAGTATGTCGACATCGTCACCGGCGCCGACGTGCTGGAATACTACGCGGGCCTGGTACCGGCCATCGAAGGCGAGCAGATCCCGCTGCGCACCACTTCGTTCGTCTACACCCGTCGCGAGCCGCTGGGCGTCGTGGCCGGTATCGGCGCGTGGAACTACCCGATCCAGATCGCCCTGTGGAAATCCGCGCCAGCCCTGGCGGCCGGTAACGCGATGATCTTCAAGCCAAGCGAAGTCACTTCGCTGACCACTCTGAAACTGGCCGAGATCTACACCGAAGCCGGCGTTCCGGCTGGCGTGTTCAACGTCCTGACCGGTAGCGGCCGCGAAGTCGGCACCTGGCTGACCGAACACCCGCGCATCGAGAAAGTCTCCTTCACCGGCGGCACCGACACCGGCAAGAAGGTCATGGCCAGCGCTTCCAGCTCCTCGCTGAAAGACGTGACCATGGAACTGGGCGGCAAGTCGCCGCTGATCATCTTCGACGACGCCGACCTGGATCGCGCCGCCGACACCGCGATGATGGCCAACTTCTACAGCTCCGGCCAGGTCTGCACCAACGGTACCCGCGTCTTCGTACCGAGCCACCTGAAAGCCGCTTTCGAAGCCAAGATCGTCGAGCGCGTCGCGCGCATTCGCGTTGGCAACCCGGAAGATGAAAACACCAACTTCGGCCCGCTGGTCAGCTTCGCCCACATGGAAAGCGTGCTGGGCTACATCGCCAAGGGCAAGGAAGAAGGCGCCCGCCTGCTGTGCGGCGGCGAACGCCTGACCGACGGCGCATTCGCCAAAGGTGCTTTCGTGGCGCCGACCGTGTTCACCGACTGCACCGACGAGATGACCATCGTTCGCGAAGAAATCTTCGGCCCGGTGATGAGCATCCTGACCTACGAAACCGAAGAAGAAGTGATCCGTCGCGCCAACGACACCGACTTCGGCCTGGCCGCCGGTGTGGTAACCCGTGACCTGAACCGCGCGCACCGCGTGATTCATCAGCTCGAAGCCGGTATCTGCTGGATCAACGCCTGGGGCGAATCCGACGCCAAGATGCCGGTCGGCGGCTACAAGCAGTCGGGTGTTGGCCGTGAGAACGGGATCAGCTCGCTGAACAACTTCACCCGCATCAAATCGGTACAGGTCGAGCTGGGCGACTACGCCTCGGTGTTCTAAGGCGAAATTCGCTTCGCCTGCGAGGCCGCCTTCGCGGGCAAGCCTCGCTCCTACAGAAGCACGCAAATCTCCTGTAGGAGCGGAGCTTGCCCGCGATCGAGTGCTCAGCACTCGCCATGGCCAGACCTGACCAACTCCAAAGAGGGTGCATTCAATGTCCCAAGAATACGATTACATCATCATCGGTGCCGGCTCCGCCGGTAACACCCTGGCGACCCGTCTGACTGAAGACGAAGGCGTCACCGTGCTGCTGCTCGAAGCCGGCGGCCCGGACTACCGTTTCGACTTCCGCACGCAGATGCCGGCCGCCCTGGCGTTCCCGCTGCAAGGCCGTCGCTACAACTGGGCCTACGAGACCGACCCAGAGCCACACATGAACGGTCGCCGGATGGAATGCGGCCGTGGCAAGGGCTTGGGCGGTTCCTCGCTGATCAACGGCATGTGCTACATCCGCGGCAACGCCATGGACTACGACGGCTGGGCAAAACTGCCAGGCCTGGAAGACTGGGCCTACCTGGACTGCCTGCCGTACTTCCGTAAAGCCGAAACCCGCGACATCGGCCCGAACGACTACCACGGCGGCGAAGGCCCGGTCAGCGTGACCACGCCAAAAGCCGGCAACAACCCGCTGTTCCACGCCATGGTCGAAGCCGGCGTGCAGGCCGGTTACCCGCGTACCGAAGACCTCAACGGCTACCAGCAGGAAGGTTTCGGCCCGATGGACCGTACCGTGACGCCTAAAGGCCGTCGCGCCAGTACCGCCCGCGGTTACCTCGACGTGGCGAAAAAACGTTCGACCCTGAGCATCGTCACCCACGCCCTGACCGACAAGATCCTGTTCGAAGGCAAGCGTGCCGTTGGCGTGCGTTACCTGGTCGGCTCCGCCGAAGAGCGCGTCGAAGCCCGTGCCCGCAAGGAAGTGCTGCTGTGCTCCGGCGCCATCGCCTCGCCACAAATCCTGCAACGTTCCGGCGTCGGCCCGGCCAAGCTCCTGGAAAGCCTGGACATCCCGGTAGTCCACGACCTGCCGGGCGTCGGCGAGAACCTGCAGGACCACCTGGAACTGTACCTGCAGTACGCCTGCACCCAGCCGGTCTCGCTGTACCCGTCGCTGCTCTGGTACAACCAGCCGGCCATCGGTGCCGAGTGGCTGTTCAACGGCACCGGTATCGGCGCCAGCAACCAGTTCGAAGCCGGCGGCTTTATCCGCACTCGCGAAGAGTTCGAATGGCCGAACATCCAGTACCACTTCCTGCCGGTGGCGATTAACTACAACGGCAGCAACGGTGTGAAAGAACACGGCTTCCAGGCGCACATGGGTTCCATGCGTTCGCCAAGCCGCGGCCGGATCCAGCTCAAGTCGAAGAACCCGCGCGACTACCCGAGCATCCTCTTCAACTACATGGCCACCGAGCAGGACTGGCAGGAATTCCGCGACGGCATCCGCCTGACCCGGGAAATCATGCAACAGCCGGCGCTGGACGCCTTCCGCGGCCGCGAAATCAGCCCGGGCATCGAGGTGCAGACCGACGAGCAACTGGATAAATTCATCCGCGAGCACGCCGAAACCGCGTTCCACCCATCCTGCTCGTGCAAGATGGGCTCCGATGAAATGGCCGTGGTCGATGGCCAGGGTCGCGTGCATGGCATGCAGGGTCTGCGCGTGGTCGATGCCTCGATCATGCCGATCATCACCACCGGCAACCTGAACGCGCCGACGATCATGATGGCCGAGAAAATCGCCGACAAAATCCGTGGCCGTCAGCCACTGCCGCGCAGCAAGGCCGCCTACTACGTGGCGGGCGATGCCCCGGTACGTGGCAAGCCGGTACGTGAAGTGAGCGCTACCGCGCAGTAACTTCGAACGGCGCCGATCGCAATGATCGGCGCCTTTTTGCTGTATCCGGCCTGTAGCCGCTGCCGCAGGCTGCGATCGGCGGCGCAGCCGACGTAAACCAGCCACCACGATTCACCAGGCAAGAACCCGATTGCCGAATCACAGCCCTTGGCCACGACTACAGTTCTCCAACATTTCCCTGCGCCTCCCTGCTTGATACCGCGCCCCGCACGGGCCTAATCTAGGCGCTCGCAGCATTCCCCAGCACCTTTTCCGACCTGGCTTCCAAGCCCTTCGGGCTTTATCGCGAGCAATCGAGCGTCGACCGGCTGCTCCTACAGAAAAACCCTGGCCCGACGCCCGCTTGCTCTCGATAAGGCCTGCAACAGCCAGACTGTTCACATGGAGGTTCCTCAGATGTTCGATTTCCACCCCCAGCTCAAGCAGCGCTTCGCTGCCTTGCGCACGGGCGCCGAATTCTTTTCCCTGCGCTACGTGCGCGAATCCGGCCAGTACCTGTCGGTGCGCAAGAACGTCGCGGAGCCGCCGAGCCTGAGCCGCGACGAAGGCGCGATGCTCACCGTGCGGGTCAATGGCGTCGAGGCTTACGCCGCCACCAACGACCTGTCGCAAAGCGGCCTGCAGGCCGCGCTGCAACGCGCCGAGCAACAGGCCCGGCTGATCGCCGCCCACGCCCTGCTCGACCTGCGCGAACAGGCGGTGTCCAGCGACCGCGGCGACTACTTCTCGCCCAACCTCGACCAGCCCTTTCCCTCCCTGAGCGACTGCTACCAGTTGCTTGGCGACGAGTCCGCGGCCGTGCCCAGGGACGAGCGCCTGGTGAACTGGCAGGTCAGCCTCGGCCTCACCCAGGTCGAGCAGATCTACCTCAACAGCGCCGGCGCCGAACTGCGCCAGGCCCAGCGCTTCGTCTACCCGGGCATGGACGTCACCGCCTACGACGGCAGCGACAGCCAGACCCGCAGCCTGGGCCGCGAGAACTTCGGCCAGCAAGGCGGCGCCGACGTGATCAGCCGCTGCGGGCTGATCGGCGCCGGGGCCCAGGTCGCCGACCAGGCGCTGCAATTGCTGCTGGCGCCCAATACGCCCCAGGGCCCGCGCGACCTGTTGCTGATGCCGGACCAGATGATGCTGCAGATCCACGAATCCATCGGCCACCCGCTGGAGCTGGACCGTATCCTCGGCGACGAGCGCAACTACGCCGGCACCAGCTTCGTGAAAAGCAGCGACTTCGGCAGCCTGCAATATGGCTCCAGCCTGCTCAACGTGACCTTCGACCCGGACATTCCCGAGCAGTTGGCCAGCTACGGCCATGACGACGACGGCACGCCCGCCAGCAAGCAGTTTCTGATCAAGCAGGGCCTGCTGCTGCGCCCGCTGGGCGGCGCGCTCTCGCAATTTCGCGCCGGCCTCGACGGCGTGGCCAACAGCCGCGCCTGCAGCTGGAACCGCCCGCCCATCGACCGCATGGCCAACCTCAATATCGAACCCGGCGACCAGCCGCTGGCGCAGCTGATCGGCGGTATCGAGAACGGCATCCTGATGTCCACCAACCGTTCCTGGTCCATCGACGATGCGCGCAACAAGTTCCAGTTCGGCTGTGAATGGGGCCAGTTGATCGAGAACGGCGAACTCAAGGGCGTGGTGAAAAACCCCAACTACCGGGCGATTTCCGCGCAGTTCTGGAAAAACCTCAGCGCCGTCGGCGACGCCAGCACCTTCAAGGTCCTGGGCACGCCGAACTGCGGCAAGGGCGAACCGAACCAGGTGATCCGCGTCGGCCATGCCTCGCCGGCCTGTGTGTTCAGCCATGTCGATGTATTTGGAGGAGATGCCTGATGAGTACGTCCCTGAATCAGGCCGAGCAGTTCAAGGCTTTGGTGGGCTGGCTGCGCGATGCCGTGCGCGGACCCGAACAGTTCACCCTGAGCTACGCCGCCGAGTCTTCGCAGTTCATCCGTTTCAACCACGCCAAGGTGCGCCAGGCCGGGCAAGTGCAGCAGGCCAGCCTCGGCTTCAAGCTGATCGACGACGGGCGCCATGCCGACCTCGAAATCACCCTCGCCGGCGACCCGCAGGTCGATGTCCAGCGCCTGGCCGAAGGCCTGCAACAGTTGCGCGAGACCCTGCCGCTGCTGCCCCGGGACCCGTACCTGCTGCTCAACCCCGATGCCTGGAACACCCACAATGTGCAGGAGCACCCGCTGCCCAGCAGCGAGCAGGTGGTGGCCGAAATCGGCCAGGCCGCCGCCGGGTTGGACCTGGTGGGGTTCTATGCGGCAGGTCCCATCAGCCGTGGTTTTGCCAGTTCCTCGGGCGCCTTTGGCTGGCACCAGGCCAATAGCTTCAACTTCGATTTCAGCCTGTTCCACGAAAATGGCCAGGCCGTCAAAGCCAGCTACGCCGGGCACGAATGGAGCAGCCAGGGTTTTGCCCAGCGCTTCCAGCAGGCCCGGGAACAGCTGGCGTTTCTCGGACGACCGTTGCGCACTCTGGCGCCCGGGCAGTATCGCGCCTACCTGGCGCCAGCGGCCCTGGAAGAAATCATGGGCATGCTGAGCTGGGGCGGGTTTTCCGCGCAGTCCATCGCCAGCAAGCACAGCCCGCTGCAAAAGCTCTATGCCGGCGATGCCAGCCTGAGCCCCCTGGTGTCGCTGGACGAGCAGGTCAGCGGCTCGTTGAGCCCGGCGTTTTCCGATGAAGGCTACCCGCGCAGCGACCTGTCGCTGATCGCCGGCGGCGTCGCCCAAGGGCAACTGATCAACTCGCGCAGCGCCGCCGAATACAGCCTGGCCACCAACGGTGCCGGCAGCGGCGAATACCCCAGCGCGTTGAACATGGCGCCCGGGCAGTTGTCGCAGCAGGAGATTCTCAAGCAACTGGGCACCGGCCTGTACATCAGCAACCTGTGGTACCTGAACTACTCGGACCAGCCGGCGGCGCGCCTGACCGGCATGACCCGCTTCGCTACCTTCTGGGTGGAGAACGGCGAGATCCAGGCTCCGGTCAGCACCATGCGTTTCGATGACAGCGTCTACAGCCTGCTGGGTTCGCACCTGGAAGGCCTGACCCGGGAGCGCGAGCTGCTGCTGTCGGCCAGTACCTACAGTCAGCGCCAGACCGCCTCGGCGCAATTGCCGGGCGCACTGGTGAGCCGGCTGACGTTGACCTTGTAACCGCTGTCGCACGCAAATCTCGCTCCTACGGGAGCGTGTCTGTAGGAGCGAGGCTTGCCCGCGATGCGGTTGCAGGGGGGATAGGTGTTCACAACAAGAAAGAGGTCCCATGCCCAACCGTGCCGAACTTGACGCCACCACCGCCCGCTGGCTGCCGTGGGTGGTGGCCATCGCCTTTTTCATGCAATCCCTCGACGGGACCATCCTCAATACCGCCCTGCCGGCCATGGCCCGCGACCTGGCGGAAGATCCGTTGCGCATGCAGGGCGTGGTCATCGCCTACATGCTCACCGTGGCGCTGCTGATCCCGGCCTCGGGCTGGATCGCCGACCGTTTCGGCACCAAGAAAATCTTCTTCGGCGCCATCCTGCTGTTCAGCATCGGCTCATTGCTCTGTGCCCTGTCCAACTCCCTGAGCATGCTGGTCGGCGCCCGGGTGATCCAGGGCCTGGGCGGCGCCCTGATGCTGCCCGTCGGCCGGCTGGTGGTGCTGCGCGCCTACCCGCGCTCGGAACTGGTGCGGATCATGGGTTTCATCACCATTCCCGGGCTGCTCGGCCCGCTGATCGGCCCGACCATGGGCGGCTGGATGGTGCAGTACCTGACCTGGCACTGGATCTTCCTGATCAACCTGCCGGTGGGCGCGATCGGCTGTTATGCCGTCTGGCGCTTCATTCCCGACCTGCGCGGCAGCGAGCGCACGCGTTTCGACGGCCTGGGCTTTTTGCTGTTCGGCGCGGCGATGGTGCTGATCACCATCGCTATGGAGGGCCTGGGCGAACTGCACCTGCCGCACCTGCGGGTGATGTTGCTGCTGTTCGGCGGCCTGGCCTGCCTCGCGGCCTACTGGCTGCGGGCCGGGCATATCGACAACCCGCTGTTCGCGCCTTCGCTGTTCAAGGTGCGGACCTTTGCCGTAGGCATCCTCGGCAATCTGTTCGCCCGCCTCGGCAGCGGCGCCCTGCCGTTCCTGGTGCCCTTGCTGCTGCAAGTGGCCCTCGGTTATTCACCGTCCCAGGCCGGGATGAGCATGCTGCCGCTGGCCGCCGCGGCGATGCTCGCCAAGTCCATCGCCCGTCCGCTGATCGAACGCCTGGGCTACCGCATCGTCCTCACCGGCAACACCCTGGCGCTGGGGATCATGCTCGCCAGCATGGGTCTAGTGACGGAACAGACGCCCTACCCGCTACTGCTGGGCATGCTGGCGGTGCTGGGGGCGATCAACTCGCTGCAGTTCACTGCGATGAACACCGTGACCCTGATCGACCTCGACGACGCTTCCGCCAGCAGCGGCAACAGCCTGCTATCGGTGGTGGCGCAACTGTCCCTGAGCCTGGGGGTGGCCTGCGCCGGCGCGCTGCTCGGCGGCTTCACCGCCGAAGTCGGCAACGATGGCGTGAACACCGTGCTCGGCGCCTTCCAGCTGACCTTCCTCACGGTGGGGATCATGGCGATGCTGGCGGCGGCGATCTTCCTGCAGCTGTCGCCCAGGGACGGCCGACGGGCGAAGAAGGTCCAGGAGCATATCGAGCACTGAGGCGCATCGGATAAAACATGCAGCTCGATTGACGTCGGCTGCGCCGCCGATCGCAGCCTTCGGCAGCGGCTACAGGAGCGAGCGATGGCTCGCTCGTCCAGAAATTGCAGGTAAAGGGAGCGGGACTGATACACTGCGCGACATTTTGTTTTGCAGGCCCGTCCCGTGACCACCATTGCCACCGCTTTTAATACTTTGCCGCTGTCCGCCGCCATGCTGGCTAACCTCGACTCACTCGGTTATGCCCAGATGACGCCGGTCCAGGCGCAAAGCTTGCCGGTGATCCTCAAGGGGATGGACCTGATCGCCCAGGCCAAGACCGGCAGCGGCAAGACCGCCGCGTTCGGCATCGGCCTGCTGAACCCGATCAATCCGCGCTACTTCGGTTGCCAGGCCCTGGTGATCTGCCCGACCCGCGAGCTGGCCGACCAGGTGGCCAAGGAAATCCGCCGCCTGGCCCGCGCCGAAGACAACATCAAGGTCCTGACCCTGTGCGGCGGCGTGTCCTTCGGCCCGCAGATCGCCTCGCTGGAACACGGCGCGCACATCATCGTCGGCACCCCGGGCCGCCTGTCCCAGCACCTGCGCAAGGGCTCGCTGAAACTCGACGGCCTCAACACCCTGGTCCTCGACGAAGCCGACCGCATGCTGGACATGGGCTTCTACGACCCGATCGAAGAAATCATCGCCTACACCCCCGAGCGCCGGCAGACCCTGCTGTTCTCCGCCACCTACCCGGTGGGCATCAAGCAGTTGGCCTCGAAGTTCATGCGCGACCCGCAGCAGGTGAAGGCCGAAGCCCTGCACGCCGACAGCCAGATCGAACAGCGTTTCTACGAGATCTCGCCGGAAGAACGCATCGACGCGGTGGTCAAGGTGCTGAACCACTTCCGTCCAGAGTCCTGCGTGGCCTTCTGCTTCACCAAGCAGCAGGTCCAGGAAACCGTCGACCACCTGACCGCCAAGGGCATGTCCGCGGTGGGCCTGCACGGCGACCTGGAACAGCGCGACCGCGACCAGGTATTGGCGATGTTCGCCAACCGCAGCACCTCGGTGCTGGTGGCCACCGATGTGGCCGCCCGCGGCCTGGACATCGATGCCCTGGACATGGTGATCAACGTCGAGCTGGCGCGGGATTCGGAGATCCACATCCACCGCGTCGGCCGCACCGGCCGCGCCGGCGAGAAGGGCCTGGCGGTCAGCCTGGTGGCGCCGTCCGAGGCGCACCGCGCCCAGGCCATCGAGCAATTGCAGAAGTCGCCCTTGAACTGGGAACAGATCGACAGCCTGAAATCCCAGGGCGGCGGCCCGCTGCTGCCGGCCATGAGCACCCTGTGCATCGGCGCCGGGCGCAAGGACAAAGTGCGTCCGGGCGACATCCTCGGCGCCCTGACCGGTGAAGCCGGCATCCCCGGCACCCAGGTCGGCAAGATCGCGATCTTCGACTTCCAGGCCTATGTCGCCGTGGACCGCGGCATTGCCAAGCAGGCCCTGCAACGCCTGAACAGCGGCAAGATCAAGGGCCGTTCGCTGCGCGTGCGCATCCTGTAATACCACCGCGGCCAATGCCTGCTCTCCTGTAGGAGCGAGGCTTGCCCGCGATCAAGGCACCGCGGTCTGCCAGGTACAACCGCATCATCGTTCATCGCGGGCAAGCCTCGCTCCTACGGGAACGGGGTTGCCTCGACACTTGTGTGAGGACACCGTTTTGCGCTCTACCGAAGTCGTGATCATTGGCGCTGGCGCCGCAGGGTTGATGTGCGCGCTGACCGCGGCCGGCCGTGGCCGCCAGGTGCTGCTGCTGGACCACGCCAACAAGGCCGGCAAGAAGATCCTCATGTCCGGCGGTGGGCGCTGCAACTTCACCAATATGTACACCGAGCCGGGCAATTTCCTCTCGCACAACCCGCATTTCTGCAAGTCGGCCCTGGCCCGCTACACCCAGTGGGATTTCATCGGCCTGGTGGCCAAGCACGGCGTGCCGTACCACGAGAAAAAACTCGGCCAGCTGTTCTGCGACAACAAGTCCAGCGACATCCTCGGCATGCTGCTCGACGAGTGCGACCAGGTCGGCGTCCAGCTGCACCTGGACACCTCGATCCAGCAGATCGAGAAGCTCGACAGCGGCTACCTGCTGGAAACCACCCTCGGCCAGCTCCAGTGCCAATCCCTGGTGATCGCCACCGGCGGCCTGTCGATTCCGACCCTGGGCGCCACCGGCTTCGGCTATCAGGTGGCCAGGCAGTTCGGCCACGAGCTGCTGCCGACCCGCGCGGGCCTGGTGCCGTTCACCATCACCGACCAGCTCAAGGAGCTGTGCGGCGAGCTGTCCGGTACCTCGGTGGACTGCCTGGTGAGCTGCAACGACATGAGCTTTCGCGAGAACATCCTGTTCACCCACCGTGGCCTGAGCGGTCCGGCGATCCTGCAGATTTCCTCGTTCTGGGAATCCGGCGACACGGTGGAGATCAACCTGCTGCCGGACCACGACGCCGCAAGCTGGCTGCAACAGCAACAGGCCGAACGCCCGAACAGCGAGCTGAAGACCCTGCTTGGCGAGATCTTCACCAAGAAGATGGCCGGCCTGCTGGCGGACAACTGGTTCGTCTCCAAACCGATGAAGCAGTACACCCACGCCGAACTGGCGCAGATCGCCGAGCAACTGGCGTGCTGGAAAGTGGTCCCGGCCGGCACCGAGGGTTATCGCACCGCCGAAGTGACCCTGGGCGGCGTCGACACTCGCGAGGTGTCGTCCAAGACCATGGAGTCGCTGAAGAGCCCGGGGCTGTATTTCATCGGCGAGGTGCTGGACGTCACCGGCCACCTGGGCGGCTTCAACTTCCAGTGGGCCTGGGCCTCCGGCTACGCGGCCGCGCAGTACGTCTGATCCGCCGTTCACCTGGCCTGTAGCCGCTGCCCCAGGAGCCGCAGAACCGGCCACTGCGGTGGGACAGGCCGAACACGGTCGCCTGTTATGCGGCCGCTGCGCGCCCGATCGCAGCCTCGCAGGGCTCGGCAGCGGCTACAAGGCTTCCCCGTATCCTGTAGCCGCTGCCGCAGGCTGCGATAGGTCCGCAGGACCTCGGGGCGCCAGATCGCTGCGCCCCTTCGGGTCGATCGCAGCCTTCGGCAGCGGCTAAAGGTTCCGATGAACATCAGCGGGAACAGAATTTGCTGTCGGATGTGACGACCCCATTGCACGGTCGTCAATACTGGCTCAATTTAGCGGCATCGCCCCGGAAGGCTTTCTCACTTCATGTCATCGACCAGCTTTCGTCAGTCACTGCGGCGCCTTTGGGCGCTGGATAAATTCAGCTACAGCGTGCGGGTGTTCATCGCTCTGACCGGGAGCATGGCGCTGTGCTGGTACCAGGACGAAATGGCCTTGCTGATTCCCTTGTTCCTGGGGATTATCGCCAGCGCCCTGGCCGAGACCGACGACAGCTGGCAAGGCCGGATCAATGCCCTGGCCGTGACCCTGGTGTGTTTCAGCGTCGCTGCCCTTTCCGTCGAACTGTTGTTCCCCTACCCCTGGATCTTCGTCATCGCCCTGGCGCTGGCCAGCTTTGGCCTGACCATGCTCGGCGCCCTGGGCGAACGTTACGGGGCGATTGCCTCGGCGACCCTGATCCTGTCGGTCTACACCATGATCGGCGTGGACCAGCGCGGCGGCGCCGTCACCGACTTCTGGCACGAACCGCTGCTGCTGGTGGCCGGCGCCGCCTGGTATGGCCTGCTGTCGGTGCTGTGGCAGGCGATGTTTTCCAACCAGCCGGTGCAGCAGAGCCTGGCGCGCCTGTTCCGCGAGCTGGGCTATTACCTCAAGCTCAAGTCGTCGCTGTTCGAGCCGATCCGCCAGCTGGACGTGGAAGCACGCCGGCTGGAACTGGCGCAGCAGAACGGCCGGGTAGTGGCGGCCCTGAACGCCGCCAAGGAAATCATCCTGCACCGGGTCGGCAACGGCCGGCCGGGCTCGAAAGTCAGCCGCTACCTGAAGCTGTACTTCCTTGCCCAGGACATCCACGAACGCGCCAGCTCGTCCCACTACCCCTACAACGCCCTGGCCGATGCGTTCTTCCACAGCGACGTACTGTTCCGCTGCCAACGCCTGCTGCGCCAGCAGGGCAAGGCTTGCCGGGCCCTGGGCGAATCCATCCAGCTGCGCCAGCCCTTCGTCTACGACGCCAGCTTCGCCGAAGCCCTGAGCGACCTGCACGCCTCCCTGGAACACCTGCGCATCCAGAGCAACCCGGCCTGGCGCGGCCTGCTGCGTTCGCTGCGGGCGCTGGCCGCCAACCTCGGCACCCTCGACCGCCTGCTCAGTGACGCCAGCAACCCCGACGCCCTGGCCGACGCCACCGACAGCAGCCTGCTGGACCGTTCGCCGCGCAACCTCAAGGACGTCTGGACCCGCCTGCGCACCCAGCTGACCCCGACGTCGCTGCTGTTTCGCCACGCCCTGCGCCTGCCCTTGGCCCTGAGCATCGGCTACGGCATGGTGCACCTGATCCACCCCTCCCAGGGTTACTGGATCATCCTCACCACCCTGTTCGTCTGCCAGCCGAACTATGGCGCCACGCGGCGCAAGCTGGGCCAGCGAATCATCGGCACCGCCATCGGCCTGGTGGTCGCCTGGGCGCTGTTCGACCTGTTCCCCAGCCCGCTGGTGCAGTCGCTGTTCGCGATTGCCGCCGGGGTGGTGTTCTTTACCAACCGCACCACCCGCTACACCCTGGCCACCGGCGCCATCACCATCATGGTGCTGTTCTGCTTCAACCAGGTGGGCGACGGCTACGGGCTGTTGCTGCCGCGCCTGTTCGATACCCTGCTGGGCAGCCTGATCGCCGGCCTGGCGGTGTTCCTGTTCCTGCCGGACTGGCAGGGCCGACGCCTGAACAAGGTGCTGGCCAATACCCTGACCTGCAACAGCATCTACCTGCGGCAGATCATGCAGCAGTACGCGGCCGGCAAGAGCGACGACCTGGCTTACCGCCTGGCCCGGCGCAACGCCCACAACGCCGACGCGGCGCTGTCCACCACCCTGGCCAACATGCTGATGGAGCCTGGGCATTTCCGTAAGGAAGCGGACGTGGGCTTTCGCTTCCTGGTGCTCTCGCACACCCTGCTCAGTTACCTCTCCGGCCTCGGCGCGCATCGGGAAACCCAGCTGCCGGCGGAAGTCCGCGAGCACCTGATCGGCGGGGCCGGGGTCAGCCTGGCCAGCAGCATCGATGAAATCGCCCAGGGCCTGGCGAGCAAGCAGCCGGTGGCGATCCAGAGCGATGCCGAAGAGGCCCTGGCCAATGAGCTGGAGCAGATGCCGGACGAGATCGATGAAGGCCAGCGGCTGGTGCAGACCCAACTGGCGCTGATCTGCCGCCAACTGGGCCCCTTGCGGACCCTGGCGGCGCATCTGATCAAGGCGGCCTAAGAGCAGCTGCAAGCTTCGAGCTTCAAGCTGCAAGACGGGTGCGGACTGCCTTGCTTGTAGCTTGTAGCTTGTAGCTTGCCGCTGCCCCCCTTACATCCCGTGCTGGCGCAGCAAGCGGTCGTAGCTGCCGTCGGCTTTCATCGCCTCGATCTCTCGATCGAACCCCGCCACGATCTGCGCATGTGCGGGGTTCTTCAGGCTGACCAGGATATGCAGGCCGTTCTCGCTCAGGGAATTGGGCAGGAACTCCACCGCGTTACGCACCCGCGGCGACTCCCGCGCCAGGTAATAGCGGGCAACGTACTCGTCCTCCAGGGTCAGCTTGACCCGGTCGGCTGCCAGCATGCGCACCGCCATCGCGAAGTTGTGCACCAGGACCTTCTGCAGTTCTGGATCGCTGTCGAAATCGGGGGAGTAGGCATAACCGCGCACCACCGCGATGGGGTACTGGTGCAGTTGCTTGAGGTTGGTGTATTCGATGGGGGCATCCTTGCGCCGGATGAAACGCACCCGATTGACCAGATACTCCGAGGAGAATTGCCCCAGCTGGGTGCGGGCCTCATTGAACCAGGCATTCACCAGCACGTCGTAACGCCCCTCGCCGACGCCAAGCAAGGCCCGCGCCCAGGGCACCTGTTCGAACTCGCTGGCATAACCGGCCCGGGCCAGCGCGGTGCTGACGATGTCGGTGGCCAGCCCGCCGTTGACCAGCGTCGCATCCGTGAAGGGCGGCCAGACGTCGGCGACCAATCGCAATTTTTCCGCATAAGCGCTCTGGCCCAGCAACAGCAATCCGATCAAAGCAAAGGCTCGATGCAATCGCGGCATGCTAAAAGATCCTTAGCGGGCGGACAGCCCTGCGTGTTTTTTTGCCCAGACTCGAGGTTCTCCGGCCGGCGGACGGCCACGACCCAGCTCCTAACAGTAGCTTATGGGTGCCACTGCACAGCGCTTCAGCGCAGATTACACAAAGAAGACCGCCACGAACCAATGCGATGATGGCATTTTGACCTACCTCACAGAAACGCCACTCCAGCACCAGACAAGACAAGCCACCCGCCAGGCGCTTAACATCCGGGCACCGCTTTCCAAAGGATGAAACGATGACAATCGAATGGGTCTGCAAACACCACACCGATCTGGGCAAGGAGCAGTTGTACGCGATCCTGCAGTTGCGTACCGAAGTCTTCGTGGTCGAGCAGAAATGCGCCTACCAGGAAGTCGATGGCCAGGACCTGGAAGGCGACACCTGCCACCTGATGGCCTGGGATGATGACCAGCTGGTGGCTTATCTGCGCCTGCTCGACCCGACCTCCCAGGGCGGCGACGTGGTCATCGGCCGCGTGGTGATCGCCCCGCAAGCGCGGGGCAAGGGACTGGGCCATGAACTGATGGAGCACGCCCTGAAACAGGCGCAGAAACGCTGGCCGCAGATGCCGATCTATCTGTCGGCCCAGGCGCATTTGCAGGGGTATTACGGGCGCTACGGCTTCAACGTCGTGGGCGAGGAGTACCTGGAAGACGATATTCCGCATATCGGCATGCGCCGAAGCTGATAGCGTCATCGCGAACCTGCTGGCGCCAGCAGGTTCGCCTTCGCATCGACCGGCTGCCGAGTTCCCTCAGGGATACTCCAACACCGTCTTGATCCGCGACAGGTTCGCCTCGATCCAGCCCTTGTCGATCGCGCCCCAGCTTTTGATCCGATAGCTGCCGGCATGATTGCGCGCGCCGTCCTGCTGCTCGAACTCACAGACGATATCCAGATCCGCCAGGGCGGCGATGGTGTCCTGCGCCGTGCGCCGCGGCATGCCGGTGGCCTCGGTCAGGGCCGGGACATTGCTGGCCAGGCCGCTGTCGATCAGGTACGCCACATACAGCCGGCGGTAAAAGCTGCTCTTGGTCTTGCTCACGTCCATCGCCCGTTCCTTGTACAGGGTTACTCGGAACCACCTGCCCTGGCGTGCAGGTCGCGCCAGGTCAGGTAGACCCGCAGGTCGAATTCCAGTTGGTGATAGCCCGGCAGCATGTGCTCGCAGAGCTTGTAGAACGCCTTGTTGTGCTCGCTTTCCTTGAAGTGCGCCAGCTCGTGGACAACGATCATGCGCAGGAACTCCGGCGCCGCCTCCTTGAACAGCGAAGCGATGCGGATTTCCTTCTTGGCCTTGAGCTTGCCGCCCTGGACCCGCGAGATCGTGGTGTGCAGGCCCAGGGCGCGGTGCGTCAGGTCCAGGCGGTTGTCGAACAGCACCTTGTCGATGGCCGGGGCGTTACGCAGGTACTCCTGCTTCAACTCCAGGGCATAGCCGTACAGCGCCTTGTCGCTCTGCACCCCGTGCTTGCCGGGGTACCGCTGGCTCAGGTAATCGCCCAGCCGCCCTTGCGCAATCAGCTGGCGCACTTGCTCTTGCAGGGTGGCGGGATAGGCCTGGAGGTATTTCAACGCGGTCATGGGGCGCCAATGCAATCACGAAAGGCCGCCAGTGTAGCGAATTCAACCCGGCAACGCGCTCCAGTCGAAAGGCTCGGCAAAGCGCTCGGCATCCGCGGCGATCAACGGCCGGGCCACCAGGAAGCCCTGCACGTACTCGCAGCCGTTGGCCTGCAGCCAGCGGTACTGCTCCAGGGTCTCCACGCCCTCGGCGATCACCAGCACGCCGAACGCCTTGCACAGGTCGATCACGCAGCGCGCCAGCGCCGCATCCCGTGCCGAATCCGGCAACCTGGCGATCAAGTGACGGTCGAGCTTGAGGGTATCGAGCTGCAGATCCCGCAGGTGGGCCAGCGAACAGGCGCCCGAACCGAAGTCATCCAGCGCCACCCGCACCCCGAGACTGCGCAACAGGCGCAGCTGCTTGCGCGACTCGTCGAGGTTCTGGGTCAGGGCGTCTTCGGTGATCTCGACCTCCAACTGCCGAGGTTCCAGGCCATGGCGTTCCAGGACCTGGCGCAGTTCGGTGGCGAGGTTCGGCATGGCGAACTGGGTGCCGCTCAAGCTCACGCCCAGCACGGTCTGCTCGGCGAACAGTGTTTTCCAGGACGCCCGCTGGCTCGCACTCTGCTGATAGATCCAGCTCCCCAGGCGGCTGATCAGCCGCGCCTCCTCCAGCAGCGGCAGAAACAACCCCGGCGGCACATCGCCGACACTCGGATGCCGCCAGCGCAACAGGGCTTCGAAACCGCGCAGGCGCCCATCGGCAATCGCCACCTGGGGCTGGTACACCAGGTTGAACTCCTTGTGCTCGACCGCGCTGCGCACGCTTTCCTCGAGCATCAGCCGCGAGCGGGCACGGCCGTTCATTTCGTGGTCGTAATAACGATACTGCTGGCGCCCGGCACGCTTGGACTCGTACATGGCGATGTCCGCCGCGCGCATCAGGCCATCCAGATTGGAACCGCAATCGGGGTAGATGGCGATACCGATACTGGCCCCCAGCGCGACCTCAAGGCCATCGAACTGCTGACAGATCGATATGCGCTCGATGAGCTTCTCGGAAATCTTCGCCGCCTGTTCCGGAAACTCCAGCTCCAGCAAAGCGGTGAACTCATCGCCGCCTATGCGCGCCAGGATGTCGAAGGAACGCAGGCAGGCCTTTATCTGTTCGGACACCCAGCGCAGCACCCGGTCCCCGGCGTCATGCCCCAGGGAATCGTTGACCCGCTTGAATCCGTCCAGGTCCAGGTACAGCAGCACCACCGACTTGTCGGAGCGCTCGCTGCGCAACAACAGGCTTTCCACGGTCTGGTAGAAGCCACGACGGTTGAGCAGGCCGGTCAGCGGGTCGGTCACTGCCTGGTATTCCAGTTGCTGGTGCAGATGACGGACTTCCGACATGTCGAGCAAGGTCACCACCATCGCCTTCTGCTCGCTCGGCAGTGGCGCGCAGGACAACGCCACCGACACCTGCTGGCCCGGAGCCGTACGCAACGTGGCGTCGTGCAGGCGGTAGGTCTCACCCTTGCGATAGCTGGCATACAGCTCGGATTCGGCCCACTGCGGCACATGGGGCTTTTGCAGATAGTCGAGCAGCCACGCCCCCTCCAGCTCATTCACCGGAGCGTTGAGCAAGCGGGAAATCGCCGGATTGGCAAAGCGGATGACTCCGCCCTCATCCACTACCAGAATCCCCTCCGCGGCGTTCTCCAGCACCGAGGCATTGAAGGCCCTGGCACTCTCCAGGTCATGGCTCAGGCGCTGCAGTGCGCGGCGATTGCGCTGCTGCTCCAATAGCGCCTGCACCTTGGGCTTGAGGATCTGCGGATCGAACGGCTTGAACAGATAATCCACCGCGCCGCTGGCGTAGCCCTTGATCACCGCGTCCTTGGACTGCTCGTTGGCGGTGAGGAAAATGATCGGGGTCAGCCGGGTTCGCTGGCTGCCGCGCATCAGGCGGGCGACTTCGAAACCGTCCATTTCCGGCATCTGTACATCCAGCAACACCAGATCGATGTCGTGTTCCAGTAACAGCCCCAGGGCCTCGACACCCGAGGCGGCGGTCATGACCTGCCAGTCGTGGCGCTGCAGGAGTGCACGCATGCTGAGCAGATTTTCAGGGTAATCATCAACAATCAGCAAGACCGAGCGGGCTTCACCTGGCCGAGTTTGCGCGCATTCCATGCTGCTTCTCTTGTCTGTGTAGGGTCGGCCTGCGAACAAGGCCGGACAAATACTGAGACTTCACTCTAGACCTGGATCCAATAAAGCAGAAGCTGTCACAGCGCCATCATTTAGCCAAAGCCCGAGGCACCCGACTAACGGTCAGCCCCATAGCTGCTGAAACCGGTGGAGGTGTTTTTTTGACAGATGGTTGACGCCAATTATCCGCCGGACGGGCATTAACAAAAGTCCCTTCTACGCTTATAAAGATCGCCTTCAAAAGCGCAGGCTAAAGCCTTTGTCGGCTTTTTTATCCGGCATCAAATCGGGAAGCTTTGACTATGATCGACCTCGCAACCTGGAATCTGAGCATTCCCGAAGGCAGTCCACCGGCGACTATCGACACCCCCCGACTGGTGGATGGCTTCAAGGATCAATATTTCCATTCCGACACCGGCACCCTGTTCTTCTGGTCGCCCGTCACCGGTTCCCGCACCGCCAACGCCATCTACCCGCGCAGCGAGCTGCGGGAAACCTACTCCAACGGCACCCTGAAGAACTGGACCTACCCGGAAGCCGACAACCTGCTCTACGCCACCCTGGCGGTGAACCAGGTGCCGTCCACGGGCAAGATCGTCATCGGCCAGATCCACGCCTACAACAGCACCAAGCCCCTGGTGAAGGTCGAGTACCAGTACAAGACCACCACCCAGAGCGGCAACATAGTCGCCAAGGTCCGCATGCATCCGGACGATACCGATAGCCGGGTGATCATCGTCGCCGAAAACGTGCCGCTGGACCGCGAGTTCTCCTACCTGATCCACCTGAGCCCGGGCGGTGCCCTGGGCGTCAGCGCCGCAGGCTATCAATGGGACACCCAGCTCAGCAGCACCTGGCGCGACAAGCCGCTGTACTTCAAGGCCGGGGTGTACGTGCAGGACAACACCGGCTACACCACCGAAGGCGGCAAGGTGACCTTCTACAAGCTGGATATCGATCACAACGAAACCTGATCTTCTGTAGGAGCGAAGCTTGCCCGCGATAGCGGTCTGCCTGGCGACATCCATGGCGAATGTCAGGCCCTCGTCGCGGGCAAGCCTCGCTCCTGCACGATGAGGTGTTTGCCACAGGCACAAAAAAGCCCGCATCGCTGCGGGCTTTTTCGTTCAACACAAAGGCTTAGTTGACCTTGGCGTTCAGCTCACCTTTGAGGTAACGCTGGAACATCGCTTCCAGGGAGATCGGCTTGATCTTCGAGGCGTTGCCAGCGGTGCCGAAGGCTTCGTAACGGGCGATGCACACGTCGCGCATGGCGGTCACGGTGGCGCCGAAGAACTTGCGCGGGTCGAACTCGCTCGGGTTGGTGGCCATCAGGCGACGCATCGCCCCGGTGGACGCCAGGCGCAGGTCGGTGTCGATGTTGACCTTGCGCACGCCGTACTTGATGCCTTCGACGATTTCTTCAACCGGCACGCCGTAGGTTTCTTTGATGTCGCCGCCGTACTGGTTGATGATCGCCAGCCACTCTTGCGGAACCGAAGACGAACCGTGCATCACCAGGTGGGTGTTGGGGATGCGCTTGTGGATCTCTTTGATGCGGTCGATAGCCAGTACGTCGCCGGTAGGCGGCTTGGTGAACTTGTAGGCACCGTGGCTGGTACCGATGGCGATGGCCAGGGCGTCGACCTGGGTCTTCTTGACGAAGTCCGCGGCTTCTTCCGGGTCGGTCAGCATCTGGCTGTGGTCCAGCACGCCTTCGGCGCCGATGCCGTCTTCTTCACCGGCCATGCCGGTTTCCAGGGAACCCAGGCAGCCCAGTTCGCCTTCCACCGAAACGCCGCAGGCGTGAGCCATGGCCACGGTCTGCTGGGTCACGCGAACGTTGTACTCGTAGTCGGTCGGGGTCTTGCCGTCTTCGCCGAGGGAGCCGTCCATCATGACCGAGGAGAAGCCCAGCTGGATCGAACGCTGGCAGACGTCAGGGCTGGTGCCGTGGTCCTGGTGCATGCACACCGGGATATGCGGGAATTCTTCGATCGCCGCCAGGATCAGGTGACGCAGGAAAGGCGCGCCGGCGTATTTGCGGGCACCGGCCGAAGCCTGGACGATCACCGGAGAGTCAGTCTTGTCAGCTGCTTCCATGATGGCGCGCATCTGTTCAAGGTTGTTGACGTTGAAGGCTGGAACGCCGTAGCCGAATTCGGCTGCGTGGTCCAGCATCTGGCGCATGCTGATGAGTGCCATTGTGTGTATCTCTCCCGGTCGAGGGTCGTTAATCGTGCAAGCCTGCCGTAGCGGCGGCTGCTATTCAAGTGATTGCAGATCGGGGGTCAGCCCGGCCTGCCGATTCGTTACTGCATCAATCTTGCGAGCCGCGCCTATCTCTGTAGGAGCGAAGCTTGCTCGCGATCAGGGTCATCGCATTCAACATTCCTGTTGACGGTTGGATCGCTATCGCGAGCAAGCTTCGCTCCTACGGGTTCAGCATCGGCTCCCGGCCTACGGCGCTTTACAGCCGCGGCCGATCAAATCGTTGGTGGCGACCCAGTAAACCAGGCCTTCGTCACCTTTTTCGTGAAACGCCAGCATGTCGTTGCTGTACAGCGAACCGGAACCGCTCGGCTCCAGCTTCAGGCGATAGACCTGATCGGCCCCGCCCAACCGCACATCGACTTCCTTGCGGCCGCTGTCGGTGTAGCGCCAGACCACTTGCGCCTGGCTGTCGCACACCCAGGTCGTCCAGTTGTCCGTCTCGGCCGGCTTGAACAGGTCGAAGTTGGCGCAACCTGCCAGCAATCCCAGCGCAGCCACGGCGATAAAGCCTTTCATCGGTGTTCCTCGGCTGACGGCCCACGGCCGCCAGCACAACGCGTTATCGAATCAGACCCGTCAAGGGCAACCATGTTCCTTGGCCTTGGCTGGAGTCTCGTACTTGTCCAGACCATCGGGTCCCATGCGCTTGTTGATCACCGGCGCAGTCTCGGCCTGCCAGTCGGCCTGATAGCAACCTCTCTCAGGCTCTCCCGACTCGGGCTCCGACTGGGCAGGCTGACTACCGCAACCGGCCAGCAAGCCCGCGACGATCAACAGCGGTAACGTCTTGACCATATGAACACTCCCTTGCCTGGCCATTGGGGCTTCAGGCCTTGGCCCGGCTTTCCAGGACTTCGACCGCCGGCAGTACCTTGCCCTCGACGAATTCGAGGAAAGCGCCACCACCGGTAGAAATGTAGGAGATTTGCTCGGCCACGCCATATTTATCGATGGCCGCCAGGGTGTCGCCGCCGCCGGCGATGGAGAACGCCGCGCTCTCCGCGATGGCCTGGGCCAGCACCTTGGTGCCGTTACCGAACTGGTCGAACTCGAACACGCCGACCGGACCGTTCCACAGGATGGTCTTCGACGACTTCAGCAGCTCGGCGAAGTTCGCCGCGGTTTGCGGGCCGATGTCCAGGATCATGTCGTCGGCCGCCACCTCGGCAATCAGCTTGACGGTAGCGGTGGCGCTTTCGGCGAATTCCTTGGCCACCACCACGTCCACCGGCAGCGGCACGCTGACCTTGGCGGCAATGGCGCGCGCGGTATCCAGCAGGTCCGGCTCGTACAGCGACTTGCCGACCGGGTGGCCGGCAGCGGCGAGGAAGGTGTTGGCGATGCCGCCGCCAACGATCAGTTGGTCGCAGATCTGGCTCAGGCTGTTGAGCACGTCGAGCTTGGTCGACACCTTGGAGCCGGCGACGATGGCCGCCATCGGCTTGGCCGGGGCGCCCAGGGCCTTGCCCAGCGCGTCCAGCTCGGCAGCCAGCAGCGGGCCGGCAGCGGCGACCTTGGCGAACTTGGCCACGCCGTGGGTCGAACCCTCGGCGCGGTGCGCGGTGCCGAAGGCGTCCATCACGAACACGTCGCACAGGGCGGCGTATTGCCGGGCCAGTTCGTCGGCGTTCTTTTTCTCGCCCTTGTTGAAGCGCACGTTCTCGAACAGCACGATGTCGCCGGACTTGACGTCGACGCCGCCCAGGTAGTCAGCCACCAGCGGCACTTCACGACCCAGGGCACGGCTCAGGTAGTCGGCCACTGGCTTGAGGCTGTTCTCGGCGGAGAACTCGCCTTCGGTCGGACGGCCGAGGTGCGAGCAGACCATCACGGCCGCGCCTTTTTCCAGGGCCAGCTTGATGGTCGGCAGCGAAGCCAGGATACGCGCATCGCTGGTGACAACACCGTCCTTGACTGGGACGTTGAGGTCTTCGCGGATCAGTACGCGCTTACCTTGCAGATCGAGGTCGGACATCTTCAACACGGTCATGGGTCGCAATTCCTGGGTTACTGTTTTTTGGAAACGGGAAGTTAAGAGACAGCTTTGGGTGCGGCTGTTTGCAGATAGTGTCCTGCAACGTCCAGCATTCGGTTGGCAAAACCCCATTCGTTGTCGAACCAGGCCAGGATGTTCACCAGCCGCGGGCCGGAAACACGGGTCTGGCTGGCATCGACGATCGCCGAATGCGGATCATGGTTGAAATCACAACTGGCGTGCGGCAACTCGGTATAGGCCAACAGGCCCTTGAGCGGACCGCTGGTGGCGGCCTCGCGCAGGATCCGGTTGACTTCGCCGGTGTCGGTATCGCTCACGGTCTGCATCGTGATGTCGAGGCAGGACACGTTGACGGTCGGCACGCGCACAGCTTTGGCCTGAATTCGCCCGGCAAGTTCCGGCAGCAGCCGTTCGATACCGCGCGCCAGACCAGTGGACACCGGGATCACCGACTGGAACGCCGAACGGGTGCGGCGCAGGTCTTCATGGTGATAGGCGTCGATCACCGGCTGGTCGTTCATCGCCGAGTGGATGGTGGTGATCGACACATATTCCAGACCGATGGCCTGGTCCAGCAGGCGCAACAGCGGCACGCCGCAGTTGGTGGTGCAGGACGCATTGGACACCAGCAGCTCGTCACCGGTCAGGCAGTCCTGGTTGACGCCGTAGACGATGGTGGCGTCGACATCCGCCTCGCTGGCCATCGGCTGGGAAAACAGCACCCGCGGCGCACCGGCGTCGAGGAAACGCTGGCCGTCTTCACGGGTGTGATAGGCGCCGGAGCATTCGAGCACCAGATCGACGCCCAGGGACGCCCAATCGATGCCTTCGGGGGTGGCACTGCGCAGGACCTTCACGCAGTTGCCATTGATATGCAGACAGTCGCCGTCGACCTTCACTTCGCCGGGAAACCGGCCATGGGTGGAGTCGAAGCGTGTCAGGTATTCCACGCTGGCCATGTCGGCCAGATCGTTGATCGCGACAATCTCGAACCCGGCCGCAGCCCCCCGTTCGAACAGGGCACGCAAGACACAACGACCGATCCGGCCGTAGCCGTTGAGTGCAACTTTATAGGGACGCGGTTGAGGCATGGGGTTCTCGTTAGCCGACAACTTCATGAGCGATACAAAACCATTGTAGGAGCGAGCTTGCTCGCGATGGGCTTCAGGACGACGCGGTTATCCAGATAGCCAGCGTTATCGTTGACGACCATCGCGAGCAAGCTCGCTCCTACAAAGTGATGCGGCGACCAGAGGCCGCCGCATTCGCGCTTTTTTAGTCTTCCAGCAGCTCTTCGGCCTGACCCAGGATGTTTTCCAGGGTGAAACCGAACTCTTCGAACAAGGCCGGCGCAGGCGCCGACTCGCCGTAGGTGGTCATGCCGATGACGCGACCTTCCAGGCCGACGTACTTGTACCAGTAGTCCGCGTGCGCGGCCTCGATGGCGATACGCGCGCTGACCTGCAGCGGCAGGACCGACTGCTTGTAGCCGGCGTCCTGGGCATCGAACACGCTGGTGCATGGCATGGACACCACGCGCACCTTGCGGCCCTGCTCGGTCAGTTTGTCGAAAGCCTGCACCGCCAGGCCGACTTCGGAACCGGTGGCGATCAGGATCAGCTCAGGCTCGCCAGCGCAGTCCTTGAGCACGTAGCCGCCGCGGCTGATTTCGGCGATCTGCACGGCATTGCGGGTCTGATGCTGCAGGTTCTGACGGGAGAAGATCAGTGCCGAAGGGCCGTCCTTGCGCTCGATCGCGTTTTTCCAGGCCACCGCCGATTCCACGGCATCGGCTGGACGCCAGGTGTCGAGGTTCGGGGTGCAGCGCAGGCTGGCGATCTGCTCGATCGGCTGGTGCGTCGGGCCGTCTTCGCCCAGACCGATGGAGTCGTGGGTGTAGACATGGATCACGCGCTGCTTCATCAGGGCCGACATGCGTACCGCGTTGCGCGCGTATTCCATGAACATCAGGAAGGTCGCGCCGTAAGGCACCAGGCCGCCGTGCAGGGCCACGCCGTTCATGATGGCGGTCATGCCGAACTCGCGAACGCCGTAGTACATGTAGTTGCCGCTGGCGTCTTCGGCGCTGACACCCTTGCAGCCTTTCCACAGGGTCAGGTTGGAACCGGCCAGGTCGGCCGAACCGCCGAGGAATTCCGGCAGCAGCGGGCCAAACGCGTTCAGGGCGTTCTGGCTGGCCTTACGGCTGGCGATGGTTTCGCCCTTGGCCGCGACTTCGGCGATGTAGGCATCGGCCTTCTCGGAGAAGTCAGCCGGCAGGTCGCCGCTCAGGCGACGCACCAGCTCGTTGGCCAGCTCGGGGAACTCGGCGGAGTAGGCGGAGAAACGCTGGTCCCACTCGGCTTCGACGGCGCGACCGGCTTCCTTGGCATCCCATTCGGCATAGATGTCGGCCGGGATTTCGAACGGGCCGTGGTTCCACTTCAGCGCGGCGCGGGTCAGGGCGATTTCCTCGGCACCCAGTGGCGCGCCGTGGCAGTCTTCCTTGCCTTGCTTGTTCGGCGAACCGAAGCCGATGGTGGTCTTGCAGCAGATCAGGGTCGGCTGCTCGCTTTTGCGCGCGGTGTCGATCGCGGTCTTGATCTCTTCCGGGTCGTGACCGTCGACGTTGCGGATCACCTGCCAGTTGTAGGCTTCGAAACGCTTTGGCGTGTCGTCGGTGAACCAGCCTTCGACTTCGCCGTCGATGGAAATGCCGTTGTCATCGTAGAAGGCAATCAGCTTGCCCAGGCCCAGGGTGCCGGCCAGGGAAGCGACTTCATGGGAGATGCCTTCCATCATGCAGCCATCGCCCAGGAACACGTAGGTGTGGTGGTCGACGACGTTGTGGCCAGGACGGTTGAACTGCGCCGCCAGGACCTTTTCCGCCAGGGCAAAGCCCACAGCATTGGCCAGGCCTTGGCCCAGCGGGCCGGTGGTGGTCTCGACGCCCGGGGTATAGCCGAATTCCGGGTGGCCCGGGGTGCGGCTGTGCAGCTGGCGGAAGCTCTTCAGGTCGTCGATGGTGACGTCGTAGCCGGTCAGGTGCAGCAGCGAGTAGATCAGCATCGAGCCGTGGCCGTTGGACAGCACGAAGCGGTCACGGTCGGCGAAGGATGGATTGCTCGGGTTGTGCTTCAGATAGTCACGCCAAAGTACTTCGGCGATATCAGCCATCCCCATAGGGGCGCCGGGATGGCCGCTGTTGGCTTTTTGCACGGCATCCATGCTGAGGGCACGAATGGCGTTGGCACGCTCACGACGGCTTGGCATCGCTGATCTCCTGGGGGTTATCTAAGTCGGGTTGAATAAAAACGAATCGGAAAAAGGCGTGCATTTTCCCTCAGCCGGTAGGCGGGGGCAATGACAGATAATGACTCTGGCGCGTTTTTCCGGTCGATAAAGGGGCAATCGCCTGATGAAACCATTCCGCAGTTCGTTTGTAGAACACAGGGACCTGCGTTAAGTGCCACCTATCGACCAATATCAAAACTTTTTGATATTGATCTTGCGAGGTTGGGGGTGCGTCACTAGACTGCTGGCCTTATGAATTTACGCGCGCCCTCCATGAACCATGACGACTGCGACGAGCTAGCAGCCCTGTGCAAGGCCGGCGGCGACCCGCTGCGGCTGAATGTATTGCGCGCGCTGGCCAACGACTCGTTCGGCGTACTGGAACTGGCACAGATCTTCGCCATCGGCCAATCCGGCATGAGCCACCACCTGAAGGTCCTGGCCCAGGCCGACCTGGTGGCAACCCGCCGCGAAGGCAACGCGATCTTCTACCGGCGCGCCCTGCCCCACACCGAACTGCTGGGCGGCAGGCTGCACGCCGCCCTGCTGGATGAAGTGGACAACCTGACGCTGCCCGGCGAAGTGCAATCGCGTATCGGCCTGGTGCACCGCCAGCGGGCGGCCGCCAGCCAGGACTTTTTCTCACGGGTCGCGGAGAAGTTTCGCGCCCAGCAGGACCTGATCGCAGGACTGCCCCAGTACCGCGAAAGCGTGCTGGCGCTGCTCGACAAGCTGAACTTCACGGACACCGCCACGGCCATCGAAGTCGGCCCCGGGGATGGCAGTTTCCTGCCGGAACTGGCCCGCCGCTTCGCCCGGGTGACCGCATTGGACAACAGCCCGGCCATGCTCGAACTGGCACGCCAGGTCTGTGAACGCGAAACGCTGGCTAACGTCAGCCTGCAATTGGCCGATGCACTGAATGGCGTGAGCCTGGCGGCCGATTGCGTGGTGCTGAACATGGTCCTGCACCATTTCGCCGCGCCGGCCGATGCGCTCAAGCGCCTGGCCGGCTTGCTGCAACCGGGCGGCAGCCTGTTAGTGACAGAGTTGTGCAGCCACAACCAGAGTTGGGCCAGGGAGGCCTGCGGTGATCTCTGGCTGGGGTTTGACCAGGATGATCTGGCCCGCTGGGCCACCGCTGCGGGACTGGTTCCCGGAGAAAGTCTGTATGTAGGTTTACGTAATGGTTTCCAGATCCAGGTCCGCCACTTTCAGCGACCGGCTGGCGACACTCACCATCGGTAAATTTTAGGAAACCGTCGAGATGAGCGAATACTCCCTTTTCACCTCCGAGTCCGTGTCTGAAGGGCATCCGGACAAAATCGCCGACCAGATTTCCGATGCGGTGCTGGACGCCATCATTGCCCAGGACAAGCACGCCCGCGTAGCGGTGGAAACCCTGGTCAAGACCGGTGTGGCCATCGTCGCCGGCGAAGTCACCACCTCGGCCTGGGTTGACCTGGAGCAGATCGTTCGTGACGTCATCACCGACATCGGCTACACCAGCTCCGACGTCGGTTTCGACGGCGCGACCTGCGGCGTGATGAACATCATCGGCAAGCAGTCCCCCGACATCAACCAGGGTGTCGACCGCGCCAAGCCTGAAGACCAGGGCGCCGGCGACCAGGGCCTGATGTTCGGCTACGCCAGCAACGAAACCGACGTGCTGATGCCGGCCCCGATCACCTTCTCGCACCAACTGGTGCAGCGCCAGGCCGAAGCCCGCAAGTCCGGCCTGCTGCCGTGGCTGCGTCCGGATGCCAAGTCCCAGGTCACCTGCCGCTACGAAGGCGGCAAGGTGGTCGGCATCGACGCCGTGGTCCTGTCGACCCAGCACAACCCTGACGTGTCGTACAAAGACCTGCGCGAAGGCGTGATGGAACTGATCGTCAAGCACGTGCTGCCGGCCGAACTGCTGTCCAAGGACACCCAGTTCCACATCAACCCGACTGGCCAGTTCATCATCGGCGGCCCGGTCGGCGACTGCGGCCTGACCGGTCGCAAGATCATCGTCGACAGCTACGGCGGCATGGCCCGTCACGGCGGCGGCGCGTTCTCCGGCAAGGACCCATCGAAGGTCGACCGTTCGGCCGCCTATGCCGGTCGTTACGTGGCCAAGAACATCGTCGCCGCCGGCCTGGCCGAGCGCTGCGAGATCCAGGTGTCCTACGCCATCGGCGTGGCGCAACCGACTTCGATCTCGCTGAACACCTTCGGCACCGGCAAGATCAGCGACGACAAGATCATCAAGCTGGTGCGCGAAGTGTTCGACCTGCGTCCGTACGCGATCACCACCATGCTCGACCTGCTGCACCCGATGTACCGCGAAACCGCGGCCTACGGCCACTTCGGCCGTACCCCGCAAACCAAGACCGTGGGTGATGACACCTTCACCACCTTCACCTGGGAAAAGACCGACCGCGCCGAAACCCTGCGCGCCGCTGCCAACCTGTAATCCCGGCAGCACTTACCCAAGCCCCGCACGGTTCGCCTTGCGGGGCTTTTTTGTGGCTGAAGGTTTCATGATTTGCAGGGCGCGCCTATGGAGTCAGCCTGATTCCCAGGGGTATAAGCCAGCTCGCGAAAAACCGGCGCATCGTCCAACCAGCCCGCGAAATACCCGGCAATCCATACGCCCTTTCTCCCTCCCGCCCACCCCTCTAGCCTGCAGCCTGACTCCCCCGAGCAAGGATGCTCCCCATGCCCTACAGAGCCACGCTATTGGCCGCAATCCTCCTGAGCGCCATCGCCCTGCCAAGCGTCGCCAGCTCGTGCCCCGACTGGGCACCTGCCCAGGCGCAAACCGAAACGGCCACCCTGCAACAGCAAATCAATCGCTGGGACGACAGCTACCACCGTGAAGGCCTGTCGCCGGTGACTGACGAGCTCTACGACCAGTCCCGCGCCCGGCTCGAACATTGGCAAAGCTGTTTCCCCACCGTCAGCGCAGACCGCGCCAACCCGCTACGCACCGCACGCGGTACTGTCCCGCACCCCATTCCCCATACCGGCGTGGAGAAACTGGCCGATGAAAGTGCCGTACGCCAGTGGCTCGCCGGCCGCGAGGAGGTCTGGGTCCAGCCCAAGATCGACGGCGTGGCCGTGACCCTGGTCTATCGCCAGGGACGCTTCCAGCAAGCCATCAGCCGCGGGGATGGCCTTCAGGGCCAGGACTGGACCGGGCCCGCGCAACTGATAAGCGCCATCCCCAAACGCCTGCCCGAACCGCGGGACCTGCTGCTACAGGGCGAGCTCTATTGGCGCCAGAACGATCACATACAGGCCAAGGCCGGCAGCCTGAATGCCCGCGGCCAGGTCGCCGGCCTCTTGGCGCGCAACCAGCTGGAGCCTCGGCAAGCCAGCCGGATCGGCCTGTTCGTCTGGGACTGGCCCCAAGGCCCGAGCACCCTGGCGCAGCGCCTGGCCGGCCTCAAGGCCCTGAGGTTTGCCCACAGCAGCGAGTACAGCCAGCGCGTCAGTACGTTCGCCGAGGTCCGGCACTGGCGAGAGCACTGGTATCGCTCGGCCCTGCCCTTCGCCAGCGATGGCATCGTCCTGCGCCAGAGCCGACGCCCAGAGGCGCAACGCTGGCAGGCCAAGGCGCCCTACTGGATCGCCGCATGGAAATACCCGTTCGCCCAGGCCCTGGCCAGGGTGCGCAAGGTCGACTTCAAGATCGGCCGCACCGGCCGGATCACCCCGATGCTCGAACTGGAGCCGGTCCTGCTCGACGACCGGCAGATCAGGCGGGTCAGCGTCGGCTCGCTGCCGCGCTGGCAAAAGCTGGATATCCGCCCTGGCGACCAGGTGTCGATCAGCCTCGCCGGCCTGACCATCCCGCGCCTGAACGCGGTGATACTGCGCACGCCCCAGCGTGTTCCGCTGCAGGTTCCGGATGCCTCGGCCTTCCATGCGCTCAGTTGCTGGCACCCCCTGCCCGGCTGTGAGAGCCAGTTCCTCGCACGCTTGACCTGGCTGAGCGGAAAATCCGGGCTGGACCTGCCCCATGTCGGCGCCGGCACCTGGGAGAAGCTGGTGGACGCCGGACTGATCAACGGCTTGGTCGATTGGTTGACCCTTGAACCTGCAGAGCTTGCTAACATTACCGGCCTTGGCGAACGCAGCATCGCGCGTTTGCTGAGCAGCCTGCACAGCGCCCGCCGACAGCCGTTTCATCGCTGGCTCAAAGCCCTTGGACTGCCACCGACCGGCGACGCCAGGCTCGAAGATGGCTGGGCGGCGCTGGCGGCCAGAACCACCGAACAATGGCAGGCCCAAAGCGCTATCGGCCCGGGACGCGCCGCTCAGTTGAGCGCCTTTTTCCGCGATCCGCAGGTCCTGGCCGTGAGTGAAGAATTACGTGCCGCCGGAATCGAAGGCTTCTGAGGCTTTTACAGCCGGCGGCGTTGAACCCCGGGGACGCAGATGGCTCAAACAGCCCGTCGCCCCACTCCTGCTATTCATCTTTTCACATGGAGCCTTTATGAAATTTCTTGCACCGCTCACCCTCTTCGCCGCATTCGCCCTGACAACCCCAGCCCTGATGGCCGCCGAGCAGGCCCCGGAACTCACCGGCTGCGCCGCCAAGCGCCAGGCCATCAGCACCCAGCTCGAACAGGCCAAGGCCCACGGCAACAGCGAACAACAGGCCGGCCTGGAAAAAGCCCTGAGCGAAGCCACCGCGAACTGCACCGACGCCTCGCTGAAAAAGGAACGCGAAAACAAGGTGCTGGACGCCAAGCATGAAGTCAGCCGGCGCCAGACCGACCTGGACAAGGCCATGAAAAAAGGCGACGCCGAGAAGATCAACAAGCGCAAGGACAAGCTGGCCGAGTCCCGCAAGGAATTGCAGGAAGCCCTCGACGAACTGGACAAGTAAGTTCGAGCCGCTGCGGCAGATGTGCCCGCCGCAGACACCTCAGGCGACAGGATCAGTGATCGCGAAACTCTTTATGGCAGGCGCTGCAGGCATCTTCGACTTTCTGTACCGCCGGCCCCAGGTTGCTGGCCTTGTACGGCTGGACCTTGCTGGCGATGACCAGTTCACCGGTGGCCGCCTCGAGGGTGCGGGCCAGTTCCTGGAAACGTGCCTGCTTCTGCCAGACATCGTCAGTCGCGCTGCTGTGCTCCTGTTCCTTGACCTGCGGGAAGTGCTTCCAGGGTTCGTGGGACAGGTTGTCCAGCTTGATCGCGCCTTCGGTAAAGCGTGGGCCGTCGAACGGGATACGCCCACGGAGCATGCCGCCCAGGTCTTCACCGGTCTTGAGCATCTGTTTGAAGATCGCCTTGCGCTGACCCAGCGGGGAGTTCGGATCGACACCGCCGCAGGCGGACAACGTCAGGCAGGCCAGCAATACAACAGAGAGTCTTTTAAGCGTCATGGTGGCTTCGGGTCACGGGAAACGGCCGCCAGTATCCTCGCCTGTCCGGCAAAGACCAATAGCCCTATTAACAATATGGATTGCCTGACGTTGCCATGCGCCCAGGCAAGCCACAAAGGAAGTACCCAATGAACACCCGTTTCAAGCTGTGGCGTCGACACCTGGCCTGGGCCTTGCCGACCGCGATCCTGCTGGCCGGATGCAATGGCGGCGAAGTCGGCAAGCCACCCCAGCCTCACGCCATCGCCACCTATACCAGCGCCAGCTGGGAAACCTTGCCCACTGTGTCCGACGACGACCTGCTGGCCGGCTTCGGTTCCTGGCGCAGTGCCTGCACCCGGCTGAAAGCCGACCCGGTGTGGGGCCCGACCTGCGCGACGGCGGCCAATGTGCCGCTCACCGCCCTCGATGTCCGCAGCTTCCTCAAGCAGCACCTGGACGTCTACGGCCTGCGCTCGGCCAGCGGCAGCAGCAACGGCCTGATCACCGGCTACTACGAGCCGGTCTATCCGGGCAGCCTGACCCAGACCCAGGCTGCGTCAGTGCCAGTCTATGGCGTGCCGGAAGACATGATCATCGTCGCCCTCGACAGCATTTATCCCGAACTCAAGGGCAAGCGCCTGCGCGGCCGCCTCGAAGGCCGGGTGCTGAAACCCTACGACGATGCCGCGACCATCGAGACCAAGGGGGTCAAGGCGCCGGTAATCGCCTGGCTGACCGACCCGATGAACCTGCAATTCCTGCAGATCCAGGGCTCGGGTCGTATCCAGCTGGAAGACGGGCGCCAGTTGCGCATCGGTTATGCCGACCAGAACGGCCACCCGTACCGTCCCATCGGCCGCTGGCTGGTGGATCAGGGCGAACTGAAGAAAGAAGACGTGACCATGGGCACCATCGCGGCCTGGGCCAAGGCCAACCCCAATCGCATCCCGGAACTGCTGGGCAGCAACCCCAGCTACGTGTTCTTCAACCGCAACCCGGACAGCAACGAAGGCCCGCGCGGCTCGCTGAACGTACCGCTGACGTCCGGCTACAGCGTGGCGGTGGACCGCAAGGTGATCCCCCTGGGCAGCCTGTTGTGGCTCTCCACCACCCGACCGGATGGCAGCAGCCTGATCCGTCCGGTGGCGGCGCAAGACACCGGTGGCGCGATCGCCGGCGAAGTTCGCGCCGACCTGTTCTGGGGCACCGGCGACGCGGCCGGGCAACTGGCGGGAGACATGAAACAGCAGGGCCAGATCTGGATGCTCTGGCCCAAGGGCGCCACGCTGCCGAAAGTGCCTGAAGTCACCGACAGCAAATAGCCCTGGCACCGCTGCCGCCTCGTCGAGAGGCGGCGGCAGTAGTGACGAAGATCAGATAGAAACGAAAAAGAAGCTGGCAATCAGCGCCATGCCGACGAACCACACCAGCGACCGCAGGATCGCCCAGTCCGCCAGGTAGCAGATGATGTACAGCAGGCGGCTGGTGATGAACAGCACCGCCAGCACATCGATGGTCACCAGTTCGGCGACGTTGGCGATGTGGGCGATGATCACCCCCGCGGCAAAGGCCGGGGTCACTTCAAAACTGTTGAGCTGCGCCGCTTGCGCCCGCCGGGCGAAACCCTCGAGGGTTTCGAGGTAGGCCCGCGGGTCATGGTTCTGCCGCAGGCCAAAGTCGCCCCCGCTGAACTTGGCGATGCTGTTGCACAGGTACGGCAGGAAGATGGCGATCAATACACACCAGAAAGCGACGGTCATGGCAGAGTCCTTTTTAAAGTCATGAGGGGAGCGGGGTCAGAACTTCATCACCAGCATGCCGATCAGCACCAGCCCACAAGCTAAGAGCCGAGGTCGGCCGAAAGGTTCTTTCAGGTAACGCATACCGAACAACACCACCAGGATCACGCTGATTTCCCGCAGCGCCGCCGCCTCGGCGATCGACCCCAGCTGCATGGCCCACAGCACCAGAGCGTAGCTGAACAATACGCAGAACCCGACGCTCAACCCCAGCCTCCATTGCTCGCGCCAGAACAGGCTGAAGGCCGCACGCTTGCGCAACAGCGCCAGCAACGGAAAGGGCCAGGCGCTGAGCAGCGTCACCCACACCAGGTAATCCAGCGGATGGGACCAGCGGCGCAATGCCTGGCCGTCGATAAAGGTGTAGCAACCGATGCACAGGCCGATCAGCGCCACCACCGGCAACATCGACCATGGCAGGCGGTCGCCGCCACCGCCCTGCCACAGCAGGCACAGCATGCCGAAAGGGATCAACAGGATGCCGAGGATCTGCTGGGGGCTGAGCACCTCGCCCGCGAAGATCAGGGTCAGGGCCAGCACCACCAGGGGCGAAAGACCGCGCATCAATGGGTAGACCAGACCCAGGTCGCCGACTCGATAGGCCTGGATCAGCAGGTAGCGGTAGAGCAACTCGAAAACCGCCGACGCCAGGATCCACGGCCAGATCTGCAACGGCGGCCACTCGACGAACCCCAGCATCAATGCCACGAACAACAAGGCGACGCTGTCCATGCAGGCCACCACCAATAACCGTTCGCCACTGAATTTGATCAGGGTATTCCACGCCGCATGCAGCAGCGCCGCCACCAGAACCAGAGTTGTCGCCAGCACCTCACACTCCCTGTTTGCTATAAGAGAATCGATTCACCTAAGGGCCTCGGCTGTCTATACTGACGCCGACCACGCCGCACTCAGTTGCGCATATCCATTCCAATAATTCCTGCCGCTGCCCGATCCGCCGGACCTGATCCGATGGAGGAGCAATGCCGGCATGCGTATGCCTGATCAGGGCGTCAAGACTACAGACAGAGAATCCTCGCATGCCACTCGCCTTGCTCGCACTGGCTGTTGCCGCCTTCGGCATCGGTACCACTGAATTCGTCATCATGGGCCTGCTGCCCGATGTCGCCCGCGACCTGTCCGTCAGCATTCCCCATGCCGGCCTGCTGATTACCGGTTACGCCCTGGGCGTGGTGTTCGGCGCGCCGATCCTCGCCGTCGGCACCGCCAACATGCCGCGCAAGGCCACGCTGCTGGGCATGACCCTGATGTTCATCCTCGGCAACGTGCTCTGCGCGCTGGCGCCGAACTACGCCACGCTGATGGCCGCGCGGGTGATCACCGCGCTGTGCCACGGTGCGTTTTTCGGCATCGGCTCGGTGGTCGCCGCCAGCCTGGTGGCGCCGAACAAACGCGCCCAGGCGATCGCCATGATGTTCACCGGCCTGACCCTGGCCAATGTGCTCGGCGTGCCGCTGGGCACGGCACTGGGGCAATACGCCGGCTGGCGCTCGACCTTCTGGGCGGTGTCGGTGATCGGGGTACTCGCCGCCATTGCCCAGTGGTTCTGGCTGCCCCGGCACATCGCCATGGACAAGGCCAACCTGGCCAGCGAGTTCAAGGTCCTGGGCAAGACCAACGTGCTGCTGGCCCTGGGCATGAGCGTGCTGGCCTCCACCAGCCTGTTCAGCGTCTTCACCTATATCGCGCCGATCCTGCAGGACGTCACCGGCGTCAGCCCCCATGGCGTGACCATCATGTTGCTGCTGTTCGGCGTCGGCTTGACGGCCGGCAGCATGCTCGGCGGCCGCCTGGCCGACAGCCGCCTGCTGCCGTCGCTGGTGACCATGGCGCTGGCCGTGGTGTTGGTGCTGGCCGCGTTCAGCCAGACCAGCCATCTGCTGATCCCGGCGGCGATCACGTTGCTACTGTGGGGAATCTTCGCCTTCGCCCTGTGCCCGATCCTGCAATTGCTGATCATCGACCAGGCCCATGAAGCGCCCAACCTGGGCTCGACCCTGAACCAGAGCGCCTTTAACCTGGGTAACGCCGCCGGCGCCTGGATCGGCGGGCTGGTCGTCGCCAGCGGCGCCGACCTGGCCGACCTGCCGTGGACCGGCGCACTGGTCGGCGGACTGACGGTGCTGACCGCACTGCTGTTCATTCACCTGCAACGTCGCCAGGCGGCCGCGATCAATGTATCCGGCTGAGCCCCGACGAGCGCGCGACTGACCCACGGTCGCCTGCAGAACCGCGCACTGGCCGACCGGCTCACCGACAGAAGAATCTGAACTTTCCTTGTCGGTGTGCCCCGGGCCGCCAGTGGCCCATCAAACCCTTGCTCGATGGCTTTCGGGCTTTCTTTTCACGTTTCTATCCAAGGGACTCCGGATGCTTGAACTCGTTGCCGCCTTCATCTGCCTGACCACCCTGCTCACCTACGTCAACTTCCGCTTCATCGGCCTGCCGCCGACCATCGGGGTGATGGTCACCGCCCTGCTGTTTTCCCTGCTGCTGCAAGGCTTGAGCGTCCTCGGCTATCCCGGCCTGGAAGAGCATGTGCAACAGCTGATCGGCCAGATCGACTTCGGCGACCTGCTGATGAACTGGATGCTGTCGTTCCTGCTGTTCGCCGGCGCCTTGCACGTCAACCTCAACGACCTGCGTAGCTATCGCTGGCCCATCGGCCTGTTGGCCACGGTCGGCGTACTGATCGCCACGTTCGTCATCGGCAGCCTGGCCTACTGGATCTTCGGCCTGTTCGGCTGGCACGTGAGCTTCCTCTATTGCCTGTTGTTCGGCGCCCTGATCTCGCCGACCGACCCGATCGCGGTGCTTGGCGTGCTGCGTACCGCCAACGCCTCCAAGCCGCTGAAAACCACCATCGTCGGCGAGTCGCTGTTCAACGACGGCACCGCGGTGGTGGTGTTCACCGTGCTGCTGGGAATCGCCCAGCTCGGCGAAACCCCGACCGTCGGCGCCACCGCCCTGCTGTTTGCCCATGAAGCCATCGGCGGCGTGGTGTTCGGCGGGCTGATCGGCTACCTGGTGTACCTGATGATCAAGAGCATCGAGCAACACCAGATCGAGGTGATGCTGACCCTGGCCCTGGTGATCGGCGGCTCGGCGATGGCCAGCGAACTGCACGTCTCGGCACCGATCGCGATGGTGGTGGCGGGCCTGATCATCGGCAACCTGGGGCGCAACCTGGCGATGAACGACATGACCCGGCGTTACCTGGACGGTTTCTGGGAACTGCTCGACGACATGCTCAACGCCCTGCTGTTCGCCCTGATCGGCATGGAGCTGTTGCTGCTGCCGTTCAACTGGCTGCACCTGCTGGCCGCGAGTCTGCTGGCGGTGGCGATCGTGCTGTCGCGCCTGCTCACCGTGGCTCCAGCCATCGTCCTGCTACGCCGCTGGCGCAGCGTGCCGCGCGGCACTATCCGGGTGCTGACCTGGGGTGGCCTGCGCGGCGGGGTTTCGGTGGCGCTGGCCCTGGCCCTGCCATTGGGCCCGGAGCGCGACCTGGTGCTGAGCATCACCTACATCGTGGTGCTGTCGTCGATCCTCCTGCAGGGCCTGACCATCGGCAAACTGGTGCGCCATGTCACCCAGGATGCACCGGCGGTCACCCAGGACGCTCACTGATCGCTTTTTGATCGATCGCGGACCCGCCCAGGGTCCGCAGTCGTTTTTGGCAGGCCACTTTCACTGCGCACCTGGGCATGGCTGATCAGGGCGAAGATGAAGCTGCCGCCGATGATGTTCCCCGCCAGCGTCGGCCCGGCGAACACCCACCAGAAATCCCGCCACGGCAACTCGCCGGCGAACACCAGGTACGAGACCTCCACCGAACCGACCACGATATGGGTGAAGTCCCCCAGGGCCATCAGGTAGGTGATCAGGATGATGATCCACATCTTGGCGCTCTCCATGGACGGGATCATCCAGACCATGGTGGCGATCATCCAGCCGGAGACGATGCCCTTGGCGAACATCTGCCCGGCATCGTTCTCCATGACCTTGCGCCCGATATCGAGGAAGGCCAGGTCGGTCCTGGCGTCGAAAATCGGCAGGTGCAGCATCACGTAGGCCACCAGCAGCGTGCCGCACAGGTTGCCCACCAGGACCACGCCCCACAAGCGGCACAGGCGCGCGAAATTGCCCAGGGTGGGTTTGCTCATGATCGGCAGCACGGCCGTCAGGGTGTTTTCGGTGAACAGTTGCTGGCGCGCCAGGATCACCGCCAGGAACCCCGCGCAGTAACCGAAACTGGCAATCACCTTGAACCCTTCGCCGTCGGGCAGGCGCGAGTCGAGCAGGCCCATGCCCATCAGCGACAGGCCCATGGTCAGGCCGGCGGCCAGGGCCGACCACCAGAGCGCTGCGACGCTGCGCTCCAGCTCCTTGTCGCCCTGGGTACGGATGATCTCGTGCAAGACCGCCGCGCGGGGCGGCTGGTTCTTGTCTACGTCGTGCTGCTCTTCGGGAGAAAGGCCCGGGGTCTTGCCGTCTGTCTGCACGTTAATGGCTCCTGAACCTGTGGGTACCTTGTCAGGTACGACATCCAGGGTTCAGGGCTCGTTCAGTGCCCTCATGCAGGAGCAGGCAGACTCACGCCTACAGCGGTCAGGCGATGGGCTCGTCGTCCTTGAACTGGTCTTTCACGTACCGGATCTCGGTACGACCGTGAGGAGCCGGCAAGCCGTCCTCGCCCAGGTTGACGAAGACCATCTTCTCGACGGTGAGGATGCTCTTGCGGGTGATCTTGTTGCGCACTTCACAGGTCAGGGTGATCGAGGTCCTGCCGAACTCGGTGGCGGTGATGCCCAGCTCGATGATGTCGCCCTGGCGCGAGGCGCTGACGAAGTTGATTTCGGAAATGTACTTGGTGACCACGCGCTGGTTGCCCAGCTGGACGATGGCGTAGATCGCCGCTTCTTCGTCGATCCAGCGCAACAGGCTGCCGCCGAACAGCGTGCCGTTGGGGTTGAGGTCTTCGGGTTTTACCCATTTGCGGGTGTGGAAATTCATACTCACTCCTGACCGTCTTGCCGATTGATGCCGGCATCATGGCAGACCCCGGCGCAGAGCTCTATTGAGCTTCTACTATGGTCGCGATAACCGTTCGATCATCGTCCGACAGAAATCCTTGGGAAGTCGCTGGCAGACGGCTATAATCGCCTCCGTTTCAAAACGGTAACGATCACCTGATACCGTTTTCCCGCCACCTGTCCGAGGGGCGCTGCAGCAGGTTCGACCTGTCAGGCTCGGATGGGGCGTTGTCTGGCCGTGATGGTTCGGTCAGTCACTAAACGCACAACGGCGCCCATTCGCATACTTACGAATGGAGGCTCTTCATGAGCGCTGTCATCACGCCTGCAGATTTTACCGACTACAAAGTCGCCGACATGTCCCTGGCCGCCTGGGGCCGTCGCGAAACCATCATCGCCGAATCGGAGATGCCGGCCCTGATGGGTCTGCGTCGCAAGTACGCCGCTGAACAACCGCTCAAGGGCGCGAAGATTCTCGGCTGCATCCACATGACCATCCAGACTGCCGTGCTGATCGAAACCCTGGTTGCCCTGGGTGCCGAAGTACGCTGGTCGTCCTGCAACATCTTCTCGACCCAGGACCAGGCCGCTGCCTCCATCGCTGCCGCCGGTATCCCGGTATTCGCCTGGAAAGGCGAGACCGAGCAAGAGTACGAGTGGTGCCTGGAGCAGACCATCCTCAAGGACGGCAAGCCTTGGGACGCCAACATGATCCTCGACGACGGCGGCGACCTGACCGAGCTGCTGCACAAGAAGTACCCGCAGGTGCTGGATCGCGTCCACGGCGTGACCGAAGAAACCACCACCGGCGTGCACCGCCTGCTGGACATGCTGGCCAAGGGCGAGCTGAAGATCCCGGCCATCAACGTCAACGACTCGGTGACCAAGAGCAAGAACGACAACAAGTACGGCTGCCGTCACAGCCTGAACGATGCGATCAAGCGCGGTACCGACCACCTTCTGTCCGGCAAGCAAGCGCTGGTCATCGGCTACGGTGACGTGGGCAAGGGCTCGGCCCAGTCCCTGCGCCAGGAAGGCATGATCGTCAAGGTTTCCGAAGTCGACCCGATCTGCGCCATGCAAGCCTGCATGGACGGTTTCGAACTGGTTTCGCCGTTCATCGACGGCATCAACACCGGCACCGAAGCGAGCATCGACAAGGCCCTGCTGGGCAAGATCGACCTCATCGTGACCACCACCGGTAACGTCAATGTTTGCGACGCAAACATGCTCAAGGCCCTGAAGAAGCGCGCCGTTGTCTGCAACATCGGTCACTTCGACAACGAAATCGACACCGCTTTCATGCGCAAGAACTGGGCATGGGAAGAAGTGAAGCCGCAGGTGCACAAGGTTCACCGCACCGGCCCAGGCGCTTTCGACGCCCAGAACGACGACTACCTGATCCTGCTGGCCGAAGGCCGCCTGGTGAACCTGGGCAACGCCACCGGTCACCCAAGCCGCATCATGGACGGTTCGTTCGCCAACCAGGTTCTGGCGCAGATCTTCCTGTTCGGCCAGAAGTACGCCGACCTGTCGCCAGCCCAGAAAGCCGAGCGCCTGACCGTTGAAGTACTGCCCAAGAAACTCGACGAAGAAGTGGCCCTGGAAATGGTCCGCGGCTTCGGTGGCGTGGTCACCCAACTGACCAAGCAGCAGGCTGACTACATCGGCGTCACCGTCGAAGGCCCGTTCAAGCCGCACGCTTACCGGTACTAAGAGCAGTTGCAAGCCTTGAGCTTCAAGCGGCAAGCAAAGGCCACAAGCCGTGCTTGCCGCTCGAAGCTTTCGGCTTCGTCCCTATTTGCTTAAACAGTTTCAAGCAGCCCGTTCCAGGCACAAGAGCTGAGCGCACCTCCGCTACTCTTGCAGCTTGTGGCTTGCAGCTTGTAGCTGGAGGTTTCCTCCATGTCCCAAGACCGTCGCTACAGCTTCGAGTTCTTCCCGACCAAGACCGATGCTGGGCATGAAAAACTGCTCGCCACTGCCCGCCAGCTGGCCAGCTACAACCCCGACTTCTTCTCCTGCACCTACGGTGCCGGTGGCTCGACCCGCGACCGCACGATGAACACCGTGCTGCAGCTCGAAAGCGAAGTGAAGATCCCCGCCGCACCGCACCTGTCTTGCGTGGGTGACAGCAAGGCCGACCTGCGTGGCCTGTTGACCCAGTACAAGGCCGCCGGCATCAACCGTATCGTCGCCCTGCGCGGCGACCTGCCTTCGGGCATGGGCATGGCCAGCGGCGAGTTGCGTCACGCCAACGACCTGGTGAGCTTCATTCGTGAAGAGACTGGCGATCACTTCCACATCGAAGTGGCGGCGTACCCGGAAATGCACCCACAGGCGCGCAATTTCGAAGACGACCTCAACAACTTCGTGCGCAAGGCCAACGCCGGCGCCAACAGTGCGATCACCCAGTATTTCTTCAACGCCGACAGTTATTTCTACTTCGTCGAACGTGTGCAACAAATGGGTGTGAACATCCCGATCGTGCCCGGCATCATGCCGATCACCAACTACAGCAAGCTGGCGCGTTTCTCCGACGCCTGCGGTGCGGAAATCCCGCGCTGGATCCGCAAGCAACTGGAAGCCTACGGCGACGACAGCCAAAGCATTCAGGCGTTCGGCGAACAGGTCATCACCGAAATGTGTGAGCGTTTGTTGCAAGGCGGTGCGCCAGGATTGCACTTCTATACTCTGAACCAAGCCGAGCCAAGCCTGGCCGTCTGGAACAACCTGAAGCTGCCGCGTTAACCGCCCGACAGCATCGGAAAAAGGCCTTGGCGAAATCCAGGGCCTTTTTTTTAACCTCCATACATCCGAAGGATCGCCGTAGATGTCCACAGGCAGCACCGCAGCACGCCCACAATTGATCTATCTGGTTTACGGCGCCGCGACCTATCACCAGGAAGCCGCGTTCAGTATTGCCAGCGCCCTGGCCGGGCTGCGCGAAACACCGGGCGAAGCCCTCGATATCCAGGTCTTCACCGACAATCCCGCGCCTTACCGCGACCTGCCTGTGCGCGTGCGCCCCTTGGACGAAAACACCCGCCAGGCCTGGATCGCCCCACACGGCTACCACTTTCGCGCCAAGCACGTGGTGATGCAGCAGGTGCTGCAAGAGTCCGAACTGGCGCTGCTGATCGACACCGATACCTTTTTCCACTGCTCGCCGCTGGAGCTGTTTCGCCGCATCCAGCCCGGCACCCTGCTGTGTAACGCATTCGGCATGTGCTACGGCGCCAACAAGGAGTCCGGCCTCTACCAGTCCCTGGCCGGCTTGCTGCGGGAACGAAAACTCGCCGACGACCAGATGCCATTGCTGAACTCCGGCGTGATCGGCCTGCACCGCGCGGACGCCGATGTGCTGGACCGCTCCATCGCCCTGATGGACGAGCTGTACCCGCTGGCCAATGGCGCCTACACCCTCGAAGAGTTCTGCCTGTCGGTGGCGGCCTACCGCACCAAGCAGGTTCGCGAATGCCCCGACCTGATCCACCATTACTGGAGCCGCAAGCAGCTGTTTCGCGCCAAGATCAAGGCCTGGCTGGACAAGCACGGCGCAGCACCCACCAGCAGCGTCGCCCTGGACGAAACCCGCCTGGTCACCGCGACCCTGCCACGCCCGCCGGCGTTGCAACGCCTGGCCTACAAGATCGTGACCCTGGCCCTGCCCGGGCACCAGCGGCAGTTCATGCGCGAAATCCTCTACGGCTGCTACCGCCACACCAACGAATTCGACCAGGCCTGCGCCCCGGTCTGGTGGGAGAAAGCCCGGGAAAACGCCGAAGGCCGCCTGAAAAAGCCGCTCAACAGCCATCAACTCGAGCGCTGGTTCAATCACCCGGTGATTCGCCTGGTACTGGGCCAGCGGCGCAAGGCCATCTACCTGCATCTGATCGAGACAAAGGCTGACTGAGGCTTGAGCTAGACGGCCTCTAGCATTGGACGACCTCCCGTCGTAATCTCCAGCGATGCCCGTCATTGCCCAGCTGCTGACAGCCTTTATCTGCGCTTGCCTGAGCCTCACCGCCCATGGCGAGAAGCTGCGCATTGTCACCGAGCCCTGGGCCCCTTATGTCTATGAGGAACAGGGCAAGGCCCAGGGCCTGGATTACGAAACCACGGCCATCGTCTTCCAGCGCCTGGGGATCGAAGTCGAATGGCAGTTCCTGCCCTGGAGACGTTGCCTGGCCATGCTCGAACAAGGCCAGGCCGACGGTGCCCTGGACATCTTTCACAGCAACGAACGCGAAAGCAGCCTGCTCTACCCCAGCGAGCCGCTGTCGGACGTCGAGTTCGTGATGTTCTATGCCAATGCCCGGCCCTTTCCGTTCCGTACCCTGGAAGACTTGCGCGGGCTGACCGTGGGTACCTCCCCCGGCTACCTGTACAGCCAGGACTTCAGGGAATCCACCCTGTTCAAGCACGAACCGGCGCCGACCCACGAAGCCAACTTCGGCAAGCTGCTGCGCGGCCGTATCGACCTGCTGATCACCGATCGGCGGGTCGGCCAGCATCTGCTCGACCAACTGAACATTCGCCAGCAGATCACCGAGAACCCGGTGGTCATCAGCCGCCAGAGCCAGTTTCTCGCGGTGCGGCGCAATGCCGGCATGGACTTGCTGGTGCAGCGTTTCGGCGCCGAACTCAAGCGCTTCAAGCGCGAGCCGGCCTACGCCGAACTGAGCGCCCGCTATGGCGCGGCGCCGGCCATCGCCGACTCAAGCGCAATGCCGCCCGGCACACCACTGAAAACCGTTGAGCAGCAGGAAAGCAGCGCACGCTGATTGCTCTGTTATACTCCGGCCTTCCCGCCAGGCTCACGCCCGGACGCTCGATCCTGTTCAAGGCATCTCGATACCGCTACAGCGCAGCCACAAGGCCCGCGCGAGCCCTCGCCGATGAGCCTTCAGGAGCCAGCAGGACCGGACGGGATTGCGTCCTCTTAAACGCCATTCGCGCCAGGCAAGACTATCCCTCTGGGCCAAGCCCTCACTAAAACAGGATTACTCATGTCCTTTGCTTCCCTCGGTCTCTCCGAGGCTTTAGTCGGCGCCATCGAAGCCGCCGGCTACACCCAGCCTACTCCGGTGCAACAGCGGGCCATTCCCGCCGTGTTGCAAGGTCGCGACCTGATGGTCGCGGCACAGACAGGTACTGGTAAAACCGGCGGTTTCGCCCTTCCGATCCTGGAACGGTTGTTTCCCAACGGTCACCCGGACAAATCCCAGCGTCACGGCCCGCGCCAACCGCGCGTACTGGTCCTGACCCCGACCCGCGAACTGGCCGCGCAAGTGCACGAGAGCTTCAAGGTCTATGCCCGCGACCTGAAGTTCGTCAGTGCCTGCATCTTCGGCGGTGTCGGCATGAACCCACAGGTTCAGGCCATGGCCCGTGGCGTCGACGTGCTGGTGGCCTGCCCCGGCCGCCTGCTCGACCTGGCCGGCCAAGGCAGTGTCGACCTGTCCCACGTGGAAATCCTCGTGCTCGACGAAGCCGACCGCATGCTCGACATGGGCTTTGTCCATGACGTGAAGAAAGTCCTCGCGCGCCTGCCCGCCAAGCGCCAGAACCTGCTGTTTTCCGCGACCTTCTCCAAGGACATCACGGACCTGGCCGGCAAACTGCTGCACAACCCCGAGCGCATCGAAGTCACGCCGCCGAACACCACGGTCGAGCGTATCGAGCAACGGGTGTTCCGCCTGGCCGCCAGCCACAAGCGCGCCTTGCTGGCCCACCTGATCACCGCCGGCGCCTGGGAACAGGTGCTGGTCTTCACCCGCACCAAGCACGGCGCCAACCGCCTGGCCGAGTACCTGGACAAGCACGGCCTGACCGCCGTCGCCATCCACGGCAACAAGAGCCAGAACGCCCGCACCAAGGCCCTGGCCGACTTCAAGGCCGGTGAAGTGCGGATCCTGGTCGCCACCGATATCGCAGCCCGTGGCCTGGACATCGACCAGTTGCCACACGTGGTCAACTTCGAGCTGCCGAACGTCGACGAAGACTACGTGCACCGTATCGGCCGTACCGGCCGCGCCGGTCGTTCGGGCGAAGCGATCTCGCTGGTCGCGCCGGACGAAGAGAAGCTGCTCAAGAGCATCGAGCGCATGACCAAGCAGAAGATCCCCGACGGCGATCTGATGGGCTTCGATGCCAGCGCCGTGGAAGCCGAGAAACCGGAAGTGCGCGAGCGTCCGGACGTGCGTAACCCACGCAACTCCCGTGGCCCGCGTGGCGACGGTCCGAATGGCGGCGGTGGCGGCGGCGGTCGTAAAGACAAAGGCAAGGACAAGGGCAAGGACAAACCGGCCGCTCGCGGCGACCGCCCGGCCCGTGAGCAGAAGCCTCGCGAAGGCACCCCGGCCCGCGAACAGCGCCAGCCGACGCCACGCGCCGACCGCGCCCCGGATGAGTTCCTGGACGACGACGTGGACAACTTCGGCAATCGCGCCGACTACGTCAGCCCGTACCAGAACAAGAACAACCAGGGCCGCGGCCGTCGTCCTGGCGCGCCAGCCCAGGGTGCAACCAGCAGCAACGCGCCACGCAGCGGCGGCCAGGGTCGCTCCGGCGGTCCGCGCACCAGCAACGGTGCCAGCACCGGCACCCCGCCTGCCAAGCGCAACGGCCCACGCAGCGGCGCTCCACGTGACGGCCAGGCCCGTCGCGAAGAGTCGCGCAATCGTCGTCCGGCCCGTGACGACCAGGCGCGTCAGGAGCCGGCGGTGCAGAACCCGCGCGGCAACCAGCCGAAGATCATGCACAAGGAGTCGAAAGCCGACCGCTTCCCGACACCCGAGCAGCTCGATCAACTGCCAAGCCGTCCACGTGGCGAGAAGCCAGCCTTGCTGACCCGCAATCGCTGAAGTTTTCGCGACAATAAAAAACGCCCCTGATCTCGCGATCAGGGGCGTTTTTTTATGTTCTCTGTAGCCGCTGCCGAGCCTGCGAGGCTGCGGCTACAGGCGAAGCATTACTTCGCTTTCACACCTTCGAAGGTGATGTACAGCTGAACGGTGTCGGACTGCGGGCCAACATCCATCCCGTCCTTGTTGAACTCTTTACGGCTAATGCTGGTGGTACCTTCAAAACCGGCACGGTAGCCGCCCCATGGATCCTTGCCTTCACCCAGGAAGGTGGCCTTGACCACGATAGGCTTGGTCACACCGTGGAAAGTCAGGTCGCCAGCCACATCGGCGGTCTGCTTGCCATCAGCATTCTTGCCGGTTGGCTTGACGCTGGTGGAAACGAACTTCGCGTCAGGGAATTTGCCCGACTCCAGGAAGTCCTTGCTGTTGACGTGCTTGTCACGCTCGGCGTGGTTGGTGAACACGCTGGCGGTGCGCACGTTGACTTCGATCTTGGCGTCTTCAGGCTTGGCCGCGTCGAAGCTGAACTTGCCGTCCAGATCCTTGAAGGTACCGGTGATGAAGCTGTAGCCCAGGTGGCTGATCTTGAAGTCGACGAAGGCGTGCTGGCCTTCCTTGTCGATCACGTAGTCCGCGGCCATCGCCTGACCGGCAGACAACAGAGCAGAACCGATTGCCAGAGCGGCGAGAGTCTTTTTCAACATGCTTTCTATTCCTTTTGAGTCGAGGTTGAGCATCAGGCTTTTTTGCGCCCCAGCATACGAGCCAGGGTCGCGTCACGATCGATAAAGTGGTGTTTCAAGGCAGCCAGAGCATGCACTCCGGCGAAGATCACCAGGGCCCAGGCCAGGTACAGATGCACCTCGCCGGCCACATCTGCCTGGTCCGGCAGTCCGGAAACCAGGGCAGGAATTTCAAACAGGCCAAACACCGGAATCCCGACACCGTCTGCGGTGGAAATCAGGTAACCGGCAATCATCACAGCGAACAGACTGAGATAAAGGAAGGCATGGCCGAAGGTGGCGCCCAGGCGCGTCAGGCGACCGTGGTTGGCCGGTGCCGGCGGCGGCGGGCTGACAAAGCGCCACAGCACCCGCAGCAACATGATCGCGAACAGCGTCAAGCCAATGCTCTTGTGCAGGTCCGGCGCATCTTTGCGCCAGGCACTGTAATAATCCAGGCCGACCATCCACAGGCCCAGGGCGAACAATCCAAAGACTGCCAGCGCCACGCTCCAGTGCAGAAAAATGCTTACCCAGCCGTAGCGGGAAGAAGAGTTACCTAGCTGCATCACTTGAATCCTGTAAGAACTGCTGCCCAAGACTATCGATTTAACTATCGAATTAAAGCGGAAATTTTCGCTTTGAAATATCGAGAAATACGATGTTGATCCTACGAACACTAAATTAACCAGGCATTAAGGTCTACGGGGGAAAAACGTGACAGACCGTCCTGCGACCGCGATCAATTCACCCTTCCAGGCATGCAATGGGTTGTGACACGGCCTGGCATTGCATAGGCTTGCGCGATTGTTTGCTCGCGTACTTAGAGCCGCCTCCAGGAGACTGAACATGGGCCTCAACAACCAGTGGATGCAACGCGATCTCGCGGTGTTATGGCATCCCTGCACCCAGATGAAAGACCACGAGCAGCTGCCGCTGATCCCGATCAAGCGCGGCGACGGCGTGTGGCTGGAGGACTTCGAAGGCAAGCGCTACCTCGACGCGGTCAGTTCCTGGTGGGTCAACGTATTCGGCCACGCCAACCCGCGCATCAACCAGCGCATCAAGGATCAGGTCGATCAGCTGGAGCACGTGATCCTCGCCGGCTTCAGCCATCAACCGGTGATCGAGCTGTCCGAGCGCCTGGTGAAAATGACTCCCGAAGGCCTGACCCGCTGCTTCTATGCCGACAACGGCTCGTCGTGCATCGAAGTGGCGATGAAGATGAGCTTCCACTACTGGTTCAACCGCGGCCAGAAAGACAAGAAGCGCTTCGTCACCCTGACCAACAGCTACCACGGCGAAACCATCGCCGCGATGTCGGTGGGCGACGTGCCGCTGTTCACCGAGACCTACAAGGCCCTGCTGCTGGACACCCTCAAGGTGCCGAGCCCGGACTGCTACCTGCGCCCCGAAGGCATGAGCTGGGAAGAACACTCGCGCAACATGTTCGCGGCCATGGAGCAGACCCTGGCGGAACACCACGACAGCGTTGCCGCGGTGATAGTCGAACCGCTGATCCAGGGCGCCGGTGGCATGCGCATGTACCACCCGGTGTACCTCAAGCTGCTGCGCGAGGCCTGCGACCGCTACGGCGTGCACCTGATCCATGATGAGATCGCCGTCGGATTCGGTCGTACCGGCACGATGTTCGCCTGCGAACAGGCCGGCATCCGCCCGGACTTCCTCTGCCTGTCCAAGGCCCTGACCGGCGGCTACCTGCCGCTGGCCGCGTGCCTGACCACCGACGAAGTCTACAGCGCCTTCTACGACGACTACCCGACCCTGCGCGCCTTCCTCCATTCCCACAGCTACACCGGCAACCCGCTGGCCTGTGCGGCGGCGCTGGCGACCCTGGATATCTTCGAGCAGGACAACGTCATCGAGAACAACCGGGCGCTGGCCCAGCGCATGGCCAGCTCGACCGCGCACCTGGCGGATCACCCGCACGTTGCCGAAGTACGCCAGACCGGCATGGTGCTGGCCATCGAGATGGTCCAGGACAAGGCCAGCAAGACCGCCTACCCGTGGCAGGAACGCCGTGGCCTGAAGGTCTTCCAGCACGCCCTGGAGCGTGGCGCCCTGCTGCGTCCGCTGGGCAGCGTGGTGTATTTCCTGCCGCCCTACGTGATCACCCCGGATCAGATCGACTTCCTCGCCATCGTTGCCAGCGAAGGCATCGACATTGCTACCAACGACAAGGTCAGCGTGGCGGTGCCCAAGGACTTCCACCCAGGCTTCCGCGATCCGGGTTGAGTCCCTCGCCGGCAAGCCCGCCGTTTTGCAGAAGCGGGCTTGCCGACGCAAAGATCCATTGACCCACCTCGAACCGAATTTTCCCCAGAGAACCACCATGAGACTGTCCCGCTTCTTTATCGACGCCCCCCTGAGCCTCGGCGAGCACGAGCTGCCGGAAGCCCAGGCCCACTACATCGGGCGCGTACTGCGCATGGCCGAGGGCGACGCGCTGCAGCTGTTCGACGGTTCGGGCAACGAATTTCGCGGCACGCTGCTGGAAGTCGGCAAGAAGCGCGTGGTGGTCCGGCTCGATGAAAGCTTCGCCGGGCAGGTCGAGTCGCCGCTGCAGATCCACCTCGGCCAGGGCCTGTCCCGGGGCGAGCGCATGGACTGGGCGATTCAGAAGGCCACCGAGCTGGGGGTGAATGAAATCACCCCGATCTTCAGCGAGCGCTGTGAGGTGCGGCTCAAGGATGAGCGCGCCGACAAGCGCCTGGCCCACTGGCGCCAGGTGGCCGTCAGCGCCTGCGAACAATGCGGGCGCTCACGGGTGCCGGTGATTCATCCGCCGGTGCTGCTGGCCGACTGGATCAAGCAGACCCAGGCCGACCTCAAGCTGGTGCTGCACCCGGTGGCCGAGCCGCTGGTGAGCCACGCCAAGCCTGCGACCCTGGCATTCCTGATCGGCCCGGAAGGCGGTCTGTCCGATGCCGAAGTGGACCAGGCCCAGGGTGCGGGCTTCCTGCCGGCGCGCCTCGGGCCGCGGGTGCTGCGCACCGAAACCGCGCCAGTGGTAGCACTGGCGGTAGCCCAACAGCTGTGGGGCGACTTCTAACCCGTCCCCGCCTCTGTAGGAGCCAGGCTTGCCGGCGATGGTGGCGCTGCGGTGAGTCAGACAAAACGCTTCGCGGGCAAGCCTCGCTCCTACAGAGGCCACTCAACGCTTACTCCACCGGATCGCTTACTGGTTTGGCGATGATCGCCTTCAGCTCGCTGGTCATCGGGAATTCCAGGTTCAGGCCCTTGGGCGGAATCGGCTGCTCGAACCAGCGCTGGTAGATGCCGTTGATTTCCCCTGAGCGGTACAGGTCCGCCAGGGTGGCGTTCACCAGCTCCAGGAACTGCGGATCGTCCTTGCGCACCATGCAGCTGTAGATTTCCCGCGACTGCTCCTCGCCGACCACCACCCAGTTGTGCGGATCGCGGGCCTTGGCCCGTTCGCCGTAGAGCAGCGCGTCATCCATGTAGAACGCCGCGGCGCGACCCGATTGCAGCATCTGGAAGGCTTCGCCGTGGTCCTTGGCGCTGATCACGAACATGTCGATCTTGTGCTCGACGTTGTAGCTCTTGAGGAAACGCTCGTTGGTGGTGCCGGCGGTGGTCACCACGTTCTTGCCGCGCAGGTCGGCGAAACTCTTGATCCCACTGTCCCTGGCCGTCAGCAACTGGCCTTTGACGTAGATGAAGCCGTAGGAAAACGCCACCTGCTTCTGCCGTTCGGCGGTCACCCCGGTGGAGCCGCATTCCAGGTCCACGGTGCCGTTCTGCACCAGCGGAATGCGCGTCTGCGACGTCACCAGGTTGTACTTCACCGCCAGTTGCGGCAGCGCCAGCTTGTCGCGGATGCGCTCGACGACCTTGCTCGCCAGGTCCACCGAATAGCCCATGGGTTTGCCACTGTTGTCACCCACGTAGGAAAACGGCACCGACGCATCGCGATAACCCAGGGTAATACTGCCGGCGGTGGCGATCTTGCCCAGGGTGCCGGTCAGCGGCGCCTCGCTGGCGTACAGCGGGGAGCCGAGCAACAGGCCCAGGGTGCAGCCGAGCAACGTGATTTTTTGCATTGTTATTCTCCGTTGTGGGTGAAGGCGTTAGCGGCGAACCGCGATGACAGTGATTTCCACCAGGATGTCCGGGCGCGCCAGGGCGGCCTGCACCGTGGTGCGGCTTGGCGCCTGGCCCGGGGACAGCCAGGCCGACCAGACCTCGTTCATCGCGGCAAAGTCCTGCTGGATGTTTTTCAGGTAGAGGGTCGCACTGAGCAGATGATCCTTGTCGCTGCCGGCCTCGGCCAGCAAGGCGTCGATCTTCGCCAGCACTTCGCGGGTCTGGCCGGCGGCATCGGTGGCCGGGCCCGGCACCTGGCCGGACAGGAACAGCAGATCGGCAAAACCCACGACAGCGCTAAGGCGGTCATTGCTGTGGAGACGCTGGATGGTCATGGGACAGCTCCTTGTACGCGAAAGAAATCAGGCGGCATGGGGCGCGAGCCCCTGCATGTCGATGGAAGTGCGGCGCTGGCCGATCAGCTCGGCCAGCAGGCGCCCGCTGCCACAGGCCAGAGTGAAACCCAGGGCGCCGTGGCCGAGGTTGAGCCACAGGTTGCGGTAGCCGGTGGCGCCGATCAGCGGTACGCCGCTGGGGGTCGCCGGGCGCATGCCGGCCCACTCGATGGCGGCATCGTAGTCGCCGGCATTGGCGAAGGTTTCCCGGGCCTGGCGCTGCATCAGGGCCAGGCGCTTGGGGTCCAGGGCCGGGTCGAAACCGACGATATCGACCATGGCCGCCACCCGCAGCTGCTGGCCGATCCGCGCATAGACGATCTTGCGGTTGTAGTCGGTGATGCTGATTTCCGGCGCCCGGTGCCCCGCGCCGATCGGCACGCTGAGGCTGTAGCCCTTGAGCGGGTACAGCGGCAGCTTCAGCCCGGGCAACGCCAGTTCGCCACTGCGATGACCGGCGGCGAGTATCAGTTGGTCCACCGCCAGCACCTCGTCGCCCAACTCGATGGCCTGCACCTGGCCGCCCGCCTGGCGAATAGCGGTGACCTGGCGCCCCGTCAGCAGCTGGCAGCGGCCGGAAGCCTGCAACCGCGCCACCAGTTGCTGGCAGAAGGCGTGGCAGTCGGCCACTTCTTCGTCCGGAGTGAAGATGCCGCCGACAAAGGGCGCGCCGCCAAGGGTCGGCTCCAGTTCCGTGCATTCGTCAGCGGACAGCACCTGCTGCTGGCGCGGATCGGCCAGGCCGTGGCGGGCGTGCTCGAAGCTCGTGGTTTCGCGAAAGGTCACCAGCTTGCCGTTGCGCCGCCAGTGGAAACCGTCGAGCCGGTCCTCCTCGCGCCAGCTCTGCAAGGTGGCCTGGCTCAGCAGCGCCAGGCGCAGCAGATGGGCACCGTTGCGACGGTTGACCGAGCCACGGCAGGCCGCCAGGAACCCGGCCATCCAGCGCCACTGCGCCGGGTCCAGGCGCAGGCGCAGCTTCAGCGGCGAGTCGCCACGCAGCATCCAGCCCAGGGCCTGCCAGGGCACGCCGGCATCGGCCAGCGGCGCCACGTAGCGGTACGACAGTTGGCCGCCGTTGGCGAAGCTGGTCTGGCTGGCGAAGGCCTCGCGCGCCTCCACCAGGCTGACGTCGAACCCCTCGCGAACCAGGGCGTAGGCGCTGGCCAGGCCAATGACCCCGCCGCCGATGATGCAAACCCGCTGTGCCATGTCAGTCCTTAAAGCCTTGTTGAGCGGGCTTCAGGTTAGGACCAGGTGACAGGCCCGGGACAATGAATAAAGATGGACCACCCATAAACAAAGGTTATGGACTCATCATGCGACTGCGCCATATCGAGATTTTCCAGGCCATCCGCCAGACCGGCTCGATCAGCGGCGCGGCGCAACTGCTGCACGTCTCCCAGCCGGCGGTGACCAAGGTCTTGCAGCACGCCGAGCAGCAGCTGGGCTTCCCGCTGTTCCTGCGGGTCAAGGGCAAGTTGCAGGCCACCCCGGAAGCCCTGGAGCTGGAGCGCGAGGTCGACAAGGTCAGCGAAAGCCTGCAAGGGGTGCGGCGCCTGGCCCAGAGCCTGCGTCGCGAGCCGGGCCACAGCCTGCGGATCGGCGCCACGCCGGCGCTGGCCTTGTCCTTGTTGCCGCCGGCCATCAACCAGTGGACCCGGCGCTACCCGGACATCGTCTGCGAGCTGTCCAGCGCCCACAGCCGCGAGCTGGTGCAGAACCTGCTGATGCGCGAGATCGATGTGGCCCTGACCCTGCAACGCCCGGATCATCCGGGACTGACCGCCCAGGCCCTGGCCAGCGGGGTGCTGGTGGCGCTGGCGCCGCTGGATTACTGGCCCCAGGCGGCCAGGGGCACGCCGCTGCCGTTGATGGAGCTGGCGGGGGCGCCCTTGATCGGTCTGTCCAGCGCCGACCCGCTGGCGGCGAAACTCGACGGTTACCTGAAAGCCGTGGAACCGGCGCCGCGGGTCAGCATCGCTGTGCAGACCTACTCCCTGGCCCGGGCCATGGTCGAATCCGGGGCCGGGCTGGCGGTGATCGACCCCTTCACCGCCCTCGGCGCCTCGCCCGCCAGCACCGCGATTCGCCCGCTGACCCCGGCGCTGCCGATCACCCTGTATGCCGTGACCCGCGCGGCGGAGGCGCTGCCACACACCTTGAGCAGCCTGCTGGAGATCTTCGGCGGCCGGGCGCAGGAGCAGCTGGATCGGTTGATGACCGGGGATTGAAGCTTGCTCGCGATGAACGATAACGCTGTCGCCGATCAGAGCACGTAGAACAAGATCGCCACGAAGTGCAGCAGGCTGCCGGCGATCACGAACAGGTGCCAGATCCCGTGGGCGTGGCGCAAACGGCTGTCGAGGGCGAAGAAGATGATGCCCACGGTGTAGAGCACCCCGCCCGAGGCCAGCCAGGCAAAGCCGGCGGGGCCCAGGGCCGCCAGCAGCGGCTTGACCGCCACCAGCACGATCCAGCCCATCACCGCATAGATCACGATGGACAGGATGCGCGCCTCGGAGCGCGGCTTGATCTCCTGCAGGATGCCGATCAGCGCCAGCCCCCAGACGATCCCGAACAGCGTCCAGCCCCAGGGCCCGCGCAGGGTCACCAGGCAGAACGGCGTATAGCTGCCGGCGATCAGCAGGTAGATGGAGAAGTGATCGACCTTCTGCATGATGTTTTTCGCCCGCCCGCGCACGCTGTGGTACAGGGTCGAGGCGCTGTACAGCACCAGCAAGGTGAAGCCGTAGATCGCCACGCTGACGATTTTCCAAGGGCTGCCGTCGAGACTGGCCAGCACCAGCAGCCAGATCCCCCCGACCAGTGCCGCAATCGCGCCCACCAGATGCGTCCAGGCGTTGAGTCTTTCCCCGTGATACATGTGCCACTCACCTCCCAAGGCGAAAATCTGCGCAAGGCTCAGGCCTGTAGCCTGAAAGCGCAATGTTTCCAAATAAAGCCATGGACGAAAAAACCTCCAGCCAAGTCATGACCCGGCAGGCACAATCGAAGCATTCGAATAAGAGCGCCCATCATGCTGATCGATGAAGAGTTGACCCTGAAAAAGCTCGAAGTGTTTCTGGCGTTCATGCGCACCGGCAATCTGGCACGCGCCGCCGCCGAGTTGCAGACCAGCAATGTCAGCGTGCACCGGGCCATTCACTCCCTGGAAAGCGCCCTGCGCTGCCCGCTGTTCAAGCATGAAGGACGCAACCTGACACCGCTGGAAAGCGCCTTCGTCCTCGAAGAACGGGCGCAGAAGCTGATCCAGGACGTGGTCGAAAGCGTGCGCCTGACCCGCGAAGCCGCCGGGTTCTCGGCGGAACGCTTCAAGCTCGGCTCGTTGTATTCATTGACGGTGAAGACCGTGCCGCAGCTGATCATGGGCCTGAAGCTGCGCCGTAGCGAGCTGAATATCGACCTGATCCTGGGCTCCAACATCGACCTGCTGTACAAGCTGAAGAACATGGAGGTCGACGCGATCCTGGTATCACTGGACGACAGCGTCAGCGACCCGGACTGCGAGCAGATCCCGCTGTTTTCCGACGATATCTTCCTCGCCACGCCGGCCGACTCGCCGTTCGCCCGGCAGGCGGAAGTCGATCTCAGCGATGTGCGCGACGCGACCTTCATCACCCTGACCCAGGGCTTCGCCACCCATCAGGACGGGGTGCGGGTGTTCAAGCAGGCGGGGTTCGAGCCGAAGGTGGCGATGCAGGTCAACGACATCTTCACCCTGCTGAGCATGGTCAGCTCGGGGGTGGGCTATGCCCTGCTGCCGGGAAGGATTGCCGCGGTGTACGAAAACCGCGTGAAGTTGATTCCGCTGCAGGCGCGCTACCGGCTGCAACAGCATATCGGCGTGGTGTTCCTCAAGGCCAAGGAGCGCGACCCGAACCTGCTGGCGCTGCTGGCCGAGTGCCGGATGTATGCCAACCGGCAAGACACATAAAGCGCGGTGTTTACACGAGCGCTATCGCGAGCAGGCTCGCTCCTGCAGAGACCGTATACCTCTGTAGGAGCGAGCTTGCTCGCGATGAAGCCAGCCGCCCTACCCCACCAACCCGCGCACGATGAAATACAGCAACGAAGGCCCGAGCAGGCAACCCAGCCCGGTATGGAAGGTCGCGGTCAGCGCGCCATAGGGCACCAGGCGCCGGTCGGTCGCCGCCAGGCCCGCGGTCACCCCGCTGACGGTGCCGGCCAGGCCGCCGAAGACCATCGCCGAACGCGGGTTGTCCAGGCCCATCCAGCGCGCCGCCATGGGCGTGCCGACCATCACCAGGATCGCCTTGATCAGCCCCGTGGCGATGGACAGTGCCACCACATCGGAACTGGCGCCGATCGCCGCCCCGGTCACCGGACCGACAATGTAGGTCACCGCGCCGGCGCCGATGGTGGTCATGCTCACCGCATCGCGATAACCGAAGGCCCAGGCGATGCTCGCCCCGACAATGAACGGCAGCACCGTGCCGAGAAACAGCGCGATGGCGCCGATCATCCCGGCCTTGCGCGCCTCGGTGGCCTGGACCTCGAAGGCCGTGGCGACAATCGCGAAGTCGCGCAGCATGGCACCGCCCATCAGGCCGATGCCGGAGAACAGCGCCAGGTCCGCCAGGCCCTTTTGCCCACCGGTGACAGTGCCACCAACCCAGGCCAGCACCAGGCCGATGACGATGGCGATGGCCGAGCCGTGCACCCGGCCGAACGTCAGGCGCTTGGACAGCAGCACCGAGACCCACATGATCACGCCGACGAAGGCGAAAGCGGTGACCAGGCCGTTGTGTTCCAGGCCTTTCTCGATCAGATCCCACATATCAGCGTCCCCCTGCCGGAGCGGCACCAGGGGCGATAGCGTCCGGTTCGTCCGGCAACGGTTCGCCTTTGTTGGTGCGGCTGATCAGGGCGATGGTGCAACCACAGAGCACCACCGAACCAATGGCCGCCAGCACCGCCACCGGGCCGCCGTGCAGGGCGGTGACCACGTTCTGTTGCGCGGCCATGGCCACCACCACCGGGATGTACATGGCGCCCCAGAAGCCGACGCCCATCTCGCAGTCCTTGGTCATGCCGCCGTGCCTGTGCATCCACAGCCGCGCGCAGATCAGCAGGATCATCGCGATGCCGACACCGCCGACGTTGGATTTCACCCCCAGCAGGACGCCGAGCATGTCACCGATAATCACCCCTGCCAGCGTACAGATCGCCAGCAGCGCCACACCGTAAATAATCATTGTTGTAGTCCTCAAAGTGCATCGTCGAAGTTGTTGTTCTTGTGCTTCGCCAGCTTGAGTCGGTGTCTAGGGTTGGCGGTTTCCCTCCTCACGCAACAGCGCTTGCAAGGTGTCGAGCCGGACCCCGTCGCAGGCCATCACGGTGCCCTGCTCGAACACCCGGCGCGCCAGAGCGGTCAACACCGCGCCGGGCGGCAGTTCGATCTGTAGCCGCACGCCGCGCTCGTAGGCGCTTTGCACGGTGCCGCGCCAATCCACCACCCGGCACATGTTGAACGCCAGGTCGTCGCGCAACTGCTCCGGCGTACGCAGCGGCCGCGCGCGGCTGCCGCTCAGGTAACCCAAGCGCGGCGGCTGCAACGCCACCCTGGCGAACGCCTCGGCCAGGGCCTGGGCCGGCTGCTCCAGCAGCGGGCAATGGGACGGCACGCTGACCGCCAGACGCTTGGCCACGCCGCCCCCGCAGCCGCGGGCCAGCTCGGCGACCTGGGCCATGGCGGCATCGCTGCCGGCGATCACCACCTGGCTATCGGCATTGATATTGGCCAGGTACACCGGGTTGTCCGGGCTGTGCACCTGGGCCAGCAAGGCCTCCACCGTCGCCAGTTGCAGGCCGACGATCGCGGTCATGCCATAACCCTGTGGGTAGGCCTGCTGCATCAGCTCGCCGCGCAGGCTGACCAGACGCAGCGCATCGCCGAAATCCAGGGCGCCGGCCACCACCGCGGCGGGGTAGGCGCCGATCGACAGGCCCGCCACGTAATCCGCGCCCGGCCCGTTTTCCAGCAACACCCGGGCATGGGCCACGCCGGCGATCAGCAGGCACAACTGCACCGCCCGGGTAGTCGCCAGGGCCTGGGGCGAATCCAGGGCCAGGGCATCCTCGCCCAGGACCTCGCTCGCCTGTTGCAGGCAGGCCTCGGCCAGGGCGCTGGGCGGCAGGCGATGCAACATCCCCGGCTGCTGCGCGCCCTGGCCCGGAAACACCAGCAGGCTGCTCACGCCACCTGCTCCAGGGCCTGCCACGGATCGCCGACCAGACGCGCGCCACTGGCGCTTTTCAGCAGCACCCGCGCCGATGTCCCGGCCCACTCGCGCAGGGCCACGGCGCCGTTGGGTGTCTGCAATTGCAGGTCCACCGGGCAGACAGCGGCGTCGAGCAGCGCCAGCAACGCCCGGGCCTCGACCCGGTCCATGGGCTGCGCAGCGCGCAGGATCAGGTCCAGGTCGCTGTGTCGATGCAGCGCCGGCACGCCGCTGGCCAGTTCAAAACCGGCGCTGCCGCTGACACCCCAGGCCAGGCCAAGGGCATCCAAAGGTTCACGCAACCGAGCCAGCGCCTGGAGCGCTGGCCAGTCCCGATCCGACTCGACATGGCACAGCTCTTCCGGGCGCACCCGGCGCTCGATGGCCGCCACCGCCATCAGCGTCCCGTAGCGTTGCTCGCGCAGCCGCCCACGCACGCCCACCGCCACCTGCCCGGGCGCGGTCAACGCACGGCGCACCACCACCGGTTGCCCGGCGGCCATGGCCGCCACCACCCAGGCCGGGGCATCGGCGGGCAGTTGCCGAGGGGACAGGCCCCACAGCAGGTCATGGGGCAGCAAGGCGCTGGTCATGGCGCTCACCATTGCTCGCGCAACAGCTGGCGGGCCCGGCTGGAAGCGCCACGGTTGCTGGCCCCCAGGCGTCCCGACAGATCGCGGCCGTGGGTGCGTACATCGGCAATCGCCTGGCCCAGGCATTGCCGCACCAGGGTCAGGTCGTCGGCGCTCGGCTGTTCGATCTGGCTGACCGACAAGGTCTCCCAGAGCAGACCGAGGCTGGCATAGCTGTCGATGTCGTAGGCCATGGGCGGCACGCTGGCGGCCAGGGCCTCCAGTTCCTCGACGCTGCGCAGGGTGACCCGCGCCGCCGAGACCTTGCCCATGGCGTGCACCATCACCCCCGGGTCGCGCAGGGCGATCAGGCGGTTGGCCTGGTAACCGTGGGCCAGGAAGGCCCCGGACATGGCCTTGCCCACCAGCAGGCCGATCACCGGATGCCCGGCCAGCCGGGCCCGGGCATAGCTGTCGGCGGCCGCGGCCAGGGCCTGATGGATGCCCAGGGCCTCTTCGCGACGCCCATAGGCCTGGCTCGGCACATCGACTATGGCGATCAGCGCGCGCTTGAGGCTCTGCTCACGGTCGGCCTCGATCGCGTCGTCCACCGCCTTGGCCAGGCCCCAGCCTTCCAGCAGGCCGACCTCACCATTGCGCGCCCGCACAAAAGGGTTGGCCGGGTCGGCGACCACGGCGATAAACCGTACCGGTTGTTGCTCCAGCGTGGCGTCCGCCACCTTCAACGAGGCCGGCAAACCCGCTACCGGGGCGGCGCCCGCGCTCAGGGCCGTGAACCAATGCAGGCCCCGCAGGGAATAAGCACTCATGAGCGGTCTCCTCGATACAGCTGGCGAACCGTCGCCGGGTCGATCTGTGGGTGACTGTCCAGCCGGGCCAGGCGTTGCAGGTACAGCTCGGCCTGCCGGCTGCGTTGCGCGCTGGGCAGGCCCTGGGCCAGCAGTTCGCCGACCTGTTGGCGGATCTGCGCCACGTCGTCGGCCACATAGCGGTCCGCCAGGCCGCTGGCGAAACGCTGCTCGCCGCCGGTCAGGCTCCAGATAAAGGGTCGGTCGCGGGAGTCGTATTCCTCGAGGCCGGCTTCCTGCTCGATCACCTGCGGACCGTTGAGGCCCAGGCGCGCCTCCTGGGTCACCAGCAGGTAGCTGCACAGCCCGGCGGCAATCGACATGCCGCCAAAACAGCCGACGCTGCCGGCCACCACGCCTATCACCGGCTGGTACTGGCGCAGGTCGACGATGGCTGCGTGAATGTCGGCAATCGCCGCCAGCCCGAGATTGGCTTCCTGCAGGCGCACGCCACCGGTTTCCAGCAGCAGTACGGCGCGGGTAGCAATGCCCTTGCGGTTGTCTTCGGCCGCCAGCTCCAGGGCGCCGGCAATCTTCGCCCCGCCGACCTCGCCGAGGCTGCCGCCCTGGAACGCGCCTTCGATGGCGGCGATCACCACCGGCAGGCCGTCGATGCGGCCCTTGGCGATCACCACCCCGTCATCGGCCTGGGGCACCACGCCCTGGCGCGCCAGCCACGGCGACATGACGCGCTGGAACGGATCAAGCAACTCGCGAAAGCTGCCGGCGTCGAGCAGGGCCTTGGCCCGCTGCCGGGCACTGAGTTCGACGAAGCTGTGTTTGTTGAGCAACCGGGCGCTGTCAGTCATGGCCGATCTCCTCGAAGCCCTGCTCCAGGCGCAGGCGTACCACGCCCGGGGTGGCGCCGAAATCATGGATGTCGATGCTCAGGGCCGGCGGCGTCTGGCCGTCGAACATGCGCTCGAACAGATGCTGCCAGCGCGACGCACTGCCGTTGACCGAGGTCTGCACCTGAATGCTCAGCTTGCCGGGCTGCCCGGGTTCGAGCAGCACCTCCAGGTCGCCCGAGCCGACACAGCCCACCAGCGCCCGGCCCCGGGCGGGTTGCCCGGCGGGAAATTCGAAAGACAAGGTTTCCATCACACTGCTCCCTGGATAAAGGCGGCGCCGGAGGCGATCCGGTCGATCAGCAGGCAGGCCGCGAGCAAGTCCGCGGCGCCACCGGGCGAGGCGTTCAAGGCCAGCAGGCACTGGTCCAGCTCATGCAGGCGGCGACGCCCGGCCAGGCTGGCGCTGCCGCCGGCGTCGAGCACCGCCTGGGCACCCTGTTGCATGGCCCGCAGGCCCGCCTCGCCAGCGCGATAGAGCACGCAGGTGTCGGCCAGGCTGGTCATGATCGCCAGCAGCGCATCGAGCCGGGCGTTCTGTTCGCCATGCCCCTGGGCACGGCTGCGTTCGAGTTGCGGCAGGCCCCGTTGCAGCACCGCTGGAAAACCCAGCTGGGCTTCTTCGCGGGCGCCGCGCACGCCATAGCGCAACGCCACTTGCGCGCCGTGGCTGAGGGGTCGCGGCGCGTAACGGTCGTCCAGCAGCGCCAGGCGCGCGGCCCGCAGGCACAGGGCGCCGGCGCTGTTGGCCTGAGGTTCCAGCGCGGCGGCGGCCACCAACAGGCCCAGGGCCCAGATCGCGCCACGATGAGTGTTCACCCCGTTAGTCGTAGCGAGCATCGCCGCTTCGCCTTCACGGCCGATGCGGCCCAGGGCTTCGCGCAGGGGTAGGCCGACCGCGCCGAACACGCTGGCGGCGTCGGCCATTTCCTTGAAGGCCGGCCACAGCGACAGCGCCGAGGCGTGCATCAGCCCCAGGTGCAGATCGCTATGGGCGCCGTTGCCGCGACGGTCGACCAGGGCCGGTTTCGGCGACAGGTCGGCCTCGTCGATCAGCGCGTCCACCGCCAGGTCCGCCAGGCGCTCGGCCAGGCTCAGGGGTTTGCTTTGCAGGTTGAAGGCGTGCATTTACCAGCTCCTGAACTTGGCGGGCGGGTTGTACAGGCCACCCGACCACTCCACCAGGTCGGCGACGCTTTTCGCCGCCAGCAGCTCGCGGCTGGCGTCGGTACGGCGGATACCGAGGTCTTCGGGCAAGGCGATCAGGCCTTCGCGGCGCATGCGCGCGGTGTCTTTCGGGTTGTGGCGCAGGCCGATGGCGGTCACCCCGGCCACCGCCGCGATCATCGCCTGGCGCTCTTCCAGGGAACGCGCCTTGTACAGGTAGGCGATGCCCTCTTCGGTCAGCAGGTGGGTGACGTCGTCGCCATAGATCATGATCGGCGCCAGGGGCATACCGCTTTTCTTCGCCACTTCCACGGCGTCGAGGGTTTCGACGAAGGTCGGTTTGCCGCCTTCCTGGAAGGTCTCGACCATCTGCACCACCAGCTTCTTGCCTCGCTCCAGCATCGGTTGTTGCGCGTCGTCGTGGCGCATATCCAGCCAGGCCGGGGTGCCGTGGCGCCGGCCACGGGGGTCGTGGCCCATGTTCGGCGCACCGCCGAAGCCGGCCAGGCGGCCACGGGTCACGGTGGAGGAATGGCCGTCGCCATCGACCTGCAGGGTCGCGCCGATAAACAGGTCCACCGCGTACTGCCCGGCCAGCTGGCAGAACATCCGGTTGGAACGCAACGAACCGTCGCGCCCGGTGAAGAACACATCCGGCCGCGCGGCGATGTAGTTTTCCATGCCCAGTTCGGTGCCGAAGCAATGCACGCTTTCCACCCAGCCGCTTTCGATGGCCGGGATCAGGGTCGGGTGGGGGTTGAGGGTCCAGTTGCGGCAGATCTTGCCTTTCAGGCCCAGGGATTCGCCGTAGGTCGGCAGGATCAGCTCGATGGCCGCGGTGTTGAAGCCGATGCCGTGGTTCAGCGACTGGACCTTGTGTTTTTCATAGATGCCGCGGATCGCCATCATCGCCATCAGCACATGCACCGGCTTGATGTGGCGCGGGTCGCGGGTGAACAGCGGTTCGATGTAGAACGGCTTGTCGGCCACCACCACGAAGTCGACCCAGGACGCCGGGATATCCACCCGCGGCAACTCGCTGACGTCGTCCACCAACTGGTTGACCTGGACGATGACGATGCCATCGCTGAACGCCGCCGGCTCGATCAGCGCCGGGGTGTCCTCGGTGCTCGGCCCGGTATAGATATTGCCCGCGCGGTCGGCCATGAACCCGGCCGAGAGCACCACGTTGGGGATCAGGTCCACCACCAGCCGCGCATAGAGTTCGATGTAGGTATGGATCGCGCCGATTTCCAGCAGGCCGTCTTCCAGCAGCTGGCTGATGCGCAGGCTCTGGGTGCCGGCGAAGGAGAAGTCGAGCTTGCGGGCGATGCCGCGTTCGAACAGGTCCAGATGCTCCGAGCGGCCGACGCTGGGCATGATCATGTGCAGGTCGTGCAGGCGGCCCGGGTCGGCCTTGGCCAGGGCGCGCGACAGGAAGTCCGCCTGCTTCTGGTTGTTGCCCTCCAGCACCACGCGGTCGCCGGGCAGAATCAACGCCTCCAGCGCCGCGACTATCTTGTCGGTGGGCAACACCGCACCATCGGCGAGACCCCGCACCTGCTCGAGACGCCGCTGCTTTTCAGCGCGCCGCCGCGTCCAGCGCGAGTCGGGGGATATTGTTGTTGTCATGCTCACTCCACGGGTTCGCTGTCGTGGCCGCTACCTTAGGAGCGCAGGAGGCATGGCATCAATCAAGCAGAGTGGTGGATCGTTACGGTGAGGGTAATGGTCAAGGGCGCAGGCCATCACGCCTACGCCCCATAGACAACCTTGCGCTTAAGCCTCGATCCGCCACTGCAACGCATCCAGCGCATCGCAGCCATCCTGCAGCAGCAGATGGGCCGCATTGACGATGTGCTGCAAGTCCTGGTCGTGGACGCCTTTGAGGCTCAGGCAGTTGAGGCTGTGCATCAGGTCGCGGGTGGCTTTGATGCGCTGCACAGCGCAGCCGTGCAGGTCGGCCGCCGAGGCCTTGGGGTTGAGGTAGAGCACTGGGGTGGAGGTGAGATTGCTTTGCAGCGGGATGAACTCAGTCATGGGTGTTTCTCCATCTTGTGTAGAGCAACCACCCTTTGCGGCTAAACAAAATAGGTGGCAGCTGGGCGCGGGTTAGCCGGCCGGGACAAGAATGGAAGCCCGACACACCCGAAGGTGTCCCGCGCACAGCCGCCATAGCAAATGCCAAGCGACAAGCGCTCGGTATTATACGGGGCACTGATGCATCCATTAACTTGTTTCGACCGGCTAAGATCGGTCGCCGATGCGTCGGCGACAGCCCGGACTATGGAGCCTGATATCCGCCCCAGCAACCGGCAAACTGTTGCCACTCTCTACGGCTGAAATGCCCGCTAACACCTCCGGACACTGCATGTAGCCGCTGCCGAGCCTGCGAGGCTGCGCACGACCGCGAAGCGGGCGCAAAAGCAGACACCTCATTTCTCCCGATAGACCGCGTCGCCAGGTTTGGCGAGGACTACGTCCTCGTACGCAGCCTCGCAGGCTCGGCAGCGGCTACAGGGTTTGCGCCGACCGGTAGGTCGCGCCAGCGCCAGCTTTTGATCTTGATCTACCCGCCCCATCGGGAGGCTTCGTTCCGGCGTTCATCAGGGGACAGGCGCGCAGCGCCCCTCGACGCAGTCGAGGACATCGTATGGAGGTCGAAGCGAAGCCGACCGGAGTCGATGCCCCCTGATGGACGTCGGAGCGAGGGAACCTGAGCGCAGCGAAGGCCGTACGCCAGGGGCGAGACCTTTTGGTTACTTTTGGCTGGGCCGGCATTCCGGGCGTTTGCCAAAAGTGACCCGCCGTAAGGGCGGAACCATAAGTAGCCGTGACCGCAGGAATGGATATGTACACCGTCCAACATCAGTAGCGAGGCCATCACAGGCAATCGAACGTCAACCGGCCGCTCCTCCAGATCAGTGGCGCCCCATCAGTCCCCAAAAGGGACCGGTCAAGCCGCTCGACAGGACCTAGGACAACCCCGCCTTCACTAGCATCTCCTCCAACCCCAACAGATCCGGAATCTTCGCCACCTGCTCCCCCACCTGTACCGCGGCCTTCTCCAGCCGGCACAGCGGCACGTCGACGTAGCTCAGCTGGCTGTCGAGCCGGCAGGAGCGCGGGATGCCCTGGATCACCAAGGCAATGAACTTCAGGCGCTCGCGACCGCCCAGGGTATTGAGCACGACGATGCGGGCGCGCTCGCCGATAGCCAGAGGCTGGCCGCAAGCGGCCTCGAAGCTGATCAGCGGCAGCTGGCGGTCGCGCCAGGCAACAGAACGCAGGTACCAGGGCGGCGCGTCGCTGGCCGGCTCGCCGCGTTGATAGTCGATCAATTCGGCCACCGCGACGTTGGGCAGGATCAGAGTGCGGTCGGCCAGGGGCAGCAGCAGTCCGGTGAGGAAGCTGGCGCGGTAGTCATGCATGGGGTCTGCTCCACTGGGCGATGCTCTCCAGCAGCACCGACTCCTGGTAAGGCTTGCCGAGGTAGTCGTTGACGCCGATGGCCATGGCCCGGTCGCGGTGCTTCTGGCCGGTGCGCGAAGTGATCATGATGATCGGCAGCTGGTGCAGGCGCGGGTCGGCGCGCACCTGCATCGCCACCTCGAAGCCGTCCATGCGCGGCATTTCGATGTCCAGCAGCATCAGGTCCGGGGTGTGCTCCTGCAACAGCGCCATGGCGTCGACCCCGTCCTTGGCGGTCAGCACGTTCATGCCGTGGCGTTCCAGCAGGCGGCTGGTGACCTTGCGCACCGTCACCGAATCGTCGACCACCAGCACCAGCCTCGGCCGCAGCGGTTCGACCTCGGCAATCACTTCGTCGCCGGCCGCCATGCGCGGCACCGGCAAGCGCGTTTGCAGGGCGCGGATATGCGCCAGCAGATCGAGGATCAGCACCACCCGGCCATCGCCGAGGATGGTCGCGCCAGACAGCCCCTGCACCGCCGCGAACTGCGGCCCCAGGCTCTTGACCACAATCTCCCGGGTGCCGGCCATGGCATCCACCTGCACGGCGATCCGGTGCTCGTTGTAATGCACCAGCAGCACTGGCAGCGGCAGGCTCTGCCCCAGCAGCTTCGGCCGGGCCACGGTGTGCAGCAGCTCGCCGAGGTAGCACAGCTCATAGCGCTGGCCGGCGTATACGTAATGGGGCGGGTCGAGCTGGTAATGGCTTTCCAGTTCGTTGGGCAGCACCCGCACGATGCCTTCGATGGTGTTCAGCGGGATCGCGTACTGCTCCTCCAGGCACTGCACCATCAGCGCGCGGTTGACCGACAGGGTGAACGGCAGGCGGATACGGAAATGCACGCCCTGCCCCGGGATCGAGTCGATGGTCATCGAGCCGCCGAGCTGGCGCACCTCTTCATGGACCACGTCCATGCCCACCCCGCGCCCGGAAATCTGGGTGATTTTCTCCGCCGTGGAAAACCCCGGCTGCATGATGAATTGCAGCACGTCACGGTCGCTGATCTCGGCATTGGGGGCGAGCAGGCCACGCTTGATCGCCTTGCGCCGCACCGCCTCCAGCGGCACCCCGGCGCCGTCGTCGCGCATGTCGAAAACAATATCGCCACCTTCGTGGGACAGGTCCAGGGTGATCCGCCCCTGCTCCGGCTTGCCCGAGGCACGGCGCACCTCGGCGGACTCCAGGCCATGATCGACGGCGTTGCGCAGCATGTGCTCCAAGGGCGCAACCATGCGCTCCAGCACGTTGCGGTCCATCTCGCCCTCGGCGTTGCCGACGCTGAACGAGACATCCTTGCCCAACTCCTCCGCCACCTGGCGGACGATGCGCTTGAGGCGCGGCACCAGGCGCTCGAACGGCACCATGCGTGTGCGCATCAGGCCTTCCTGCAATTCGGTATTGACCCGCCCTTGCTGCTGCAACAGGTTTTCCGCGTCCTGGTTGCGCCGGTCCAGGGTTTCCTTGAGGTCGAGCAGGTCGGACGCCGACTCGAACAGGGCCCGCGACAGTTGCTGCAACTGCGAATGGCGGTCCATCTCCAGCGGATCGAATTCCTCGTAGCCCAGGCGCTCGGCCTCGACCTGCTGGCGGCTGAGAATCCGCCCCTGGGTTTCGGTGTCCAAGCGGCGCAACTGGTCACGGATACGCTCGATGGTGGTTTCCATTTCGCTCAGGGCCACCCGCGCATCGTTGACCTGTTGCTCGATGCGCCCGCGGAAGATCGAGGTTTCCCCGGCCAGGTTGACCAGGTCGTCCAGCAGCTCGGCCGAGACCTTGACCATATCCCCGGCCACCGCGGCTTCCGCCGGCGCCACCGGCGGTTCGGGCTTGGCAGGCGGCGTGAGATCGGGCAGCAGCAGAGGCGGCGCTTCGGCCTGGGCCGGATGAGTAAAGCCGCGAATCGCCTCGATCAGGCTGTCGGCCGGCTTGATCGGTTGCTCGGCGCGGGCGGCGTCGAGCATCTGCGCCAGGCGGTCCTGGCTTTTCTGCAACAGGCCGAACAACGCCGGTGTCGGTTGCAGCAGGCCCGCGGACAGGCCTTCATAGAGAAACTCCAGTTCATGGGCCAGGTCGCCGATCGGCACGATCTCCACCATGCGCGCGCCGCCCTTGAGGGTGTGCAGGTCGCGCAACAGGGTTTCCACTTCCTGGCGGCTGGCCGGCTCGGCCTGCCAGCGCGTCAGCGCCGCCCCCGAACTGTCGAGGATGTCGAAGCCTTCTTCGAGGAAGATCTCCAGCAGCTCCGGATCGTGGGCCGCCGAATCGTCGGTCACCGCAGCCTCAGGCACCTCGCTGGTGACCCCGCTGCGCTGGCGCAAACCGCGGATCGCTTCGATCAGCGCCTTGGGGTCGCTCAGCGCTTGCTGTGCCTGCAATTGCTGCAACAGCAGCGCCAGTTGCGCATGGCTGCGTTGCAGCAGATCGACCAAGGCCTCGCCATGCTGGTACCGGCGATCCACCAGGCCTTCGTAGAGATTCTCCAGTTCCTGGGCCAGGTCGCCCACCGGCCCGACTTCGGCCATGCGCGCGCCGCCCTTGAGGGTGTGCAGGTCGCGCTGCAGGGAAGACAGCGGCGCGCCGTTGTCCGGGTCGGCCAGCCAGCGCTGCAAGGCCTGGTCGGCGCTTTCGAGAATATCCATCGCCTCTTCGAGGAAGATCGCCACGATCTCGTCATCCGGCTCCTCCACCTCGATCTGCGCCCTCTGCTCCATCTCGGCGGTAGCACTGGCCAGGTCGGTGATGCTCAGGGTGCGGCTGCCGTCGCTGCGGATCAGGCCCATGGCCGACGGGTCGAGGCTTTCCTCGAGCAGTTCGCGCAAGGCCCGGACCATCGCCGGTTGCGGGCTGACTTCCTGGCCGGCGGCCAGTTCATCGAGCATGTTGATCAGGGCTTCATGGGCGTTTTCCGCCTCATGGAAAAACCGTTCGCCCACCGCCAGGCTGCTTTCTTCCACGGCGCCGTACAGGTCCAGCAGCGCTTCGCACAGCTCATCCATCGGCTGCAGGTCCGCCAGGTGCGCGCCTTCGCCAAGGGTGGTCAACTCGTCCAGCAGGGCGCTGAGTTCCTGGCGCTCGCCGGGGTGCTGTTGCCAGCGGCGCAGCAGGTTTTCGGCATCCAGCAGGATGTCCATGCCCTGGGCCAGGAAACTGCTGATCAACTGCGCATCGCGCTTGACCCGCAGCCCGGTATTGGGGGCGTTGAGCAGGGCTTCCAGGCGCTCGGCGGTCAGCGCCTTGACCCGTTCGATCAGGTCGGCGGCGCCTTCGATGGGCGCCAGCGGATCGCTGCCCAGCTGTTGCAGGCTGCGGCGAAACAGGCCTTCGGCCTCCAGCAGCAGCTCGACCTCGTCCAGGTCCAGGGCCATCAGGTGCGCGCGATATTCCCGGGCCAGCAGGTCCAGCGGCGCCGCCAGCTCGGCGATCGGCAGCACGCCGGCCATGTAGGCGCTGCCCTTGAGGGTGTGCAAGGCGCGCTGCAATTCGTCGCTGGCCTGCAGCGGCAGGTGCTCGGCAGCCTGCTCGAGAAAGCGCTTGATGCTCTCCAGATGGGTTTCGGCCTCGTTGCGGAAGATCTCCAGCAACTGCGGGTCGAGCTCGTCTGCCAAGCCGTCTAGCAACGCCGTGTCGCCCTTGGCCAGGGCATGCGCCCGGGCAGCCAGGCGGTCGACATCGTCGCGCTGGCGCTGGGCCTGGGCGGCGAACTCGGCGACCAGCTCCGGCAGCAACTGCACGACCTCTTCAAGCAATTGCCGCACCTGCGGCCCCGGTTCCACGCTGTGTTCCAGGACCCGGTTGAGCAGGTTCTCCACGGCCCAGGCCAGCTCGCCCAGCACCAGCGCGCGCACCATCCGCCCGCTGCCCTTGAGGGTGTGGAAGGCCCGGCGCAGTTCGCCCAGCGCCGCCTTGCCGTGGGGCTCGGCGACCCAGCGCGGCAGGTACTCGCGCAGCACGTCGAGCACTTCGTCGGTCTCTTCGAGGAAGACTTCGCGCAGTTCGTCGTCCACCGGCGTTTCATCACCCGGCGGCGGCAACAGGCTGCCCGGCGTGTCCAGCGCTGGCGGGTTGAGCGCCGAGACCGGGCTTGCCAGTACATCGGCCAGGGACTGCGCCACTTCCGGGCTGTCCAGCTCCTGCAGGTCCTGCATCACCAGGGCTTCGTTGGGGCTGAGCACATCGCTGAGCAGCGGCACCTGTTCGTTCGGCAGCCACTCGTCCGGCGCCCGCTTTTGCGGCGCATAGCCCAGCGCGGCCAGGCCCTGCTCGGCCACGTCGAGAATCTTTTCCCCCGGCGCCTGGGGATCGTCGCTCAGGCGCTCCAGGTAATACTCGATGCTGGTGATCACGTCGGCCAGATTGTCCAGCTGCTGCCAGCCGGGCTGGCGCGGGTCCAGCAGCAGGTGTTCGCGCACGAAGCCGATGCAGGCTTGCAGCAGGCCCGCCGCACGGCCCAGGGGAACCATCGCCAGGGCGCCGCGCACCTGGGTCAGCAGCTCCGGCAGCGCCTGCAAGTGTTCGCGGTCCCAACCGGCGTCGATGTAGTCGACGATCAGGTCCTTGGCCTGTTGCAGGCAGATCCGCGCCTCCTTGATCACCAGTTGGTGGATCTGGGTCAGGTCGGTGGTCGGCAGGCGGCTTTCTTCGCGGCTCTCGGGTTCGGCCGGGCCGACCATGCCGGCCAGGGTCGCCTCGACATACAGCAGGGCCCCGGCCACATCCATCAGCACCGCGTCATTCGGTTCGCGCTGGCCCTGGGCCAGGCTCAGCACCACCGCCAGCTGGTCGATGATGACCTTGCGCGGCTGGCCGAAGCCCAGCACCGCCAGGGTGTCGGCGATCTGTCGCAGGGGCGCCAGCAGGCTGTCCAGGTCCGACGCATGCTGGCGGTCGCTGCGCACGAACAGGTCCAGGCGTTCCTTGACCCGCACCAATTCCTCGCACAAGGCCGCCAGCACCGAGCGCATGGCGTCGCGGTCGGGACCGGCCATGCGCGCCCGCTCCTGGTCGACCAGCGCATTGTCGGGCAAAGCGTCATCGAGTCCGTAGGTGTCTTTCATGGTCTGCATCTGCGCGGTGGGGTAGCGGGCCTTGGCGATGTAAAACAGCAGGCTTTTCAGCAGTTCGTCGGGGGCCGCCTGGTTGACCCCGGCGATGCCTTGTTCATAGAGACGCTTGAGTTCGCGGTCGGCATCCTTGAGCAGGCTGCGCACCGCCGGGCTGTTGGCGATCGCCCCGCTGCCCATGCCTTCCACCAGGGCCAGGGCGATCTGCCACAAGGGCCCCAGCGGGGCGTTCTGGCACAACACCTGGAGGCGCTCGAAGACCTTGGCCATGTAGCCCAGACTGTTTTTCACATCCTGTTCGCGCAGCAGGTCGACCAGCGCGGTTTGCAGCATGTGCCGCAACTTGCGCAGCAGGATGGTCAGGTCGGGGGGCGCCAGGCGGTCCAGTGCCGCCTGGTCCAGCGCCGGCAGGTCCGGCAGCTGCGGGCTGAACAGGCTGGTTTCGCTCAGCAGGCCTTCGCCCCGGGCGCTGCGCAGGTCGTTGAGCAGCGGCAACACCACCAACGGCAGGTCGCGGCGCGCGCTTTGCACCCGGTCGAGGTACTGCGGCAACTGGCTGATGGCTTGGCGCAGCAGATAGATCGCCTCGTCCCGCTGGGCCACGCGGTGCTCGCGCAGGGCCAGGGTCAGGGCTTCCATTTCTTCGGCGAGCAGCGCCGCACCATAGAACTCGACCATCTGCAGGCTGCCGTGGACCTGATGGATGCAGTCCAGGCACTGTTCGAGCGCTTCCACCGCCTGCGGCTCGTCGACCAGATGATCGAGCGCCTGGTGGGCCTGCTTCAGCGTTTCGGCAATTTCGCCCTTGACCCATTCCAGGGCCACATAGTCGTGCCGATCACCCATTACCATTCCCATCAAAGTCGTGCTCCGGCCTCAGCGGTTGTCCCGCGGCGTCTGCTCGCGACCGGCCGGCAAGGTGAAACCGGACACCGAGCGCCGCAGCTGGCTGGCCATTTTCGCCAGGTTACCGATGCTCTCGGCCGTCGCGGTCGAGCCGGACGAAGTCTGTGAAGTGATCTGCTGGATCACGTTCATGGTCAAGGATATCTGTCCGGCCGACGACGTCTGCTGCTGGGCGGCGTTGGAGATGCTCTGGATCAGCGCCGCCAGGGTCTTGGAGACGCCTTCGATTTCTTCCAGGGCCACCCCGGCATCCTGCGCCAGCCGGGCGCCGCGCACCACTTCCGAGGTGGTCTGCTCCATGGAGATCACCGCCTCGTTGGTGTCGGTCTGGATCGCCCGCACCAGGGTCTCGATCTGCCGGGTCGCCGCCGAAGAACGTTCCGCCAGGCGCTGCACCTCATCGGCCACCACCGCGAAGCCGCGCCCGGCATCCCCGGCCATGGAGGCCTGGATCGCCGCGTTGAGGGCGAGGATATTGGTCTGGTCGGCAATGTCATCGATCAGGCTGACAATGTCGCCAATTTCCTGGGACGACTCGCCCAGGCGCTTGATGCGCTTGGCAGTGTCCTGGATCTGCTCGCGGATGTTGTCCATGCCGTGGATGGTGTTGTGCACCACCTCGTTGCCCTTGTTGGCGATCTCCACCGAACGCTCGGCTACCGCCGAGGACTCGGCGGCGTTGGCCGACACCTGATCGATCGACTGGGCCATTTCGTTGATCGCGGTGGAGGCTTCGGAAATCTGCTGGGCCTGATGCTCCGAGGCTTCGGCCAGTTGCATCGCGGTGGCCTGGGTTTCCTGCACCGCGCCGGCGACCTGGCCGGCGGTGAGGTTGATGGTCGCCACCAGGTCGCGCAGCTGGTCCACGGAATAGTTGATCGAGTCGGCGATGGTGCCGGTGAAGTCCTCGGTCACCGAGGCGGTCACGGTGAGGTCGCCGTCGGCCAGGTCTTCGATCTCGTCCAGCAAACGCATGATCGCGTTCTGGTTGCGCTCGTTCTTCTCCGCAGTCTCGTGCAACTGGCGATTGGTTTCACGGACCATCACCAGGCCAATGAGGATGATCGAGGCCAGCGCAGCCAGGCCCAGGACATAACCGCCGATGGTGTCCAGCGAACGCCCGCCGGCCAGGTTCTCGAAGCCGATGGCCAGGTGCGAGGCCTCGTCGAGCAGGGTCTGCGACAGGCTGAAGATATTGCTCGCCGATTCGCGAACCTGGAACAGCTCAGGGGAGGTTTCGAGAATTTCGTCCACTGAGCCGGAGACGAACTGGAACAGCTCGCTGATCTCGGTCAGGCGCGCCCGCGCATCGCGGTCCTCGACCTGGCTGATCTTCAGGGTCGGGTTGCCCTGGAGCATGCCGCTCAGCACCTGGCCGAAACGCGCCGCGTCACGGCCGAAGACATCCGCGGCCTGCACCGCGTTTTCGTCGCCGGCCAGCACAGTATTCACCGCGCCGAGAATGCGCTCGGCGAGCAACGACTGGCGTTGCGCCATGGCCACCTGGGCCGCCGGAGCGCCGCGCTGCAGGAGGATTTCCACGACCTTTTCATACTCGACCTGCAACTGCGGCACGGTTTCCGCCAGGGTCGCGGCCACCTGATGCAGGGACAATACGGTCTGTTCGCTGGCCAGGATCGCGTCGGCGTTGTGCAGCAGCTTGTCCCAGTCCTGCTGCACCGCGCGCATTTCCTGACGCACCGCCACCGGCGCGGCGGGCAGCCCGGTGGCCGGGTCGCCTTTTTTCAGGTAGCCCCAGCGCTGGGCGAAATCGTTGCGCGCATCGCCCAGCAGCTTGAATGCCGCGGCCTTGCCCGCCGCGGCTTCCGTGGCGTTCTTGGCGATGCGCTGGGACAGCACCCGCAACTCGCCGGCGTGGCCGATGTACTGCTTGTCGTACGTGGCCTGGGTGTTGAGATAAGCGAAGTTGGCGAACAGCAGCATGATGAACACGATCAGCGCGATGAACAGCACGATGATCTGCGAGCGGCTGCGCGATCCTTCCATTGGCTTGCCTGGGTTGGCTTTTAGCATCTGCACACCTGAACTCCGGTTGTTCTGTTGCCCGCGCCATGGACGGCGCGGTCCTGCAGGTTCATCGCGCAATATTCATCGCGAGCAGGTCTCGCGCCTACAGCGCCACATCCAGGAACCCCGGCGACTGCGCCAGGGCGAAGGGACTGAATACCCACCAGACCTGCTCACACGGGAAATACCCCCGCAGGTACGGCGTGATGGCGCCCTGTCCGCTAGCGCTGGCCGCGGTTTCCAGGCTGCTCTGCTCGAAGTGCTGCATGCCGGCCACCTCGTCCACCATCAAGCCGGCGAACACCTCTTTGTGCTCGACCACCAGCACCCGCCGCTGCTTGCGCAGGGCCGACAGCTCATGGCCGAAGAACCCGCACAGGTCCATGATCGGCAGCAGCCGTCCGCGCAGGTTGGCCACGCCTTTCACCCAGGGCTTGACCCCGGGCAGCAGGGTGTAACGGGGCTCGTGCAGGACTTCGCTGACTTCGCCCATCGGCGCCACATACCAATGCTCGCCGATGCGAAAGCCGATACCGCTCCAGCCGTGCTGGCGGGTTTCCTGGGAAGGCAGGTCGGCTGCCAGCAGGCGGCAGCGCTGGTCGATCTCGAGCAGCAGTTCGAAGGCGGTTTGCGACTCGGCCATGGCGCGGGCGGTCAGCCGGCCAGGACGCTGTTCAGGGTCTTGATCAGGGTGTCTTCGTCGACCGGCTTGGTCAGGTAATCCTTGGCGCCCTGGCGAGTGCCCCAGACCTTGTCGGTTTCCTGATCCTTGGTGGTGATGATGATCACCGGGATATGGCTGGTTTCCGCATCCTTGCTCAACTGACGGGTAGCCTGGAAACCATTGAGGCCGGGCATGACGATGTCCATCAGGACCGCGTCGGGCTTTTCCTGGCGCGCCAGGGCCACGCCGTCGGCGCCGTTTTCGGCCTTCAGGACTTCATGGCCGTGCTTTTCCAGCATGCCGGTCAGTTTGTACATTTCAGTCGGCGAGTCATCGACGATCAGAATACGAGCCATGGTCTTCCCCATACGAATAGGCGTGCGGCCCGCTGGCCGAACCTCAATGTGCTTGTTCTACTGCGGCGAACCCCGGCACATGGGCCTTGATCGCGCTCAGCAGCTCTTCCTTGCTGAAAGGCTTGGTCAAAAACTGGTCAGAGCCGACGATGCGACCCTTGGCCTTGTCGAACAGACCGTCCTTGGAGGACAGCATAATCACCGGCGTGGACTTGAACGCGCTGTTGTTCTTGATCAACGCGCAGGTCTGATAGCCATCGAGCCGCGGCATCATGATGTCGACGAAAATGATGCCCGGGTGGTTGTCGGCGATCTTGGCCAGGGCCTCGAAACCGTCGACCGCGGTGATGACTTCACAGCCCACATTCTTCAGCAGCGTTTCGGCCGTGCGGCGAATCGTCTTCGAATCATCGATCACCATCACCTTGAGGGCGCTGGATTGCTGTTCCATATCTGCTCTACCATCGCCACAGCGAATCGATTTTCTGCCCGTACTGGTGGCCAATGCCTCAAGCCCTTGATGTTCAAGGCCTGAGCACGGCATGCGAGCCTTTTTAGCATACTCTCCCCATGCAATCTATCGGCCGACCGGCGCGGTGGTTTTTCCTTGACCGGGAACCGCCCGGACGCCACTCTGACGCCAATTTTGCAAGCCATTGCGCCCACTAATTTTCGAGGAAACCGCCCATGAGCGTTCGCGTCGGGATTGTCATGGACCCTATCGCCAGCATCTCCTATAAGAAGGACAGCTCGCTGGCCATGCTGCTGGCCGCCCAGGAGCGCGGCTGGACCCTGTTCTATATGGAACAGCGCGACCTGTACCAGGCGACCGGTGGCGTGGCCCGGGCGCGGATGCGCCCGCTGAAGGTGTTCGCCGACCCGCACAAGTGGTTCGAACTGGAAGCCGAGACCGACAGCGCCCTGAGCGAGCTGGACGTGATCCTGATGCGCAAGGACCCACCGTTCGACATGGAGTTCGTCTACTCCACCTACCTGCTGGAGCAGGCCGAGCGCGACGGCGTGCTGGTGGTCAACAAGCCGCAGAGCCTGCGTGACTGCAATGAAAAGCTGTTCGCCACCCTGTTCCCGCAGTGCACGCCGCCGACCATCGTCAGCCGTCGTCCGGACGTGTTGCGCGAATTCGCCGACCATCACGGCGACGTGATCCTCAAACCGCTGGACGGCATGGGCGGCTCGTCGATCTTCCGCCACACCGCCGGCCACCCGAACCTCTCGGTGATCCTCGAAACCCTGACCCAGCACGGCAAGCAGCAGATCATGATCCAGGAGTACCTGCCGGCCATCGTCGATGGCGACAAACGCATCCTGATGATCGACGGCGAACCTGTGGATTACTGCCTGGCACGGATTCCCGCCCAAGGTGAAACCCGTGGCAACCTCGCCGCCGGTGGCCGTGGCGAAGCCCGGCCGCTGACCGAGAAAGATCGCTGGATCGCCGCACAGGTCGGCCCGACCCTGCGCGAGAAAGGCCTGCTGTTCGTGGGGCTCGACGTGATCGGCGAGCACCTGACCGAAATCAACGTCACCAGCCCGACCTGCATCCGCGAGATCGACAACGCCTTTGGCACCAACATCGGCGCAATGCTGATGGATGCCATCGAGAAGAAGCTGCAAGCCGCAAGCCGCAAGCCACAAGCTTGATCGGCGTCACATGCAGCTTGTCGCTTGAAGCTTGAGGCTTACGGCTTGAAACCAACATTGCGCTATCATGCGCCGCCTGTGAAACGCGCGATGTTGGTCTTGTGATGCTTTTTGTGATGTTGAACCGCTGATGACTTTTGTGAACCGCTGATGACTTTTGTAAACCGCTGATGGCTCTCCCTTCCGATCTGCCCCCCGAGCTGGCTCACAGCGGCGTGCGCCCGGCCGATCGCCTGGGGTTTACCCTGTTCCTGGCTGCCCTGCTGCATATCGCGCTGATTCTCGGCCTGGGTTTCTCCTTCGCCGAACCCAAGCAGATCAGCAAGACCCTGGAAATCACCCTGGCCACCTTCAAGAGCGAGACCAAGCCGAAGAAGGCCGATTTCCTCGCCCAGGAAAACCAGCAAGGCAGCGGCACCCTGGACAAGAAAGCGATCCCGAAGACCACCGAAGTGGCGCCGTTCCAGGAAAACAAGGTCAATAAGGTCACCCCGCCGCCTCCGGCGAAGACCGAGGTCAAGGAAGCCGCGCCCAAGGCCGCGGTCGCCACTACCGCGCCGAAGCCGAAAAAGACCGTCACCAAGCGTGAAGAGGTCAAGACCGAGGCCAAACCCAAGGTTCCCGTGCCGACGTTCGACAGCGAGCAGCTGTCCAGCGACATCGCCAGCCTGGAGGCCGAACTGGCCCAGGAGCAGCAGCTGTACGCCAAGCGCCCGCGCATCCACCGCCTGAGCGCGGCCTCGACCATGCGCGACAAGGGCGCCTGGTACAAGGATGAGTGGCGCAAGAAGGTCGAGCGCATCGGCAACCTCAACTACCCGGAAGAAGCCCGGCGCAAGCAGATCTACGGCAACCTGCGGCTGATGGTCTCGATCAACCGCGACGGTTCTCTGTACGAGGTGCTGGTGCTGGAGTCCTCCGGCCAGCCGCTGCTGGACCAGGCGGCGCAACGCATCGTACGCCTGGCGGCACCGTTCGCGCCCTTTACCGGCGACCTGTCGGATATCGACCGCCTGGAGATCATCCGCACCTGGAAGTTCGCCCGCGGCGACCGGCTGTCCAGCAACTGATTCCCTGCCTCTTGTAGCCGCTGCCGAGCCTGCGAGGCTGCGTACGGGCGCGTAGCGGCCGCAAAAAATGTCCATGCGGTGTGCCAGGCAAAACGTGCAGGCAGATTTGCGCCTGCCGCGCAGTCGTACGCAGCCTCGCAGGCTCGGCAGCGGCTACAGGATTCGTGGGGAATGAGAGCATCCCCAGCTTGTCAGTTCGCCCCTCCACCGCCACACTAGCGCTCATGAAAAACGTCAGCCCCAGCTACCTCAAGCATCACTTCCTGATCGCCATGCCGCACATGGCCGACCCGAACTTTGCGCACACCTTGACCTACATCGTCGAGCACAATGCCAATGGCGCCATGGGGTTGGTGGTCAACCGTCCGCAGGACCTGAACCTCGCCGATATCCTCGAGCAATTGCGCCCCGAGATCGACCCGCCAGCGCTCTGCCAGCATGTGCCGATCTTCATCGGCGGCCCGGTGCAGACCGATCGCGGTTTTGTCCTGCACCCCAGCGGCCCGACCTTCCAGGCCACGGTCGAGCTGGACGGCCTGTCGCTGTCGACGTCCCAGGACGTGCTGTTCGCCATCGCCGATGGCGTCGGTCCGGCCAAAAGCCTGATCGCCCTCGGTTATGCCGGCTGGGAAGCCGGACAGCTGGAAGCCGAGCTGGCGGACAACGCCTGGCTGACCTGCCCGTTCGACGCCGACATCCTGTTCAACACCAGCAGCGAACTGCGCCTGGAAGCAGCGGCCAGGCACCTGGGCATCAACCTCGCCCTGCTGACCAGCCAGGCGGGCCACGCCTGATGGCCCTGCGACTGATCCTCGGGTTCGACTACGGCACCAAGCAGATCGGCGTGGCGGTCGGCCAGGCCATCACCGGCCAGGCCCGCGAGCTGTGCACCCTGAAGGCGCAGAACGGCGTGCCGGACTGGAATCAGGTCGAAGCCCTGATCAAGGAATGGAAGCCGGATGCGGTGGTGGTCGGCCTGCCATTGAACATGGACGGCACCCCGAGCGAGATGTGCGTGCGCGCCGAGAAGTTCGCCCGGCGCCTCAATGGCCGCTACAACCTGCCCTTCTATACCCATGACGAACGCCTGACCACCTTCGAGGCCAAGGGCGAACGCCTGGCCCGCGGCGGCCAGAAAGGCAGTTACCGCGACAACCCGGTCGACGCCATCGCCGCCGCCCTGCTGCTGCAAGGCTGGCTCGACGAAAACGCAGCGCTGTTGAACAACTGAAACGCCGAATCCTGAAGATGCGTGGTCAACCCCCGGCCACGCGCCTCCTGGCCACAACACCAGCCGTAAGACCCTGCGCCTTGCTGCATGCAACCAGGCGCGGGCCCACGAAGGAGCAATCATGAGCCTGCCCAATCCCGCCGAACTGATCAGCCAGATGGCCGTGCGTCTCACCACCCACCTGGAACAACGCGCCATCAGCGAGCCCCGCTATATCGGCATCCGTACCGGCGGCGTCTGGGTCGCCCAGGCCCTGCTCGCCGAACTGGGCAGCGACGCGCCGCTGGGCACCCTGGATGTGTCCTTCTACCGCGACGACTTCAGCCAGAACGGCCTGCATCCGCAAGTGCGCCCTTCCGAGCTGCCGTTCGAGATCGAGGGCCAGCACCTGATCCTGATCGACGACGTGCTGATGAGCGGCCGCACCATCCGCGCCGCCCTCAACGAGCTGTTCGACTACGGCCGCCCAGCCAGCGTGACCCTGGTCTGCCTGCTGGACCTGGACGCCGCCGAGCTGCCGATTCGTCCGAACGTGGTCGGCGCCACCCTGTCGCTGGCCGCCCACGAGCGGGTAAAATTGTCCGGTCCTGCGCCGCTTCAACTCGAGCTTCAAGACCTCGCCCTTTAATTCGCCCCTCTAAAGAGTCCATTGCGATGACGCCTCTAGACGCCAAGCGCCCGCTGCAGCTCAACGATCAGGGCCAGCTGCGCCACTTCCTCTCGCTCGACGGTCTGCGTCGCGAGCTGCTGACGGAAATCCTCGACACCGCCGACTCCTTCCTCGAAGTCGGCGCCCGGGCGGTGAAGAAAGTCCCTTTGCTGCGCGGCAAGACCGTGTGCAACGTGTTCTTCGAGAACTCCACCCGTACCCGCACCACCTTCGAACTGGCGGCCCAGCGCCTGTCGGCGGACGTGATCACGCTCAACGTGTCCACCTCCTCGGCCAGCAAGGGTGAAACCCTGCTCGACACCCTGCGCAACCTCGAAGCCATGGCCGCCGACATGTTCGTCGTGCGCCACGGCGACTCCGGCGCCGCGCACTTCATCGCCGAGCATGTGTGCCCGCAGGTGGCGATCATCAACGGCGGCGACGGCCGCCACGCCCACCCGACCCAGGGCATGCTCGACATGCTCACCATCCGTCGGCACAAGGGCGGTTTCGAAAACCTCTCGGTGGCCATCGTCGGCGACATCCTGCACTCACGGGTGGCGCGCTCGAACATGCTGGCCCTGAAAACCCTGGGTTGCCCGGACATCCGCGTGATCGCGCCCAAGACCCTGCTGCCGATCGGCATCGAGCAATACGGGGTGAAGGTCTACACCGACATGGCCGAAGGTCTGAAAGATGTCGACGTGGTGATCATGCTGCGCCTGCAGCGCGAGCGCATGCAGGGCGGCCTGCTGCCGAGCGAGGGCGAGTTCTACCGCCTGTTCGGCCTGACCACCGCGCGCCTGGCCGGCGCCAAGCCGGACGCCATCGTCATGCACCCGGGCCCGATCAACCGCGGCGTGGAGATCGAATCGGCGGTGGCCGACGGTCCGCACTCGGTGATCCTCAACCAGGTGACCTACGGCATCGCGGTACGCATGGCCGTACTGTCCATGGCCATGAGCGGGCAGACCGCCCAGCGACAATTCGAGCAGGAGAACGCCCAGTGAAGCTCAGCATTCTCGGCGCCCGTGTCATCGATCCAAGCAGCGGCCTGGATCAAGTCAGCGATATCCATCTGGAAGCCGGCAAGATCGTCGCCATCGGCGCCGCGCCCGCCGGTTTCAGCGCGGTTGAAAGCCTCGACGCCAAGGGCCTGGTGGCCGCGCCCGGGCTGGTGGACCTGAACGTCTCCCTGCGCGAGCCGGGCTACAGCCGCAAAGGCACCATCGCCAGCGAAACCCGCGCCGCCGCGGCCGGTGGCGTCACCAGCCTGTGCTGCCCGCCGCGCACCAAGCCGGTGCTGGACACCTCGGCGGTGGCCGAGCTGATCCTCGATCGCGCCCGCGAGGCCGGCAACACCAAGGTGTTCCCAATCGGCGCCCTGAGCAAAGGCCTGGACGGCGAACAGCTGGCCGAGTTGATCGCCCTGCGCGACGCCGGTTGCGTGGCCTTCGGCAACGGCCTGGAGGGCTTTCGCAGCACCCGCACCCTGTGCCGGGCGCTGGAATACGCGGCGACCTTCGACCTGACGGTGATTTTCCACTCCCAGGACCGCGACCTGGCCGAAGGCGGCCTGGCCCACGAAGGCGCCACCGCCAGCTTCCTCGGCCTGCCGGGCATTCCGGAAACCGCGGAAACCGTGGCCCTGGCCCGTGACCTGCTGCTGGTGGAGCAAAGCGGCGTGCGCGCCCACTTCAGCCAGCTGACCAGCGCCCGGGGCGTGGCCCTGATCGCCCAGGCCCAGGCCCGCGGCCTGCCGGTGACCGCCGACGTGGCGCTGTACCAGCTGATCCTCACCGACGACGCGCTGATCGACTTCTCCAGCCTCTATCACGTCCAGCCGCCGCTGCGCTCGCGCGCCGACCGCGAAGGCCTGCGCGAGGCCGTGAAGTCCGGGGTGGTCCAGGCCATCTCCAGCCATCACCAGCCCCACGAACGCGACGCCAAGCTGGCACCTTTCGGCGCCACCGAGCCGGGCATCAGCAGCGTCGAGCTGCTGCTGCCGCTGGCCATGACCCTGGTGGAAGACGGTCTGCTCGACCTGCCGACCCTGCTGGCACGCCTGAGCAGCGGCCCGGCCGACGCCCTGCGCCTGCCAGCCGGCAAGCTGGCGGTGGGCGCTCCGGCGGACCTGGTGCTGTTCGACCCGAGCACGTCCACCGTGGCTGGCGAACACTGGTTGTCGAAAGGCGAGAACTGCCCGTTCCTCGGCCATAGCCTGCCGGGCGTGGTGCGTTACACCCTGGTGGATGGACGGATCAGCCACAAGGGCTGAGTCCTGCGGCACCTGTTATCGCGGACAAGCCCCGCTCCTACAGAACATCCGTAGGAGCGGGGCTTGTCCGCGATGACGCTCTCGATACTTAACGCCGCTGCGCGTTACGCAACGACACCTGGTCGTTCAGCGTCCAGAAGTCATACAAGACCCCCAGAAAGAACACCCCGCCAGTCAGCAGGTACAGCAGGCCGCTGATCCATTTGCCCTGATACATGCGGTGCACGCCGAAGATCCCGAGAAAGGTCAGGAGGATCCAGGCGACGCTGTATTCGATGGGTCCCGGGGTAAAACGCAGGTCGGCCTCACGGTCCATGGCCGGGATCAGGAACAGGTCGATCAGCCAGCCGATGCCCAGCAAGCCCAGGGTGAAAAACCAGAGGGTTCCGGTAACCGGCTTGCCGTAATAGAAGCGGTGGGAGCCGGTAAAACCGAAAATCCACAACAGGTAACCGATCACCTTGCTGTGGGTGTCATGGGTCGAACCGTCCGGGCGATAGGTGTTCATTGAGTACCTCGTTCCACGCAATAGATAAATTTTCTTTAATTCTTTGTGACTTTTTTACAGGCAGCCGACGTGTGGCAAATGTTAAGGTCGCTGCCATGAAACCCTTGTACTGCCTGACTTCTGTCGGACAATTGCGTCAATTTGCCGCCTCTTCAGCGAATTTGACCTCCAGGTTGAATCGACCAACGGCCTGAGAAGTGACAAAAAAGCTGTTATAAAGTTGCGCGCTAACCCATATGAGCCTTGCCTAATGCGTCCATTTTTCAAGACATGGCTAACCATTTGCCTATTGATGCCACTGGCTGCCCACGCCACCAATCGTGAGCAACGTCTTCCCAACGTGAACGGCTTCACTCCAAAAGCCCACGTCACCCAAATCAGCAAGAACAGCTCCAAGAACAAGCTGTCGGTCAAACGCCCGACTCACCTGAGCAGCGTCAGCAGCAAGCCGGTACCGCAGATGGCGGCCAAGCAGAGCAGCACCGTGCTCAGCCGTGCCGTCAACGTACTGGGTACTCCTTACCGTTGGGGCGGCAGCAGCCCAAGTAAAGGCTTCGACTGCAGCGGCCTGGTGAAATACGCCTTCAACGACGTCGCCGCCGTCGATCTGCCGCGCACCTCGAACGCCATGGCCAGCGGTCACGGGCAGAAAGTCGAGCGCAAGGACCTCAAGCCTGGCGACCTGCTGTTCTTCAACCTCAAGAGCCGCCGGGTCAACCACGTCGCCATCTACCTGGGCAACGATCGCTTCATCCACGCGCCGCGCCGCGGCAAGTCGGTGACCATCGATACCCTGAAGAAGCCGTACTGGGACAAGAACTACGTAGTGGCCAAGCGGGTCCTGCCAAAAGAGCAGAACACCCTGCGCATCGTTCAGCGCTGATCGCCCTCCCTGATCGCGAGTCATCGAGCCACCACACTCGATGGCTCGCGATTGCATTGGCCGCCCCGATACCTCTTCAAATACTGTCCGGCGCCCGCGCCTTTTCCCGGGCGTGCTCCCGGCTGACCAGCCCCGCATCCACCAGTGCCTTCAGGCTCATGTCCAGGGTCTGCATCCCCAGCGCCCCGCCGGTCTGGATCGCCGAATACATCTGCGCCACCTTGTCCTCGCGGATCAGGTTACGGATCGCCGCGCTGCCCAGCATGATCTCGTGAGCCGCTACCCGGCCTCCGCCGATACGCTTCACCAGCGTCTGGGAAACCACCGCCTGCAGCGACTCAGAGAGCATGGAGCGAACCATCGCCTTCTCCTCGGCCGGGAACACGTCCACCACCCGATCCACGGTTTTCGCCGCCGACGTGGTGTGCAGGGTGCCGAACACCAGATGCCCGGTCTCCGCGGCGGTCAGCGCCAGGCGAATGGTTTCCAGATCGCGCATTTCCCCTACCAGAATCACATCCGGGTCTTCGCGCAAGGCCGAGCGCAAGGCCGTGGAGAAGCTGCGGGTGTCGCGATGCACCTCGCGCTGGTTGATCAGGCACTTCTTCGATTCGTGGATGAACTCGATGGGGTCCTCGATGGTGAGGATGTGCTGGTGCCGGTGCTGATTCAGGTGATCGATCATCGCCGCCAGGGTGGTCGACTTGCCCGAGCCGGTCGGCCCGGTCACCAGCACCAGGCCGCGGGGCACTTCGCTGATGCGGCGTAAGACCTCACCCATGCCCAGTTCGTCCAGGCCCGGCACCTTGGCCGCAATGCTGCGAAAGACCGCGCCACCGCCGCGCTGATGGTTGAAGGCATTGACCCGAAAGCGCGCCAGGCCCGGCACCGCGAAGGAAAAGTCGATTTCCAGCGCGGCCTTGAACTCGGCCCGCTGCGGATCAGTCATGCTGGCCAGGATCAGCTCGTGCACCTGTTGCGCCTCCAGCACCGGCAGGTTGATCCGGCGAATATCGCCGTCGATACGAATCATCGGCGGCAAACCGGCCGAGAGGTGCAGGTCCGAAGCGCCCTGTTTGACGCTGAAGGCCAGCAACTCAGTGATATCCATAGCGTTCCCCAATTCCAGTAGAATGCCGCGAACCCAAGACCCGCTGGCGTACATCGAATGTCCACGATAGCAGACAACATCGCCCTGGTTAGCGCACGGATCCGTGCCGCGGCGCAGGCCTCGCAACGTGACGAAAGCAGCATCCATCTGCTGGCCGTGAGCAAGACCAAGCCCGCCGCGGCGCTGCGTGAAGCCTACGCGGCCGGTCTGCGCGACTTCGGCGAGAACTACCTGCAAGAAGCCCTGGGCAAACAGGCGGAACTTGGCGACCTGCCCTTGAGTTGGCACTTCATCGGCCCCATTCAGTCGAACAAGACGCGAGCTATCGCCGAGAACTTCGCCTGGGTGCATTCCGTGGATCGCTTGAAAATCGCTCAACGCCTGTCCGAGCAACGCCCGGCCGACTTGCCGCCGCTGAACATCTGCATTCAGGTCAATGTCAGTGGCGAGGCCAGCAAATCTGGCTGCACACCGGCCGACCTGCCGGCCCTGGCCAGCGCCATCAGCGCCTTGCCGCGCCTGCAACTGCGCGGGCTGATGGCGATTCCCGAGCCGACCGAAGATCGTGCCGCCCAGGACGCCGCCTTCGCGGCCGTGCGCAGCCTGAACGACAACCTGCGCGAAAGCCTGGACCTGCCAACCGACACACTTTCCATGGGCATGAGCCACGACCTCGAAGCGGCCATTGCCCAGGGCGCCACCTGGGTACGTATCGGTACCGCTTTGTTTGGCGCACGCGATTATGGCCAGCCATGACTGTGGCGGCCTCACCTCTGAATAAGGACCTGTCATGAGCAAGACTCGTATCGCCTTTATCGGCGCCGGCAACATGGCTGCCAGCTTGATCGGCGGCCTGCGCGCCAAGGGCCTGGACGCCAGCCAGATCCGCGCCAGCGACCCGGGCGCCGAAACCCGCGCCAAGGTCCAGGCCGAGCACGGCATTGAACTGTTCGCCGACAATGCCGAGGCTATCGCCGGCGTCGACGTGGTGGTGCTGGCGGTCAAGCCACAGGCCATGAAGGCCGTGTGCGAAGCCCTGCGCCCCAGCCTGAAACCGCACCAGTTGATCGTGTCCATCGCCGCCGGCATCACCTGCGCCAGCATGAACAAGTGGCTCGGCGAGCAGCCGATCGTGCGTTGCATGCCCAATACCCCGGCCCTGCTGCGCCAGGGTGCCAGCGGCCTGTACGCCACCGCTGCGGTGAGCGCGGCGCAACGCCAGCAGGCCGAAGAACTGCTGTCGGCCGTGGGCATCGTCCTGTGGCTGGAACAGGAGCAGCAACTGGACGCGGTGACCGCCGTGTCCGGCAGCGGTCCGGCGTATTTCTTCCTGCTGATCGAAGCCATGACCGCCGCCGGCGAGAAACTCGGCCTGCCACGGGAAACCGCCCGCCAACTGACCCTGCAGACCGCGCTGGGCGCGGCGCACATGGCGGCCTCCAGCGACGTGGACGCGGCTGAACTGCGCCGCCGCGTGACCTCGCCGGCCGGGACCACGGAAGCCGCGATCAAGTCGTTCCAGGCCAGTGGCTTCGAAGCCCTGGTGGAAAAAGCATTGGGTGCCGCCGCGCACCGCTCGGCCGAGATGGCCGAACAACTGGGCCAATAAGGAGCCAATGATGATTGGATTGAACACTGCGGCGGTGTACGTGCTGCAAACCCTGGGCAGCCTGTACCTGCTGATCGTGCTGCTGCGCTTCGTGCTGCAACTGGTACGCGCCGACTTCTACAACCCGCTGTGCCAGTTCGCCGTGCGCGCCACCCAGCCGCTGCTCAAGCCGATGCGCCGGGTCATCCCGAGCCTGTTCGGCCTGGACATGTCGTCGCTGATCCTGGCGATCGTCGTGCAACTGCTGCTGATGGCCCTGACCCTGCTGCTGACCTACGGCACCACCGGCAACCCGCTGCAACTGCTGATCTGGTCGATCATTGGCGTGACCGCGCTGTTCATGAAGATTTTCTTCTTCGCCCTGATCATCAGCGTGATCCTTTCCTGGGTCGCCCCGGGCAGCCATAACCCGGGCGCCGAGTTGGTCAACCAGATCTGCGAGCCGGCCCTGGCGCCGTTCCGCCGCATCCTGCCGAGCATGGGCGGCCTGGATATCTCGCCAATCCTGGCGTTCATGGTGCTCAAGCTGATCGACATGCTGGTGATCAACAACCTGGCGGCCATGACCATGATGCCGGAAATCCTGCGTCTGCTGATCTGACCCGGCCTCTGTGATGAGTTACTTTCGCTGGGACGGCGACGACCTGATCCTGGAGTGCCACCTGCAACCTGCGGCCCGTAGCGATGATTTCGCCGGGCTGCATGGTGAGCGCCTGAAGATCCGCCTCACCGCGCCACCGGTGGAGGGCAAGGCCAACGCTTATTTGATGGCGTTCCTGGCCAAGGCCTTCGGCGTGTCCAAGAGCCAGGTCAGCCTGATCAGCGGCGAGCTGAACCGGCAGAAACGGGTGCGGATCAACGCACCGAAAAAACTCCCGGACCTGCCGGAATTACAGCGTCCATCCTGATCACTCTCTGTAGCCACTGCCGTAGGCTGCGATAAGGGCCGAAGGCCCTTCGAGGCCCTCAAGAGCACGTCTCCTGCGGAGCCGATCGCAGCCTGCGGCAGCGGCTACAAGGTTCGTCACAGGTCGCGGGAGAATCAGCCCCGGCCTTTGCTTGCCGCTGGGGGCAGCGGTCTTTAGACTTACGCCTCATTTAAACGAGAGCAGGGTCGATGCCAACTGCCTTTCCCGCCGATTCCGTTGGTCTGGTGACGCCGCAAGTGGCGCATTTCAGCGAGCCCCTGGCCCTGGCCTGCGGCCGCTCCCTGCCAGCCTATGATCTGATCTACGAGACCTACGGCCAGCTGAACGCCACGGCGAGCAATGCCGTGCTGATCTGCCACGCCCTGTCCGGCCATCACCACGCCGCTGGCTACCACAGCCCCGACGACCGCAAGCCGGGCTGGTGGGACAGCTGCATCGGCCCGGGCAAGCCGATCGACACCAACAAGTTCTTCGTCGTCAGCCTGAACAACCTCGGCGGCTGCAACGGTTCCACCGGCCCAAGTAGCGTCAATCCGGACACCGGCAAGCCGTTCGGCGCCGATTTCCCGGTGCTGACCGTGGAAGACTGGGTGCACAGCCAGGCGCGCCTGGCCGACCGCATCGGCATCCACCAGTGGGCCGCCGTGATCGGCGGCAGCCTGGGCGGCATGCAGGCCCTGCAATGGACCATCACCTACCCGGACCGTGTGCGCCATTGCCTGGCCATCGCCTCGGCGCCCAAGCTGTCGGCGCAGAACATCGCCTTCAACGAAGTGGCGCGCCAGGCCATCCTCACCGACCCCGAATTCCACGGCGGTTCGTTCCAGGAACAGGGCGTGATCCCCAAGCGCGGGCTGATGCTGGCGCGGATGGTCGGGCACATCACCTACCTGTCCGACGACTCCATGGGCGAGAAATTCGGCCGTGGCCTGAAGAGCGAAAAGCTCAACTACGACTTCCACAGCGTCGAGTTCCAGGTCGAAAGCTATCTGCGTTATCAGGGCGAGGAGTTCTCCGGGCGGTTCGACGCCAACACCTACCTGCTGATGACCAAGGCCCTGGATTACTTCGATCCGGCGGCGAACTTCGACGATAACCTGGCGAAAACCTTCGAAGGCGCCAAGGCCAAGTTCTGCGTGATGTCCTTCACCACCGACTGGCGCTTCTCCCCGGCCCGCTCGCGGGAGCTGGTGGATGCCCTGATGGCCGCGCGCAAGGACGTCAGCTACCTGGAAATCGATGCCCCACAGGGCCACGACGCCTTTCTGATTCCGATCCCGCGTTACCTGCAGGCGTTCGGCAACTACATGAACCGTATAACGCTGTGAGGACGCCATGAGAGCCGATCTGGAAATCATCCAAGAATGGATCCCCGCCGGCAGCCGCGTGCTCGACCTCGGTTGCGGCAATGGCGAACTGCTGAGCTGGCTGCGCGATCACAAGCAAGTCACCGGCTATGGCCTGGAAAACGACCCGGACAACATCGCCGAGTGCGTGGCCAAGGGCATCAACGTCATCGAGCAGGACCTGGACAAGGGCCTGGGCAACTTCGCCAGCAACAGCTTCGATATCGTGGTCATGACCCAGGCCCTGCAGGCCGTGCACTACCCGGATCGGATCCTCGACGAAATGCTGCGGGTCGGCCGCCAGTGCATCATCACCTTCCCCAACTTCGGCCACTGGCGCTGCCGCTGGTACCTGGCCAGCAAGGGACGGATGCCGGTCTCCGAATTCCTGCCGTACACCTGGTACAACACGCCGAACATCCACTTCTGCACGTTCGAGGACTTTGAAGAGCTTTGCCGCGAACGTGAAGCCAAGGTCATCGATCGCCTTGCGGTGGATCAACAGCACCGGCACGGGTGGGCCAGTAAGCTATGGCCTAATCTGTTAGGTGAGATCGGCATCTACCGCGTCAGCAGCCCCGGCCTGCAGGATCACCAGATCGCGGTATAAACCAGGTTCAAAAGGAGAACGATCATGGGTCGCTTGGTTACTTTTCTATTGGCAGCGTGCCTGAGCGCATCGGCGATGGCCGCCGAGCCCATCAAGGGCGAGCGCCAGGAAGTGTTCGGTGACGTGACCGTGCACTACAACACCTTCAACTCCACCTTCCTGCAACCGGATATCGCCAAGGCTGCGGAGCTGGTGCGCAGCAAGAACCAGGGCGTGATCAACGTTTCCGTGCTCAAGGCCGGCAAACCGCTGGTCGCCCAGGTCACCGGGACTGTCAAGGACCTGACCAGCCAGTCGGTGCCGCTGAAATTCAAGCAGGTCACCGAACAGGGCGCGATCTACTACATCGCCCAGTACCCGGTGGAACAGCAGGAAACCCGCACCTTCGAAATCAAGGTGCAGACCGGTGACGCGATCAACACCATCAACTTCAACCAAGAGCTTTTCCCCGGCGAATGATGACTTTTACCCAACTCGTACTGGCCAGCCATAACGCCGGCAAGCTCAAGGAACTCCAGGCCATGCTCGGCGACTCGGTGCACCTGCGCTCGATCGGCGAGTTCAGCAGCGTCGAACCGGAAGAAACCGGCCTGTCGTTCGTCGAGAACGCCATCCTCAAGGCCCGCAACGCTTCGCGCATTTCCGGCCTGCCGGCGCTGGCGGACGATTCCGGCCTGGCGGTGGACTTCCTCGGCGGCGCGCCGGGCATCTACTCGGCGCGCTACGCCGACGGCCAGGGCGACGCGGCGAACAACGCCAAGCTGCTGGACGCCCTGAAGGACGTTCCCGAGGCCGAGCGCGGCGCGCAGTTCGTCTGCGTCCTGGCGCTGGTGCGACATGCCGAGGATCCGCTGCCGATCCTCTGCGAAGGCCTGTGGCACGGGCGCATCCTCACGGCCGCCAGCGGCGAACACGGTTTCGGCTACGACCCGCTGTTCTGGGTGCCGGAGCGCAACTGCTCCAGCGCCGAGCTGGACCCGATCCAAAAGAACCAACTCAGCCATCGCGCCCGCGCCATGGCCATTCTGCGGCAACGCCTGAGCCTGCAATGACCATTGATTCGTCCGCGCCACCGCTGATTCTCGGCGGTGCGCAAACGCCCCGGGCGGCCCTGCCCCAGCTGCCGCCCCTGGCGCTGTACATCCACATCCCGTGGTGTGTACGCAAATGCCCTTACTGCGACTTCAACTCCCACGCCGCCAGCCCGGTGCTGCCGGAAGAAGAGTACGTCGACGCCCTGCTGGCCGACCTCGACCAGGACCTGGCCGCCGTCTACGGCCGCGAGCTGAGTTCGATCTTCTTCGGCGGCGGCACGCCGAGCCTGTTCAGCGCCCAGGTCCTGGGCCGGTTGCTCAAAGGCGTGGAGCAACGCATCCCGTTCGCCCGCGACATCGAGATCACTCTGGAAGCCAACCCCGGGACCTTCGAACAGGAGAAGTTCACCGCCTATCGCGCCCTGGGCATCAATCGCCTGTCGATCGGCATCCAGAGTTTCCAGGAAGACAAGCTCAAGGCCCTGGGCCGCATCCACAATGGCGACGAAGCCGTGCGCGCCGCCGGCATGGCGCGCCAGGCCGGGTTCGACAACTTCAACCTGGACCTGATGCACGGCCTGCCCGACCAGTCCCTGGACGACGCCCTGGGCGACCTGCGCCAGGCCATCGCCATGAAGCCGACCCACCTGTCCTGGTACCAGTTGACCCTGGAACCCAATACGGTGTTCTGGAACCAGCCGCCGACGCTGCCGGAAGACGACACCCTGTGGGACATCCAGGAAGCCGGTCAGGCGCTTTTGGCCGAGCACGGCTACGCCCAGTACGAAGTCTCGGCCTATGCCCAGCCCGGTCGGGCGGCCCGGCACAACCTCAATTACTGGAGCTTCGGCGACTTCATCGGCATCGGCGCCGGGGCACACGGCAAGCTCAGCCATCCGGACGGGCGCATCGTGCGCACCTGGAAGACCCGCCTGCCCAAGGACTACCTCAACCCGGCGAAACACTTCAAGGCCGGCGAAAAGGACCTGAGCAACGAAGAGCTGCCGTTCGAGTTCCTGATGAACGCCCTGCGCCTGACCGAAGGCGTCGAGGCGCGGCTGTATCCGGAGCGTACCGGGCTGCCCCTGGAAAGCCTCGCCGAAGGTCGCCGCGACGCCGAACAAAGCGGCCTGTTACAGGTCGAACCGTCACGCCTGGCCGCCACCCCGCGCGGCCAGCTGTTCCTCAATGACTTGCTGCAGAAATTTCTGAGCTGATTTCAGCCCTAAGGGAAAACGAATGGATTTGATACTCGACCTGCTCGCTACCGTGTCCCGCTGGAGTCGCAGCAACCTTTCAGAAATCTCCCTGGCCCTCGTCGGCTGCCTGTTGGTGCTGTTCGGCGCCGATATCAAGGGCTGGGTCGAAGCACGCCTGGGCGGCCTCGCCGGCGCCCTGCGCGTACCGATGATGGCGCTGCTGTGCATGATCGGCAGCGGTGCCGCGCTGATCTACGCCACGCCATGGATCGTCCGCGGCCTGAGCCAGTTCAACAACTACAGCCTGGCGCCGGTGCTGCTGGTGGTGCTGGTGTTGATCGGCGTCGTCGCCGACCGCCGATAAACCACGCCCCGTAGGAGCGAAGCTTGCTCGCGATAGCGGACTTCGCAGCGCCGCTATCTTTCAGCCTGGCAGCTGATTGCGAGCAATCGAGCATCGAACGGATGCTCCTACACAGCAGGGCTTACGCCAGCTTTTCGAACTTCAGATCCCACACCCCATGGCCCAGGCGCTCGCCGCGGCGCTCGAACTTGGTGATCGGGCGTTCGGCCGGGCGTGGCACGCACTTGCCGTCTTCGGCCAGGTTGCGGTAACCCGGTGCGACATTCATCACTTCCAGCATGTACTCGGCGTAAGGCTCCCAGTCGGTGGCCATATGCAGGATGCCGCCGACCTTCAGCTTGCTGCGCACCAGCTCGGCGAAGGACGCCTGGACGATACGCCGCTTGTGGTGACGGCTCTTGTGCCACGGATCGGGGAAAAACAGCATCAGGCGATCCAGGCTGTTATCGGCGATGCAGCGGTTGAGCACCTCGATCGCATCGCAATCGTAGACCCGCAGGTTGGTCAGGCCCTGGGTCAGTACGCCGTTGAGCAACGCGCCGACACCCGGACGGTGCACTTCCACACCAATGAAATCCTGCTCCGGCGCGGCCGCGGCCATTTCCAGCAGCGAGTGGCCCATGCCGAAGCCGATTTCCAGGGAGCGTGGCGCCGAGCGGCCAAACACCTGATCGAAATCCACCGGCGCGTCGGCCAGCGGCAGCACATACAGCGGCGCGCCCTGCTCCAGGCCGCGCTGCTGGCCTTCGGTCATGCGCCCGGCGCGCATCACGAAACTCTTGATGCGGCGGTGTTGGCGCTCGTCGCCGGCTTCCGGCTGGATTGGCGTGTCGTTTGATTCAGTCATCAATGGCTCTTACTTGATCAGACCATCCAGCGGCGAGGAGGCGCTGGCATAGAGTTTCTTCGGCATGCGGCCGGCGAGGTACGCCAGGCGGCCTGCCACAATGGCGTGCTTCATGGCTTCGGCCATCAGCACCGGTTGTTGCGCATGGGCGATGGCCGAGTTCATCAGCACCGCTTCGCAACCCAGTTCCATGGCGATGGTAGCGTCGGAGGCAGTGCCGACACCGGCATCCACCAGCACCGGGACCTTGGCTTCTTCGAGGATGATCTGCAGGTTGTACGGGTTGCAGATCCCCAGGCCGGTACCGATCAGGCCGGCCAGCGGCATGACCGCGATGCAGCCCATTTCCGCCAGTTGGCGAGCGATGATCGGGTCATCGCTGGTGTACACCATCACGTCGAAACCTTCCTTGACCAGCACTTCGGCGGCCTTGAGGGTTTCCAGCACGTTGGGAAACAGGGTTTTCTGGTCGGCCAGCACTTCCAGCTTCACCAGATTGTGACCGTCGAGCAGCTCACGGGCCAGGCGGCAGGTGCGCACGGCCTCGACCGCGTCATAGCAGCCAGCGGTGTTCGGCAGGATGGTGTAGCGATCCGGCGGCAGGATATCCAGCAGGTTCGGTTCGCCCGGGTTCTGCCCGATATTGGTCCGGCGCACGGCGACGGTGACGATCTCGGCCCCCGAGGCTTCGATGGCCAGGCGGGTTTCTTCCATGTCACGGTACTTGCCGGTGCCTACCAGCAAACGCGACTGGTAAGTACGACCGGCCAGGACGAAAGGCTTGTCGCTACGAACGTTGCTCATCGGAAATCCTCTGTTGGGGTGAGGTTCTTGCAGAATTCTTTATTAGACCAAACGCCGTGAAAACGTAGCGAGCGAAGGCAAGACAAGGCAAAAACAGGCGAGGAACGGTTGGAGTCGCACCCGACTTTACTGGCTGTAAATGAGCATTCCGAGCCTGTTTTTAACGCAGTATTGCGCGCGAAGCCTGCAGTAGTTTTCAAGGTGTTTGGCTAGCCGCCGCCGATGGCGTGTACCACTTCGACCTGATCGCCCTCGTTGAGGGTGGTCTCGGCGTGCTGGCTGCGCGGGACGATATCCAGGTTGAGTTCGACCGCGATCCGGCGTCCGGTCAGGTCCAGACGGGTCAGCAGGGCCGCAACGGTTTCGCCGTCGGGCAGTTCAAAGGATTCGCCGTTCAACTGAATGCGCATGCCGAATGCCGCCATCATTTTTAGGGGCCAGCATTCTAGCCCGATCAGTCTGGCCGACCCAAGCCATTCGTCTCGAAATGGACCTGCCGGTCAGCTCAACCGCCAGGCGGCAAGACCCAGGCACAACCAGCCGACCAGGAAGGCCAGACCACCGAAGGGAGTGACTATGCCCAGCTTGCTGAAACCGGTCAGGGTCAGCAGGTAGAGGCTGCCGGAAAACAGCAGGATGCCGATGGCGAACGAAGCGCCGGCCCAGGTCGCCAGACGGCCGGGAATCTGCGTGGCCAGCAGCGCCACCCCCAGCAGCGCCAGAGTGTGCACCAGCTGGTAGGTGACGCCGGTATGGAAAATCGCCAGGTATTCCGCGCTCAGGCGATTTTTCAGGCCGTGGGCGGCAAATGCGCCCAGGGCAACGCCGGTAAAGCCGAAAAAGGCGGCCAGCATCAGGAAGCCACGCAGCATGAGGAACTCCAGTCAGAATCGTCGGTCGGGCCTGTATAATGGCGCGCTCAACGGGTTCGGCCAAGCCATCTCTATGCTGCGTTTATTTTTCCGTCGTTTCTCTAAAGCCCTGTTCTGGTTCGCCGTCGGCAGCGTTTTGCTGGTGCTGGTGTTCCGCGTCGTGCCGCCTCCGGGCACGGCCTTGATGGTCGAACGCAAGATCGAATCCTGGATCGATGGTGAGCCCATCGACCTGCAACGCAGCTGGAAACCCTGGGAGGAAATCTCCGACGACCTGAAGGTGGCGGTGATCGCCGGCGAAGACCAGAAGTTCCCTGAACACTGGGGGTTCGACATTGGCGCGATCCAGGCCGCCTTCGCCCACAACGAGCGCGGCGGCTCGATTCGCGGCGCCAGCACCCTGAGCCAGCAGGTGGCGAAGAACCTGTTCCTGTGGTCTGGGCGCAGTTGGCTGCGCAAAGGGTTGGAAGCCTGGTTCACCGGGCTGATCGAGATCTTCTGGCCCAAGCAACGGATTCTTGAGGTCTACCTCAACAGCGTCGAGTGGGACGAAGGCGTATTTGGCGCCGAGGCCGCGGCGCGGCATCACTTCGGTGTCAGCGCGGGCTCGCTGTCGCGGCAACAGGCCAGCCTGCTGGCTGCGGTCCTGCCCAACCCTCGGGTATGGAGCGCCAGCCATCCGAGCAGCTACGTGGCACAACGGGCCGGCTGGATCCGCCGGCAGATGAGCCAGTTGGGTGGCGACAGCTACCTGCTGGGCCTGAACGATTCGCGCAAGGCACTGTGGGCGCAGTGACGCCCAGGATCTATAGCTTGCTCGCGATAACGTCCCCACAGACACCACAGCGCCAACGCCACAAACAAAAACGCCCCGATAGGATCGGGGCGTTTTTTATTGCGTGGCGTATTACGCGGCAATCGACAGCTTGAGCTTGTTCATCGCGCTCTTCTCAAGCTGACGAATACGCTCGGCCGACACGTTGTACTTCTGCGCCAGGTCGTGCAGCGTGGCTTTCTCTTCCGCCAGCCAGCGCTGGTAGAGGATGTCGCGGCTGCGGTCGTCCAGCACTTCCAGCGCCTCGTGCAGGTTGCTGGTGGAGTTGTCGGTCCAGTCGGCATCTTCCAGCTGACGGGCCGGATCGTACCGGTGGTCTTCCAGGTAGTTGGCCGGCGATTGGAAGGCGCTGTCGTCATCCGCTTCGGCGGCTGGGTCGAAGGCCATGTCATGGCCGGTCAGGCGGCTTTCCATCTCGCGCACTTCGCGCGGCTCCACACCGAGGCTTTCCGCCACACGATGGACTTCTTCGTTGTTCAACCAGGCCAGACGCTTCTTCTGGCTGCGCAGGTTGAAGAACAGCTTGCGCTGGGCCTTGGTGGTCGCGACTTTCACGATGCGCCAGTTGCGCAGGATGAACTCGTGGATTTCCGCCTTGATCCAGTGCACGGCGAACGAAACCAGACGCACACCCATTTCCGGGTTGAAGCGTTTTACAGCCTTCATCAGCCCGACATTGCCTTCCTGAATCAGGTCGGCCTGGGCCAGACCGTAGCCGGAATAGCTACGGGCGATATGTACGACAAAACGCAGGTGGGCGAGCACCATCTGCCGAGCCGCCTCAAGATCCTGCTCATAGTAGAGACTCTCGGCCAGTTCACGCTCCTGCTCGGGCGTCAGCAATGGAATGCTGTTCACCGTGTGCACATAGGCCTCCAGGTTCGCACCCGGGACCAAGGCATAAGCAGGTTGCAAAGAAGTGGTCATACGAAAAAACCTCCGACTCACATAACTCGTGCTTATTCAGCACTGCTGAAAATTGACCGGAAACCGCAAAACAAGTTCCCAAAAATTCTAAAAGGTCAATACAAGCAAAAAGACACTATTTCGGCGCCAGCTCCCGCAAGTGGCGGGCGACCGCAATCCACGCACCGATATACCCCAACAACACCGCGCCAAGCAAGAGTGATAGACCATCGGCGACCGGCACGCCAGCCAAGGCAAAATCACTGCCGTACAAACCGGCCAGCCCCACCACCGCGTCGTTCAGCCAGTCGAGGCCGAACGCCAGAACACCCCAGGACAGAATCCCCGCACCGAAGCCATACAGGGCGCCCATATAAAGGAAGGGACGCCGCACATAACTGTCCGTGCCGCCGACGAGTTTAATCACTTCTATCTCGGTGCGGCGGTTTTCAATATGAAGACGAATGGTATTGCCTATCACCAAAAGTAATGCAGAAACCAGCAACACCGTCAGACCGAAGACAAACCGGTCGCCCAGCTTGAGGATCGCCGCCAGCCGCTCGACCCACACCAGGTCCAGTTGCGCCTGTTGCACCTTGGGCATTTCTGCCAGGCGCTGACGCAAGGCTTCCAGGGTTGCCTTGTCCACTTCGTTCGGCGTGACCAGAACCACGCCCGGCAGCGGGTTCTGCGGCAACTCCTTGAGCGCCTCGCCCAGCCCGGACTGCTGCTGGAACTCGTCCAGGGCCTTGTCCTTGCTGATGAACTCGGCATCCGCCACGCCCGGCATGGCCTTGATCTGCTCGCTCAGGCTTTCGCCCTCGGTGGCGCTGGCGTCGAGCTCCAGATACAGGGAGATCTGCGCCGCGCGCTGCCAGGAACCGCCCAGGCGCTCGACGTTGTTGAGCAACAACGACAAGCCCATCGGCAGGCTCAGGGCCACGGCCATCACCAGGCAGGTGAAGAAGCTGCCGATCGGTTGCTTGCCCAGGCGACGCAGGCTGTCCAGCAGGCTGGCGCGATGACTTTCGATCCAGGCGTGCAGCAGGGTGCCGAAATCCGGACCGTCGTCTTCGTCGCGCTTTTTCTTCTGCGGCGGCTGGTCCGAGGCTTTCGGAGCCACGCGTTCGGCCACTTTGGGGCTGCGGGTCGCACTCATACGCCAGCCTCCCCGTCGCCGATCAATCGGCCGCGTTGCAGGGTCAACATGCGGTGACGCATGCGCGCGATCAGCGCCAGGTCGTGACTGGCGATCAGCACGCTGGTGCCCAGACGGTTGATATCTTCGAATACGCCCATGATTTCCGCCGCCAGACGCGGGTCGAGGTTACCTGTGGGTTCGTCCGCCAGCAGCAAGGCCGGGCGGTGCACGATGGCGCGGGCAATGCCGACGCGCTGCTGCTGACCGGTGGACAGGTCGCCCGGGTAGAGATCGGTCTTGTCCGAGAGCGCCACGCGCTCCAGGGCCGAGTCCACGCGCTTGGCGATTTCAGCCTTGGACAGGCCGAGGATCTGCAGCGGCAAGGCGACGTTGTTGAAAACGGTGCGATCGAACAGCAGTTGGTGGTTCTGGAACACCACGCCGATCTGCCGCCGCAGGAACGGAATCTGCGCATTGCTGATGGTGCTCAGGTCCTGACCGGCCAACAGCAGCTTGCCGCTGGTTGGGCGCTCCATGGCCAGCAGCAACCGCAGCAGCGTGGACTTGCCGGCGCCGGAGTGGCCGGTGACGAACAGAAACTCGCCGCGACGAACCCGGAAACTCAGCTCGTGCAGGCCGACATGGCCATTCGAGTAACGCTTACCGACCTGTTCGAAACGAATCATGAACGCTCCCGCTCGGCAAACAGTGCCTGGACAAAGGGTTCGGCTTCAAAGGTACGCAGGTCGTCGATGCCCTCACCGACGCCGATGTAGCGGATCGGCAGGCCGAACTGCTTGGCCAGGGCGAAGATCACCCCGCCCTTGGCGGTGCCATCGAGCTTGGTCAGGGCCAGGCCGGTCAGCTCGACCGTCTGGTTGAACTGCTTGGCCTGGTTGATGGCGTTCTGGCCAGTACCGGCGTCGAGCACCAGCAGCACTTCGTGCGGCGCGTCGGCGTCCAGCTTGCCGATTACCCGGCGAACCTTCTTCAGCTCTTCCATCAGGTTGTCTTTGGTGTGCAGGCGACCAGCCGTGTCGGCGATCAGCACATCGATGCCACGAGCCTTGGCAGCCTGCACGGCGTCGAAGATCACCGAAGCCGAATCGGCGCCAGTGTGCTGGGCGATGACCGGGATCTTGTTGCGCTCGCCCCAGACTTGCAGCTGTTCCACCGCCGCGGCGCGGAAGGTATCGCCCGCGGCGAGCATGACCTTCTTGCCTTCGAGCTGCAGCTTCTTGGCCAGCTTGCCGATGGTGGTGGTCTTGCCGGCGCCGTTGACGCCCACCACCAGAATCACGAACGGCTTGGTTTGCGAAGCGATCCGCAGCGGCTGCTCCACCGGCTTGAGCATGCTCGCCAGTTCGGCCTGCAGCGACTTGTACAGCGCATCGACGTCGGTCAGTTGTTTGCGCGCGACCTTCTGGGTCAGGTTCTGAATGATCACCGCGGTGGCTTCCACGCCCACGTCGGCGGTCAGCAGGCGGGTTTCGATATCTTCCAGCAGTTCGTCGTCGATGGTCTTCTTGCCCAGGAACAGGCTGGCCATGCCTTCGCCGATGCTGGCGCTGGTCTTGGACAGGCCCTGCTTGAGGCGGGCGAAGAAGCCGACCTTGTTTTCCTCGGCACGGGGCGGCTCGACGGCAGCGGGCGCTTCGACCGCCGCGACTGGAGCAACTGGAGCAACTGGAGCAACTGGAGCAACTGGAGCAACGACAACCGGGGCAGGCTCCGGTTCTGGTACAGGTTCGGGCTTCACGAAAGCCGCGATCACCGGTTGTGGCACATCCTCTTCTTCAATCTGCGCCTGGGCTTCAACTGGCTCGCTTCCGTGGGCCAACTCGGCCACCAACAGCTCGGCGGCTTGCTGCAGATCGGTCGCGGCCGGAATCGGCGGGGTGATGTGCGGCGCCTGCTCGTCTTCCACCAGCGCCACCGGTTCTTCCGCCACCGGCAGGGTCAGCCAGGGCTTGTGCTCGGGATCGGGGGTCAGCGGCAGTTCTGGAGCAGGAGCAGGTTCGGCCGCTGGTGCGGGCTGTTCAGGCTGCCGGATCGGCTCGGCGATCGGCGACACCACAGGAGCGGCGACTTCGGCAACCGGGGCTTGCTCTATCACGGGAGCGGGAGCCGGGGCAGGCTCGACAGGGACTTGTGGCTGTTCGACGACGGTTTCCTGCGGCTTTTTGCGCAGCCATCCGAACAGGCCTTTCTTTTCGCCAGCCGCGGCTGGGGTCTTCTTGTCGTCGTTGGAACCAAACATGGAGGACGGCTATCTCAAGGTAGCGACGCGCCATCAAGGCGCACCGGCAAATAAATATTCGATGCAGAACAGACTGCGTTTCCGCCGGCTTGTTCACGCGCAACATTTTGTCGAGGTGCCCAATGGCATCTCAAGGATCGATTTTACTAAAGGACTGAAACGGCAAAATCGGCGAAAAGTCGAAGTCTAGTCGATAAAACAGCGCTTCTTGCCGGGAACCCATACAACCTGCTCAAGCACACATTGATCCATGCGAGCCTGATAGGCGTGGCCGCCAGTAAAACGGATCAGTATCCTAGCATCTCCTCGCCCGCCGACGCTAAGACCAAGCGGGCAGTCCAACAGGTTTAAAAAACGAATGAATGCTCTAGCCCGCCGCGCCGCAGGCCTGCTGCTCAGTACGGTTTGTCTGCCCCTTTCAGCCTTGGCTGCCGATCCACAACCCACCCACGAATTCACCCTCGACAACGGTCTCAAGGTCGTGGTCCGCGAAGACCATCGGGCTCCGGTCGTGGTCTCCCAGGTCTGGTACAAAGTCGGCTCCAGCTACGAAACCCCGGGCCAGACCGGTTTGTCCCACGCCCTGGAACACATGATGTTCAAAGGCAGCGAAAAGGTCGGCCCCGGCGAAGCCTCGCTGATCCTGCGCGACCTGGGCGCCGAAGAGAACGCCTTCACCAGCGACGATTTCACCGCCTATTACCAGGTGCTGGCCCGTGACCGCCTGGGCGTGGCCTTCGAGCTGGAAGCCGATCGCATGGCCAGCCTGCGCCTGCCGCCCGACGAGTTCAGCCGCGAAATCGAAGTGATCAAGGAAGAGCGCCGCCTGCGCACCGACGACAAGCCGATGTCCAAGGCCTTCGAGCGCTTCAAGGCGATGGCCTACCCGGCCAGCGGCTACCACACGCCGACCATCGGCTGGATGGCCGACCTCAACCGGATGAAGGTCGAGGAACTGCGCCACTGGTATGAATCCTGGTACGTGCCGAACAACGCCACCCTGGTGGTGGTCGGCGACGTGACCCCGGACGAAGTCAAAACCCTGGCCCAACGTTATTTCGGCGCCATTCCCAAGCGCGCCGTGCCCGCGGCGAAGATTCCCCTGGAACTGGCCGAGCCCGGCGAGCGGCAGATCACCCTGCGGGTGAAGACCCAGCTACCGAGCGTGATGCTGGCCTTCAACGTGCCGAGTATCGCCACCGCCGAAGACAAGCATTCGGTGCACGCCCTGCGCCTGATCGCCGCGCTGCTCGACGGCGGCTACAGCGCCCGCATCCCGACGCGCCTGGAGCGCGGCGAAGAGCTGGTGTCCGGCGGCTCGTCGAGCTTCGACGCCTACACCCGCGGCGACAGCCTGTTCCTGCTTTCGGCCATGCCCAACAGTCAGAAGAAGAAAACCATCGCCCAGGCCGAAGCCGGGCTGTGGCGCCTGCTCGAAGAGCTGAAAACCACCCCGCCGACCGCCGAAGAACTGGAACGCGTGCGCGCCCAGGTGATCGCCGGCCTGGTCTACGAACGTGACTCCATCACCAGCCAGGCCACCGCCATCGGCCAGCTGGAAACCGTCGGCCTGTCCTGGAAGCTCATGGACACCGAACTCGCCGAACTGCAAAGCGTGACCCCTGAAGACATCCAGAAGGCCGCTCGTACCTATTTCACCCGCGAACGCCTGAGCGTTGCCCACGTATTGCCTGAGGAGTCCGCTCATGAGTAAGCGCAAAAGCGCCAGCCCGGTCCTGCTCGGCCTGGCACTCGTGGCCCTGATCACCGCCGCCGGCCTTTATCTGCTGCGCGCGGACCAATCCGACGCCAGCCAGGCGCTGGACAAGGCCAAGAGCAGCCAGAAGCTGCAATCCTTGACCGAGCTCGACGGCAAGGCCCCAAGCCGCCGCAGCCTCGACATCAAGACCTGGAGCACCGCCGAAGGCGCCAAGGTGCTGTTCGTCGAAGCCCATGAGCTGCCGATGTTCGACATGCGCCTGACCTTCGCCGCCGGCAGCAGCCAGGATGGCGACGCGCCGGGCCTGGCGATGCTGACCAACGCCATGCTCAACGAAGGTGTGGCCGGCAAGGATGTCGGCGCGATCGCCGAAGGTTTCGAGGGCCTGGGTGCCGATTTCGGCAACGGTGCCTACAAGGACATGGCCATCGCGTCCCTGCGCAGCCTCAGCGCACCGGACAAACGCACGCCGGCCCTGCAGCTGTTCGCCGATGTCGTCGGCAAGCCGACCTTCCCGGCCGACTCCCTGGCGCGCATCAAGAACCAGATGCTCGCCGGCTTCGAGTACCAGAAGCAGAACCCCGGCAAGCTGGCGAGCCTGGAACTGATGAACCGCCTGTACGGCAGCCATCCGTATGCCCATTCCAGCGATGGCACCGCGCAGAGCGTACCGCCAATCAGCCTGGCCCAACTGCGGGCGTTCCACGCCAAGGCCTATGCCGCCGGCAACGTGGTGATCGCATTGGTGGGCGACCTGTCGCGCAGCGATGCCGAGGCGATTGCCGCACAGATCTCCGCCGCCCTGCCCAAAGGCCCGGCGCTGGCGAAAATCCCGCAACCGAGCGAGCCACAAGCCAGCATCGGCCATATCGAATACCCCTCCAGCCAGACCAGCCTGCTGCTGGCGCAACTGGGCATCGATCGTGACGACCCGGACTACGCCGCGTTGTCCCTGGGCAACCAGATCCTTGGCGGTGGTGGTTTTGGCACCCGGCTGATGAGTGAAGTGCGCGAGAAGCGCGGCCTGACCTACGGCGTCTATTCCGGCTTCAGCCCGATGCAGGCCCGTGGCCCGTTCATGATCAACCTGCAAACCCGTGCCGAAATGAGCGAGGGCACCCTCAAGCTGGTGCAGGACGTGCTCGCCGACTACCTCAAGACCGGCCCGACCCAGAAGGAACTCGACGACGCCAAGCGCGAACTGGCCGGCAGCTTCCCGCTGTCCACCGCCAGCAACGCCGACATCGTCGGCCAACTGGGCGCCATCGGCTTCTACAACCTGCCGCTGAGCTATCTTGAAGACTTCATGCAGCAGTCCCAGAGCCTGACCGTGGAGCAGGTCCGGGACGTGCTGAACAAGCACCTGGGCGCCGACAAGATGGTCATCGTCACCGCCGGCCCGACCGTGCCGCAAAAGCCGTTGCCGGCCCCTACTGACAAACCCGCCGAGCAGCCGCTCGGGGTTCCGGAGCACTAATGGCCAGCCCATCGCGTCCCAGCAAGAAACCCGTCCATAACCAGCACAACGGTGTGGGCCAACTGCGCATCATCGGCGGCGAGTGGCGCAGCCGCCGCCTGAGTTTCCCCGATGTGCCGGGCCTGCGCCCGACTCCGGACCGGGTGCGCGAAACCCTGTTCAACTGGCTGGCGCCCTATGTCGCCGGGGCCAAGGTACTCGACCTGTTCGCCGGCAGCGGTGCGCTGTTTCTCGAAGCCCTGTCCCGTGGCGCTGCCATGGGCCAGGCGCTGGATGCCAGCAACCTGGCCGTGTCGCGCCTGCGCGAACACCTGGGCACCCTGCGCTGCACCGTCGGCCAGGTGCAGACCGCCGACGCCCTGCGTTACCTGGAAACCCAGCCGGCCAGCCGTTTCGACCTGGTGTTCCTCGACCCGCCGTTCCATCAGAACCTGCTGCCGGCCGCCTGTGCCCTGCTGGAAGAACGCGACTGGCTGGCCGACGACGCCTGGGTCTATACCGAAAGTGAAACCGCGCCTTCGACCCTCGGCCTCCCGGCGAACTGGCGCCTGCACCGCGAGCAAAAATCCGGGCAGGTGTACTACGCCTTGTGGCAACGTACGGCAGGGATCGCCGGTTAAACCACTGGCCTGAAAAGGTGCGCAACCCCGCCGGGGACGCGCACCGCTGCTACGAGAATCACCGTGCCTACTCCGTCAGATCGTTTCATTCCCGCCTTCGGCCTCGGCAACCCGCACCTGCAGACCCTGTGGGGCCCGCTATGGCGCAAGACCACTCACCTCGAGCGCCAGCGCGAACGCCTGTGGCTCGACGACGGCGACTTTCTCGATCTCGACTGGCACGGCCCGCACTCCGCCACCGCGCCCCTGGTGCTGGTGCTGCACGGCCTGACCGGCTCTTCCAACTCGCCTTACGTGGCCGGCCTGCAAAAGGCCCTGGCGAGCCAGGGCTGGGCCAGCGCGGCGTTGAACTGGCGCGGCTGCTCGGGCGAACCCAACCTGCTGCCCCGCAGTTACCACTCGGGGGCCAGCGAAGACCTGGCCGCCGCCATCGACCACCTGCGCAGCAAACGCCCGCAGGCCCCGCTGTTCGCGGTGGGCTACTCGCTGGGCGGCAATGTATTGCTCAAGCACCTGGGGGAAAGCGGCAGCGCCAGCCAGCTGCAAGGCGCCGTCGCGGTGTCGGTGCCGTTTCGCCTGGACCAGTGCGCCGACCGCATCGGCCAGGGGTTTTCCAAGGTCTACCAGGCGCATTTCATGCGCGAGATGCTGGCCTACATCAAGGACAAGCAACGCCAATTCCAGCACGACGGGCGCCATGAGGGCCTGGCCGTGCTGGAGCGGCTCGGGCCGCTGGAGAAGATGCGCACCTTCTGGGACTTCGACGGCCGGGTCACCGCGCCGCTGAATGGCTTCGCCGATGCCCAGGACTATTACCGGCGCGCCTCCAGCCGTTATTTCCTCGGGGAAATCCGCACGCAAACCCTGATCATCCAGGCCGCGGACGATCCTTTCGTGTTCCCCCACAGCCTGCCGGAAGCCGGCGAGCTTTCCGACAGCACCCACCTCGAGCTGCAGGCCAAGGGTGGGCACGTCGGTTTTGTCGAGGGTTCGGTGAAGACTCCGGGTTACTACCTGGAGCGGCGCATTCCCCAGTGGCTGTCCAACCTGGGGGGCGAGTTGCGATGAATGGCGGCCAAGGCGAGTCGATCCGTTTCTGGCAGACCGCGCCCCTGGCCGGCGTGGAGTTGCTGGCCGCGCGCTACATCGAGCATCGCTTCGTGCCCCATGTGCATGACGGCTATGTAATCGGCATGATCATGGACGGCGCCCAGCGCTACCGTTATCGCGGCGCCGAGCATCTGGCGGGGCGCGGCACCCTGGTGCTGATCAACCCGGACGAGCTGCACACCGGCCACAAAGGCACCGAGGACGGCTGGCTGTACCGGGCGTTTTATCCGGACAACGCGCAGATCCTCGCCATGCTCGGCGAACTGGAGTTGCCCACCGACAGCCTGCCGGCCTTCGGCGCCACGCTGTATCGCGACCCCGATCTGGTCAGCGGTTTCTGCCAGTTGCATCAACTGCTGGAAAGCCCGGCCACCGCCCTGCAACAACAGACCCTGTGGCGGGAAATGATGCTCTTGCTGCTGCGGCGTCACGCCGGAGTCAAGGCGCCGGGCAAACCCGGACGGGAACACCGGGCGATCGTCCAGGCCAAGGAGTTGCTGCAAGCGCAGCTGGCGGCCCCGCCCTCCCTGGAGGAACTGGCCGCGGCGGTGAATCTCTCGCCGTTCCATTTCGCCCGGGTGTTCCGCCGCGCCACCGGCATGCCGCCGCACACCTGGCTGATGCAACAGCGCATCGCCCAGGCCCGGGCACTGCTGCGCGACGGCTGCCTGCCGCTGGAAGTGGCGACACAATTGGGGTTCGCCGACCAGAGCCATCTGAGCCGGCAGTTCAAGCAGGTCTACGGCGTGGGGCCGGCGGCCTATCGCAGCGCCCGCCAGTCCCTCTGAAACAGCGCCTGCCCCTGTAGGAGCGAAGCTTGCTCGCGAAAAACATCTCAGGCGACGCGGCCCTGCAGAAACAACGCAGCGCCTGGATCGCGCGCAAGCTTCGCTCCTACGGTGAGGGGCCTCAGTCGCCCGTGGCGACCGCGCGCTGCGGATCGGTGATCCATTCGCTCCAGGAGCCGGCATACAGCCTGCCCAGGGGATAACCGGCCAGGCACAGGGCGAACAGGTTGTGACAGGCGGTCACGCCCGAGCCGCAGTACGCTACCAGTTCGCTCGGCGAACGCTCGCCCAGCTTCGCGGCAAAGCGCTTCTTGAGCTGATCGGCCGGCAGGAAACGGCCGTCGCTGTCCAGGTTGTCGGTGAAAGCCGCGCATTGCGCGCCGGGGATATGCCCGGCCACCGGGTCGATCGGCTCCACCTCGCCGCGAAAACGTGGCTGGCCGCGGGCGTCGAGCAGGGTCAGGGTCGGCTGGCCGAGGCGCTTTTGCAGTTGCTCGGCACTCAACAACAGGGTTTTGTCAGGCTGGCCCGTGAAATGGCCGAGAACATTGGTCGGCGGATCCAGGCTCAACGGCAGGCCTGCGGCGTGCCAGGCTTTCAAGCCGCCATCGAGAATGAACACACCATCGCGCTTGCCCAGCCAGGCCAGCAGCCACCAGGCGCGGGCGGCATAGGCACCGGGGCCGTCGTCGTAAAGCACGATGTCACTGTCGGCGTCGATGCCCCAGGCTTGCAGGCGCGCGATCAGCGTCGCCGGTTCGGGCAACGGATGGCGCCCGGTCACGCCCTTGACCACCCGGCCACTGAGGTCGCGTTCCAGATCGGCAAAATGCGCGCCGGCCAGATGCCCCCCGGCATAACTGCGCTGGCCGTAATCCGGGTCTTCCAGGGCAAAACGACAATCGAGAATCACCAGCCCGGGCTGCTCCAGGCGAGCGGCCAATTGCTGTGGACTGATCAGTTGCGCGATGGGCATGACGGGCTCCAGTAATTGAACGATGACTTGATCCAATGATGTGCACGCAAACGCGTAGCCAGTTTGTTTGCGATCCTACTGCACTTCTTCCAGGGCTTGCGCCAGGGGCACGTAAAACTCACCAAACAGCGCGTTGACTGCCCCCCGGGCCTGGTCGGTGACAAATCCGGCTTCCAGCACCAGCACCTGATACACGCCGCGCTTGATGGCTTCTTCGCTCAGGTGCGCGGAGTTTTCCCGGGTGGTGCACAAAAAACGCACCCAGGAGGTAAGGATGATCCAGGCATTGAGGGTCAGGGACTCGATCTGCACCTTGTCCATCCGCAGGATGCCGGCCTCGACGAAACCTTCGTAGATCGCCGTGCCGTGGATCAGGCAGCGCTGGGAGAAGCGCCGATAACGGGCGGCCAGTTCGGCGTCGCTGTCGAGCAGGTGTTCCAGGTCGCGGTGCAAGAAGCGATAGCGCCACATAGCGGCCAGCAACTCCTGCAGGTAATAGCGCTTATCCTCGACGGTCACGGTGCGGCCCTGGGGCAGGCGCAGGAAGCTGTCGACCAAGGCTTCGTACTCGCAGAACAGCACGGCGATGATCGCCTGCTTGTTGGGGAAGTGGTAATACAGGTTGCCCGGCGAAATCTCCATGTGGGCGGCAATGTGGTTGGTGCTGACACTGCGTTCGCCTTGCTGGTTGAACAGCTCCAGGCTGTTCTGGACGATACGTTCGCGGGTTTTTATGCGTGGGGCCATGAGCGTGGGCTTTAATCGAGAAGGCGTTGCCCGGCATCTTACGACCTATCCCCAACGGGATAAATCAAAGCCGGCCCGGGATGTCATTTGACATTTTAGAGCATAAACTCTAAAAATCTCCCACCCACAAAAACCGGAGCCGCCCATGTCTGCCGAAATCGCCTACTTGCCGGAAGCCCACCAGCAGCTGGATGAGCTCCACCGTCTGTTCGCCGCCCAGCGCCAGGCCTTCGCGGCCAACCCCATGCCGCCCGCCGCCCAGCGCCAGCAATGGCTCAAGAGCCTGCGCGAGCTGCTCGACAGCGAACGCCAGGCCCTGATCGATGCCATCAGCGAAGATTTCAGCCATCGCAGCGCCGACGAAACCCTGCTCGCCGAAATCATGCCCAGCCTGCATGGCATCCACTACGCCAGCAAACACCTCAAGGGCTGGATGAAACCTTCGCGGCGCAAGGTCGGCGTGGCCTTCCAGCCGGCCTCGGCCAAGGTCGTCTACCAACCATTGGGCGTGGTGGGGGTGATCGTGCCGTGGAACTACCCCCTGTACCTGGCCATCGGCCCGCTGGTGGGCGCGCTCGCCGCCGGCAACCGGGTACTGCTCAAGCTTAGCGAATCGACCCCCGCCACCGGCCTGCTGCTCAAGCGCCTGCTGGCCAAGGCGTTCCCCGAGGACCTGGTCGCCGTGGTGCTGGGCGAAGCCGACGTGGGCGTGGCCTTCTCCCGGCTGCCCTTCGATCACCTGCTGTTCACCGGCGCCACCAGCATCGGCAAGCATGTGATGCGCGCCGCGGCGGAAAACCTGACCCCGGTGACCCTGGAGCTGGGCGGCAAGTCTCCGGCCATCGTGTCCGACGACGTACCGCTCAAGGACGCCGCCGAACGCATCGCCTTCGGCAAGACCATGAACGCCGGCCAGACCTGCGTCGCCCCGGACTACGTGCTGGTCCCGGAACACCGCGTCGGCGCCTTCGTCGACGTCTATCGCCAGGTGGTCCGTGGTTTCTTCCCGACCCTGGTCGACAACCCCGACTACACCGCGATCATCAACCCGCGGCAGCTGGCGCGCCTGAACAGCTACATCAGCGACGCCACCAGCAAGGGCGCGCTGCTGATCCCGCTGTTCGAAGAGAACCAGGAACGGCGCATGGGCCACAGCCTGATGCTGAATGTCAGCGACGACATGACGGTGATGCAGGATGAGATCTTCGGCCCGATCCTGCCGATCGTGCCCTACACCGGCCTGGACCAGGCCTTCGCCTACATCAACCAGCGCCCTCGCCCGCTGGCGCTCTATTACTTCGGCTACGACAAGGCCGAGCAGGACCGGGTACTCAACGAAACCCACTCGGGCGGGGTCTGCCTCAACGACACCCTGCTGCACGTCGCCCAGGACGACATGCCGTTCGGCGGCATCGGCCACTCGGGCATGGGCCATTACCACGGTCACGAGGGTTTCCTGACCTTCAGCAAGGCCAAGGGGGTGCTGAGCAAGCAGCGCCTGAATGCCGCGCGGCTGATCTACCCGCCCTATGGCAAACCGATCCAGAAGCTGATCCAGAAGCTGTTCATCCGTTAACCAGACCATTGCGGGTAATAACAATAATGACTCCCAGCCTGCCTGCCGCACCCGTACTGTCGCGCCGTGGCCTGTTGAAAATCGGCCTGTGCGCCAGCGCGTTCCTGACCACCGCCGGCCTCGGCGCCAGCCTCAGTGGTTGCTCGTCCGGCACCCCTGCCAGCGGCTTTGCCGCATTGCGCAGCAGCGACCTGCCGATTCTGCGGGCGCTGCTCCCGGTCATGCTCGACGGTGCCGTGGCCGCCGAGAAGTTGCCGGCGGCGCTCGACGCCACCCTGAAAAGCCTGGATTACAGCCTCGACCACCTGTCGCCGGAAATGCTCAAGCTCACCCAGCAGCTGTTCGACGTACTGGGCATGGGCATCACGCGCGGCCCCCTGACCGGCATCTGGGGCAGTTGGGAGAACGCCAGCGCCGACGATATCCGGCACTTCCTCAAGCGCTGGGAAACCAGCTCCCTCAGCCTGCTGCGCATGGGCCACGCATCCCTGCTGCAACTGGTGATGATGGCCTGGTACAGCCGCCCCGAATCCTGGGCCCATTGCGGTTATCCCGGGCCGCCCAGGATCTGAAGACTGCTCGCTCTGTAGCCGCTGCCGAAGGCTGCGATCGGCTCCGCAGGAGACGCGCTCCTAAAGCCCTCGGAAGGTCCTACGGACCTTGTCGCAGCCTTCGGCAGCGGCTACACAAGCACCCAGAAGCCCCAGAACAACTAGAGAGTGCCTGATATGCCTGTACCCGATCTGTTTCGCGAAGGCCTGGCCCGAGGCTGGAAAACCTACAACGGCGCGCAATTGCAGGAGGACCTGACCCTCGAAGCGGATGTCGCCATCATCGGCAGCGGCGCGGGCGGCGGCACCACCGCCGAGATCCTCAGCGCCGCCGGCTACAAGGTGCTGCTGATCGAGGAAGGGCCACTCAAGACCAGCGACGACTTCAAGATGCTCGAGGACCAGGCCTACGCCAGCCTCTATCAGGAAGGCATCGGCCGCATGAGCAAGGATGGCGCCATCACCATCCTGCAAGGCCGCGCGGTCGGCGGCACCACCCTGATCAACTGGACGTCCAGCTTCCGTACCCCCGAGCCGACCCTGGAGCACTGGGCCAAGGAGCACGACGTCAAGGGCCACAGCCCGGCCGAGATGGCCCCCTGGTTCGCGAAGATGGAGCAACGCCTGGGGATCGCCCCGTGGATCATGCCGCCCAACGCCAACAACGACGTGATCAGGATCGGCTGCGAGAAACTCGGCTACAGCTGGCACGTGATCCCGCGCAACGTGCGCGGCTGCTGGAACCTCGGCTATTGCGGCATGGGCTGCCCGACCAACGCCAAGCAGTCGATGATGGTCACCACCATTCCCGCGACCCTGGAGAAAGGCGGCGAGCTGCTGTACCTGGCCCGCGCCGAGCGCCTGCAGATCAAGGGTGACCAGGTCGAAAGCCTGCTCTGCCTGGCCATGGACGAGCGCTGCGTGGCGCCCACCGGGCGCACCATCAAGGTCAAGGCCCGGCACTATGTGCTGGCCGGTGGCGGGATCAACAGCCCGGCCCTGCTGCTGCGCTCCGATGCTGCCGACCCGCACAAGCGCCTGGGCAAACGCACCTTCCTGCACCTGGTGAATTTTTCCGCCGGGCAGTTCGACCAGGTGATCAACCCCTTTTACGGGGCGCCGCAGTCGATCTACTCCGACCATTTCCAGTGGCTGGACGGCACCACCGGCAAAATGTCCTACAAACTCGAGGTGCCGCCGCTGCAACCGGCGCTGGCCGCCACCCTGCTCGGCGGTTTCGGCCCGCAGAGCGCCCTGAACATGCAGCAGTTGCCCCATACCCACGCCATGCTCGCGCTGCTGCGCGACGGTTTTCACCCGGACAGCAGCGGCGGCAGTGTGGAACTGCGCGGCGATGGCTCGCCGGTGCTCGACTATCAGGTCTCGGACTACGCCTGGGATGGCGTGCGCCGGGCCTTTCATAGCATGGCGCAGATCCAGTTCGCCGGCGGCGCCAAGGCAGTCATGCCGATGCACAGCGATGCCCGCTACGTGAAGACCCTGGCCGAGGCCAAGACACTGATCGACGGCCTGAACCTTGCGCTGTACCGCACCCGCCTGGGCAGCGCCCATGTGATGGGCGGCTGCGCCATGGGCGAAGACCCGAAAAACGCCGTCGCCGACAGCCTGGGCCGGCATCACCAGCTGGCCAATCTGTCGATCCACGACGGTTCGCTGTTCCCCACCAGCATCGGCGCCAATCCGCAACTGTCGGTCTACGGCCTGACCGCGCAACTGGCCACGGCCCTGGCCGAACGGCTGAAAAGCGGGTGAAAACGCCGCTTATTTTCGTCGTCTATAGTGCTTTCTTCCGTTACAGGCGACTTGGCCGACCGGAAAGGCTGCGATACCATCCGACTCCCCAACGGACTCCCGCCAGGACGACGCGATGAACCGAGTGTTGTACCCAGGTACCTTCGACCCTATTACCAAGGGCCATGGCGATCTGGTCGAACGCGCCTCGCGCCTGTTCGATCATGTGATCATCGCCGTCGCCGCCAGCCCGAAGAAAAACCCGCTTTTTCCCCTGGAACAGCGTGTGGAACTGGCTCGCGAGGTCACCAAGCATCTGCCGAACGTTGAAGTCGTCGGTTTTTCCACGCTGCTGGCGCATTTCGCCAAGGAGCAGAACGCCAATGTCTTCCTGCGGGGGCTGCGGGCGGTTTCGGACTTCGAATACGAATTCCAGCTGGCCAACATGAACCGCCAACTGGCGCCGGACGTGGAAAGCCTGTTCCTCACACCGTCGGAGCGTTATTCGTTCATTTCCTCGACCCTGGTCCGAGAAATCGCGGCATTGGGCGGCGATATCAGCAAGTTCGTGCATCCGGCCGTGGCCGACGCCCTGACTCTGCGCTTCAAGAAATAACCCCCGCGGGAGCTGGCGCAGCCCGCGCCAGCTCCCGCGCAGTCGACCTGCAAACGCCCCTCCCATCGCGCCCGCGTGCACTGCGCTCGCCAATGCGGCACAATTGCGCCATTGGTTTTTCAAATGCCTGGGCCCGCCGCCCCGGCCGGAGTGCCCCATGTCCCTGATCATCACCGACGATTGCATCAACTGCGACGTCTGCGAACCCGAGTGCCCGAACGCCGCGATCTCTCAAGGCGAAGAGATCTACGTGATCGACCCGAACCTGTGCACCCAATGCGTCGGCCACTATGACGAGCCGCAATGCCAGCAGGTCTGCCCGGTGGATTGCATCCCGCTGGACGAGGCCCACCCGGAAACCGAAGAAGAGTTGATGGCCAAGTACCGGAAGATCACCGGCAAGGCATAACACAGCCATCGAAACTTGCGACCGTAGCCGCTGCCGAAGGCTGCGATCGGCCGAAACGGCCGCGACGCCAGTAAGATCGCCACAGGTCCTACGGACCTATCGCAGCCTTCGGCAGCGGCTACAGGCGATCAGCTCTGGCATTTAGGGCAGAACACGCTCGCACGCTGCCCCAGCTTGATCTCTCGCAGCCCCGTGCCACAGACCTTGCAGTGTTCCCCGCCGCGCCCGTAGACGAACAGTTCCTGCTGGAAATAGCCCGGCTGCCCGTCGCCGCCGATAAAGTCGCGCAGGGTGGTGCCGCCGCGCTCGATGGCCGCGGCCAGGATGCGCTTGATCTCGATCGCCAGCTTCAGGTAGCGCGCCCGGGAAATCCCCTTGGCTTCGCGACGCGGGTCGATGCCGGCGGCGAACAGCGCTTCGGTCGCGTAGATATTGCCCACCCCCACCACCACCGCGTTGTCCATGATGAACGGCTTGACCGCCATCGAACGTCCCCGCGACAGCTGATACAGGCGCTCGCCGTCGAACAGGTCGGTCAGCGGCTCCGGCCCCAGGCGGATCAGCAGCTCGTGGTTGAGCGGGTCCAGGCTCCAGAGCATCGCGCCAAAGCGCCGCGGGTCGGTGTAGCGCAGGGCCAGGCCGGACTCCAGCTCGATGTCGACGTGCTCGTGCTTGGCCGCCGGCAAGCCGACCTCCACCAGGCGCAGGTTGCCCGACATGCCCAGGTGACTGATCAGGGTGCCGACTTCGGCATTGATCAGCAGGTACTTGGCGCGGCGCTCGACCTTGACGATCTGCTGGCCGGACAGGCGCACATCGAGGTCCTCCGGAATCGGCCAGCGCAGGCGCCGCTCGCGCACGATCACGCGGCTGACGCGTTGCCCTTCCAGGTGCGGCGCGATACCGCGCCGGGTGGTTTCGACTTCCGGTAATTCAGGCATGTGCGCCTCGTGTTCTCTATAACGTGGTCGGGAATCAGTGCGCGCCCAGTTCGCGCACGGTTTCCTTGAGGTTCTCGAAGTCGTAGTCGGACAGACCGACGTAATCGAGGATCAGATGGCCGATGCTGTTCCATTCATGATCATCGACCTGATTGCCCAGCACCCGGTAGGACGCGCAGATATGCTCGGCCATTTTCAGGATCGCCAGCAGGTTCTTCAGCTGGCTGTTGCGCGACGACTCGTCGCTGAAGATCGCCAGGGCGTTGTGGTGATTGGCGATGGCGTTGGTCACGTGCTCCGGCAGGCGCCAGGACTTGGCCGTGTAGTAACCGACCACCGCGTGGTTGGTATTGAACGCACGGTTTTCCGTATCCACCACGCGGTTCTCGGGGCCCGCGCTGGCGTAGGCCTCTTCCAGCACCGTCATGTAGTCGGGGAAGCGCTTGAGCATCAGCGGCACGCCGCAATCGTGGAACAGACCCAGGGCATAAGCCTCGTCGACCGCTTGCGAGCCGGTGCGCTTGGCCAGGGTCAGGCAGGTCATCGCCACATCCTGGGCGGTGTCCCAGAAGCGGTTGAGGGTGACGATGGTTTCGTCGCTCATCTCGCCCTTGATCGACTGCGCGTTGATCAGGTTGATGATCGAACGGCTGCCCAGCAGGTTCACCGCGCGCTGGATCGAGGCGATCTTGTTGCTCAGCCCGTAATACGGCGAGTTGACGATTTTCAGCAGGGCGCCGGAAAGGCCAGGGTCCTGGGAGATCAGCCGCGCGATCACTTCCAGGTCAGGGTCGGGCATGTACTGCTCCATCTGCAAATCCACCATGATCTGCGGTTGGGGCGGCACGCTGATGCCTTGCAGGGCCTGTTGAATCTGTTCGGCGGAAAGCTCTTGGGACATCGCTTGGGACATAGGTACGCACTCTGGGCTAGGCGGCGATTCTAACCCTTTAGATGGCGCCCATGGCCAGCCGAAAGGAACTTTACAACGGGCGCCTCGGGGCAATGCCGGGCCGGCGCGGGATATCCACGGCGAGTTTGCCATGTCACCGCATATCCACTCGCCAGCCTCTCGGCGAGCGCAACACGTTATACTCCCGCTCTTTTTTCCGGAGCGACGTCATGTCCCTGCCAAGCCTGCGCCTCAAAGCCAACGCCGATCGCCGCCTGCGCGCCGGCCACCTGTGGGTCTACAGCAACGAAATCGATGTAGCCGCCACCCCACTCCACGGCTTCAAGGCAGGCGACCAGGCAGTGCTGGAAGCCGCCGGCGGCAAGCCGCTGGGCGTCGTCGCCATGAGCCCGAACAACCTGATCTGCGCCCGCCTGCTGTCGCGCGACGCCAAGCTGGCGCTGGACAAGTCGCTGCTGGTGCACCGCCTGAACGTGGCGCTGTCGCTGCGCGAGCGCCTGTTCGACAAACCGTTCTACCGCCTGGTCTACGGCGACTCCGACCTGCTGCCGGGCCTGGTGGTCGACCGTTTCGGCGACATCCTCGTCGTGCAGTTGGCTTCGGCGACCATGGAACAGCACAAGGACGACGTGATCGCCGCCCTGGTCCAGGTCCTCAAGCCAAGCGGCATCCTGTTCAAGAACGACTCCGCCGCGCGCGATGCCGAAGGCCTCAACCGCTACGTGGAAACCGTGTTCGGCCTGGTGCCGGAGTGGGTCGCCCTGGAAGAGAACGGCGTGAAGTTCGAGGCCCCGGTGATGGAAGGCCAGAAGACCGGCTGGTTCTACGACCACCGCATGAACCGAGCCCGCCTGGCGCCTTACGCCAAGGGCAAGCGCGTACTGGACCTGTTCAGCTACATCGGCGGCTGGGGCGTGCAGGCCGGCGCCTTCGGTGCCAGCGAAGTGTTCTGCGTCGATGCCTCGGGTTTCGCCCTTGACGGTGTCGAGCGCAACGCCGCGCTCAACGGCATCGCCGAGAAAGTCACCTGCATCGAAGGCGACGTGTTCGAAGCCCTGAAAGAGCTCAAGGCCGCCGAAGAGCGTTTCGACGTGATCGTCGCCGACCCGCCCGCCTTCATCAAACGCAAGAAAGACCTGAAGAACGGCGAAGGCGCCTACCGCCGCCTGAACGAACAGGCCATGCGCCTGCTCAGCAAGGACGGCATCCTGGTCAGCGCTTCGTGCTCGATGCACCTGCCCGAAGACGACCTGCAGAACATCCTGCTCACCAGCGCCCGCCACCTGGACCGCAATATCCAGCTGCTGGAACGCGGCGGCCAGGGTCCGGACCACCCGGTGCACCCGGCCATCCCGGAAACCCGCTACATCAAGAGCATCACCTGCCGCCTGCTGCCTAACAGCTAATCGCTACACAAGGCGTCACAAAACCTGTAGGAGCGAGCTTGCTCGCGAAAAACGTCAACGATAACGCGCCCGTCCTGCCGGATCGCGGTGCCTGATGTTTTTTCGCGAGCAAGCTCGCTCCTACAGATACATCCAGCCCCATTGTCACTACGACAGCCTTCTTCACAGCACCTACCGTTGCTCTTCCATCCATCGAAGAGGACAACGGAATGTCCAACACTCCCCATGCCCATCGTCTGCGCATCGGTCGTTATTCGGAATCAGGCCGTATCTACCTGCTCACCGCCGTCACCCAATGCCGCGAGCCCATCTTTCACGACTGGCGCCTCGGCCGCTTGCTGGCCAATGAATTCAGGCACGCTCAACAGTCGGATACCGCCATATCTCTGGCCTGGGTCGTCATGCCGGATCACTTCCACTGGCTGATCGAACTGCACAGCGGCGACTTGCCAAAACTGATGCAAGGCAGCAAATCCCGTAGTGCCAGGGCTATCAACCGCATCCGCAACAGTTCGCAACCTGTCTGGCAGAAAGGCTATTTCGACCGGGCCCTGCGCCGTGACGAAGACCTGAAAGCCATGGCCCGCTACATTATCGCCAACCCGCTGCGCGCTGGTTTGGTCCGGCGCATCGGCGACTACCCCCTATGGGACGCCATCTGGCTCTGATGCCCCGATCGACCTGTAGGAGCGAGCTTGCTCGCGATAGCCATTTTGCAGGCGCCGCCGGATTTCAGCCTGGCGGCTGATCGCGAGCAAGCTCGCTCCTACAGGGGCCTGCGTGTTCGTACTGCCGGTCATTCGCACCATTCCTTCCTGGCGCCAGCGGTGTAGAATCGCGAGATTCATCGCCAGTCATCCCCCGGCGGGTTTATGAGCTCAGGCTGAGGCGCGCGGCGATCCCGCGGCGTCATCGGCAGCTTCAGGACACACGGCCATTTCTGAGTGTTCCAGGGGTCAATAGAAGCTCACTCCCCATTTGTTACCTGATTAGCCGCCCGGAGTGCTCCATGCCTGATTACCGCTCGAAAACATCCACCCACGGCCGCAACATGGCCGGCGCCCGCGCACTGTGGCGCGCCACGGGGATGAAAGATGACGACTTCAAGAAGCCGATCATCGCCATTGCCAACTCCTTCACCCAGTTCGTCCCGGGCCACGTGCACCTCAAGGACCTGGGCCAGCTGGTCGCCCGCGAAATCGAACGCGCCGGCGGCGTGGCCAAGGAATTCAACACCATCGCCGTGGATGACGGCATCGCCATGGGCCACGACGGCATGCTGTATTCGCTGCCGAGCCGCGAGATCATCGCCGACTCCGTGGAGTACATGGTCAACGCCCACTGCGCCGACGCCATCGTCTGCATCTCCAACTGCGACAAGATCACCCCCGGCATGCTGATGGCCGCCCTGCGCCTGAACATCCCGGTGATCTTCGTTTCCGGCGGCCCGATGGAAGCCGGCAAGACCAAGCTCGCCGCCCACGGCCTCGACCTGGTCGACGCCATGGTGATCGCCGCCGACTCCAGCGCTTCTGACGAGAAGGTCGCCGAGTACGAGCGCAGCGCCTGCCCGACCTGCGGTTCCTGCTCCGGCATGTTCACCGCCAACTCGATGAACTGCCTGACCGAAGCCCTGGGCCTGGCCCTGCCGGGCAACGGTTCGACCCTGGCCACCCACAGCGACCGCGAACAGCTGTTCCTGCAGGCCGGCCGCACTATCGTCGAGCTGTGCAAGCGCTACTACGGCGACAACGACGAGTCGGTGCTGCCGCGCAACATCGCCAACTTCAAGGCGTTCGAGAACGCCATGATGCTCGACATCGCCATGGGCGGTTCGACCAACACCATCCTGCACCTGCTGGCCGCCGCCCAGGAAGCCGAGATCGATTTCGACCTGCGCGACATCGACCGCCTGTCCCGCAGCGTGCCGCAACTGTGCAAGGTGGCGCCGAACATCCAGAAGTACCACATGGAAGATGTGCACCGTGCCGGCGGCATCTTCAGCATCCTCGGCTCCCTGGCCCGCGGCGGCCTGCTGCACACCGACCTGCCGACCGTGCACAGCCGTAGCATGGAAGAAGCCATCGCCAAGTGGGACATCACCCAGACCAACGACGAAGCGGTGCATCACTTCTTCAAGGCGGGCCCGGCCGGTATCCCGACCCAGACCGCATTCAGCCAGTCGACCCGCTGGCCGAGCCTCGACGACGACCGTGAAAACGGCTGCATCCGCAGTGTCGAGCACGCCTACTCGAAAGAAGGCGGCCTGGCCGTGCTGTACGGCAACATCGCCCTGGACGGCTGCGTGGTGAAGACCGCCGGCGTCGATGAGTCGATCCACGTCTTCGAAGGCAACGCGAAGATCTTCGAAAGCCAGGACAGCGCGGTGCGCGGCATCCTCGCCGACGAAGTGAAGGAAGGCGACATCGTCATCATTCGCTACGAAGGTCCGAAAGGCGGCCCGGGCATGCAGGAAATGCTCTACCCGACCTCCTACCTGAAGTCCAAGGGCCTGGGCAAAGCCTGCGCCCTGCTGACCGACGGCCGCTTCTCCGGCGGTACTTCGGGTCTGTCCATCGGCCACGCTTCGCCAGAGGCAGCGGCGGGCGGCGCCATCGGCCTGGTTCAGGACGGCGACAAGGTGCTGATCGACATTCCGAACCGCTCGATCAACCTGTTGGTCAGCGACGAAGAACTGGCCGCGCGCCGTGTCGAGCAGGACAAGAAAGGCTGGAAGCCGGTGGAAAAACGCCCACGCAAGGTGACCACTGCCCTGAAGGCCTACGCCCTGCTGGCCACCAGCGCCGACAAGGGCGCGGTGCGCAACAAGGCGATGCTCGACGGTCTGTGATTGCCAGCCACTGAATGAAAATGCCCCGCCAAGTGCGGGGCATTTTTTTGTCTGGAGATCGGCCTCTGCGAGGCCTGTCGCGGGTAAGTCGGATCGCCGCCCGCTCGCTCCTACAGGCGGCACTGATCCTGTAGGAGCGAGGCTTGCCCGCGATGGATTCAACCCGTTCTTACTGAATGTCCTCCGGCTTGACGATCACCCAGTTCTTGTCCGCCGTCACCGGCAGCCCTTCCTTGGCCTGGGCCGCGGCGTGCTTGGCCATCATGCCGTTGATCTGGGCCATGTACTTGTCCTTGCGGTTGACCCACAGGTGGATGCCGCCCTTGGCCACGTCGACACCGTGGAACAGCATGTAGCCATCGCTGGTCGGGGTGTCGCCGCCCACCAGCACCGGTTTTTTCCACTCGTCGATGTAAGTCAGGATCGCCGCGTGCTTGCCGGCCATCCAGGTCGCCGGGGTCCACAGGTAAGGGGTCAGTTCCAGGCCGAGGTTGGCCTTCTCGTCATACTTGCCGGCGGTGATCTGCTTGCGTGCGGTGGTCAGCTCGCCGGTCTTGCGGTCCTTGAGCAAGGTGGTCACGCCGATGACGTTCTGCGGCTTGACGTTGTAGCCGTACTTCGGATCGGACGCGACCATGCGCACCAGTTCCTCGGAGGCGGCGGTCATCACGTAGACCTCGATGCCGTTCTCCATCAGCTTGTTGTACAGCTCTTTCTGGCCGGTGAAGATTTTCGGCGGATTGATCTCGGTGTTCTTGACCACGTCGCCTTCGAAATAGGTGGCCGGCACCGGCTTGCCCGAGGCCATCAATTCGTCGACATAGCCCTTGAGTTCCTTGAGGGTGAAGCCGGAGAACACCTGCGCCACCCAGGGGTAGCAGACCATGTCGTCGATTTCACAGAGGCGGTAGTAATAGCTGAACAGGCTTTCCTTGTGCTCGGCGGTGTCCTTGAACGGCATCAGCTTCAGGGAGGGGTCGAGGGTCTCGCGGGTGATCAGGCCCTTGTTCTCCATGAACGGCAGCAGCGACTCTTCCAGGTCGTAGCGGTAACTGGTGTTGTCCATGTCGAACACCGCGTAGTTACCCTTGTTGGCGTTGGCCGCGATCATCGCGTCCAGTTGCTTGGCCTGGTCCGCGGGCCAGTGCTTCAAGTCGGTGGCGAGAACCTGGCCGGCAAGGCCCAGGCAGAGTGCGGCAACCAGAAATTTCGGAGCGAGTTTCATCGGCGTTTTCTCCCTGATTTAAAGAGATCGACGCTAACAAATCGCTGTGACAATCCTCGCCTGTGGGCGACCGCCCGCGTCCTGATCCCGTCATCGGCATGTGCCTGAACGTCAGCGGCTTATTCCAAAAACGACAGTCCCAATGCGTTTTTGATATTAATTCATTAGATATCAAGCTGTTAGGCTTGCCGGTTCGCAATCGCAGTCATAAGCGATTGGCACAAGTCTTATGGAGCCTTAATGAACCTGCCGCTGATCCTCAACCTGCTGGTGTTCCTCGCCTTGCTGCTGGGCCTGGCACAAACCCGTCACACCACCTGGAGCCTGGCCAAGAAGGTCCTGTTGGCGCTGGTGCTGGGCGTGGTTTTCGGTGTTGCCCTGCACGGCATCTACGGTGCCGGCAACCCTGTCCTGAAAACCTCCATCGGCTGGTTCGACCTGGTGGGCAACGGTTATGTGCAACTGTTGCAGATGATCGTGATCCCGCTGGTGTTCGCCTCGATCCTCAGTGCCGTGGCGCGCCTGCACAACGCCTCGTCCCTGGGCCGGATCAGCTTCCTGACCATCGGCACCCTGCTGTTCACCACCGCCATCGCCGCGCTGATCGGCATCGCCCTGACCAACCTGTTCGGCCTGACCGCCGAAGGGCTGGTGGCCGGGACCCAGGAAATGGCCCGCCTGCAGGTGATCCAGAGCGATTACGCGGGCAAGGTCGCCGACCTGAATATCCCGCAACTGCTGCTGTCGTTCATTCCGCAGAACCCCTTCGCCGACCTGGCCCGGGCCAAGCCGACCTCGATCATCAGCGTGGTGATCTTCGCCGCCTTCCTCGGCGTCGCCGCCCTGCAGTTGCTCAAGGACGACGCCGACAAGGGCCAGAAAGTGGTCAACGCCATCGACACCCTGCAAGCCTGGGTCACCCGCCTGGTACGCCTGGTGATGAAGCTGACCCCTTACGGCGTGCTGGCGCTGATGACCAAGGTGGTCGCCAGCTCCAACCTGCAGGACATCATCAAGCTCGGCAGTTTCGTGGTGGTGTCGTACATCGGCCTGGGCCTGATGTTCGTGGTCCACGGCCTGCTCGTTTCGCTGGCCGGGATCAACCCGCTGCGCTTCTTCCGCAAGGTCTGGCCGGTGCTGACCTTCGCCTTCACCAGCCGCTCCAGCGCCGCGAGCATCCCGTTGAGCATCGAGGCGCAGACCAGCCGCCTGGGCATTCCGCAGTCCATCGCCAGCTTCGCCGCCTCGTTCGGCGCGACCATCGGCCAGAACGGCTGCGCCGGCCTGTACCCGGCGATGCTGGCGGTCATGGTGGCCCCGACCGTGGGCATCAACCCGCTGGACCCGCTGTGGATCGCGACCCTGGTGGCGATAGTGACCTTGAGTTCGGCCGGTGTGGCCGGAGTAGGCGGTGGCGCGACGTTCGCCGCGCTGATCGTGCTGCCGGCCATGGGCTTGCCGGTGTCCCTGGTGGCGCTGCTGATTTCCGTGGAGCCGCTGATCGACATGGGCCGTACCGCACTGAACGTCAGCGGTTCGATGACCGCCGGGGCGATCACCAGCCAGATCATGCAGCAGACCGATAAAGAAAAGCTCGATGCCGATGAGCATGCGGAGCTGGCGCAGGCTTGAGGGCTGCGACCTTTAGAATGTCATCGCGGGCAAGCCTCGCTCCTACAGAAGAACGCCTTCATCTGTAGGAGCGAGGCTTGCCCGCGAAGCTTTTAGGCTTTTTCCCAGACCTCGAATGTATAGGCCGGCTTATCCCCTTGCGGCGGATTCGGGCTGTCCCACACCTTTTTCCATTGGCTCTGGTCGAACTTGGGAAACCAAGCATCCCCTTCCGGGCTCAGAGCAACACTAGTGAGATACAGCCGATCAGCGTGATCCAACCCTTGCGCATACAATTGAGCTCCGCCAATCAGCATCACTTCATCAGCACACTGTTCACGGGCCCACTCTTCAGCCCGAGTCACCGCTGCCTCCAAAGACGGATAAACCTCCGCCCCTTCTAATTGCAGTTCAGCTTGACGGCTGACCACGATATTCAGGCGACCCGGCAGTGGACGACCAAGGGAATCCCAAGTCTTGCGACCCATGATGATCGGTTTGCCGAGCGTATTTTCTTTGAAGTACTTGAAATCCCCCGGCAAGTGCCAGGGCATGCTGTTGTCGACACCAATCACCCGGTTTTCACCAAGAGCTGCGATCAGACTTAAAGTAAGAGTTTTTTTCATGCGGGCGAGCATACCAGAGGCTCAGCATCCCGCAACGTACCCCGACAGGCGTGACAGCGGTTATGCTCACCGCTCATTTGAGCAACGGAATGACGCGTGACAGCACTGACCCCACTGGAAAAACTCTGGCTCACCGAAGCCGTACGCCTGCGCGAGGAACACGCCGGCGCCCTGGAGGACCAGGAAGCCAATCGCCTGGCGCGCACCGCGGGCGGCGACCTGGCGAGCCGCCTCCAATACCGCGCGCTGTGGCTGGCCGAACGCGACGGCCTGGCCGCTGCCCTGCGCCACTGGGTCCAGGGCGCGCGCCTGGCGCTGTTGCTGATGGCCGTGTTGGCCATGGTCAGCGGTGCCGGCCTGGCCTTCGCCGCCCTGGGTAACGGGCAGGCGCCGGTCAACGTGTTCTGGGCCCTGGGCAGCCTGCTCGGCCTCAACCTGCTTCTGCTGCTGAGCTGGGCCATCGGCCTGCTGTTCGCCGGCGAACAGGGCGCCAGCCTCGGCCGCCTGTGGCTGTGGCTCAGCGCCAAGCTCGCCCGCGACGCCAAGGCCGCGCAGCTGGCGCCCGCCCTGCTGCTGTTGCTGCAACGGCGCAAACTCAATCGCTGGGCCATCGGCACCCTGGTCAACGGCCTGTGGCTGCTGGCCCTGCTCAGCGCCGTGGCGATCCTGCTGATGCTGCTGATCACCAAGCGCTACGGGTTCTACTGGGAAAGCACCCTGCTCGGCGCGGATGCCTTCGTGGCGATCACCAACGCCCTCAGCGCCATACCCCGGGCCATAGGTTTCGGGGTACCGACCGTAGAGATGATTCACGCCAGCACCCGGGATGTTTACAACACTGAACTGGTGCGCCAGATGTGGGCCGTCTGGCTGGTGGCCTCGCTGATCATTTACGGCGTTCTGCCGCGCCTGCTATTGATGCTGTTCTGTCGCTGGCGCTGGAGGCACGGGCAGGCGCGCCTGCGACTGGACCTCAACCTCCCTGGCTACAGCCAGCTGCGCGAAGCGCTGATGCCCAGCAGCGAACGCCTGGGGATCAACGATGCCGCCCCCGACTTGCTGCACCGCATCGAAGGCGGCGTCAGCGCGCAGGACAGCGATGGCGCCCTGCTGGTGGCCATCGAACTGGACGACCAGCGCCCCTGGCCACCGCAATTGCCGGCCACGGTGAAAGACGCCGGCATCCTCGACAGCCGCGAATCCCGGCACAAGCTGCTGGAACAGATGAGCCGCTTTCCGCCGGCGCGCCTGGCCATCGCCTGCGATCCACGGCGCTCGCCGGACCGTGGCAGCCTGGCGCTGATCGCCGAGCTGGCCCGCAGCGCCACTGCCACCCGGGTCTGGCTATTGCAGGCGCCGCCCGGCGAAGCGCTGGACGCCGAACGCCTGGGCGACTGGCACGTGGCGCTGCAACAGCTGGAGCTGCCATTCGCCGATTGCGCACCGCTGAACTGGCTGGAGACCGGGCATGACTGATCCTCGCAAACCGCCGTTGAAGCTGGCGGTGGTCGGCCACACCAACGTCGGCAAGACCTCCCTGCTGCGTACCCTGACCCGGGACGTGGGGTTCGGCGAGGTCTCCCATCGCCCCAGTACCACCCGCCATGTCGAGGGCGCGCGGCTGTCGGTGGACGGCGAACCGCTGCTCGACCTGTACGACACCCCCGGCCTGGAAGACGCCATCGCCCTGCTCGACTACCTGGAACGCCTGGAGCACCCCGGCGAGCGCCTGGACGGCCCGGCCCGCCTGGCGCGGTTTCTCGAAGGCAGCGAGGCGCGCCAGCGTTTCGAACAGGAAGCCAAGGTGCTGCGCCAGCTGCTGGACTCCGACGCCGGGCTGTATGTGATCGACGCTCGCGAGCCGGTACTGGCCAAGTACCGCGACGAGCTGGAAGTCCTCGCCAGCTGCGGCAAGCCGTTGCTGCCGGTGCTGAACTTCGTCAGCAGCGCCAGTCACCGTGAGCCGGACTGGCGCGAAGCCCTGGCCCGCCTGGGCCTGCACGCGCTGGTGCGCTTCGACAGCGTGGCACCGCCGGAGGATGGCGAGCGGCGGCTGTATGAAAGCCTGGCGTTGCTTTTGGAAAGCTCGCGGCCGCAGCTGGAACGCCTGATCGCCGACCAGCAGGCGCAGCGCCTAGCCCGCCAGCAAAGCGCCGCGCGACTGATCGCCGAACTGCTGATCGATTGCGCCGCCTGCCGGCGCAGTGTGGTCAGCGAGGTCGAGCAGGAACAACAGGCCATCGGCGAGCTGCGCCAGGCCGTGCGCCAGCGCGAACAGCGCTGTGTCGAGGCGCTGCTCAAGCTCTACGCCTTCCGCCCGCAGGATGCCGCCGCCAGCGATGTGCCGCTGCTCGACGGACGCTGGGGCGATGACCTGTTCAACCCGGAAACCCTCAAGCAACTCGGGGTCCGGGTCGGTGGCGGGATCGCCGCCGGCGCGGCGGCCGGGGCCGGCGTCGATCTGCTGGTGGGCGGCCTGACCCTGGGCGCGGCGGCCCTGGCCGGGGCGATTGCCGGTGGCGCGCTGCAAACCGCCCGCAGCTACGGCGGCCGCCTGCTGGGCAAGCTCAAGGGCCAGCGCGAACTGACCGTGGACGACAGCGTGCTGCGCCTCTTGGCCCTGCGCCAACGGCAACTGGTGCAGGCGTTGAATGTGCGCGGGCATGCGGCGCTGGGCAGCATCCAGCTGGCCACGCCCCAGGACCAGAGCTGGCGCGAGGGCAAGCTGCCGGAAGCCCTGAACAAGGCCCGCGCCCACCCGCAGTGGTCGTCGCTGAACCCGGCGCCGCGCCTGAGCCAGGCCGAGCGTCAGGAGCAGATCGAGGTGTTGGCGCAGAAGCTGGTGGTCGAGGATTAGGTCGGCGCTGTTCTCGCGGACGCCATCGCGGGCAAGCCTCGCTCCTACAGACGCCAGTCTTCTGTAGGAGCGAGGCTTGCCCGCGATAGCTATCGTCCAGACAGCACAGGGTCAGGCAGTCAACAACCGCGCCGCCTTGTCCTTGAGCACCTGCAAATCCATCACCGGCACCCACAGCTCCTTGGCCTGTTCGTCCCAATGGCGCAGGCGCAGGCTGACCGCGCATAGCGGGTCCTGCTCGAAGGCCCGGGCCTCTTCGGTGCTCATCACCCCGCCCTGGTATTCCAGGGTGCGCCGGCTGGCTTGGCTGAGCCGCTCGTAGTAACCCGGCTCCTTGCAGGTCAGGTAACGCTTGGCCTGCACGTGGTACTCCACCAGCCGCGCCAGGCGCTCGCTGAAACCGGCGCGGCGCAGGTAGTCGGCGCCCAGCCGCTCATGGCCGGCCACGCCGAAACCGCCCATGTTCTCGGCATCCTGCCCACAGATATGCCCGATATCGTGGAAGAACGCCGCCAGCACCACTTCGTCGTCGAAGCCCTCGGCCATGGCCAGCTGTGCGGCCTGGGACATGTGTTCGATCTGCGACACCGGCTCGCCGATGTAGTCGCTGTCGCCAAAGCGCTCGTACAGGCCGAACACCTCGGCGATCCGCTGCTCAGGCCCCATCAGGCTTCCTCCAGCAAACGGGCGATATTGCCCTCGGCCATGGCCGGGCCGACGCTCATGCCCACGCCGGTATGCATCAGCGCCACGCTGACCCCGACGGCCGGGCGCAGGAACGAAAACGGCCCCGGGCCACTGGCGCCATAGACACCCTGCCAGCGCTCGATCACCTGCACCTTGCAACCCAGGGTGTGCTCGGCCAGCTCGAGCATCCAGGTGTCCACCTGTTCGGCATTGAACGGTGAGGGATCGCTGCCGTAATGGTGGGAGTCGCCGATGATCAGCTCGCCATAGGGCGTCGGGCTGATCAGCAGGTGGATGCCGTTTTCGTGCAGGTACGGCGCGTCCCGCAGGATCTGCGCCTGTACCGCCGCCGCTTCGGGCAGGTCGGCAAAGGCGCCGTAATGCACGCAGCTCAGGCCGGTGAGCAACGCGTGTTGCAGGTTCAGTGACACCTCGGGCCGGGCGCGGAGCATTTGCAGGCGGCAGACCTGCGGCGCCAGCGCGGCAATCGGCTCGGCCAGCAGGGTCTGGTAGTCATGCCCGGAACAGACCAGGATCTGCCCCGCGCGAAAGCTGCCGGCGGTGCTGTGCAGTTGGCCGGGCTCGATGTCGCGCACCAGGGTGGAAAAATGAAACTCCACCCCGAGGTCGCGGCGCAGGTAGTCGATCAGCATCGGGATGGCTTCCCGGGAATACAGCTGCTGGTCATCCAGGCCATGCAGCGCCGCGCGATGATGACGGAAGCGGCCGCCGTACAGATCGTTCAACGCCGCGCCGCGCAGCAGTTCGACCCGGTAGCCGTGTTCCTGCGCACGTCCGGCGCAGAAGGCCTGCAGCAATTGCTCCTCGGCCTCGGTGCGGGCGAACAGGTAAGAGCCGTTGCGCTTGAGCGGCAGGCCGGCCAATTGTGCCCAGTCGCCCCAGATGCCGCGGCTGGCCCTGGCCAGGTCGAGCATCACGCCCGGCGGCTGGCCGGTCACCAGGGCCTGGCCGAAATTGCGCACCGACGCGCCCAGGGGCGTGGCGCTGCGCTCGAAAACCTTGACCCGCAAACCGCGCTTGGCCGCGGCATAGGCATGGGACAGCCCGAGAATGCCGGCGCCGACGATCAGCAGGTCGTTGTGGTTGCTCATGGGTGTGGTCCTTGGGAAATGACCCTACGAGGTCAATCGCGAGCAAGCTCGCTCCTACAAAGGCCAACCCTGTAGGAGCAGCCGGTCGACGCTCGATTGCTCGCGATAGCGGTCTATTGGTTACTGGGCGGCGACCTTCTCGGACTTGCCGTCATAACGCTTGCGCCACTCGGCGAGGATCTCGTCGCGGTTCTTCGAGGCCCAGGCGAAGTCGTTCTTGATCAGGCGCTGCTCGTAGTCGGCCGGCAGTTCGGTCTGCGGCTTGGCGATCCCCGGCTGGGCCAGCACGGCGAAGTTTTCCTTGTACAGCTCCATGGCCGCGGGGCTGGCGGAGAAGTCGGCGAGCTTCTTCGCGGCTTCTTCATGAGGGGTGCCCTTGATCACCGCGGTGGCTTCGATTTCCCAGCCCAGGCCTTCCTTGGGCAGCACGATGTCCAGCGGCGCGCCCTGGCGCTTGAGCTGCACGGCCGGGTATTCGAAGGAGATGCCGATCGGGAATTCGCCGGCCGCCGCCAGCTTGCACGGCTTGGAACCGGAGTGAACGTACTGGCCGATGTTCTGGTGCAGGTCGTCCATGTACTGCCAGCCCTGCTTCTCGCCAAAGGTCTGCAACCAGGCGCTGACGTCGAGGAAGCCGGTGCCGGACGAGGCCGGGTTGGGCATGACGATCTTGCCCTTGTACTCAGGCTTGGTCAGGTCCTGCCAGCTCACTGGCTTGGTCAGGCCCTGCTTTTGTGCCTCGACGGTGTTGAAGCAGATGGTCGCGGCCCAGACGTCCATGCCGACCCAGGCCGGCGGGTTGGCGGCGTCACGGTAGTTGCCGCCGATCTTGCCCAGATCCTTCGGTGCATAGCTTTGCAGCATGCCCTGCTGATCGAGGATCGCCAGGCTGGAAGCGGCCAGGCCCCACACTGCGTCCGCCTGCGGCCGGGCTTTTTCCGCCAGCAGCTTGGCGGTGATGATCCCGGTGGAATCACGCACCCATTTGATTTCCACATCCGGGTTGGCGGCTTCGAAGGCTTGCTTGTAGCTCTTGAGCTGTTCGGCTTCGAGGGCGGTATAGACCGTCAGTTCGGTCTTCGCGGCAAAGGCGTTCATGCTGAAGGCAGTGAGGACAGCAGCGGCAACAGCCAGGGGCTTGAACATGGTGCGGTTCCTTTCTGGGGTGGGGGCTTGTTAGTGGGGGGTTGGGCAGATTCAATGGCCGGGCGCGGTCTGCCGCCAGGCCTGGGAGCGGCGCAGCAAACCGCGCGAAGCCCAGGCCAGGAGCAGGGACACGCCCGCCGAGGTAAAGAGGATCAGGGTCGACATGGCGGCCGCGCCGCCGACGTTGCCGGCGTCGTCCATGTTCAGCACCGCCACCGCCGCGAGGATGGTGTCGGGGCTGTAGAGGAAGATCGCCGCCGAGACAGTGGTCATGGCCGAGACGAACAGGTAGCGCAGGATATCCAGCAGCGCCGGCAGGCAGATCGGCACGGTGACCCGCAGGTAATGGCGGTACAGCGGGGCCTTGAGCGACAGCGCCGCGGCCTCGAACTCGGCATCGAGCTGGCGCAGCGCGGTGGTGGCGGTCATCTGCGCGGTGGTCAGGTAGTGAGCAATGGTGCACACCACCAGCAGGGTCATGCTGCCGTAGAACACATGCAGCGGGTTGCCGCTGAGGTTGAAGAAGAAGACGTAACCCAGGCCCAGCACCAGGCCCGGCACCGCCATCGGCACGAAGCTGAGCATGCGCAGCGCCAGGTTGAGGCCGCGCTGGGTATGGGTCTTCTCCATCAGGTAGGCGCCGGTGAAGATCAGCGCGCTGCCGATCAGCGCCGTGCACAGGGCCATGGTCAGGCTGTTGCGGTAGGCCAGCCAGCCGCCGCCGGCGGTGTCGTTGAACTGGTAGTGGTTGAGCGACAGCGAAAGGTTATAGGGCCAGAACTTCACCAGCGACGAGAACACCGCCATGCCGAACACCAGCAGCAGCGCCGCGCAGATCAGCAGGACGATCGCCAGGTAGCAACCGTCCCGCAGCCGGGAAGGCGCCGGCTGGAACACCTGAGCCCGGCCGCTCATGGAATCGCCATGACGACGGCGCAGCCAGGCATCGACACCGAAGCTGAACAGCGCCGGCAGCAACAGCACCATGCCGATCAAGGCGCCACGGCCGAACTGTTGCTGGCCGACCACCGCCTTGTAGGCTTCCAGCGCCAGCACCTGATAGTCGCCACCGACCACCACCGGCACGCCGAAATCGGTGATGGTCAGGGTGAACACCAGGCAGAACGCGGCGAACACCGCCTGCCGGGTGGCCGGCCAGGTGATGCTGCGAAAGGCCTTGGCCGGGCTGGCGCCCATGCTCGACGCGGCATCGAACAGCCGCGCATCGGCCAGGGACAGGGCCGACAGCAGGATCATCAGGGCGTGAGGAAAGGTGTAGATCACCTCGCCGAGAACGATGCCCCAGAAACCGTAGATATTGTCCGAGAGCAGGCCACGGAGCAGGCCCTGGTTGCCGAACAGATAGACCAGGGCGATCCCCGGCAGCATCGACGGCGCCATCAGCGGCAGCAGCGACAGGCCGCGCCAGATCGCCTTGCCGGGAATCAGCGTGCGTTGCAGGGCATAGGCGAACAGGTAGGCCAGCGGCACCACGATGGCGGCCACGCTGAGGGAGACTTTCAGGCTGTTGCCCAACAGCCAGTGGAAGTTGGCGCTGGTCACCAGCTCACGGGCCGCAACCAGGCCACCGCCCTGCCCGGCTTCGCCGCTGAAACCGCGCCAGAAAATCGCCAGCAACGGCAGCAACACCGCCAGGCCCAGCAGCATCAGCAGGACCAGCTTGCCGCCGAGCACGAAGAGGCGGTCGCCGATTTGCGCACGGGCCGCCTGGCGCGCCCGTTTTGTGGGTAGCGGCAGGGTCAGGTCAACGGCCATCTCAGGCAAACACCTGCAGGCTGCGCGGTGGCAAGGCAACCCAGATGTCCTGGGCACCGAGGCGCGGCATGGCTTCCGGGGCCAGCTCGGCCAGCAGCGGATGGCCGGGCAATTGGTTGAGTTCGAAGCTCATGCGGCAGCGGTTGCCGAGGAAGGTGATCTCCCGGACCTTGGCCGGGAACAGGTTTTCCTCGTGCACCGGCGGGTTGACGCTGATCGCCTCCGGGCGGCAGAACAACCGACCCGAGGCGGCCTTGCCGGAGTCGGCCGCCAACCGCACGTTCATCCCGCCGACCTGGGCGTGGCTGTCGCTGCTGCGGCGGAACGGCAGCCAGTTGCCCTGGCCGACGAATTCGGCGACGAACGGGGTGGCCGGGCGATCATAGATTTCCTGCGGCGTGGCGTACTGCTCGACCTTGCCGTTGTTCATCACCGCGATGCGGTCGGCCATCAACATGGCCTCGTCCTGGTTGTGGGTGACCATCAGGGTGGTGATGCCCAGGCGCCGCTGCAGCTGGCGCAGCTCGGTGCACAGGTGCTCGCGCACCCGCGCATCCAGCGCCGACATCGGTTCATCCAGCAACAACAACGAAGGCGCCGGGGCCAGGGCGCGCGCCAGGGCCACCCGCTGCTGCTGGCCGCCCGACAGCTGGCCGGGGTATTTCTTTTCGCTGCCGGTCAGGCCCACCAGTTCCAGCATCTGCGCCACGCGCTTGCGCACTTCGTCGCGACCGCTGCCGGCCAGGCCATAGGCGATGTTGGCTTCGACGCTGAGGTTGGGGAACAGCGCATAGGACTGGAACAGAATGCCGTAGTCCCGGGCCTGGGGCGCCAGGTGCGAGACGTCGCGGCTGCCCAGGTACAACTCGCCCCGGTCCTGGCGCTCGAGGCCGGCGATGCAGCGCAGCAAGGTGGTCTTGCCGCAGCCCGACGGACCGAGCAGGCACACCAGCTCGCCGGCCGCCACGTCCAGGGAGACGTTATCCAGGGCGGTGAAAGCGCCAAAGCGTTTCTGCATGCCGCGCACTTTCATCGGCGCGCCGGGGTTGCTCAGGGCAGTTGCGATCGGGTTGTTCATGGACGGACCTCATCAAGCAGATGCAGGCCATCCTAGGGAACGAATGCGTAGTTACTGTGGCAGTGAGGCAAAAGCTGCCGATAGTGGTATTGGCGGATTTGGGTTCAAGAGAACGCAGAGCCTTGTAGCCGCTGCCGAGCCCGCGAGGCTGCGAACGGTTGCGCAGCAACCGCAGGGCGCCTTTTGCGGGCGCTGCGCTCGGAAGCGGCTACGGATGAGGTGTGGGCGGATCAGGCCGGCGCCATTTCCTGCGCCAGCCCGAGGAAGGCCGCCGGCAGGCGCGCACCCTTGCGCTCCTTGAGGCAGTACAGGTACTCGGCGATCTGCGGCGCGTTCTCGATGGTCAGCACCCGCAACTGCGGATCGTGGGGGACTTCCTGACGGGCAATGATGCTGATGCCGATATTGCGCAGCACCGCCTCGCGGATCGACTCGCGGCTGCCGATCTCCAGCAGCGGCCCGAAGCTGACCCGGGCGCCGTCGAGCAGCTCTTCGGTCAGGCGCCGGGTGGTGGAGCCCGGCTCGCGCATCAGCAGGGTATGCCCGGCCAGGGCGTTCAAGGGCACGTGGTCGAGGGCCGCCAACGGATGATTGCGGTGCACCGCCAGCACCAGCGGGTCGCTGCCGAGCACCCGGCGGATCAAGCGCGAATCTTCCAGCAGCTGCGACGACGCGGCGATGTCGACCCGGTATTCCTCCAGCGATTCCAGGACCTGCTGCGAGTTGCCGATTTCCACCGACACTTCCACCTGGGGCAGGCGCTCCCGGAAGGTCTTCACCAGATCGAGGATGTAATACGGCGCCGTGGCGGCAATCCGCAGGGTGCCTTGCAGCTGGCCGCTATTGCGCAGGAAAAACTCGATATCGGCTTCCTGCTGCAACAGCGCCTTGACCATCGGCAACAGCCGGGCACCCTCTTCGCTGACGCTGAGGCGGCGGCCGCCGCGATAGAACAGCTCGACCGCATACTGGCTTTCCAGATGACGGATCTGGGTGGTCACCGTGGGCTGGCTCAGGCCGAGCTTTTTCGCCGCCAGGGTGATGCTGCCCAGGCGGGCCACCAGGTAAAACGCCTTCAGCTCGGCACTCAGCACTGCACGCTCTCGTTATCCCTTTATTTGCGCAACAGGCGCAAACCGTTGAAGACCACCAACAGGCTGACGCCCATGTCGGCGAACACGGCCATCCACATGGTGGCCAACCCGAAGAAGGTTACCCCAAGAAAGATCGCCTTGATGACCAGGGCCAGGGCGATATTTTGTACGAGGATGTTCGAGGTCTGCCGGGACAGCCGGACAAACGCCGGAATCTTGCGCAGATCGTCGTCCATCAGGGCGACATCGGCGGTCTCGATGGCGGTGTCGGTGCCTGCCGCGGCCATGGCGAAACCGATCTCCGCGCGGGCCAGGGCCGGGGCGTCATTGATGCCGTCGCCGACCATGCCGACCCGGTGCCCTTGGGCGTACAGGTCTTCGATGGCTTGCAGTTTATCGGTGGGCAGCAGGTCGCCGCGGGCCTGATCGATGCCCACCTGGGCGGCGATGGCTTCGGCGGTGTGCGGGTTGTCGCCAGTCAGCATAAGGGTCTTGATGCCCAGTTCGTGCAACTGCTGGATCGCTTCGCGGCTGGACTCCTTGACCGTGTCCGCCACGGCGAACAGGGCCAGGGGGCCGGCGCTGTCGAGCAACAGCACCACAGTCTTGCCCTGTTTCTCCAGGGCGAACAGCTGCTCTTCCAGCTCCGGCGAGCACAGCCCCAGCTCCTCCACCAGGCGGTGATTGCCCAGGTGGTAGAGCTGGCCGTTGATTTCGCCACGCACACCGCGGCCGGCCAGGGCTTGGAAGTTATCCACAAGGTGCAGGCTCAGTTGTTTATCCACAGCCGCATTGGCGATGGCCAAAGACACCGGGTGGTCGGAACGGGACGCCAGGCTGGCGGCGATGGCCGGGGCGCTATTGTCCGCCAGCGGGTCGAGGGACAGGAAATCGGTCTGCACCGGCTTGCCGTGGGTGATGGTGCCGGTCTTGTCCAGCGCCAGGTAGTCGAGCTTGTAACCGCCCTCCAGGTAGACCCCGCCCTTGATCAGGATGCCTTTGCGCGCCGCCGCGGCCAGGCCGCTGACGATGGTCACCGGGGTGGAAATCACCAGCGCGCACGGGCACGCCACCACCAACAGCACCAGGGCGCGGTAGATCCAGTCGAACCAGGCGGCGCCCATGAACAGCGGTGGAATCACCGCCACGGCCAGGGCAAAGGCAAACACCGCGGGGGTGTAGAGTTTCGAGAAGCTGTCGACGAAGCGCTGGGTCGGCGCGCGCGCGCCCTGGGCTTGTTCCACGGCATGGATGATCCGCGCCAGGGTCGAGTTGTTGGCCGCCGCGGTCACCTTGTATTCCAGCGAGCCGGCCTGGTTGATGGTGCCGGCGAAGACCTTGTCGCCCAGGGTCTTTTCCACCGGCAGGCTTTCGCCGGTGATCGGTGCCTGGTCGATGGTCGAGCTGCCGGCCACCACCTCGCCGTCGAGGCCGATGCGTTCACCCGGACGTACCCGTACCAACGCGCCCAGCTCGATGCTTTTCGCTTCCCGTTCGACCCAACTGCCGTCCGCCTCCTGCACCGTGACCCGTTCCGGGGTCATCTGCATCAGGCCACTGATGGCATTGCGCGCGCGGTCCAGGGACCGGGCCTCGATCAACTCGGCCACGGTGAACAGGAACATCACCATCGCCGCTTCCGGCCATTGGCCGATCAGCACGGCGCCGGTCACGGCGATGCTCATCAAGGCATTGATGTTGAGGTTGCGGTTCTTCAGGGCGATCCAGCCCTTATTGTAAGTGCCGAGGCCACCACTGAGGATCGATACCAGGGCGATCACCGCCACCACCCAGGTCGGCGCGGCGCTGGTGAAGTGGATCACCTCCGCGGCCAGCGCGCCGACACCGGACAGCGCCAGCGGCCACCAGTGCTTTTTCACCGGCGCCGCGACCGGGGCATCGGACTCGCCGCCCAGGCCGATGGGCTCGGCCTCCATGCCCAGGGACTTGATGGCGGCGATGATCGGGGCGACGTCCTGCAGGTCATGGGTCACGCCCAGCACCCGGTTGATCAGGTTGAACTCCAGTTGCTGCACGCCCGCCAGCTTGCCCAGCTTGTTCTGGATCAGCGTCTGCTCGGTCGGGCAGTCCATGGCCTCGATGCGGAAACTGCTCAGGCGCGCATTGGCGCTCGACGCCGCGCTGAGCACAACCCGCGACGGCGCGGCGGCCGACGAACAGCAGGAATCGCCATGACTGGCAGCCTGGGGCTCGCTCAACTGGACCAGCGACGGCGACGAGCAGCAGGAAGCGCCGTGGCCAGCATGGTCGTGTTTTTTCAGCGGATGCAGTTTTGCGCCATGGCCATGATCATGATCATGATCATGATCGTGGCCAGCATGCTTGGAGTCAGCGCCGGGCTTGCCGTGGGTGTGCAGGGAATCGCTCATAAGGTCGCGTCCGAAAAGGTGCCTGTTGCCAAGTGAACACCCTGTAGCCACTATAGGGTCAAGCACCCTTTCGGAGATTGTCGCGATGAAAATTGGCGAGCTGGCGAAACTGACCGACTGTCAGGTCGAAACCATCCGTTACTACGAGCGCGAAGGCCTGCTGCCGGAGCCGGCCCGCAGCGAGGGCAATTACCGTCTGTATACCCAGGCCCACACCGAACGCCTGACCTTCATCCGCAACTGCCGCAGCCTGGACATGACCCTCGAGGAAATCCGCAGCCTGCTGAACCTGCGCGACAGCCCCCAGGACCAGTGCCAGAACGTGAATGCGCTGATCGACGAACACATCCACCACGTCAAGGCGCGGATCGACGGGCTGCTGGCCTTGCAGACACAGTTGCTCGACCTGCGCCAACGCTGCAGCGAAGGGCCGGACCTGGATCAGTGCGGGATTTTGCAGCGCCTGGAAGTCAGCGGCTCGGTGGCCCCCAGCGAAGCCGAGGACTCTCATGTGGGCCGTAGCCACGGGCATTGAAACCATCACCCCCCTACAGAGAGGCAGATGCCCCGTATCGACCACGTGTAGGCGTGGTCTCCGGGATTGCTAGAAGGCCCTGCGGGCCTTATCGCAGCCTGCGGCAGCGGCTACAGAAGCCGCCGCCGGGTGTATCGATCAGACCGCCATCGGCGCGGTCATCGGCGCGTGGTGCTCGTAGCCTTCCAGCGAGAAGTCGCTCGGTTCGACCTTTTCCAGCCACTCCGGCTGGTACACACCGGTCTTGGCGAACTCCGGTACACGTTCGGAAATCACCAGCTTCGGCATCGGGAACGGCTCGCGCTTGAGCTGTTCGTTGAGCATGTCCAGGTGGTTTTCGTAGACGTGGGCGTCGCCGATGAAATAGGTGAACCAGCGCGGGGTGTAGCCGGTCAGGCGACCGATCAGGCTCAGCAGCGCCGCGCCTTCGGTGAGGTTGAACGGTGTGCCCAGGCCCAGGTCGTTGGAGCGGATGTAGAGGGTCAGGGAAATTTCCCGGGTCTCGACATTCGGGTGGAACTGGTACAGCAGGTGGCACGGCGGCAGGGCCATTTCATCCAGCTGGGCGCAGTTCCAACCGTGGAACAGGATACGACGGCTGCCCGGGTCCTTGATGATGGTGTCCACGCACTGGCGCACTTGGTCGATGGCCTTGTACAGCACCACATAGGCCTGGCCGTTTTCCTCGCCTTCGGCGATCTGCCGGTAGCCCTGGGCCAGGGTCTGCTCGATGGCGGCCGGGTTGCTCAGGGGGATCTGCTTGTACGCCGGCCACTTGCGCCATTGCACGCCGTAGATTTCACCCAGGTCGTCCTCGCCCTGGCGGAAGGGGTTGGCCAGCCACTGGGCGTTTTCGTTGGCGTTCTGGTCCCAGACCTTGCAGCCCAGGGCACGGAATTCGGCGGCGTTGTTCACCCCACGGAGGAAACCGCACATCTCGCCGATGGCCGACTTGAAGGCCATCTTGCGGGTGGTGATCGCCGGGAAACCGTCTTTCAGGTCGTAACGCAGCATCGCGCCGGGGAAGCTGATGGTGTTCACGCCCGTGCGGTTGGCCTGTTTGGTGCCGTTCTTGATGACGTGGGCGACCAGATCGAGATATTGCTTCATGTATTACCTGTGTCCTTGAAGGCAGGGCTCGCGCCCTGCGATCCGAATTAGAGCGCGGCGTCTTTCGCCGCCGGTGCCGCTGGAGCGCGGTGATAGGCCAGCCAGATCAGGAACAGGCCGCCAATGATCATCGGCAGGCACAGCACCTGGCCCATGGTCAGCCAGTTCCACGCCAGATAACCCAGTTGCGCATCCGGGACCCGGACGAACTCGACGATAAAACGGAAAATACCGTAAAACAGGGCGAACATCCCGGAAACCGCCATGGTTGGGCGGGGTTTGCGCGAGAACAGCCAGAGGATGAGGAACAGCGCCACGCCTTCCAGGGCGAACTGATACAGCTGCGAAGGATGGCGCGGCAGCTGGGCCGGGTCGCTGAACGGCGGGAAGATCATCGCCCACGGCAGGTCGGTCGGCTTGCCCCACAGCTCGGCGTTGATGAAGTTGCCGATGCGCCCGGCGCCCAGGCCGATCGGCACCATCGGCGCGACGAAGTCCATCAGCTGGAAGAACGACTTGCCGTTCTTCTTGCCGAACCACAAGGCCGCGAGCATCACCCCGATGAAACCGCCGTGGAACGACATGCCGCCTTTCCAGACCTCGAAGATCAGCGTCGGGTTGGCCAGGTAGGCGCTCAGGTCATAGAACAGCACATAGCCCAGGCGCCCGCCGACAATGACCCCCATCGACATCCAGAACACCATGTCGGAGAGCTTCTCCTTGGTCCAGGTCGGGTCGAAGCGGTTCAACCGGCGCGACGCCAGCAGCCAGGCGCCACCGATGCCGATCAGGTACATCAGGCCGTACCAGTGAATTTTCAGCGGGCCGATGGCCAGGGCCACCGGGTCGATCTGCGGGTAAGGCAGCATTGCGACTCCTCGTTAGAGTGAAACTCGATTGCGCCGCGACCATGTCACGCGCGGATTAAGCCAGGATTGCGGAACCTGTCAGAGCAGGAACGTCAGCCCGACCACAAACAGCAGGCCGGCGAACAAGCGCTTCAACAGGCGCGCCGACAGCCGATGGGCCAGGCGCGCGCCGAACCGGGCAAAGACCATGCTGGTCAGGGCGATGCCCAGCAGCGCCGGCAAATACACAAAACCCAGACTATGAGCCGGCAGCAACGGATCATGCCAGCCCAGAATCATGAAACTTATTGCACTGGCCACGGCAATCGGCAAACCGCAGGCCGAGGACGTGGCCACCGCCTGCTGCATCGGCACGCTGCGCCAGGTCAGGAACGGCACGGTCAGCGAGCCGCCGCCGATGCCGAAAATCGCCGAGGCCCAGCCGATTACACTGCCGGCCAGGGTCAGCCCGAGCTTGCCGGGAACGTCGCGGCTGGCCTTGGGCCGCAGGTCCAGGGTCATCTGCAGGGCGACCACCAGGGCGAAGACGCCGATGATTTTCTGCAGGTTCGGCCCGGAGATCGCTTCGGCCGTCAGCGCCCCGACTCCGGCGCCGAGCAGGATGCCCAGGGTCATCCAGGCAAAGATCGGCCAGCGCACCGCGCCCCTGCGCTGGTGTTCGCGAACCGCGTTGACCGAGGTAAAAATGATGGTCGCCAGCGACGTGCCAACGGCCAGGTGGGTCAGGATCGACGGATCGAAACCTTGCAGGGTGAAGCTGAACACCAGCACGGGAACGATGATGATGCCGCCACCTACGCCAAACAGACCGGCCAATATGCCCGCGCAGGCCCCCAGCAGCAGATAGAGCAGAAATTCCATGGAGGCATCCCGAAAAGAGAGCGGCATGGTAACGGATGCACGGCCCTTGGCTCCACTGGATGGCGATGGATACCCAGTCGTTCTGTGCGTAAAGTGAGCAAAAAACACAAAAGGGACAACCTGATGTGCTTGATCGTATTCGCCTGGCGGCCGGGCCACGCCCTGCCCCTGATCGTCGCGGCCAACCGTGACGAGTTCTACGCCCGCCCCAGCCTGCCGTTGGCGCAATGGCCCGAAGCCCCCGATATCTATGCCGGACGCGACCTGGAAGCGGGCGGTACCTGGCTCGGCCTGGGCGCCGACGGACGCTTCGCCGCCCTGACCAATATCCGCAATCCCCATCAGCCCCCCGCGCGCCGCTCCCGAGGCGAACTGGTGGCGCGTTTTCTCAGCAGCAGGATGTCGATAAACGACTATTTCAGCGACGTTGTCGGCCGATCGCTGGAATATGCCGGCTTCAATCTGCTGGTGGGTACCCCCGATCAGCTCTGGCACTACAACGCCCAGGCCCGTGAGCCGCAGCAACTGGGCAGCGGCGTGTATGGCCTGTCGAATGCCGGCCTCGACACGCCCTGGCCCAAGCTGCTCAAGGCCAAGGCAGCATTACAGGAAGTACTGCATGACCCGCAGCCCCAGGCTCTGCTCGCCCTGCTCAGCGATACGCAGACCGCGCCGTTTGCCGACCTTCCCGATACCGGGGTCGGCCTGGCCACCGAGAGCCTGCTGTCGAGCGTGTTTATCGCCAGCCCCAGCTACGGCACGCGGGCCAGCACGGCGCTGATCGTCCAGGCCGATGGTTCCAGGCACATAGTCGAGCGCAGCTTCGGGCCCTATGGCGGGCATCTGGGGGAAGTGGAGCTGAGGGTTTAGCGGCGTCTGAAAGTACGCTATCGCGAGCAATCGGGCGTCGACCGGCTGCTCCTACAGGGTTTGGCAGCGTCTCTGTAGGAGCGAGCTTGCTCGCGATCGCCTTTAAAGGGTCTTGGCCGACGCCGGATTGATCATCCGCGCCAGTCCCAGGTTCTTCAGCGCCAGTTGCAGCGAGCTGTGGATAACTTGCGGGTTGTCGATGGTCATCAGCTCGGCCAGCAGTTCCCTGGCCTTGCTGAGATTGATCTGACGCAGCATCCACTTCACTTTCGGCAGGTTGGTGGCGTTCATCGACAGGCTGTCGAAGCCCATCGCCATCAGCAGCACCGCCGCCGCCGGATCGCCGGCCATCTCGCCGCAGATACTCACCGGCTTGCCTTCGGCATGGGCGTCGCGCACCACGGTCTGCAAGGCTTGCAGCACCGCCGGATGCAGGTAGTCGTAGAGGTCCGCCACCCGCGGGTTGTTGCGGTCCACGGCCAGCAGGTACTGGGTCAGGTCGTTGGAGCCGACCGACAGGAAGTCCACCTGGCGCGCCAGCTCCTTGGTCTGGTACACCGCGGCCGGGATCTCGATCATCACCCCGATTGGCGGCATCGGAACGTCGGTGCCTTCGTCGCGCACTTCGCCCCAGGCGCGGTGGATCAGGTGCAATGCTTCTTCCAGCTCATGGGTGCCGGAAATCATCGGCAGGAGGATGCGCAGGTTGTTCAGGCCTTCGCTGGCCTTGAGCATGGCGCGGGTCTGGACGAGGAAAATCTCGGGATGGTCGAGGGTGACGCGAATGCCGCGCCAGCCGAGGAAGGGGTTGTCTTCCTTGATCGGGAAATACGACAGTGACTTGTCGCCGCCGATGTCCAGGCTGCGCATCGTCACCGGTTGCGGGTGGAAGGCGGAAAGTTGCTCGCGATAGATCGCCAGCTGCTCCTTTTCGCTCGGGAAGCGTTGGTTGATCATGAACGGCACTTCGGTGCGGTACAGGCCCACGCCCTCCGCGCCACGCTTCTGCGCCCGCGCCACGTCCGCCAGCAGGCCGGTGTTGACCCACAGTGGCATGCGGTGGCCGTCCAGGGTCACGCATGGCAGGTCGCGCAGTGCATCCAGGCCCTGGGCCAGTTGCCGCTCTTCCTCGACCACATCGGCGAACTGCTTGCGCAGCACGTCGCTGGGGTTGGTGTAGACCTCGCCGTGGTAGCCGTCGACGATCATCTGGATGCCGTCGACTTTCGAGTACGGCAGATCGACCAGGCCCATCACTGTCGGAATGCCCATGGCCCGGGCCAGGATCGCCACGTGGGAGTTGCCCGAACCCAATACCGAGACCAGACCGACCAGCTTGCCTTCGGGCACCTCGCCGAGCATGGCCGGCGTCAGTTCTTCGCTGACCAGGATGGTGTTGTCGGGGTAGACCAGGGTCTGCTGGCGTTCTTCCTGCAGGTAGGCCAGCAGGCGGCGGCCCAGGTCCTTGACGTCCGACGCCCGCTCGCGCAGGTAGGCATCGTCCATCAGTTCGAAACGGTTGACGTGATCGGTGACCACCTGGCGCAACGCGCCCTGAGCCCATTGGCCGGTCTTGATCACGGTGGTCACTTCGCTGCCCAGGGAGGCATCGTCGAGCATCATCAGGTAGACGTCGAACAGCGCCCGTTCTTCGGGACGCAGCTGGGTGGCGAGTTTTTCCGAGAGGGTGCGCATGTCGGCGCGCACGCCTTCGATGGCGGTCTTGAACAACGCCAGCTCGGCGTCGATGTCGGTAATGCTCTTGTCAGGCACCACGTCCAGGTCGGCGGGCGGCAGCATGACCACCGCGGTACCGACCGCCGCGCCAGGCGAGCCGGGCACGCCGACGAACTTGGCTTCCTGGATGCCCTTGCCCTGGCGGCCCAGGCCACGGATCGAGCCGGTGGCTTCGGCATGGGCGATAACGCCCGCCAGCTGCGCGCTCATGGTCACCAGGAAGGCTTCTTCGCCCTCGTCGAACTGACGACGCTCCTTTTGCTGGATGACCAGGACGCCGACGACCCGGCGGTGGTGAATGATCGGTGCACCGAGGAAGGAGGCATAACGCTCCTCGCCGGTCTCGGCGAAGTAGCGATAACGCGGGTGATCGGCGGCGTTTTCGAGGTTCAGCGGTTCTTCGCGCGTACCGACCAGGCCGACCAGACCTTCGTTGGGTGCCATGCTGACCTTGCCGATCGAGCGCTTGTTCAAGCCCTCGGTGGCCATCAGGACAAAACGGTTGGTCTCCGGATCCAGCAGATAGACCGAGCAGACCTGGCTGCCCATGGCCTCTTTGACGCGCAACACAATAATCCCCAACGCCGCCTTGAGATCCTTGGCGGAGTTAACTTCCTGGACGATCTTGCGCAGCGTATTGAGCATGGCTCGGGGTCGAACTCCGTCGTCAGTCGCGCGCTAGAAGGCGCGGGGCAAGCTCTTTGAGAGCGCGGCGGTAAACCTCGCGCTTGAATGTCACCACCTGGCCCAACGGATACCAATAACTGACCCAGCGCCAGCCATCGAACTCCGGTTTACCGGTCAAATCCATCCGCACCCGCTGCTCGTTGGAGATCAGGCGCAGGAGAAACCATTTCTGTTTCTGGCCGATGCACAGCGGCTGGCTGTGGGTACGGACCAGGCGTTGCGGCAAACGATAGCGCAACCAGCCCCGGGTGCAGGCGAGAATTTGCACATCTTCGCGTTCCAGGCCTACTTCTTCGTTCAACTCGCGATACAGAGCGTCTTCCGGCGTCTCTTCGGGGTTGATCCCCCCTTGCGGAAACTGCCAGGCGTCTTGATTGATACGGCGAGCCCATAGCACCTGGCCGGCATCATTCGTCAGAATGATCCCGACATTGGGGCGAAAACCATCGGGGTCGATCACGGCAACAACCTCGCAAACGCATGTCGCCGCATTGTTCCACAAAGGTTGTGAAAGCAGCAACGAGGCTTCCTACCTTATGTGCACTCTTGTGAAAAGACCGTATTCTGATCGCCTTTTTTCAGACTTATCAGCGAGTAACCGTGATGCGCCTGGCTTTATTCGACTTGGACAACACCCTTCTGGGCGGCGACAGTGACCACGCCTGGGGCGATTACCTGTGCGAACGGGGCTTCCTCGACGCCGTCACCTACAAGGCCCGCAACGACGAGTTCTACCAGGACTACCTGGCCGGCAAGCTCGACAATGCCGCGTACCTGAACTTCTGCCTGGAGGTTCTCGGCCGCACCGAGATGGACGTGCTCGACCAATGGCACCGCGACTACATGCGTGACTGCATCGAGCCGCTGCTGCTGCCCAAGGCCGCGCAACTGCTGGCCAAGCACAAGGCCGCCGGCGACAAGCTGGTGATCATCACCGCCACCAACCGCTTCGTCACCGCGCCGATCGCCGAGCGCCTGGGCGTGGAAACCCTGATCGCCACCGAGTGCGAGATGCAGAATGGCCGCTACACCGGTCGCAGCACCGACGTCCCGTGCTTTCGCGAAGGCAAGGTCACCCGCCTGACGCGCTGGCTCGAGGAAACCGGCCATAGCCTGGAAGACAGCTACTTCTATAGCGATTCGATGAATGACTTGCCGTTGCTGGATCTGGTGGCGAACCCGATCGCCGTGGACCCGGACCCGAACCTGCGGGCCCTGGCCCAGCAGCGTGGCTGGCCGGTGATCAGCCTGCGCGACTGAGAAAGCTAGCGCGAGCTCGCCCTATAGAAGCGAGCTCGCGATCAGGCCGTCAAACAGGCTTGGCGCCCATCAACCCGGCAATGGCGAAGAAACACACGAAGCTGAACACCGCCAGCGCCAGGGTGAACTTCGGACTTCCTACTCCCGAGGCGATCCGCACGCGGTTGAGCCGCGCCAACAGCCAGAAACAGCTCAGGGCACCCACGGTGTAGATCAGGCTGGAGGCCAGGATCCAGGTCTGCCCCAGCGACCAGCCCAGCAGATGCACCAGCCACCAGCCACTGAACGGCAGGCTGGCCAGGCAGATCACCAGCAACAGCCAGACGAACACCAGCGGCCGGCGCAACAGCCGGCTGTAGATGCTTGCGTCACCCTTGCTACGAGCGCGCCAGACCCAGATCGCCAGCCCCAGCGCGCTGCCCAGCAGCAACACGGTGGCCAGGATATGGACGGTTTTTAGGACGGTCAGCGTTTCCATGTCATTAACTCCTTGAGGCCTTGCCCACCAGCGTAGCCGTTCAGCCGAGGAACAGCTGATACGCCGGGTTATCACTCTCGTCCCAGTACGGGTAACCGATCTGCGCCAGCGCCGCCGGTACCAGATGGCGTTCGCTCGCCGGTACTTGCAGGCCGGCGACCACCCGGCCATCGGCCGCGCCATGGTTGCGGTAGTGGAACATCGAGATGTTCCAGCGCCCGCCGAGCTTGTTGAGGAAGTTGAACAGCGCGCCCGGGCGTTCCGGGAACTCGAAGCGCAACACCACTTCATCGCTGACCCGCGCGGCATGGCCACCGACCATGTGACGGATATGCAGCTTGGCCAGTTCGTTGTCGGTCAGGTCGGTCACCGGGAAGCCCTGTTCGGACAGGCTGGCGATCAGCGCGCTGCGTGGATCGTTTTCCGGGTGGGTCTGCACGCCCACGAAGATGTGCGCTTCGCTGCCGGTGTTGTAGCGGTAGTTGAATTCGGTGATCTGGCGCTTGCCGATCGCTTCGCAGAAGGCCTTGAAGCTGCCCGGCTTCTCCGGAATGGTCACGGCGATGATGGCTTCGCGGCCCTCGCCCAGCTCGGCGCGCTCGGCGACATGGCGCAGGCGGTCGAAGTTGACGTTGGCGCCGGAATCGATGGCCACCAGGGTCTGCCCGCTGACGCCACGCTGCTCGACGTATTTCTTGATCCCGGCCACGCCCAGGGCGCCAGCCGGCTCGGTGATGGAGCGGGTGTCGTCGTAGATGTCCTTGATCGCCGCGCAGATCTCGTCGGTGCTGACGGTGATCACTTCATCCACGTAGTCCTTGCAGATATCGAAGGTGTGCTGGCCGATCTGCGCCACCGCGACACCGTCGGCGAAGATGCCCACAGTCGGCAGTACCACGCGTTCGCCGGCGGCCATGGCCGCTTGCAGGCAGTTGGAGTCGTCCGGCTCGACGCCGATGATCTTGATTTCCGGCCGCAGGTATTTGACGTAGGCCGCGATTCCGGCAATCAGGCCGCCACCGCCGACCGGCACGAAGATCGCGTCCAGGCGCCCCGGATGCTGGCGCAAAATTTCCATCGCCACGGTGCCCTGCCCGGCAATGGTGTGTGGATCGTCGTACGGGTGGATATAGACGTAGCCTTTTTCGTCCACCAGCTTCAGCGAGTAGGCCAGGGCTTCCGGGAAAGTATCACCGTGCAGCACCACTTTGCCGCCGCGCGAACGCACGCCTTCAACCTTGATCTCCGGGGTGGTCTTGGGCATCACGATGGTCGCCTTCACCCCCAGCACCTTGGCCGCCAGGGCCAGGCCCTGGGCATGGTTGCCGGCCGAGGCGGTGACCACGCCACGGGCGCGCTCGGCATCGCTGAGCTGGGTCAGCTTGTTGTAGGCGCCGCGAATCTTGAACGAGAACACCGGCTGCAAGTCTTCGCGCTTGAGCCAGATCTGATTGCCCAGCCGCTCGGAGAGCTGGCGGGCAGTCTGCAACGGGGTTTCTACGGCAACGTCGTAAACGCGCGAGGTGAGGATCTTTTTGACGTACTGTTCGAGCATCGGAAAGCATCACTGAGCGGGTTGGGCAGGGCCAGCGAGTCTAACCCAGCGTTTACCCGGGCGACCACACGAATCCAGAGGTTTTAAAAGCCCCCTAGCCCCTGCCGGTGGCTGCGATAGGTCTGCAGGTCCTCCGGCCACTCTCGTCTGTCACGACCTGACGGTCGATCGCAGCCTTCGGCAGCGGCTACAAAAAGCGGTTCGCCAAACGGGCAATGACCTGCTCAGGACACCGGCCTATAATGCCGGCCTTTCCGTTCCCCCCTTGCCCGCTTCCGGAGCCCGCATGACCCAGGATCAACTCAAACAGGCCGTGGCCCAGGCTGCCGTCGACCTCATCCTGCCGAAACTCGATGACAAGAGCATCGTCGGGGTCGGCACCGGCTCCACCGCCAACTGCTTCATCGACGCCCTGGCCCAGCACAAGGCCGCCTTCGACGGCGCGGTCGCCAGCTCCGAAGCCACCGCGGCGCGCCTCAAGGGCCACGGCATCCCGGTGTACGAACTGAACACCGTCAGCGATCTGGAGTTCTACATCGACGGCGCCGACGAAAGCGACGAACACCTGAACCTGATCAAGGGCGGCGGCGCGGCCCTGACCCGCGAGAAAATCGTCGCGGCGGTAGCCAAGACCTTTATCTGCATCGCCGACGCCAGCAAGCTGGTGCCGGTGCTGGGCGCCTTCCCCCTGCCAGTGGAAGTGATCCCCATGGCCCGCAGCCACGTGGCCCGCGAGCTGGTGAAGCTCGGTGGCGACCCGGTCTACCGCGAAGGCGTGATCACCGACAACGGCAACATCATTCTTGACGTGCACAACATGCAGATCACCAATCCGGTGGAGCTGGAAGCGCAGATCAACGCGATTGTCGGCGTGGTCACCAACGGCCTGTTCGCCGCCCGCCCGGCCGACGTGCTGCTGCTGGGCACCAGCGACGGCGTGAAGACCCTCACCGCCTGATGCCGCCGATTTCGCCCCTGCCGCAATGGCGGGGGCGAAAGCTCTCCCATCCAGCCCCGCCCTGCCCTCCCGCACCAACCTCGCCACTACTGCTACTTTTCGCTGCATTTAGCCGCAGAAATATCCGGATTCGCGCACCAGGTCTCAGTGCGGCCCACGACTTCCGGTATCAAATCCGTTACAAATTAACGCCAGGCGACGTTCGGTTTAAGCAATGCGCCAATACAAGGTCGCCCAAGGAATGAGGCGCGCATTGTGCAACTGCCCCCGTTTTTTCATCCCTCAAGGAAGATCACCGTGCTCAAGCCCCTCACGCTTGCCGTCAGTCTCGCCAGCGTTCTGCTGTCCACCCAGGCCTTCGCCTATGAATACGGCGAACACGCCGCCACCACCCTCGACAAACTGATCAACGACTACCCCGGCCGCTACCGTGGCACCGCCAACTTCGCCGGTGCCGCCGACTGGATGCAGAGCCAGATGGGCAGCGCCTACGGCATCAGCCGCCAGGACTTTTCCTGGACCGCCGGCGGCAACAGCCGCAGCTCGCAAAACGTGGTGGCCTACGCCGCCGGGACCAAGCCGCAATACGTGGTGGTCGGCGCACACTTCGATACCTATTTCGGCCGCCCGACCCTGCAAGGCCTGGACGACAACGGCTCCGGCGCCAGCGTGCTGACCGAAATCGCCCGCAACCTCGGCGGGCTGCCGCTGGAAAACGGCTTGCAGGTGGTCGGCTTCGGCGCCGAGGAGGAAGGCCTGCGCGGCTCCAGGGCGTTCGTCGATTCCCTCAGCGCCAGCCAGCGCGCCAACATGCTGGCCATGATCAACCTCGACAGCCTGATCACTGGCGACATGATGTATGCCCACGCCGGACAGAACAGCAGCGCCAACCCGGCCCTGGCCTCGTTGCGCGAACATACCCTGCAGATCGCCAGGGAACTGCAGATCAATCTGTTCACCAACCCCGGCCTCGACCCGGCATACCCCGCGGGCACCGGCTGCTGCAGCGACGGCGAAGCCTTCGAAGGGCTGAACATCCCGATTCTCTACATCGAGGCCACCAACTGGGAAATCGGCGACCTGGACGGCTACACCCAGACCACCAACCCGGCCATCCCCGGCGGCTCCACCTGGCACGATCCCGCCGAGGACAATAAGGCGGTGCTGACCAACGCCTTCGGCCAGGAACGCATCGACCAGCGCCTGCGCGATTACTCGCGCCTGCTCAGCCGCCTGGTCCTGGAGCTGACCAACGCCGACCTGCTGGCCTCCACCGCTTCCGGCGGCGCTGTGGCGCACAACCAGCAGGATCATCTGCAACGCCAGCATCAGGCCATGGTCCGGCTGCACGACCGGCGCTGGCTGACCTTGCAGGCGATGGGCCGGGAAGTCGGCAGTTTCGATGGCGAGATCGGCATCGACGGCGAATACAGCCCCGACAGCGGCTTCGACAGCGCGCCCAATCCCGAGGCGCGTCGGCTGGGGGTGCATGCCTTGGGCGACTACCAGCTCAATTCGAGCCTGAATGTCGGCGCCAGCCTCAGCTACCAGAACGGTCGCGACAAACTCGAGCACCGCGGCAAGCTCGACAGCGATACCTGGCAGGCGGCGGTCTACGCCTTGCTCAATGATGGCGGCCCGCAATGGCTGGCCGGCGACCTGAGCGTCGGTCGCACCCGCTTCGAATCCAAGCGCAACCTGGTGATCCAGGCCAACGACGGCCCGGTGCTGCTGAACCAGAAACTGACGGGCGATACCGACGCCCTGACCCTGGGCGCCCGCGTGCTCGGCGGTTACGACCTGGACTTCGGTGCGATCAAGAGCGGCCCCTTCGCCGGCCTGGATTACACCCACTACCGCATCGACCGCTTCCACGAGAAGCAGGACCTGCGCACAGCGCTGAGTTATGAGGAGCAGTCATTCGATTCGCTGGAAGCCAGCCTCGGCTGGCGCATTCGCGGCGCCATGGCCCTGCCTTACGGCATGAACCTGCTGCCTTATGGCGACCTGGCCTGGGTCAAGGAGTTGGCGGATGGCCGCCTGGACGACCTGGACCTGACCAGCCGCGCCGATGGTCAAGTGCGCGTGGCTCGCCTGGGCGGCGTGGACAAGAGCTTCGGCCGCGCCCAACTCGGCAGCCAGCTGGCGATCACCCCGCAGCTGGGGCTGTACGCCGAGGTCAACGGCCGGATCGGCCACGCCGAGGGCAGCCAGACCGGCTACTCCCTCGGCGTGCAGTGGCAGTTTTGAACGCACTTGTGTAGCCGCTGGCGAGCCTGCGAGGCCGCGTACGAGGTGGGCGGCATTGCGACGCAGTCCTCGCAGGTTCGGGGGTATGCGAATTGCCTGAATAGAAAGGTCGCCTGGTTTTACGGCCGCTGCGCGCCCGGGCGCAGCCTCGCGGGCTCGGCAGCGGCTACAGGGCTACGGGGTTACGGGGCGGGCTTCTTGAAGACGTAGAACAGGTTCGGCTCACTGACCAGGTACAGGGTACCGTCGTCGTCCATGGCAATGCCTTCGGCCTGCGGCACCGTGGCCTGCAAGCCTTGCCGGCCCTTGCGCAGCGACATGGTGCTCAGGGGCCGACCATCCACGTCCAGTTCCAGCACCAGCCACGACTCATCCGACAGCGCCAGCAGATGCCCGGTGCGCTCGTCGTATTGCAGGCTGGACAGGTCACGCACGAACAACCCGGCATCGCGCTTGGGGTTGTTGACCACATGCACCGCGTAGGACTTCTCCGGGTCGTAATGCGGGAACCCCTTGACCTCGTAGATCAGCATCGGGTCGCGTTCCTTGGCGACGAACAGGCGCTTGCCCACCGAATCGTAGGCCAGGCCCTCGAAGCCCTTGTTGCCGCTCATGTGCACACCCAGGGTCATCTGCTCGGCGTCCGCCGCGTCGAGGAACACCGTGTCCTCCTCCAGATGGATCTTGATCAGCCGCTGCTGGCGCTCGTCGGTGATCACATAGGTGTCGGCGCTGATGAACTCGACCGCTTCCGGGTCGCCAAACCCGGTCAGGGCAATGCGCCGCAGGGTGCGCCCGTCGAGCGACAGCTCGATCAGCTCGGCATTCTTGTTGGTCACGGTGAACAGGCTTTTGCGCACCGGATCGTAGGTCAGCGCCGAGACGTCATCCAGGCCTTCGATCTTTTGTGCTTCGAGAGTCACCCGATAGCCATCAAGGCCAATGGCGTCGGTGTTGGCCGGCTGCGACATGACCCGCCAGTTGAACCACAGGCGCTCGAAGTAGCGGTGGTGCTGCCCGGCAATGCCCAGCAGCACCAGCACGATAAAACACAGGAGGAGGAACAGCGGTTTGGGATAGGCGAGTCGACGCATGCTGGCAAGCTCAAATACAAATCAGGCGGATGAAATATCACAGCCGGATGAATTTAAACTTAATCGCAGCGGGCGTATGCCGGATTATGGCCTTTTGCCGCCAGAAACCTCTGAATCAGTGCTTCTCAAAGCGATAGAACAGATTGGGTTCGCTGACCATGTACAGGTTGCCCTGCTCATCCATGGCCACGCCCTCGGCCCGCGGAATGGTGTCTTTGAGGCCATTGAAACCGCCCAGCAAGGTCATGAAGCTGACTTGCTCGCCGGTTTCGTCCAGTTCCAGCAACATGTGCGAATCGGCGGACAGCACCAGGGTATGACCGGTGCGTGGGTCGATGCTCAGGGCGGACAGGTTGCGCAGGTCCAGCTCATCGCTTTCCAGTTTCTGCTTGTCACCCTTGAGGGTCTGGCTGCCGTCGCTGTTCCAGGTGAACAGCGCCGGCGGACGCTCCTCGCCCAGCAGCAACTGCTGCTTGCGCGCATCCCAGGCCACGGCTTCGAACGCCTTGTTCTGGTCCTGCGAAGGCCCCAGGTCGTATTTCGGGAAGTCGGAAATATTCAGCTCGCGGGTATTGGCATCCACCTTGACGATGGTCAGCAGGTGATCGCGCTCGTCGACAATCCCCAGCAGGCCGTTCCCCATGACCGTCACCCCTTCCGGGTTGCTCCAGCCCACCAGCGGCATCTTGCGCAGCACATCGCCCTGCAGGTTCAGTTCGACCAGGAACGGGTTCTTGCCCATCACCGCAAACAGGGTCTTGGTCTGCGGGTTGTAGGCCAGGTCGGAGGCCTCGTCCTTCTCCATGCCCGGCAGTACCTTGGCGTCGATGACCGCGCGGTAATCCGGCAGCCAGACACTTTCCTGGCGCTCGGCCGGGGTTTCGAAACGCTCCAGCACCCAGAGCAGGCCACGGTCGTCCCAGTGCATGGCGATCGCGATGCCATAGCTCACGATGCCCGCCAGCAACAGCCAGGAATACCAGCGCATGGCGAACAATCCGCGGCGGCGAACAGTTTGAAGCTCGGGGGTGTGAGGCACGGACATGGGAGCGCGTTCCAGAAAACCAGCTATGGGTAATAGCACATCGGGGCAGACTCAGACGTCTGTAATCGGAAAATTATCCAGAACGGATGTGAAAAAAACGGCAAAAGGTCGGAAATGCCCCAGGCGCCGGCACTTTCGCTGAAGAGGCCCGCCCATTGCAGGCGAGCCTCGCGTCGAAAACCGCTGGATCAGCTAACGCGACTTTCGAAGCGGCTGACGCCCGGCAGCTCCAGCACCAGCTCGTCGCCCACGTTCAGCGGAGCGACGCCCACCGGCGTACCGGTCAGGATCACGTCGCCCGCCTGCAGGGAGAAGCAGCCGGCCATGTACTGGATCATCGGTACGATCGGGTTGAGCATGATGCTGCTGTTGCCGTCCTGACGGACCTCGCCGTTGATGGTCAGGCGAATATTGATGTCGGTCAGGTCCGGGAACGTACTGCCGACCACAAAGGGCGCCAGCACGCAGGCGCCGTCGAAGCACTTGGAGATTTCCCACGGCAGGCCCTTGGCCTTGAGCTCGGCCTGCTTGTCGCGCAGGGTCAGGTCCAGGGCCGGGGCGAAACCGGAGATGGCATCCAGCACTTCTTCGCGGCTGGGCTGGGTCGACAGTGGCTTGCCGATCAATACCGCGATTTCCGCCTCGTAATGCACGGAGCCACGCTCGGTGGGGATGGCAAAACCGCCTTCCAGCGGCACCACGCAACTGCCCGGCTTGATAAACAGCAGCGGCTCGCTCGGCACCGGATTGTCCAGTTCCTTGGCGTGCTCGGCATAGTTGCGCCCGATGCACACGATCTTGCCGACCGGGAAATGAATACGGGTACCATCGACATACTGGTGCTGATAGCTCATTACCGACTCCTGCTCGTTTGGTTCATCAGGTACCGCTGCTTGAGTGACCCTTAGGTCAAACAGCGAAAATCTTGCCCGGGTTCATGATGCCGTTCGGGTCGAACACCGCCTTGACCGCCTTCATGTAGTCGATTTCCACCGGCGAACGGCTGTAGGTCAGGTAATCGCGCTTGGTCATGCCCACCCCGTGCTCGGCGGAAATCGAGCCGTTGTACTTCTCGACAGTCTCGAACACCCACTTGTTGACGGTGGCGCACTTGGCGAAGAACTCGTCCTTGCTCAGGTCGTCCGGCTTGAGGATGTTCAGGTGCAGGTTGCCGTCGCCGATGTGGCCATACCAGACCACTTCGAAGTCCGGGTAGTTTTTCGCGACGATCGCGTCAATATCCTTCAGGAAAGCCGGCACCTTCGATACCGTGACCGAAATGTCGTTCTTGTACGGGGTCCAGTGCGAGATGGTCTCGGAGATGTACTCGCGCAATTTCCACAGGTTCTGCAGTTGCTGCTCGCTCTGGCTCATCACGCCGTCCAGCACCCAGCCCTGCTCCACGCAATGCTCGAAGGTGGCCAGGGCGTCGTTGGCCACGTCCTCGTTGCTGGCTTCGAACTCCAGCAACACATAGAACGGGCAGTCGGTCTCGAACGGCGCCGGGACGTCGCCGCGGCCGAGGATCTTGGCCAGGGCCTTGTCGGAGAAAAATTCGAAGGCGGTCAGGTCGAGCTTGCCCTGGAAGGCATGCAGCACCGGCATGATCGAGTCGAAATCCGGCGTACCGAGCACCATCGCCGTAAGGTTGTTCGGCGCGCGCTCCAGGCGCATGGTGGCCTCGACCACGAAGCCCAGGGTGCCCTCGGCGCCGATGAACAGTTGGCGCAGGTCATAGCCGGTGGCGTTCTTGACCAGGTCCTTGTTCAGCTCCAGCAGGTCGCCCTTGCCGGTGACCACTTTCAGGCCGGCCACCCAGTTGCGGGTCATGCCGTAGCGAATCACCTTGATCCCGCCGGCGTTGGTGGCGATATTGCCGCCAATCTGGCTGGAACCGGCGGAAGCGAAGTCCACCGGGTAATACAGGCCGCTTTCTTCGGCGCGGTTCTGCAACTGCTCGGTCACCACGCCCGGCTGGCAGACCGCGGTGCGGTCGGTCAGGTTCAGGTCGAGGATCTGGTTCATGTAGTCGAAAGACACCACCACTTCGCCATTGGCCGCCACGGCGGCAGCCGACAGGCCGGTACGGCCGCCGGACGGCACCAGCGCGACCTGGTGCCGGTTGGCCCAACGCACGATGGCCTGGACCTGCTCGATGCTCTTGGGAAAGACGATGGCGCTCGGCGCCGGGGCGAAGTGTTTGGTCCAATCCTTGCCGTAAGCATTCAGGGAGTCGGCATCGGTCAGGACCTTGCCAGCCTCGACCAGGGTCTTCAGCTCAGCAATCAGCGCAGGATTGGTCATCGACAGAACTCTCGAACAATTCATGGTCATCCTGAGAACGCTTCACGTCGCAGGAACGAGTGTTTCGCGGGGTCCGTATGCTAGCATACGACCCCCCGCAGAATAGTGCCGAAGGGCGTTCTGCGGCGACGGCTTTCCTGCCGTCCGGGTCAGCATCTGTTGACCATTTCCTGCCATTTTTCTCCGGGACACAGGTTTACGCAGATGAGCAAGACTTCTCTCGATAAGAGCAAGATCAAGTTCCTTCTTCTCGAAGGCGTCCACCAATCGGCTGTCGACGTCCTCAAGGCCGCGGGCTACACCAGTATCGAGTACCTCACCGGTTCTCTGCCGGAAGCCCAGCTGAAGGAAAAGATCGCCGATGCGCACTTCATCGGCATTCGCTCCCGCACCCAACTGACTGAAGAAATCTTCGATCACGCGAAGAAGCTCGTCGCTGTTGGCTGCTTCTGCATCGGCACCAACCAGGTCGACCTCGACGCGGCTCGCGAGCGCGGTATCGCGGTGTTCAACGCACCGTACTCCAACACCCGTTCCGTAGCCGAACTGGTGCTGGCCGAAGCGATCCTGCTGCTGCGCGGTATCCCAGAGAAGAACGCCTCCTGCCACCGTGGCGGCTGGATCAAGAGCGCGGCCAACTCCTTCGAGATCCGTGGCAAGAAACTGGGCATCGTCGGCTACGGCTCGATCGGCACCCAACTGTCGGTCCTGGCCGAAGGCCTGGGCATGCAGGTGTTCTTCTACGACACCGTGACCAAGCTGCCACTGGGTAACGCCACCCAGGTCGGCAACCTGCACGAGCTGCTAGGCATGTCCGACATCGTCACCCTGCACGTTCCGGAAACCGCTGCCACCCAGTGGATGATCGGCGAGAAGGAAATCCGCGCCATCAAGAAAGGCGGCATCCTGATCAACGCCGCCCGCGGCACCGTGGTCGAACTGGACCACCTGGCCGCAGCGATCAAGGACAAGCACCTGATCGGCGCCGCCATCGACGTGTTCCCGGTGGAGCCACGCTCCAACGACGAAGAGTTCGAAAGCCCGCTGCGCGGCCTGGACAACGTGATCCTGACCCCGCACATCGGCGGCTCGACCGCCGAAGCCCAGGCCAACATCGGCCTGGAAGTAGCGGAGAAGCTGGTCAAGTACAGCGACAACGGTACTTCGGTATCGTCCGTGAACTTCCCGGAAGTGGCCCTGCCGGCTCACCCTGGCAAGCACCGTCTGCTGCACATCCACGAGAACATCCCGGGTGTGATGAGCGAGATCAACAAGGTCTTCGCCGAAAACGGCATCAACATCTCCGGTCAGTTCCTGCAGACCAACGAGAAGGTGGGCTACGTGGTGATCGACGTCGACGCCGAATACTCGGAGCTGGCGCAAGAGAAGCTGCAACACGTCAACGGCACCATCCGCAGCCGCGTGCTGTTCTAAGCACTCGCTGGCAATAAAAAGGGAGGCCCTGGGGCCTCCCTTTTTGTTTACAGGCAGTTTCGTTTACAGGCAGTTTTTACCGTCCGCGCTTACTTGACGGTGATGGTGATCTTTTCCGAAACGATTGGCGGGTCGAACGGCACGTGGTTCTTGTCGCCCAGCTCCAGCTGCAGGGTGTGCTTGCCCGGGGCCAGGGTCAGCTCGGTTTCGGTCTGGGCCTTGCCGAAGTGGATATGCTGGGCGTCGGCCGGGATCGGCATGTTTTCGGCTGGCAGCTTGTCGACGTCGACCAGCAGGTGGTGGTGCCCGGTGTGCGGAGTCTGGTCGCCGGCGGGAGCCAGGGAAATGTCGCTGACGCCGAACTTGACCTTGAAGGTCTTGGCCACGGTATCGCCATTGACCGGGGTGACGATAAATACAGAAGCACCTTCCGGCGCCTTGGTGCGAGGCATATCCGCAGAAGCCAGCATCGAGGCCCCCAGCAGCAGGCCGGTCAACGCAGCACGAGATATAAAGATTTTCATTCTATTCTCCAGTTTTTCCGCAAAATCGGTACGGTTATGACAACTTCGTGGCATATCGTTGTCGAAGGGCAATCAACACCATAGCAAAGCGAGCCTGAACAGCGCATCGCACATATAAATTCAAGGAGTGACCATGCGTTTCCTGCCTGGCCTGATACTTTTGCTACCTCTTGTGAGCACTTACGCTCAAGCCGAACTGATCGACGATGTGAACGATCGCGGGGAACTGCGTATCGCGCTGGAGGCCAATACCCCGCCCTTCAACTTCAAGGACGACGGCAAACTCACCGGTTTCGAAGTCGAGCTGGGCCAACTGCTCGCCCGGGAACTGGATGTGCGGGCGGACTTCGTGGTCGCCGACGCTGCCGACCTGCTACCTGGCGTCGAAAGCGGCCGCTACGACATCGCCATCAATCACGTAGCAATGACCCCGGAACTCAAGGATCGTTTCGACTTCAGCGAGCCTTACAGTTATTCCAGCGCACAATTGATCGTACGCAAGGAAGAAGAGCGCACGCTGGGCAGCCTGCAAGCGCTCCAGGGCCAAGCCCTCGGCGTGGCCCAGGGCAGCCAGTTCGCCGAGCAGGCACGCACCGTTGAAGGCATCGACCTGCGCAGCTACCCGAACGCCCAGCAACCCATCAAGGATGTGGCCGACAAGCAGCTCGACGCGGCCATCAGCGACCGCCTGCTGATCCCCTACGCCATTCGCGACAGCCGCTTGCCGGTGAAGGAAGGCGCCAAGGTCGGGCCGACCCTGAGCCTGGCGATCCCGTTTCAGAAAGGTAACCCGGCGTTCCAGGCGAGCCTCGATGGCGCGCTGCAACGCATCAAGGCCGATGGCCGGCTGATGGCGTTGTCGGAGAAATGGTTCGGCATGGATGCGAGCAAGCCGCCCAAGCCTTGATGTTGTAGTCGCTGCCGCAGGCTGCGAAAGGTCCGCAGGACCTCAGCGATATCACGTTCGCCACGGCCGTACCGGCCGATCGCAGCCTGCGGCAGCGGCTACAGAAGCGTTAGAGCGCCGCCAGGGCTGCGGCGGCCTCGGCCAGTTCCAGCTCGCTGAACACTTGCACCCCGGCGCGCTTGAGCAAGGCGGCGGTGACGCCCTCGCCGCTGACCTTGACCCCGCTGAAGCTGCCGTCATAGGTCAGCAGGTTGCCGCAGGACGGGCTGTTGGCCTTGAGCACGGCGATGCGAATCCCATGCTCGCGTACCAGCTCCAGCGCCTGCCGGGCGCCGCTGAGGAACTCGGCGCTGACATCCTCGCCCTCGGTGGTGATGACCCGCGCCAGGCCATCGAGCACTTCACCGCCCTGCCCGCCGGGTATTTCCGCGGCCGCCCGTGGCGTCGGCAAGCCGCCGGCGACTTCCGGACACAGTGCGACCACCCGGCCTTCGGCCTGCCAGTTCGCCAGTTGATCGAACGGCCCGCTGGCGCCACCGTCGTAACGCACGCGGTGGCCCAACAGGCAGCGACTGACCAGGATCTTGTGCATGATCAGAACGGCTCGTTGCCGCGCCGGCGGAACCAGCCCGTCAAGGACAGGCGCTCCCGGGTCGCGGGCAGGACTTCGTGGGGCACCTCGCCGGAGAGGAACACCACCAGCCGGCCGCCGGCGGGATCCACGTCGTATTCGGTCTCGCCATCGAAGTACATGCGCAGTTGCCCGCCCTGCTCCGGCAGCCAGTCCTGATTGAGGTAGATCACCGCCGACACCATGCGCCGGTCATCGTCGCGGAAACGGTCGACGTGCTTGAGGTAGAACGCCCCTGGCGGGTACAGCGCGAAATGGCTTTCGAAGTCTTCCAGGCCGAGGAACAGCCCGCGGTTCAGCGCCTCGCGCAGGCTGTCCATCAAGCCCAGGTAGGTATCGCAGCAGTCGGCCTGGCCGGGCTCGAGCCACTGGATATGATCGCCACGGATCCCCTCGCGAATCTCCTGCGCCGGGCCACGGCCAACCGCCGCTGGCGCCAGCTCGCCTTCGGCCGCGCGCTTGCGGCACTCGGCCGCCAGCTCCAGGGTCAGGGCTTCTGGCAGGAAGATGTTCTGCTGCGACCAGCCACGGGTGGCCAGGTCATCGACAATGCGTAACAGCAGGGGGTGATCAGAGGGTATTTGCATGGCGCGCATAGTATCCACACCCAGATGAATCCGACAGATCCGCGAGATAATTCTGACCAAGCAGCCTGGCGCTGCCTCTGTTCGTCGTTCGATCGGACAGTTTGCGTACTGAACCTGATACGAATTCTCGACAACCATCGCCTCGCCCCGGAGAATAGTGGGCTGCCGACAGGAGTCCTTATGCGCCGTTTGCTTTTTTCACTGTTGATGTTCTGTGTGTTGCCCGCCTGGGCAGACGGCCACGACCAGTTGTACAAGGTCGCCGGCTGGCCGGAACAACGCGCGCATTTCAACGATGCCCTCACCGCCGCCCAGCAGCGTTACCAGAATAGCCTGCCGCCAGCGGTCTATCAGGCCCTGGTCAATAACAGCAACCAGCGCTTCGCGCCGCAGGCCATGGACCGCCGCGCCCAGGCGCAGCTGCGGCAGAACCTCGCCGATCCGAAACCGGCCCTGGCGTTTTTCCAGTCGCCGCTGGGGCGCAAGATCGTTGCCGCCGAACTGCTGGCGACCCGCCGCGACCAACTGGCGAAGAATGCCCAGGGCCTGCCGAAGATGCAGGCCAGCGATACCCGTCAATTGATTATCGGCCACCTGGCCCAGGCGCTGCCGGCCCGTGAAGCCGGCGCGGAAGTCAGCCTGGCCATCGCCGGCGTGGCTGCCGACAGCCTGAGCCAGATGATCCCCGGCCTGCTGGGGGCCGGCCAGGCGCAGAACATGCTCAACGGCCAGCGCCAGCGGCTGATGGTGCAGATCGGCAATGACCTGAACAACACCCTGCTGTACGTCTATCGCGACCTGTCCGACCCTGAGCTGGAAGAGTTCGCCAACTTCGCCGAGTCCGCCGAAGGCAAGGCCTACTATCAAGCCGCCCTCGCCGCGATCCGCGCCGGGCTGGCCGTCGGCCAGAGCACTTCCAGCCTCGCGCCCTAGGCGCCCCTTGTAGCCGCTGCCGCAGGCTCGGGCCGCGTTCGGACGATCACCGGTACGGTCGCGCCGATCTTGCGACCACTGAGGTCCTGCGGACCTGTCGCAGCCTTCGGCAGCGGCTACAGGCGCGTAAATCCATTCAAAGATGCTGGTTCAGGAAGGCGAAGTATTCCTGGCGAATGCACGCCGCCTCGTTCGCCAGGTGATGCCGCGCCTCGGGCAGCATCAGCACCTGGGGCTGCTGGAACTTCTGCCGGATCACCTGCAGGTTGTGCTGCCAATCCACTGTCATGTCCGCCTGCCCCTGAACGATCAGCGGCTGCCGGCTACTGCGCGGGGCCAGTTCGATTCGCTTGATCCACTGCGCCAACGCGCCGACCCAGGCGGTCGGCAGGCGCAGGGGTTGCAACGGGTCGCGCTGCAGGAACGGCAGGAAATCGGGGTCGGTGGAGTTCTCGCTGAAGCGCCGGGCGATGCCTTTGACGAAAGGCCGGAGCATGTAATAGCTGAGCTTCGACCAGCCCCAGGCACGCGGGCGCACCAGCGGCGAGAGCAGGATCACCTGGCCCTGGGCCGGGCTCTGCGCGCCCTGGTTGAGCAAGTGATCGATCACGATCGCCCCGCCCGTGCTTTGCCCGCACAGGTGCCAGGGCTGGGGCAGATCGAGGGACCGGGCTTCGTCGAACAAGCCTTGCAGCACCGCCTGGTACACCGCGAAATCATCGATGCTGGCGCGCTCGCCGCTGGACAGGCCATGACCCGGCAGGTCGCAGGCAATCACCACCCACTGCCGCTCCAGCGCCCACTCGATCACATGCCGGTACAAGCCCATGTGATCGTAGAAACCGTGCAACAGAAACAAGGTCGCCACCGGCTGCTCGGGCCACCAGACCTGGCCGACCACCTCAAAACCGCCGACCGCGAAACGCCCCAGCCCACGCTTGACCGGCAGATCCAGCCCATAGAAACGCTGATAGGCCTGCGCCTGGGCCGAGAGCGGCTGCGCCTCGGCCAAGGGCCGCAGGCTGGCGCGCAGAAGGTCGGGGTCGAAGGTCGCAGACATAAGGGTTTCCCAGGGTGGCGCGGAACGCGAAACAGGCTTTATCGGCCTGCGATATTCATCTGTCGGGGCAAGCATGGCAAGCTACGCGACCTTCGAGGAATGATCCGTATGCGTCTGCCCTACCGCACGACCCTGCTTGCCAGCCTGCTCGCCCTCCTGTGCGCCGGGGTGCTGTGGGTCGCCTACGACTGGTTCCAGGGACGTTTTCTGCGCACCTTCAGCGAACACACCGCGGTGTTTTCCGGCGACCCGCTGCAACTGCCGCCCGGGCTGGCCGGCAAAGGCGCCATCCGCCTGGTGCATTTCTGGGACCCGGCCTGCCCGTGCAATGTCGGCAACCAGCAGCATCTGGCCGAGCTGATCGAACACTACGGCCCGCAGGGCGTGGAGTTCTACTCGGTACAGAAGGCCGGCAGCCACGGCCAGTTGCCCGCCACCCTGAGCCGTCTGAAAATCCTCGACGGCTTGCCCGGCTCGGAGCAGATCCCCGCCAGCCCGGCCGTGGCGATCTGGGACCGCAATGGCACCCTGGCCTATTTCGGCCCCTACAGCGAAGGCCTGACCTGCAATTCCAGCAACAGCTTTATCGAACCTATCCTCCAGGCCCTGCACGAAGGCCGCGCGGTCAGCGCCACCCACACCTTGGCGGTGGGCTGTTATTGTCCATGGCCGAAACAGACGGATTAAGGCATTCCTGACTTTTCGCAGACAACGGATGCCCGGCACAGAAGGCCTGTGCTAAATGTTTGCCTTGCCCACGGCAGGCAAATCGCAGAAAGAACAAGGAGTCACCATGAAACGCAGCCTGACCGTACTCGTCGTCCTGATCCTTGCCCTTGCCGCGGGAGGGGGCTGGTACCTGTACAGCAAGCAGCCGTCGCGCCAGGGCCAGGTCGAACTGGAGCGCCTGCAGGGCTCGGTCACGGTGCGCTACGACGAGCGCGGCGTGCCGCATATCCGCGCGGAAAACGAAACCGACCTGTACCGCGCGCTGGGTTATGTCCACGCCCAGGACCGGCTGTTCCAGATGGAAGTCATGCGGCGCCTGGCCCGCGGCGAGCTGGCCGAGATACTCGGCCCCAAACTGCTCGACACCGACAAACTGTTCCGCAGCCTGCGCATCCGCGAGCGCGCCGACAGCTACGTCGCCGGGCTGGATCGCCAGTCCCCTGCCTGGAAGGGCCTGCAAGCCTACCTGGACGGGGTCAACCAGTATCAGAACAGCCATCCGCAACCGATCGAATTTGATGTCCTGGGGATTCCCAAGCGTTCCTTCACCGCCGAAGACAGCATCAGCGTCGCCGGCTACATGGCCTACAGCTTCGCCGCGGCCTTCCGCACCGAGCCGCTGCTGACCTACGTGCGCGACCAGCTCGGCAGCGACTACCTGAAAGTCTTCGACCTCGACTGGCAGCCCAAGGGCGCCCTGGCCAAGGGCCGTGGCCCGCTGGCGCCAAGCCTGGCCGCCAGCGACTGGCAGGACCTGGGCGCCATCGCCCGGCTGAGCGAGCAGGCCCTGGCCGACGCCGGCCTGCCGCAATTCGAGGGCAGCAACGCCTGGGCGGTGTCCGGCACCCGCACCAAGAGCGGCAAGCCGTTGCTGGCCGGTGACCCGCACATCCGCTTCGCGGTGCCGTCGGTGTGGTACGAGGCCCAGCTGTCGGCACCGGGCTTCGAACTCTACGGTCATCACCAGGCGCTGGTGCCCTTCGCCTTTCTCGGCCACAACCTGGACTTCGGCTGGAGCCTGACCATGTTCCAGAACGACGATCTGGACCTGATCGCCGAGAAGGTCAACCCGAACAACGCCAACCAGGTCTGGTACCGCGGCAAGTGGGTCGACCTGGTCAACAGCGAGCAGCGGATCGCGGTGAAGGGCCAGCCGCCGGTCACCCAGATCCTGCGCCAGTCGCCCCACGGACCGATCGTCAACGACGTGCTCGGGGCCAATGCCGGCAAGACGCCGATCGCCATGTGGTGGGCCTTCCTCGAGACGCCGAACCCGATCCTCGACGGCTTCTACCAGCTCAACCGCGCCGACACCCTGGCCAAGGCCCGCAGTGCCGCGTCCAAGGTCCAGGCGCCGGGCTTGAACATCGTCTGGGCCAATGCCAAGGGCGACATCGGCTGGTGGGCCGCGGCGCTGTTGCCGAAACGCCCGATCGGCGCCAAGGGCACGTTCATCCTCGACGGCAGCACTTCGCTGGCGGACAAAGAGGGCTTCCACCCATTCAGCGCCAACCCCCAGGAAGAAAACCCGGCGCGCGGCTATATCGTTTCGGCCAACTTCCAGCCGGTCTCACCCACCGGCATGGAGATTCCCGGCTACTACAACCTCGCCGACCGTGGCCAGCAACTGGACCGCCAGCTCAGCGACAAGAGCGTGAAATGGGATATCGACGCCAGCCAGAAACTCCAGCTGGGCACCACCACCGCCTATGGCCCGCGCCTGCTGGCGCCGCTGCTGCCAGTCCTGCGCGAAGTAGTGAGCGACCCGCAGGAGCTCAAGCTGGTGGAGCAACTGGCGCAGTGGAAAGGCGACTACCCGCTGGACTCCACCAGCGCCACCCTGTTCAACCAGTTCCTGTTCAACCTCACCGATGCCGCTTTCCATGACGAGCTGGGCGACGCCTTCTTCGACACCCTGCTGTCCACCCGGGTGATCGACGCCGCGCTGCCACGCCTGGCCGCCTCCGCCGACTCGCCGTGGTGGGACAACCGCAACACCCTGAGCCAGGAAAGCCGCGCCGACACCGTCAGGGTCGCCTGGCGCGCCAGCCTCGCTCATCTCAAGGCGACCTTTGGCGACGACTCGACGAAGTGGCTGTGGGGCCAGGCGCATACCCTGACCCACGGTCATCCGCTGGGCCTGCAGAAGCCCCTGGACCGGGTGTTCAACGTCGGCCCGTTCGCCGCGTCCGGCACCCACGAAGTGCCGAACAATCAATCGGCCAAGATCGGCCCCGCGCCCTGGCCAGTGACCTATGGTCCGTCCACCCGGCGCCTGATCGACTTCGCCGATCCGGCCCACAGCCTGAGCGTCAACCCGGTCGGGCAAAGCGGCGTGCTGTTCGACAAGCACTATCAGGATCAGGCCGAGGCCTATATCGAAGGGGTGTACCAGCAGGCGCACTTCAACGAAGAAGAGGTCACGGCCAATACCCACAGCACCCTGAAGCTGTTGCCGGCGCGGACGGCGCAGTAACCCCTCTGGTGAACGACGCCTGACCCGCAGCAGCCAGCTTGGCTGGCGATCCAGTCGACGCGGCACTCAAGGCCGGGGCCACCCGTGAAGAGATTGCCGCCACCCTGGCCACCGCCATCTCACTGAATGCCGGAACGGCCTATGTCTATTCACTGCACGCCCTGGCGGCATACGACTCGCTGAAGAGCCGAGGCGTTTTCTGCTGTAGCCGCTGCCGCAGGCTGCGATAGGTCCGAAGGACCTCGGCGACCTTGAGACCGCTGCGACCGTTCCGGTCGATCGCAGCCTGCGGCAGCGGCCACCCCCGAAAACGACATCGCCCCTGAACAGGGGCGATGTCTTGTCGCGGTCAACGCCTTGCGACTGTCGCGTATCAGGCCGCTTCCGGGGCCTGTGCGCGGCGCACGTCCGGCTGCTTCCAGGAATCGGCCGCGGCCTCTTCGATGGCTTGCTGGATGGCGCGCTTGCGCCGCTCTTCGGCCTGGCGGCTGAAGTACCAGACCAGGAAGGTCACCAGCGACACCGCCAGCAGGATCAGGCTGGCCACGGCGTTGATCTCCGGTTTCACCCCCAGGCGCACCGCCGAGAACACTTCCATTGGCAAGGTGGTGGAGCCCGGGCCGGAGACGAAGCTCGCCAGCACCAGGTCGTCCAGGGACAGGGCGAAGGACATCATGCCGCCGGCCGCCAGCGATGGCGCGATCATCGGGATGGTGATCAGGAAGAACACCTTCCACGGCCGCGCGCCCAGGTCCATGGCCGCCTCTTCGATGGACAGGTCCAGCTCACGCAGACGCGCCGACACCACCACCGCCACATAGGCCGCGCAGAACGTGGTGTGGGCGATCCAGATGGTGACGATGCCGCGCTCCTGCGGCCAGCCGATCATCTGCGCCATGGCCACGAACAGCAGCAACAGCGACAGGCCGGTGATCACTTCCGGCATCACCAGCGGCGCGGTGACCAGGCCGCCGAACAGCGTACGGCCCTTGAAGTGGGTGATACGGGTCAGCACGAAGGCCGCCAGGGTACCCAGGGCCACCGCGGCGATCGCGGTGTAGCAGGCGATCTCCAGGGAGCGCACCACCGAGCCCATCAGTTGCGAGTTGTCCAGCAGCCCGACGTACCACTTCACCGACCAGCCGCCCCAGACCGTCACCAGCTTGGAGGCGTTGAACGAGTAGATCACCAGGATCAGCATCGGCAGGTAGATGAACAGCAGACCCACCACCAGCATCAGGTTCGAGAAACTGAAGCGCTTCATTCCTTGCCCTCCATTTCTTTGGCCTGACTGCGGTTGAAGAGGATGATCGGCACAATCAGGATCGCCAGCATCACCACTGCCAGGGCCGATGCCACCGGCCAGTCACGGTTGTTGAAGAACTCTTGCCAGAGCACTTTACCGATCATCAGGGTTTCCGGACCGCCGAGCAGTTCCGGGATCACGAACTCGCCCACCACCGGGATGAACACCAGCATGCAGCCGGCGATGATGCCGTTCTTCGACAGCGGCACGGTGATCTTCCAGAAGCTGTTGAAAGTGCTCGAACCCAGGTCCGAGGCGGCTTCCAGCAGGCTGGTATCGTGCTTCACCAGGTTGGCGTAGAGCGGCAGGATCATGAACGGCAGGTACGAATAGACCACGCCGATGTACACCGCCAGGTTGGTGTTGAGGATCTGCAGCGGCTCGTCGATCAAGCCCATGCTCATCAGGAAGCCGTTGAGCAGGCCGTTGTTGCTGAGGATGCCCATCCAGGCATAGACGCGGATCAGGATCGCGGTCCAGGTCGGCATCATGATCAGCAGCACCAGCACGGTCTGCAGCTCTTTGCGGGCGCTGGCGATGGCATAGGCCATCGGGTAGCCGATCAGCAGGCACAGCAGGGTGCTGAAGAACGCCATCTTCAGCGAGCCGAGGTAGGCGGCGATGTACAGTTCATCGTCGCCGAGCATCGCGTAGTTGCCCAGGTTGAGCAGCACCTGCAGCTTCTGGTCGATGAAGCTGTAGATCTCGGTGTACGGCGGAATGGCCACGTCCGCTTCGGCGAAGCTGATCTTCAGGACGATGAAGAACGGCAGCATGAAGAACAGGAACAGCCAGAGGAACGGAACCCCGATGACCATCTGACGGCCACCGGGAATTATTCGATTGAGGCGGCGCTTGAGCTTTCGCATGTTCATGAGCGCAGTACCACGCCGCTGTCGTCTTCCCACCAGACGTACACCTGGTCACCCCAGGTTGGACGCGCGCCGCGACGCTCGGCGTTGGCCACGAACGACTGCACCAGCTTGCCGCTCGGCAGCTCGACGTAGAACACCGAGTGGCCGCCCAGGTAGGCGATGTCATGCACCTTGCCGCTCGACCAGTTGTATTCGCAGGTCGGCATGTCCGGGGTCACCAGGAGTTTTTCCGGGCGGATGGCGTAGGTCACCGACTTGTCCTGCACCGAGGTGCTGATGCCGTGGCCCACGTAGATGTTGCGGTCCAGGTCCTTGCAGGTGATGGTCGCGTGGCCTTCGGCGTCGTCGATCACTTCGCCCTCGAAGATGTTGACGTTGCCGATGAACTCGCAGACCAGGCGGCTGGTCGGGGTTTCGTAGATGTCGATCGGGCTGCCGATCTGGGCGATCCAGCCCAGGTGCATGATCGCGATGCGCTCGGCCATGGTCATGGCTTCTTCCTGGTCGTGAGTCACCATCACGCAGGTCACGCCGACCCGCTCGATGATCTCCACCAGTTCCAGTTGCATCTGCGAGCGCAGCTTTTTATCCAGGGCGCCCATGGGTTCATCAAGCAGCAGCAGCTTCGGCCGCTTGGCCAGGGAGCGGGCCAGGGCCACGCGCTGGCGCTGGCCGCCGGAGAGCTGGTGCGGCTTGCGCTTGGCGTACTGGCTCATCTGCACCAGCTTGAGCATCTCGGCCACGCGGGCATCGATCTCGGCCTTGGGAATCTTGTCCTGCTGCAGGCCGAAAGCGATGTTCTGCGCCACGGTCATGTGCGGGAACAAGGCATAGGACTGGAACATCATGTTGATCGGCCGCTCGTAGGGCGGCATGTCAGTGATGTCCACACCGTCCAGGTAGATGCGCCCCTCCGTGGGCCGTTCGAACCCCGCGAGCATCCGCAGCAGGGTGGACTTACCCGAGCCAGAACCGCCGAGCAGGGCGAAGATCTCGCCTTTCTTGATTTCCAGGGACACATCGTCCACGGCAATCGTCTCGTCGAACTTCTTCGTGACCCGGTCGATTTTGACCAACACCTGCTTCGGTGTCTGGTCGCCCTCGAGGGCTTTCTTGTAGGCGCCGGAGGCAACTGCCATTTACGAAACTCCCAACAGAATTTGCAGTTCGCCCCATGCGGGCGAACTCTGGATAGTTTGAGCGGTTGACGCTATTTGCCCGACTTGACCTTGGTCCAGCTGCGGGTCATGAGTCGTTGGATCTTGGGCGGCAACTCTGAGTTGACGTACAGCTTGTCGACAATCTCCTGCGCCGGGTAAACGGCTTCGTCCTTGCGGACCGACTGGTCCATCAGCTCGCCCGCCTTGGGGTTCGGGTTGGCATAACCGACGGAATCGCTGACCTGGGCGATCACCTCAGGCTTGAGCAGGTAATTGATGAAGGCATGGGCCTGCTTGACGTTACCGGCGTCCTTGGGAATGGCCAGCATGTCGAACCAGAGGTTGCCGCCTTCCTTGGGAATCACATAGGCGATTTCGATGCCCTTGCCGGCTTCGGCGGCGCGCGCCTTGGCCTGGAACACATCGCCGGAGAAGCCCGCGGCCACGCAGATTTCGCCATTGGCCAGGTCGGAGATGTATTTCGAGGAGTTGAAGTAGGTCACGTAAGGCCGCACCGCCAGCAACTTGGCTTCGGCCTTCTTGTAGTCGTCGGGGTTCTGGCTGTTGGGGTCCAGGCCCATGTAGTTGAGCACCGCCGGGAGCATTTCATCGGCGGAGTCGAGGAAGGCCACGCCGCAGCTCGACAGCTTCTTGATGTTTTCCGGCTCGAACAGCATGGCCCAGGAGTCGATCTTGTCCACGCCCAGCGCGGCCTTGACCTTCTCGACGTTGTAGCCGATGCCGTTGGTGCCCCACAGGTAAGGCACGGCGTACTGGTTGCCCGGGTCGTTCTTCTCCAGGCGCTTGAGCAGCACCGGATCGAGATTGGAATAGTTGGGCAGCTGCGCCTTGTCGAGCTTCTGGAACGCCCCGGCCTTGATCTGCTTGCCCAGGAAGTGGTTGGACGGCACGACCACGTCATAACCGGTACGACCGGCGAGCAACTTGCCTTCCAGGGTTTCGTTGGAATCGAACACGTCGTACAGCGGCTTGATGCCGGTGGCCTTTTCGAAGTCCGCCAATGTGCTCTGACCGATATAGTCAGACCAGTTATAAATATGCACGGTCGGCGCGGCATAAGCGCTGACGGCCAGCGTCAGCCCGGCGCCCACCAGCATGGCTTTGCGAAATAAAGAAATAGGCAAGTGGAGGTCCTCTCAACAATTGGGCCTGAGTTGCCCGCACTACATGACAGCCAAGAGCTGCCCAGCAACAAAACCGGCGCGCAACTTACCTTCGATAAACCGATCCAGCAAAACTTTCTGTCATTTAATTGCACCGCTGACCGCCCTCGCGGGGACGACAGCCAGCGGTTGCTGCCTCAAACCGGCTTATTTGCCAGATTTGATCTTGGTCCAGCTGCGGGTCAACTCACGCTGGGTGGCGGCCGGCAGATCGGCGATCGCATACAGCTTGGCCTGCACGTCTGCTGGTGGGTAGATGCCCGGATCGCTGGTGATGTCTTTTTCTACCAGTGCCGTTGCGGCGGCGTTACCGTTCGGGAAACGCACGGCGTTGGTGATGCCGGCCATGACTTCAGGCTTCTGCAGGAAGGTCATGAACTTGTAGGCGCCCTCGACGTTTTCCGCATCCTTGGGGATAGCGACCATGTCGTAGAAGCTGCCGGCGCCTTCTTTCGGAATGGCGTAGCTGACTTTCACCTTGTCGCCGGCTTCGGCGGCACGGGACTTGGCCTGCTGCACGTCACCCGAGTAGCCGACCGCTACGCAGATGTTGCCGTTGGCCAGGTCCGAGATGTACTTGGAGGAGTGGAAGTAGGTGATCGAAGGACGGATCTTGAGGAACAGCTCTTCGGCTTTCTTGATGTCGTCTTTCTTCTGGCTGTCGGTCGGCAGGCCCAGGTAATGCAGCGCGACCGGGATCATTTCGGTTGGCGAGTCGAGGAAGCTCACGCCGCAGCCCTTGAGTTTGGCGATGTTCTCGGGCTTGAGCAGGGTGTCCCAGGAATCGATCTTGTCGACGCCCAGCGCAGCCTTGACCTTCTCCGGGTTGTAGCCGATGCCGATGGAACCCCACATGTATGGGAAAGCGTGCTTGTTGCCCGGGTCACTGACCGAAACCGCCTTGAGCAGATCCTGGTTCAGGTTTTTCCAGTTGGGCAACTTGGAGACGTCCAGCTCCTGATAAACACCGGCCTTGATCTGCTTGGCCAGGAAGTTGTTCGACGGCACGACCACGTCGTAACCGGACTTGCCTGCCAGCAGTTTGGCTTCCAGGGTCTCGTTGCTATCGAAAACGTCGTAGACCACCTTGATCCCGGACTCTTTCTCGAAGTTCGCGATGGTGTCAGGTGCGATGTAGTCGGACCAGTTGTAAACGTGCAGCACCTTGTCGTCTGCCTGGGCCACTGCCGCCATCGCGCCCATCAGGGACATGGCGAGGAGGGTCTTGCCAGCTTTCTTCATACCTATTGCCTTCATGCGTCATGCTCCAATTATTCTTTTTAACCTTGTGTTCAGCGACCGGTTGCCAGGCAACTAAAAACAGGCGGTAGTCTGGCAAGTTCCAAGGCGGGCTTTCAACAGAAGACCCCATCCTTTATGGCCGCCCCGAGCGAAGTACCGCGGGGTACTCCGCTCAGAGCCTAGCACTTAGCCCTGTAACGCACTCAAGGTCAGGTCCAGGCACTTGCGGGCCTTGCTCACCAGCTCATCGATCTCCTCCTTGGTGATCACCAGGGGCGGAGCGATGATCATGGTGTCGCCCACGGCGCGCATGATCAGGCCATTGTCGAAGCAGAACTGCCGGCAGATCATGCCGACGCCTTTTCCGACATACCGCGCACGGGTGGCCTTGTCCTGAACCAGCTCGATGGCGCCCAACAGGCCGACTCCGCGAACCTCACCCACCAGCGGGTGATCGTTCAGTTCCCGCAGGCGTTTCTGCAAATACGGTGCCGTTTCGGCCTTGACGCGCTCGATAATTTTTTCGTCGCGCATGATGCGGATGTTTTCCAGGGCCACGGCGGCGGCCACCGGGTGCCCGGAATAGGTGAAACCGTGGTTGAAATCGCCGCCCTCGTTGAGCACCGCTACCACTTCATCGCGCACGATCAGGCCACCCATGGGGATGTAGCCGGAGGTCAGGCCCTTGGCGATAGTCATCATGTCCGGCTTGAGGTCGTAGAAATCGCTACCGAACCACTCACCGGTACGCCCGAACCCACAGATCACCTCGTCGGCGACGAACAGGATGTCGTACTTGGCGAGGATTTCCTTGATCCGCGGCCAGTAGCTTTCTGGCGGCACGATTACGCCGCCCGCGCCCTGGATCGGCTCGGCGATGAAGGCACCGACGTTATCGACGCCGACTTCGAGAATCTTCTCTTCCAGCTGGTTGGCCGCCCAGATCCCGAACTCGTCCGGGGTCATGTCGCCGCCTTCGCCGAACCAGTAAGGCTGCGGGATATGCACGATGCCCGGGATCGGCAAGTCGCCCTGTTCGTGCATATAGGTCATGCCGCCCAGGCTCGCGCCGGCCACGGTGGAGCCGTGATAGCCGTTGACCCGGCTGATGATGGTTTTCTTCTTCGGCTGGCCCTTGATCGCCCAGTAGTGGCGAACCATGCGCAGCATGGTGTCGTTGCCTTCGGAACCGGAACCGGTGAAGAACACATGGTTCATGCCCTTGGGGGCCACATCGGAGATGGCCTTGGCCAGTTCCAGCGCCGGCGGGTGGGCGGTCTGGAAGAACAGGTTGTAGTACGGCAGCTCGCGCATCTGCTTGCTGGCGGCGTCGGCCAGTTCTTCGCGGCCATAACCGATGGCCACGCACCACAGCCCGGCCATGCCGTCGAGGATCTTGTTGCCCTCGCTGTCCCAGAGATAAACGCCCTCGGCGTTGGTGATGATCCGCGGGCCCTTCTCCTTCAATTGCTTGAAGTCGCTGAACGGGGCCAGGTGGTGCTCGCTGCTGAGGGTTTGCCACTCACGGGTTTGCGGGTTGTTGCTGGTCATTGGAACTCTCCTGATTTTCCGGTGAGGGCGCCGCCAGTGACGGCGGCGCCCCGCGCATCAGACGGCGAAGAGCAGGAATTCCCGCTCCCACGAACTGATGACGCGCTTGAAGTTTTCATGCTCGGCCCGCTTGACCGCGACGTAGCCAGTGATGAATTTCTTGCCCAGGTACTTCTCGATGGTCTTGCTGTTTTCCATGCGCTCCAGGGCGTCCTCGATGGTCAACGGCAGGCGCAGGTTGCGGCGCTCGTAACCGCGGCCGACCACCGGCGCGCTCGGGTTGTGGCCTTCGACCATGCCGATGAACCCGCACAGCAGGCTGGCGGCGATGGCCAGGTAAGGGTTGGCGTCGGCGCCCGGCAGGCGGTTTTCCACCCGGCGGTTCTGCGGCCCGGCATCCGGCACGCGCAGGCCCACGGTGCGGTTCTCTTCGCCCCACTCCACGTTCACCGGTGCCGAGGTGTCCGGCAGGAAGCGGCGGAACGAGTTGACGTTGGGCGCGAACAGCGGCAACAGCTCGGGGATGAACTTCTGCAGGCCGCCGATGTGGTTGAGGAACAGCTGGCTCATGGTCCCGTCTTCATTGGAGAAGACGTTCTTGCCGGTCTCGATGTCGATGATGCTCTGGTGCAGGTGCATGGCGCTGCCCGGCTCGCCGGTCATCGGCTTGGCCATGAAGGTGGCGGCCACCTCGTGCTTGAGCGCGGCTTCGCGCATGGTGCGCTTGAACACCAGGATCTGGTCGGCCAGGGACAGGGCGTCGCCGTGACGGAAGTTGATTTCCATCTGCGCCGTGCCGTCTTCGTGGATCAGCGTGTCGAGGTCCAGCTCCTGCAGTTCGCACCAGTCGTAGACGTCCTCGAACAGCGGGTCGAATTCGTTGGCCGCTTCAATGGAGAACGACTGGCGACCGGTTTCCGGGCGACCGGAGCGGCCGACCGGTGGCTGCAATGGGTAGTCCGGGTCGTCGCTGCGCTTGGTCAGGTAGAACTCCATCTCCGGCGCCACGATCGGCTGCCAGCCGTGGTCGGCGTAGAGTTTCAGGACCTTCTTGAGCACGTTGCGCGGCGACAGCTCGATCGGGTTGCCCTGCTTGTCGTAGGTGTCGTGGATCACCTGGGCGGTCGGCTCGATGGCCCAGGGCACGAGGAATACCGCGTTCTGGTCCGGGCGGCAGACCATGTCGATGTCGGCCGGGTCCAGCAGTTCGTAATAGATGTCGTCTTCGACATAGTCGCCGGTCACCGTCTGCAACAGCACGCTCTCGGGCAGGCGCATGCCTTTTTCGGCGATGAACTTGTTGGTCGGCGAGATCTTGCCCCGGGTAATCCCGGTCAGGTCGCCAATCATGCATTCGACTTCTGTGATCTTGTGGTCTTTCAACCAATCGGTGAGCTGGTCGAGGTTGTTACTCATAAATGCCTCTAGGCGTGAGTTTCCTGGCTCTTATAAGCCAGGTTTTTGTGACGCATTGGCGTCGCGTTGAATGACCCGCTTGCGACAGGCATCGCCAAATGCCTGGAAGATAGCGAGGTAGTGAGGGTTAGAGCTTACCTGCCATTCGGGGTGCCATTGCACCCCCAAAGCAAAAGCCTTGCCTCCCTCGATCGGCGCCCCCTCGACAGAGAAGGCTTCGATCAACCCATCGGGTGCCAGGGCCTCTATCTTCAGGCCCGGCGCCAGACGTTCAACGCCTTGGCCATGAATCGAATTGACTTCAATCTGCGCCGGCAGGCCGAGGCCGGCCAGCACCCCGCCCGGCTGCACATGCAGCGCATGGGCCGGAGCGTATTGCACTTCCACTGGCTGGCTATCGTCCTCGCGGTGGTCCATGAACGGACCGGCTTCGTGGACCCGCTGATGCAGGCTGCCGCCGAAGGCCACGTTCATTTCCTGAAAACCGCGGCAGATCCCCAGTACCGGAACCCCGGCCGCCACCGCGGCGCGGATCAGCGGCAGGGTGCTGGCATCACGGGCAGGGTCGTGCGCGGTTCCCGGCGCGCTGGCGGGACCGCTATAGTGAAAAGGTTCGATATTGGAGGGTGAACCGGTAAAGAGGAGGCCATCCAGACCGTCCAGAATATCGGACGGGCTCAGAATATCGGCCAGGGACGGGAGGATCATGGGCACGCCCTTGGCTGCTATTGCCACTGCGCGGACGTACTTGTCGCCACTGATGTGATAAGCATGCAGACCGATCTGCCTGGAGCAGGCGGTGACGCCGATTAACGGCAGGCGAGACATGAAACACCCCGGTATTATTGCTGTTATGGGTTTAAATCGAGCTTAGCCTTGTTCATTTTTTTACACAACACCCCCGTAAAAAATACAACACGGCCCGCTCAAGGCTGCGGCGGCCAAGCCCTCCGAAGCCAGAAAAGCGCCCCAAAAATGCCCCATAGGCGCTTTTTTAGGGCAAAAAAGGCCTCGCTTGACTTCGGCATGCCGTTCGGGTTGACTGAAACCTGAAAAGATCAATGATTGATATTTTTAACAACAAAGGTGTTGCATCATGTCGGTACCCCCGCGTGCCGTTCAGCTTAACGAAGCGAACGCGTTCCTTAAGGAACATCCTGAGGTTCTGTACGTTGACCTTCTGATTGCGGATATGAATGGTGTGGTGCGCGGCAAGCGCATCGAACGCACCAGCCTCCACAAGGTTTACGAGAAAGGCATCAACCTGCCGGCCTCTTTATTTGCTCTGGATATCAATGGCTCGACGGTGGAAAGCACCGGCCTGGGCCTGGACATCGGCGACGCCGATCGAATCTGCTATCCAATCCCCGATACCCTGTGCAATGAACCCTGGCAGAAGCGCCCCACCGCGCAACTGCTGATGACCATGCACGAACTCGAAGGCGACCCTTTCTTCGCCGACCCGCGCGAAGTGCTGCGTCAAGTCGTTGCCAAGTTCGACGAGCTGGGCCTGACTATCTGCGCGGCTTTCGAGCTGGAGTTCTACCTGATCGACCAGGAGAACGTGAATGGCCGGCCACAGCCGCCACGCTCGCCAATCTCCGGCAAGCGCCCGCATTCGACCCAGGTCTACCTGATCGATGACCTCGACGAGTACGTCGACTGCCTGCAGGACATTCTCGAAGGCGCGAAAGAACAAGGCATCCCGGCCGACGCCATCGTCAAGGAAAGTGCTCCGGCGCAGTTCGAAGTGAACCTGCACCACGTCGCCGACCCGATCAAGGCTTGCGACTATGCGGTACTGCTCAAGCGTCTGATCAAGAACATCGCCTACGACCATGAGATGGACACCACCTTCATGGCCAAGCCTTACCCAGGCCAGGCGGGTAATGGTCTGCACGTCCACATTTCGGTCCTGGACAAAGACGGCAAGAATATTTTTGCCAGCGAGGATCCCGAGCAGAACGCCGCACTGCGTCACGCGATCGGCGGTGTGCTCGAGACCCTACCGGCGCAGATGGCTTTCCTCTGCCCGAACGTCAACTCCTACCGTCGTTTCGGCGCGCAGTTCTATGTGCCGAACTCGCCGAGCTGGGGCCTGGACAACCGTACCGTGGCCATCCGCGTACCGACCGGTTCTTCCGATGCCGTGCGCATCGAACACCGTGTCGCCGGTGCCGATGCCAACCCGTACCTGCTGATGGCTTCGGTGCTGGCGGGCGTGCACCACGGTCTGGTCAACAAGGTCGAACCGGGCGCGCCAACCGAAGGCAACTCCTACGAGCAGAACGAGCAGAGCCTGCCGAACAACCTGCGCGATGCATTGCGCGAGCTGGACGACAGCGAAGTCATGGCCAAGTACATCGATCCGAAATACATCGATATCTTCGTGGCCTGTAAAGAAAGCGAGCTGGAGGAGTTCGAGCACTCAATCTCCGACCTCGAGTACAACTGGTACCTGCACACCGTGTAAGCGGCTGCAGCAAAAAAACGCCACCGGCCGCAAAGGCCCGTGGCGTTTTTTTATGGCCGCCTTGCGGCGGATCGCGGGCAAGCCTCGCTCCTACAGGATCGGAGCGTATGCCATTTCCATCTTGCAGGAGCGAGGCTTGCCCGCGAAGGCGTCCTGGCAGACAACACCCGACACGCCTCGTACAATGCCCACTGCCCCGCAGGAGACTCCCATGACACGCGTAGCCACCCCCCGCAAACCCCGCGCACGCAGCCAGGCCCGGATCGACTCGATACTCGATGCCGCCCGCACCCTGCTTGCCGCCGAGGGCGTGGCCAGCCTGTCGATCTACAGCGTGGCCGAGCGCGCGGAGATTCCTCCCTCCTCGGTCTACCACTTCTTCGCTAGCGTTCCCGCCCTGCTCGAAGCCCTGACCGCCGACGTCCACGCCGCGTTCCGCGCCTGCCTGCAAGAGCCCATCGACCACGCCGCCCTGAGCAGCTGGCACGACCTGTCGCGCCTGGTCGAACAGCGCATGCTCGCCATCTACAGCGCCGACGCCGCGGCCCGCCAGTTGATCCTGGCCCAGCATGGCCTCACCGAGGTCACCCAGGCCGACCGCCAGCACGACATCGAACTGGGCGACCTGATGCACAAGCTGTTCGACCAGCACTTCCAGCTGCCGGTACTGCCCGCGGACGTCGATGTGTTCGCCCTGGCCATGGAGCTGGGCGACCGCGTCTACGCGCGCTCGGTCCAGCAGCATGGGCAGATCACTGAGCGCATGGCCGAGGAAGGCATGCGGGTGTTCGATGCCTACCTGGGGCTGTACTTGCCGCCTTACCTGCCAAAGCGCCCTGCCCTGTAGCCGTCAGCGCCCACAAAAAAGCCCCGAAGGGCTCACGCCATCCGGGGCCGGTTGTCGCGCACCGATCACAACTTGGCGATCGATACCTCGGTGGATTTCACGAACGCGATCACTTCGCTGCCGATCGCCAGTTCCAGCTCCCGGACCGAACGGGTGGTGATCACCGACGTGACGATGCCGGAGGCGGTCTGCACGTCGATTTCCGAGAGCACGTCGCCTTCGACGATTTCCTTGATGGTGCCTTTGAACTGGTTGCGAACGTTGATGGCCTTGATAGTCATACGATTTCTCCTCGGGTCGAAATAAGCGGCAAGTTTCAAGCGGCAAGCTGCAAGTCAAAGCACTCGACTCCTTCTTGCAGCTTGCAGCTCAAAGCTTGCCGCTGCTTTTTATTGCGCCCAACGCAACTGCGTGGGCAAGGGTGAAACGGGTTCCGGCTCGGGCGGCGACCCGGGCAGCGACAACACGCGGTTGAGTACTTCGGCTTCCAGCGCCGCCAATCGATGGGAGCCACGCACCCGTGGGCGCGGCAGCTCCACCAGCAGATCGAGACCAACCTCGCCTTCTTCGATCAGGATCACCCGGTCGGCCACCGCCACCGCTTCGCTGACATCGTGGGTCACCAGCAGGACGGTGAAGCCATGCTGCTGCCACAGGCGCTCGATCAGTTGCTGCATCTCGATCCGGGTCAGGGCATCCAGCGCGCCCAGAGGCTCGTCCAGCAGCAACAGGCGTGGCTGGTGAATCAGCGCCCGGGCCAGGGCCACCCGCTGCTTCTGGCCACCGGACAAGGCGGCCGGCCACTCGTTGGCGCGATCGGCCAGGCCCACCGCCTCCAGGGCTTCCAGGGCCTGGGGGCGCCAATCGCCCTTGAGGCCCAGGCCGACGTTGTCGATGACCTTCTTCCAGGGCAGCAGGCGCGCCTCCTGGAACATCAGGCGGGTGTCCTCGATGGCCTGGCTCAGCGGCGCGGCACCGGCCAGCAGTTCACCGCCGGTGGGTTTGTCGAGGCCGGCCAGCAAGCGCAGCAAGGTGCTCTTGCCGCAACCGCTACGGCCGACCACCGCAACGAATTGCCCGGCCGGAATATGCAGGTCGATCTCACGCAACACCTGGCGCGAACCGAAGGTCTTTTGCAGCTTGCGCACCGCCAGCGGAATACCGCGCAGCAGGCGTGGAGGTTGTTGAGCCGTCATTGCGCACCTCCCCTGGCCACTTGATAGGCCGGATGCCAACGCAGCCAGGCACGCTCCAGGCCGCGCGCGGCGAGGTCCGCCAGTTTGCCGAGCACGGCATACAGGACGATGGCCAGCACCACCACGTCGGTCTGCAGGAACTCCCGGGCGTTCATCGCCAGATAACCGATGCCGGAGCTGGCGGAGATGGTTTCCGCGACGATCAGCGTCAGCCACATAAAGCCCAGGGCAAACCGCACGCCTACCAGGATCGAAGGCAAGGCGCCCGGCAGGATCACCTGACGGAACAGGGCGAAGCCGGACAGGCCATAGCTGCGCGCCATTTCCACCAGCGCCGGATCGACGTTGCGGATGCCGTGGTAGGTGTTCAGGTAGATCGGGAACAGGGTGCCCAGGGCCACCAGGAAAATCTTCGCCGACTCATCGATGCCGAACCACAGGATCACCAGGGGAATCAGCGCCAGGTGCGGCACGTTGCGGATCATCTGCACCGAGCTGTCCAGCAGGCGCTCGCCCCACTTCGACAGGCCGGTGATAAAGCCCAGGGCCAGGCCGATGCCGCCGCCGATCAGGAAACCGATCGCCGCGCGCCAGCCGCTGATAGCCAGGTGGGTCCAGATTTCGCCGCTGCGCACCAGGCCGACCCCGGCTTCGATCACCGCGCTGGGTGCCGGCAGGATTCGCGTCGACAGCCAGCCGGCCGAGACCGACAACTGCCACACCGCCAGTAACAGCAGCGGCAGGGCCCAGGGTGCCAGGCGATGGAACAAGGTTTGTCTGTTCATGGCCGCGCCTCAGCTCTGGGACGCAGCTTTGGGGATGATGTCGTTGGCGACCATTTCGCCGAACGGGCTGACGTAGCCGGCGCCCTTGGGCAGCTCGGGACGTTCGATATCCAGGTGCGGGAACAGCAGCTCGGCCACCCGGTACGACTCTTCCAGATGGGGGTAACCGGAGAAGATAAAGGTATCGATACCGAGGTCCGCATACTCCTGCATCCGCGCCGCCACGGTCGGGCCATCGCCGACCAGCGCGGTGCCCGCGCCGCCCCGTACCAGGCCGACGCCGGCCCAGAGGTTGGGGCTGACTTCCAGCTTGTCGCGACGCCCGCCGTGCAGGGCCGCCATGCGTTGCTGGCCGACCGAGTCGAAACGCGCCAGTGACGCCTGGGCGCGGGCGATGGTGTCGTCGTCCAGATGGGAGATCAGGCGCTCGGCCGCCTGCCAGGCCTCGGCGTTGGTTTCACGCACGATCACATGCAGGCGAATGCCGAAGCGCACGCTGCGCCCCTGCTTGGCGGCCTTGGCCCGGACCTGCTCGATCTTCTCGGCCACCGCGGCCGGTGGTTCGCCCCAGGTCAGGACCATGTCCACCTGCTCGGCGGCCAGGTCCTGCGCGGCTTCCGAAGAGCCGCCGAAGTACAGCGGTGGACGCCGTTGCTGGATCGGCGGATAGAGCAGCTTGGCGCCCTTCACGCTGATGTGTTGGCCGTCGTAATCGACGGTCTCGCCTTCCAGCACCCGGCGCCAGATGCGGGTGAACTCCACCGAAGCCTGGTAGCGCTCTTCATGGCTGAGGAACAGGCCGTCGCCGGCCAGTTCGTCCGGATCGCCGCCGGTCACCAGGTTGAACAGCGCCCGGCCACCAGACAGGCGATCCAGGGTTGCCGCCTGGCGTGCCGCCACCGTCGGGGAAATGATCCCGGGGCGCAGGGCGACCAGGAACTTCAGGCGCTGGGTCACCGGGATCAGCGAGGCCGCCACCAGCCAGGAATCCTCGCAGGAACGTCCGGTGGGAATCAGCACGCCGCCGAAACCGAGGCGGTCGGCCGCCTGGGCGATCTGCTGCAGATAGCCGTGGTCGACGGCGCGAGCGCCTTCGGCGGTGCCAAGGTAATGGCCGTCGCCGTGGGTAGGCAGGAACCAGAAAATATTGAGGCTCATGGAGTTGTCTCCTAATGGGATCGAGTTACGGCGCTTTGGCAACGGCGGCTGGAGGCGTCCAGATCACGTCTTTGATGCTCAGGGGTTTGGGAATCAGCTTGAGCTGGTGGAAGCTGTCGGCGATTTTCTGCTGGGCCGCCACCACGTCCGGGGTCAGGAAGTGCGCGCCATAGCCCTGGCGTTTCACCGAGGTCAGGGTGATGTCCGCCGGCAGGCCGAGCAGTGGCGCCACCTGCTGGGTCACCTCGTCCGGGTTGGCCTTGGACCATTCGCCCACCGCGCGCACTTCTTCCACCAGGGTCTTGATCACCTCGGGGTGCTGTTGCGCGTAGGGTCTGGTTGCCAGGTAGAACTGGTGGTTGTCGACGATGCCGCTGCCGTCACGCAGGGTGCGGGCTTGCAGCTGCTGCTCGGCCGCCGCCTGATAGGGGTCCCAGATCACCCAGGCATCGACGCTGCCACGCTCGAAGGCGGCGCGGGCATCGGCGGGCGGCAGGAATACGGTCTGGATGTCGCTGTACTTGAGGCCGGCGTCTTCGAGGGCGCGGACCAGCAGGTAGTGCACGTTGGAGCCCTTGTTGAGGACCACCTTCTTGCCCTTGAGCTCCGCCACCGACTTGATCGGCGAATCCTTGGGGACCAGGATCGCTTCGCTGGTCGGCGCCGGTGGCTCGTAGGCCACGTACAACAGGTCGGCACCGGCGGCCTGGGCGAATACGGGCGGGGTCTCGCCGGTGACGCCGAAGTCGATGGAGCCGACGTTCAGCCCTTCCAGCAACTGCGGGCCACCGGGGAACTCAGTCCATTGCACCTGCACGCCCTGCTCCGCCAGGCGCTTCTCCAGCGAGCCCTTGGCCTTGAGCAGCACCAGGGTGCCGTATTTCTGATAGCCGATACGCAGGGTTTCGGCCGCTTGGGCTTGAACGATGGCGCCGAAGGACACAGCCGCAGCAAACAGAGCGACCAGACCACGACGCAAAATCACAGGGCGCATGGCGCTCTCCTTTTTGCTGTTGGGTTTTGGCTGCACCTGCTAGGCCGTTGGCGGCTAAGTAAGGCCAGTACTTCAGAATCGGGTAGGACTCAAATGCTCCAGCGAGCACTCAACAAACGGTCATTCAACAGATTCGGGTCCAGCGGCTTGGGACGCCGCGCCATGGCGCTGTGGAACTGTTCCAGGGCTTCGCGCAAACGCTGCTCCAGCGCCGGTGCCAGCTGCGCCTGGGCGCTGCCTTCGCCGTAGGCGATCTGGCTGTCTTCGGCGAAGATGCCCTGGAGCATCTCCTGGGCCTTCAGGGCCGACAGCACCGGCTTGAGTGCGTAGTCCACCGCCAGCATGTGGGCGATGCTGCCGCCCGTGGCCATCGGCAGCACCACCTTGTGGTTCAGGGCGCGTTCCGGCAGCAGGTCGAGCACGGTTTTCAGCGCGCCGGAAAACGATGCCTTGTAGACCGGGGTGGCGATCAGCAGGCCATCGGCCTGTTCGATCTGTTGCAACAGGTCGATCACCATCGGGCTGTCGAAGCGCGCATGGAGCAGGTCCTCGGCCGGGAAATCCCGGACCTGATAGTCGACCACTTCCACACCTTGTTGCTGCAACCAGCGTTTGGCGTGTTCCAGCAGCACCCCGGAGCGGGAGCGTTGGCTGGGACTGCCACCGAGTGAGACGACCAGCATGCAGAGGTTTCCTTTAGCGGTAATGGGCGATTCGCGGTTTGCGATCTCGCTGAGCTGAGCAGACCTTAACAGCCTATTTATATATCCATAAATCTTATTTTTTCATTTGTTTATTCTTTAAATGAATATAAGAAAAGCCATTTTCCAGGCAAAAAAATAGGCCGTCGAAACGGCCTTAAAACCCCTGCTTTGTGAATACGGTCTTGGGTCAGCGATTCGGCTGTGGAGTCAGGCGCAGGTAGGGTTTGACCGCGCGATAACCTTTGGGGAAGCGTTTCTTGATTTCCTCTTCGTCCTTGAGCGACGGCACGATCACCACTTCATCACCGTCCTGCCAGTTGGCCGGGGTGGCCACCTTGTAGTTGTCGGTGAGCTGCAGCGAGTCGATCACCCGCAGGATCTCGTGGAAGTTGCGCCCGGTACTGGCCGGGTAGGTGATGGTCAGGCGCACCTTCTTGTTCGGATCGATGACGAACAGCGAACGCACGGTCAGGGTGTCGTTGGCATTCGGGTGGATCAGGTCGTACAGGTCCGAGACCTTGCGGTCGGCGTCAGCCAGGATCGGGAAGTTGACGAGGGTGTTCTGAGTTTCGTTGATGTCCTCGATCCACTTGTGGTGCGAGTCCACCGGGTCCACCGACAGGGCAATGGCTTTCACGCCGCGCTCGGCGAACTGCTCCTTGAGCTTGGCGGTAAACCCCAGCTCAGTGGTGCACACCGGGGTGAAGTCCGCCGGATGGGAAAACAGCACGCCCCAACTGTCGCCGAGCCACTCGTGGAAGCGAATCTTGCCGGCACTGGAATCCTGTTCGAAGTCGGGGGCGATGTCGCCAAGTCTGAGGCTCATGTTGCTGCTCCTGTGAGTGCGTTATGAGCCCTACTGTGCCTGCGCCTGGGAATATTTAAAAAGAATAAATATCGATTTATTTAGATCGAAAATGAATATTAAAAATCTCTTCACTGGATTCGCGCACGCCCAGGGCACACCATCCTCGACAAGGTTCGAGAAGGCCTTGAGTAGCTGTAAAGAGGGGTTTCGGGGAGGACCTGCGGGGGTGGGTCCGACCTGGATGACAACACCTCGCCCGGCATTGCGCCGGGCGAGGTTTTAACGTCGGATTACAACAGCGGGATCGAGTAGCTGACGATCAGGCGGTTTTCGTCCTGCGAGCGCTGGCCCGGAATGTCGTTACGCCACATGGCGTTTTTCCAGGTCAGGCCGAGGTTTTTCAGTGGACCTTCCGGAATCACGTAGGCCACGGTCAGGTCGCGTTCCCACTCGCTGGCGTTGGTAACCGAAACGGAACGCTGAGGGGTAACGGAACCCTCTCGGCCAGTCGTATCGATGTTGTCGCCACGCAGATAGATCACACCAGCGGTCAAGCCGGGCACGCCTACCTTGGCGAAATCGTAGGAGTAGCGAGCTTGCCAGGTACGTTCGCCAGCACGGGCGAACTTGGCGATCTGCATGTCGGTAGTCAGGTAAGCCGACGAACCGTCACCCTGGTTCAGCCAAGGGAAATCGCTGTCACCGTTACTGACCTGGTAGCCACCACCGAAGGTATGACCGGCAACCGAGTACAGGAACAGGCCGCTGATCAGGTTGTTATCAACCTTGCCCTTGGTGATGCCGGTACCGTAGTCACCGGTGGTGTAGTAGGCCGAGTCATGGCCGTTGGCACCGTCGTCGCGGCTGTTGAAGTAGCGCAGGTCAGACTTCAATACGCCCGGGCCGATAGCCCAGTTGTGCAGCAGGCCAACGAAGTGCTGCTTGTAGAAGTCTTTCAGGTTGCCGTAGTAGTACTGAGCGGTCAGATCTTTAGTGATCTTGTAGTCACCACCACCGTAGATGAACTTGTTGCTGTCGCGACCAGCAGCGGTGTGCGCGTTGGCGCCGGCAATCGACAGTTCTTCGTTGTTGCTGGAGTTACGACCCTTGGCATGCTCGATCTGACCGCCAACCAGTGTCAGGTCCTTGATGTCGTTCGAGGTGATCTGACCGCCCTGGAAGGTTTGCGGCAGCATACGGCCATCGTTGGTCACGATGACGGGCAGTTTTGGCTGCAGGGTACCGAGCTTCAGCTCAGTCTGAGAGATCTTGGCTTTGGCAGTCAGGCCCAGGCTGGAGTAGTTATCGACTGCTTTGCCGTTGGACTCGCTCGGGAAGACGGTGCCGCCGTAAGAAGTAGCAGAGGCGCCGTTGGTGCCGCCGCCCGAGTCCAGCTTGATACCCAGCAGGCCGATGGCGTCGAGACCGAAACCAACGGTGCCTTCGGTGTAACCGGAAATGAAGTTGAGCTGAAAGCCTTGGCCCCACTCTTCCTGCTTGCTCTGCGCGCCGGACGCCTTGGTATCGGCATCGCGGTTGTCAGTATTGATATAGAAGTTACGCAGACCCAGAGTGGCCTTGCTGTCTTCGATGAAACCGGCGGCGCCTGCCTGCTGCGCCAGAACCCCAACGGCCACAGCCAGGGCCAAGGTGGACTTGTTCATGTTTCGCTCCTCTCGTTTCTAATTCTTGTGTACTCAGGCCCAGGGTCTGATGCCCCGGGTCCATCGGTGGGCGATTAGCGCCAGACCGTGACTCATAAGTCAATCGCAACCAACTGTGTCTACGACCAAGGTCTAATCGCGATGATTTGCTCCTTGCAGGGTAATGAGTTTTCCATAATCCCAAAAAGAATTATTTCATTCTTTTTCATACCGTTCTGGAATATCAGTAGATATGCCTGCTTAAGCCGTGGCACAAGGTATCGGCGTACCGTCTGATTCCTGAATGGTATTTCCCCGCTGATCTTTAGATCGATCAGTTAAAACATAAGCCAGATACGTCAACCAGTATCAAAAAGGCGACGCAATAATGGCTTCGCGCCGATGGTCGCGTCAATTTGTTACAGTTTTTGTGTCACTCGAATTTATTTTTCTGAAACACAAATCGCTTACAGCGGGTGCAGCAAAAACCCACTCCTGTCAAGAGCGGGTTGCCGAAGGGAGTAATGCTCAGAGGGCTTTTTCGAAGATCTTCGAGTTGCGCTGGTAGTTGTACAGCGAGGCCCGCGCAGAAGGCAGGCGCTCGACACTGCTAGGTGCGAAACCGCGTTCGCGGAACCAGTGGGCGGTACGGGTGGTGAGGACAAACAGGGTTTTCAGGCCCTGGGCCCGGGCCCGGGTTTCGATCCTTTCCAACAGTTCGTCGCCGCGACCGCCGTGGCGGTATTCCGGGTTCACCGCCAGGCAGGCCAGCTCCCCGGCGTCGGAGTCGGCGATCTGGTAGAGCGCGGCACAGGCGATGATCATCCCCTCGCGCTCGACCACGCTGAACTGTTCGATCTCACGCTCCAGCACCTCGCGGGAACGCCGCACCAGAATCCCCTGTTCTTCCAGCGGGCTGATCAGATCCAGCAGACCGCCGACGTCCTCGATGGCCGCCTCGCGGACCAGTTCAAACTGCTCCTGGGCCACCAGCGTACCGCCACCGTCACGGGTGAACAGCTCGGTCAGCAGCGCGCCGTCTTCGGCGTAGCTGACGATATGGCTGCGCCCTACTCCGCCCCGACAGGCTTCGGCCGCGGCATCCAGCAGTTCCGCCTGATAGTTGCCGCCCAGACGCTGCAAATGCGCCGGCACCTGCTGCGGACGCAGTTCGCGCACCAGGTTGCCGCTTTCATCCAGCAGGCCACGCTCGGCGCCGAACAGCAGCAGTTTGTCGGCAGCCAGGTCGATGGCCGCGCGGGTGGCGACGTCTTCGCAGGCGAGGTTGAAGATTTCCCCGGTCGGCGAGTAGCCCAAGGGCGACAGCAGTACGATCGAGCGCTCGTCCAGCAGGCGGTTGATGCCCTTGCGATCGACCCGGCGCACTTCGCCGGTGTGGTGATAGTCGACACCTTCGAGCACGCCGATCGGCCGGGCGGTCACCAGGTTGCCGCTGGCGACCCGCAGCCGCGAACCCTGCATCGGCGAGGACGCCATGTCCATGGACAGCCGCGCTTCGATGGCGATGCGCAACTGGCCGACGGCGTCGATCACGCACTCCAGGGTCGCCGCATCGGTGATGCGCATGCCGTGGTGGTAATGCGGGGTCAGGCCACGGGCGGCCAGGCGGGCTTCGATCTGTGGACGCGAGCCGTGCACCAGCACCAGGCGCACACCCATGCTGTGCAGCAGCACCAGGTCGTGGACGATGTTGCCGAAGTTCGGATGTTCTACGCCGTCGCCGGGCAGCATGACCACGAAGGTGCAGTCGCGGTGGGCATTGATATAAGGAGAAGCGTGACGAAGCCAATTGACGTAATCGGGCATAACCTGAGCCTGTAAATAAGAAGCAGCCTATAAAAGGACGAAACGGGAAAACGCACAGCGGGCTGGTGGTTATCGTCGGAACAGGCTTGGCGACACGCTCGCTCTCCTTGAGGTACGGGCTTGGCCGTCGGTGATTTAGTAGAAATCAGGCCGGCGTCAGGCAGTAATGGTTAATCAGTTCACGTAGTAGATGCACGGTAGGCTGCAAGCGTGACATTTCGAGGTATTCCCCCGGCTGGTGAGCACAGGCGATGTCGCCCGGGCCCAGCACCACTGTCTCGCAGCCAAGGCGCTGAAGATAAGGCGCTTCGGTGCCGAACGCCACTGCTTCGGCGCGATGGCCGGTCAGGCGTTCGGCCACCCGCACCAGTTCGCAGTCTTCGGCCTGCTCGAAGGCCGGTGCTTCGGGGAACAGCGGCGCATAGTCGATCTTCACCTGATGCCACTCGGCCACGGGCACCAGCTTCTGCCGAATGGCCGCGCGCAGCGCCTGCGGGTCCATGCCCGGCAACGGCCGCAGGTCGAACTCCAGCGAGCACTGACCGCAGATCCGGTTCGGGTTGTCGCCACCGTGGATACACCCAAGGTTCAGGGTCGGCTGCGGCACGCTGAACTGCGGATTGCGGAATTCGCGCTGCCACGCCAGGCGCAGGCCGCGCAGTTCGCCGATGGCATCGTGCATGGCTTCCAGGGCGCTATGGCCCAGGCTCGGGTCGGAGGAATGGCCGCTGCGCCCGAGAATATCGATGCGCTCCATCATCACGCCTTTGTGCATGCGGATCGGCCGCAGCCCGGTCGGCTCGCCAATCACCGCGGCGCGCCCCAGTGGCCGGCCGGCTTCGGCCAGGGCCCGGGCGCCGGCCATGGAGCTTTCCTCGTCACAGGTGGCGAGGATCAGCAATGGCTGCTTGAAAGGCTGGTCCAGCAGCGGCCGGACCGCCTCGATGACCAGGGCGAAAAAGCCTTTCATGTCGCAGCTGCCGAGGCCGACCCAGCGTCCGTCGACCTCGGTGAGCTTCAGCGGGTCGGTCTGCCACAACGCGCCGTCGTAGGGCACGGTGTCGCTGTGTCCGGCCAGCACCAGGCCGCCGGGGCCGCTGCCGAAGCTGGCGAGCAGATTGAACTTGCCGGGGCTGACCTGCTGGATGTCGCAGGCAAAACCCAGGTCGCCGAGCCAGCTCGCCAACAGGTCTATGACCGCACGATTGGACTGATCCAGCGCCGGCTGGGTACAGCTGACCGAAGGTGTGGCAATCAGCGCAGCGAACTGCTCTTTCATGGACGGCAATGGCATGCGCTGGCTCCCGGGCTCCAAGATGAAGTCCATCATAGAGCCATCCTGCGACAGGAATAAACCGCCACGGCACCTCGACGCGGCGAGTCCTGTACACTGCACGGCCTTGGCAGCCACACATTTCCCCCGGCTGCGCTCCCGATCCTGGATTTTCCGGCCATGCAGAAAGAAACCGAAATCAAACTCCGCGTCAGCCGCGAAACCCTCGCCGCCCTGCGTGAGCACCCGCTCCTGAAAAAACGCAACAAAAGTGGCTGGGAACACCGCGAACTGATGAACCAGTACTTCGACACGCCCGAGCGCGACCTGGCCCACGCCAAGGTCGCCCTGCGCCTGCGCCGCGACGGCGAAGAAGTGATCCAGACCCTCAAGACCCGCGGCCAGAGCGTCGCCGGCCTGTCGGAACGCAACGAGTACGACTGGCACCTGGCCAAAGCCAAGCTCGACCTGAAGAAACTCGACGGCGAATGCTGGCCCGAGCAACTGGCCGAGCTGGACAAGAAAACCCTCAAGCCGATCTTCACCACCGACTTCGTCCGCGAACGCGCGGAAATCGCCTGGGGCCGCGGCAAGGCCAAGGTGGTGATCGAAGCCGCCCTGGACCTGGGCCACGTGATCGCCGGCAAGCAGAAGGAAGAGATCTGCGAGCTGGAACTGGAACTGCGCGAAGGCGAACCGGCCGCCCTGCTGGAACTGGCCGCCGAACTGGCCGCCACCCTGCCACTGATGCCCTGCGATATCAGCAAGGCCGAGCGCGGCTACCGCCTGTTCGACGCCAACAGCTACTCCCTGAGCCTGCCCGCTCTGGAGCTGAGCGCGCAAACGCCGCTGGACGACGCCTTCGCCGCGCTGACCTGGCACCTGCTGGGCAGCAGCCAGCGCCTGGCCGAGCAATATCGCTTCAACGGTCACTGGCGTCTGCTGCAGGACTGGGTCGAGAACCTGGCGGAACTGCGCGCCCTGGTCAGCAGCCTGGGCCAGGCCGCGCCGCGCCAGGCGACCGCCGAGTTGCGCGCGTCGCTGGACGGCCTGCTGGAAGACTGGCGTCCGCTGGTGCAAGCCGGCCTGGACGACGAAGACGTGCGCAAGGCCGCGCCCGAACAGTTCATCGAAGAGCTGCAGGACGTGCGCTGGGGCCTGTTCTCGCTGAACACCTCGCGCTGGTTGCTGGCCCGCAGTTGGACCGCCGAGCGCAATACCCGTGGCAACCGTCAGGGTGCGGCGCAACTGGGCAGCTGGTTGCCGCGCCTGCTGGCCGACGAAGCCAGCGCCCTGCAACTGCCACGCTACCAGCAACAGCCAGAAGACCTGGCCGAGCAACTGCCGCGCATCGAACGCATCCAGTCCTGGTTGCATCACGCGCGCAACGTGCTGGAAATCCCAGAGCTGGATCGCCTGTACGGCGAGTTGAACAAGCTGGCGCAACTGGCCAACGAGCCGATCACCGACGAAACCCTGGATGCCCGCAAGCAACAGGCGATCACGGTGTTCCAGAACCGCGCGTGGAAGACCTTGCTGCGCATGTAACGGCCTGATTGCGAGCAAGCTCGCTCCTACAGGTTGGCGGTAATCCCTTGTAGGAGCGAGCTTGCTCGCGATAGCGCCAACTGCATCAACGCAGGACGGGCAGGCTGGTCGTGGACTTGATCTCCGACAGCGCCACGATCGAATTCACTTCCTGGATCCCCGGCACCATCGACAGTTTCTCGAAGAAGAAACGCTCATACGCCTCGATGTCCGCCGTGACGATGCGCAACAGGAAATCCACCGCCCCCATCAGCACATAACACTCCAGCACCTCCGGAAAACCGCGGATCGCCTCGGTGAATTCGGTGAAGTTGGAACGGCCGTGGGCGTTGAGTTTGACCTCGGCGAAGATCTGCGTGTTGAGGCCGATCTTCTTGCGGTCGAGCAAGGTCACCTGGCCACGGATCACCCCCTCCTCCTTGAGCCGCTGGATCCGCCGCCAGCACGGTGACTGCGACAGCCCCACCTGCTCGGCGATCTGCGCGCTGGACAGCGAAGCATCCTCTTGCAGCAGCGCCAGAATGCGGCGGTCGTAAGCGTCCAGCTCGCTATGCATAGAAAACCCTCAATAATCTTTAAGGACGAATCATCCAATTCGATAATCCGGAAAATACGTTCATCTTAGATAAGAAATACCCGCAACCGAATGTAAAAATTTCTCCATTGATCTGGAGAACCCCATGCCCTCTCTCGAAGCCGTCAGTTCCCGCGCCGATGTGTGGAATGTCGCCAACACCCATTGCCGGGTGCATTACCAACTGGTCACCGACGCCGAAGCCGATGTGCTGTGCCGGGTGCTCAATCATTTCGCCCTGCAGTCCCTGTTGCCGCAGCAGGTCCAGGTGCAACAACAGGACGGCTCGCTGCTGATGGAAGTGCTGCTCGACGGCCTGAGCTGGCACCGCGCCCAGGTCATCGCGGAAAAACTGCGCAACCTGATCAGCGTGTGTTCGGTACAGCTGCAACTGGCCGAGCGCGAGCCGCTGCAGGCCGCCGGCTGAGGGCGCCAGGCAAAACCCTGCAACGCTTGGGCGACTGGCGGTCGCCATCCCGGGACTATTCTTGGCATTGCGTGGTCAGAGGCGCATCTAACCCGCCTGCTGCCGGATTGTTCACAAGGAGCCCGCATGTCCGTTCCTCTCGTTACCCAGGACCACTGGCTGGATCTCAACGACCTGCTGCGCGACCTGGTCGCCCAGGGTTTCATCAGCCAGGACTCGGCCGAACACGCCCTGACCACCCGTCGTAATGCCGCCAACAGCCAGCTGCATCCGCTGGAGTTTCTCGCCAGCCAGCACCTGGACGACCTCAGCCGGCCCGGCAGGCGCCTGGACCTGGAAAGCCTGACCCTGTGGCTGGCGCAACAGGCCGGCCAGCCGTACCTGCGCATCGACCCGCTGAAAATCGACGTTGCCGCCGTGACGCCGCTGATGTCCTACGCCTTCGCCCAGCGCCACAAGATCCTCGCGGTGTCGATCGACGCCGAGGCGATCACGGTGGCCAGCGCCCAGCCTTATGTCAGTGCCTGGGAAGCCGACCTGACCCACGTGTTGAAACTGCCGATCAAGCGGGTGGTGGCCAACCCGGTGGAAATCCAGCGCCTGACCGTGGAGTTCTTCCGCCTGGCCAAGTCGGTCACCGGCGCCAGCGCGGACCAGAAAAGCCACGCCCCGGGCAACTTCGAACAACTGCTCAACCTCGGCGCCAGCGATCAGGAGCCCGACGCCAACGACGCGCACATCGTCAACATCGTCGACTGGCTGTTCCAGTACGCGTTCCAGCAACGGGCCAGCGATATCCACATCGAGCCGCGCCGCGAACAAGGCACCGTGCGCTTTCGCATCGACGGGGTGCTGCACAACGTCTATCAGTTCCCGCCCCAGGTCACCATGGCCGTGGTCAGCCGCCTGAAAAGCCTGGGCCGGATGAACGTCGCGGAAAAACGCAAACCCCAGGACGGCCGGGTCAAGACCAAGACCCCGGAAGGCGGCGAAGTGGAATTGCGCCTGTCGACCCTGCCCACCGCCTTCGGCGAAAAAATGGTCATGCGCATCTTCGACCCCGAGGTGCTGCTCAAGGACTTCGACCAGTTGGGGTTCTCCAGCGACGACCTGCGGCGCTGGCAGGAAATGACCCGCCAGCCCAACGGCATCATCCTGGTCACCGGCCCCACCGGTTCGGGCAAGACCACCACCCTGTACACCACCCTGAAGAAACTGGCGACGCCGGAGGTCAACCTCTGCACCATCGAGGACCCGATCGAGATGGTCGAGCCGGCGTTCAACCAGATGCAGGTCCAGCACAACATCGAGCTGACCTTCGCCAGCGGCGTGCGTGCGCTGATGCGCCAGGACCCGGACATCATCATGATCGGCGAGATCCGCGACCTGGAAACCGCGGAGATGGCGATCCAGGCCGCGCTCACCGGCCACCTGGTGCTGTCGACCCTGCACACCAACGACGCGCCCGGCGCCATCAGCCGCCTGCTGGAACTGGGCGTCGCGCCTTACCTGATCAAGGCCACGCTGCTGGGAGTCATGGCCCAGCGCCTGGTGCGCACCCTGTGCCCGCACTGCAAGACCCCGCTGACCCTGGACGAAGGCGACTGGCAAAGCCTGACCCGGCCCTGGCAGGCACCGCTGCCCAGCCATGCCCACGGCGCCACCGGCTGCCTGGAATGCCGCGATACCGGCTACCGGGGCCGCGCCGGGGTATATGAAATCATGCAGTTGAGCGACAGCCTCAAAGCCCTGATCAGCGCCGACGCCGACCTGCTCGCCATACGCCGCCAGGCCTTCTTGGAAGGCATGCGCAGCCTGCGCCTGTCCGGGGCGCAGAAAGTCGCGGCCGGGCTGACCACCCTCGAGGAAATATTGCGGGTCACCCCACAAAGCGAGCAGCGATAAGGCCCCTCGTCAGTGGCTTCCCGTGCCTCTGGACTACGCTTAGCCACACGTCCAAGCGAGCAGGGAACGGGCATGAACATCCGTCAGAAAATGATCGTCTCCGGAGCGGTCAGTGTACTGGCCATCGCACTCGTCTCCAGCATCGGCTGGTGGGGCCAGGTGCGACTGGCGCAAGCGCTGGCGGACAGCCAGCTCAATGCCAGCGCGCTGCGCAATCACCTGGAAGCCGACATGATGCACGACGCGCTGCGGGCCGATGTGCTGGCCGCCTTCGCCAGCCCGCCCGGCGCGGCCAGCGAGGGCGAGCAGATCAGAAGCGACCTGCGCGAACATGGCGAATGGTTCCGCAAGGCCCTCGCGGAAAATGCCGGGCTGCCCCTGGCGCCGGACATTCGCCAGGCCATCGGCGAGCTGCAGCCGGTGCTGGAAAACTACATTGGCGCCGCGCAACAGATTGCCGAACAGGCGCTGCGCGACCCTGTCGCCGCCCGCGCGGCAATGCCAGCGTTCGCCAAGAGCTTCAGCGAGGTGGAAAGCCGCAACGAGGCCCTGAGCAGCAAGATCGAAACCAGTACCGCGCAGGCTCGCGAAGCCAGCGAAAAAGCCGTGCGCCAGGCCGGCTGGTGGCTGGTTGGCGGCAGCCTGCTGGCCGTATTGGCGCTCTGCCTGCTGACTCGCCGGTTATTGCACTCGGTACTGCGCCCCCTGGAAAAATCGGTCGCCACGGCCCGGGCCATCGCCCAGGGCAACCTCAGCCTGCCGATCAGCGTCGACAGCGACGACGAGGCCGGGCAGTTGCAAAAAGCCCTGGGCGAGATGCAGAGCAACCTGCGGGACATGATCACCACCATTCGCCGCGAAAGCGAAGGCCTGCAAGGCACCTCCCACAACCTGAGCCAGACCTCCCAGGGCATTGCCAGCGGGGCCAGCGAGCAAGCCCAGGGCGCGAACAGCATGGCCGCGGCCATGGAGCAGATGATCAGCAATATCGCCCAGGTGGCCGAGCATGCGCGTAACGCTCAGGACATCTCGGCACAGTCGGAATCCCTCGCCGGCAGCGGCGGCCAGGTCATCCTTGGGGTGGTCGATGGCATGGCCCACATTGCCGAGGCGGTCAATCAGTCGTCGCAAAGCATCACCGCCCTTGGCCAATCCTCGGAGGAAATCCACTCGATCATCCAGGTGATCAACAGCATCGCCGAGCAGACCAACCTGCTGGCCCTGAACGCCGCGATCGAGGCAGCCCGCGCCGGCGAGGCCGGGCGCGGGTTCGCCGTGGTCGCCGACGAAGTGCGCAGCCTGGCCGGGCGCACGGCGCAATCGACCCGGGAAATCACCGGCATGATCGAGCGCATCCGCGAAACCACCAGCCAGGCGGTGCGCAGCATGCAAACCGGGGTCAGTCGGGTGAACGACGGGGTGAGCATGGCCCAGCAGGCCGGCACCTCGATCAACGAAATCCGCGAAGGCGCGCAACGCTCGGCGCTGATGGTCGAGGAGATTTCCCACACCATCGGCGAGCAGTCCAAGGCCAGCAGTGAAGTGGCGCAACAGGTGGAGATGATCAATCAGGTTGCGCAACGCAACAGCCAGGCCATGCATGAACTGGCGACGACGGTCGAACACATGGAGCGCTCCGTCGCCACCCTGCAGACCTCGGTGACGCGTTTTCAGTTGTAAGAAGGGCCCGGGCCACCCGTGAAAAGATACCGCCGACGACAGCCCGCAGCGGCCCGCTACCAGTCGGCGACACCCAAACCGGCATTGGGCTTGATCCACAGCACCGCTCCGTTATCACGGCGTTGCTGTATCGAGCGCCCGGCGTCGAGCGTTTCCCCCGTACGCAGGTTCTGCGCGCAGTCCGACTTGCTCGGGCTGAACATCAAGGTCCCCGGCGTGTCCTGGCGAACCCTCATGCCGCGGGGGTAGTGCCAATCGCCCAGGGTCAGGTCTTGCGCCAGTTGCCCACGCCAACGTCCGGGTTGCTGCTGCTCGTCGAGGTCCAGGCTCAGGTCCGACAGCGCTATCCCCTGGATAACCACCGCAGGTGAAGCCAAACCGATGGTGTCGATGCTGAACCTGCCGTCGTACTGCCTGACCTCGCTGGAGTCCGGCCACTTCACCCCGGCCACATCGGCCCCGGTCACCAGGGTGCAGGCAGAGAAGCGCCAGCGACTGGGCTGCAAGCGGTCCGCGTCGGCAATGTCCAGCGTTACCCAGGTGCCGCCGGCGCAGGGCCAGCCCGCAACGACCTGGTCACGGCTCAGCAGCATCTTTGAGAAAGGGCCGCTGCCGTACATCTGCAACTCTGTAACCTCTACGCCGTTGATCCTGTGTGGTGCAGCGAATTCGGCGTAAAAGAGGCTGCGCAGTCCATAGGGTTGCGGCCGGCCTTGCGCATCCAGGGGTTCAAGTGTTCTCAGATTCAGCTTGGCACCTGCGGGCAATTGCAGGCCATCAAGCTGTACGTCCTGCTCAAGTTGCGGGTGGTGCGCCTCATTCAGTTGATTGTCCCGGTGGATTTTCCACAGTACGCAAACCACGATGATTACGCATACCCCTGCAAGCACACCGAAGTGCAGGGGTTGACGACGCATCCGGTGTCGGCAGGCCGGAATGAGCAAGGCAATCAACGGCAAGGGAAGTCCGATAAAGGACAGCAACACCAGGTTCAGCAGGGTTCCATACATCATCGCGCCAAAAATCAAGGCAAGCATCCGTGCAGTCGAGAAAGTCGCCCATGGTGACAAATGCGACTGCTGCGTTCCAGTGCGCCGACTCAACGCCGAAGTACCGCTCAGCCCCCGTCCACACAGGCGAAAGCTTGTTGGAGCAGCAGGGAACTCAATCGGGCCAACGCCTATCAAAGGGCTCAGTTTTTCCCCCCTAGTTGGAGTCACCCACCATGCGTCTCAAAACAGCTGTCGCCACCCTGGCCCTGCTTTCCCTGCCTGTAGGTTCGGCAATGGCCGACAGCTTCTGGCGTAACATCCTTTCCACCGGCGCCACCACCGCGTCCACCTACCTGACTTCCAAGGATCACAAGCTGATCGGCGCCGCCCAGGACGACGCCAGCAGCTTCGTCGCCAGCGAAGGCAACATCCGCGGTCCGTACCTGGAAGCCGCGATGCAGAAAGTCCGTGCCGACAACCCGGGCCTGCAGGCCACCGACATGGAGCTGGCCAACGCGATCCTGGCGAAAAACGCCGTCGCCCAGTGACCTCCAGCCTGTAGCCAGGCTGACGCAACGAAAAATGCCGCTCACGAGAGCGGCATTTTTTTGCCCGTCGTTCGAGCTCAGCGATAGGCATCCACCGGTACGCAGGCGCAGAACAGGTTGCGGTCGCCGTAGACATTGTCGACCCGGTTCACCGTCGGCCAGTACTTGTGCGCCCTGGCGTGGGGGCTGGGGATCACTGCCTGCTCGATGCTGTAGGGCCGCTCCCAGACCCCGGCGATGTCCGCCAGGGTATGGGGCGAGCGCTTGAGCGGGTTGTCTTCGGCCGGCCAGTTGCCTTCCTGGACCTGGGCGATTTCGGCGCGAATGCTCAGCATGGCCTCGATAAAACGGTCCAGCTCGGCCTTGGACTCGCTTTCGGTGGGCTCCACCATCAGCGTGCCCGGCACCGGGAACGACATGGTCGGCGCGTGGAAACCGTAGTCCATCAGGCGCTTGGCCACGTCCTCTTCGCTGATGCCGGTCTGCGCCTTGAGCGGCCGCAGGTCGAGAATGCATTCGTGGGCGACCCGGCCGTTGCGCCCGCTGTAGAGCACCGGGAAGGCCCCGCTCAGGTGTTCGGCCAGGTAGTTCGCCGAGAGGATCGCCACCTCGCTGGCATCCGCCAGCTGCGGGCCCATCAGGGCGATGTACATCCAGCTGATCGGCAGGATGCTCGCGCTGCCCCAGGGCGCCGCGCTGACCGCGCCGTTCTGCGGCAGCGGCCCGTCGATGGCCACCACCGGGTGGTTGGCCACGAACGGCGCCAGGTGCTCCCGCACGCCGATCGGCCCCATGCCCGGGCCACCGCCGCCGTGGGGAATGCAGAAGGTCTTGTGCAGGTTCATGTGGGAAACGTCGGCGCCGATATCGGCCGGCCGCGTCAGCCCGACCTGGGCATTGAGGTTGGCGCCGTCCATGTACACCTGGCCGCCGTGACTGTGGATCACCTCACAGATCTCACTGATGCCCTCTTCGTACACCCCGTGGGTCGAAGGATAAGTGGCCATCAGGCACGCCAGGTGTCCGCCCGCAATCTGCGCCTTGTCCTTGAGGTCTTGCAGGTCGACGTTGCCGGCGGCGTCGCAATCGACGATCACCACCTGCATGCCGGCCATCTGCGCCGAGGCCGGGTTGGTGCCGTGGGCCGAGGCGGGAATCAGGCAGATACTGCGTTCTCCCTGCTGGCGGCTCTCGTGGTATTTGCGGATCGCCAGCAACCCGGCGTACTCGCCCTGGGCCCCGGAGTTGGGCTGCATGCAGATCGCATCGAAGCCGGTAATGGCGCATAACCAACGCTCCAGCTCCTCGATCATCAGCGAATAGCCGAGGGCCTGTTCCGGCGGGACAAAGGGATGCAGGTTGGCGAAGCCGGGCCAGGTGATGGGGATCATCTCGCTGCTGGCATTGAGCTTCATGGTGCAGGAGCCCAGCGGGATCATCGACTGGTTCAGCGCCAGGTCCTTGTTCTCCAGTTGCTTGAGATAGCGCAGCATCTCGGTTTCGCTGTGATGGCTGTTGAACACCGGATGGCTCAGGTAAGACGTGCTGCGCAGCAGGTCCTGGGGGATGCCCGGGACCAGGGTTTCAGCATCCAGTTGCGCGACGTCCAGCCCGTGGTCGGCGCCGAGGAACACATCGAACAGCCGGGCGACGGTGCTCTCGTTGCAGGTTTCATCCAGGCTCAGGCCCAGGTGCCCGCGTCCGAGGATCCGCAGATTGATCTGCGCGGCCTTGGCGCTCTCGATGATGGCCGTCTGGCTACCGCCGACCTCCAGCGTCAGGGTGTCGAAGAACTGCCGGTTCAGCCGCTCGATGCCCTTGCGTTCAAGGCCGGCGGCGAGGATGCAGGTCAGGCGATGGACGCGCTGGGCGATGCGCCGCAAGCCTTCCGGGCCGTGATAGACCGCGTAGAAACTGGCGATATTGGCCAGCAGCACCTGGGCGGTGCAGATGTTCGAGTTGGCTTTCTCGCGACGGATATGCTGTTCGCGGGTCTGCAGGGCCATGCGCAGCGCCACGTTGCCCCGGGCATCCTTGGACACGCCGATGATCCGTCCCGGAATCGCCCGCTTGTACTCCTCGCGACTGGCGAAGAACGCCGCGTGGGGCCCGCCATAGCCCATGGGCACGCCAAAGCGCTGGGACGAACCGAACACCACGTCGGCCCCCAGCTCGCCCGGCGGCGTCAGCAGCAACAGGCTCAACAGATCGGCCGCCACGCAGGCCAGCGCCTGCTGCGCGTGCAGGTGATCGATCAGCGGCCGCAGGTCGCGAATCTCGCCGTGGGTGTCCGGGTATTGCAACAAGGCGCCGAACACCTGGTGCCGCTTGAGGTTGTCCAGGCTGTCGACCACCAGTTCGAAGCCGAACCCTTCGGCGCGGGTCTGCACCACCGAGAGGGTCTGCGGATGGCAGTTCTGGTCGACGAAGAACAGATTGCTTTTCGACTTGGCCACGCGCTTGGCCAGGGCCATGGCTTCGGCGGCGGCCGTGGCTTCGTCCAGCAGCGAGGCGTTGGCCAGTTCCAGGCCGGTGAGGTCGATGGTCAGTTGCTGGAAATTGAGCAGGGCTTCGAGCCGGCCTTGGGCGATTTCCGGTTGGTAGGGCGTGTAGGCGGTGTACCAGCCGGGGTTTTCCAGCACGTTGCGCAGGATCACCGTGGGGGTCAGGGTGCCGTGATAACCCATGCCGATCAGGCTGGTCCAGACCTGGTTCTGCTCGGCGTAACCGTGCAATTTGGCCAGGGCGGCCTGCTCGTCCAGCGCTGGCGGCAGGTCCAGCGGACGGTTGAAACGGATGCCCGGCGGCACGGTCTGTTCGATCAGCTCGACCCGGCTGCCCAGGCCCAGGCTGTCGAGCATCGCTTGCTGCTCGGCGGCGTCGGGCCCGAGGTGACGCCGCAGAAAGGCATTGGGATCGCGTAACTGACTCAAGGACGGCAACTGGGACATGACGGGCTCTCTCTCAGGCGGCGCTCGGCGTCGATGGAACACGGTCAAAGCAGCATAGCAGCCGATCCCGCACGCCGACGGTATGGCACCCCGGGCGAACCGGTAGCATGATGCTCGACTCCGGCGCGGCCCGCCGCCCTGCCTCGACCACTGTTTATCGGGTATCCCATCGTCATGAGCCAGCTGCCTTTCCTGCCGTTTTCCAAACCCACCATCGATGAAGCCACCATCGCCAGCGTCGGCGAAGTGCTGCGTTCGGGCTGGATCACCAGCGGGCCCAAGGTCCAGGCCTTCGAGGCGCAACTCTCGCAGTACTGCGGCGGGCGCCCGGTGCGCACCTTCAATTCCGGCACCTGCACCATGGAGATCGCCCTGCGTATCGCCGGCATCGGCCCTGGCGATGAAGTCATCACCACGCCGATCTCCTGGGTGGCCACGGCCAACGTGATTCTCGAAGTCGGCGCCACCCCGGTGTTCGCCGACATCGACCCGATCACCCGCAACATCGACCTGGCCCAGGTGGAAGCCGCCATCACGCCCCGGACCAAGGCCATCATCCCGGTGTTTCTCGCCGGCCTGCCGGTCGATATGGCACGCCTCTACGCCCTGGCGCGCAAGCACGGCCTGCGGGTCGTGGAAGACGCCGCCCAGGCGTTGGGCTCAAGCTGGAATGGCGAGCGCATCGGCGCTGGCGGCGACCTGGTCTCTTTCAGTTTCCAGGCCAACAAGAACGTCACCTGCAGCGAAGGCGGCGCCCTGGTGCTGAACACCGCCGAAGAGGCTCGCCTGGCGGAGAAGTATCGACTGCAGGGCGTGACCCGCCACGGCTTCGACGGCCTGGACGTGGACGTGCTGGGCGGCAAATTCAACATGACCGACGTCGCGGCCGCCATCGGCCTGGGCCAGTTCGCCCACCTCGAAACCCTCACCGCTCATCGCCGCGAATTGGCCCGGCATTACTTCGAATGCCTGGGCAGCGACTTCGAAACCCGCTACGGCGCCCAGCTGCCCCCGGCGGACTTCAGCAACAGCAACTGGCACCTGTTCCAGCTGGTACTGCCGGAGCGGCATGACGGCAAACCGGCGCGGGCGACCTTTATGGAGCAGATGCAGGAGCGCGGGATCGGCATCGGCTATCACTACCCGCCGATTCACCTGCTGAGCCTGTACCGCGAGCGCGGTTTCAAGGAGGGGATGTTCCCGGTGGCGGAACGGGTGGGACGCCTGATCGTCTCGTTGCCGATGTTCACGGCCATGAGCAAGGGTGATGTCGAACGCTCGGTAGCGGCGGTGAAGGCGGTCTTGCAAGAGGCATAAACAGATACCGGCCCCTGAACGGCCAGCCCTTGCACTATTCAAGACGCTCAATGCCCTGCATTGGGCGTTTTTATTTCAGCGATAAAGATAGTTGCCAATCGCTATATATCAGCGCCACCGGCCAACTTCCTTGTGCCAAAAACCAGACTCCCGACAGAACTTTGTCTAACTGCGCACATAAACACATGATAAGCCAGCACGATTCAAAACATTGAATTTCCGCAATACAGACAGCACCAAAGACAATAGCCAATAGTTCTATAGTTCAATTTTTTGCATGCTATGTTTACTGATGACTGCGCAGTTGAGACAAAAGGCCACTACGTAGTTGCAAAGACCGTTACAAAATCCATGTTTCAATCTATTCGAAATGGAGTTCAAGAAATGAGCAGCCAACAAATAATTCTATACATCGAAGAACAGCAGTTGATTGCACAAAAAAACAACAACTACAGCCTTTATCTGGCCAAGAAAGTAAACAATGACTTCACTGTCATCTGGCAATCAAAAGGACCTATTGCCACCGTCAACAACCCTAGTTACCAATATAGAAACACTTTCGATGTCACCACCCCGTCGTTCATGGTCAACTACACCAATGACCCGGTCAGCAGTGGCGATGTCACCTTCACCTCCGGCGGCAAGAACCTGCCGATCAGTACCGGCCAGATCACCACCCTCGATGCCAATGGTGTGTTCACCCCGGCCAAGAATGGCGGCGTACCCTCGGACGTGCTGATCAACAACTTGCTGCAAGGCAATCCACATCAAATCCTCCTGGACTCCAACGGCAATAACATCTGGGTGAATCGCCAGAGCGGCATGAACATCGGTACTGCGACGCTGACACCAAAAAGCCAATACCAAGTCTGGTTCGGCAACATTCAGGAAACCGGTTCGTTGATCGCCACCAACCTGTCCAACCCCTATGTGGTGACCCTGCAGGATGGCGGCAGCATCACCATTACCTACACCGACAGTGGAACCTGGGTGACCGGCGAACCGGCCAAACGCCTGAGCGCTGCTGAAATCAAGGCACTTCACGCCAGGGCCGGGATCGCGGCATAGTCCGCGGGACGGGCTCGAGCATCGGTTGCGCGAAGGACGCAGAGCACCACGCGATACCCTTGGCAGTCTTTCGCTCGCAAACGCCGCTCAAACAAGAAAACCCTGTATATCGCCGATCTACAGGGTTTTTTGTTGATGGCGTCGAACCCGGCCAGCAGGACTCGAGACTCTGCACCGAAATCATCCACGGGATGAACGTGAGATTAGCCATGAGCAAACAGACCATCATCGTCTATATCGAAGAAGATCAACTTGTTGCCCAAAAGGTAAACAACTACAGCCTCTATCTGGCGAAGAAAGTAAACAGTACTTTCACCGTCATCTGGTTTGCAAAGCCCCCCTTCGCCGCACCCAACCAGCCGTCCTATCAATATAAGAACGTCTTCAATATCACCAATGACTCTTACATGGTCAACTTTACAAACACGCCCGTGCAAGAGGGAGATGTCAACTTTACTTCAGGCGGAAAGAACCTGCCCATCAACACCGGCCAGATAACCACCCTGACTAAGTACGGTGTATTCAGCCCTGCAAAGAACGGTGGCACGCCAGGAGATGTTTCAATAAATAACGAACTTTCGGCCAACCCCAGCGAAATATTATTGGACTCTACCGGACTCAATCTCTGGGTGAACTGTTCAGGCGGCATGAATATAGGTGTCGCTACCATGACACCCAAGAACGAGTTTCAATTATGGTTCGGCCCAGGCCAGACAGCGGGCTCGTTAATCCCCAGTACTCTGTCCAATCCTTACACCATCAGCGTGAACGACGGAGAAACCAAAACCGTCACCTACAACAACCAGGGCGCCTGGGTCAGCGGCGAACCGGCACGGAGCCTGACAACAGAAGAAATAGCCGAACTTCATGTCAGGGTAAGCAAAGCCGTGCTGCTGGCCAGATCGCTCCGTCGCTAGGCCAGTGACTTGAGTTGTCGCATTGTCTTAAACGAAAAACGCCGCATATCCGATAAGGGAACACGGCGCTCTTGTAACAGCTTGGCTTGCGGCAGCGGTTATTCGCCGATAGCGGCCTTATAACCGGCTGCGTCGAGCAGCTTCTCAAGATCAGCAGCGTTGGCCGGCTTGAGCTTGAAGATCCAGGCGCCGTACGGGTCGCTGTTGAGCAGTTCCGGGCTGCCGCTCAGGTCTTCGTTGACCGCAATCACTTCGCCGGCCACTGGCGCGTAGATGTCGGAAGCGGCCTTCACCGATTCCACCACACCGGCCTGGTCGCCAGCGCCGAAGACGTTGCCGACTTCGGTCAGCTCGACGAACACCACGTCGCCCAGGGCTTCCTGAGCGTGGTCGCTGATGCCCACGGTCACGGTGCCATCGGCTTCCAGACGGGCCCATTCGTGACTTTCGGCAAAACGCAGGTCAGCAGGGATATCGCTCATGTTCTGTGTCCTCAAGAAGAAATGTCAGCGGTAGATCCCGCCGGAAATAAGTTAGATCAAGGTTTTGCCATGACGCACGAAGGTCGGTTTTACCACCCGGACCGGGTACCACTTGCCACGGATTTCCACTTCTGCGCGGTCGGCGGTAGCCATGGGCACCCGCGCCAGGGCGATCGATTTGCTAAGCGTAGGAGAGAAACTACCACTGGTGATCTCTCCTTCGCCAACATCGGCGATGCGAACCACCTGATGGGCACGCAGCACGCCGCGTTCTTCCAGCACCAGGCCGACCAATTTGTGCTTCACTCCACCCGCGCGCTCGGCCTCCAGCGCGGTGCGCCCGATGAACTTACGCGACGCCGGCTCCCAGGCAATGCTCCAGGCCATGTTGGCCACCAGCGGTGAAACCTCCTGGTGAATGTCCTGGCCGTACAGGTTCATGCCGGCCTCCAGGCGCAGAGTGTCCCGGGCGCCGAGGCCGATCGGCGAGATACCCGCGCCCACCAGATCGTTGAAGAACGCCGGGGCCTGGTCAGCCGGCAGGACGATTTCCAGGCCATCCTCGCCGGTGTAACCGGTGCGCGCGATGAACCAGTCGCCATCGGCCTGGCCTTCGAAGGGCTTGAGTTGCTGGATCAGCGTGCCGCGCGACTGGGTCACCAGCTCGGCGATCTTGTGGCGGGCGTGAGGCCCCTGGATCGCCAGCATCGCCAGCTCGGAGCGTTCGTGCAGTTGCACCTGGAAAGCCCCCAGCTGCGCCTGCATCCAGGCCATGTCCTGGTCACGGGTGGCGGCGTTGACCACCAGCCGGTAACCGGCTTCGGTGCGGTAGACGATCATGTCGTCGACGATACCGCCGTGCTCGTTGAGCATGGCGCTGTACAAGGCCCTGCCGGGGCTTTGCAGGCGTTCGACATCGTTGGCCAGCAGGTGCTGGAGCCAGGCCTTGGCCTGGGGGCCGTCGACATCGATCACGGTCATGTGGGATACATCGAAAACCCCGCAATCGCGTCGCACCTGATGGTGCTCCTCGACCTGCGAGCCGTAATGCAGAGGCATATCCCAACCGCCAAAATCGACCATCTTCGCGCCCAGGGCGAGATGAAGGTCATACAGAGGCGTGCGCTGTCCCATGGGTTTCTCCTTCCGGGCGTGGCGAAGGTGCGGGCGGTCGCTGTATGAGCTGGAAGCCGTGAAATAGAAGGCTCTCAGATAATTCAAAAGACCCGATCAGAAAGATCGACCGCACCGAATGCCGCGCATTGTAGCCGCAAGGTGTGACACTGGCACCTAACCGATTCGATGAGCGGAGCGTCGGATCAGTCCGATCACCGGCAGCAATCCCACCAGGACCAGGGTCAGGGCCGGCAACGCGGCACGCGCCCACTCGCCCTCGCTGGTCATCTCGAAGATCCGCACCGCCAGCGTGTCCCAGCCGAACGGGCGCATCAGCAGGGTGGCAGGCATTTCCTTGAGCACATCGACGAACACCAGCAACGCCGCGCTCAGGGTGCCGGGCAGCAACAGCGGCAGATACACTTTGAAAAACAGTCGTGGCCCGCTGACCCCCAGGCTGCGCGCCGCCTCCGGCAACGAAGGGCGGATCCGCGCCAGGCTGCTTTCCAGCGGCCCGTAGGCCACCGCGATAAACCGCACCAGATAGGCCAGCAGCAACGCCGCCAGGCTGCCCAGCAGCAGCGGCTTGCCCGCCCCACCCAACCAGCCCGACAGCGGGATCACCAGCTCGCGGTCCAGATAACTGAAGGCCAGCATGATCGACACGGCCAGCACCGAGCCCGGCAAGGCATACCCCAGGTTGGCCAGGCTGACGCCGGAGCGGATCGCCCGGGTCGGCGCCAGCCGTCGGGCGAACGCCAGCAGCAGGGCCACGCTGACCGTGATCAGGGCCGCCATGGCGCCCAAGTACAGGGTGTGCAGGATCAATCCGGCATAACGCTCGTCGAGGTCGAAACGGCCACGCTGCCAGAACCACACCACCAGCTGCAGCACTGGGATGACAAAGGCGCAGGCAAACACCAGCGCGCACCAGCTGGTGGCCGCCAGGGCCTTGATGCCATGCAGGTGGTACAGCGCCTTGCCCCGCGGCCGCTCGTTGCCGGAGCGACTGGCGCCACGGGCGCGACGCTCGCCGTACAGCACCAGCATCACCGCCAGCAGCAACAGGCTGGCCAGTTGCGCGGCGCTGGACAGGCTGAAGAAGCCATACCAGGTCTTGTAGATGGCGGTGGTGAAGGTGTCGAAGTTGAACACCGCCACCGCGCCGAAATCGGCCAGGGTTTCCATCAGCGCCAGGGCCACGCCGGCACCGATGGCCGGCCGCGCCATGGGCAGGGCCACGCGCCAGAACGCCTGCCAGGGCGTCTGCCCAAGCACCCGCGCGGCTTCCATCAGGCCTTTGCCCTGGGCCAGGAACGCGGTGCGCGCCAGCAGGTACACATAGGGATAGAACACCAGCACCAGGACCAGGATCACCCCGCCGGTGGAGCGCACCCGCGGCAGGCGCAGGCCCGTGCCGAACCATTCGCGCAGCAGGGTCTGCACCGGGCCGGAAAAGTCCAGCAGACCGACGAAGACAAAGGCCAGCACGTAGGCCGGAATCGCAAAGGGCAGCATCAGCGCCCAGTCCAGCCAGCGCCTTCCGGGAAACTCGCAGAGGCTGGTCAGCCAAGCCAGGCTCACCCCCAGCAGCGTCACGCCGACACCGACGCCCAGCACCAGGGTCAGGGTGTTGCCCAGCAGGCGCGGCATCTGGGTCTCCCACAGGTGCGACCAGATCTGCTGGTCGATCACCTGCCACGACAGCAGCAGCACGCTCAGCGGCAGCAGCACCAGGGCGGCGACGGCAAAAACCAGCGGGTACCAGCGACGTTGGGCGGGATGGGCCACGAAAGACTCTCGAACGAGATGGATCAATAAAAGGCAATTTCGAACCGGTTAAACAAAACGCCCCGCAAAGGCGGGGCGCAGTATAACCAGCGGATCAGTTCCAGCCAGCACGGTCCATCAGGCGAATGGCCTCGGCCTGGCGCTTGCCGGCGACTTCCACCGGTAGGGTGTCGGCCACGAACTTGCCCCAGGCGGCCACTTCGGCGGACGGCGGCACGCTCGGGTTGGCCGGGAATTCCTGGTTCACGTCGGCGAAGATTTTCTGCGCTTCCTCGGTGGTCATCCACTCCACCAGGGCCTTGGCGGCTTCCGGGTGCGGTGCGTGCTTGGTCAGGCCAATGCCCGACAGGTTGACGTGCACACCACGGTCACCCTGGTTCGGCCAGAACAGTTTGACCGGCAGATCCGGCTTCTGCTTGTGCAGGCGGCCGTAGTAGTAGGTGTTGACGATGCCCACGTCGCACTGGCCGGCGCTGATCGCCTCGAGCACCGCGACGTCGTCGGAGAACACGTCGGTGGACAGGTTGTTGACCCAGCCCTTGACGATTTCTTCGGTTTTCGCCGCGCCGTGGGTTTCGATCAGGGTCGCGGTCAGCGACTGGTTGTAGACCTTCTTCGCCGTACGCAGGCACAGGCGGCCTTCCCACTGCTTGTCAGCCAGGGCTTCGTAGGTGGTCAGTTCGGACGGTTTCACCCGCGCGGTGGAGTAGGCGATGGTCCGCGCCCGCAGGCTCAGGCCGGTCCAGGCGTGCGAGGCGGCGCGGTATTGCAGGGGGATGTTGGTGTCGATCACCTTGGAGGTGAACGGCTGCAGGATGCCCATCTGCTCGGCTTGCCACAGGTTGCCGGCATCGACGGTGAGCAGCAGGTCGGCGGTGGCGTTCTCGCCCTCGGCCTTGATCCGCTGCATCAGCGGCGCTTCCTTGTCGGTGATGAACTTCACCTGGACCCCGGTTTTCTGGGTGTAGAGATCGAAGACCGGCTTGATCAGTTCGTCGATACGCGAGGAGTAGACCACCACTTCGTCGGCTGCCTGGACAGTGCCGCCAATGAGGGTGAGGGCCAGGGCGGTCAGTAGACGCTTCGGTGCCAACATGGGAGCGGTCTCTCGAAATCAAAGGGGAGTAAATGATAAGGACTACTATTTAGCTTCTCAAACTGAACCGGAGGGCGAGGCGTTACGAGATGTTGCTGATGCATCGCCAGCGTGGGTTCAGAGCAGACGCGCGCCCACACATGTCCGCGCGGCCCCTGCGGGAGCCGCCGGTTGAGCGGTTCGACCACTCGCGATAACGGTCAGGCCTTGGCCAGTTCCGGCAGATCCCCGCTGAGGCCCAACGCCTGGCGCACGAACAGCGCCTTGGCCTCGGGCATCTGGTCGACCATTTTCAACCCGGTATTACGCAACCAGCGCAGCGGCAGCGGATCGGCCTGGAACAGCCGTTCGAAGCCTTCCATCGCCGCCATCAACGCCAGGTTGTGCGGCATGCGCCGCCGCTCGTAACGGCTGAGCACCTTGGTGTCGGCCAGGCGCTCGCCGCGGCTGGCCGCCTGCAGCAGCACCTCGGCCAGCACCGCGGCATCGAGGAAACCCAGGTTGACCCCCTGCCCGGCCAGTGGATGGATGGTATGGGCCGCGTCGCCGATCAGGGCCAGGCCTTGCGCCACGTAACGCTTGGCATGACGCTGACGCAAAGGCACGCAGAGTCGCGGATCGGCGCTCAACACCGCGCCCAGACGGCCTTCGAAGGCGCGTTCCAGCTCACGGCAGAAGTCGCTGTCGTCCAGCGCCATCAGGCGTTCGGCCTCGCTGGGCGTGGTCGACCAGACGATCGAACACCAATCGTGCAGCCCGTCGCGCTCCAGCGGCAGGAACGCCAGCGGGCCGTTGTCGGTGAAACGCTGCCAGGCGGTCCTCTGGTGCGGCTCGGCGCAACGCACGCTGGTGACGATGGCGTGATGCAGGTAATCCCATTCGCGGGTAGCGCAGCCGGTCAGGCGCCGCACCGCCGAATTGGCGCCGTCGGCGGCGATTACCAGCGGGGCGCGCAGGCTGCGGCCATCGGCCAGGGTCAGCAGCCAGTCGTCGCCGGAACGGCGCATCTGCTCCAGGCGGGCGTTGGCCAGCAGGCCGATGTCGCAGTTGTGCAGGCGCTCCAGCAGCGCGTCCTGGACCACGCGGTTTTCCACGATGTGGCCCAGCGCCTCGGCATACACGCTGGCGGCCGAGAAGTGAATCTGCCCGGTGCCGCTGCCATCCCAGACCTGCATCTCGGCATACGGGCTGCTGCGCCGCCGGGTCACCCCTTCCCAGACACCCAGGCGCTCGAGAATCCGCTGGCTGGCCGCCGACAATGCGCTTACCCGCGGCTCGAACGGTGCTTCGTCGTCGAAGGGCTTGACCTTCAGCGGGCTGCCATCGAGCAGCAGCACTTCCAGGCCACTGTCCTGCAACGCCAGCGCCAGGGCGCTCCCGACCATTCCGGCCCCGACAATCAGCAGATCTGCACGCATTTCCATGCTTTAAGCCTGTCTCGCTTGCGGCTTGAGCCGCACGTAAAGGGTTTTGTCGAACCGCGCTACCTGGCTGCCGACACTGTGCTGGATTTCCATGCCCGGTCGCGGGCTCAACCACTCACGCATCGGGACGGGTACCCAGGCCCATGGCTTGCCGCGCGAACCAGCGTTTGGCCGGTGGCAGCAGGTCCAGGCCCAGCAGCCCGATATTGCGCCCCAGGGACACCAGCGGCAGCTTGCTGCCGAACAGCCGGGTGACCTGGTCGGAGAAGCCCACGGTCAGGTCCTGGTCCAGACGCTGCCGCTCACGGTAGGCCTGCAAGATACTGAAATCGCCCGGCGGCGTCGGGCTGACCAGCAAGGCATCGGCCAGCGCCTGGGCGTCGCGCAACGACAGGTTGAAACCCTGCCCGGCAATCGGGTGCAGGCTATGGGCAGCGTTGCCCAGCACCACCAGGTGAGGACGCACCTGCTCCTCGGCCTCCACCAGCGCCAGCGGGTAAAGATGCCGCGCGCCGACCTGTTTCAGGGTTCCCAGGCGATAACCGAATACCCCCTGCAGTTCGCTGAGGAAGCTGCGCTCGTCCAGCGCGGCCAGGCGCTGCGCGTCCATGCCCAGGCGGGTCCAGACCAGTGCGCAGCGGTTATCCGGCAGCGGCAGCAGGGCCATCGGGCCGTCGTCGGTGAAGCGCTCGAAGGCCATGCCGTTATGGGCTTCGCTCGGGGTGATATTGGCGATCAGTGCGCTCTGGTTGTAGGGGCGCTTTTTCACCCCGATCCCCAGTTGCTCGCGCAGCCCCGAGCGACCGCCGTCGGCCAGCACCGCCAGTTCGCAATCCAGGCTGGTTTCATCGTTGAGAGTCAGGCGGTAGCCATCTTCCAGCGGCTCCATGCGCGTGACTTCGGCCGGGCAGCGCCAGCTCACCACGTCCTTGTCCAGCCCCTGCCACAGGCATTGGCCGAGCCAGGCGTTTTCCACCACATAACCCAGGGCGGGAACACCCTCCTCCATGGCCGACAGCCGCGCGGTGGAAAACCGCCCACGGTCGGAGACATGGATCTGTTTGATCGGCTCGGCGCGGCGGGAGATTTCCTGCCACACACCCAGCCGTTGATAGATCTGCCGCGCGCCGAACGACAGCGCCGAAGAGCGCGCATCGTAGCTGGGCTGATAGGTATCGCCCGGAGCGAACGGCTCGATCAGCACGATCTTCCAGCCGCGCTCCTTGGCGCCGGCCTGCAAGGCCAGGGCCAGGCTGGCACCGACCAGACCACCGCCGATGATCGCCAGATTGACCCGGTTCATGCTGCGCAGCTCCGGGCGGCGGCCATCAGGGCCTCGATCTCGGCCACGGTCTTGGGCACGCCACCGGTGAGAATTTCACAGCCTTGCTTGGTTACCACCACGTCATCCTCGATGCGCACGCCAATGCCGCGCCATTTCTTCGCCACGTTCTGATTGTCCGGCGCAATGTAGATGCCCGGCTCGACCGTCAGGGCCATGCCGACTTCCAGCACCCGCCATTCGCCGCCGACCTTGTACTCGCCGACGTCATGCACATCCATGCCCAGCCAGTGGCCGGCGCGGTGCATGTAAAACGCCTTGTAGGCTTCGCTGGCGATCAACTCGTCCACCTCGCCTTCGAGCAGACCCAGCTTGACCAGCCCGGAGGTGATCACCCTGACGGTCGCTTCATGGGCCTGGTTCCAGTGCTTGTTCGGCGCGATCTCGGCAAAAGCGGCTTCCTGGGAGGCCAGCACCAGCTCGTAGATCGCCTTCTGCTCGGCGGAAAACTTGCCGTTCACCGGCCAGGTGCGAGTGATATCGCTGGCATAACAATCGATCTCGCAACCGGCGTCGATCAGCACCAGGTCGCCGTCCTTGAGCAACGCGTCGTTCTGCTGGTAATGCAGGATGCAGCTGTTGCGCCCGGCGGCGACGATCGAACCGTAGGCCGGCATCTTCGCCCCGCCCCGGCGGAACTCGTAGTCCAGCTCGGCTTCCAGGCTGAACTCGTACAGGCCGGCACGGCTGGCCTGCATGGCCCGGATATGGGCCTGGGCGGAAATCCGCGCGGCCTCGCGCATCACCTTCACTTCCGCCGCCGATTTATACAGACGCATGTCGTGCAGCAGATGATCCAGGGCAACGAATTCGTTCGGCGGCTGAGCGCCCAGGTGCGCCTTGGAGCGGATCACGTTGATCCATTCCATCAGGTGGCGATCGAACTCTGGATTGCTGCCCATGGCCGAATACACCCGGTCGCGGCCTTCGATAAGGCCCGGCAGGATGTCGTCGATGTCGGTAATGGGGAAGGCATCGTCAGCGCCGTAATCGCGGATCGCGCCCTCCTGGCCAGCCCGCAGGCCGTCCCAGAGTTCGCGCTCGGCATTACGCTCACGGCAGAACAGGATGTACTCGCCATGCTCGCGACCGGGCATCAGCACGATCACCGCCTGGGGTTCTGGGAAACCGCTTAGGTACTGGAAATCGCTGTCCTGGCGGTAGACATGCTCGACGTCGCGGTTGCGGATCGCCACCGCGGCAGCCGGCAGGATCGCGATGCTGTTGGGTTCCATCTGCGCCATGAGCGCCTTGCGGCGGCGGGTGTATTCCGATTTCGGGATATGGATCATGGGCAGACGGATTTCCCTATCGAGCGATCAGTGCAGAGAAGGCTTGGCGGCCGGTTCAACCGTCTTGTTGGTCTCGGTGAACAGCAGCAGCGGGGCGACCCGCAGGTATTCCATCACTTCCATGTAGTCGCTTTCGCCGTCGTCGGACTCTTCCAGCGCGTCCTGTACCTGGGCGATCGCCGCCAGGTCCTGCAGCACTTCCGTGGCCTCGGTGCTCAGGGCACTGCTGTCGCGGGAGTTCAGGCCAAAGCCGGTGAGGAAACCCTGGCACCACTGCCCCAGGGCCGCGGCGCGCTCGGCCAGCGGGGCGTCGTCGGTGGGCAGCAGCAGGACGACGGTCATGTCGTCGCTGGTCAGCTCGCCCTTGACCATTTCCTGCAGGCCGATCAAGGCGTTGCGAACATTGTCCTGCGGCTCGCCTTCGAGCAGTTCGGCGGCGTCGATCAGCCAGCCGTCGACTTCGAAGCCGGCGCCGGCACAGCTGCGACCCAGCAACAGGCCATGCAATTCGGCGGGCGAGACAGGGTGACCGCTGCTGCTGAGCAGGGTGGCGAAGGCGTTGTACGGGGAATTCTGAATGGGCATGGGTAGCTAGGCGCCAAGCGGCGCAATGTCTAGAATGGAGGCCTTGTATCCTAGCATCGGCAGACGCGCCAAGACCATCGAGGCCGTCAACTCGTTTGCCCAGGCAGTTGCCACTCATCAGACAAATCCAGTGGGATCCAATGGAAGACACCGATCTGCAAGCGCTGATGGCTAGACTCGAACTGCTAATTGGCCGGGTCGAGCAACTAAAGAGTCAAAACGCACTCTTATTAGCTCAGGAAAAGACTTGGCGCGAGGAACGCGCGCACCTCATTGAAAAAAACGAAATCGCCCGGCGTAAGGTCGAATCGATGATTTCGCGCCTCAAGGCCCTGGAGCAAGACTCATGAGTTCAAGCAATAGCGTTACCGTGCAGATCCTCGACAAAGAGTATTCGATCATCTGCCCCCAGGAAGAGCGTAGCAATCTGGTGAGCGCCGCCCGGTACCTGGATGGCAAGATGCGCGAGATCCGCAGCAGCGGCAAAGTCATTGGCGCCGATCGTATCGCGGTGATGGCCGCCCTCAATATCACCCACGATCTGCTGCACAAGCAGGACCGCCCTGACGTGCAAGCCAGCGGTTCGACCCGCGAACAGGTGCGCGACCTGCTCGAGCGCGTGGATCTGGTGCTCGCCACCGACACCGATACAACCAAGGCTGATTCCTGAGGGTGGTTGCGGTATAATCCCCACCACTCCCTGGGGTGCTTGCCAGTTGGCGATGTCCCTGAGCCGATTCGCACTACCCTGGAAGTTGCACGTTGGGCCGGTGTGCATGTCCGCTAGACGGAAAGCCTTAACGCCTACTGCATCTTCCGCCTTGAACTTTCGGGTTCAAGGGCTAAGTCGACAGCGGTTCATCCGGGGAGCCTGAATTCCATGCCAATGCCAGCTATGCAAATAGCTGGCATTGTTTTTTTGGGGCTCCGTTTTTTCAGTTCCGTTTTTTTCAGTTCCGTTTTTTTCGGCTCCGTTTTTTTCGATCAGGGGTTATTTGGTACGCTGTCCTGCCGTACTCCTCCCGGACCCGAGCGACCATGACCGAACCGGCGCCGCTTTCCCGCCCGCAACTTCGACGCATACTGCGCAAAGCCCGCCGCGCCCTCACCGCCAGCGAACAACGCCAGGCCTCTCGTGGGCTGTATCGGCAACTGGCGCAGCATCCGTTGTTCCGCCGAGCCAAACACATCTCCCTTTACCTGCCCATGGACGGTGAAATCGACCCGCGCCCGCTGCTGCTGGCCGCGCAACGCCGGGGCAAGGCGACTTATCTGCCGGTGCTCAGCGCCTGGCCACGGACCAAGATGGTGTTTCAGCGCGTTCGCCCCGGCGAAAAGCTGCGCCCCAACCGCTTCCGCATTCCCGAGCCACAGGTGAGTCTGGCCCGGCAACGCAAGGTCTGGGCCCTGGATCTGGTGCTGTTGCCGCTGGTCGGCTTCGATGAGGCGGGCGGACGCCTGGGAATGGGCGGTGGTTTCTATGATCGCAGCCTGGCCTATCTGGCGCGGCGCAAAAGCTGGCGCAAGCCGACGCTACTGGGGCTGGCCCACGAATGTCAGAAAGTCGCGAAACTGGATCAGGCGAGCTGGGATGTACCGCTGCAAGGAACGGTGACTGACAAGAAATGGTATTTCGCGAAATAGGCGCCACCAGGAGAGAGCGGCGCCTTGGAAGGAATCAACGCTTGTAAGGCTGCTGCTGTTGCGCGAGCTCGACCGGTGCGTCGGTCTTGTTGGCCCACAGGCTCTGCGCATAACCGGTTGTCACTACGCCCAAACCGAACAAAATAACCAAAATCCATAGTAAATCCGGTTTGCGTTGCATCGATTGCCCCCCTCAGGCAAATCCCACACGATGACAGCGACGGTTTCCATAACAGGCCGTGCAGCAGCGTCAAGCTTAAAATCCCGGCATTCTGCGATAACGTGAACCGACACGCAAATGCTGGCGTCAACCGACTGTCGGTTTGTCATAAAATTGCCCGACAACTTGCCCACGTCCCTCTGGAGAGCACAGAAAATGGCCTATTGGCTGATGAAATCCGAACCGGAAGAACTCTCGATCGAGGGCCTGGCGCTCAAGAAACAGGCGCGCTGGGACGGCGTACGCAACTACCAGGCGCGAAACTTCCTGCGCAGCATGGCGGTGGGTGACCAATTCTTCTTTTATCACTCCAGCTGTCCCGAACCGGGCATTGCCGGGATCGGCCAAATCATCGAGGCCGCCTACCCCGACCCGACCGCCCTGGAACCGGAAAACCCGCATTTCGATCCCAAGGCCAGCGCCGAGAAAAATGCCTGGAGCGCCGTCGACGTCGCCCATGTCGAAACCTTCCCCAAGGTGCTGCGCCTGGATTATCTGAAGCAGCAAACCGCCCTCGCCGAACTGCCCCTGGTGCAGAAAGGCAGCCGGCTGTCCGTGATGCCAGTGACCGCCGAACAGTGGGCGACGGTGCTCGCGCTGCGCTGAACAGGCCGCCAGCGATACTCAAGCAGGCATCCCGCGCACAACGTACTAGGCTTGCCCGTTCATTTGACGGACATCAAGTCGCCCAACGGCTTGAACCGCCAGACTAGGACGCTACTGCCGCAGGGATGTCCCCAATGCCGACGAATCACCGTTCCTCCCGCCTTTTTGCCTTCGCCTTGCTGGCATTGCTGCTGATCGCGGGCGGCTTTGGTTACTGGAAGTCCACCCTGGACCGCCTGCCCGAAGGCCTGAGCATGGGCAACGGCCGGCTTGAAGCCACCGAAGTGCAGATCGCCAGCAAGACGCCCGGACGCCTGGCCGAAGTGCTCGTCGACGAAGGCGACAGAGTGTCCAAGGACCAGCTGCTGGCCCGCATGGACACCCGCACCTTGGAGGCCCAGCGCGCCCAGGCCGAGGCCGACGTGGTGCGCACCCGGGAAAACCTCGCGGCAGCCGAAGCCAATGTGCAGCTGCGCCAGAGCGAACTGCTGCTGGCCAACCAGGAACTCAAGCGTTCCCGGGAACTGTTCAACCGTGGTTACGCCAGCCAGCAGATCATCGACCAGCAGCAGGCGCGCCTGAACACCGGCAACGCCGCCGTCCAGGCAGCCCAGGCCCAGGTCGCCGCAGTGCGCGCCGCCATTGGCTCGGCCAAGGCCATGGTCGCCCAGCTGACCAGCGAGATCGACGACAGCAGCCTGCGCGCGCCCATCGACGGCATCATCCAGTTGCGCCTGGCCGAACCGGGTGAGGTGCTGGGCGCCGGCGGCCGGGTGTTGCTGCTGATCGACCCGAGCGACCAGTACATGAACCTCTACCTGTCCGCCTCGGTGACCGGGCGCCTGGCTGTCGGCAGCGAGGCGCGGATCCTGCTCGACGCCCTGCCCGATCAGCCACTGCCGGCGAAGATCAGCTTCGTCGCGGCCAAGTCCCAGTTCACCCCCAAGGAAGTGGAAACCCGCGATGAACGCCAAAAACTGGTGTTCCGCGTCAAGCTGCGGCTGACCCAACCCAGCGCCGTACCGCAGGCCAAGCCGGGCATGCCCGGCGCCGGTTACGTGCGCACCGCGACCGTGGACTGGCCGGCCAACCTGCAATGAACGAACTGGCGCTGCAGGCCACGGGCATCAACCACCGTTATGGCTCGCAACAGGCCCTGGTCGACCTTGCCTTCAGCCTGCCCGGCGGCACCCGCTGCGGATTGATCGGCCCGGATGGCGCCGGCAAGTCGAGCCTGCTGGGCTTGATCGCCGGGGTGAAGAAGCTGCAGCAGGGCCAACTGCAGGTGCTCGGCGGCTCCATTGAACAACGCCGCCATCGCAACAGCCTGTACGCGCGGATCGCCTTCATGCCCCAGGGCCTGGGCGGCAACCTGTATCCCGAACTGTCGATCGAGGAAAACATTCGCTTCTTCGCCACCCTGTTCGGCCTGTCGAAAACCGAATGCGAACAGCGCATGCATAACCTGTTGCTGGCCACCGACCTGCTGCGTTTCGCCGAACGGCCCGCGGGCAAGCTGTCCGGCGGGATGAAGCAGAAACTCGGGCTGTGCTGCGCATTGATCCATGAGCCGGACCTGCTGATCCTCGACGAACCCACCACGGGCGTCGATCCGCTATCCCGCCGGCGCTTCTGGGAACTGGTGGACGAGGTTCGCCGCCAGCGCCCGCAACTGACGCTGCTGGTGGCCACCGCCTATATGGAGGAAGCCGAGCAGTTCGAGCACTGCCTGATGCTCGACCGCGGCCGGCTGATTGCCCAGGGCTTGAGCCGGGAACTGGCCATCGCCACGCCCAGCGGCAAGCTCGACGATGCCTTCACCCACTTTCAAGGCGACAGCGGGCACGGCAACCAGCCGCTGGTGATCCCGCCAAGAACCACGGACAACCAGCAAATTGCTATCGAAGCCCATGAGCTGACCCTGCGTTTCGGCGATTTCACGGCCGTGAACAAGGTCAGCTTCGCCATTGGCCGGGGTGAGATTTTCGGCTTTCTCGGCTCCAACGGCTGCGGCAAGACCACCACCATGAAGGTCCTGACCGGGTTGATGCCGGCCACCGAGGGCAGCGCCAAACTGCTGGGCAACCCGGTGGACGCCAGGGACCTGGCCACCCGCAAGCGCGTGGGTTTCATGTCCCAGAGTTTTTCGCTGTACGGCGAACTCAGCGTGCGCCAGAACCTGGTGCTGCACGCCCGGCTGTTCGACCTGCCCAAGGCCGAGAGCGGCCCGCGGATCGAAGAGCTGATCCACCGCTTCGCTCTCCAGGAGATCGCCGACCAACCCTCCGGCGCCCTGCCCCTGGGCTTGCGTCAACGCCTGTCCCTGGCAGTGGCGGTGCTGCACCGCCCGGAAGTGCTGATCCTCGACGAGCCGACCTCGGGTGTGGACCCGGCGGCCCGCGACGACTTCTGGCGGCTGTTGATCGAGCTGTCGCGGGAACAGGGGGTGACGATCTTCCTGTCCACCCACTTCATGAACGAAGCCCAGCGCTGCGACCGCATCTCGCTGATGCACGCTGGCAAGGTACTGGCCTGCGATACACCGGCCGCCCTGCAGCAACAGTTCGCCGGCGAAACCCTGGAGGCCGCTTTTGTCCGCTGCCTGGAAGACGCCCAGGGCGCGCCGGAACCTGCTCCCCCGGCGACCGCCCAGCCCGAAGTCAGCAGCGCCATTCACAGCGACAGTCGGCGTTTCAGCCTGGCGCGCCTGGTCGCCGTGGCCACCCGCGAAGGCAAGGAGCTGCTGCGCGACCGGGTGCGCCTGGGGTTCGCCTTGCTCGGGGCGCTGTTCATGATGGTGATCTTTGGCTACGGCATTTCCCTGGACGTGGAAAACCTCGCCTTCGCCGTCTACGACCAGGACCAGACCCCGCAAAGCCGCGCTTACCTGGAAGCCTTCCGCAGCTCCCGCTACTTCAAGGAGCAGCAGCCGATCCGCGATGCCGCCGAACTGCACCGGCGCCTGCAACGCTCGGAGATCAAGCTGGCCCTGGAGATCCCCCCCGGTTTCGGTCGCGACCTGTACGCCGGGCGCCAGCCCGCGGTGGCCGCCTGGCTCGACGGCGGCATGCCGTTTCGCGCCGAGACCAGCCGCAACTATGTCGAGGCGGTGCATCAGGCCAATATCGAATTGCTCGCCGAACACAGCAGCCCGGCCCTGGGGCGAGCACCCGCGGCCCGCCTGGAAACCCGCTTTCGCTACAACCAGGACGTGGTCAGCGTGAATGCCATCGGCCCTGGCGTGATGGCGCTGATCCTGGCGTTCATCCCGGCGATGCTCACGGCGCTGGGCATCGTGCGCGAGAAGGAGCTGGGCTCAATCACCAACTTCTACGCCACGCCACTCAAGCGCCTGGAGTTTCTCCTGGGCAAACAGGCGCCTTACCTGGGCCTGAGCCTGATCAACCTGGCGCTGCTGGTGGCCATGAACCGTTGGCTGTTCGGCGTGCCCTTCAAGGGCAGCAGCCTGACCCTGGCCTTCGGCGGCCTGCTGTATGTGCTGGCCACTACCAGCCTGGGCCTGCTGATTTCCGCGTTCACCCGTACCCAGATCGCGGCGATCCTCGGCACCATGATCATCACCAGCCTGCCGACCATCCAGTTCTCCGGGCTGATCGTGCCGCGCTCGTCGCTGGACGGCGCTGCGGCGCTGATGGGGCAGCTGTTCCCCGCCGGTTACTTCCTCGACATTGCCGTCGGCACCTTCACCAAGGCCCTGGACCTGCGCCAGCTGTGGCCGCAGTGCCTGGCGCTGTTCGGGTTCTTCCTCGGGTTCACCGGGCTGAGCCTGGCGATGCTGAAAAAACAGGAGGCCTGATGCACCGGTTCAGCCACATCCTGCGCCTGGGCCTCAAGGAGCTCACCAGCCTGCGACACGACAGCGTGTTGCTGCTGTTTCTGCTGTACGCCTTCACCGTGGCCATCTACATGCCGGCGGCCGGCTCGGTGATCGGCGTGCACAACGCCAGCGTGGCGCTGGTGGACGAAGACCACAGCCAGCTCTCGCGCCAGCTGGCCGAGGCCCTGCAACCACCGGAATTCCAGAGCCCGGTGCAGTTGCCCTACGACCAGTTGGACCAGGTCCTGGACAGCGGCCAGTTCACCTTCGTCATCAATGTGCCGGCCAACTTCCAGAGCGATCTGCTGGCCGGGCGCCAACCCAGCGTGCAAGTGAATGTCGACGCCACGGCCATGAGCCAGGCCTTCATGGGCGCCGGTTATATCGGGCGGATTTTCCAGCGCGAACTGCTCAACTACAGCCAGGCCGACCCGGAGAGCCGGATGCCCGCACTGTTGACCAGTCGCGCGCTGTTCAACACCAATCTGCAGGGCGGCTGGTTTCTCGCGGTGATTCAGATCGTCAACAACATCACCATCCTGGCCATTGTCCTGACCGGCACGGCGCTGCTGCGCGAGCGCGAGCACGGCACCCTCGACCATCTGCTGGTGTTGCCGCTGACCGCCCTGGAAATCATGCTGGCGAAGATCTGGAGCAACATGCTGGTGGTGGTGCTCTGCACCTGGGTGTCGCTGGAGGTGATCGTCAAGGGTGTGCTGGGCGTGCCGCTGGCCGGCTCGCTGGCGCTGTTCCTCGCGGTGACCGGGCTTTACCTGTTCGCCAGCACCGCGCTGGGGATCTTTCTCGCCACGCTGGCGCGCTCGACCCCGCAATTCGGCTTGCTGGCGATTCCGGTGATCATCCCGATGTTGCTGCTATCGGGCGGCAGTACCCCGCTGGACAGCATGCCCCAGTGGCTGCAATGGGTGATGCAGGGCTCGCCGTCGACCCACTTCGTCAGCCTCAGCGCCGCGATTCTGTTTCGCGACGCCGGCATTGAAGTGGTCTGGCCAGACCTGCTAGCCCTGGCGGTGATCGGCCTGCTGTTCTTCGGCATCGCCTTGGCGCGATTCCGCAAGAGCCTGGCGTCCTGAGGTGATCTCGATGACTTCTTGTAGGAGCGAAGCTTGCTCGCGATCAGCCGCCAGGCTGGAACTGGGCGGGGCTCGCCCTATTGCTATCGCGGGCAAACCTCGCTCCTACAGATCCAGCATTACTGGATGATCAGGTTGTTGAACAGCAGGTCTTCCACCACCGGCTTGCCGGTTTCGTCGTTCATCACCTGCTGGGTCTGCTTCAGGGCTTCCTGACGCAGTTTTTCCTTGGCTTCGACGTTGTTCATGGTTTCCGTGGTCTGCTGGGCGAACAGCGCCACCAGTTGGTTGCGGATCAACGGCTCGTTGGCCTTCACCGCCTGAGCGGCGGCATCGCCGGTCACCCGCAGGGCGACGTCGGCCTTGTACACCTTGAGCTTCGGGCCACCATCCAGACCGTAGTTGCCCACGAACGGCGGGTTCAGGCTGATGTAACTGACTTTCGGTGCTTCGCCCTCTTTGGCTTCCTCGGCCATGACTGCCATCGGCAGAGACAGGGCCAGCATCAACATGATCCACGCTTTCACAATTCGCTCCTTATCCGGTAGGCGGTCTAGCATAAAGGCCCCTGCGCCCGTGCCCAAGCACAAAGCTTATGGCTGGCTATCAGGCCGGGGCATGCTCGTTGACCGCGTTATTCACCCACCTACACTTATCGGCCATCACTCCCAAAGGAATAGCCCTGATGAAAGCCGTGCTGTGCAAAGCCTTCGGCCCCGCCGAAACGCTGGTGCTGGAAGACGTCGCGAGTCCTGTGCCGAAGAAGAACGAAATTCTGCTGCAGGTGCACGCGGCCGGGGTGAACTTCCCGGACACGCTGATCATCGAGGGCAAATACCAGTTCAAGCCGCCCTTCCCGTTCTCGCCCGGTGGCGAGGCCGCGGGGGTGGTCGGCGCTGTCGGTGAGAAGGTCGGCCACCTCAAGGTCGGCGACCGGGTCATGGCGCTGACCGGCTGGGGCAGCTTCGCCGAGGAAGTGGCGGTACCAGGCTACAACGTGCTGCCGATTCCAGCGTCGATGGACTTCAACACCGCCGCCGCCTTCAGCATGACCTACGGCACCTCGATGCATGCCCTCAAGCAACGCGGCAACCTGCAGCCGGGTGAAACCCTGCTGGTGCTCGGCGCTTCCGGCGGTGTCGGCCTGGCGGCGGTGGAAATCGGCAAAGCCATGGGCGCCCGGGTCATCGCCGCCGCCAGCAGCGCCGAGAAACTCGCGGTGGCCAAGGCCGCCGGCGCCGACGATTTGATCAACTACAGCGAAACCAGCCTGAAGGACGAGATCAAGCGCCTGACCGACGGCCAGGGCGCCGATGTGATCTACGACCCGGTCGGCGGCGACCTGTTCGACCAGGCCATCCGCGCCATCGCCTGGAACGGCCGGCTGCTGGTGGTGGGTTTCGCCAGCGGACGCATTCCCGAGCTGCCGGTCAACCTGGCGCTGCTCAAGGGCGCCGCGGTGATCGGCGTGTTCTGGGGTTCGTTCGCCCAGCGCCAGCCCCAGGACAACGCGGCGAACTTCCGGCAGCTGTTCGGCTGGTTCGCCGAAGGCCAGTTGAAACCGCTGGTCTCGCAGGTCTACCCGCTGAGCAACGCCGCCAGCGCCATCAACGATCTTGGCCAGCGCAAGGCGGTGGGCAAGGTGGTGGTCCAGGTTCGCTGAATCCCTTTCGTTTTATAGAAGCTTGCTCGCGATAACGGGCTGACCGTCAGCCGCAACGGCGACTCGCGAGCAAGCGCTCTTCTCCCCCAGCCGCAGCCGCCGGCACCAGAAACGCCCCCTACTTGTCTTTAAGCGACATGTTCGTAAAAGAACATGCAAATGCTCCTGCGTTGCGTGCTCCCAGATAAGATGCAGTGCTATTTTCGGTAACGAAACTGTAACATTCGCATCCGCAGTCAAAACAAGAAATTTGGAGCTCTTGAATGTTTGCTTTCTTTCGACCTGCCGCACATCAGGCGCCCCTGCCTGACGAAAAAATAGACAGTACTTACCGCCGCCTGCGCTGGCAGATCTTCGCCGGGATCTTCATCGGCTACGCCGGCTACTACCTGCTGCGCAAGAACTTCTCCCTGGCCATGCCGTACCTGATCGAAGAGGGTTACACCCGCGGTCAGCTGGGCCTGGCCATGTCGGCGATCGCCATCGCCTACGGCCTGTCCAAGTTCCTCATGGGCCTGGTGTCCGACCGCTCCAACCCGCGCTACTTCCTGCCCTTCGGCCTGCTGGTGTCGGCCGGGGTGATGTTCATTTTCGGTTTCGCACCCTGGGCCACGTCCAGCGTGACCATGATGTTCATCCTGCTGTTCATCAACGGCTGGGCCCAGGGCATGGGCTGGCCGCCAAGCGGACGGACCATGGTGCACTGGTGGTCGCAGAAGGAACGCGGCGGCGTGGTTTCGGTATGGAACGTGGCGCACAACGTTGGCGGCGGCCTGATCGGCCCGCTGTTCCTGCTCGGCATGGGCTGGTTCAACGACTGGCACGCGGCGTTCTACGTCCCGGCCGCCGTGGCCCTGATGGTGGCGCTGTTCGCCTTCGTCACCATGCGCGACACCCCGCAATCGGTCGGCCTGCCGCCGATCGAGAAGTACAAGAACGACTACCCGGAAGGCTACGACGCCAGCCACGAAGAAGAATTCAGCGCCAAGGAAATCTTCGTCAAATACGTGCTGCGCAACAAAATGCTCTGGTACATCGCCATGGCCAACGTCTTCGTCTACCTGCTGCGCTACGGCGTACTGGACTGGGCGCCGACCTACCTCAAGGAAGCCAAGCACTTCACCGTGGATAAAACCTCGTGGGCGTACTTCTTCTACGAGTGGGCGGGGATCCCGGGCACGCTGCTGTGCGGCTGGATGTCGGACAAGATCTTCCGTGGCAACCGTGGCCTGACCGGCATGGTGTTCATGGCCCTGGTGACCGTGGCGACCCTGGTGTACTGGCTGAACCCGGCCGGCAACCCGACTATCGACATGATCGCGCTGTTCTCCATCGGCTTCCTGATCTATGGCCCGGTAATGCTGATCGGCCTGCAGGCCCTGGAACTGGCGCCGAAGAAAGCCGCTGGCACCGCCGCGGGCTTCACCGGTCTGTTCGGTTATTTGGGTGGTTCGGTCGCGGCCAGCGCGGCGATGGGCTACACCGTGGACCACTTCGGCTGGGACGGCGGTTTTGTCTTGCTGGTAGGCGCCTGCCTGCTGTCGATGGCCTTCCTGGCCCCAACCCTGTGGCACAAACAGGTCGCCAGCCAGAGTCGCGAAGCCATTGCCTAATGGGTGGCTGACTTACAGCGCTTGAGCCGCGCCTCCAGATTACGGTCTGGCATGGCGTGGCTACGCAGGGCGTGCACGGTCTGCTCGACATAATCGCGAGTGGTGCCGTAGCGCCCGCAGGCGTTTTCAAATACCTGGCTCAGCACATGGTCCGGCAGGTTGCCGGCATAGCTGGGCAGGTGTCGCTCCAGAACGAACCCCAGGGCCTGAACCCGGCTACCGTCTTCGAGGCGGCAGTTGAGCCAGTGCGGGCGATAGGACGGGTATGGCATCTCGCGCTGCCACAGCGCATACAGCGAGGTTTCCAGCTGCTCTTGCGGCAAGCGGTAGGCGAAGCCGCTGCAGGAACCGCCACGATCCAGGCCAAAGACCAGCCCCGGCTTCTCCGGCGTGCCACGGTGTTCATGGGACCACAGGTACAGACCGCGATGGTAGCCATGCACCCGCCCGCGCATGCGCTCGACCGCCGAACATTCAGGGCGCCAGATCAGCGAACCGTAGGCAAACAGCCAGACCGGTCCGCCCTTGTGGCGCGCCATGGTGGACTGCATCGAGCTGAGAAGCTGTTCGTGGGTGAGCTGCGGCCCCAGGTCGAGCCGCGGAGGGTAAGCCAGATTCAAAAAACTGGATTCTATGGCTGTCATGGCGAATAGCGTTCGGCTCCCCGCGTATAAAGAATTACTTAATAGAACGCACGGCTGTAACTCCAAGACACATATGTTTCAAGGCAAGTTAAGTGCCATCGAAGAGTTTTAACTTTCAATAATGCGTGACATATAACCTACCGGTATTTATCTAATTAAATAAATACCGATGGGCTATATAGGAAGTTATAACGAGGGACAGCCCCGAGAACTCAGGACCGAGGAGCGTAGGCAAATACATCGGCGCGCATCTGGTGCGCATCCATGCCCGCTTCGACCAGCGCGTCGAGGGTCGCGTAGATCATCGCTGGCGAGCCGCTGGCGTAGACATGCACCGCCGACAGGTCGGCAATGTCCTCGCTCACCGCCTCGTGCAGCATGCCGCAGCGCCCTTCCCAGCCACAGAGGTCGCTGACCACCTTGTGCAGGAACAGGTTGGGCAGCTTCTTCCATTCGTCCCAGTGTTCGATCTGATAGAAGTCGTCCGGCCGGCGCACGCCCCAGTACAGGTGCACCGGGTATTTGAAGCCCTTGGCCCGGCAATGCTCGATCAGGCTGTGCATTTGCGCCATGCCGGTACCGGCGGCGATCAGCACCAGCGGCCCGTCCGGCAGCTCGGCCAGGTGGGTATCGCCAAACGGCAGCTCGACGCGCACGTTACCGTTGCGCTGCAACTGTTCGATCAGGCTTTGTGCACTGCTTTCGCGCACCAGTACGTGCAGCTCCAGCTCGCGCCCGGCGTGCGGCGCCGAGGCCAGGGAGAATGCCGACTTCTCGCCATTCTCCCGCTCGAGCATCAGGTACTGGCCAGCGTGATAACGCGGTGGCTTGCCGGCGGGCGCCCGCAGGCGGACCCGCCAGACATCGCCGCCGACTTCCAGACACTCGGTGACCTGACACGACAGACTGCGCACCGGCAGTTCTCCCAGCGCAAGGACGCCATCCCACAGCACGATGCAGTCTTCCAGCGGCTCTGCAATGCAAGTGTAGAACTCGCCATGATCGCGCACATCGCCGGCCTGCAGGACACGGCCCTCCACCAGCAGGGCGCAGCACACATGACAGTTGCCATTGCGGCAGCTTTGCGGGCATTCATAGCCCAGGCGCCGCGCTGCATCGAGAATCCGCTCGCCGGGCAGCGTCTCAAGCACCGCTCCGGAGGGCTGCAAGGTTACACGCATCAATCTATTCCTAACTGATTCCAGATGGCATCGATCCGGCGGGTCACTGCCTCATCCTTGACGATCACCCGGCCCCACTCGCGGGTGGTTTCACCGGGCCATTTATGCGTGGCATCGAGCCCCATCTTCGAGCCCAGGCCGGAGACCGGCGAGGCGAAGTCGAGGTAGTCGATCGGCGTGTTATCGATCATCACCGTATCGCGCTTGGGGTCCATGCGCGTGGTAATGGCCCAGATCACGTCGTTCCAGTCGCGCGCGTTGATATCGTCGTCAGTGACGATAACGAACTTGGTGTACATGAACTGTCGCAAAAACGACCAGACACCGAGCATTACCCGCTTGGCGTGGCCGGGGTACTGCTTCTTCATGGTCACCACCGCCATGCGGTACGAGCAGCCTTCGGGCGGCAGGTAGAAGTCGGTGATTTCCGGGAACTGTTTCTGCAGGATAGGCACGAACACTTCGTTCAGCGCCACGCCGAGAATCGCCGGCTCATCCGGCGGACGACCGGTGTAGGTGCTGTGGTAGATCGGCTTGATCCGGTGGGTGATGCGCTCGACGGTGAACACCGGGAAGCTGTCGACTTCGTTGTAGTAGCCAGTGTGATCGCCATACGGGCCTTCGTCGGCCATCTCGCCCGGATGGATCACCCCTTCCAGGATGATTTCCGCGGTGGCTGGCACTTGCAGGTCGTTGCCGCGGCATTTCACCAGCTCGGTGCGGTTGCCCCGTAGCAGGCCGGCGAAGGCGTATTCGGAGAGGCTGTCCGGCACCGGCGTCACGGCGCCGAGGATGGTCGCCGGATCGGCGCCCAGGGCCACGGACACCGGGAACGGCTGGCCCGGGTGCTTCTCGCACCATTCGCGGTAATCCAGCGCGCCGCCACGGTGGCTCAACCAGCGCATGATCACCTTGTTGCGGCCGATCACCTGCTGGCGATAGATACCGAGGTTCTGCCGGTCCTTGTTCGGCCCCTTGGTGACGGTCAGGCCCCAGGTGATCAGCGGGCCGACATCGCCCGGCCAGCAGGTCTGCACCGGCAGCATCGCCAGGTCGACGTCATCGCCTTCGATGACCACTTCCTGGCAGATGGCATCCTTGACGACTTTTGGCGCCATGGAAATGATCTTGCGAAAGATCGGCAGCTTGGACCAGGCATCCTTGAGCCCCTTGGGCGGCTCGGGCTCCTTGAGGAACGCCAGCAGCTTGCCGATTTCCCGCAGTTCGCTGACCGCCTCGGCGCCCATGCCCAGCGCCACGCGCTCCGGGGTGCCGAACAGGTTGCCCAGCACCGGAATGTCGTAGCCGGTGGGCTTTTCAAACAGCAGGGCCGGGCCTTTGGCACGCAAGGTGCGATCGCAGACCTCGGTCATTTCCAGCACTGGGGACACCGGAACCTGGATGCGCTTGAGTTCGCCGCGCTGTTCCAGACCGCTGATAAAGTCGCGCAAGTCGCGATACTGCATGCGTGAGCCTCGTTTTGGCCGTGGCGTTCGGGGCTGGCAGTTTAGCGCCGAACCCGACTGTTCAGAACAGTGAACTGCCGTTCATCAATAATCAGATAGCAAAAAGCCGGGTTTCCCCGGCTTTTGCGGTCCCGCTCGACTTACTTGCGTTTCATCGACAGGAAGAACTCATCGTTGGTCTTGGTCTGTTTCAGCTTGTCGACCAGGAACTCGATGGCGGCGACTTCATCCATCGGATGCAGCAGCTTGCGCAGGATCCACATGCGCTGCAGCTCGTCGTCGGCGGTCAGCAACTCTTCGCGGCGGGTGCCGGAACGGTTGATGTTGATGGCCGGGAATACGCGCTTCTCGGCGATCTTGCGGTCCAGGGGCAGCTCCATGTTGCCGGTACCCTTGAACTCTTCGTAGATCACTTCGTCCATCTTCGAGCCAGTCTCGACCAGCGCGGTGGCGATGATGGTCAGCGAGCCGCCTTCTTCGATGTTCCGCGCGGCACCGAAGAAACGCTTCGGTTTTTCCAGGGCGTGGGCATCGACACCACCGGTCAGCACCTTGCCGGAGCTCGGGATCACGGTGTTGTAGGCACGGGCCAGACGGGTGATGGAGTCGAGCAGGATCACCACGTCCTTCTTGTGTTCGACCAGGCGCTTGGCCTTCTCGATCACCATCTCGGCAACCTGCACGTGGCGGGTTGGCGGTTCGTCGAAGGTGGAGGCGACCACTTCGCCGCGCACGGTGCGCTGCATCTCGGTCACTTCTTCCGGACGTTCGTCGATCAGCAGCACGATCAGATGAACTTCAGGGTTGTTACGGGTGATGTTCGACGCGATGTTCTGCAGCATGATGGTCTTGCCCGCTTTCGGCGGAGCAACGATCAGACCGCGCTGGCCTTTACCGATCGGGGCGCACAGGTCGATGACACGACCGGTCAGGTCTTCGGTGGAACCGTTGCCGGCTTCCATCTTCATGCGCACGGTCGGGAACAGCGGCGTCAGGTTTTCGAACAGGATCTTGTTCTTCGCGTTCTCGGGACGATCGTAGTTGATCGTGTCGACCTTCAGCAGTGCGAAGTAACGCTCGCCTTCCTTTGGAGGGCGGATCTTGCCAACGATGGTGTCACCGGTGCGCAAGTTGAAACGACGGATCTGGCTCGGGGAGACGTAGATATCGTCTGGGCCGGCCAGATAGGAGGCGTCGGAGGAGCGAAGAAAGCCGAAGCCGTCCTGGAGGATCTCCAGCACGCCATCACCGGAGATTTCCTCGCCGCTTTTAGCGTGCTTTTTCAGCAGGGAGAAAATCACGTCCTGCTTGCGCGAACGGGCCATATTTTCTATGCCCATCTGTTCGGCCAATTCGAGCAGTTCGGTAATCGGCTTTTGCTTGAGTTCAGTCAGATTCATATAGGAATGACGTAATCATTTATGGAGGGGGGGAAATTAAGCTTTTGGCTTAATGATGCCGCGCCGCGGAGAAGGCGACAGGATCGCGTACTTATTCGAAAAGGAGAGCGTCGGCGACGGCTTGCAGGGGGCAGAGGAGAAACCAGTGCGGGGCCGAATGTAACACCTGAGTTTCTGAGCGTCTAGCCCTGAATAATGAAAAAGCCCCGCTATTTACGGGGCTTTTTTGATGCGATTTACAACGATGCTTAGATGTTGGCGTCGAGGAAAGCAGCCAGTTGCGACTTGGACAGTGCGCCGACCTTGGTGGCTTCGACGTTGCCGTTCTTGAACAGCATCAGCGTCGGGATACCACGCACGCCATGCTTGGCCGGGGTTTCCTGGTTTTCGTCGATGTTCAGCTTGGCAACGGTCAGCTTGCCTTTGTAGGTTTCAGCGATTTCGTCCAGGACCGGAGCGATCATTTTGCATGGGCCGCACCACTCAGCCCAGTAGTCGACCAGTACAGCGCCTTCGGCCTTGAGTACGTCAGCCTCGAAGCTAGCGTCGCTAACGTGTTTGATAAGATCGCTGCTCATGGAAGTCTCCAGGTTGTAAGCAAAAAAACGTGGCCCATCATAGCCGCCCTTCCCGCGTTCAGGAAGCCGGAGTTGATTGACTCTCGCTATGGTGCCCGATGAATTTGGGTATAGCTCAACTGGAAACTATGCGGGGGTGACGAAGGCGATTCCGGTGCGCAGGGCCGCGCCGCGCACATGCTCCTGCATGGCCTTCTGCGCCGCCCCAGAGGCATGCCGGGCCAGCCCGCGGAGGATCTTGCGATGCTCCTGCCAGGTTTCCATGGCCCGCTCGGGCCGGATGAACGGTAGTTTCTGGCTCTCCAGGAAGATCTCGGCGCTGGTACTGAGAATGCTCACCATTGCCTGATTACCGCTGGCTTGCAGGATCTTCTGGTGAAACTCGAAATCCAGCCGCGCCGCCGCCTCGAAATCCGCCGCCCGCAGCTCGTTGCGCATGGCCTCGACATTATCCTGCAACGCATCCAGCTCATCGGCGGTCAGCGTCACGGCCGCCAGCCCCGCGGCGAAGCCTTCCAGGGCGTAGCGCAATTGGAAGATATCCGTCGGCGACGCCTGGGCCGCGAACGGCCAGCTCAGCCCCGCGCCATTGACCGGCGATTGCGCGGCCTGCACGAACACGCCTTTGCCAGGCTGCACGCTGATCACGCCCAAGGCGCTCAAGGACGACAGCGCCTCGCGCAATGAAGCCCGGCTGACCCCCAGTTGCACGGCCAGATCGCGCTGCGACGGCAGCGCATCGCCCGGGCCGAAGCCGCGCTCGTTGATCAATTGGCGGATGGCTTGCAGCGCCACCTCGGGTACGGCGCGGGAGATCGAGTTCATAGAATGCAGGCTGGCCGGTCCAGGAAAAGGCTAGTTGTAAAGCTATTCGCCGAGCCCGGCAAGTCGTGCCCCAAGGGGGTTCGGGCGTATCTCCGGACGCTCGATAAGGGGGCAGAAACGCCATCAACTGTTCAGACCAGTAAGACCGAAGGACGCCAGCAAAACCCGGCGCTCCAGGGCTTTTTCCGGCGTTTGGCACGGGCTGTGCTGTGTCGCTGCGCAGAAATCACTTCCCGTGAATCCGGAGATTTGCCATGACCAAGCGTTTCAGCGCCCTGCTCTCTGCCCTGTTTGCCAGCCTGCTGCTGAGTCAGACGCCCGCCCACGCCAGCGGCCTGGACGATGTCGTCGCCCGCGGCACCCTCAAGGTGGCCGTGCCCCAGGACTTCCCACCCTTTGGCTCGGTCGGTCCGGACATGAAACCCCGCGGCCTGGATATCGACACCGCGAAACTGCTGGCCGACCAGCTCAAGGTCAAGCTCGAACTGACCCCGGTCAACAGCACCAACCGCATTCCGTTCCTGACCACCGGCAAGGTCGACCTGGTGATCTCCAGCCTCGGCAAGAACCCGGAGCGCGAGAAGGTCATCGACTTCTCCCAGGCCTACGCGCCCTTCTACCTGGCGGTATTCGGCCCACCCGAAGCGCCAGTCGCCAGCCTCGACGACCTCAAGGGCAAGACCATCAGCGTCACCCGTGGCGCCATCGAAGACATCGAACTGACCGCCGTGGCCCCGCAAGGCGTGACCATCAAGCGCTTCGAGGACAACAACTCGACCATCGCCGCCTACCTGGCCGGCCAGGTCGACCTGATCGCCAGCGGCAACGTAGTGATGGTCGCCATCAGCGAGCGCAACCCGAAACGCATCCCGGCGATGAAGGTCAAGCTCAAGGATTCCCCGGTCTATGTCGGCGTGAACAAGAACCAGCCGGAGCTGCTGGACAAGGTCAACCAGATCCTCACCACCGCCAAGGCCGACGGCAGCCTGGAAAAGAACGCCCAGCTGTGGCTCAAGCAGCCATTGCCGGCTGGCCTCTGATCGCGGTCGCGGAGGTTATCCATGGCTTATCAGTTCGACTTTCTACCGGTGCTGGAAAACACCAGCCTGCTGCTGCGCGGCGCCCTGTTCACCCTTGAGCTGACCGCCATCGGCGCATTGCTCGGGGTCGGCCTGGGCATAGTCGGCGCGGTGGTGCGGGCCTGGAAGATCCAGCCCTTCTCGGCCCTCTTCGGCGTCTACGTCGAGCTGATCCGCAACACCCCGTTCCTGGTGCAGCTGTTCTTCATCTTCTTCGGCCTGCCGTCCCTGGGGCTGCAGATCTCCGAGTGGCAGGCGGCGGTGCTGGCGATGGTGATCAACCTGGGGGCCTACTCCACGGAAATCATCCGCGCCGGCATCCAGGCCATCCCCCGCGGCCAGCTGGAGGCCGCGGCGGCCCTGGCCATGACGCGCCTGGAGGCCTTCCGCCATGTGGTGTTGCTGCCGGCGCTGGGCAAGGTGTGGCCGGCCCTGAGCAGCCAGATCATCATCGTCATGCTCGGTTCGGCGGTGTGTTCGCAGATCGCCACCGAGGAGCTGAGCTTCGCCGCCAACTTCATTCAGTCGCGCAACTTCCGCGCCTTTGAAACCTACGCCCTGACCACGCTGATCTACCTGTGCATGGCCCTGCTGATCCGGCAGCTGCTGAACTGGGTCGGGCGCCGCTATATCGCGAGGAGCAGCCAATGAGTGATTTCAGCTTCTGGGACATCGTGCGCAACCTGCTGACCGGCCTGCAATGGACCCTGCTGCTGTCGCTGGTGGCCTTTGTCGGCGGCGGGCTGATCGGTTTGCTGATCATGACCCTGCGCATTTCCAAGAAGGCTTTCCCCAGCGGTTTCGCCCGCCTGTACATCGAGCTGTTCCAGGGCACGCCGCTGTTGATGCAGCTGTTCCTGGTGTTCTTCGGCATCGCCCTGCTGGGGGTGGATATCTCGCCCTGGCTGGCAGCGGCCATCGCCCTGACGCTGTTCACCAGCGCCTACCTGGCGGAGATCTGGCGCGGCTGCGTCGACTCGATCCCCAACGGCCAGTGGGAAGCCTCCTCCAGCCTGGCGCTCAACCCTTATGAACAGCTGCGCCATGTGATCCTGCCGCAGGCGCTGCGGATTGCCGTGGCGCCTACCGTGGGCTTCTCGGTGCAGGTGGTCAAAGGCACCGCGGTGACCTCGATCATCGGCTTCACCGAGCTGACCAAGACCGGCGGCATGCTCGCCAATGCCACCTTCGAGCCCTTCATGGTCTACGGCCTGGTGGCGCTCGGTTACTTCCTGCTGTGCTACCCCCTGTCCCTCAGTGCGCGCTACCTGGAAAGGAGACTGCATGCCTCTGCTTAGAATTTCCGCCCTGCATAAATATTACGGCGACCATCATGTGCTCAAGGGCATCGACCTCAGTATCGAGGAAGGCCAGGTGGTGGCGATCATCGGCCGCAGCGGCTCGGGCAAGAGCACCTTGCTGCGCACCCTCAACGGCCTGGAGTCGATCAACGACGGGGTCATCGAAGTCGACGGCGAATACCTCGACGCCGCCCGCGCCGACCTGCGCAGCCTGCGGCAGAAGGTCGGCATGGTGTTCCAGCAGTTCAACCTGTTCCCGCACCTGACTGTCGGCGAGAACGTCATGCTCGCCCCGCAGGTGGTGCAGAAGGTGCCCAAGGCCAGGGCCGCCGAGCTGGCGCGGGAGATGCTGAAGCGGGTCGGCCTGGAGGAGAAGTTCGACGCCTTCCCCGACCGCCTGTCCGGCGGCCAGCAACAGCGAGTGGCGATCGCCCGGGCGCTGGCCATGTCGCCCAAGGTGCTGCTGTGCGACGAGATCACCTCGGCCCTGGACCCGGAGCTGGTCAACGAAGTCCTGAGCGTGGTGCGCCAGCTGGCCAAGGACGGCATGACCCTGATCATGGTGACCCACGAGATGCGTTTCGCCCGGGAAGTGGGCGACAAGCTGGTGTTCATGCATCAGGGCAAGGTGCATGAAGTGGGCGACCCGAAAGTGCTGTTCGCCAACCCGCAGACGCCGGAACTGGCGAATTTCATCGGGACCAATGAAAGCGCTTGATGCTACCCGTAGCCGCTGCCGCAGGCTGCGATGGTCCGGGCCACGCTGGTCGCAGGGCCTTCCCGGGCCCTCAAGAACAGCGCCTGCTGCGCAGTCGGTCGCAGCCTGCGGCAGCGGCTACAGGAGCTGTGGCGCAAGGATTCATGCGTTGAATCAACGCATTGGACACTGCGCGTTGGCGCGAGCGATTGATCGTGGCAGGATGGCAAGGTTATCGACCGAGACCCCCAAACCATGCCGCAATCCCAAGCCAAGAATCTGTCCCTGATCGCCGCCATCGACCTGGGCTCCAACAGCTTTCACATGGTCGTGGCCAAGGCTCACCATAATGAAATCCGCATTCTCGAGCGGCTCGGTGAAAAGGTTCAGCTGGCCGCCGGGATCGACGAAGACCGTCAGCTCAACGAAGAATCCATGCAACGCGGGCTCGATTGCCTGAAGCGCTTCGCCCAACTGATCAACGGCATGCCCCTAGGCGCGGTGCGCATCGTCGGCACCAACGCCCTGCGCGAAGCCCGCAACCGCGGCGAATTCATCCGCCGCGCCGAGGAAATCCTCGGCCACCCGGTGGAAGTCATCTCCGGTCGTGAAGAGGCCCGCCTCATCTACCTGGGCGTGTCCCATACCCTCGCCGATACCCCGGGCAAGCGCCTGGTCGCCGACATCGGCGGCGGCAGTACCGAATTCATCATCGGCCAGCGCTTCGAGCCGCTGCTGCGCGAAAGCCTGCAGATGGGCTGCGTCAGCTTCACCCAGCGCTATTTCCGCGACGGCAAGATCACCCCGGCGCGCTACGCCCAGGCCTACACCGCGGCGCGCCTGGAAATCATGAGCATCGAACACGCCCTGCATCGCTTGACCTGGGATGAAGCCATCGGCTCCTCGGGCACCATCCGCGCCATTGGCCTGGCGCTCAAGGCCGGCGGCCACGGCAGTGGCGAAGTCAACGCCGAAGGCCTGGCCTGGCTCAAGCGTCGGCTGTTCAAGCTGGGCGATGCCGAGAAAATCGACTTCGAAGGCATCAAGCCGGATCGCCGGGCGATCTTCCCCGCCGGCCTGGCGATTCTCGAAGCCATCTTCGACGCCCTCGAACTGCAGCGCATGGACCATTGCGAAGGCGCCCTGCGTGAAGGCGTGCTCTACGACCTGCTGGGCCGTCATCACCACGAAGACGTGCGCGAGCGCACCCTGGGTTCGTTGATGGAGCGTTATCACGTCGACCTGGAACAGGCCGCCCGGGTCGAGCGCAAGGCGCTCCACGCCTTCGACCAGGTGGCCGAGGACTGGGACCTGGAGGACGGCGTCTGGCGCGAACTGCTGGGCTGGGCCGCCAAGGTCCATGAAGTGGGCCTGGATATCGCCCACTACCATTACCACAAGCACGGCGCCTACCTGATCGAGCACTCCGACCTCGCCGGCTTCTCCCGCGAAGACCAGCAAATGCTCGCGCTACTGGTACGCGGTCACCGCCGCAACATTCCCAAGGACAAGTTCGCCGAATTCGGCGAGGAAGGCAGCAAGCTGATCCGCCTGTGCGTGCTGCTGCGTTTCGCCATCCTGTTCCACCACATCCGCGGCACCCAGGAAATGCCCCAGGTGAAGCTGCACGCCGCCGGCGACAGCCTGGAGGTGATGTTCCCGGCAAACTGGCTCGACGAGAACCAGCTGACCCAGGCCGACTTCGCCCTGGAAGCGGAATGGCTGACCCGGGTCGGGATCACCCTCAACGTGCACTGAAACGCCCCGCACAAAAAAGCCGGCTTGCCGGCGATGGGCTCCTTCCAAAGGGCACCATCGCCGGCAAGCCGGCTTTTTCATGGGCTGAATAGGCCCCGGGCTCAGCGCACCGCCAGCACCGGGTTGCTCAGGCGCTCCAGCAGGGTGGCCTGGGCGCTGCGCGGGTTCTGGTTGCCGGTCGGGGTGTTGCGGATGTAGCGACCGTCCGACTGCAGGCTCCAGCTGTGGGTGTTATCGGTGAGATAACTTTCCAGCTCCTTCTTGACCCGCAGGATCAGCTTCTTGCCCTCGACCGGGAAGCAAGTCTCGACGCGCTTGTCGAGGTTGCGCTCCATCCAGTCGGCGCTGGACAGGAACATCTGCTCCTCGCCGCCATTGAGGAAGTAGAACACCCGGGTGTGCTCCAGGAAGCGGCCGATGATCGAGCGCACATGGATGTTGTGCGACACACCGGCGATCCCCGGACGCAGGCAGCACATGCCCCGCACCACCAGGTCGATGCGCACACCCGACTGGCTGGCCTTGTACAGCGCGCGGATGATCTTCGGATCGGTCAGCGAGTTGAACTTGGCGATGATGTGCGCCGGCTTGCCGTCCAGGGCGAACTGGGTCTCCCGGGCAATCATGTCGAGCATGCCCTTCTTCAGGGTGAAGGGCGCGTGCAGCAGCTTCTTCATGCGCAGGGTCTTGCCCATGCCGATCAACTGGCTGAAGAGCTTACCGACGTCTTCGCACAAAGCGTCGTCGGAGGTCAGCAGGCTGTAGTCGGTGTACAGGCGGGCGTTGCCAGCGTGGTAGTTGCCGGTGCCCAGGTGGGCGTAGCGCACGATCTCGCCGGCTTCGCGCCGCAGGATCAACATCATCTTGGCGTGGGTCTTGAAGCCGACCACGCCGTAGATCACCACCGCGCCGGCCGCTTGCAGGCGGCTGGCCAGTTGCAGGTTGGACTCTTCGTCGAAGCGCGCGCGCAGCTCGATCACCGCGGTGACTTCCTTGCCGTTACGCGCCGCATCCACCAGCGCATCGACGATTTCCGAGTTGGCGCCGGAGCGGTACAGGGTCTGGCGCACCGCCAGCACGTGCGGATCCTTGGCCGCCTGACGCAGCAGGTCGACCACCGGGGTGAAGGACTCGAACGGGTGCAGCAGCAGGATGTCCTGCTTGCTGATCACGCTGAAGATGTTCTCGCTGTTCTGCAACAGCTTGGGAATCTGCGGGGTGAACGGCGTGTATTGCAGCTCCGGGTGGCTGTCCAGGCCGGTGATGCTGAACAGGCGCGTCAGGTTCACCGGACCGTTGACCTGGTACAGCTCGGTCTCGCTCAGGTTGAACTGCTTGAGCAGGTAGTCGGACAGGTGTTTCGGGCAGGTGTCGGCCACTTCCAGACGCACCGCATCGCCGTAACGACGGGAGAACAGCTCGCCGCGCAGGGCGCGGGCCAGGTCTTCGACGTCCTCGGTGTCCACCGCCAGGTCGGCGTTGCGGGTCAGGCGGAACTGATAGCAGCCCTTTACCTTCATGCCCTGGAACAGGTCATCGGCGTGGGCGTGGATCATCGACGAGAGGAACACATAGTTGTCGCCAGGGCCGCCGACTTCTTCCGGCACCTTGATGATCCGCGGCAGCAGGCGCGGCGCCGGGATGATCGCCAGGCCGGAATCGCGACCGAAGGCGTCGACCCCTTCGAGTTCGACGATGAAGTTCAGACTCTTGTTCACCAGCAGCGGGAACGGGTGGGTCGGGTCGAGACCGATCGGAGTGATGATCGGCGCGATCTCGTCGCGGAAATAGCGACGGACCCAGGTCTTGAGCTTGGTGGTCCAGTAACGGCGACGGATGAAGCGGACCTGATGTTTCTCCAGCTCCGGCAACAGAATGTCGTTGAGGATCGCGTACTGGCGGTCGACGTGACCGTGCACCAGGTCGCTGATGCGCGCCAGGGCCTGGTGCGGCTGCAGGCCATCGGCACCGGCCTGTTCACGGGCGAAGGTGATCTGCTTCTTCAGGCCGGCGACGCGGATCTCGAAGAACTCGTCCAGGTTACTGGAGAAGATCAGCAGGAACTTCAGGCGCTCCAGCAGCGGATAGGACTCATCCAGCGCCTGCTCCAGCACGCGGATGTTGAACTGCAGTTGCGACAGCTCGCGATGGATATACAGGCTGCTGTCATCCAGGCTCGGGATGACCAGGGTCGGCATCGCCACATGCGGTGCGTCCGCTTGCACCGGCGGGGCTTCCAGCTCCGGTGGTGTTTCAACGACCTGCTCGACCACGGGTTGAGCTTCTTTTACGGCAACTTCAGTGAGTCCTTCGGTATTCATCGCGTGTTCCTGGGAGGGCTATTTTTGCTCTCGTAACAATTGAGCAGCACGAACGGCAAAGTAAGTCAGGATGCCATCGGCACCCGCGCGTTTAAAGGCGGTCAAGGATTCGAGAATAACCCCTTCGCTCAACCAGCCATTCTGGATCGCCGCCATGTGCATGGCGTATTCGCCGCTGACCTGATAGACAAAGGTCGGCACCTTGAATTCATCCTTGACCCGCAAAAGGATGTCCAGGTACGGCATGCCCGGCTTGACCATGACCATGTCCGCGCCTTCGGCGAGGTCGGCGGCCACTTCATGCAGGGCTTCGTGGCTGTTGGCCGGGTCCATCTGGTAGGAGGCCTTGTTGGCCTTGCCCAGGTTCAGCGCCGAGCCGACCGCATCGCGGAACGGACCGTAATAGGCGCTGGCGTACTTGGCCGAATAGGCCATGATCCGCACGTTGACGTGCCCGGCCAGCTCCAGGGCTTCGCGGATCGCCTGGATGCGGCCGTCCATCATGTCCGAAGGCGCGACCACCTGGGCGCCGGCTTCGGCATGGGACAGGGCTTGCTTGACCAGTGCATCGACGGTGATGTCGTTCTGCACATAGCCTTCTTCGTCGAGGATGCCGTCCTGACCGTGGGTGGTGAACGGGTCGAGCGCCACGTCGGTGATCACGCCCAGTTCAGGGAAACGCTCACGCAGCGCGCGGGTGGCGCGCTGGGCAATGCCTTCCGGGTTCCAGGCTTCGGCGGCGTCCAGCGACTTGAGATCCGCCGGGGTCACCGGGAACAAAGCCAGCGCGGGAATCCCCAGCTCGACCCACTGCGCCGCTTCCTCCAGCAGCAGGTCGATGGTCAGGCGTTCGACGCCCGGCATCGAGGCCACCGCTTCCCGACGATTCTCACCGTCGAGCACGAATACCGGCAGGATCAGGTCATCGGTGGTCAGGACGTTTTCACGCACCAGGCGACGAGAAAAATCATCACGGCGATTGCGACGCAGGCGAGTGGCGGGAAACAAACGGTTGGCTGGGGTAAAGCTCACGACAGACTCCTGAGCCCGCACAGGCGGGCGAGCGTGACAGTTATAAGCGCCCATTATGACGAACGGATGACAGTTGTGCTTAACCCTGTGACCGGTAGTCGCAGCTATTGTCCAGCCAGCATTTGTTCACGTCGAGACACATTTGGATACTTTCCTCCATGGGCCCGAAGGGTTAGGCTGCGCGTTCATTTCGCCAGCATCCAGACAATGCTCCAACAATTTCTTCAGGAATTCGGCTACTTCGCCCTCTTTCTCGGCACATTCTTCGAAGGCGAGACCATCCTGGTCCTGGCCGGCTTCCTCGCGTTTCGCGGATACATGGACATCAACCTGGTGGTGGTCGTGGCGTTCTTCGGCAGCTATGCCGGCGACCAGCTGTGGTACTTCCTGGGACGCAAGCACGGGCGTAAGCTGCTGGCGCGCAAACCGCGCTGGCAATTGATGGGCGATCGGGCGCTGGAGCATATCCGCAAGCATCCGGACATCTGGGTGCTGAGTTTCCGCTTCGTCTACGGCCTGCGCACCGTGATGCCGGTGGCCATCGGCCTGTCGGGATATCCGCCGGGACGTTATCTGTTGCTCAACGGCATTGGCGCGGCGATCTGGGCCGCCGCCCTGGCCGCCGCGGCCTATCACTTCGGCGCTGTGCTCGAAGGCATGCTGGGCAGCATCAAGAAGTACGAACTGTGGGTGCTCGGCGCCTTGCTGGTCCTGGGTTTTGCCCTGTGGCTGCGCCGCCGCTTCAAGAATGCGCGACTGGCCAAGGCGATCTACGAAGCCGAACAGGTCAAGCAGAACGAGCAGAGCGATTGCTGCAAGTCTAAGACGCCAGTCGAGTAAGACGACCCCGGCAGCAGTAAAGCGCAATGCCACTGAGCAGGCTGTAACTGATCAGGCCGGCCCAACCCAAGGCACTGGCCGGCCACAGCCCGACCAGAGGCGCCAGCCACACCAGCGGCAGGTCCGACGCCAGCCGCAGCAGCTCCATCTTCAGCGCCCACGGGCGATTCTCCAGCGCCACCCCCAATACGAACAGACCAAAGGCCATGGCGCTCCAGCCCAGCATCGGGGCCGCGACCGGCAGGCTGTCGCCCAGGTTCATCAGGTAGCTGCCAAGAGCCGCATACACCGCGCATCATCAGCAACCGGGCATAGAACTGCAGATTGGCCCACACCGGGTCCCAGCTGGCCAGGGGGCGTGGTGACGCCGAAGACCACCGGCTCGTTGTCGTCCTCCTCCTGAAAGGTGCCGAACAGCCGGTCCCAAATAATGAACACGCCGCCGTAGTTGCGATCCATGTAGAGAGCGTCCGCGACCCGATAGTTGTTCCCCCCGCCAGCGGTCGGCCAGCAGCTCGAGGACTATCAGCACGAAGAAGAACGGCACCGCATACAGAATGAAATTCATGACACGGCCTGATCGCAATCCTGATCGAAGATTAGGTCGGGCGGCGGGATAACCCTATGGCAACGGGCAACAAATTAGTGGACATTTAACGCCATGAATCTGGAGAAAAAACCATGAGCAAAAAAGTTGCAGTGATCCTTTCCGGCTGTGGCGTCTATGACGGTGCCGAGATCCATGAAAGCGTCATCACCCTGCTGCGCCTGGACCAGCGTGGCGCCCAGGTGCAGTGCTTCGCCCCGAACATCGCCCAGCTGCATGTGATCAACCACCTGACCGGCGAAGAGATGCCCGAATCGCGCAATGTTCTGGTGGAATCGGCGCGCATCGCCCGCGGCCAGGTCAAAGACATCCGCGAGGCCAACGCCGAAGACTTCGACGCGCTGATCGTGCCTGGCGGCTTTGGCGCGGCGAAAAACCTTTCCAACTTCGCCGTGGAAGGGGCCGGCTGCACGGTCCAGCCGGATGTCCTGGCACTGACCGAAGCCTTCGCCGAAGCCGGCAAGCCGGTGGGCCTGATCTGCATCTCGCCGGCATTGGCGGCGAAGATCTACGGCCCGGGCGTCACCTGCACCATCGGCAACGACGCCGACACCGCGGCCGCCGTCAGCAAGATGGGCGCGACCCATGCCGAGTGCACCGTTGGCGATATCATCGAGGACAAGGCGCGCAAGCTGGTCAGCACCCCGGCCTACATGCTCGCGCAGTCCATCAGCGAAGCCGCGGCCGGCATCAATAAGCTGGTGGATCGGGTGCTGGAACTGACCCACGAAAACGACGAATAACCCAAAAGCCGTGGCGAGCGGCAAGCGCCCTCGCCTCGCGGCAATTGTCAGGCCTGACGCGCCAGCCGCGTCAGAATCCGGTCCAGGCCATTGGCGAAGGCCTGCTTCTCGCGATCCCCATAAGGGCCTTGCCCGCCACCGACCTGCCCCTGCTCGCGCAGATCGGTAAACAGGTTACGCACCGCCAGCCGTTCGCCCATGTTCTGCGCATCGAACTCCTTGCCCCGCGGGTCGAGGGCGGCGACGCCCTTCTTCACCAGCCGGTCGGCCAGGGGCACATCGCTGCAGATCACCAGTTCGCCCGGCACTGCGTGTTCCACCAGATAATCGTCAGCCGCATCCGGGCCGCTGGGCACCACGATCAGCTTGACGCAGGCAAAGGCCGGCTTGATCTGCGGCTGCCCTGCCACCAGCACCAGCTCGAACTGGCGCTTGAGGGCAAACCTCACCACCTGATCCTTCGCCGCCTTGGGGCAGGCGTCGGCATCGATCCAGACACGCATTGGGTTATTCCTCTGAAAGCATCGCGGGCAAGCCGCGCGCCTACAGATCTCGATGAACTGTGGGCGCGCGGTTTGCCCGCGATAATGAGCGAAACGGATGCCTCAGGAAACCTGGGTCCGCCGTTTCTCGGCGATGCGGCTGCGACTGTAGAGCACGATGATCGCCACGATCGCCACCGCCTGCGCCGTCAGCGAGTAGGCATCGGCGTGAATGCCCAGCCAGTCGAAGTCGAAGAACGCCACCGGCCGCGTACCGAAGATTCCAGCCTCCTGCAGCGCCTTGACGCCATGCCCGGCAAACACCACCGACAAGGCGCACAGCAACGCCGCGTTGATGCCGAAGAACAGCGCCAGCGGCAGCTTGGCCGAACCGCGCAGGATCACCCAGGCCAGGCCGACCAGCAGCACCAGCGCCGTGGCGCCGCCGGCCAGCACTGCGTTATGGCCCGCCGGGCCGGCCTGCAGCCACAGGGTTTCGTAGAACAGGATCACTTCGAACAGCTCGCGATAGACCGAGAAGAACGCCAGCACCGCAAAACCAAAACGGCCGCCACCGCCCACCAGGCTGCTCTTGATGTAGTCCTGCCAGGCCGCTGCGTGCCGGCGGTCGTGCATCCACACGCCGAGCCACAGCACCATGACACTGGCGAACAAGGCCGTGGCGCCTTCCAGCAACTCGCGCTGGGAGCCGCTGACATCGATCACATACGCCGCCAGCGCCCAGGTCGCCAGGCCGGCCAGCAACGCCAGCCCCCAACCGACGTTGACGCTGCGCACCGCCGATTGCTGGCCGGTATTGCGCAGGAAGGCCAGGATCGCCGCCAGCACCAGGATCGCTTCCAGGCCTTCGCGCAGCAAGATCAGCAGGCCGGAAATGTAGCTCAGGGACCAGCTCAGGCCATCGCTGCCCAGCAGGCCCGCCGACTCTTTCAGCTTGGCCTTGGCGGCATCCAGGCGCTGCCCGGCCTGCTCTGCCGGCAAGCCGTCCTGCAGCGCCTGACGGTAGGCCATCAGGGCTTTCTCGGTGTCCTTGCGCACATTGGCATCGACGTTGTCTAGGGAGCTTTCCACCAGCTCGAAGCCTTCCAGATACGCCGCCACCGACAGGTCGTAGGCCTGTTCGCGGTCACCGGCGCGGTAGGCGGCCAGGCTCTTGTCCAGGGTCGAGGCGGTGTAGTCGAGCAGTTGCGCCGGGCCGCGCTTGACCTGTGGCGGCTGGGCGCGCTGGGCACGGAAGGTGGCCGCGGCCTGCGGCCCTTCGGCGGCCTGCACTTCGCTTGGGGTCTGGCGGGCCAGGTCGGCGAGGTTGTAGCTCTTGTCACCCTTCGCCGCGGCCGGGTCGGCAGTGAAGCCGGCGATATAGGTCGCCAAGTCCCAGCGCTGGCGGTCATCCAGCTGATCGGCGAAAGACGGCATGTCGGTGCCTTCGACGCCCAGGCCGAGGGTGTTGTAGATCGCGTAGAGGCTCAGGTGATCCGTGCGCGCCGCATCCCGCAGGTTGGCCGGTGGCGGCGTCAGGCCGACCCCAGCCGGGCCATCGCCGGCACCGGTGTCGCCGTGACACACCGAGCAATGCTGGGCATACAAAGGCGCGCCACGGCTCGGGTCCGGAGTGATGATCGGGGCCTGGCTGACCTCATAGGCCACCGCCAGCTTGGCGCCCAGCTGCCGCGCCTGACGGGCGACGAGGGCGCCGTCCGCCTTGGCCTTGACTGCATCGTTCAGGCTGGCGATGCCCTGCTCCAGCTCGGCCTTCTCCGGCTTGGCCGGCAAATCGGCGACCAGCCCCTGCAACACGCCGAGAAACTCGACCTGTTCACGGTACTCGGAGTCGTCAATGACCTTGCCCGCCTCGACCGTCGGAGGGTAGTCCGCGCCAATGTAGTCGAGCAGGTGCAGCGCCTTGGGCGCGCCTTCTACGGTGTCCGCCAGCAGGTTGGCGCTGCACAGGGCCAATACCGGCAGCACGAGCCACGCCAGGAAACGGGAGGGGGCAGTCATGAACGAATCTCAAATGGAAATACGAAGTAACACATTGTTCACTTCCAATGAGTTTCACTCAAGCTCTGTCATACAGACACCCAGGCGTCGTGGTTCCTGATGCCGGGCCAAAGCCTTGAATCACCTGGGGTCCGGGGCTTCCTGAACAAAGATGAAATAAATCCGGGCGCGGCCGGGACGGGTTCATGCTCGCGGTTTCCCTGAGGCGCACGCACAAAAAAGGCGCCCTCGATGGGCGCCTTTTTTATGTGACCAGCCTCTTAGACCGGCGCTTTGCGAATGGTCGCCAGCAACCCGGCGGCGCCGAGGAATAGGCCGGCGAAGGTGCGGTTCATGCGCCGTTGCTGGGTCGGCGTGCGCAGCAGGCGCAGGACCTTGGAGGCCAGGCCGGTGTAGCCGGCCATGACGATCAGGTCGACGGCAATCATGGTCGCGCCGAGGATCAGGTACTGCTTCACCAGCGGTGCGTGGGGATCGATGAACTGCGGCAGGACCGCCAGCATGAACACCAGAGCCTTGGGGTTGCTGATGTTGACCAGGAACCCGCGGAACACCAGCGCCAGGGGTTTGCCGATCGGCCGGATCGCGGCGTCGTCGCTCAGGTCGCTGGGCAGCGCGCGCCACTGTTTGACCGCGAGGTAGACCAGGTAAGCCACGCCGAACCATTTGATCGCGTAAAAGGCGGTCGAGGATGCCGCGAGAATCGCCCCCACGCCGGCGGCGACAATCGCAATCTGCATGGCCAGGCCCAGTTGCAGGCCCAGGGCGTTCCAGTAACCGCGCCAGAAACCGTATTGCAGACCGCAGGACATCGACGCAATCGCGCCGGCCCCCGGGGAAAGGCTGATCACCCAGCAGGCGGCAAAAAACGCCAGCCATGTCTCAAGAACCATCGCACACCTCGGCTCGAATTCGTCGTAGACGCCTAAGCTAATGCGCCGGCGGGCGGATGACCATAGATTTTTGTCGGACAGGCATCGCCGGTCAACTGTAGCCACTGCCGAAGGCTGCGATAGGCCGGGGTCGCGCTCGACATGCAGGAGCTTCCTGCGATCTCAAGAGCACGTCTGCATCGCAGCCGATCGCAGCCTTGCGATGCTCGGCAGCGGCTACAGAGACGGCGCAGGAGGACTATTTCTCGCCGGAGCCTATCGACAGCGCATCGCTACCGCGCCAGCGGCGCACCGAACGCTGGAAGAACAGACTGTTGGGCACTTGCACCATGACGCCGCCGGTGCCGGCTTCCTCGGCCTCGATCAACGAGGTGTACAGCAGGTTGATTGCCACCACCCGGCCCTTGATGCCCGGTTTGTCGAGGGTATCCACCAGTTCGACCACATCGCCGATGCGGAACGGGCCCACGGTGAAGATCAGGATGGCGCAGAGCAGGTTGGACAGCACGCTCCACATGGCGAAGAAGGCCACCGCAGCCACGGCGACAAAACCGGACAGGGCAGTCCAGAGCACCGTCGCCGACACCCCGAGCCGCTCCAGGACGAAGATCAGCGCGCTGCCCATGATCAGCCAGCGCAAGCCGCCGCGCAGCGGCATCAGCAACTGCGGCGGGAACGGGTAACGTTCACCCAGGCGGGTCAGGCAGCGCGCGACAAACCGCTGGGTGACGTAGCCAGCCAGCAGGATCAGCAGGATTTGCACGGTGACCCACAGCGGCTCGACCCACGTGATAGGCACAGGCAGCTTGAACGCTTCCATCAGGACAAGGCTTCCAGTTCCGCCTGCATGCTTTCCAGCAGTTCCAGGGCTTCCATCCAGGCCTCTTCCAGTTCGCCTTCGCGCACCTTCAGCTTGGCCTGCTCGGCCAGCAGATCACGCAACTCGTCCTTGCGCGCGGCTTCGTAGATACCACTGTCGCCGAGGCTGGCTTCGATTTTCGCCAGCCGCTCGTGGACCTTGCCCAGCTCGGTTTCCAGCTTGTCGGCTTCGCGCTTGTGCGGGGCCAACTGCTGGCGCAGGGCCGCGGCAGCCTGGCGCTGGGCCTTCTTGTCGGTCTTGTCCGGGTTGACCGTGGTCGTGCTGACCGGCGCGTTGCGCTGGCGGTAGTCCACCAGCCAGCGCGCGTAGTCGTCCAGGTCGCCGTCGAACTCTTCGACCTTGCCGTCGGCCACCAGGTAGAAGTTGTCGGTGGTGCTTTTCAGCAGGTGACGGTCGTGGGAGACCACCAGCACCGCGCCGCTGAACTCTTGCAGGGCCATGGTCAGGGCCAGGCGCATCTCCAGGTCCAGGTGGTTGGTCGGTTCGTCGAGCAGCAGCAGGTTCGGGCGGTCCCAGGCAATCAGAGCCAGGGCCAGGCGCGCCTTTTCGCCACCGGAGAAATTCAGCACCGGCTCGTCGATACGCGCGCCGCGAAAGTCGAAACCACCGAGGAAGTCGCGCAGGGTCTGCTCGCGCTCGGTCGGCGCCAGGCGCTGCAAATGCAGCAACGGGCTGGCCTTGGCATCGAGCGAGTCCAGCTGGTGCTGGGCGAAATAACCGACCACGGTGTTCTCGCCGCGGGTCAGGCGACCGCCCAGCGGCGACAGCTCGCCGGAGAGGTTCTTGATCAGGGTCGACTTGCCCGCACCGTTGGGGCCGAGCAGACCGATGCGCGCACCCGGGGTCAGTTGCAGCTTGACCTTCTCCAGCACGGTCTTCTCGCCGTAACCCAGACGGGCATCGGACAGGTCGAGCAGAGGGCTGGAGATCTTTTCCGACTCGCGGAAAACGAAGTCGAACGGCGAGTCGACGTGGGCGGCGGACAGCTCTTCCATTCGCTCCAGGGCCTTGATCCGGCTCTGGGCCTGGCGGGCCTTGGTGGCCTGAGCCTTGAAGCGCGCAATGTACTTTTCCATATGCGCACGCTGCGCCTGCTGCTTCTCGTAGGCTTGCTGCTGTTGCGCCAGGCGTTCGGCACGGGCGCGCTCGAAGGCGCTGTAGCCACCGCGATAAAGGGTGATCTTGCGCTGATCGACATGAGCCACATGGTCGACCACGGCATCGAGGAAATCGCGGTCGTGGGAAATCAGCAGCAAAGTGCCGGGGTAGCCCTTGAGCCAGTCCTCCAGCCAGAGGATCGCATCGAGGTCCAAGTGGTTGGTCGGTTCGTCGAGCAACAGCAGATCCGACGGGCACATCAGCGCCTGCGCCAGGTTCAGGCGCATCCGCCAGCCACCGGAGAAGTCGCCGACCTGGCGGTCCATCTGCTCGTTGCTGAAACCCAGGCCGGCCAGCAGCTTGCGCGCCCGCGCGTCGGCGGTATAACCGTCGGCGCTGTCCAGCTCGGCATGCAGGCGCGCCAGGGCCGCACCGTCATGGGCCGCTTCGGCGGCGGCCAGCTCACGCTGCACCTGGCGCAGGCGCAGGTCGCCATCGAGCACGTAGTCGACCGCCAGCCGCTCGAGGGTATCGACCTCCTGGCGCATATGGGCGATGCGCCAGTCGGCGGGCAGGAAGCAGTCGCCCGAATCCGGGTGCAACTCGCCACGCAGCAAGGCGAACAGGCTGGATTTGCCGGCGCCGTTGGCACCGATCAGGCCGGCTTTCTGGCCGGCGTGCAGGGTCAGCTCGGCGTCTTCTAGCAGACGTTGCGGACCACGCTGTAAAGTCAGGTTCTGAAGTCGAATCATAATGGCGGCGGAGTCTACCAGCTTCGTTCGCAACTGGCGCGAGTAGCACTATGTCCTCTGACCTGTGGAGCTTCACCCTCAAGACCTACGCCCGCCCGGGCGTCGAAGAAGCCTGCCTGAACCTTCAGGCGGCCGGGGCCAATGTCTGCCTTCTACTCTGCGCGGCCTGGCTCGGCGCGCGCGGAGTGACCTGCACTTCGCAGCGCCTGCAACAGCTGCGAACCCTGGGCCAGCCCTGGCACGACGAAGTCGTCAGGCCGCTACGCCAACTGCGCACGCAATGGCGCCCGGCCGCGAGCGCGGATCCGGAACTGACGGTCTTGCGCGAACAGGTCAAGGCATTGGAACTGGAGGCCGAGCGGCAACTGCTGCTGCGCCTGGAGGCGCTGGCGGGAGAATGGTCGAAGGGTGAAACGCAGGATCTGACGGACTGGCTGGAAGGACTGGCGGCCGAAGCCGCCAACCTCAACCGCGACGCGCTGCAGGTGCTGCGCGTCGCGGTGACCGGCGCTTAGGAAGCGCTGGTTGGCGTGGTGCTGGCGGGAGCGGCAGTCGGAGCTGGCGCAGCAGTCGCCGCTGGAGCTGGCGAAGAGACCGGTGCCGCCGGCTTGGTTGCCGGAGTTGCCGGGGTGGCTGGTTTGGCGGCCGCTGGAGCGGTGGCCGGTTTGGCAGCAGCAGGCTTGGCGGCGACTGGCTTCTTCGCGGCTGGTTTTGCAGCCGGCTTGGCAGCAGGTTTCACCGCAGGCTTGGCGGCTGGTTTTGCTGCAGCCGGTTTAGCGGCTGCTGGCTTGGCGGCAGTGGAAGCCGCTGGCTTGGCTGCTGCAGGTTTAGCTGCCGGTTTGGCCGCGGGTTTCGCTGCTGCCTTCACCGGAGCTTTGGCCGCAGCCGGTTTGGCGGCCGGCTTCGCAGCCGTTTTTGCCGCTACCGGTTTAGCCGCTGGCTTGGCAGCAGCAGGCTTGGCCGCTGCGGTTTTAGCCGCTGGCTTGGCGGCGGGTTTGGCCGCTGGTTTGGCCGCTGGTTTTGCTGCAGCCGGTTTGGCAGCCGCCGTTTTCGCAACGGGTTTGGCAGCAGGTTTTGCAGGTGCTTTTGCAGCAGCCGGTTTAGCCGCTGGCTTGGCAGCTGCAGGTTTGGCTGCGGCGGTTTTTGCCACTGGCTTGGCGGCAGGTTTGGCAGCCGGTTTGCTGGCAGCTTTTGCCGGTGCTTTAGCGGCAGGTTTGGCTGGGGCTTTTGCCGCCGGCTTGGCTGCGGCTTTCTGTGCTGGAGCGGCGGCCGGTTTGGCGGAGCGAGTGCTCAGCACCTTGGCTGCGGCTTCTTTCACACGACCGACGCCCTGGGCCAGTTTCAGGCTTTCCTGAGCGTCGCGCTTGAGTTGCAGAATGTAGGCGCGGGTTTCGGATTGGCGTGCTTTGAGTGCATCGAGCAGGTCTTCAAGTTCTTTCACTGCGTCCTTGGCTTTGGCTTGTGCCTTGGCCTTGCCGGCCGCCGCGGCGTCCTGCAATTTGGTGCGCGATTTGTGCAGTTTTTCCTGTGCCTTACCGCGTTGCTTTTCCAGTTTGGCGAGCAGTTTTTCAGCATCAGCCAAGGCTTGGGAACAAGCGTTTTCCAAATGTTCGAGCAGGCTGCTCGAAAGCTGTTGGAGCAAATGCAACGGAGTATTTACAGGCTTCTTATTGGCCGACATGGTTTACCTCCTGGCTGACGTGAGTTGCGGCTCATACTAGACCTCTGCTGCTACCGCCGCTAGGGCATGTTGACAGTATCGAATGCCATGCGTTGCAGAGGATCGAAAATGTTCTTCGCGCACAAGAAAGTTACTCACCAGCCGCCACATCCACGCTGGCATAATCCCCCTCGTCTCAGGCCGGAGAACGCCCATGTCGCGTTACCTTTTTTTATCCTTGTGTGTGTTGTTGCCACTGGCTCAGGCCGCCGAAGATTCGCAGAAAAACGATGCTCACGATCTCGCCTACAGCCTGGGCGCCAGCCTCGGTGAACGCCTGCGCCAGGAGGTGCCGGACCTGCAGATCCAGGCATTGGTGGAGGGCTTGAAACAGGCCTACCAAGGCAAGCCCCTGGCACTCAAGGACGAGCGTATCGAACAGATCCTCGCCCAGCATGAAGCACAGGTCGGCGAGCAAGCGGACAAGCCGCGAATCGAAGTGGCGCTGGAAAACGAACAGCGTTTTCTCTCGGCCGAAAAGGCCAAGCCGGGCGTACGCGAACTGGAGAACGGCATCCTGCTGACCGAGCTGGCACCCGGCGACGGAGTACGGCCGGGAGCCAATGGTTCGGTACAGGTTCGCTACACCGGACGCCTGCCTGATGGCACGGTGTTCGATCAGAATCAGCAGCCACAGTGGTTTCGCCTGGACAGTGTGATTGCCGGATGGCGCAGCGCCTTACAGCAGATGCCGACGGGGGCGAAGTGGCGCCTGGTGATTCCTTCGGCCCAGGCTTACGGCGCCGATGGCGCGGGCGACCTGATCGCGCCTTACACGCCACTGGTGTTTGAAATCGAGCTGCTGGGGGCCACCGGTTAGGGGGCGCAGAAACGAAAAACGGTGCGCAATGCGCACCGTTTCGGTAAAGCTTTCGCGGCAAGTCAGGCCTGAACGGCGGCCTCTTCCTTGTGAGCGTTGTGCAGCACTTCGATCAGGCAATCTTCCAGCTCGAAGCGTTCATGCAGCAGACCACCCAGCTCCTTGAACTTCTCCGCCACGCATTTTCCTTCGTCGCACAGATCGTTGAACGCCAGCAGCTTTTCAGTGATGACATCGATCCGTGGATAAATGGTTTCGGCCAGTTCGAGCCCGCGCTGATCATTGAAGGCCTTGGCCTCGCCAGTCAACTGCTCGTAGATTTCAAAGTGGCCGGCGGAGACGTAGTCCACCAGGATTGCGCAGAACTCCTGCAGCGGTTGTCGATTTTCAGCCAGCGTCTCAGGCTCCGCGCCGAGAGCATCATAGGCCCGAACCAGTTCGTGACGCTCCTGCAACCAGCGATCGATCAGCAGATGCACTCCACCCCAGCGTTCCTGAGCATTCTGACAACTTTCGAGCATGGCGATCTCTCTTCCCTTATGGGTCATGCCGCTCTGAATCCGCCACTGGACTGAACATCAGCATCCGGCCAGGCAGAACAGCATCGAGCAACGTAATTGCGGTGACACGTGCGGGCCAGATTATGCCCGCTCGACAGCCGCTTCAAGGTACGCAGGAGATAAAGTTCATACAAGTGTTTAATCTTGCGCCCCATCGCCAATCGACGACTCAGGTCGCGGCCGCCCTGCGCCGGCCCCATGGTAGAAGCCGCGCCAGACGATAGGCGCTCAAAATCATCACAGCGATGAAAAACAGCAGGCTCCACTCCGCGGCACTCATGTCCAGCAACGTCCAGGTGACCTCCGCGCACTGCGCGGTCCCGGTGAAAACCAGCTGCAAGGCACGCCCCCAGGACAGGTTGCCGAGCATGAACGGCATGTCCGGCAAGCACGCCAGCAACTGATCCGAAGGAATGTTCTGCAATAACACATGGCGCCCTGCCGTAACGACACCCGCCAGGCTGCAGAACAGTTCCAGCAGCCAATACAGGGCACTCGCCGGGTATTGTGGCCCCTGCAGGGCCGCGACCAGGCTGATCGAGGTCAACAGCAACGCAAAGAAACGTTGCGCCACCCACAACAGGCAAGGCTCGAGCCCAACCCCGAACTCCAGGTGAAACGAAGCCCACAGGGCCAAGGCACCGGTAAAAAACACAAGGGAGAACAGCAAGCGTGAGCCGGCCAGCGACATGGTGTATCCACAACGGAAGAAACAGGCTGCCACGGTAGAGAAAGCGCTCGGCCCTTTCAAGGCGCGCCATGACAAGATCGAGCGCGGCAAACCGGCACAAAGGCCAGATCGGGGGGGGAGTCGCAGGACGGGCCGCCCCTCCGGGGACGGCCCAGCCTTGCGGTTTTATACCCTGGCGGGCACCGGCAGCGGCGATGCCAGGAGGCGCTCGTCCAACAACCCCAGACCTTCCTGGAACAGCTGGTTGCTGCGCTCGGTATCGCCCAGCTGCGCCAGCAACCGGGCCAGCTCGGCACAGGCTTCAGGGTTGCGCTGCAGGCGCAGGCTGCTTTCCAGGTAGTCCCGCGCCTTGCCCCAGAGACTGGTTTGCAGGCACAGGCGGCCCAGGGTCAGCAGCAGGCTCGGGTCGTTCGGGTGGTCTTTGAGGCACTGCTCGGCGAACTGCAGTTGCCGCGCCGGATCACTGCCCCGCAGCAAGCCGTAAAGCCGCGCCAGATGGCTGTCGTACTTGCGTTTGAGAGCGACGCGCAGCACTTCTTCGGCCTCGGCCCCGGCGCCCAATTGCCGCAGTTGCTCGGCGTAGGCCAGCACCAGTTGCGGTTCCTGACGCTGAGCCGCGGTCAGTTGCTGCCAAGCGCGGTTGAGCGATTGCAGACCGACCGTACCGTCCTCTTCGCGATGTGCCGCGAGGGTCAGGTTCTCGCCCCAGGCCCGACGTTCCAGCTCGGCCAGTTCGTTGGCGGGCAGGACCTTGTCCTTGCGCAGCTCGGGCAGCAGGCGGATCACCGCCGACCAATCGCCCCGCTGCTGGTGCAGACGCTGCAACTGCCGCAGCACCTGGACACTGTGCGGATGACGCTCGTGCATGGCTTGCAGGGTACTCAGAGCGCCTTCGGTATCACCGCGATCGGTCTGCAGTTGGGCATGACTCAAGGCCACCGCCAACTCAGCCTGGGGCTGGCGCTCGAGGGCACGCTCCAGCAGGCTGTCGCACTGCTCGTAGTTTCCCTGCTCGTTCGCCGCCCGCGCCGCGCCGAGGTAGTACAAAAGAGGCTGGCGCTCGGCTTCCGCGGCACGATGCAAGTGCTTCTGGGCGCTGGCCCAGCGGCCCTCGGCAAGATCCATCTGGCCTTGTTCGATGGCAATCTGCACGCGACGGCTGCGGTTGCGCCGCGACCAGGGATTGACCACGCCGCTGGAGGTCATCACCAGTTCGATCAGTGCCTTGATACCCCAGATCACCAGCCAGATCACCGCGACCAGCGCCAGGGTCGCCCACAGGCTCGACTCATAACGGAAGCTGTCGTAGGCAATCAGGATGTACCCGGAATGCTCGGCGATCGCCAACCCCAGCAATCCCGAGGCGGCGATCACCAGGAACAGAATCACGTACAGGCGCTTCATGGGCTGGTCTCCTGCGGGGCATTCGCAGCAGGTTTGGCCAGTGGTTTCACCGACTCTTCAGCGCTCAGGTTGCGTCGCTCCAGGTAGGCCTGAACGGCGCTCAGGGTCTTGGCCAGGTCCGGCGTCTGCACGGTGACCGGCTGTTTGCTCAGTTCGGACACGCGCTCGAGCATGAGTTTGCTCTGCGGATTGTCCTGATTGAAGTTGCCCTTCAACACGTCGCGAGCTTCCGCCAGGGCCTGGGTGTACACCGGAGCCTGGCCGTTCAGGGCCGCCCATTGCGCCTGCTCCAGGGCCAGGCTCAAGGCCAGGCGCACCTGCGTCAGGCTTTGCCCGGCGAGCAGCGGCCGCACATTCTTGTCCGCGTTGAAGTCGATACGAATGTAACGCGAGATCTGGTCCCACCATTGCGCCCAGCGGCTGGCGCCGTCACCGTCGGCGGTCAGGCCCAGCAACGAATCGCCACGGTCGCGGTACTCGGGGGCCAGCTCGGTGAGCTCGGTCACCTGGTCGCGCAGTGCGCCCAGTTGCAGGAACAGCCCGGTGCGATCCGGTTGTTCGGTACTGCGCAGGGCCGCGAGGCTCTTGGCCAGCTGTTCACGCGCGGCGAAAGAACCGGGATCGTTCTGCTCGCGCAGGATCTCGTCGGCCCCCTGCACCAGGGCCTGGGCGCTGCTGATGTCCTGCAAGGCCGAAAGACGCAGGCTGGCCAGACGCAACAGATGTTCCGCCTCGGCCAGACGCCAGTCCTTGCGGCTGGCTCCCAGCACGCTCTCGAGCTTCTGATTGAGTCGCTGCTGGTCACCCTGCAACTGCGCGACCAGACGGCGGCGCTCTTCCAGCTCATCGGCCGCCGGCAACTGCTCCAGACGCGCCGTCAGGCGCTGCTCGTTGAGCTTCAGGCTCTGCGCCTCATCACCCAGGGCCTGCAACTGCCCCAACTGCTGTTGATTGTTGGCCTGCAGGCTGCGCACCTGCCAGACACCCCAGCCGCCGGCAGCGACGCCGGCCGCCCCCAGCAGCAGGGCGAGGATCGCCAACCCGTTGCCACGGCGCTGCGGAGCAGGGGTTGCGGGTTCAGCCGGTGCATCGATTACCGGCTGGACATCATCTTTAGGCAAGGCTGTTTCGCTCACGTATCCATCCTTTGCGTTTAGAGAACGGGCACGGGTTGCTCCCGTAACGCCGTTAGCAAGGCCGCGGCGCTGGCGCCACGACAATCCACAACTTTCTCGGCCCCGGCGGCACGCGCCATCTCGGCGACCCGGGGGCTCGGTACAAACAACGGCAGCCGCGCCACCTGTGGCCAGGCCTCGCCGGCCAACTGCTGCAAGTGCTCGAAACCCTGCCCACTGCTGACCACCAGCCCATTCAAGCGTTCAGCTCGGATGCGTTGCATCAGGACCCCGTCGGCATAGCGCGGCAGGTCGCGGCGGTACAACTCTAGATAATCGACACTAGCACCTTGGCCGCGCAAACGCTCAGCCAGCAGCTCGCGGCCACCCTCCCCGCGCACGATCAGCACCCGCGGGCCGGGCCGGGCAATAGCCTCGCGCAACTGGGGAAGTTCAAGCAAGGCTTCGCTGTCATCGCCTTGCTCGGGGAAAAAAACATCCAGGCCGTGATCGGCCAGAACCTGCGCCGTGCCGGCGCCCACACTGAACCAACGCTGGCTCGGCGGCTGCGGCCAGAACTGCTCGAGCAGTTGCACGGCTATGCGCGCGGCCGGCTTGCTGACCACGATCACCGCACAGTACAAGTGCAGATCAAGCACTTTGGCGCGCTGGGTATCGCCAACAGGCAGGGCTTGGATTTCCAGCAATGGCAGGCTGCTGCTGAACACCCCCGCTTCGCCCAGAACCTCAGCCAGCAGCGCCGACTCGTCCGTGGGCCGGGTCAGCAGCACACGCCAGTCGCTCACTCTTCGCCAGCCTCGCCATAGACCGCGCGCAGAATATCGTCGGCGCCCTGGGCCAGCAGATCCTCCGCGACCTGCACACCGAGCGCCGCCGCCGCGCTACGTGGAGCACGGGCCTCGGCGCTGAGCAGCACACCGCCGCTCGGTTCGCCGACCAGGCCACGCAGCCACAGCTGATCGCCTTCGAGTACCGCATAGCAGGCGATCGGTACCTGGCAGCCGCCATTCAGATGCTTGTTGAGGGCCCGCTCGGCGGTGACTCGATCCGCGGTATCGACATGATGCAGAGGCGCCAGCAGCTTATGGATCTCGCTGTCGGCCGTGCGGCATTCGATGCCCACCGCGCCCTGGCCGCCAGCCGGAAGGCTGTCGTCGACGCTGATCGAAGAGCTGATGCGATCTTCGAAGCCAAGACGGATCAAGCCCGCAGCGGCCAGGATGATGGCGTCGTACTCGCCGGCGTCGAGCTTGGCCAGGCGAGTATTGACGTTGCCGCGCAGGAAGCGGATCTGCAGGTCCGGACGACGAGCCAGCAACTGCGCCTGGCGACGCAGGCTGGAGGTGCCCACCACGCTGCCCACGGGCAGGTCGTCGAGACTGGAATAGGTATTGGAGACAAAGGCATCGCGCGGGTCTTCACGCTCGCAGATGCAGAACAGGCCCAGGCCTTCAGGGAAGTCCATGGGCACGTCTTTCATCGAATGCACAGCGATATCCGCTTCGTTTTCCAGCAGCGCGGTTTCCAGCTCCTTGACGAACAGTCCCTTGCCGCCGATTTTCGACAACGGCGAGTCGAGCAGCTTGTCGCCGCGACTGACCATGGGCACCAGCGTCACGATCAACCCTGGGTGAGCGGCTTCCAGACGAGCTTTGACGTATTCGGCTTGCCACAAGGCCAAGGCACTTTTGCGGGTAGCGATGCGGATTTCGCGAGAGGACATGGATCAATCCGTACTGATGAAAATACGGCAGATGATAACAGCTCAGCCAAATCAGCTTTGACTTGTATCAGGAACTACAGCCCCTCCCTGGCTGCAGGAACATTGCGGGCGGGGCGCATGACCCGCCCGGCCGCCCGGATCTAGAGCTGCTGCATCATCTTGCGCACACCGGCCACATGCCGTCGGCTGACGATCAACGCATCACCATTGAGACCCTTGAGGAACAGCTGGAAATGCCCCAGCGGCGTACGCTGCAGACGTTCGATGCGTTCACGGGCCACCAAGGCGTTGCGATGGATGCGCACGAAGCGCTCGCCAAACTCGTCCTCCAGCGCCTTCAGGGGTTCGTCCAGCAGGACTTCGCCGCTTTCATGGCGCAAGGTCACGTATTTGTGGTCGGCAATGAAATAGACGACCTGATCCAGCGGGATCAGCTCGATGCCTTTGCGGGTCCGCGCACTGATATGGCTGCGAGGGCCGCTGCCGCTTTCCGCGGCGGGCCGGGTCAGGGCCGCCAGCTGGATCCGGTTGGGGCGGTCGGCCTTTTTCAGCGCCTCGAGCAGATGCTCGGAACGCACCGGTTTGAGCAGGTGACCTACCTCGCTGACATCAAAAGCCTCGAGGGCGAATTCATCAGGGGCGGCACAAAACACCACGGCTGGCGGCGCTTCGCGCTCGCACAAACGGGCGGCAACCTGCAGGCCATCGAGACCCGGCATGCGGATGTCGAGAAGCACGATATCCGGCTTCAGGCTGTCGATCAGGGCCAATGCCTCTTCGCCATTGGTGGCGCTGGGCTCCAGGACACTGTATCCCTCAAGCTCACTGACCATGCGGCTCAGTCGCTCGCGGGCTAGGGGTTCGTCATCAACGATCAGGACATTCATATTGCGCTGGATTCCTGCGTGAGTCTCGCACAAGGATAGCGTAGACAGGTGAAGTGACGTCCGTCACGGCGATCCACGCTAAGACTAGTGCGAGGGCCAAAAAGTGCCCCACGACGGGCACCATTATTTACCCGGGCCTGCTCGATACCGTTCAAGGCCCGCCACTGCACGACATGGTCATGGGGACTGCTGATACAGGACACAAACACCCCCTCTCTTATAGTCGGCTTCCACCCCGACCGCCTCCCTCGCGAATCGCGAGGTGGCGGCGGGACCGGAGCGCATGCGACAACGGTTGCGTGATCAGCGACCAGACTCGATGAAACATCCGGGATTGCGCTGTTCCTTCAGTCCAACTGTAGACGGTTGCCAAGACGATATTGCTCTATCGATAAATATCGTTACATCACTCCTCGCACCCCGCCGTCGCTCGCCTAGTCTCTGCGCGCCCGAGGTCGGCGACAAGCGCCCGCGGCCCCCATGGCAGAAATAAAAACCTGCCGACCGGTGCCAGCTACAGGATTGGCAACCCTGTTATTATCCGCGGCAACTTTTCACCTCATTTCCCTTCCAGCCGATCACGAGCGAATTCATGAGCACTGACAAGACCAATCAGTCCTGGGGCGGCCGCTTCAGTGAGCCCGTCGACGCCTTCGTCGCCCGCTTCACCGCCTCCGTCACTTTCGACCAGCGCCTCTATCGTCACGACATCATGGGCTCGATCGCCCACGCCACCATGCTGGCCAAGGTCGGCGTACTGACCGATGCCGAACGCGACAGCATCATCGACGGCCTGAAAACCATCCAGGGCGAAATCGAGGCCGGCACCTTCGACTGGCGCGTCGATCTGGAAGACGTGCACATGAACATCGAAGCACGCCTGACCGACCGCATCGGCGTCACCGGCAAGAAGCTGCACACCGGCCGCAGCCGCAACGACCAGGTGGCCACCGATATCCGTCTGTGGCTGCGCGACGAAATCGATCTGATCCTGGCGGAAATCACCCGCTTGCAAAAAGGCCTGCTGGAACAGGCCGAGCGCGAAGCCGGCACCATCATGCCGGGCTTCACTCACCTGCAAACCGCGCAGCCTGTGACCTTCGGTCATCACATGCTGGCCTGGTTCGAGATGCTCAGCCGCGACTACGAGCGCCTGGTCGATTGCCGCAAGCGCACCAACCGCATGCCGCTGGGCAGCGCCGCGCTGGCCGGCACCACCTACCCGATCGACCGCGAGCTGACCTGCCAGCTGCTGGGATTCGACGCCGTCGGCGGCAACTCGCTGGACAATGTGTCTGATCGCGATTTCGCCATTGAGTTCTGCGCCGCCGCCAGCGTGGCCATGATGCACCTGTCGCGCTTCTCCGAAGAGCTGGTGCTGTGGACCAGCGCGCAGTTCCAGTTCATCGATCTGCCCGACCGTTTCTGCACCGGCAGCTCGATCATGCCGCAAAAGAAAAACCCGGACGTTCCGGAGCTGGTTCGTGGCAAGAGCGGCCGCGTGTTCGGCGCCCTGATGGGCCTGCTGACCCTGATGAAGGGCCAGCCCCTGGCCTACAACAAGGACAACCAGGAAGACAAGGAACCGCTGTTCGACGCCGCCGACACCCTGCGCGACTCGCTGCGGGCCTTCGCCGACATGATCCCGGCAATCAAGCCCAAGCACGCGATGATGCGCGAAGCGGCGCTGCGCGGTTTCTCCACCGCCACCGACCTGGCGGACTACCTGGTGCGCCGTGGCCTGCCATTCCGCGATTGCCACGAGATCGTCGGCCACGCCGTGAAGTATGGCGTGGAGACCGGCAAGGACCTGGCGGAAATGAGCCTGGAGGAACTGCGCAAGTTCAGCGACCAGATCGACCAGGACGTGTTTGCCGTGCTGACCCTGGAAGGCTCGGTCAACGCCCGTGACCACATCGGCGGCACGGCCCCGGCTCAAGTCAAGGCGGCGGTGGTTCGCGGCCAGGCGTTGCTGAGCAGCCGCTAAAAGCTAGCGCGGGCAAGCCACGCTCCTGCTAAGAGCGTGGCTTGCCCGCAGTCAGCGACCTGAAACCTTCCTACTTCTTGCTGGCGATCATCGCCAGGAACTGCGGCATCGCCGCGTCCTTGTCCGCCGCGACCCGCTGCACATTGGGCATCTGCTCCAGGCGTGCCATCAAGGCCTTGGCTGCCGGTATCTCGGCCAGATAATCCACACCGAACAGCTTCTGCCCTACCGCGCAGGCCAGGCTCACGCTGTACAGGAAATACAGGTCCGCCACGCTCGGGCTGCTGCCCGCCACATAAGGGGCGAATTTGCCGTGCCTGGCCAGCGAGGCGAACCCCTGCACCAGCTCGTTGCGGGACTTCTCCTTGATAGCCTCGGGGACCGTCATCCCGAAGAACGCCTCGCCATAACAGGCCCGCGCCGGCAACTCGATGTAAAGCTCGATCTCCTTGGCCAGCGCCAACACCTGGGCACGCGCGAACGGGTCACTGGGCAGCAGCGCCGGCCCAGGCTGGCTTTCAAGGTATTCGAGGATCACGCTGGTTTCATTGATAAAACCCTGCTCCACCCCCAGCACCGGCACCTTGCCGCGCGGGCTGATGGCCAACGCCTCAGGGCTTTGCCCGGCGTAGAACGGCACTTCTTCGAAAGGCAGATCTTTTTCCAGCAATGCCAGTTTCACCATGTTGTAGTAATTGCTGACGGCGAATCCATAAAGCTTGAGCATCACATAGCCTCCAGGCCGGGTGCGGGGTTGGCAGCCACTCTTATAGATCCTCGACAGCCGACTGGCCAGCAGCATCAGGCTCCTGAATACGGGTAAACTGGCGACCTTTCCTTGAGGAGCCTGCCATGAGCGAGCCAACCCCCGGTACCAGCAACGACGACAGCGACGAAGAAGCGTTCGCCGAAAACACCCTGATCGAAGCGATCGAAAACCAGATCGAAAGCGACAACCCGCCCGCGGCCAAGGCCACCTTCAACAAGCTGACCCTGGTCGGCTATGAGCGTGACGAAATCCTCAACCTCATGGCTCACGTCCTGGCAGTGGAAATCGACGCGATCCTCGAAGAAGACCGCGCGTTCGACACCCAATGGTATGAAGCCGCGCTGCGCGCCCTGCCCGAGCTGCCGCCCGAGAAGAAATAAGCCCGCCACGCCTCGCGTCCGCCCCTGGCCGGCGCGATGGCGAGCCTTGACTACACTGGTACGCGCCCTGCGGCCAAATACCGCCGCCCAGGGGCGTAAAAGTCCGCAGCGGACACTGGACAGGCTGCCCAACTGCGGTCACCTTAAGGACGCTGTCGTCTAATTCCTAGAAAGTCTGGAGTCCTTATGTCGTATACCCCTGAGTTGGTTGCCGAACTGGAAATCCTTGCACTCTTCAACCTGGACAGTTCCCAGGAAGGCCTGAAAATCCATCAGACCGCTGCCCCCCAAGCTATCGCCGCCGCACGACGCCTGTTCGAAAAAGAGCTCATTACCCAGCCCGATGGTGGTTACCTGACCAGCCTGGGCCGCGATGCCGCCGAGCATGCCCAAGGCCTGCTGACCATTCTGACGGTCAAAGAAGCCGCCTGAACGCTCCCCCCCTACGGCCCTCGGAATCCCCGCCTGTCGGATTCCGCGGGCAAGCTCCAGTTGTCCGCTGGAAATCTGACGTCAAAAATAAAATTCAGCTTAAAGCTCGCCCTCGACTGGCTGTAAACTCCTCCACCTATAAGACCTCCCACGTTCAAGCTTCGCGAGCCTGTTTGAATGACCCGCACCCATGAAATCCGCCCAGATCTGGACGAGGGAATCGATCGCAAGGTTCTCAGCCAGCTGCGTGCGCGCTTTCTGAAGCTCAACGAAGGGCGTCTGGATCGGGCCATGGAGGGGTTATCGCCGCGCCAGCAACTGGTGCTCAACCTGTTGCCGCTGTTCTTTCACGTCAACCACCCGTTATTGCCGGGTTATGTGTCGGGCAGCACACCCGCCGGGCTGTCGAACTACGAACCCGACACCTCAACGCTCAACGAAGCCCAGCGCCTGACCCGCTCGTTTTCCTACAAGGTCCGGCCCGGCAATGCACCGCGACCTATCCATGGCCTGTTCCTGATGGGCAGCCTGGGCACCCTGGCCCAGGCTGACCAGAGCGATATGGATGTGTGGGTCTGCCATGCGCCCGATCTCGGCGAAAACGAACTCGCCGAACTGCGCAAGAAATGCCTGCAGCTGGAAGCCTGGGCCGCCGGCCAGGGCGCCGAGGCGCACTTCTTCCTGATCGACCCGAGCCGCTTTGTCCGTGGCGATCGCGACACCCAACTGAGCTCGGACGATTGCGGCACCACTCAGCACTATCTGCTGCTGGACGAGTTCTATCGCACGGCCATCTGGCTGGCCGGGCGTACGCCACTGTGGTGGCTGGTGCCGGTGTACGAAGAAGCCCGCTACCAGCAGTACACCCATACGCTGCTGTCCAAGCGCTTCATCCCTGCCGACGAAAACCTCGACCTTGGCCATCTGGCTCATATTCCGCCGGGCGAATTCATCGGCGCCGGGCTCTGGCAGTTGTTCAAGGGCATCGAGTCGCCGTACAAGTCGGTGCTCAAGCTGCTGCTGACCGAGGTCTACGCCAGCGAACACCCGCGGGTGGAATGCCTGAGCCTGCGCTTCAAGCAGGCGGTGTTCGCCAATCGCCTGGACCTCGACGAGCTGGATCCGTACATCGTGGTCTACCGGCGCATCGAGGAATACCTCAAGGCCCGTGGCGAACCGGAGCGCCTGGAGCTGGTACGGCGCAGCCTGTACCTGAAGGTCAACCGCAAGCTCACCGGCAACAACGGCGCGCGCAACCCGAGCTGGCAGCGCTCGCTGCTCGAACGGCTGGCCCACGAATGGGGCTGGGATCAACGCCAGCTGGCAATGCTCGACAGCCGCAGCCAGTGGAAAGTCCGCCAGGTCAGCGCCGAACGCCGGGCCCTGGTCAATGAGCTGAACTACAGCTACCGCTTCCTGACCCAGTTCGCCCGTACCGAGCAGACCCTCGGCCTGGTCAACAAGCGCGACCTGAATATCCTCGGCCGCCGCCTGTACGCGGCCTTTGAACGCAAGGCCGGCAAGATCGAATTCATCAACCCCGGCATCGCCCCGGACCTGGCCGAAGACACCCTGACCCTGGTGCAGTCGCCCAACAAGAAAGAACCGGGGCAAACCCACTGGGGCCTGTACAACGGCAGCCTGAATGCCCTGGAGTGGGAACACTTCGCGCCGATCAAGCGCAGCCGCGAACTGCTGGAGCTACTGACCTGGTGCCATCGCAACGGCGTGATCGACAGCAGCACGCGCCTGGCGCTGCACCCGGGCAGCAGCGACTTGAGCGAGTTCGAGCTGTTCAATCTGCTGGGCAGCCTGCAACAGACCATCGCCCTGCCCCTGGGCACCGTCAGCGAAGAACGCCTGCTGCACAGCAGCGTGCCCAGCGAAGTGCTGATCCTGGTGAATGTCGGCCGCGACCCGCTCAAGCATCACCGCGACCTGAACATCCTGATGACCACCGAGCGCACCGACTCTTTGAGCTACGCCGGGGTGCGGGAGAACCTGGTGCTGACCCTCGATCAGGTGACGCTCAACAGCTGGAACGAGGTATTAGTCGGCCGTTACGACGGCGCCCATGCCCTGCTCGACTGCCTGCGCGACTACCTCAACAACCTGCCGCGCGGCCCTGAGCAACCGAAGCTGCGAGTGCGCTGCTTCTGCCACAACCGTGCGCAGTTCATCGCCCAACGGGTCGAAGAGCTGTTCGACACGGCGCAGAACCTGTTGCTCAGCCAGCTCAACCACCGCTACCTGATCCAGGTCCAGCAGCATTACCACGTGCTGGAGTTGGTGCCGGGCCAGGTCAATCATGTGGCGCTGGCAAGCCTGCCGGCGCTGATCGACTACCTCGGCGAAGAACAGTCGAGCTACAGCCCGCTGCACCTGGACCCGATGGCCCTGGAAGAACACGACCTGGCGCTGATCCTGCCGATGGGCCAGCCCGACTGCATCCAGGTGTTCTACCGTGTCGTCGAGGCTCAGGCCGAGCTGTATGTGCTGGATGAATTCAATGCGCTCTGGCAGCAACGCCTGCCCTACCACGACGAACAGAGCCTGTTGGTCCCCCTGCAACGCTTCCTGCAGTCGATCCTCTACCGGCGCGATGCCCAACTGCCGATGGAGGCCTCCCAGGCTCTGGTGCCACTGGATATTTTGTATTACCAGATATTGCCCTCAGGCAGCACAAGAGCCCGTCGAATCGAGCCACGCCCGGCCCCCCAGACACCAGCGAACAAAGCCTTTTATGACGTGCAGGGCATCATCGGCAAAGCCGCACCGGGGCAGGTGCAGGTCACTCTGTATTGCAATCAACGGGAGTTTTCCGAGCTGGAGCATGGCGACCAGTTGTTCGCCGCGGTCGCCCAGGAGATTGTCGGCCAGCGTCGCGAAACCGAGCGCTATCGCTGCTATATCACCGACCTGGACCTGTCCGGCCTGCTCGGTGACCACCACGGCTCAAGCAATCTCTACCTACGCTACAAGGCCGACCTGGAGCGCGCCTTGAACGACGCGCTCGAGCAGGTCTAGCCGGTCAGCGGCGCCCTTCAGAGGTGAAAGTCGCCAGCCGCTTCGGGTTGGTATTCCACTTCCAGCAGGGTCAGCTTCAGGGTCTTGCCGCCGGGCGCCGGCCAGTCGATGTACTGCCCGACCTGCAAACCGAGCAAGGCGCTGCCCACCGGCGCCAGGATAGAGATCCGGCCCTCGTCGGCGTTGGCGTCCTGCGGATACACCAGGGTCAGGTGATAGTCCTTGCCGCTGCCCTCTTCGCGACAATGCACACGCGAATTCATGGTCACGACACCAGGCGGGACTTCATCGTGGCCCACCAGGGTTTCGGCGCGATCCAGCTCGGTCTGCAACGCAATGACGCCAGGCAGCGTGTCGTCCAGGCTGTCGATCAGGCGCTCCAGACGCTGCACGTCGAGGCGGGTGAGAATGATGGAAGGTGCGGTGCTCATGATCCAGGCAGACTCCTTTTTTCGGCACAAAAAAGCAAAACCCCGTCCAGATAAGACGGGGTTTTCACTGGCCTCGATGTGGCGAGGCGTAACCGGACACTACCACAGCAGCACAAATAAACAAGCCGCCGGGCTTTTGTGCCCGGGCTAGCCCATACCAGGCGCCGCAGCCCGCTTGCGCTCCAGCGCCTGGCGACAGATGACTCGCCGTCGCTCATCGTCCGCCGAGCGCCATTCGCGAATGTCTTCCACATGCCGGAAACAGCCCTTGCAGACTTTTTCCTCATCCAGCCGGCACAGGCTGATGCAGGGCGAGGCCACGGCCGGGCTGACATTGCTGTACAGCGGCTTGGACGGGCGCGCCGGGGCGGCTGGCGTCACGGTCTCAGAGCCCTTCGAACTCAAGCTTGATATCGGCCTGCTCGAGGACGATGCGCTCGAGCATTTCGCCCAGCTGCTCTTCGCTCTTGTCGCACATCCAGCGCTCGCTTTCTTCGTCGTAGTCGAAGTGGAAACCACCGGAGCGCGCGGCCAGCCACAGCTGACGCAGCGGCTCCTGGCGGCTGAAGATCACCTGGCTGCCGTTTTCGAACTTGACGGTGAGCACACCGGCGGAGCTCTCCAGATCGATATCCAGGTCACTCTCCTCGAAAATGTCCTCCAGCGTCTGCTGGGTGGCATCGACCAGGTCGTGGAAACGGGCTTCAGTCAAACTCATTGCGGGAACCTCGAAAAGTGTCTACTCACGCTCAAGCGCCGCAAGATACGGGCGCATCCGGGCGAATGCAAAGGATACCGATCAAGGGCGCGGGCGGCAGAGAAAATATCCCCGCAACCGCCGCGCCCAGCGCCCGGGCCCGGGGCAAAGGCCCGCCGGACGGGTGTTCCAGCGCATAGGCAAGCCGTCGGGTGGCCGGTATACTCGGGCGCAATTAACGCATTCTCAAGGATTTCGCCATGAAGCGCCTGATCTCTTCCCTTGCTGCGCTCGTCGCGGTTGCCTGCCTTGTCACTGCCTGCGGTCAAAAAGGCCCGCTGTATCTTCCCGATGACAGCAAATCCCCTGAAGACCAAGGTCACTCGCAGTCGCACAAGCACGACACCAACTAAGGGAACCCCATGGACGCTTTTAACTACCGCGACGGGCAGCTGTTCGCGGAAGGTGTAGCGTTGTCCGCCATTGCCGAGCGCTTTGGCACGCCGACCTACGTCTATTCCCGAGCGCATATCGAAGCGCAGTACCGCGCGTACGCCGATGCCCTCGCCGGCATGCCGCACCTGGTCTGCTTCGCGGTAAAGGCCAACTCCAACCTGGGTGTACTGAATGTCCTGGCGCGTCTGGGCGCCGGTTTCGACATCGTCTCCCGGGGCGAGCTGGAACGCGTCCTGGCCGCTGGCGGCGCGGCCGACAAGATTGTCTTCTCCGGTGTCGGCAAGACCCGTGACGACATGCGTCGCGCCCTGGAAGTCGGTGTGCACTGCTTCAACGTCGAGTCCAGCGACGAGCTGGAACGCCTGCAACAGGTCGCCGCCGAACTCAAGGTTCGCGCGCCGGTTTCGCTGCGGGTCAACCCGGATGTCGATGCTGGCACCCACCCGTACATTTCCACCGGCCTGAAGGAAAACAAGTTCGGTATCGCCATCGCCGATGCCGAAGACGTGTACATCCGCGCGGCACAGCTGCCGAACCTGGAAGTGGTCGGCGTCGATTGCCATATCGGCTCGCAACTGACCACCCTGGCCCCCTTCATCGATGCCCTCGACCGCCTGCTGGACCTGGTCGACCGCCTGGGCGAGTGCGGCATCTACCTGCGCCACATCGACCTCGGTGGCGGCCTGGGCGTGCGTTATCGCGATGAAGAGCCACCGCTGGCCGCCGACTACGTCAAGGCCGTGCGCGAACGCCTCGACGGCCGCGACCTGGAACTGGTCTTCGAACCCGGCCGTTTCATCGTCGCCAACGCCGGGGTACTGCTGACCCGGGTCGAGTACCTCAAGCACACCGAACACAAGGACTTCGCCATCGTCGACGCTGCCATGAACGACCTGATCCGCCCGGCCCTGTACCAGGCCTGGATGGACGTCAGCGCCGTACGCCCGCGCGATGGCCAGGCACGTACCTACGACATCGTCGGCCCGATCTGCGAAACCGGCGACTTCCTGGCCAAGGAACGTCAGCTGGCCCTGGAAGAGGGCGACCTGCTGGCCGTGCATTCGGCCGGTGCCTACGGTTTCGTCATGAGCTCCAACTACAACACCCGCGGTCGCGCTGCTGAAGTGCTGGTCGATGGTGAACAGGCTGTTGAAGTGCGTCGCCGCGAGACGGTAGCCGAGTTGTTTGCTGGCGAAAGCCTGCTGCCGGAGTAAAACCATGCTGCTGCGTTTTACCAAGATGCACGGCCTGGGCAATGACTTCATGGTCCTCGACCTGGTCAGCCAGCACGCGCACATCCTGCCCAAACATGCCAAGCAATGGGGCGATCGCAACACCGGAGTCGGTTTCGACCAGTTGCTGATCGTCGAGGCGCCGAGCAACCCGGATGTGGATTTCCGCTACCGGATCTTCAATTCCGACGGCTCCGAAGTGGAGCAATGCGGCAACGGTGCGCGCTGTTTCGCCCGTTTCGTGCTGGACAAGCGCCTGACCACCAAGCGCCAGATCCGTGTCGAGACCAAAAGCGGCATCATCGAACTGGATGTGCGCAACGACGGTCAGATCAGCGTCGACATGGGCGCGCCGCGCCTGGTGCCCGAGCAGATTCCGTTCGTGGCACCGGCCCAGGCCCTGAGTTACCAGGTCGAAGTCGATGGCCAGACCGTCGAATTGGCCGCGGTGTCCATGGGCAACCCCCATGCGGTGCTGCGGGTCAACGACATCAACAGCGCGCCGGTGCATGAGCTGGGACCGAAGATCGAACATCACCCGCGCTTCCCGGCCCGGGTCAATGTCGGCTTCATCCAGGTCATCGACCGTCAGCGCGCGCAGCTGCGGGTCTGGGAACGTGGCGCCGGGGAAACCCAGGCCTGCGGTACCGGCGCCTGCGCCGCCGCAGTGGCCGCGATCAGCCAGGGGTGGATGGATTCGCCGCTATTGATCGACCTGCCGGGCGGGCGCCTGTCCATCGAATGGGCAGGCCCTGGCCAACCGGTGAAGATGACCGGCCCGGCAGTGCGCGTATACGAAGGACAGGTGCGTCTTTGAATGAGCGAAAACCATGACTGATCAGCCTCAGGTTCCAGCCGAACAGCCCGACGAATCTCCTGCCGAAAACCTCGAGGCGGCGGCGATCGCCGCGTACCTGGAGGCGCATCCGGACTTCTTCGTCGAGCATGAAGAACTGCTCCCGGCGTTGCGCATTCCCCATCAGCGCGGTGACACCATCTCGCTGGTGGAGCGGCAGATGAAGATCCTGCGCGAGCGCAACATCGAGATGCGCCACCGGCTTTCGCAGTTGATGGACGTGGCCCGGGACAACGACCGGCTCTTCGAGAAGACCCGACGCCTGATTCTCGCGCTGATGGATGCCAACAGCCTGGAAGACGTGGTGATGAGCGTCGAAGACAGCTTGCGCCAGGACTTCCAGGTGCCTTTCGTGGGCTTGATCCTGTTCAGCGACAGTGCCATGCCAGTGGGCCGCTGGGTCACCGCGGCCGAGGCCCAGACCGCCATCGGTGGCTTGCTGACCGAAGGCAAGAGCATCAGCGGCAGCCTGCGCGAGCATGAGCTGGACTTCCTGTTCGGCGAAGAACAGCGCCAGCAGATCGGCTCGAGCGCCGTGGTCGCCATCGCCCATCAGGGCATTCACGGCGTGCTGGCCATCGCCAGCCGCGACCCGCAGCACTACAAAAGCTCGGTGGGGACGCTGTTCCTCAGCTATATCGCCGAAGTCATGGGCCGCGTGCTGCCGCGCTTCACTCACTCGCTACGCTCGGTTCGCTGACCATGGAACGACAACTGGACGCCTACTGCGAGCACCTGCGCAGTGAGCGCCAAGTGTCGCCCCATACGCTGCAAGCCTACCGCCGCGATCTGGAAAAAGTGCTGGCCTTCTGCGCCAAGCAGCAGGTTTGCAGCTGGTCCGACCTGGACATCCAGGGCCTGCGCAGCATGATTGCGCGCCTGCACCAGCAGGGCCAATCCTCTCGCAGCCTGGCGCGCCTGCTCTCCGCCGTGCGCGGCCTGTATCACTACCTGAACCGCGAAGGCCTGTGCAATCACGACCCGGCCAACGGCCTGGCGCCGCCCAAGGGCGAGCGCCGCCTGCCCAAGACCCTGGACACCGATCGCGCGCTGCAATTGCTCGATGGCGCGGTGGAGGATGATTTCCTCGCGCACCGCGACCAGGCGATTCTCGAGCTGTTCTATTCCTCCGGGCTGCGCCTGTCGGAGCTGACCAGCCTCGACCTCGAACAACTGGACCTGGCCGATGGCCTGGTGCAGGTGCACGGCAAAGGCAGCAAGACCCGGGTCCTGCCGATTGGCAAGAAGGCCCGCGAGGCGCTGCAGCTGTGGCTACCGCTGCGGGCGCTGAGCAATCCGCCGGACGACGCGGTGTTCGTCAGCCAGCAGGGCCGGCGCCTGGGCCCCCGGGCGATCCAGCTGCGGGTCAAGGCCGCCGGCGAGCGCGAGCTGGGACAGAACCTGCATCCGCATATGCTGCGACACTCCTTCGCCAGCCACATGCTGGAATCCTCCCAGGACCTGCGCGCGGTACAGGAACTGCTGGGGCACTCGGATATCAAGACCACCCAGATCTATACCCATCTGGACTTCCAGCACCTGGCAGCGGTCTACGACAGCGCCCACCCACGGGCCAAACGCAACAAAGGCGGTGAGTAATGACGATCAAGCTGATCACCTTCGACCTCGACGACACGCTGTGGGATACCGCGCCCGTGATCGTCAGCGCCGAAGCCGTGCTGCGCCAGTGGCTGACCGACCACGCTCCGCAACTGGGCGGCGTACCGGTGGAGCATCTCTGGACCATCCGTGAGCGGGTGCTGAACCACGAGCCCGGGCTCAAGTACCGCATCAGCGCGCTGCGCCGACGGGTGCTGTTTCATGCACTGGAGGAAGCCGGCTACGACCAGGGCCAGGCCAATGCCCTGGCCGACCAGAGTTTTGAAGTGTTCCTGCATGCGCGGCACCAGCTGGATATCTTTCCCGAGGTGCAGCCGACCCTGGAAGCGCTGGCCAACCACTTCGCGCTGGGCGTGGTCACCAATGGCAACGCCGACGTGCGCCGCCTGGGGCTGGCGGATTACTTCAAGTTCGCCCTGTGCGCCGAAGACATCGGCATCGCCAAGCCCGATTCACGGTTGTTTCACGAAGCTCTGCAACGGGGCGAGGCGACACCGGACACCGCCGTGCACATCGGCGACCACCCGGGCGACGACATCGCCGGGGCCCAGCAAGCCGGCTTGCGGGCCATCTGGTTCAACCCGGCCGGCAAGGCCTGGGAGGCGGATCGGTTGCCGGATGCGGAAATCCGCAGCCTGACCGAGCTGCCGAAACTGCTGGCGCGCTGGCACAACGGTGCCTGATCGGACGCTGTCGCAATCACTGCAACACCGCACTCTCGCCAACAAGCGCCCATGAAAAAGCCCGCAGCGACGGCGGGCTTTTTCAGCAAGCAAGTGGCAGGCGCTCAGATAGGCCGGCTACCGTACTTGTTATCAGGCTTCTTGGGCGGATCGGCAACCACATTGGCCTCGACTTCCTGCACTTTACCGCCACGGGCCAGGAACTCCTCCATGGCGCGCGCCAGTGCATCACGCTCTTTGTTCTTGGCTTCGACACTCGGCAGCTCGTCTACCGAGACGGCAGCCTTGGCCTTGCCTTTGGCGGTCGGGGCAGGAACATCACTGCCATCGTCTTCCGCCACATCGTCGGCGGCCGCTTCAAGACCTTCTTCGGTTTCGTCTTCGTCGCCTACTTCGAGGTCGTCGTTTTCCAGATCATCGTCGCTCATGTTCTACCTCATGACTTGCGAAAAGCAGATTAGTTATAGCCCAGCTGAGCCGACTGTCGAAGGCTGCTGGAAAAAAATCAACATCCACTGATAACCAGCGGCTTATGCCTTATCACCGTGCAAGGTGGCAAGGACTTTGCGGGCACCGCCATGATCGCGATGCTCGCCCAGATAAACGCCTTGCCAGCTGCCTAACGCCAAGCGACCCGCCGATACCGGCAAGCTCAATTGACAGCCTAGCAAACTGGCCTTGAAGTGCGCCGGCAGATCATCGGGCCCTTCGTCGTCATGTTCATACCCGGCCATGCCTTGAGGCACCAGGGAGTTGAAGAAACGCTCGAAGTCACGACGAACCGCAGGGTCGGCATTCTCGTTGATGGTCAACGAGGCCGAGGTATGCTGCAGCCACAAATGCAACAGACCGACCCGACATGCCTTCAGTTCAGGCAGGCCGGCGAGCAACTCGTCCGTTACCAGATGAAAGCCCCGGGGCCTTGCCCGCAGGGTAATCAGAGTCTGTTGCCACATACAGTTCTCCGCACATTCGGCGCGCATTCTAGCGCGCTCTGGGAAAAAACAAAGTGCCGAATATTCCTCCAATGCTGTAAGTCATTGACCCGAAAAAAAAGCAGTCATCAAACTGGCTGACAAGCTCTGGAAAAAACCTTTCAGCCGTCTCTCAATGACAAAACGCAGACAAAAAAATGCCCGGCAAGCCGGGCATTTTTTCTGGCGGGATTACAGGTTGTAACCGCGCTCGTTGTGTTGCGCCAGGTCGAGGCCGACCGACTCTTCTTCCTCGGTGACACGCAGCCCGATGACCACATCCAGCACCTTGAGGATGATGAAGGTCACGATCGCGGTGTAGATCACCGTGAAGCCCACGCCTTTGCACTGGATCCACACTTGCGCGGCGATGTCGGTCACGGTGCCGAAGCCGCCCAGCGATGGCGCGGCGAACACGCCGGTGAGGATCGCGCCGAGGATACCGCCGATACCGTGCACGCCGAAGGCGTCCAGGGAGTCGTCGTAGCCCAGCTTGCGTTTCAGGGTGGTGGCGCAGAAGAAGCACACCACGCCCGCTGCCAGGCCAATCACCAGGGCGCCCATCGGGCCTACGGTGCCAGCGGCAGGCGTGATCGCCACCAGGCCGGCAACCACACCCGAGGCGATGCCCAGAGCGCTTGGCTTACCGTGGGTCAGCCATTCGGCGAACATCCAGCCCAGCGCCGCAGCGGCGGTGGCAATCTGGGTTACCAGCATCGCCATGCCGGCGGTGCCGTTGGCGGCGGCGGCGGAACCGGCGTTGAAGCCGAACCAGCCGATCCACAGCATGGCCGCGCCCATCAGGGTGTAACCCAGGTTGTGCGGCGCCATCGGGGTGGTCGGGAAGCCTTTACGCTTGCCCAGCACCAGGCAGGCCACCAGGCCGGCGATACCGGCGTTGATATGCACCACGGTGCCGCCGGCGAAGTCCAGCACGCCCCAGTCCCACATCAGGCCGCCGTTGCCGGACCAGACCATGTGCGCGATCGGCGCGTAGACCAGGGTGAACCAGATGGCCATGAAGATCAGCATGGCGGAGAACTTCATCCGCTCGGCGAAGGCACCGACGATCAGCGCCGGGGTGATGATGGCGAAGGTCATCTGGAAGGTGATGAACACCGCCTCGGGGAACAGCGCCGCCGGGCCGGTCAGGCTCGCCGGGGTGACGCCGGCCAGGAAGGCCTTGCCCAGGCCGCCGACGAAGGAGTTGAAGTTGACGACGCCCTGCTCCATGCCGGAGGTGTCGAACGCAATGCTGTAGCCATAAATGACCCACAGGATGCTGATCAGACCGGTAATGGCGAAGCACTGCATCATCACGGAAAGAATGTTTTTCGAACGCACCATGCCGCCGTAGAACAGCGCCAGGCCGGGAATGGTCATGAACAGCACCAGGGCGGTCGAGGTCAGCATCCAGGCGGTGTCGCCGGAGTTGAGGACTGGGGCTGCCACTTCGTCCGCCGCCATGGCCAGGCCAGGCATTACGAGGGACAACAGGGCTCCTAGCCCTGCGATTTTACGCAGAGTCATATTGTTTTCTCCTGGGGCGTTGGGTTTGGGGCGGCTTAGATGGCGTCGGTATCGGTTTCGCCGGTACGGATGCGAATAGCCTGTTCCAGATTGACCACGAAGATCTTGCCGTCACCGATCTTGCCGGTGTTGGCGGCCTTGGTTATCGCCTCGATGACCCGATCAAGATCCTTGTCATCGATGGCGACGTCGATCTTCACCTTGGGCAGGAAGTCGACTACGTACTCCGCGCCGCGATACAGCTCGGTGTGCCCCTTCTGCCGGCCGAAGCCTTTGACCTCAGTAACGGTAATGCCCTGCACGCCGATCTCGGACAGCGACTCGCGCACGTCGTCCAACTTGAACGGCTTGATGATGGCAGTGACTAGCTTCATGAAACTTTCTCCCGAATTGGTGGACTTGCCCCAGGAAAACAAACCCGACTCAAGTCTAAGCGCAGTGCCTGGCTTTGTAACGCATCGTCGGCCTTCCTCGACCAGACCGACGCCAGCTAACCGCTCCTGACGAAACACTTCCCCGCTCCGCCTGCCGCACTGCATTCGTCACAGCGACTGCATCAGTGCATGGGTCATCGGGGACTAAGCAGAAACCTTGCCATCTCGCGAAAACCCACTGATTTCAGTCCCTTGGCCGCCACGACAGAAACCACTTCGCCATCATCGCCACGGATACGCACAACAACAGTGCGCCACTGCCCGGCGCGATGCGCGAAAAGCGTGCATCCCCACCTGCCGATTGACTATAGACAGTGCGTGATACACTGCCCGCCATTGTTTTCAGGACACTTCCCATGCTCGCGCCCAAAGACCTCCTCGATGCCCTGAGCGGCCATGCCGCCCGCCTGTTCAGCGGCGATACCCCACTGCCCCGCGCCGAAATCGAAAGCCAGTTCAAGGCCCTGCTGCAAAGCGGCTTCAGCAAACTGGACCTGGTCAGCCGGGAAGAATTCGACAGCCAGATGGTCGTCCTGGCCCGCACCCGGGCCCGCCTGGAAAGCCTGGAGGCGAAGGTCGCCGAGCTGGAAGCCAAGCTCAACCCGAGCGAGCAATAACCACCTCGACCGCGCCCCTGCGCATAGGCTCGACCATGCAGTGCCTGCCGCCGGTCGAGCCGGACCCCGCCAGCAAAGATTTTCCGCCCTGCCCGTTCATTTCCCGCCTGCTTCGCCGATAACATGTCCAGCGTTTGCGATCCTGGCTACCCTCGGGGCGAGCCATGCCCCACGACACCGCCAAGCAACGCCAACGCTTGCCTCGACTTATTCTTTGTTGTGCACCAGGTAGCCCTATGACCGCGCCAAAACCCTTCAGCCGCTTGGCCTTCTTCGTTCATACCGCCGAGATGCTCAATCACTATCAGGCGGTCTGGAGCCTGTTGGGGGCCGATGCTTTCGATGTGGTCCTGCACGGCACCCATGAAGAGCGCGCGCAAAGCCGCGAACTGATTGGCGGCCTGGGCTACAGCTGTCACGGCAGCCTGGATGTGATCAAAGCCAATCACCGCTATGACGTGGTGGTCTCCAACCACAGCATGTACGACCACGGCTCGCAGCCGATGATCAAGGCGCTGGGCCATCGGCAGGTGCGCTTCATGTACGCCCTGGGCAAGTACAAACACAACTTCTCCAGCTGGAACCGGCATTACGACCTGATCCTGTGCTTCGGCCCCTGGCAGGCCGAGCGCCTGCGCGAATGCTGCGACGCCGTGACCTTCCAGATGGGCTACCCGCGCTACGACGCCTACTTCCGCGAAACCTCGCTGCAAGGCCAGCATCCGGCGGACCTGGGCCTGGACCCGACGAAAAAGACCGTGCTGTGGCTGCCGACCTGGATGGAGCTGTCGTCGATCAGCCGCTTCGCCGACGCCATGGCCGGGTTGTGCGATCGCTACAACGTCATCGTGAAGACCCACCCGCTGTCGGTCGAGGCCGATCCCGAAGCGCTGAAACTGCTCGAGCAATACCCGTTCACCGCGGTGATTACCCGCGTCTACGACAACCTCAGCCTGTTCCGTTGCGCCGACTATGTGGTTTCGGACTACGGCGGAACCGCGTTCGGCGCCCTGTACCTGGACAAGAACCTGCTGCTGTTGAACGTCCCGGACGCCGAGCAGGACGCACTGACCGGCGAGGAATCGCCCGATGTGCTGCTGCGCAACGACATCGTCAACCTCGACCCCGAGGCGCGCTGGCAACTGCCCGACCTGCTGGGGGACGAGAACCTCTGGCAACGGCAGGCCGCGGTCCGTCAGCGCCTGCGTCGCCATTATTTCGCCCCCAGCTATGGTTTCTCGGCGGAGCTGGCGGTACTGGCGCTGCGCAACATCGAAAACATACTCAAGCAGGGGTGAAAGCATGGTGATCTGGCTGGTCGGCATGTCGGGCGCGGGCAAAACCACGATTGGCCGGGCCCTGTATGCCAGCCTGAAAGCGCAACGGCCACAGACCGTGTTCGTCGACGGCGACGAGATTCGCGCGCTGTTCCGCCATGACCAGCGGGCAGACGCCTATAGCATCGCCGGACGCCGGGTCAACGCCGAGCGGATCCAGGCCCTGTGCGGCTGGCTCGATAGCCAGGGCATCGATGTGGTCTGCTGCATCCTGTCGATGTTCCAGGACATCAGCGACGACAACCGCCAGCGTTTCTCCAGCTACCGTGAAGTGTTCGTCGATGTGCCGCTGAGCACCCTGATCAGCCGTGACAACAAGGGGCTTTACCAGTCCGCCCTGAGGGGCGAACAGAGCAACGTGGTGGGCGTGGATATCGAGTATCCGCCGCCGCAACGCCCGGACCTGGTGCTGCATAACCGTCACGAGCCCGACGACATCCCGGGCTATGTGGAACGCATTCGCCAGCTTTGTGGGTATCCACCATCATGCTGAACTACGCCTACAGCGACGGGGACCTGCTGGAAACCCCGCAGACCTACCGCTACAGCAGCTTCCAGGGTGAAGCCTTCGTCGACGCCTGGCGCACCTCGCGCCTGAGCGCATGCGCCCACCTGCCGGCACCGGCCTTGCCTGCGCTGCATCCGCAAGGCCTGGCGCACGCCGGGGACAGCACGGCGCTGCTGAGCCACCTGTGCCTGGAAATGCGCGCGGGCGCTGGCGTCTCCGGCCCACTGGCGAGCTACTGGCTGCCGCGCCTGTTGAAGAAATTCGAAGTGAGCAAACGCCTGTATACCGGCTATGAAGCCGCGGCTCCGCACCGTCCGCTGCCCCATGGCAGCTATGGGTCCGTACAGCCTTACCTGCTGCTGGCCGAGTGCATGCTGTACGGCTGGCAGGCGAGTGGCGCGGCCTATTACCTCAGCGGCCTGCTCAAGCTGACGGATACCCTGATATCGCAGCAGGGGCGCCTCGAACCGAACCAGGGCGCCTACCTGGCCTGGCTGCTGACCCAGGAACAACAGGTGCTGGCCACAGTCGCCCGGGAGGCCGACCTATGAGCCGCGCTCGCCTGCTGATCCTCTGCGCCCGCACCGCGCGCTCGGTCGCCTACCTGCAAGGCTTGGCGGCAGCCGGTATCGAACCTGAAGCGGTGATTGTCTACGGCCAGGGCGGCGGCACATTGCAAACCACCCGCGAGTTGCAGGTACAGCCACTCGCCGGGCTGTTCTGCCCGGACCTGAGCCAGGACCTCGACACCTGCCTGGCGGCCCTGGACTGGCCCCACGAGGTGTCCCCGGCCCAGGCTCTCGACGATCCGCAACTGCTCACGCTCATCACCCGCCAGGCGCCGGACCTGGTCGTCTACTCCGGCTACGGCGGGCAACTGGTGCCGGCGGCCCTGCTGAGTCGCTACCCGGTGCTGCATATCCACTCCGGCTGGCTGCCGGACTATCGCGGCAGTACCACCCTGTACTACCAGATCATCGAGCAGCGTGAATGCGCCGCCAGCGCCCTGCTGCTCGACGAGCAGATCGACACCGGCCCGGTGCTGGCGCGCAAGGCCTATCCCCTGCCCCCGCCAGGCATGGATGTCGACTACCTGTATGACAATGCGATCCGCGCCGACCTGCTGGTGGAAGTCCTCGGCCACTGGCGACGCGAAGGCGCCCGAGCCCTGCGACCCCTGCCGGCCGAAGCCGAAAAGCCGCCTTACTTCATCATTCACCCGTTGCTCAAACACCTGGCCCTGCTGGCGGTGGACAAGCACAAGGACGCGCCATGAACCCGGTCGCCGAAAATATCGTTCGTTTCGGGACCAAGTCCGAAACCCTGGAGCGCCTGCAGCCGCGGGTCACCCGTTCGCAGATCCTGCCGCTGTACTTTTTCACCGCCCGGCAGTGGCTGGACGATCCGGCTGAAGTGCTGCAGAACATTGCCCGACTGGAGCCTGACGGCTTTTTCGTGATCGTGCGCAGCAGCGCGCAGAACGAAGACAGCGTCAACAGTTCCATGGCCGGCCTGTTCACCAGTTGCCTGAACGTCAGCGCCACGGATCCACGGGCCCTAAACGCGGCCATCGAACAGGTGATCGCGTCCTTTGCCGAACACCGTTGCGAGGACAACCAGATCCTGATCCAGCCGATGCTGACCTCGATCCAGATGAGCGGCGTGGTGATGACCCACGACCTGGAGCATGGCGCCCCTTATTACGTGGTGAACTACGACGACGAGAGCGGCCTGACCGATACCATCACCGGCGGCCAGGGTATCCAGAAAACCGTGCTGGTCTACCGCGACACCGAGAGCGCCCAGCTGCGCTCCCCACGCCTGCAGGCGGTGATCGATGCCTGCCGGGAGCTGGAAACGCTCTGCGGTAACGTGCCGCTGGACATCGAGTTCGCCGTCGACCGCCACCAGCAGGTGTATGTGTTGCAGGTGCGGCGCATCACCCTGTGTAACACTTGGCACCCGGTCACTGAGCGACGGGTGGCGCGCCAGCTGGAGCACATCCAGCGCTTCCTGGGCAAACGCCTGGCGCCCCAGGCCGGTCTGTATGGCGACAGCACCCTGCTGGGGGTGATGCCCGACTGGAACCCCGCGGAAATCATCGGCACCACCCCGCGCCCGCTGGCGGCCTCACTGTATCGGCGCCTGGTGACGGATTCGACCTGGCGCGAAGCCCGCGCCCTGATGGGTTACCACCACCCGCGACACCAGGCCCTGATGGTGATGCTCGGCCATCACCCGTATATCGACGTGCGCTGCAGCTTCAACTCATTCCTGCCGGCGGGCCTGGAACCGGGGTTGTGTACAAAGCTGGTCAACGCCTGGCTGCAGCGCCTGCAGTCCCACCCGCAATGGCACGACAAGGTCGAGTTCGAAGTCGTCCAGACTTGCCTGGACTTCACCTTCGACGCCGACTTCGCCCAGCGTTATGGCGACAGCCTCAGCGCCGTCGAACAACGGGCCTATCGCACGGCCCTCGACCAACTGACGCTGCGGGCACTGAGCGGTGAGGGAGCCGGCGCGCTGCCGCCCTTGCTCGATCGGGTACGCGCCCACGAGCGCCAGCAGCAAAGCCGGCGCCTCGACGTCCTGCCGGCCGACCTCGACAACATCCACCGCCTGCTGCTGGACTGTCGCGAGCAAGGCACGCTGCCATTCGCCATGCTCGCCCGGCACGCGTTCATCGCCGAGGCCCTGCTGCGTTCGGCCTGCCGCCGAGGCGCCCTGAGCAACGAGCGCCTGCTGGCCTGGAAGCAGTCGATCCACACCGTCACCACCGAATTGACGCGCGAATACGCCCAGGTCTGCGCCGACGCCCGTACCCTGCCGGCGTTCGTCGCCAAGTTCGGTCATCTGCGCCCCGGCACCTACGACATCACCTCACTGCGCTACGACGAGCGCCACGACCTGTTCGCTGCCGCGACCGTCGAGCTGGGTCACAGCGAGAGCCCGCAAGCGGCATTCCAGCTGCAACCTGAAGAACACCAGGCCCTGCAACGGCTGATCGACGAGCAGGGCTGGCCGCTGTCGACCGAACACCTGCTGGACTACGCCAGCCAGGCCATCCAGGCCCGGGAATACGCCAAGCTGGTGTTCACCCGGGACCTGTCCGATGCCCTGCAATTGCTGGTGAGCTGGGGCGCCGACGTCGGCCTGGCCAGGGAAGACCTGTCCTTTCTCGATATCCACCCGCTGCTCGACAGCCTCACCGCGCCACTGATGGACGACACCGACCGGGTCTTGCTGGAGTCGGCCAGCCAGGCGCGGCGCAGCTATGAACAGGGCATCTCGCTGAAGCTCGGGCACCTGATCAGCGCGGTCGACGATGTGTTCGTCGCGCCGCTGCATCGCAGCCTGCCCAACTTCATCACCCGGCAGAACGTCGAAGCCATCGGCATGGAGCTGCGCCAGGACACCCCGGCCTCGGCGCCGCTCAAGGGCAAGATCGTCTGCATCGAAAATGCCGACCCCGGCTACGACTGGGTCTTCACCCGTGGCATCGCCGGGCTGGTCACCCAGTACGGCGGGGCCAACTCGCACATGGCCATCCGCTGCGCCGAGTTCGGCATTCCGGCGGCCATCGGTTGTGGCGAACAGTTGTTCAACCGGATCCTGCGCAGCCCGCGCATCGCCCTCAATTGTCGCGACAAGACCCTGAACCCGGTGCAGCCATGAAACGTCTCGGCATCACCCTGAGAACCTGCAACCCGCAGGCCTACCACGAACCGCGCGATGGCCTGGCCAGGGACTGGTACCGCTTTTTCGCCGAGCTCGGCTGCGGCCACCAATGGCTGCTGCTGCCCAACCTGGGCGAAGACACCGTGGCCTATGCCCGGGCCCAGGGCGTGCAAGGCGTGATCTTCAGCGGCGGTGACGATCTCGGCAGCGACCCGTTACGCGATCAGAGCGAACAGGCGCTGCTGGCCCACTGCGTGGCCGAGCGGCTGCCGGTGCTGGGGGTCTGCCGCGGGTTGCAACTGATCCACAGCTTTTTCGGCGGCCGGCTGGCCGATGCCGATCGCGACGTGCACGTCGCGCAACGCCACCTCATCACCGTGCTGGCCGCCGCCGAGCTGCCCTGGCTACAGGGCCAGGCCGCTTCGCGCTCGGTCAATTCCTTCCACGGCAAACAGTTGCTCGACCCGCTGCCCACCACCCTGCGCCCCTGGGCCGTGGACGCTGCCGGGACCTGCGAGGCCCTGGTGCATACCCACCTCAAGGTGGCCGGCATCATGTGGCATCCCGAGCGCGAAGCAGCGCTGGACGAAGCCGATCGACAACTGTGCCAATGGCTCTTTGAGTGACCTGACATGAAAGCCGTAATTCTCGCCGCCGGCCGCGGCTCCCGCCTGAAACACCTGACCGCCGCGCAACCCAAGCCCCTGGCCCGCCTGGCTGGCAAGCCGCTGCTCGAATGGCAGCTGCAAGCCCTGGAAAACGCCGGGATCGACGAGGTGCATCTGGTCAGCGGGTATTGCAGCGAAGCCCTTGAAGGCTACGGCCAGAGCCGGCTGTACAACCCGCATTGGGCCAGCAGCAACATGGTGCGCAGCCTGATACGCGCCGACGCCCTGCTGTCCAGCGAACCGACCCTGGTGTGCTATGGCGACATCGTCTATCGCCCGGACATCGTCCGTGACCTGATGGCCTCCCAGGCGCCCCTGAGCATTACCTACGACCTCGACTGGTGGGATCTGTGGTCGACGCGCTTCGACGACCCCCTCAGCGATGCCGAAAGCTTCCGCCAACAGGCCGGCCAACTGATGGGTATCGGTGAAAAGGTCGCCAGCCACGAGGAAATCGAAGGCCAGTACATGGGCCTGCTGAAATTCACCCCCGCGGGCTGGAGCCAGGTCCGGGCACTGCTGGCCGGCATGAGCGAGCAGCAGATCGACAAACTGGACATGACCAGCCTGCTGCGCGCCCTGCTCCAGGCCGGCACCGCCATCGCCACCGTAGCCATTCGCGGCGGTTGGGTGGAAGTCGACAATCAGTCGGACATCGCCCTGTACGAACAGCGCATCGCCCAACCGGGCTGGTCCCATGACTGGCGCAGCTGAGCCGCCCGCCGCAACATCCTGAGCCGATTTTCCGGCGCGGCGATGCTCCGGCCGGGGCTAGGCTTGCACAACCGCAGGACGCGGTTTCCCAGCCTCAAGGAACGAGCCATGTCTCTGGCCATTGTCCACAGCCGTGCCCAGACCGGCGTGCAAGCGCCGGCCGTGTCGGTCGAAGTCCATCTGGCCAACGGCCTGCCGGCCCTGACCCTGGTGGGCCTGCCCGAAGCGGCGGTCAAGGAAAGCAAGGACCGGGTGCGCAGCGCCATTCTCAATGCCGGCTTCGATTTTCCGGCCCGGCGCATCACCCTCAACCTCGCCCCGGCCGACCTGCCCAAGGACGGCGGGCGCTTCGATTTGGCCATTGCCCTGGGCATTCTCGCCGCCAGCGTGCAGGTGCCGACCCTGGCCCTGGAGAATGTCGAGTGCCTGGGCGAGCTGGCGCTTTCCGGCGCGGTTCGACCGGTGCGCGGCGTGCTGCCGGCAGCCCTGGCCGCGCGCCAGGCCGGACGCACGCTGATGGTGCCGCGCGCGAATGCCGAGGAAGCCTGCCTGGCGTCGGGACTGAAGGTGATCGCGGTCGAGCACTTGCTGGAAGCCGTTGCGCATTTCAACGGCCATACACCGATCGAACCCTATGTTTCGGACGGCCTGCTCTACCAGAACCGGCCCTACCCCGACCTGAATGAAGTACAGGGCCAGCTGGCCGCCAAACGCGCGCTGCTGGTGGCCGCAGCTGGTGCGCACAACCTGCTGTTCAGTGGTCCGCCGGGCACCGGCAAGACCTTGCTGGCCAGCCGCCTGCCCGGCCTGTTGCCGCCGCTGGAGGAGCAGGAAGCCCTGGAAGTGGCCGCCATCCAGTCGGTCACCAGCCACACTCCGCTGAGCCATTGGCCACAGCGACCGTTTCGCCAGCCGCACCACTCTGCGTCAGGGCCAGCCCTGGTGGGCGGAGGCTCAAAACCACAACCCGGGGAAATCACCCTGGCCCACCACGGTGTGCTGTTTCTCGATGAGTTGCCGGAATTCGATCGCAAGGTATTGGAGGTGCTGCGCGAGCCGCTGGAGTCCGGGCAGATCGTCATCGCCCGGGCTCGCGACCGGGTGCATTTTCCGGCGCGTTTCCAGCTGGTGGCGGCGATGAATCCCTGCCCCTGTGGATACCTTGGCGAGCCCAGTGGCCGTTGCCGCTGCACCCCGGAGCAGATCCAGCGTTATCGCAACAAGCTCTCCGGGCCGTTGCTCGACCGCATCGACCTGCACCTGACCGTGGCCCGGGAAAGTACCGCCCTCAACCCCAAGCCCCAGGCTGGGGACAACACCACGCAAGCCGCGGCCCTGGTGGCCCGCGCCAGGGAGCGGCAACAACGGCGCCAGGGTTGCGCCAATGCTTTTCTCGACCTGCCGGGCCTGCGCCGGCATTGCCAGTTATCCACAACCGACGAGCGCTGGCTGGAAACCGCCTGCGAACGCCTGACCCTGTCCCTGCGCGCCGCCCACCGCCTGCTCAAGGTCGCCCGTACCCTGGCGGACCTCGAGCAGGCCGAGCAGATCTGCCGCGAGCACCTGGCCGAAGCGCTGCAATACCGGCCGGCCGCGAGTTGAGAAGAATCACTCCTTGCTCAGGTCCACCAGTGGCGTCGGCCGTACTTCGGTCTGCCGACCGTTCTGGATCTGGCTGATCTCGGCCAGGGACTTATCCACAGCCGCCTTGTCGGCCAGCAGGCTGTAGCGGATCTGGAATTGCTTGCTCTGCCCGGCCTCGATGGTCGGCACCAGGCCCAGCGGGCGCTGGTAGCGACGGTTGTAGGAGAAACTGGTGCCCGGCTCCAGGCCGGTCACGTAGCCCTGGCCCTGGGTATCGGTGTTTTTCCACAGGGAGAACACCGGCAACTGCCGGGTATTGAAGCCCACCGCCACACCGAGGCTGCCGGCCTTGTTGTGCAGCACCGTCAGGGTGTCGCCCTGGGCATCGGCGTACGGCACCACGTTGTAGACGGTCTCGTCGTAATCCCGGGTCGGGCCGCGGTAGGTCTGCCAATCGGCAAGGTCGCCTTTGGCCTTGTCATTGAACGGCGACACCTGCTTCACCGCAGCGGCGAACTTCGCCCCCTCTTCGAGGAACGGCGTGCTGAAGTTGCTGTGATACAGCGCCTGGTATTCCTTCGGATAGTCGCCGTTGTTGGTCAGGGTGTCGTTGAGGGCGAAACTGACGCTGCCCGGCTCGGTCACCAGCTCGGTGGCCACCGAGAAATCGACCTTCTTGAACGCCTGTTCCTTGAGCTCGCCGCGCAGACTGATGGCGTACGGCGGCTTCTCGTCGATATGCAGGGTGACCTTGTTCGCCGGGATGTTCGCCGCGCGACCGTGCAGGGTCAGCAGCTCGCCGTTATCCATCCCCGGATGCCCGACCCACTCATAGCCGCAGCGGGTCACCAGTTCGTTGAAACCTTCCAGCCAGCCCAGGCCGCCGCGACCGTTAAGCTCGATGAACGCCGGGTTGACCACTTCCTTGACCGGCGAGTCCCAGCCCATGCGCACCTTGCCGACGGAAGCCTGCAGAACGTTCATGCCACGGGTCGGCACCACCGAGAGCTTCATCGCACCGTTGTCGATATCGACGATGCTCACCCCCTCCTGCCGCCCGCCATGCAGGGTGCGCAGGGTCACGGAAAAAGGCTTGGCGGTTTTTACTCCCAGCTGTTGGCTGGTGATATGGAAATCCTGGGCGGCCTTGTCGGTATCGAGCAGGACATAGTCCCAGGCCATGGCGTGGGAAGCAGCGGTGAACGCGCAAAGAGCGACCAGCAGTCGGAGCGGAGTCATGGGCGTGTGCCTTTATTGGAGTTGTGGGATTTTTATAGCGCTGATGAATCGTTTCAGCAACTTAATTTCCGTACCAACGCCGGGACAACGCCACTCAGGGACTCAGCGAATCTTCAGCAATAGCCCCGCCACTTCCAGCACCTCATCCAGTGCCACTGCGGCGGCCTCGGCCGAAGGTTGCAGCAGCAGGTCGTCGCCATACCCCATGGTCTGGGCGAAGATCTGCCGGGCCGCGCGAGCGGACGACGCGCAATGGAACACCTGCGCCTGCACCCCGGCCTCGATGATGCCGCCGAGCAAGGCCTGCCACTGCATGTTCACCGCCAGGTAGGTCTCGGCCATGGCACTGTCATGCATGGCTTCATCCCAGGCATCCAGCCATAGCGCCCAGCCGTCGTCGGCAGAGTCCGGCAGGCAATAACGCAGGAACTCCTGCAGGGCCTGTAGCGGCGGCGCATCGCCCAGGGAGCCGCGCACTTCGTCAAGCTGCTCGTTGGCAAAGCTCAGGAAGGCTTCGCGGCGCAGCTCCTTCCAGTCGCTGAAGTAGTGATAGATGTGGCTGCGGGACAAGCCGGCGTGGTCCGCCAGGTCGCGGGTGGAAACATCGGCGAAACCCTTGCTGTGGAACAGCTCCAGGGCAGCGGCGATGATCTGGTCTTTGCGGTCGGTACGGGACATGCGGGCATTACCTCTGGGCGCCGGTAGATGGACGGCGCTTGCGTTTTGAGCGATCGCTCAAATACTATTGAGCAGTCGCTCAATAATAGCGCTTATCTTCCCTCCGGTGCACTCATGCCAGCCGTTACCCCACAAATCCTGATCGATGAAAGCAAGAAAATCGGCCAGCAATCCGCCAGCCAGACCCTGAAAGCCATCGCCCGCGCCTACCCCGGCAAGCTGTTCTGCACCTTGTCGCTGGTGGCGCTGGAGAACGCGTTGCTGCTGGCCTACCCATTGTTTGCCGGGTTCGCCGTGGACTCGATCATTCGCGGCGACGCCGGCAGCGCGTTGGTCTATGCCCTGGTGGTGCTGGCGTTCTGGGTGGTCGGGGCCGCGCGGCGGGCGGTGGATACCCGCACCTTCACGCGGATCTACGCCGACCTCGCGGTGCCGGTGATCCTCAACCAGCGCCTGCAGAACCAGAGCACCTCCACCGCCGCGGCGCGGGTGGTGCTGGCCCGGGAGTTCGTCGATTTCTTCGAGAAGCACGTACCGACCATCGCCACCGCGCTGGTCTCGATTGTCGGTGCGGCGGTGATGCTGCTGGTGATCGAACCCTGGGTCGGCCTGGCCTGCCTGGTGGCCTTGCTGCTGTGCGTCACCCTGCTGCCGCGCTTCGCCCGACGCAATCAGGAGCTGCATGAGCGCCTCAACGACCGGCTGGAAAAGGAAATCGGCCTGGTGGCCAAGGTCGGCGCCACCTCCCTGCAACGGCACTACCGGCTACTGTCGCGGCTGCGGATCTGGTTGTCGGACCGCGAGGCCGCGGCCTATCTGCTGCTTGGCTCGGCGGCCGCGCTGCTGTTCGTGATCGCCATCAGCCAGCTAGCGCTGACCGAGGGGGTCAAGGCCGGCCATGTGTACGCGGTGATGACCTACCTGTGGACCTTTGTCAGCAGCCTGGATGAAGCGCCGACCATGGTCGATCAACTGGCACGCCTGCGGGATATCGGCAAGCGAGTGGACCCAGGGCTCACCGAACCGGCCGAGCCCCGCTGAAACCTCAGAACGGCCGGATACGATAGCCGTTGCCGTCCTTGGCCTCGGCGAACTTGTAATACGCCGACAGATTGACCTTCTCGGCGATGTGCTGGGTGAACGACACGCCGTCATCGCCCCACACCCGACCGATGTGGCTGTAGGCAAAGGCTTGCGCGGCCCACTGCTTGTCGCCCTTGCCCATGTTGTTCATGGCCACGTAGCCGGACGATGTCCTCGACATGCCGCTGACCTCGCCACTGACATCGTTCTGGCCGTTGGTGACCGGGGAAATGAACACCTTGGCGCTGGTGGTGCGGGCCTCGGCGTATTGCGAGAGCTTCTGGTTCTCCGAGTGGTTGAGCACCAACAGCACCTTGCCCTGCAGCTGGCTGGCGGTCGGCCAGGACTTGCCCTTGAGCGAGCCCTGCAAGGCACTGCTGCTGACACCCAGGTGCTGGGCCAGGTCGCCCGGGGTGTAGAGCTTGCCCTGGAAAATCCGGCTGACCAGGTCATCGAAGTCTTTCGGCGTACGCCCGGAGCTTTCCTTCGACCAGCCCTGCTTCTTGTCGAGGATCAGGGTAATCGGGAAGTGCCCGGGATGGCTGTCGCTCCAGAGCTTGATGTCGTTGAGGCAAGCCTCAAGATCGTTGGTGCCGTTGCCGTCGCCGGTGCAATTGTTGTCATTGCCGGACTGGAACAGGCTGCCGGGGTTGTGCCGCACGAACCAGTGGCGGGGCGAACCTCCGGTGACCGCATCGCGTTGGTCCCAGAAGTCCAGCTCCAGGGTGCGCACGCTGTCGAGCACGCTGGTGAAGGTGCCGGCGTACTGTTTTTCGTAGCAGTTATGGCACGCCACCTGGGCGATAGCGTTGAAGGCGGTGTACCAGGAAGCCGGGGAAATGAATCCCACAGCCTCCTGGCTGGACGCCATCTGGCTGGCCAGCACCAGGGGCAGCACGGCGGTACGGAGGGCAAAGCGAGTGAGACGGGACATGTCAGCTCCTGCCGGGAAGGCATCCTGTAGGGAAATCGCCCCTATGGTTTAGCCCAGCCCCGTGCATTTGCAATCTGCCTCCCCAGTCGCGGTCAACGGCCACGCAACCGCTATCAACGGAAGCGATCGACCTCCTGGCGCAAGTCCGCCGCCAGCTTCTCCAGCTCCTTGGCGGTGATCGCCAGGTTCGACACCACTTCGCGCTGTTCGCTGTTGGCCAGGGCAATGCTTTGCAGGTTGCTGCTGAGCAGGGTCGCCGTGCTGCTCTGCTCCTGGGTCGCGGTGGTAATCGCGGCGAACTGCTGGCCGGCCGAGCGGCTCTGCTCGTCGATGCGCGCCAGGGCCGAGGCGACATTGGCGTTGCGCGACAGGCCTTCCTGCATCAGCACATTGCCCTGCTCCATGGTGGCGATGGCGTTGCCGGTTTCCTGCTGGATGCTGTTGATCATCCCCGAGATTTCATCGGTGGCTTCGCGGGTGCGCGAGGCCAGGTTGCGTACCTCGTCGGCGACCACGGCAAAGCCGCGGCCTTGCTCGCCGGCGCGCGCGGCCTCGATGGCGGCGTTCAGCGCCAGCAGGTTGGTCTGGTCGGCAATCGCGGTGATCACCCCGACAATGCCGCCGATTTCCTCGGAGCGCTGGCCCAGGGTATTGATCACATTGGCTGTGCTGTTCAAGGCGCCGGCGATCTGCTCCAGCGACGCCGAGGCCTCCTCCATCGAGGTGCGGCCGATCCGGGTCTGCTGGGCATTTTCCTGGGCCAGGCGCTCGGTGTTGCCCATGTTGTCGGCGATGTTCAGCGAGGTGGCGCTGAACTCCTCCACTGCCCCGGCCATGCTGCTGATCTCGCCCGACTGCTGTTCCATGCCCTCGTACGCCCCGCCCGACAACCCGGACAACGCCTGGGCCCGGCCATTGACCTCCGCGGCGGCCTTGCGGATGTGCTCGACCATGGTCGACAGGGCCTGGCCCATCTGGTTGAAGCTGCCTGCCAACTGGCCGATCTCATCCTGGCTGGAGACATTCAGGCGCGCACTCAGGTCGCCTTTACCCAAGGCATCGGCCTGGCGCACCAGGTCGCCCAGGGGCGCAAGCTTGCTGCGCAGCAGCCAGACCGTGGCGCCCACCGCCAGCAGCATTGCCAACAGGCTGCCAATGACCAGCCGCAGACCGACGCTCCAGGTCACCGCACGAATCTCGGCCTTCGGCATGCTCGCCACCACCGACCAGGGCCCGCCTTCGAAGGGCACGGCGACACTGTAGAAGTCCTCGTTCTTGTCGCTCCAGAAGTGGCCCTTGCCCGGCTGCCTGGCCAGTTCAGCGATGGTCGCCCCCGCCGGCTCCAGGGCCTGCACGCCGGCCGGCGGCACCAGCCACTTTTGCTGTTCGTCGAGCAACGCCAGGGAACCGGTCTGGCCGATGCGGAAGCGCTTGAGGTTGTCGAACTGGGCGTTCTGCGCGTCGGTGTAGTCGAAGCCGACGAACAGCACCGCAATCACCTGGCCGGCGCTGTCCCGCACCGGCGTGTATTGGGTCATGTACAGGCGCTCGAAGAGCAGCGCACGGCCGACATAGCTCTGCCCCGCCATGAGTTTCTGGTAAGCCGGGTGCCCATGGTCCAGCAGGGTGCCGATGGCGCGGCTGCCGTCCTGCTTGCTCAGCGAGGTGCTGACGCGGATGAAGTCGTCGCCGCTGCGCACGAACACCGTCGCCACGCCGGCGGTCATCTGCTTGAACTCGTCGACCTCCTCGAAATTGTTGTTCAGCACAACATCACCCAGGTGCAGGCCCGGGGTCTGGGTACCGGCCACGGTCACCGGCTGGTCCGGGTGCAGGCTCAGGCCGCCGCTGAAACGCTTTTCGAACAGCCCGCTCAGGCGCTGGGTACTTTCGCGCAGGGTGCCGTGGAAAGTATTGAGCTGGTCGGCCAGCAGCCGTGCCTCACTGGCCAGGTGTTCTTCCCGGGTGGCGAGGTTGGCGGCGTCCAGCGAGCGCAGGGCGAAGACAGTACTGCCGCTGATCACGATCGCCAGTACCACGGCGAGTGCGAGACCAAGCTGCGAGGCGATCCGGGCACGAGGTTGAGGCATGACAGCTCCTGGCCGAGAGACCGGATCGTCCTGATCGCGTCACACGCTCGGCAATGGTTCTAATAAGAATGAGGTGTCGGAACCTTTCAGAGCGAAGGCTCCACTTCCAAGGATTCGGCGGCGCCGATCAATACTTGAGCGCGCTGGACGGGTATCGCGCAGGCCCCTTGTCACGGGGCCTTCATCGTTTCAGCCGAGACGCTCTACGTCGGGCAATTGCATGGCGCGGACCTCGTTCTGGAGAAAGTCGCTGAGGCGGCGCAAACGTTCACCTCCAGGCCGGGTCTTGGGCCAGACCAGGTAGTAATTCTCGCCACTGGCCACCGCCGTCGGCCAGGGCAGGCTCAGGCGTCCCTGGGCCACATCCTCGGCCACCATCAGCAGGTCGCCCATGGAAACCCCGTAGCCGCGGGCCGCGGCGATCATGCCCAGTTCCAGGGTGTCGAACACCTGTCCGCCCTTGAGCGAAACCTGCTCGGACAGGCCCATGCGCTCCAGCCAGTTGCGCCAGTCGCGGCGATCCGGGGTCGGGTGCAGCAGCTCGGTGGCCGCCAGCCGCGCTACATCCCACGGCTGGTCGTTGAGCAGGTTCGGCGCGCCCACCGGGATCAGCAGTTCCGGAAACAGGTAGCTGGCCTCCCAGTCCGGCGGAAAGTGGCCGTTGCTCAGCAGCACCGCGCAGTCGAAGGGCTCCTGGTTGAAGTCCACCGAATCGACGTCCATCCAGGCGCTGGTCAGTTGCACTTCGTTGCCCGGTTGCAGATGGCGGAACCGGCTCAGGCGCGCCAGCAGCCAGCGCATGGTCAGGGTCGAGGGCGCCTTCATGCGCAGAATGCCGTCTTCGGCGCGCAAGGTATCGCAGGCGCGCTCGAGGGCGGTGAAGCCTTCGCGGATGCCTGGCAGCAGCAGGCGCGCGGCTTCGGTCAGTTGCAGGTTGCGCCCGCTGCGCTGGAACAGCCGGCAGGCGAAGTGGTCTTCCAGGGTGCGGATATGCCGGCTGACCGCACTCTGGGTGATCGACAGCTCTTCGGCCGCGCGGGTGAACGAGCTGTATCGCGCCGCGGCTTCAAAGGCGCGCAAGGCATACAGGGGCGGAAGACGACGGGGCATGGCAGCACTCCACAGGCGCAATGGCGCCAACTTACCAGAATCCGCAAGCATGAGTTTTAATCATGCCACCAATCGTTTTTATCCCTTTGTGAAAGTCACCCAGAGCGCCGAGAATCAACCCTCTTGACTCCCTCCCCCCTATCGAGACCGATGACCATGCAGCATCCAGCACGCACCGAACTCTGGGCCATCCTGCGGCTGGCCGGGCCGCTGATCGCCTCACAGTTGGCGCATATGCTGATGGTGCTGACCGACACCCTGATGATGGCCCGCCTCAGCCCGGAAGCCCTGGCCGGCGGTGGCCTGGGCGCGGCCACCTATTCGTTCGTGTCGATCTTCTGCATCGGCGTGATCGCAGCGGTCGGCACCCTGGTCGCGATTCGCCAGGGCGCCGGCGACATCGAAGGCGCCGCGCGCCTGACCCAGGCCGGGCTCTGGCTGGCGTGGCTGATGGCGCTGGTCGCCGGCCTGCTGCTGTGGAACCTCAAGCCGGTGTTGCTGCTGTTCGGCCAGACCGAAACCAACGTGCAGTCCGCCGGCCAGTTCCTGCTGATCCTGCCGTTCGCCCTGCCCGGCTACCTGAGCTTCATGGCCCTGCGCGGCTTCACCAGCGCCATCGGCCGCGCCACGCCGGTGATGGTCATCAGCCTGGCCGGCACCGTGGCCAACTTCCTGCTCAACTACGCCTTGATCACCGGCATGTTCGGCCTGCCGAAGCTGGGCCTGGTGGGGATCGGCCTGGTCACCGCGATCGTCGCCAACTGCATGGCCCTGGCGCTGGCCTGGCACATCAAGCACCACCCGGCCTATGCCGCCTACCCGCTGCGCCAGGGCCTGGCGCGGCCCAATCGCCACTACCTGCGGGAACTCTGGCGCCTGGGCCTGCCCATCGGCGGCACCTACGCGGTGGAAGTCGGGCTGTTCGCCTTCGCCGCGCTGTGCATGGGCACCATGGGCAGCACCCAACTGGCGGCGCACCAGATCGCCCTGCAGATCGTTTCCGTGGCCTTCATGGTGCCGGCCGGGATCTCCTACGCGATCACCATGCGCATCGGCCAGCACTACGGCGCCGGGCAGCTGTTGCACGCGCGCATGGCCGGCCGGGTCGGGATCGCCTTTGGCGGCGCGGCCATGCTGGGTTTCGCCATGGTCTTCTGGCTGTTGCCGAACCAGTTGATCGGACTGTTCCTCGACCATAACGACCCGGCCTTTCGCGACGTGATCAACCTCGCGGTCAGCCTGCTGGCGGTCGCGGCCTGGTTCGAGCTGTTCGATGGTACGCAGACCATCGCCATGGGCGCGATTCGCGGGCTCAAGGACGCCAAGACCACCTTCCTCGTGGGCCTGGGCTGCTATTGGCTGATCGGTGCGCCGGCGGCCTGGCTGATGGCATTCACCCTGGGCTGGGGCGCGACCGGCGTGTGGTGGGGCCTGGCATCGGGGCTGGCGTGTGCCGCCATCAGCCTGACCCTGGCTTTCGAATGGAAGATGCGCCGGATGATTCGCCGGGAAGGCGCGGAGCCTGCCGCGCGGGATAACTTCCAGACCGCCCGGGATTCCCTGTAGCGGCAGGTTCTCCTGCCACTACGGCGGGGTGCCGTCAGATGACCTCGTCGACCAGGACCTGCTGGCTTGCGCCGAACGTCAGGTACTCCACCAGTTCCGTCAGCGGCAGCGGCTTGCTGATCAGGTAGCCTTGCGCCTGGTCGCAACCGAAGCTGCGCAGCAAGGCCAGTTGCTCGGGGGTCTCCACGCCTTCGGCCACCACCTCGAGATGGAGGTTGTGGGCCAGGTTGATCATGGCGTGCACCAGCTTGCGGTTCTCTTCGCGCAGCTCCATGCCGCCGACGAAGCTTTTGTCGATCTTCAACAAGGCAATCGGCAGGCTGTTGAGGTGCACGAAGGACGAGAACCCGGTGCCGAAATCGTCCAGGGAAAACCGCACCCCCAGCCGACCCAGCGCATCCATGGTCTGCTTGACCAGGTCGCTGCGGCGCATCACCGCGGTTTCGGTCAGTTCGAATTCCAGCCATTGCGCCTCAACACCCCGCTCGGCAATCAGCCGGCTGAGGGTCGACAGCAGCTGGCTGTCCTGGAACTGGCGGAACGACAGGTTGACCGCCATGTGCAGCGGCGCCAGGCCGCGTTCGCGCAGGGCCTGCATGTCGCGCAGCGCCCGGGAAATCACCCAGTAGCCCAGCGGTACGATCAGGCCGCTCTGCTCGGCCAGGGGCACGAACTCGCTCGGCGGCAACAGCCCGCGCTCGCCGTGGCGCCAGCGCACCAGGGCCTCGAGGCCGACGATCTGCCCGTCATGCAGGTTCAGGCGCGGCTGGTAGTGCAACTCCAGCTCGTCGCGGCGCAAGGCCCGGCGCAGTTCGCTTTCCAGGTCGGCGAGGCTGCGGGCATTGCGATTGATGCGTTCGTTGAAGATGTGAAAGGTACAGCCCTGGGTACTTTTGGCCTGTTGCATGGCGATGTGCGCGTGCCACATCAGCGGGTCGGCGCCGGCATTCGCCCTCGCGTGGGCGATGCCCAGGCTGCAGCCGATCAGCAGGCTTTCGCCATCGATCCAGTACGGCTCGGCCATGACTTCGGCGATGCGTTCGGCCATCCACTCGGCGCGTTGCGGCGCCCGGCGGGTATCGATCAGCAGGGCGAATTCGTCGCTGCCCAGGCGCGCCAGCTGGTCGCCGGCCTCAAGCTGGCTCTTGAGCCGCGAGACCACTTGCAGGATCAACCGGTCGCCAGCCTGGTGGCCCAGCGCATCGTTGGCATGGCGGAAGTTGTCCAGGTCCAGGTGCCCCAGGGCCAGCCCGCGTCCTTCGTTTTCCGCCAGGCGCGCCGCCAGCAGGGTCTGGAAGCCCTGGCGGTTGGCGATGCCGGTCAGCGGGTCCTGCTCGGCCAGGCGCAACAGGGTGTTTTCCAGCACCCCGCGCTCGCGCACGTGGCGCAGGCAACGGCGCACCGTATCGGCAGTGAGGTTTTTATTCACCAGCCAGTCGCTGGCGCCGGCGGGCGTGTTCAACGGCTCCTGCTCCAGCAGCAATACCGTGGGCAGGCTGCAACGACCGGGAGCCGGTTGCAGTTGGGGAACGGTTAACAGAATCGCAGAGCGGTCTTCATCGAACAGACGGCTGACAGATTCCCAGGTCGGCGCACTGATCAGCACCACCGAGTCTCCCAACGGAGCGAGACACTCGCGCAACAACGCTGCCCACGCCGGCTCTTCGGCCAGCAGCAGCAAGCGCAAGGGTTCGACAGGCTTGGACAAGCTAGCTCCCTAGACTCTGTAATAGAAGTTGGCGGCGGGCATTATGACGCGTAGATAAACAATGACAAATGATATTGATTATCAAACGCAATTTCTTGTACCGCTCTAACTCGAACATTAGACGCATATTCAGCGCGCATCCTGAGGGAAAGTATCAAAACCGGCAAATTTAGATAGCGTGCTGCGTCACAAGTCGGAGAGAGCAGCAGAATCCGTCCATCCTGTTAAAATGCCCGCCCATTTCGCTACAGACCCCTTTTTTCGTC